>CAWGPY010000001.1:0-666444 GCA_963824595.1 Vulcanimicrobiota bacterium
TCGTCGCGCAAGTGCGCGATGACGTATTCGACAGCGTGACCGGGCTCTATCTCCTTATTCCGCGCGGCACGAGACTCGTCGGCACCTACGATAACCGGATCGTACAGGGGCAACGCCGCGTTCTTGTTGCGTGGACGAGGCTGCTCTATCCCGACGGCTCTAGTGTCGACCTCCTCGGCATGCCTGGGACCGACGAGGCTGGGTACGCCGGTTTCGGCGCCAACGTCGACGAGCACCTCAATAAGGTCTTCACGTCCGCACTGCTGCTCAGCATCATCGGCGCGGGAGCGCAGTTGAGCCAGCCACAGCAGTCATCGAGCTTTTACGCGGCGCCGAGCGTTGGGCAAACGATTGCCGGCGCCGTCGGACAGCAGATCGGCAACACGAGCATCCAGCTCACGCAACGGCAATTGGAAATACCGCCGACTCTCGAAGTGCCGCCAGGGTATCTTTTCAACGTGCTTGTCGATCGCGACATCGTGCTGACGGCACTCTACAGCGAGGCGGGCGCACCATGACACTCCACGCTCTTGCACTGGCGGCGCTGATTCGACATTGCGCCCCGGCCGTCGCGCCATCAACCATGGCGGCGATCGTACAAGTCGAAAGCGGGGGCGACCCGCTAGCAATCGGCGACAATACGACGAGGCGTTCGTATTACCCGCGCGACCGCGCGACTGCGGAACGTCTCGCGCGCCGGCTGTTAGACGCGGGGCACTTACTTGACGTTGGGATTGCTCAAATCGACAGCATGAACTTCGCCGGTGTTGGTGTGACCGCGCACACGATCTTCGATCCATGTACGAATCTAAGCGTCGGCGCGAGGATACTCAGCGGCGACTACGCTTTCGCTGCCCGCCAATATGGCGATGGTCAGGTCGCGTTGCGGCATGCAATTGGCATGTACAATACGGGCCGCCTCAATGGCGGAGCGCGCTACATTGCGCGCGTGGTCGCCGCCGCTGCAATCCGTGATGGCTACGCTCGGAGCGCGCGCGTCGCTGCCAAGCGCGACGCGATGCATCCGCCTTTCCTCGTCCGCGTGGCGATCACGCGGCACGAAGCACGCGGTACGCATCGCAAACCAGTGACACCGGCGCATTCTCCGATTCTTGTGTCGACTGTCTCGCACGTCGTCGTCTTCTGAGTTGCATGGGCCAGCCCGTCCTTACGGCGATCGTTGCGCTAGCCATCGCGACCCTCCTTACCGCCGCTATCGCTAGCGGCAGCTCCGCGAGCGCGTACAGCGTCCGGGCGGCCAAACTCGCGGCGATAGGCGTGATCATTGGCGTTGCGACCGTCGCGACTAAACAGGTGCGCTTGCGAATCAACTTCACTGCCAGCATGCCGATCGGCATCTACTTGCTGCTACCGCTGCAGCCCAACGGCGTGAAACGCGGTATGCTCGTCGCCGCCTGCGCGCCCTCCGGTGCGGCAGAAACTGGCCACATACGCGGCTATCTTGCACCAGGACCTTGCGCGGACGGCACGGAGCTACTCCTTAAATCCGTCGTTGCGCTCGCCGGGGACGAGGTTGCCGTGACGCTCGCGGGCGTAACGGTTAACCGCTGCCTGCTACCTCACAGCCGCGCCGAACCTCATGACGGCTCCGGACGCCGCCTGGACCCATGGAGTGGGACCGACTATCGCTTACCAGCGGGCCGGTTTTGGCTTTATGCTCCTAACAATTGGAGCTGGGACTCCCGTTACTGGGGCCCGGTTTCGGCCGACGCTGTCGTTTCCGAAGCGGTCCCCTTGTTTGTGACCTCTTTACGGTTTCTTCAGCATCCTGTATACAGGCATCCGGTTCAGGGGCAGTGTCTTTCTACGACTGTAAGTGTCTGAATAGTCTCCACTGTACCCTAATAGTTTCGACGTGGAGCGGTTGAAGAGATTCGCTATGAGGTCCGCTGCTTGGTCGTTGCGGCGGAGCGCCCTAAGACCAGGCGGGGGCGTGGCTTGTCGAGGCAATACGGGGCCTCCGAGGCGGAAAGCCGGGAGCCTCGTCCGCTCGGTAGCGCGTAGCGCTTCTCTTCTCTTCTCTTCTTACTGTCGCGTTCTTCGTCTGCTTTGATAGACACGCCAGTGTTAGGCTCGTTCGCTGAACTAATGCGGCGCTTCGAGTGTATAAATGACAAGAGCGTAAAACGAAAAACGCGACTCGATTTACTGAGGCTTGTGTTTGAGAGCGTCAGCGGCGACTGCGACGACCCTCTCAACGCACATATAGCGATTGATGCTCGCGCACAGCTTGCACGCATCTTCGGCGCACTAGCCGAGCATTATCGCCTAGTGCAATAGACTTCAACTATAACGATGTACTTGATCGAATCCCATTGGAGTGGCACGATGGATTTAGCACGCGCGTCGAAAATCGCGTTTGCTGATTGCTGGTACATCGACACGGCAGCGTACGGTACGGCTACCGTCCCCAGGAGACTCTTACGGACATTGCAATACGCTTTGCGGAACCAGCGAGGTATGATTGTCTAGCCGGCGCGAGGGAGAGCGTCGCCAACACGGGTGTTGCGGGTACGCGCGTGGATGGTGAAGTAGCCGATGCCGCATACATTGTATCGGGGCTAAGAAAAGCCGGAAAGCTCGCTTACAACGCGCGGCCATATGGCTACTATTATCAGACTGTCATGGACTTCTTGTCGCGAACACCGAAGCTGCTAATATAGGCTACGGTTGGCGGGATATTCACGTTAATACCTGGGTGAACCGAGTACGTGGCTCTTCGTCGTGACCGACGTTCCGGCGTAGTGACGTACCGACCCGGTACCAAGGCTGGTCAAAATACTGACCCCGAGTTCATTTCTTTGGCGAGGTTGGCTGGAACCAATCTATGGCGCCGAATAGAAAGCTTCGCATGGGCTCGCTGGCCGGAGCAGGCGGGCGAGCCTTCTCGGTTCACGGTGAAGGACAACTTCGCGATAGCGCCCGAGGGATTCGTCATGCAGCCAGAGGATGAAGCCTCGCTTCTGACTTTTTTGAGGGCATAGAGAAGGCACCGTGGAGATAGTGGTCCATTGAGTCAAGCTGGCTTGTCGATGCTGGCGGTCCTCGTGCGCGGCAGGGCGTGCTACTCTTCGATTTGCCTTACGGTAAGGTGTAGTGCCGGACCACGAACGCTGGTTGAAGCCGGGCACGAAGAAATGGGATCGCCAGTTCAAGTTCGACCGAGCGGCGAGCGCCGTTCTTCGAATGGGAGGTACCCTCGATGACTTGGCCGCAATCGTAACAAGCGCCGCAAGGGTCGAGGCTCTCTTACGCGACCTAATCGCCATGAACGCAGATTTACGAGGCCGCGGGAAGCACGTCTCCGGGTATCGTGCTTAGCTCAACAGCAGATTCCCGGATTTACGCCGACGCGAACTGTGTGCAAGAAACCCAACAAACAAAGGAGCAGGAACAACGGGAAAAGCCAGCCCCAAGAGAGCTGCAACCATAAGCGTGCGACAGGCAGTAGCGGCCTTACGAAGGACACCAACAATGAAAAGAAAATAGCGAGGGCGCTCGGAACCGGAGCGATAAAAACAGCATTTAACACGCCCATAAAAAGTAGCGATTCCATGCCCAGAGAGTCTTGGAAAAACCATCTGTATGTGCTCGGATCATATGAGGGCCCTTCCAGTGAATAGAACGTGTACTGCCCACCGGGCGCGACAATATACTGCCCGACGCTAAAAGCGAGGCAGCCAAGGAACACGGCGGCGAGTGATCGCAGAAAGATCCGCAGAACCTCGTGTCTTCCTAATGGATCCCTCGTGGTATAAGTATGCGATGCACTCATCGATTCTTTTTCCGTTTAGAGCCGCGTAATGCAAGTAATATCAAAGTTGCAAACCAATGCAGCGTTTGGCATGTCGCCCCCATAAATTGTGTACATTATATCGTCGAGCCCTAGGGATCTCACCAAAGCGGCTCCATTCGACGCCAGACTCCCAGGATAATGATGACACGCGAAATTCTGTGCTTCAAAGTGCACGCACGTGCCTACACCGAGATCGGGGCCCCATCCTGGGAGCCATGGATGGCCCGGCGGAAGCGATAATGGTATCCCGTTCTCGGCAAAAACCCTCGACAATGCCCAATTCGAGTTAAAGCTGATGAAAATATATGGGATCCAGTTATTCCGCCATGTCCTGTAGGAGCGTAAGAGACCTGGCTCCCATGAACAAGTGCCGTAGCATGAAGCCTCCTGAAACAAATTGGCTCCATTTTGACTGGTAGCCATGAAGTAGTATGCTCCGGGATTGTAGTTGTTGTTCAAGAAGGAGTTAAAGGGTCCGGCCGATGGCCCGAAAGAAAACACCGCGATGACGTTATTATCATCGTCGGTCAGAACTCCATATTCATGGTAGCCCGGTCCATAGGCTCGATCAGATCCGATATAAAGTGCATCGTTCCCACTTGGATCGGCATAGGCTAGTGGATTGTTGTCATTCCAAATATAGTTCTTTTGCGATGCTGGATTATAGAGATTGCCTTGATCTTGATCAGGTGTGGTCCAAAGGCCGGACGTGTTGTCGTAAGCACGGTCTCCTTGGATTGTGTCGAGTCCATCGGTGAAGCCATCCGGCCTTGGCATAGCAAGAGTCCCGCCATTTCCAACGGTAAGGGCCTGAGAATAAGGGCTCCCAGTCCAAACAAGCGATGTAGGCATCGTCGCCGTCGTGGGGCTTAAGTTCAATGCGCAGGGCGATGAGTTCCAAACTCCAAAACTGTCGCCGAATCCGGCGTAAGATGTTCCAGTAACATTGTGACACCCCAGAATGGCTCCGCCGGGACCGCGATCATAGAAAGTGAGTCCGGCATAACCACTATCACCGGGTAGGATATCACCTTCGACACCGACTTTAATATCGTCGAGACTGGCAGTGCCGTTTTTCAAGTGTGTTGTGAATAGCAATCGATTGCCGTCCCAGTGTAGTCGCTCGTTATTTGGCGTTTGCCCGTTCGGTGAGACTCCGATTGCAAACGGATGACCGTCCGGCCCCCAGTTGATGCTTTCTGAGGGCCATGTACCCTGAGTTCCTGACTGGCGAGTCGTCAGCGTAACATGGTTCTCCGCATCATAGGTGCGGGTTGCTACAACAGGAGCCGGGCTCGGACTGAACTGGGGGTAAGGCGCCCCCTGGCTGATCATCCGACCTGCCTGATCGTAGGTCCAATAAGATGGTACGGCGCTGCTTCCGGATGGGCTTACGTTGGTTAATACGGCCATGAGGTTATTCCAGGTCAACTGCGTACCACTTGCAAAAGGCGAACCGGCACCGTGCAGCGATAGCCCGTTCGCCTGCTCTCCGCCGCCGGATGATGAGCACTGCCTGGACCCAGCCAGCTCGCCCCGCAAAGCATAGAAATATTCGATTCTCGAAAGACAGTTGGCATCGGTGATTCCCGTGAGTTCATTTTCTAATGTAAACGTAACCTGTGAAAGAGTGGTGTTCAGCGTTGTTACTGTTTTCAGCAGCCCGAGCGTATTTTGGTACGTGATGATCGTCTGCGGAGTCGGCGAAGGATGCGCTGCGGCGCCAGTCTCTCCGCGGCTCAGAACGCGGCCAGCATCAGTATAATCATACCTCACCTTCGTCTTTCCCGCGTTATATATAGTGCTGCCAAGGCTGGTATCGTCGATAAGCTCGGTCTGCAATGGCCCATCGTTGCGATATGAGTAAGTAAAGAGTCCGACTTGGTTGAGCACTGCGTCTGAAACATCGAGGCTTTGCTCTAACCCGTCAGGATAGCGGTTATATGTAAGAGTTGCGCGACCTGGAAGGTCGTTGCTGGCGTCAATCGAGGTCCTAACATCGCCATTTACGTCGTAGGCGTACGTTTGAGGGTATTGATAGGCTGCCGAAACAATTTGGGTAGTGCGTCCGTCTGGATCGTAGGTATAATCGCGCTCTGGCGCAGGCGAGGGGCTTCCAATTGCCTGAAACGTCTTTAATTCCCCGCGTGCCGTATAGTTGAACTCTTTACACTGCTGGGGCGTGGCGCTATTGCAGTCCTTCCCGAGGAGACCAGCAATATTTGCCCCGATCGGGCCCGAGTCCCACGTAAGCGACTCGGTCGTGTAGTCCGTGCCTGTTCCCATAGCAGAATATAACGCGACTGGCCGATCAAGCGCATCATACGCGGTGCCCTTAAGTGGTTTGTAGCTTCCATTAATAACTGAGCCCGCAGAAGCTGGCGCAGTTATTTGACTGGCCGCTTGCTGTGGTAAAAGTTCCTCAATCTCAAAGAGGTTGCCGTAGGCTAAGAATGACTGATCGTGAAAACTTTGTTGGAGTCCCGTCAGATCATATAAATATCGCGTTATCCAGGGGTTACTATAGAGGTCGAAGGTTGTATCATACGTTTGTTTAATTTCAACAACGCGGTCCAAACCATCGTAGTAATAACAGCCAGTCCCGGACGAAAGTGTTATACCATTGCATTTTGTGGTCGCTGGGTTGTTTGCCGCGCATGAACTGTTGTAATCCAGGCAATCATGATGCTGCGTGACCGTCGCCACGTCGCCATCAGCGTCGTAACCATACGCTGTCGCAAAGGGCGGCGGTGTAGCACCGGCGAGCATCTGTGCCGTATTAGGGCAGTTTGCTTCATCGTAAAGATATTGAGAAGCAGATTCGCTGTAGAAAAGACTCCCGTTAAGATTATAGCAGCGATAGGAAACAACGCCGTCGGGATCCTGAGCCGACCGAATGCGCTTCATTCCATTCGCGGTATAGGTAAGCTGAGTTACCGCTCCGTCCGGAACGCCATTACCATGTGTCTTGACCGTTCCGTCGCTGAAGTAGGTGAACGTTTCGGTCGGGGTGCGATTTGTCCCATCGGACTCCATATACGCATGTCCCTGGATCTGAGTGGGCTGCCCAGTCCCACAATCGACCCCGTAGCTGAGCGTCCGGTGGTAACCGCCTGGTGTGTAGGAGTCGGTTAAACATCCGTAAGGTTCGTTCACATCTCCAGTGTCGTACTGAAAACTCGCGTAGTTCGTGTCACCAGTTGCTGTGCATGGAGTTGGTCCGGGCGACGGATTCCAAGAGTTGGCGCTGTTGTTGGCGGGGTCGCAATATCGTTTTAGGTCGTTGTGCCCGTTGCTGTCATAATCGTAAAGATAGGTAGGGCGGATTGTACCGATTGATGTGCTCTGACTTGGAAGCGACACTTCCACTACGTTTCCATTTGAATCGTATGCAATATTGGTCGTATTAGCGCGAGCGTCTGTTATGCTTGTAAGATTGTTATTCGAATCCCACGTTTGGCTTGACGTCAAAGTATCAGAAGCGGAGACAGCAATTGACGTCTCCGTCAAACGCCCGACCGAGTCGTAGCACCATAATACATTGTGCGAAAAGGCGTCCTGTAGCCGTAGGCCTGAATAAGGATTGCAGACAGTGGTCGGAGTGAAAGTGGCGGCATCGTCCCACTGAACGAACCCCGTGGGAGGGCCGGTCTGGATCGGGGATGGCGAGACGTTGTCCCCCGGCGTTGGATTTAGTACGCCTCTCGTCCACCAGTCAGCAAGCTGGCTCCCGTTGTAGTCAAAATCGACGCATGCGCCATCGGCGGTACTCTTAGTAGAATCGCCATTCAAGATCGTTATCGCGGCACGAGGACCGCAAGCCTCGAGAAGTGTCGATTGCGTAAGGTCGTAAATCTCCGGAAGATTGCCCTGGACGATCGGAGAACCATCGGCAAAATGATTGGGTAGGGTTACACCATTAACAAGGACGGGATTGTTTCCGGGCTTATCGACACCGATCAGGTCGCCGTTCGCAGCATAGTGATAGTTAACAGTCAGACCGTCCGGTCGTGTGAGGGTTAACAGCTCCGTTATGTTTGTCCCAGTGATTCGTCCGAAACCGAGGATAAGTTGGGCGCCATCAGGTTTGTGCGTCACGGTAAGCTGACTCAGATTTTCTGGGTCGCTATCATTCGGGCTCCAGCTATAGCTGAGATTTAGATAGAAGCTTTGGTTGCGTCCGTAGATGCGTGTGAGGCGCCCGAAAGACCCAGATCCATTACCGCAAGCCGCGTATGGTGCGTTGAACATGTAGCTTGAGCCCGATTTTCTCGTCCACTGGAACTGACAGGCTACGCCGGACGTTACATTGACGCTGACCAAGAAGTCGTGGATCCCAGACGTTTGGGGCGTGCACGTCGCAGCGATGTCGACCTCGCATGCGAAATCATCGCGGGCGCCCTCTGCGGTGTAGACGCTAACGATTCCCGTATTTTGGCCGGTCGACACCCAGCCAAGATGGACATCGAGATTGTTTGTCCATCGGTTTCCATAGACGGATGGCGTTGATCCATCGTCATTATTTTCGTCGTGTTGCGACTGGGAATTATAAACGCGATGAAAGGCGAGGTCCAGCGCGCCTTCCGGAACCTCCACGTCGGAAGCAAAAAGCAAGAGGTTGAGATTAGCGACGTTCACGAGAGCGACACCCACGCCGGGAATACTGCGGGACTGATAACTCCACCAGGGCCAAAGACCTGTTGAAGCGGTCGGGAGTGAGGTAGTACGGGCTCGCGGTAGCCGTCTTGTTCGGGGAGCTGTCGTCCAAGGTGGGCTGGCCGGGTCTATTGGCGCCACAACTCGGCCGGTTATAGGGGACGCTTCGGGTTTGGGGACAAGCTGCGCGTATCTAGCGGGATCGGTATAGTTGGGCAAAGCTCGCCGAGCTATTGGAGCAGGGTGAGCGATCGGAACGCGCGGCCCCGGAATCGGACGGGCGCCGGGGCTATCAATGGATCGACGAAGGGACGTAATAGACAGCGTCTCTGAATTTGCCAGGCGCCATCCGCCCGGGCCGGCGAGCCATAGCGCCAGTGCACCCAATCCCAACACCATGTAGCGTCGCATCGATGATCTCCATTCGAGTTAGCCCGTACGCTGACTAGCCGGTTTTGGTCATGCCGGGGGCTTGGGGCAAGCTTCCTACCCTCGGCTTGAAAAGCCTGCTTGCTTGCGGGATGGCTGGTAATGGTTTAACAGGCGAATTGTGAAGTGCGCGTGGCCCGGGATTGCGAACGACAAAGAGTCCGATCGCCCTGACGTTGGCGATTCCGTAGCCTAAGGTCTTTTACGAGCAACGGCGGTTAAAACGACGACGGCCCGTGACGTTCAGCCGTCGGGAGCTAACCGAAGGCGCAGTGCGACCGCTCTCACCGCGACTCTCGTGGGTTAGGCGAATGCTGCTTATCGAGCAGTTGCTCTCCTGACGACTTAACGGACTGCGCAAGGCTTGTCGGAATTCGAAGCGAGTAGCCGGGACTCAAAAACGCGAAAACCTGTAGCAGGAAGGACAATCGGGTCGACGGGAGTGGCGGAGACTCCGATTCGCGGGTTCGAGTCCCGCCGGCGCATAAAGAGTCAAGGCAGGAGGGGCAGCCTTCCCGGCAGACCTTTTTAGGCATGGCCAACCTCCTTTCCAAGAACATACTCTACACTACAATCGCGATCGAAGACGACGTTGGGGCGCCGGCCGGGACCGGGTTTCTCGTTGCGGATACGCTCCCGTCGCGATCCGAACACGGACAAAATGTCCTAACCTGGGAGCGACCGAAGACACGGGCCTACCTCGTTACCGCGGCGCACGTGCTCGGTGACAATGCGAGCGTCATCGGCTCAACAGCCCATACGATTTGCGGTACAGCGGGACTCCGGCGGACGATTTTGCGGCTCGACGCAAACGTTTCGAGATCAAAAACGATCCGAGGAATTGGGCACTGCATCCCGATCCGGAAATTGATGTTGCAGTTCTCGATGTAACGGAATGGGCCCGCGGTCTCTCCGACGGCTATTTCAGGTTCTGGCCTCTAAGCGAAATCGCAAATGCCGTTAGTCTTGCCGCGGTCCACTGCGATGCCGGTGACGAAATATTCGTTCTTGGTTATCCCCTGACGCTACGACAGGGCAGCACGAATCTTCCGTTAGTGCGGCAAGGTGTGCTTGCCACTTTCCCTCGCAGGCGGCTGGAGGATCTCGGAGCCAGAAAAGAACTGCGTGGCTTCCTTGTTGACGGGGCGATAATGCCGGGCTCGAGTGGTAGTCTGGTCGTAAGCACAAGCAAGCGGTTCTTGCCCGGCGATTTGGAGGTAACCTCGAATAGGCCGCTGTTACTCGGCGTCGTTGCTCAGGAGTGGGGTCGGGGCGAGCTCCAGCGGTACGACGCCTCCAGTAAGAATGACGCACAAATAAGCGCTTACGCGAATCTTGGCTTTGTCCACCCGGCTCGACAATCATACAAACGATCGCCGAACTCGGACAACATACGATTCAGGACTGCTTCGATTTGATCACGACAACAACTGGGCGCCGCAAACCAATATCTCCGAATGGTCCCTCGAACACGAGGGAGCAACATCGGACGATGGTTCCATGCACCGAATAACCATGCGCCTATACCGCGATCGCATTCGCGGGTCTGGTCGCCTGTTCTCGGGGACGATTATCACGACGCCACCGATATCACAGGGCCTGTCCCACCGTCCCCGATGAACGCTATGACACCCAACGAACTGTTTTTCTCGAATGGGGCAGCTGGTTACCGGAGCGACTCGTAGTGGCCGCGGCTCTCGATGCTTATGCAGTTTTCAAGTGATCGTCAGGTTGAAGGCAGCGGGCCATCGCTAAGCTCCGCCATGTATCCGTCGTTACCATTGCTTGCACGTCGCAGATTTGACCAATCTTCGTCGAAGAACCGCATAATGGTCGATCAGAAGGCCCTCGAAGTCGACTTGGTGGCGGCGATTTGCTCCTGAAGGCGAGCGGTTCACTACACCGTTTGCTACACAGAATCGGCCAAAAGCGGGCCCGCGATTTCATTGGCCTTCGTAGCCTTATGCGCAAGGCGGCAGTATTATCAGGCACAATCGAGGCTCAGAGGGTAGTGGCGGGGACGGTAGGAGAACCTCCTACACGCTCCCGCCAATCGAAACACTCCCGCCACCAACCACTTTCCGCCTTTATTTACGGGGGGTGCGGCGCACCGTGCCACTCGCTACACCGTCTGCTACACGGAATCGCTGGAGCCCAAGCGTTACAGACGGCCTTATCGAGCTGATCGTCGAGCAGCTTCGCTGCCACCCCTCGCCGCTTAGCACATCAAAGAAGCGACGGCACGGGCGCGCTACAGAGTCCCGGGATCAAAACCACGGATCGACAGGTTCGCTCTCCAAGCCCAGCACGCCAAAGTTGCACTCGTGGATCGGGCGTCCGCGTTCGCGGTGCACTAAACGAGTCGAATTACGTCGGGCATTCCAGATGATTAACAATTTCTAGCAAAAGTCAAGAGGCTGAAGCACTAGCCAAATGCGCGTCGGCCAATCGCAGTTCGTAGGATCCGAACAATGGGCTCATCACATCGTGCGGTTCGGCTGCCGAGATTTTCGTCGCGAGAAGGGACTCCAGGGCCGTGAGCGGCCAGCCTTGCGAGAGCGCTGGTGTTCGATACCGCTTTTGGTGGCGTTGGGCTTCGGTCTCGGCAGAGACCTCGCGCACGCGTCGCGGCAAACGGGCAGCCCACGAATGAGTCGCGTGCGGCGTCACGTTAGGGGAAACAGCTCGCCGTGATCGCGAGCCTCTGATGTGCGCCACGCCCCTCTCGCGCGTACGCGCCCATATCCGCGTCGCCGGAGGAAGGGGACGCGATTTTGAGTGGAACACAGTAGGAGGGAGTCGTGACGAATGCCCACCCAAGCCCGTGCTGCGGCAACCCAACGATTGTCGCGGTAAGTGCAGCCGTCGAACTTACATACGTCCGTGCCGCACCCCGCGATCGACCTGAACATGCTTGTATGTCGTGTGGCGCACCGATGCCGAACCCGGGGCGCGTCATGTTGGGTGGTTTTTGTCTTGGGAAGCTTCGAGCGCTAAACCATATCGCTCGAGCCACGAGTGGGAGTGCAGGTGAGTTTTCCTTACCGCCGCTATCAAAAATCGCCCGCCTAAGCCCCAAGAACGTCATCATCACTACGGCAGCTGGCCGATTTGACGAAAACTTCGACACGCTGCGAACTGATCCGGGGCAGATCCAAGCGCTGCGGATCCGTCTTGCATCGCGGCTAGGCTTGCGGACAGACCTCTGGCCGCGCGCGACTGAGGCCCCGTTCCTGGGGCACCCAGCAATTCTTCATGCCGGATTGCCCCAAAAATACACTATGGAGCAATACCTGGACGCCGGACACATTCGATTCGCCGGGTACACGCGGACCGCCATTAAAGATCCGATCGAGCTCTGGGAGGATCTCGATGGGGATGACGCGCCTCGACCAGTTTTCCGGAGTCTAGCCGCGCTCCGAGTCGAGCAGAGCGACAGCTATCATTTCATGCACGTTCTGATTGAAAAGGACTCACACATCGTGACGACAGCCTATGTCGGGGACTACGAAGGCCGCATCGAAACCTACCGCAAGGGCAGGCTGCTCGTCGCTGCATGGGCCGCCTAAAAGTACGAAAAGCGAACCGCATAAGCTGGCTCGCTTCTCTTCACGCTGATCACAGTCAGTAGAAGACTGTCGCGGCCCCGACACAACCTGTTAGGGTCTACGGGAGGCCTGGCCCGGCATCCCGGCAGGCTTCACTATCGTACTCAACCAGGGCCAACCGTGTCAAAAGACGGTCGGAACGCAGATCTATAGCAGTACGAATATTGACAGGAGATTGGTATGACCATATGCTGTTCATTGTATGAAGATATCTTTCAGTTTGTCCGACCACGTGGCGGCACGGCTTGAGGTTTGCGCGAGGAAAGTAGCAAACGGTAACGCTTCACTGCTTGCGGATCTAGCCCTCAGGCGCCTGCTTGACTTGCCCGAGGACAAGCTGAGCGGCCTTGTAGCGCGGCAACGGCTTGACCGCATGGCCTCCACACGAGGCGGTTGGGCCCATGCTTTTTGGCTCGTCTTGGGCGAGGAGATGGGAAGGCAAGACCTGATTGACAATCCGTTTGCTCCCCGAAACTATGGCGACTTTTATGTCGTGTTACTAATGAACCATATGGACCGCCACGACGACGAAGACGACCCTTTCTGCCCTTACGTAGGCCCACGGATGGCGGCCCCACAAAGCCCATCTCCGTATCAGTGGACATTTGGTAGGCGCGAGTCTCCTGTGGTGGCCGCCGAGAAGGTCGCGGCCAAACTGCGAGAGTTTGGCGTCGAACCCAGATTCAACCAAACAGAAGCCAACGAGCCGAGGTAGCTTAAGCCTGCTCCAGATGCATCGACTAACTGCTGCCCAGATTCCACCCGGCGAGCTCGGGGATGCGCCGGTCGAAGCCTAGCGAGATTCGGGCGAGCGGCATCACATTGTCCGCGCGTTCACTCAGCGCGTTGCTCACCGTAGGTGACAAGCGAAGATCTGCACGACCAGACCCAAATCCCGATTCTTTGTTTCAGACGGCGAGTCGCCGCTGCCGGCGCGCATGCCTCAGTCGCGCTCCACTGATGTTGATCCGATAGCGCATCATCTGCTCGCTCACGCCGAACAGCCGAGACCCTGCTTCTGACGCGAGACCAGCGGAAACGACATGCAATGCCGCCTCATTCGGGACCAACAGCACTCCCGCCAGATGAGCTGCCTCTTCTTCGGCACTGCGATCAATGCCAGCACAACCAAGGTCGGATAAAGAATGAGCAGGATGGAACAACAGTGCGTGCGCGATTTCGTGGGAGATGTCACTAACAACACGCACGCTGGCGCGATTTTCGTCGTAGAAGATCGCGCGCTGATTGCGCCCAATAAAAATCGTCATGGCGCTTAGGCGGCCGTCACGCAGTAAGATCGCGTCCACGGATCGGGGGTCGCTAACCACCGTCCCAAATGCGTACAGCGGGATGCATAGGTCCGCGGAGGCTGCAAAGGGGTCAAAGGGATCAGTTTGCGACAACTCCATCTCCCGGCGAAGATCCCGCGCGATTCGGTCGGCTTCAGCTTTGAAGCCGCGGCGAAGGGTCATTGGTGATCGGCGCCGCGAGTGGCAAGCCGAAACGCACTCGTCGCCAAGGACTTTAGCGCGTCCCGTTCATCGTTAGTGAGATTGGGGTTCGCGCGGAACAGGGCGGACACGAACCTGCTCACCGCGTCGCCGGATTCGACCTCCGCGCCCCTGTCCGAATCCCCCGTAAAAAATGTGCGGGGATCGTTTCCCAGCCAGGCCGTAAGCGCGGCGAAGCCGTCCACGTCAGGTCGCTTGCCTTGTGCTATGCGGGTCAAAGTACTAGCGCTAACGCCGGTTTGCTCCGCCACGTGCTTCCATTGAAGACCTTGCGCGGCGCGAGCGGCGTCGAGCGCATCGAAGAGGCTCGAGGCGTCCAAGCTAACTCTGACGTGCTCGTTCGTTCGCGACAAATCTGACCAATCCTATCTTGCAATCCGATTGCGAAAGCGGTATTATTTAGTTGCAATTCAGGTTTTGAATTGCTGGTTATCAATTATGAGGAGTTTATCACGTATGACTACGGAATTGAAGACCGCCGAGCGCGGGCCCGGCGACCACCAGGTTGGGCACCCTCATCCGGCGGTTCGCTTCAAAATTGACTGTGAACCCCTAGAGGTCCACACCGACCATCTGACCGTCAAGGAGCTCCTTGATTTGGTCAACGCTGACCCTTCAAAGCACTACATCGTTGAACTCGGCGACCCCGAAAACATCCCGCACACCAACTTAGAAGAATCGATCCGCCTTCGGGACTGCGCGGAATTCATTACTGTATTCACCGGTGAAACGCCAGTCTCGTGAGCGCGATGAAAGACGCGCTGGGTGCGATCGGCGTCCCCGCAGAAGACCTGCCGGGTAGCTTGGTAAAGCTGCCCCGCTTTCAGGTCCACGTTGGCCGCCATAAAGGAGAGCTAGTCGATGTCGCTGTCGTCGGAACCGACTATCCAATGACGCCACCGGCCGGCGTGCACATCCGCGCCGATTGGGGGTCGGATCGGCCGAACGTGAGTGTCAGCCCATTGGGGCAAGATTGGCGGTACTTCAGCCGCAAGCATTCGGATTGGAAGGGCCGCAATCCGGTGCACCTGCTAATCGCATACCTCAATCGCGTGCTCGGCGATGCCTAATCGGGAGTTTTCGATCGTTTTGCTCGAGCCGATCGCGCGCGAGCTCCAGGACCACCTGATGAGGCTGGACGGTCAAGAAGATCTCACCTTCGCGTTGTACCGGCCCGCCGCCGGGACGGCGCGTGACACGGCGATTGTGGTTGGCTCCGTGCTACCCCTGGATGGTGATCGGCAAGTTCATGGGAACGTCTCCTTTACGGGCGCATATGTTGAGAGAGCGCTCGGGATCGCTCGCGCCCGCGAATGCGGACTCGTCTTCCTGCACTCGCATCCGTTGGGAGCGGGATGGCAACACATGAGCGGCGACGACGAGATCGCCGAACGGCGGATCGCCGCAGGCGTTCTTGGCGCGACCAGCTTGCCGCTGGTCGGCATGACGCTTGCGCGCGATGAACAGTATAGTGCGCGCCGTTGGAACCGTACCGCGCCTCGCACCTACGCGCGTCAGGACGCCGTCAACGTGCGGGTCGTTGGCAAGCGCCTGCGCGTGAGCCTTCCTCCCACCCGTGTCCTTGCGTGCGAGGCGTTGAACCGTACGGATTCCGTTTGGGGATCAGCCGAGCGCGCGAACCTTTCTCGCTTGCGCGCCGCCATCGTGGGCCTGGGCAGCGTTGGAAGCCAGATCGCGGAAATTCTTTCGAGGATCGGTGTCCGGCAGGTTGTGCTCGTCGACCACGACCGCGTCAACGTCATCAATCTCGACCGTACCTTGAATGCAACGACGTCCGACGTGGGTGCCTACAAGGTGGACGTAGCGGCTGATGCAATGCGCGCGCATTCACCATGCGGGATCGAAGTCAATGCGATTCCGGCAAGGTGCGATGAGGCCGTAGCCTATCGAGCCTTACTGGACTGCGACTTCATTTTTTGCTGCATCGATCGCCCCTGGGGCCGGCGTATTTTGAACCACCTCGCCTACGCCGACGCCATACCTGTATCGAACGGCGGATTGCTCGCGCGCCGACGTCACGCCAGGTTCATCGGCGTTGACTGGCACGTACACGTCGTCGGCCCGGGACGTCGGTGCATGCAGTGCTGGAAGGCGTTCGACCCGGCCGATGCTGCTCTCGAGCGAGACGGGTTCCTCGACGATCCCAGCTATGTCCGGGATATGGACCCGGACAGCCCGCTAGTCGCGCATGCCAATGCGATACCGTACGCGATGAGCGTTGCGTCCATGCAGGTGATGCAGTTCGTTGCGATGGTGGTAGGCCCAATCAACGACCTCGGCGATTGGAACTTCCACGCGGCGACCGGCATGTGCGACACGTCCGCGGGTTCACGCTGCGAGGACGAGTGTCTCTACGCAGATATCACCGGCGATGTGAGGTCTTTTCCCCCACTTCGTTAGCGATATCACGGAGCCGGCGCGCTAATAGGTCGGCCAAGGCGCTTGTTCCTATCTATCACTAATTGGTGGTCGACGCGGAACTGCCTCGGTCCCAGCAGCCCTGCACAACCCTATACCAATTATTCCGGATGTTGCGAGACGTTCCGCATGAACAATGTGCTTTTACCGGCAGGCTAGGGCGGATCTTTACGAGATTGGCCCACGTAAGTAAGTTCGGCTCCCGTATAGGTGCTAGTGAACAACTGCTTACTCCATTTGCATTTTGCAGGTTCGACCAATCTTCGTCTAAATGACCGCTGATGGTGTGTCGGAAGGCCCTGCGAGTTCGATGCAAGTGGAAGCGATTCGCTCCTAAAGCCGAAGCAGCTCACCCTACCGTTTACTGCGCAGAACGTGCCAAAAGTGGCCTTCCGTATTCATTGACGGGTGGACACCCTGCGCGGAGGAGGTCCAGTACTATCAGGGGCTTTCGAGACTCACAGGGTAGTGGCGGGAATGCTAGGCGAACCTTCTATGCCCTCCCGCTAGAACCGCGCTACGAGTCTGAATAACTCAATACTAGAGAGCAATTCCTCACCTCTGCGCTCGGCCTACCGTCAGTGCGGGCGCTACGTCGCAGCACGCGTACAGCTCGCTTCCATTCGTTCTTGCCATAGGCCAATGATGCGTGACTGCGGCTTAGGTGGGGTCCTTGTGCCCGCACGTTCCGTGCGAGGTCGCAGAAATGCTTTATCTGGTCGCCAAGCCCCGCCAGCATGCTTCGGCGCTTACACCCGAATGTGTGCACCGCCTTAGGCGGGGAAGGCTCGCGCTCGAAGTCGAATCGGTGTCACTGGAGGTAGGGCTGTTGTGAGCAAAGATCCGCTTTTTATCGAAAAAAACGAGGATGGTAAATTCGCAGTCAAACGCGCTAACACCCAACGCGCTTCGGCGATTTGCGATACGCAACATGATGCAATTGAGCGTGCTAGGAAAATGACCGATGGGCCGATCCACGTTGAACGCGTCCGCACCACGAGAATCGGTTCTCCGGACAAGTGGCGGCGCATCTAGGCTCTTTCCGCGGTTAAACGGATGAAATCGGCGGACAGAGAAGAGGGGCGAGAGTCCACCTTTGACTTCGAAGAACATGGCCGCGAGGCTCTTTCGGAATACCTGAAAGCTCGATCGCACTACCAGGACCTGGCCCTTTCCGTTGAGCGAATTATTCGCGAATGCCTTAATCGTCTGCAGACCAAGATTAACTCTGTGACCTCGCGCGCAAAAGACGCGGAGAGTTTTGAGAAGAAGGCTTCTCAACCATCCGATATTGATCCAACAGTTCCGAAGTATCGGGATCCATTGCACGAGATCACGGATCTGGCTGGCGTCCGGATTATAACCTTCTTTCCAGATGCCGTGTCCGAAGTTGAGCATGCACTCAATGAGCAATTCTCGGTCATAGAGCGCACTGATAAAAGCGATGCGTTAATAGATAACGAGCGCTTTGGCTATCAGAGTGTGCATTTTCTCCTAAAGCTTAAGCCGCCGCGCAGCAAGCTTCCAGAGTTTGCTCGGTTTGGCGAAGATATTGTGGAAGTCCAGGTTAGAACGATATTGCAACATGCATGGGCCGAGATCGAGCATGACATTCAGTATAAGTCGGCTCTAGCGATACCTGAGGAAATCAATCGCCGGTTCATGGCCCTGGCGGCGCTCCTGGAAATAGCGGATCGCGAATTTCAAAGCATACGCGACGCGGAAAGCCGAATTAGAACTGATGCCCGGGAGCGCCTCGTCGCTGGTAATCTCGATGTCGAAATCACGCCTGACTCGCTTAAAGCGTACCTCGATCGAAAGCTTGGGGTCGATAATCGATTGTCGAAATCGACTTACGATTGGCTCGTCAGGGTACTAAAGGGCCTCGGCTTCGCCGGCCTCAGCCAAGTAGATGCATGTATTGCTCCATTCGACGATGGCGCACTTAGTCGGATCACGGAGGGGTGGAGACAAGGTCAAGCTACCCGGTTCGAACATATGCTCCTCGCGGGCATGGGCGAAACATTCCTTGATAGGCACCCGCTTGGGAATGAACCATCGTGGGCTGCTCTAGGCACTGACCGCCTTCGTCGCTTGCGCGAAGGCGGCATCGATATCGTTTCCTATGACCCGGAAAATTCATCCGTGGAGTAGTCATCTCTTTGGCTGGCATGAGAGGCAGCGGGTCGGTGGTTCTTTCCTTGGCTAAGGGACGGGCGGCCAGGATGGCGCTCGCTCCTCTAACGGCCGTCTAACGGATTCTGCAAAACTCGCCGGGATTCGTCGGGACTAGAAAGGACTCGAAAACGCCAAAACCCGTACAAGAAAGGACTTTCCGGTAATCGACGGGAGCGGCCGGGACCTCGATACACGGGTTCGATTCCCGTTGGCGCCATCAGAAATCTCCTTATGCTGTAGGGTTCTCGTGCGTTTTTGCGGTTTTCTGCGCATCTAAATCCAACGGCCGTCTAACGGTTTTCAGCCGAAACTCCTAAGTCATGATCTTCGCGAACGCAACCCACCTCCTTCGGCATCACAGCTTCGATAGACCGTGATGTAGGTCGTGGGTGATGCCGATGCTGCCCTGGCCCCGGCTGCTTCGAGATCACCTCGATTGGCAAGCCAGCTTAGGCAAGGAGCGAGGCGTAAGTCTCGCGGAGGTCGTGGACCGATCTGCCGCACCGGGCGCCGCTTCATGAGTTTCGGAAGAGGAGCTGAAGAGCCAAGATCGGATCGTGTGCCGTCTGGATTTACGAAGTGGAGATCCTCATCGCGAATAGGCTGGACATCTTTAGTGCGGTGGCGAGCATCATAAAAACGATCTGCATGAGTGCGCCAGCGAGGGTTTCCGACAACGAGTCCTGTCCCGATTCGCTAAGAGAACAGCGGTCCTTCCAGTGGCGATGCTGTTGGTGTATTACGAGCTTTCGAGGGCAGCTTTGTTACCTAACCTGCCGTCGAGCTCTCGCACGATTGTACCGATCTAACCAATGGCGACCCGTCCTTCCGGATGCGAGGCTCCCTGCCGGGATTTTCGACGAGTACCCACAGTTTCTGCCTGTTCGCACGCGCTACGACCCGGACTTCACCTCAAAAGAGGCGTTGACAAATGTCGCACGGATAAATACCCACAGCTGATCGATACAGCACATTCGAGCGAGTTTAAGCGCCTTCTTTAAGATAATTGTGTGCGCCCCTGTAGTAACCAGGGCTCTTCTACCCCGTAACGATTGTCCGAATTTGATCTATGCGATGTCTATATGTATGGTTGTTTACGACATAATCGCGACCGCGCGTTGCGATCTCTTCACCCTCTTTACTAAGGAGACGGTCGATACTCTTAACTGTTTCCTCCGGGGTAGTCACCCACACCAGGTGCTCCCAGTTCCTCATTCCGAGCCTTTCAAACGCGTCAGATGCGCCGACTAGCAGGGGTTTGCCGCAGGCCAACGCTTCGAAGGTACGCATGCTAGTCATTACGGTCTTTCCTCGCCCATCTAGACCTGTCCGTTGATTCAAAATGCCTAGCGCAACGTGTCCAGCTCGGTACTGATCGGATGCGGTCAAATAATGCCGCTCCCCACGCCAGAAAGGCCTGTACTTTGGGGGCCAAGAGCGAAGATTCCCGTTGTAACTAAACAGGGTTAGACTTTTCCCAAGACCGAGTAATGGGTCGATGACGGTTGCGGCACTCCAGGCCCTAGCCTCGTTGTCGTACCAGTTTGCACTGAGCACAAGGTCCGTAGCCTCCTGCTCTCTCGGCATCGGAACATGTATCTCGGGACAGCAGGCTAAGGGTAGCCAGAAGACGCGGTTATGTCCCAAGCGCAACTGATAGGTTGAAATACAGGACTCGTCGCTTGTGAACACAAAGTCGGCAAGCGCCGCTTGCCTCAAAAAGGTCGAGAAGTGATTGGGATCCTCGATCGTCCACCAAGCGATCGGCTTCCCTGACTTTTTAGCCTGGACAAGAGCATTCCAATGAGTTGGCGCCGTACTATTCATCGCAAGAACGAAGTCGGCACATTCGAGAGGCGTCCTGAGCAAATGGTGTCGCAGAAATGGCAGCAGTAGTTCACAACCAATGACAAAAACATTTGGAGGCGGAGTTCCTAAACGCAAGTTATGAAGGGCTAATAAGGAACGCGGCCCATGCGTCTAAACGGTTCCAAATTGACGAAGCTATCTGCCCACTTATCGAGAAGCCGCCGCTTTCTGCGTTGGAAAATAATGTTCGGATCAATGCCTAGGCCGCGCATTATTCGCACCGAAGACCCGATTCGCTGATGAGAATATCGAATGTTCGCGAATTTGTGGATTTCATACCCATTTGTCAGCAACTGAAAGCCCAAGTCATTATCTTCGAATCCCCATCCAATTCCATCAAAAGGCGGTTCCTCGTCGAATCTCACGCCATCGCGGAAAGCATCACATCGAAATAACCCATATTGAGTCCACGCAACCGATGCTTCGGCTTCTGGGAAGAGCTCAAACATTGTCTTGCTGCATTGCTCCCGTCGTGCGCTACACTTGCTCGATAAAGCACCTATGCAGGCAACGCTGCCACCAATGTCTTCCAAGTATCTCATCATTACGAAACTCGAAAAGGGAACGATTTCGATGTCACCATCGACAAATAATAGATAGTCGGCCATTTTTTCTAGTGCGACATCGATGATTTGATTTCGGGCTCGGGAGTTTCCGATATTGGTGGCATTGAAGATGAACTCGTGCGGCACGCCACTTAGGCTGCGGTCGAGTTCCTTGAGCGCCTCCGCGGTGCCATCCGTCGATCCGTTATCGCATACGCAGATCAACGCATCATGGCCCAGGCGCCGCAACGTTGCCGCTTCTGTAAGGTGTCGATCTAGAGACGTGAGACTGACGGCTTTCGTATTCCATGTGAGTAATCCGAGCACGATACTGCGCCGCTGGTTTGAGCTGATCAACCTGCCTCCTGCGGAAAAGATCGCTCCGTAAGCGAAGCGCAGCTGATCATCCTGAGCCGCTTCTGCCGATGGCTCACTCCCAGCCGGCGCGGGCGGGGAGGTCTGTGCCCGAAAGCCATATGGTGCCAGGCATTCATTGATCTCTTGGATGATCTGAGAGGGCGGCACTAACGGCGCGCTGGGGGGCTCCAGGCTAGGGCTGGCTTGTTGGATAATCGGAGCATTATCGTGCGCAATTACAAATGCGCCATTAGGCTTTAACTTGCTGACGAGCCCCTTCAAGAGTGCTAATCGGTCGTTTTGTGGCAATCGCTCCAGAGTGTTCAGACAGAAGATGCGGTCGCAGCTAGCGGGCGCGATTTCCTGTAGGCCGCGCAACCCCTCCGATGTTGGTGGACAATGACGTAGTGCGGCGTTCCGATAGAGAAGCCTTAGTCGGTCGAGGAAGGCGGGGCCATCTAGGCTAGAATCCAGGGCCGTGGAAGCCGAATCGAGATAGGCGTGGAATGCTGCAAAGGGCTCGGCCCAGTTGACTGCGGCATCCGCGGAGGTTCGGGTTGCGTTCCACGCTCCAAACTCGGTCAAGCTGTGATCTGCAGCGCTCCCAAGAACAACTCCACTACCGATTAGCGAGGACCTCTTACGAATCCGCGGGCCGATCGTCACGGTTAATTCGCAGCTGCTACTGCAACGGCCCCCGGTACCCGCCGCCGCATCAATAACTTCGGGCCAGTGGTTACCGATAATCGAGAGAATGGCGTCGAAAGAACGCGGCTCCCAATACGGGCGCGTCGTTCGTTTGCGAGCGGTGTTTGCCGCGTGGATCAACCCAACGAAGTACTGGTTTTTATCGTTCACGATGGTGCGAGCATCGTGGGCTGACAACACGAAACGCGTGTCTTCGCCGATCTGCACCGGTGCAAACCGGTGGCGAATCCAATATGACTTGAGATAGCAAAGTGTCGCACCACAAACCCATTGGCGTGCTCGAACCGGATAAACGTATTCCCAAGCGGCGTGGGCGGCCGGGTCGACAAACAGCGCGCCTCGGACCCCGCCGATGTCGGCGCAACTTGCCAAGAGGGCCGTTACCTGATAAGTTAGGCGCCACGGTGCATACCAATCGTCGTCATCCCAATGGGCAATGATTTCGCCCCGCGCCATTTCACAGGCAATATTTCGTTTCTCGCCGAGAGGCACTCGCTGCTCTAACCTTACGTACCTAATGCTGGGATGTTTTGGTATCAGATCTTCTACCGCGTCGACCCCGTCATCGATCACTAGCAGCTCTTTATTGCCAAAGTCTTGTTCGAGAAACATTCGAACGGCACTCGGCACGAATCGGCGCCGATTTGCCGTCGGCATAATGCAAGACACACTAATCATAAGGGCATCCGGCAACGGCGGCGCACGCTCACGTTCTGCGATCGCTCAATGGACGAAGATCTCCCCTGGCTGCTTTTGTTCTATTCGCGCTCCTGCTGTGCGTTTAGACGCTGGCGACTGATGAACAGCAAGCCTTAATCTCACCTCTTCACGTAGGCTCGCTGCGCCTTAGAAGTCCTTGAGTACGTGAAGGCCACGACCGCGCTGCTCGGCGTTGCATCTAACGGGACTACTTCCCAATCATAACGAAGTCCGGCGTACCACTTAGGCCTCCGTGTGAGATCTGCGCCGTCTCGCCTGGTGCAAGGTAAAAGCTCCCCGTCTTTAAGAACGTGTCTGTCGAGTTAACTTTAATTTGTGATATTGAGTTGCCGGATGTGGCAATCGTATAGAACTCCACCGGACCGTAATAGCCATAGCCGGATGCGCTAAACGATGTAGCTGAGGCTGGAATCGTCGAGTGCACAACGGTTCCCTGGTCGTTATATCCCGCACAGTTTGTTGCCTGGACGTTTGTAGCAGTGCCGGCAATGTCAAGGGGCGTTGTGTAGTCCGAGACATTGCAATCCCGAATAAATACCCCCGATGCCAAAGCGCCTACATGGACCGCCGAATCTAGGTTTCCTGTTAGATCGCAACCCTCGACAAGTATGTTAGAAGCGCCCCCGAGGTCGACGTATATTCCATATTCCTGAGTTGCCGAGAACGGCGAGCCGTCAACTGGGTCGGTGCACGAATTGGTACAGCCGACGCCGATAATCCTCACATTCGCCGGAACAGTAAGCGCTATTCCTGCTGAAAGCGTCGGCGGACTTGACTGCGAACCATTGCAGGAGAAATAGCCTCCGAGGATTTCAATATTGCTGCCGCTAGTTACTTCAAGTCCCGGGCCGGGCCACCCGCACGAGTAGCAGGAGACGAACCGCAGTTGATCGACTACGCCGGTCGTCTCGCTTTGGTCAATAAAGATCCCACCACCAGTATAGGCGGTTGGATTGTCCGCACCAGGCTGGAAAGTGCACGCGATGAAGACTAACTCCGACACGTACTGGTCCCCCTGGGGTTGAATAATCAAACCTGGACCGGCATACGGGAGAATACTCTCGGTGTTGGTGCCCGTGAATGCAGTAACATTTTCGAAGTAGCCATGGTTCACGGTGCCGTGCGTGGCGTCACCGGATCCTCCAGGAATGATTACGATCCCGGCTTCGAAAGCCTCAATACGAACATTGACCACTCGAATCTGGTCGGCGTGGTAAATGAGCAATGCTGTGCCGCCGGGTCCGTGATTCGGATCTTTATTGACCGAAATGGATTCGATGACCGTGCCCGAGATGATCGTCTCGTTGGCGCTATTCCCAGAGAAGTCATCGCCGAGCTGTACCGCGAGCGGCTGGAAATTGCCCGCAACAGCCTCCGTGTAGTTGATAGTGGATTCAAAGATCCCGCACTGCAATGTGTTAATGAACGAAACGGCATTTGGACAGTTCGTGAGAACACATCTAACGATTTTTACGTTTTGAGCGCCTGTAACGCTACCGACTTTTATCGCGGTGCCGCTCGTCATGCCGTCTTTATAAGAAATGTGAAGGTCTTCAAATAACACACCACCGACGTCGTCGTTGTTGCCACAGTTGATATCAACTAAGAAGAAGTCGCTTATATCGGGAGGGCTCAAGTCGGGCGCAGTTTGGATCAAGTGAGTGTTGCCGCTGGTTCCGACGAGACGTAGGCTGGCCGTTTCGCAGGGAGAGCTTTGCCCGATGTAAATCGGGCCTTCCACGGAATAGGTCCCCGTGGGAATGAGTATCGTTCCGCCGCCGGCCTGTGTTGCGGCGTCGATGGTAGCTTGCAAGCCTATTGCATTTCCCGATGGACTGGACGACATGTTGGAATCGTCAAGCATGCCATAGTCTAAGACGTTGAAGACGCCAGGGTATTCATACATGGCAACTCTCTCCTACGAACGACTTACATGAGATCCGGTAGCATGGTGTGGGCTTTGTTAAATTTGCAAAGGCGTAAACGAAAGGTACTACGCTTGCGGCTAAGGAGCCGCACTGATGGTGACGCTTGCGGGAAGCTCTGCGATTCTCACCGAGTTCACTGTCCTTCCGCCGGCGGGATATTTCCAGAGCCCAAGTTCACCCTTCATCGGCGCCAGAACGCGGCTGCCGATGATCCAGCTTCCACCGGTGGCCCGAGCTTTCAATCCTCGCAGCGTGATCGTCGAAACGATTGTGGCAGACGAGCCTGCGATGCTTAAACGGTGGATCACTTCAGGAAGCTTGCTCCTCTTGACGTCCTTGGTGCTTGCCGCAGTTAGAGCGAGGTGGGTGCCATCCCACTGGATCCTGTCAACCTGCCCGACCGCGCTGCTAAGGCTGACGTGGACGACGCTTGTGCTTCCTGCCGGCAGTTCCGCCATTACAGAGCCATGGTCTATCATGAAGAGATTCCCCTGACCGTCGTAGCCTGGCTGCCCCGTAATAGCGGCGTCGGTATAAAACGTGGGAGCGCCTTGTGCGTTATCGTAAATCGCGAGTTTTGCACCGCCACCGTTGGTGCTGTACTCGGAAACGGCGAGATTCCCCGATACCGAATCTACAGAACACCCGGCCGGCACCCAATATGGTTCGAGAGTCAGGGTCTCGACCGGGGTAGAGCCTCCGTGAGCGTACTCATAGACGTATGCTTGTGATTGTTCGGCAAAAAAAGTCCCCACGAAGACATTGCCCTTTGAGTCGGTACATACCCTGCCGTCCCCTCCGGCCGGAAGATGTATCGTTTGCTGGTGCTTTAGGCCAGGGTAGCTGTAAACCTCCACCGCTGCTTGAGCAGTACCGACGTAGGCCAAGTCACTACTGGAGCCGGTGCGACCCAAGCCGGATCGCTCTGCTGTACTTTGGCTCGACGAGCCAGAGGGCACTGCCGGAGCACTGCCTGGTGCATTGCATCCTGAAAGAGAGATGGCTGCAATGATAATCAATACTGATAGCCTATTCATAGCCGTCCTTCCGAGTTTTGTTCTTGACGCTTCGTTAACAGAAAAATCATAACTTGTTCGCCGGTTTCGGGACAGATTTCGGACGAGGTTAGCACCCTCTCCTCGCGTTCAGACTCAAGCTTGACAACAATTGCTATCGCGCTTAAAGCTGCCCTCAACCGATGCTCATTAAGCGCGGTCCGATCTAGAAGGTGAAGCAATTCGTTGAGCACCTCAGGAGTAGCCAAAGCAGCGCGTCGCAGGGCAAACGCATCCACCCGATCCAATGCGCTTTGCTTCATTGTAGCCTCACACCAGTGAGGCCTGTAACAGAATATCATAAAACCGCGGCCCCTGGCCAGGCGGGTCCTGCCCGTAGCCGCCCATCGGCCTTACGCCCGCGAAAGGTGTCAGAGACCGAACCTCGGGGTGCGACGGCGCTCGTCCTATTAGACGGGGTACGGCGAGTCGAACCGCTGACCTCGGCTGGAATCTTACGCAGCCGATAACTGTGAGGGTACGTACGTTTTTAAGGTCGGCTACTCCCTCACGTCCAGTGGTTATTGGAACGTAACGCTAGACCTCGGCGAGCTCCACTCACATTCGTTATCGGTTTAGCCGCATCAAGCGAAACAAATAACAAAGTCCGGCTCGCAGGCCTGGCGAATCGACGAATTACTGCCCGGGCCGAGCCTTCCCGGTAGTCCGACCCCTTGGGCCGAGCGGTCTCGTCGAAGTGGCGCGTTAAGTGTCCGATTAAACTGGATGACCAAGGCATAGCCTGGAGCTGGGTTCGCACGCCCGCGAGGATATGCGCCCACGAGTCTTGACACTCTTTGAGCGGGCAAGGATAATTGTGGTGCAAAGATGCGGAGCATTTTCACCCGCATATTAATGCGGGTAAAAATAGGCGCCCGCTCAAACGCTGGTCAGCGCTTTGCGCCTCTGCCGACTATTATTCCAATCATGTCCGTAGGATTTCTTAAGCGTGGAGTCCAAACGCCATCGTGAAGTTGAACCGCTGATGAACACCCAAGAAGTATGTGCTGCCCTAGGCTGCAAGAAGTCAAAATTATACAAGCTGATCGGTGGCGGTCTCTTGGAATCGGTGAAGCTCGGTGGCTCGCGCCTCTTTCGTCCGGGCGCCGTCCGTGACTGCATTCAGCGTCACGTTGATATGCGTAACAGAAAGCGCCGCTAGGTCATGGCTCGTCGAGCACGTGGCGAAGGGACACTCCACAGGCGGAAGGACGGCCGATGGGAAGGGAAGCTGCGCACCGGGGCGCGTGCCGGCAACCTCGCGCGCAAAAGCTTTTACGGTGCGACACGCCAGGACGTCACCGAGCAGATGCGCCACTATGCGGCTCGCCATGCACTCCCGATGGACCTCGACCTCACGCTAAAAGAGCACCTCGAACAATGGCTAGCAGACGGAGACTGGCGAGCCAACACCTATCGCTTGCGAAGGCACGCCGTCGACCGCCACATCGTCCCGCACATCGGCGCGCGTCGCGTTGCCGACCTGGATGTCGATGACGTCAAGGTGCTGCTCCGGAAGCTGAAGGAGCTCGAGGTAGGCACCGCCACCCGCAAGCAAGTACACGCGACGCTGAATGCCGCGCTAAACGCGCTGTTCCGGGAACGCAAGATCATCTTCAATCCTTGTTCCCTTGTGTCCGCACCACGCTACGAGCCGAAGGAGAAGGTCGTGCTCGATCGCTACGAGGCAAAGCGGCTAATGGAAATGGCCGAGGGGCAAACCCAGGTGCTCGTTATCATGGCTGCGACGCTTGGGATGCGCGAGGGTGAACTCTTTGGATTGCTTTGGGACTGCGTCGATCTCGACAAGCGCACCGTCGCCATCGTGCGACAACTAACGGAGGATGTCGCAGGCAGGCTCACGCTCGGACCGCTCAAGACTAAAGCTTCCCGGCGCACGTTGGAACTGCCTGAACTGACTCTGCGCACGCTGAGAGCTTGGCATAGCGCCCGCCGTGCCGACGGTTACAATGGCCGGCTCGTCTTCACGGACAGCCAAGGCAATCCGCTGCGCAAAAGTAACTTCATCCGCCGCACCTTCAAGCCGCTACTGCGCCTCGCCGAATTACCTGACGTGGACTTTCACTCGCTGCGCCACTCCTCCAACTCATTCCTCATTGAGGAGGGTGCTGACCCCATTTTGGTCGCGCGACGCAACGGCCACGTCGATACACGCATGGTGCTCGACCGTTACGGTCACATGTTCGAGGGGGCGCGCCGACAGGCAGCCGAAACGATGGATCGCGTTTTCGAGACCGTCGAGATTGGTCGTCAATTGGTCGTCAAAAAATCGGATGAACCTCCGAAAAATCAAACGCCGATTCCAAAAAGGCTTATGAAATCGACGCGTTTCATTGGTGGAGATGCGGGGACTCGAACCCCGGACCCCTTACATGCGAAGCAAGTGCTCTACCAGCTGAGCTACATCCCCACGCCGGCGCCGCGGCGACCTGGAGGATTGTACGCGCCGTCCTGGGCACCTGTCAAAGCGAATGAGCACGCCCCTGCGGACCACTATCCTCGCCCTGGCGCTCGGCCTTCAGCCGGGTCTTGCAATGCCTGGCACGCTTCCAGCGCCGGCCGAGGTCGCGGTGAACCGCTGCAACGCCCAGACCATCGACGACGCGCAGTCGCGCGTCCGCGACTACGACCGCCACTCGCCGGGCAACGGCCCGTCGCAACTCATCCAGCGCTACGGCGCCATCCTCGACGTCCTCTCGATGCTGAACGAAGAGCGCGAGATCCTCGGCAGCATTTGCAGCAGCGAGTCGCAACGGGAGGCGATGTTCGCGCAGATCGCCGCTACCTCTGCGTGGGCGCTGACCTTGGAATCCGACATCGCAGTGCGCCTCAACTCCTCGTGCCCCGCGGCCGCCCAGGCCCTGCCCACGATGATGCTCTCGGACGCCTGGCTCGCACTCGCCAACGTGGTCAACGAAGGCTACGGCACGGTGCCGGCGGCCTTTGCCGACGTGATCCCGAAGGTCCAGTCCCGCGCCGCGGCCGCCGGCCTGACGCTGCCCGCATGGTCGGAGACCTCGGCTTACTGGCGCGACGGCGTCCACACTAAGGCGAAGGCGGCCATCGCGACCTGCCCGACTCCCAGCCCATCGCCCTCACCCCGCGGGAGGCTTTTGCGAACGATTCGCAAATAGTTCCGATCTCATGGGCAGCCGGTCGGATTACGTTACGCGTCCCCGCGAGCTGATCGCGTCGATTCTCAATGGCGAGCCGCGGTTTCTTTCCGCGGCCGAAATCCACGAGCGGCTCGAGCGCGGGGGCGCTCGCGTCTCGCTCTCGACGGTTTATCGCACGCTCGATCGCCTGCGCACGAAAGGCGACGTAACGGCCCGGACCGATCCGGAGGGTGAGGCGACGTACATGGTCTGCGAGCCGGCGCGCCATCACCACCACGCGATCTGCGCCAACTGCGGCCGCGTCGAGGACGTTGACTGCACGGCGATGGAGCAGTTCGCCGAGTCGCTGCGCTTGCTGCACGGCTTCGAGCTCGACGGCCACGCGATGGAGTTCTTCGGACGATGCCGCGCGTGTCGTTGAAGCGAGCCGCGTGCGCGGCGGCATTCGTCGTTCTCGCGGCGTGCGCGCACCGCTCGCCGTTCGACGTCCGGCAGCCCAACGGCGCGAGCGCGCCGGCGAAGGTACGCGTGGCAACCACCATCTCGACGCTGAACTCGTTCGTGCAGGGCGTCGGCGGCGAGTACGTGATCGTGAAGAACATCGTGCCGGTCGGCGCATCGCCCGAGACGTTCCAACCGGCGCCGCAGGACGTCGCGACGGTCGCCGATGCGAACCTGCTCGTGGAGAACGGCGCCGGCCTCGAGTCGTGGCTCGACCGCCTCTTGCGCGACGCCGGGTCGCGCGGTTTGCGCGTCGTCGTCTGCACCGACGGGCTGCCGGTGAAGAATCTCAACCCGCATCTATGGATGGACCCGGTACTCGCCAGGCGTTACGTTCTCGCAATCCGCGACGCGCTGGTCGCCGCCGATCCCGCGCACGCCCCCGCCTATCGCCGAAACGCCGCGAGCTACAACGCGCGCCTCGACGACCTCACCGCCCACATCCGCGCCCGCATCGCCGCGATTCCGCCCGCGCGCCGCTACATGATCGTGTTCCACAACGCCTGGCAGTATTACAACGACCGTTTCGGAATCACGACGCTGGGCTTCGTCGAGCGCAATCCGGGGCAGGAACCCAATCCCGCGCAGATCGCCGAGCTGATCGACCTCGCCAAGGCGCACGGCGTCCGCGCCGTCTTCAGCGAGCCGGAGTACAGCCCGAAGCTGCTCTACGCGATCGCGCAGGGCGCCGGCATCAAGGTCGTCGAGGGTCTCTACGACGACTCTATCGGCACCGATCCGCGCGTCGCCAACTATTTCGAGATGTTGACTTACGACACCAACGTAATCGCGGCCGCCCTGAAATGAGCCGCCCTTCGACTGCGGCGCGTCGCGCCTCCGCTCAGGATGACAAGGCTACTGGCTATGCCGTCGTTGCGCGCGATCTCGTCGTTCGCTACGACGACTTCACCGCGCTCGTCGGCGCAACGTTGACGGTGCATTACGGCGAAGCGCTGGGCATCGTCGGGCCCAACGGCTCGGGTAAGTCGACGCTGCTCAAGACGATCGCCGGTCTGTTGACGCCGACGCGCGGCGAGCTGCGCGTATTGGGATCGCAACCGCGTCGCCTGCCGCCGGGAACCATCGCCTACGTGCCGCAGGTCGAGGCCGTTGACTGGTCGTTCCCGGCAACGGTGTGGGACGTCGTTGCGATGGGTCGCTTCGCGCGGCTGCGGTTCTGGCAGCGCTTCGGCGCGCGCGACCGCGACGTCGTTCGCGGCGCGCTCGAGGCGGTGAACATGGGCGCGCTGGCGGATCGTCACATCGCCAACCTGTCGGGCGGCCAACAGCAGCGCGCCTTCGTCGCGCGCGCGATCGCTCAGGAGCCGCGGCTCCTGCTGCTCGACGAGCCGACGACGGGCGTTGACGCGGAGACCGAAGAGGCACTGCGCATCGTCGTACGCGCGCTCGTCGACGGCGGGCTGCCTGTCATCATGGCGACGCACGACCTCGACCGCGTCGACGACTGGTTCGACCGGCTGCTCGTGCTGGACCGGCGCGTCCTCGCCCTCGGCACGCCGCGCGAGGTAGTCGAGTCGGGTGCGTACGCCGCGATCCGCGAGCACACGCACACGCACGGCCACCTGCGATACGATCGCGAGCCCCACGCCGCCCGCGCGGCGCATCCGGAGGTGCGACCCTGATGTTCGACGCGCTCGTCGCGCCGTTTCACTACGCTTTCATGCAGCGCGCCTTCGTCGCGGCGCTCGCCGTGGGTCTGCTCTGCTCGACGATGGGCACCTACGTGATCCTTCGGCGGCTCTCGTTTATCGGCGACGGCATCGCGCACGCCTCGTTTGCCGGCATCGTGATCGCCTATCTCCGCGGCGCGAACTTCTACATCGGTGCGGGCATCGTCGCAGTGCTGACCGCGCTCGGCATCGGCTTCGTCCATCGCCGCGGCCGCATCTCGCTCGACACGACGATCGGCGTGCTCTTCACCGGCATGTTTGCGCTCGGCGTCTTCCTGATGAGCCAGCAGCGCAGCTACGCCGTCGACTTGCAGAGCTTTCTCTTCGGCGACATCCTGGCCGTGCAGCCGCAGGATCTCTGGCTGATTCTCGGGCTGAGCGTGGTCGTCGCGGCCGCGGTCGCCGTGTTCTTCCGCGGGCTGCTCTACACCACGTTCGACCCCGTCGTCGCGCAGGCGAGCGGCATCGCCTCGCCGGCCTATGAATACGCGCTGCTCGTAATGCTCGCGCTGACGATCGTCGTCGCGCTGCAGGCCGTGGGGATCGTGCTCGTCGCGGCGCTGCTGGTCACGCCCGCCGCCGCCGCCTATCAGCTCACGTCACGATTCGCGCCGATGATGGCGCTGGCCGCGCTCTTCGGCGCGGCCAGCACGGTCGGAGGTCTGTACCTGTCGTACTACGTGCGCGCGTCGAGCGGAGCGACGATCGTGCTCCTCGCGACGCTGCTGTTCTTTGCCGCCATCGCCGCGAAGCAGGGCTGGCGCCGGATCACTGCGAGCGCATCGTGAACGGCGCGGCGTACAACTTGTCGTCCGCGCCTCGGAACTGCAGCCACAGCTTGTAGGCGCCGGCCGGCAGCGCCGGCACGTGCATCGCCATCAGCGGCCCCGCGGGCGTGCCCATCGCCATGTCGGTCATGTCGTCGGCTGCGTGGGGGACTTTCGGATGGAGATGCACGTACTGCAGCGTCGCGACGCTAAGGAATACCGCGTGAGCCGCGGCGCCGAGGTACGTGCCGAGCCCCTGCGCGGGACGCCCGTCCTTCGTGATGGCGATCTTCAGCGTGATCGGCGCGTTGGCCGGTATCGTCGTGCGCTCGAGCGTCACGACGTACGGGCCCGCCGCCACGGCCGGGGCCGATGCCGCCAGCGAGGGCGCGGCGTTCGCGAGCGGACCGTCGCTCTCGATCGTGAAGCGAAAGACCTGCTGCCCGATGCCGTGCGGCTCGCTGTCGGCGTAGACGTAGAACTTGTGGTTTGCCGTCTTGGTGAACTTGGCGGAGAACGTGCCGGTGGTCGTGTCGAAGTCGGGGTGCAGGTGAGCGAACGTCGCGAAGTCGTCGCGAACCACGACCACGTGCATCACGTGCTGCATGTCCACGTCGTAGTCGAGGATCGGCGCGGCACCGCCGAGCTTGTACTGGCGGAACTTCAGCGTCGCGCCGAGCCCGGGCCCCGCAACGGCCCAGAACTTCGAGACGATCCTCGGCGTGCCGCCGAGCAGGGCGAAGACTCCGGTCTGCTCGGCCGGCCCCACCGAGGAGCGAGCGATTCCGCCGATGCACGTCGCCGCCAGCGCGACCGCCGCAAGCGTGCCGCTCAATCGGCGGCGCGTAGAACCTTCCACGTTTCCTCCTCCAGTCGTTCCAGATAACCGGCCGATTCGAGCGCGTCGAGCGCTTCGTGCAGCGCCGCGCGTTCGTTCTTGTTTGGCATGCCGGCCCACCGCATCGCGAGTACGTTGAGCTCGAGCGCCGCTCCCGGCACGAGGGCCTCGCGCAGGAACGCGGGCGAGAGTTTCACCCGTTCCATGCGCCGCGCCACCGGCTCGAGAGCCCTGTCAAATGAAACGCCGGCGTCGCTTTGTCCTTCGCGCCGTCCTTCGACTTCGCTCGCCTTCGGCTCGCTGCGCTCAGGATGACAAGGCTCAGGATGACGCGGCGTGGGGGTGAAGTGTTTGATCACCAGTGGGTCGGCCAGCGTGCCGGACCATTCGCCGAGCACCGTCGCGGCGGTCTGCCAAGGCACGGCGTTGACGACGGCGGATCGCCGGGTGATGCCGCGCAGGATCGCGCGAGCCACCCGGCCGGTCGGCGCTGCGAACGGCGTGCGTTCGATGTCCAGCCGCGAGTGAAACTCCGAAACGACCACGCCCGGGTCAACGTACGTCACGCCGACGCCGCGCAACTTCAACTCGCGCCGCAGCTGAATCGCCGCAGCTCGAATTGCGGCCTTCGCAAGCGCGTATCCGCCGTAGTTGGGCAACGGGACGCGCGCGATCCCCGAGCCGACGAACACCAGCATGCCGCTCGTTCGTTCGAGCTCGGGTAGAGAAGCCCGCGCGAGCCGAAGCGGCGCCAGAACGTGCAGCCGCCACTGGGCGTCGAGTTCCGCATCGCTCTTGTCGAGCAGCAAGCCGGTGTCGCCGAGGCCTGCGTTGTTCACCACCGCGTCGATCCGGCCGAAGGCCTGCATTGCCGCCGCGACCAAGCGCGGCGGCATTTCGACGGCCGTCACGTCACCGGCGAGCGTCGCGCACTCGCCGCCGGAGGCGCGGATCTCGACGGCGAGATCGTCGAGCAGCGCGGCGCGTCGCGCCGTGGCCAGCACGCGGTAGCCGGCGCGCGCGGCCTCGAGCGCGAGCGCGTGACCGATGCCGGAGCTTGCGCCCGTGATCACGATCGCGCGCTTCTCAGGCATTGGCATCGCAGTAGGCGCGGTACTCGCTCTCGATGCTCTGCGGCAGCCCCGCGTAGTGCTCGGCTTCGGACGCGATCGGGGCCGGCGGCGCATCGGAGACGGTGCGCCCTTCCGCGGCGATGCGGGCCAGCGTCTGCGCGACGGGCTTGAGCGTGCCGTCGCTGCGGACGATCCCGAAGCGCAGCTCGTGCGGCGCCCGGTCGAACGGCGGCAGGTTCGCAAGCGAAAGGTCGTAGTCGGCCCAGCACCACCAAAACGCTCCCAGCGCGCCGCGCTCGTGCAGCCGGTCGATGGCGCCGGCCGCGTAGCCGGCGAGCTCGTTCTCGTCGAGACACTCAAAGCCGTCCACGCGAGCGACGCCCGGCGGGCATTCGGGATTTCCGAGCTCCGTGAACAGCACGGGCTTACCGCTGAACGACTGCTGCAGTTGGCAGAGGAACGGCACGACGTTGGTGTCGAGGCGGCCGCGCGCGAAGGCGCTGTAGACGGAGTACCCGTGCATCGTCGCAAACGGCCACGGCCTCGCGATGCTCGACGGCCGCAGGCGCCGGTCGTGGTCGAGATCCTCGCCGTGCATCCCGCCGCTCGCGCCGGCCCCTGACGATTGCAGCAAGACGTCGCTCAACCGCGCGCTCCACTCCGCGGCGTCGTCGGCCGTGGCGGGCTCGCGAAGGTTGGAGAACTCGTTGCCGAGATCCCACGCGAACAGCGCCGCATGCTCGCGCGCGCGCTCGCCCACGCGCCGGGCGAAGAGCGTCTGCGCGCGCAGCAGGTCGGGGTCGGCGTAGAAGTCGGCGATCGCGCGGTCGACGACCGCGCCGCCGGCGATGGTTCTGAAGCGGCCCGTGCTGGGCTCGCGTTCGAGGGTCCAGGCCGGCAGCCAGTTGACGCCGCTCATGTGGCCGCAGAACAGCGTCGGCATCGCACGCAGGCCGGCGTCCGCCATCCGATCCATCACGGCGTCGAATTTGCGAAGCGCGCTTTGATCCATCGCGCCGGGTTGCGGTTGAAACGCCTCCCACATCAGAAAGAAGCGAACCACATCGAGCCCCAGCGCCTTGATGCGCGCGAGGTCGTCGGCGATCTCGCCGATGTCGAACCGTTCCCACATGTACATCGCGCTGCGGCACGGCCAATAGTTGATGCCGAGGAGAAAAGGAGACACGTCCGGCGACTTCGCCGCGCCGCGAGTTTATCCTGAGCGAGCGAAGCGAGTCGAAGGGCTCCGCTTGGGCTCAGGATGACAAGGTCGGGGCGCGGCGAAGCTCCGAGCGGTGGCGAAAGAGGGCAGATCGCCGATCGTCGGCATCATCATGGGGAGCCGTTCCGATTGGGACACGATGTCGGGCGCGCGCGAGACGCTCGACGAGCTCGACGTTCCGTGCGAGGTGCGCGTCGTCTCCGCGCACCGGATGCCCGACGAGATGTTTGAATACGCGGCGTCGGCCGCGAGCCGCGGACTGCTGGCGATCATCGCCGGCGCCGGCGGAGCGGCGCACCTGCCGGGCATGACGGCGGCGAAGACGCTGGTGCCCGTCATCGGCGTGCCGGTCGGTTCGGCTCGCGCCGGCGGCCTCGATTCGCTGCTCTCGATCGTGCAGATGCCGCCCGGCGTTCCAGTCGCAACGATGGCGATCGGCGGCGCCGTCAACGCCGCGCTGTTCGCGGCGCGCATCGTCGCGTTGCGCGACCCCGCCGTCGCCGAGCGCCTGGCGGCCTACGTCGCGCGCATGCACGACGCGGCGGCCTCCAGTGTCCTCGATTGAAGTCAGTCGAGACGATCGGCGTGATCGGCGGCGGCCAGCTCGGTCGCATGTTCGCGCTCGACGCGAAGCGGATGGGCTATCACGTGATCACGCTCGATCCGCACGAGTTCTCGCCGTGCGGTCAAGTTGCCGACGAACAGATCGTAGCGGCCTACGGCGATTTGTCCGCGGTCGAGGAACTGGGCCGGCGCAGCGACGTGATCACTTACGAGTTCGAGAACATCGACATCGCCTCGGTGCGGCACTTGGAAACGCTCGGGCACCGGGTGATGCCCGCGAGCGGCGTGTTGCACGTCACGCAGGATCGTCTCGCCGAGAAGCGCTTCGCGCGTGAGGCGGGCATCGCGACGACGCAGTTCGCGGCGGTGCGCGACGCGTCCGGCCTCGCCGACGCCGCGCACACGGTCGGCTTCCCGGCGGTCGTCAAGACCGTGCGCGGCGGATACGACGGCAAGGGCCAATGGCGCGTCGAGTCGTTCGACCAGGCGCGCGCGGCAATCGCGAGCGCCGGCGGCGCCGAACTCATCTTCGAACGCCTCGTGCCGCTGCGCTGCGAGCTCAGCGTCGTGGCGACGCGCAACGCTCACGACGATATCGTGGCGTATCCGGTCGCCGAGAACACGCACGACCGGGGCATCTTGGCGATGACGATCGCGCCGGCGCGCGTGGATTGCGCGATCGCCGAGCGGGCCACGGCGGCGGCGGCGGCCGTCGGCCGCGGCCTCGGCATCGTGGGGACCTACTGCGTCGAGTTCTTTCTCGATACCGCGGACCGGCTGCTGTTGAACGAGATCGCGCCGCGCCCGCACAACAGCGGCCACTATACGATCGACGTGACGCCGTGTTCGCAGTACGAGCAGCACGTGCGCGCGATCTGCGACCTTCCGCTCTCGCCCCCGCGCCTGCTGGCCAACGCGATCATGATGAACGTGCTGGGCGACGGCACGGGCGACCACCTTGCGGGAATTCCCGATCTTTTGAGCGATCCATCGATCGTGCTGCACGTCTACGGGAAGCGCCACGCCGTCGCGCGGCGAAAGATGGGACACTTCACGATGCTCGTCGACGGTCCGGTCGACGACGCGGCCGTGGCCCGCGCGCAGGCCGCGCACGCCAAGCTGCACTGGGAGCCCGCGTGCTGAGCGCGCAGGCCGGCGAGGCGTTCTACGTCTTCGTCACGCTGCTGGCGATGCTCAACCCCATCGAGGCCGCCGCCGCGTTCGCAACGCTCACCGAGGGGCGCAGCACGCACGACCAGGCGCAGATCGCCAAACGTGCGACGATCGTCGCCACGATCGCCCTGATCGCGTTCGCGTTCGCCGGCGAGGCGCTGCTCAACGCGCTGGGCGTCGAGATCGGGGCGTTCAAGATCGCCGGCGGGCTGCTGCTGCTCAAGGTCGGCGCCGACATGGTGTTCGCGGAGAAGACCGATCGCCAGACGGCCGACAGCGCGAAGGCGACGTCGGGACCGATGACCGATCCTTCGGTCTTCCCGCTCGGGATTCCGATCATCACCGGCCCCGGCGCACTGACGGCCAGCGTCGCGCTCGTGAATCCGACCGATACGCATCACTACCTCAACGGCGGCATCTTCGTGGCGATGGCGCTGCTCGTCATGGCGATCACCTACGCGTCCATGCGCGGCGCGCAGACGCTCACGCGCTGGTTCGGCGCGACGGGGATCGACGCCGTCGGCCGCATCGTCGGCATCATCGTGGCGGCCATCGCCGTGCAGCTCATCATCAACGGCGTGAGCAGTCTCACCAATATCAAGTTTCACTAGAGAGGTGCGTATGATCGTCCGAGCCGGAGTTCTTTACGACGGCACGCTGGAGCCGCCGAAGCAGCGGGTTGACGTGGTGATCGACGGCGGCCGCGTCGCGGAGATCCGAGCCGCGACGGGCGAGTGCGATCTCGAGGCGGCGTGCGTGACGCCGGGCCTGGTCAACGCGCACGCGCATCTCGAGGGCAGCGGCGAGCCCGACATGATGGGCATGATCCAGACGACCACGCCGAACCAGCGGCTACTCCGCGCCGTCGAGAACGCCGCCAAGTCGGTGAAGGCCGGAGTCACGACGATCCGCGACGTGGGCAGCTCGAACCGAATCGCCGCCGACGTGCGCGACGCCATCGAGGAGGGCCGCATTCGGGGCCCGCGGATGCGCGCGTCGGGCGCCGTGCTCTGCATGACCGGAGGCCACGGCTGGCCCATCGGCCGCGCGGTCGACTCGCCGTGGGATGCGCGCAAGGCGGTGCGCGAGCAGATGTGGGGCGGCGCCGACTGCATCAAGACGATCGCGACCGGCGGCGTGATGACCAAGGGTGCCGTGCCCGGCAACGCGCAGCTCACCTACGACGAGCTGGCCGCCGCGATCGACGAGGCGCACCGGCACGGGCTGCGCGTCGCGGCGCACGCGATCGGCACGCAGGGCATCAAGAACGCTCTGCGCGCCGGAATCGACTCGATCGAGCACGGCACCATGCTCGACGACGAGGCGATCGCGCTCTTCAAAGAGAGAAGCGTCTATCTCGTGCCGACGCTGAGCGCGCCGACCTGCATCATGGCGCATCTCGAGGACGGCACCCAGCCGCGCTACGTGGTGGAAAAGGCGCGCGGCCTCAACGAGGCGATGCTTACCAACATCCGACGGGCCTACGAGGGCGGCGTGCGCATCGCGGGCGGCTCCGACGCGGGCACGCCTTACAACTACCACGACAACTACGCGCAGGAGTTGGAGCTGATGTGGTCGCTGCTCGGCATGACGCCGCAACAGGCGCTGCACGCTGCGACCAACGTCGCGGCCGAGCTCGTGGGACTCCATCGCGGCCTGATCGCCGTCGGCGAGCCGGCCGACATGCTGTTGCTGCAGCGCGACGCCGGCGAAGACGTGCGCGCGCTGCGCGAGCCGCAGCTGGTGTTCAAAAACGGCGCGATCCAATGATCCGCAACGCGATTGCCGCGGCAGTCGTGCTCGCGGCGAGCGGCGTGACCGCTCCGATCGGCGGCAACCCGACGCTGCTCGGCCAGCCGGTCGTCGGCAGCCCGATTCGGCACGTGATCGTCATGGTGCAGGAGAACCGCACGTTCGATAATTTGTTCGCCTCGTCGGTCCTGGAGCAGGGCGGGCCCTATCCCGGGGCCGACACGTCGCAGAGCGCCACCGTTGACGGCGGGACGATCGAGCTCAAGCCGGTATCGTTCGAGTATCCCGCCGATCCGCGGCACACGCATCTCGCCCTGCTCGACGAGTGGAACCGCGGCAAGATGGACGGCTTCGGGAACGTCCCGGTCCGCAGCGTGATCGCCTTTTTGAAACCGCCGCCGGGTTTCGCCTATGCGTACCTCCCCGACTCGGAAACGACCATCTATCACCTGTTGGCGGCGCGCTACGCGGTCGCCGACCGGAACTTCGCCCCTCGACTGGTACCGACGTTCCCGAGCCACTTCACGCTGGTCACCGCGCAGAGCCGCATCGCGGGCAACCCCGACGATTCGATCTGGGGCTGCGACGCGAAACCGGGAACGACGGTGCCGCTGTTCGGACCGACGGGCGACGAGACGATCGCGCCGGGCGCATTTCCGTGCTTCGATCAGCTGTCGATCGCCGATCTGCTCGATGCGTCGCACGTCACGTGGAAGTACTACACCGGACGCTACAACGATGTGACCGATCCGTCGGTAAACATCTACGACGCGTTTCGAAAGATACGTTACGGCCGCGACTGGCAGCGCAACGTCGTCACGCCGTCGAGCACGGTGCTGAGCGACATCGCGCGCTGCCGGCTTCCGCAGGTGTCGTTCGTCATGCCGAACTACCTCGACTCCGATCACGCCGGCAGCCTGAGCGCGGGCGGCCCGGGATGGGTCGGCTCGGTGTATCTGGCGCTCGTGCAGAGCCGCCACGCGCCGCCCCAGTGCAACTACTATAAGGACAGCGCAATGATCGTTACGTGGGACGACTCCGGCGGGTGGTACGACCACGTTCCGCCGCCGCCCGGCCCGGCGGAAACCACCTGGGGCTTTCGCATTCCGATCGTGGTGCTCTCCGCATGGGCGAAGTCGAACTACGATCCGCGGCATCCCGAAGCGGTTCCGTTCGTTTCGCACCGGCAGCGCGAGTCCACGGCGATCGCGGCGTTCATCGAGAAGAACTGGGCGCTGGGCAACATGGGGCAGCGCGACGCCACCGACGACGATCTGAGCGACATGTTCGACTACACGCGTCCGGCGATGGTGCCGCCGTTCTCCGAGGTCTCCATGCAGAGGCTGATCCGGCGAACCCATTTCAATCTCGCCGTCGCCGACGACGACCGCCACATCGTCGACGACGACCGCTAGTGGAACTGCGCGGCCTGCGGCTCGCCGTGCTGGCCGCCATCTCGTGGCCGGCGCCTCCGCCCGGCTACGGGCCGTGGGAGCAGATGGCGTTCAACGTCGCAGACGGAATGCGGCGCCGGGGCCTCGACGTGACGCTGTTCGCCGCCGGCGATTCGCGCTTCGACGGTCGGCTGGTCTCCGTCGTGCCGGTGGGGCTCAACGAGGACCCCGCGCTCAACGGCGAGGTGTTCACGGCGCTGCACATCGCGGAGTGCTTCCGCCGCGCGGGCGAGTTCGACCTGATCAACAACCATCTCGACTGGAAGCCGCTGACCTACGCGCTCGCCTCCGAGACGCCGCCGCTCCTCACGACCGTGCACGGCTTCTCGTCGCCGCAGATCCTTGCAGCCTACTACGCCGGCGCCTCGCGAAGCTTCTACTGCTCGATCTCCGACGCGGACCGCGACCCGGGCCTCGATTACCTCGCGACGACGTATAACGGCGTCGATCCGGCGCAGTTCCCGTTCGGCGACCGTCCGGGCGAATATCTCTGCTTCCTGGGACGATTTCATCCCGAGAAGGGCACGCATCGGGCGATCGAGGTCGCGCGGCGCGCCGGCGTCCGGCTGAAGATCGCGGCGATCCCGCAAGACGAGGCCTACTTCCGCGAGTGCGTCGCGCCGCACATTGACGGCGATCGCGTGCAGTTTCTCGGCCCGGTCCAGCGCGAGGCCCGCAACGAGCTGCTCGCCAACGCGCTCGCGCTCGTTCACCTCACGACGCGCCCCGAACGGTTCGGGCTGACGACGATCGAGGCGATGGCGTGCGGCACGCCGGTGCTCGGCGCGCGGATGGGATCGCTGCCCGAGATCGTGGTCGACGGCGTGACCGGGTTCTTATGCGACGGCGACGACGAGGCCGCGGCGAAGGTGCCGTTGCTCGCATCGCTCGACCGGCGCGCGTGCCGCGAACACGTGGAGCGCACGTTCAGCGTCGAGCGGATGATCGACCGCTACCTCGTCGCCTACGAGCGCGCGCTGGAGCTGCGCCTGCCTCCGCCGCCGAGCGACGCGTTGCTGCGCGCTCGGCGCCACGACTGGTGGGACCGCCCGATGGCGTACACGGAGATTCCGCCGAAGCCAAAGAACCTGGGGTTCTGATGCCTGCGCGAGCCGAGCGCGACTACTCCGACCGATCCCTATTCGAAAAGCTGGGCGTGGTGCCGGACGCGCACGTCGCGCTCGTCGGGCGGCACGAGGAGACGTTTGCGATCGCGCTCAACGCGCGGCTGGCGAAGGCGGCGTCTCAGGCGCTGCGCACGCGCTACGACCTCATCTTCGTTCGCGTAGACGGGCCGCGCGATCTGTTCCGCGTCGCGCGCGCAGCCGGCTACCTCAAGCCGACCGGCGCGCTCTGGGTCTTTCACCCAAAGGGCCGCGGCGCGGCGCCGACCGACGCCGAGGTCCGCTCGACCGGCATCGCAGCCGGCCTCGTGGACAACAAGATCAGCGCCTATACCGAATCGCACACGGCAACGCGCTTCGTCATCCCGCTCGCACTGCGCTAGCGCCCCTTGTCAGGATGACAAGCTGGGTTGTGCGAGCTTCGCTTAGGATGACAAGGTCGAGGCGGCTTCCATCGCTTGATAGGCTTTGCTCGTCAGCGCGTGGTCTACGACGCCGGAGATGAAGCGCGAGGCTGCGCGAACCTTGGCGAGATCGACGCCGGTTTCGATGCCCATCGCGTGCAGCAGGTAGAGCACGTCTTCGGTGCCGACGTTGCCGGTGGCGCCCGGAGCGTAGGGGCAGCCGCCGAGGCCGCCGGCCGACGCATCGAACTTCGCGATGCCGCACTGCAGCGCGGCGTAGACGTTGGCGAGCGCGGTGCCGCGGGTGTCGTGGAAGTGCATCGCGATCGCGTCGAGCGGTATGCGGCCCGCCAGCAGCGGAACGAGCGCTTCGACCTGGCTCGGAACGCCGACGCCGATCGTGTCGCCGACGGAAAGCTCGTCGCAACCCATCTCCATCAACTTGACGGCGACGTCGCGTACCATCGGTGGCGTAACGGCGTCGCCGAAGGGCGAGCCGAACGCCGTCGACACGTAGCCGCGCACCCAGGCGCCGTCGCGCTTGGCAGCGCGAACGACGCCGGCAAACGTCGCCAGCGACTCGTCGATCGTCATGTTGATGTTGCGCTCGGTGAACGCTTCCGACGCCGCGGTGAACACCGCGATCGCGTCGGCGCCGGCCGCGCGGGCGCGCTCGTAGCCTTTGAGGTTCGGCACCAGCACCGGATAGCGCACGCCCGGCGCCTTGCGAATGCGCGCGAACACCTCGGCCGCGTCGGCGAGCTGCGGAATCGCCTCGGGACTGACGAACGACGTCGCCTCGATCCACTTCAATCCGGTATCGGAGAGCAGATCGATGAAACGGACCTTGTCGGCGGTGGAGACCGGCGCGCGTTCGTTCTGCAGTCCGTCGCGCGCACCCATCTCGAAGATCGTGACGCTCGCGGGAAGGCTCATCGCCGACTAACGACCCGCCCGAGCCTCATCCGAGTTCCACCAGCGGGGTGCCGGCCGCGACGATCTGGCCCTCCTTGACGAGAACCGAGCGCACCGTCGCGTCGGCGGACGCCTCGATGCGGTGTTCCATCTTCATCGCTTCGAGCACGATCAGGAGCTCGCGCTCGGCGACCGATTCGCCTTCGCGCACGGCGACTTTCACGATCTTGCCCGGCATCGGCGCGGTCACGCTGCCGCCGGCGGGTCCCGCCGCGGCGGCTCCGTGCGCGTCGACCGCCGGCGGCTCCGCCGGCCCGAACGTCCACGTGCGGCCGTCAACGAGCACGTCGATGCCCGCGCCGCCGTACCAAACGCGCCCCGCGAGCGACTCGCCGCCGAACTCGACCGTGACCGCGTCGCCCGCGCGGCGCGCGCGCAGGCTGCCGTTGCGGTCGCCGGTGATGCGCCACGTGCCGGGCGGGTCGCCGGCGTCCGCCGTCAGCGCGACGACTGCGCCGCCGCTTTGCAGCCGCAGCGGGACGCTCACCTCGCCGATCCGCCACGGAGCTCGTCCGTCGGCGAGCAGCGCGGCCGCCGCGAGCAGGGCCGCGCCGTCCGGCGCGGCCGAACGCGCGAACGCCGAGCGGTCGAGGCGTCGCGCGAGAAAACTCGTCGTGGTATCGCCGGCGCGGAACGCTTCGTCGCGCGCGATCCACAGCAGCAGCGGCAGGTTGGTTCGCACGCCGCCGATTGCGAAGTCGCTCAGCGCGCCCTCGAGGCGCGCGATCGCCGACGCCCGATCGCTGCCGTACGCGATCAGCTTTGCGAGCATGGGGTCGTAGTAGTGGCCGACCTCGCTGCCGGTCGCGACGCCCGAATCCACGCGCACGCCGGGCCCCTCGGGCGCCGACCAGCGCTCGATCGTTCCCGTCGAAGGCAGCATGTCGTTGGCGGGGTCCTCGGCGTAGATGCGCGTCTCGATCGCCCACCCGCGCGGCGCCAGCTCGGCTTGCGCGAGCGTCAGCCGTTCGCCGGACGCTATGCGCAGCTGCCACCGCACCAGATCGATGCCGTAGACGAGCTCGGTGACGGGGTGCTCCACCTGCAGGCGCGCGTTCATTTCGAGGAAGTAGTAGCGTCCGTCGCCGTCGAGCATGAACTCGCACGTGCCGGCGTTCGTGTAGCCCACCGACTCCGCGGCGCGCACGGCCGCCGCGCCCATCTCGGCCCGCAGCTCGGGCGTCAGCGCCACCGACGGCGCCTCCTCGACGATCTTTTGATGGCGCCGCTGGATGGAGCACTCGCGCTCGCCCAAGTGCAGCGACGTTCCGTGTTCGTCGGCGAGGATCTGGAACTCGATGTGCCGCGGATCGCGCAGATAGCGTTCGAGCAGCACGGCGTCGTCGCCGAACGCCGCGGCGGCTTCGCGTTTCGCACCTTCGAGCGCCTCGGCGAACTGCGCGGCTTTTTCCACGACGCGCATGCCGCGACCGCCGCCGCCCGCGCTCGCTTTGATCAGCAGCGGGAAACCGATGCGTTCGGCCTCCGCGCGAAGCGTCGCGAGCGACTGATCGTCGCCGTCGTAGCCGGGCACCGTCGGCACGTCGAACGCGCGCGCGCGGCGCTTCGCCTCGATCTTGCTGCCCATCGCCGCCATCGCTTTCGGCGTGGGACCGACGAAGATCAGCCCGGCGTCGCGGACCATCTGCGCGAACGGCGCGCGCTCGGAGAGAAAGCCGTAGCCGGGGTGAACGGCGTCGGCCTTCATCGCCTTCGCCGCGGCGACGATCGCCGCTCCATCGAGGTAGGACTCCGTCGCCGGCGCAGGTCCGACGCAGCGCACGTCGTCCATGAATCCGAGGTGGTACGCCGCGGCGTCGGCCTCGGAGTAGATGCCGAGCGGGACGATGGCCATCTCGCGAGCCGCGCGCGCGACGCGCACGGCGATCTCACCGCGGTTGGCGATCAGCAGGCGCTCGATCACGGCGTTACGTTACGACGGTTTCGAGAACGACGCCGGGCGCCGCTCGAGAAACGCGCGCAGACCCTCCTGGCCCTCGGGCGTCACGCGCTGCTGCGCGATCGCGGTCGTCGTGATGGCGCGCGACTCGGCGTACGTGTTGTCCAGCACGCGCCGTATCAGCAGCTTCGCGGCGCCGATCGCCTCGGGCCCCGCGGTGCGCACCTCGGCGATGCGTCGCTCGACCGCCGCGTCGAGCTCCCCAGGCGCGACGGTCTCGTGAACCAAGCCGATCGCCTTGGCGCGCGCGGCGTCGAACCGTTCGCCCGTGAGGAACAGCGCGCGCGCCTGCGACGCGCCGATCTTCGCCAACACGAAGGGCGAGATGACCGCCGGGATGATCCCGAGCTTCACCTCCGTGAATCCGAAGATCGCGTCGTCGGCCGCGACGACGACGTCGCAGACGGCGGCGAGGCCGGCCCCGCCGCCCAGCGCCGCGCCGTGGATCCTGCCGATCACGGGCTTCGGGCAGTTGTCGATGGCCCGAAACATGTCGCTCATGCGTTCGGCGTCCGCGACGTTTGCTTCGTACGTCAGGTCGAGCGAGGCGCGCATCCAGTTGATGTCGGCGCCGCCGCAGAAGGCCGCGCCCTCGCCGGCCAGGACGACCGCCCGCACGTCGTCGGCGGCGGTGATGCGGGAGAAGGCCTCGTGGAGCTGCGCGATGACCTCGGCGTTGAACGCGTTGCGAACCTCCGGCCGCGCGAGCGTGACGCGGGCGATGCCGTCGGCGACGGCGAGCTGGATCTCGGCCATGGTCGCCGGGGTTCGCGCCCTCATCCAAGCGGGCCTCGCGCGCGTTATACTGGAGCAATGAACGCCCCACGCCGCGCCGTCTATCGCTACACGCCGGTCGTTCGCGCAAGTCACTGGCTATGGGTGCTCGCCTTCGCCGTGCTGGTCGGCAGCGGGCTGCAGATCTTCAACGCTTCGCCGAACCTCGACGCCTCGGACAAGAGCGATCCGGCGCGGCGGGTGCTCGCCATCGGCTCTCCGTCCGACGGAGTCGGGACGACCACGATCTTCGGCCACAGCTTCACCACCACCGGTTGGCTCGGATGGACCGGCGACGGAATGGGCGCGCGGGGCGCGCACGCGTTCGGGGCCTGGATCACGATCCCCGGCTATCAAGACCTTGCGGGCGGCCGCCGCTGGCATCTGTTCTTCGCCTGGATCGCCGCGCTCTGCTGGCTGGCGTGGCTGATTGCGAGTGCGGTCAAGGGCAACTTGCGCGAGATGGTGTTGCGACGCGGCGACCTGGGCAAGCTGTGGCCGATGCAGGCGTACTACCTGAAGCTGCGCAAGACGCCGCCGCCGCACGGCGTTTACAATCCGCTTCAGAAGGCGGCGTACACGATCGTGCTCTTCGTCGTCGCGCCGCTCGTCGTCCTCACCGGCCTCGCGCTGTCGCCGGGCATAGATGCGATCGCGAACCCGTTGACGGCCGTCTTCGGCGGCCGCCAGTTCGCACGGCTGTGGCATTTCGCCGGCATGTTGGCGCTGCTGGGGTTCTTCGCGATTCACGTGTTCCAAGTCGCCACGCAAGGCTTCGTCAATCAGATGCGCTCGATGATCACCGGCTGGTACCGCCAGTGAAGCGCGGGCTTTTCTTAGCCTCGGCCGCATCGGCGCTGGCCGGCTGCGGACCGATTTCGTCGCGGCTCAACGAAAACGACGCCGTGCGGCGCGCGCTCGAAGCGGCCGAGCCGCTGAATCACGCGCTGATCGGAACGCGGGGTTTCGCACGCGAGTACCGCGACCGCGACGTGGATCGTCAATTTCGCGTCAACGGCTTCGCGACGCCTTCCGACGCCAACTACGCGCGCCTGCTGGCCGGCGGCTTCGCCGCATACCGCCTCGTCGTCGAGGGCGCGGTCGAACGGCCGCACGCGTTCTCGCTGGCGGAGCTCGGCCGGATGCCGCAGCAGACGCAGATCACGCGCCACGACTGCGTTGAGGGCTGGAGCGCGATCGGAAAGTGGAGCGGCGTGCCGCTCGCCGCGGTGCTGGCGGCGGTCGTGCCGCACGACGACGCGCGTTACGCCGTCTTCCGCTGCATGGACGACGACGGCGCCGGAAACCTTTACTACGAGAGCCTCGACATGCATCAGGCGCGCCATCCGCAGGCGCTGCTTGCGACGAGCCTCAACGACGCACGGCTCGATCCCGACCACGGCGCCCCCGTTCGCCTGCGCGTGCCGACTCAGCTGGGCTACAAGAGCGCGAAGTGGATCGCGAGCATCGAGGTGGTGGGTACGTTCGCTCGCATCGCCGGCGGCCGCGGCGGCTACTGGGAAGACCAGGGCTACGAATGGTACGCCGGCATTTGACGCTCGCGCCGCGTCACGGTCCGCGCCGGCGACGCGTTACGACAGTGTCATGACCGGGGGCGCGCTGGTCGGCACCGCTGCTCTGACTCTCCTCCTTGTGGGGAGTACCGCGGGCGACCGGCGCGTCTCGCTGAATGCGGCCGCCCAAGCGTATCGCGCGAACATCTCGCGCATCGCTTCCGCGACGGGCCGCGACACAGCCTACGATTACTACGAGCGTTTGCTGGAAGACGCCGATTTCGCCGCCGATCCCGGCGTCCCGCAGGGCTATACCGCCGCGCAGTGGGCCCAGACCGTGGCGCAGATCGCGAGCCTCGACCTCAGCCTGGCGTCGCAGCTGACGCGTGCCGACTACGTCCCGATGGCGTCGGTGCGAGGGCTCGGCGAGGTGCTGGTGCGGTCGTCGAAGGACGGAACGATGCAGCCGGTCGCGGTCTACGTTCCGCAACGGTACTCGCCGCCGTCGCCTGCGCCGCTGATCGTGCTGCTGCACGGTCACCCGCAATCCGAGACCGAGCTGCTCGGGCCGCCCTACATCGAAGAGCTCGCGGAGCGAACCGGAACGATCGTCGTCGCGCCCTACGGTCGCGGCTACTACGACTTTCGCGGCTCGGTCTCCGACGTCTACGACGCTCTTCACGCGGCGACGAGCGCCTTCGCGATCGATCCGCGCAAGCAATTTCTCGCGGGCTATTCGATGGGCGGGTTCTCGGTGTTCGAGGTGGCGCCCGTTCGCCCGAACGAGTGGTCCGCCGTGATGTGCATCGCCGGCGGCCTCTTAGGATCGGATGCGTCGCGCGTCGTGGGCCTGATGCGCAGGACGCCGTTCTACGTGCTCACGGGCAGCGCCGACGAGAGCATTCCCACGCAGTATCCCACGGCCACCGCGCTGTTTCTGCAGAGCGCCGGGGTTGATGTCTCGTTCTACTCGCAGCCCGGCGGGGTCCACCGGCTCGTCACGCTGCTCCCGATCCTCACGCAGGCGTGGAGCGACATGCTCGCCCAAATCGTGCGCGCGCCGCCGGCCGCCGCGGGGGATTTCAAGCTCCCCACCGCGCTGCCGGCGAACGCACTGCGCCCGTAGACCCCCTCCTCGCGCGCAAGTCAGCGGCGGGCGTGCGTCGAAACGCGAGGCGATGAGCAACGTCCACCGCAGCGCCGCGGCCGCCATCGCCGCCGCGCTCGCCGTCGCCGCGTCGGCGCACGCGCAGGGTCCCGCATTCGCTCCCGCCGTGCCGGGAACCGTCGTGCAGAGCCAGACCGCCGATCTCACGCCGTCCGCGCCCGGCGGGCCGTGGCGCGCGGTGGCGAGCAAGAAGGCCGTGGGCTCCGGAAACGGCCAGACCTTCTATCAGTGGTATCTGTCCGTTTACGCCCCGCGCCACGGTTCGCTCCAGCTGCGCTATCAGTCGCCGAAAAACGGCGGCCCGCTCGAACGCGTGGCGCAGGCGAGCGGCGCGAAGATGTGGTTTCCGGTCCAGCAGCTGCGCATCGTCGGGGCGGCGCCGCTGATGGGCGGCGGGGCCGCGCAGCTCGTCGTGCAGTCGAACGCGATGGCCGCCGACTGCGGCAGCGCAGCGATCACGGTGCTCAAGGCCGGGGCGAGCGACGACGTGTTGCGCGCGGTCTCGGTGCTCAATCCCTGCGAGCTGACGGCGAAGATCGGCGCCGACCACGTGTCGATCGAGCTGACGGGTCCCTACTACGACGCCAACGCGCCGATGTGCTGCCCGACGAAGAACCACGCGAGCGCGGTGCTGCGCTACAACGGCGTCCGGTGGGTCGAGACGCCGAACTACTTCAAGACGAAATAGTAAGCGTTCCCTACATTCGGAACACGCCGAAGCGCGTTCGCGGCTGCGGCGCGTGCGCGGCCGCGTCGAGGCCCATGGCGACGACGCGCCGCGTGTCGAGCGGGTCGATGATGCCGTCGTCCCACAGCCGGGCCGTGGAGTAGTACGGGCTGCCCTCGCGCTCGTACTTCTCGAGGATGGGCGCTTCGAACGCCGTCTTTTCGCCGGCCGTCATCTCTCCCTTGACCGTCGAGAGCACGCTGGCCGCCTGCGGACCGCCCATGACGCTGATGCGCGCGTTGGGCCACATCCAGAGCTGGCGCGGCGAGTAGGCGCGCCCGCACATCCCGTAGTTGCCCGCGCCGAAGCTGCCGCCGATGACGACCGTGAACTTCGGAACCTCGGCGCACGCGACGGCGGTCACGAGCTTGGCGCCGTCCTTTGCGATGCCGCGGTTCTCGTACTCCTTGCCGACCATGAAGCCGGTGATGTTCTGCAAAAAGAGCAGCGGCGTTCCGCGCTGCGCGCAAAGCTCGATGAAGTGCGCGCCTTTGAGCGCGCTCTCGCTGAACAGGATGCCGTTGTTGGCGAGGATGCCGATCGGATGGCCTTCGATGCGCGCGAAGCCGCACACCAGCGTCGTGCCGTAGCGCGACTTGAACTCGTGGAACTCCGACGCGTCCACGAGACGCGCCACCACCTCGCGCACGTCGTAGCCCACGCGGCTGTCGGCTGGGATCGCGCCGTAGATATCGCGCGGGTCGTACTTCGGCGGCTGCGCGTCGCTGCGGTCCCACTGGCGCGGCAGCTCGAGGTGCAGGTTGCTCACGATCTCGCGCACGATCGCCAGCGCGTGCGACTCGTCGTTGGCGAAGTGATCGGCCACGCCGGAAATTCGGGTGTGCACGTCGGCTCCGCCCAGCTCTTCGGCCGTGACCTCTTCGCCGGTGGCCGCCTTCACGAGCGGCGGACCGCCGAGGAAGATCGTGCCCCGTCCCTTCACGATGACGGTTTCGTCGCTCATCGCGGGAACGTAGGCGCCGCCGGCGGTGCACGATCCCATCACGGCGGCGACCTGCGCGATGCGCTTGCCCGACATGCGCGCTTGATTGTAAAAGATGCGCCCGAAGTGATCGCGATCGGGAAACACGTCGGCCTGCAGCGGCAAAAACGCGCCGCCGGAATCGACGAGGTAGATGCACGGCAGGTGATTTTGCTCGGCGATCTCCTGCGCCCGCAGATGCTTCTTCACCGTCATCGGATAGTACGTGCCGCCCTTGACGGTGGCGTCGTTGGCGACGATCGTGCAGTGCTGTCCCTCCACGAGGCCGATACCGGTGAGGATCCCCGCGGCGGGCGAGTCGCCGCCGTACATGTCGAAGGCCGCGAGCGCGGAGAACTCGAGAAAGCCGGAGCCCGGGTCGATCAAGCGGTCGATGCGTTCGCGCGCGGTGAGCTTGTTGCGGCGCCGGTGCTTCTCGACCGCATCGGGTCCGCCGCCGTCGCGAACGGCGATCAGCCGCTCGCGCAGCTCGGCGACGAGACGCTCCATCCGCCGAGCGTTCGCGGCGAAGTCCTCGGAATTCCGGTCGAGACGTGACTCCAACAGCGCCATCGCCGCGGCCATTCGTCACGCCCGTCTGAGAGCCCGGTTAGACGTGGAGAAATCGCGAGGGCCGTTGCTCGCCGGGCTCGTAGCTAGGTCGAAATGACGGCCTCGGCTCAGGTCGACGTCGGCGGCATCCTGCGTCCGCGGGGCCGGCCCGATTTCTCGACGGCGCTCCAACCGTATCGCAGCGTATTGGGCGACCGCAGCGCCGCGCATCTGCTTCGGCGCGCCGGCTTCGGGGGGACGCTCGACGAGGTTCGCCGCTACGCCGGGATGCGGGCCGGCGATGCCGTCGCGTGGCTGGTCGCGCTGGCGCCGGCCGGCGCCGCCGCGCCGCCGCCGCAGCCGAGCGATGCCGGAGGCGCGATGCAAATGGCGACGCGTCGAGAGCGCTTTCGTGCGCGGCGCGAAGCGATCGCCGCGCTGCAGCTGTGGTGGCTCGACCGGATGCTCGCGTCGCCGTCGCCGCTGCAAGAGAAGATGACGCTCTACTTCCACGGTCACTTCACCTCGCGCGCGACGCCGATGTTTCCGTCGATCACGTACGAACAGAACGCCCTCTTCCGCCGCAACGCGCTCGGCAATCTCAGGGAGCTGACCCGCGCCGTCTCCAAGGGCGCCGCGATGCTGCTCTATCTGAACGGCGCGCAGAACGTCGCTGCGCACCCGAACGAAAACTACGCGCGCGAGCTGATGGAGCTGTTCACGCTCGGCATCGGCAACTACACCGAGTCGGACGTGCGCGAGTCGGCACGGGCGTGGACCGGGTGGCGCGTGAATCGCCGCGCGAACGCGGTCTCGTTCGATCCCGCGCTGCACGACGCCGGGCGGAAGACGTTCCTCGGCCGCACGGGCGCGCTGACCGGCGACGACGTCGTCGACATCATCTTCGCGCAGCCGCAGTGCGCGCGGTTTTTCGCCGCGAGCCTGCTCAACTGGTTCGTCTACAACGATCCGGAGCCGGAGCTCGTCGACCGGGTCGCCTCGCTGTTACGCCGGAACGACTACGAGCTCGCTCCGGTGGTCGCCGCGATCTTGACCAGCAACGTCTTCTACAGCGAACGCTCCTATCGGGCGCTGGTCAAGAGCCCCGTCGAGTTCGTCGTCGGGTCGTACAGGGCGCTGGGGCTGCCCGCGATCGACGACGGCGCGCTGCCCGCGCTGGCGCAGATGGGCCAGCGCCTGTTCTATCCGCCGAGCGTCGCGGGCTGGCCGGGAGGCGAAAACTGGCTGACGAGCGGCACGATGATCGCGCGCCAGAACTTCCTGACGCGGCTGCTCGGATCGCAGGCGCTCGGCGAATCGTCGTGGTTGCGCGCGCTTCCGGTGGCACCGAAGGGTGCGGCTCGCGCGATCGCCGCGAACGTGCTGCAGAGCGACGTCGCGCCGGAATCGCTCGCGCAGCTCGGCGGCTATTTGGGCGGCTCCGGCAGCGCGGCGCTCGCGTCGCTCACGCCCGAGAACTACGATCAGCGCGTCAGCGGCGCGGTGTATCTCGCCATGGCCGCGCCGGCCTACCAACTGAACTGAGACGCTCGGGACGACGGAGTGAAACGAAGCAACTTCCTGCTCTCGACGGCCTCGGGACTCGCGGTGATCGCGAACACCGAGCACGTCTTCGCGCGGGCGCTCGCGCAGGCGCCGATGTCGGGGCTGCCGGGGAGCGCCGGGCGCTGCCTGGTGCTGATCAATCTCTACGGCGGCAACGACGGCCTGAACTGCGTGGTGCCGCACGGCGACGAACGGTACTACCGGCTGCGTCCGGGACTGGCCATCGCGCCGAACGACGTGCTGGCGATCGACGCGCGCATCGGCCTCAATCCGGGCATGCGATCGCTCAAGGCGCTCTACGACAAGGGTATGGTCGCGATCGTTCAGGGCGTCGGTTACCCCGATCCCGACCACTCGCACTTTCGCTCGACCGAGATCTGGCAGACGGCCGCGCCCGATCGCTACCGGCACACCGGTTGGCTCGGGCGCTATTTCGACGAGTCGCAGTTGCCGCGCGAGAATCTTTTCAAGGGCGTCGCGATCTCGAAGTTGCTGCCCGAGGCGATGGTCTCCGAGCGCACCGACATCCCCGCGATTCCGGGGCTCGGCCAGTATTCGATGACGGCCGATCGGGACAGGCGCGCGCGCAGCGCGTTCGCGCGTCAGGCGAGCGACCGCAGCCTGCCGTTCGCCTCGCCGTACCTCGCGCACGTGATGGAGATCGAAGGCGACGCACAGCGCAGCTCCGAGGAGCTGCCGCGGCTCGTCGCGGGGTACACGCCAAAGGCCGCGTATCCGGCGACGGGGCTCGGGCGCAGCCTCGCGCTCGCGGCGCAGATCGTCGGCAGCAACCTCGGCACCAAGGCGATCTACGTGGAGCACGGTTCGTTCGATACGCACGTCAATCAGAAGGCGACGCAGAATCAGCTCCTCATGCAGCTCTCCAACGCCCTTGGCGCCTTCTACGACGACTTGGCCGCGCACGGAAACGACCGGCGCGTCCTCACCGTCACCTTCAGCGAGTTCGGACGGCGCATCGAAGAGAACGGCAGCCGCGGCACGGATCACGGCGAGGCGTCGCCGCTCTTCCTGATCGGAGGCGGCGTCCGCGGCGGCCTCTACGGCGCGGCTCCCGACCTCGGCGCGACCAACATGGGCAACGTCCGCTACACCGTCGATTTTCGCAGCGTCTACGCGACCGTGCTCGAACGGTGGCTCGGGCGGCCGTCGGCGGGCGTGCTCGCCGGGCAGTTCGCTCAGCTCCCGGTGCTGGCGTAGCGTGGCGTCGTCGATCCTGTTCCTCGGAAGCGGCGGCGCGCGCTTCGTCGTCGCTCGCCAGCTGCGGGCGTCGGGGGGTATGTGGCTGCGCTTCGGCGAGAGGCAGATTCACGTTGACCCGGGGCCCGGCGCGCTGGTGCGCGCGCTCTCGCACGTGCCGCCGTGCAACCCACGCGAGCTCGACGCCATCGTGCTCTCCCACAAACACCTCGATCACTCGAGCGACGTCAACGCCCTCATCGAGGCGATGACGTCGGGCGGCTTCCGCCGGCGCGGCGCGGTCCTGGCCCCCGCCGACGCGTTCGACGACGGGCCCGTCGTGCTGCCCTACGCGTGCCGGTTCGTCGAGCGCGTGGTGACGCTGGAGGCGAGCAGCGGTCCCTACGCGATCGGCGACGTCGAGCTCTACACCTCGATGCGTCACGTCCACGCCGTCGAAACGCACGGCCTGCATTTCGTGCACGCGGGTCTGCGCGTCGCCTATCTGCCGTGCGGCAAATACTTCGACGGGCTCGCCGCGGATTACGCCGCGCGCCATCCGGACGTGCTGGTGATCAACGTCTTGCGCTTCCGCGACGATATGAACGTCGACCACCTCGCGTGGCCCGACGCCAGGCGCATCGTTGCCGACGTGCGTCCGAAGGTCGCGGTTTTTCAGCACTTCGGCACGCCGATGCTCGAAGCCGATCCGCCGCGCCTCGCGCAAGAGGTCGAAGACGAACTCGGCCTGCGAGCGATCGCGGCCTACGACGGAATGCTGCTGGACCTGGAGACTGAGGTTACGGCGGCGGCGGGCGGCTGACCGGCGGGCGCGCCGGCGGCGCGTTTTGCAGGCGCATCGGGAGCTGCGTGCTGCCGCTGAGCTCCTGGCGCACGTGCGGGTGCTCGTTCATCGAGCCGCTGTAGAGATAGACCGATCCGTTTTTCGACGTCGCGGTAACGACGGGGCCGCCGCCGCCGACCGTCGCCTGTTTGGTGGTCGGATCGCCGTGAACTTGCGCCGCGTCGGCGAAGCTCGACTCGACGTGGCCGGCGCCGCTGTGCGCGCCGATCTGCGCGTTCCCGCGCACGCCCAACGCCACGTTGCCGTGCTCCGATTCGAAACGCGCGAGCCCGGACTGGAAGCTGCCGTCGTCGTAGACGATCGAGCCGTAGGTGCTCGTCGCCTGAATCTGCTGCGAGGTGCAGTTCTGGAAGAGCATGTCGCCCGTGGCCGTCCGGACGCGCAGCCGGTCGAACGTGGAGTTCTTCGCGACGACGCGGCCCTTCAGCGATTCGACGAAGCCCGTGCCCGTCACGTCGTTGAGCGCGATCTGGGCCGCGCGCACGTGCGTGATGAAGACGCCGTGGTAGTTGTCGAGGGTGAGACGGCCGGCGCGCAGGTGCGCGAGCACGAGTGCGGTGCCGCGCGGGATGTTGATCGTCATGTTCCCGCGTCCGCGAATCACGATCGCGTCGTGCTTCGCGCCCTGCAGATCGGGCAGTACGAACGACTCGGCGGGCAGCGTCACGGGGCCGTGCTCGGTCGCAACGCGGTGGGACGCCATCTGCATCTGGCGCGGAATTCCGGGATCCACCTCTTCCGGCGTGAGGTGCTGGACGTAGGGCGAGCTCTCGGTGGAGATCATCACCTGCGGCCGGTCCCAGGTCTGGATCGTCACCTGGCCGCGGGTGACGTTGACGTTGATGACGGGCGACGGACCCACGTCGAACTGCTCGTCGGCGCGCGCGGGCGCCGCGAGTGTCAGATAAACGAGCGAGACGAAGAAAGCCACCGCGGCCCCGCGTCCCAATCCACCTCCGTGCACCGCTCCATTGTATCGGGGCGGCGCACCGTCCATCATGAAAGCGCGGTGAACGGAGGCTGGACGCGCGGCAAGAGCACGCGCAGGAGCGCGCCGCCGCCTGGGGCCCGTCCCGCCGTCGCCTCGCCTCCGTGCACGCGAGCAATCGAGCGAACGATCGCTAGTCCGAGGCCGGTGCCCGGCACGATGCGCGACCGGGCCTTGTCGGCGCGATAGAAGCGCTCGAACACGTGGGCCAGCTCGGCCTCCGCGATGCCGGGGCCGCTGTCGGCGACCTCGATCCAGGCGGAGGCGCGGTTTTCACCGACGCCGACGCTCACCGTTCCGTCCTCGCTGAACTTGATGGCGTTGTCAACCAGATTGCCGACGAGCTGGCGCAGCAGATGGGCGTCGCCGTAGACGATCGGCGTTCCGTCGTGCCGGAACGATAGGGCGATGTTCTTCTCGGCCGCGCGTGCGGCCGCGTTCTGGACGACCTCGCTGGCGATTTGGGCGAGCGAGAGCGGCTCTTTGGGGATCTCGTCGCCGCGGTCGGCCTTGGCGAGCGTGAGCATTCCGTTCACCATGCCGGCCAGGTCGGCGCTCTCGCGCGCGATCGTCTCGAGGCTCTCGCGACGGATCGTCGGATCCCGGTCGCCCCAGCGCAGCAGCATCTGTGCGTTGGCGTTGATCGACGTCAGCGGCGTCTTGAGCTCGTGCGACGCGTCCGAGATGAACTGGCGCTCGCGCGCGAACGCGTCGGCCAGCCGCGCCAGCAAGTCGTTGAAGCTCGCCGCGAGCCGCCCGATCTCGTCGCGGCGGCGGCGCAAGGCAAGTCCGCGCCGCGTCCGGTCGACCGAGCCCGCGGCCAGCGCCAACCGGTCGGTGGTGATCTCGCGCATCTCGCGCGACAGCTCGTTGATCGGCGTGGTCGCCTGCGACGCGAGAACGATGGAGAACAGCACGACCGCGGCTGCGGTCGCGCCGAGCACGATGAGAATGGCCTCGGTCGCGCGGGCGAACGTACGCTCCAGCGTGTCGAGCGGCTCGGCCACGTGAATCACCGCCGAGTTCGACCCGGCCTTGACGAAACGGTCCTCGACCAAGAACGGTCGGCCGCCGATCGTCACCTGGCGGAACGCGCGGTCGTGGGCGCCGGAGAGCTTCGGATTGGCGGGAATCGTCGCGCCGCCGAGATTCGCCGTCTTCGCCAGCGGGTAGCCCGCGCCGGAATCCACCTGTACGAAGCTCGTTGCGGAGTTCCACTGCGCTAGGTTATTGCTGTTGAAGAGAAACTGCAGCGTTCCGGCCGACGAATCTTCCAGCGAGAACGGCGTCGCGGACTGCTGCGTGAACTGCACGATCGAGCGCATCGTCGCGTTCACCGCCGTTTCCGCCTGATCGTAGAGGATCTGTTCGAAGCGCCACACGATGATCCAGCTCATCGCGGTGATCGCGACGACCAACAGCGCCGAATACCCCAGCGCAATTCGCCACTTAAGCGACATGGTTGGTGAGCGGCACTCGCCGGGACTCAGAGCCCCACATCAATCCTTGATGGTGTAGCCGACGCCGCGGACCGTCGTGATCAGCTTGTCGTCGAATCCGTCGTCGATCTTGCCGCGCAGGTAGCGGATGTAGACGTCGATCAGGTTGGAGTCGCCGAGGAAATCGCTGCCCCAGACTCCGTTGAAGAGTTCGTCGCGCGTGTGGACCTTGTTGCGGTGCAGCAGCAGGTACTCCAGCAGCGCGTACTCTTTGGCCGTCAGCGAGATCGGCTTCCCGCCGCGGTGCACCTCGTGACGGTCGCGGTCCATGACGACGTCGCGGTACTCGATCACGTTGCCCTGCGGTGTGCGCTCGCGCAGCCGCGCGCGAACGCGCGCGAGCAGCTCTTCGGTGGAGAACGGCTTCGTCACGTAGTCGTCGGCGCCGACGTCGAGGCCGGTGACGCGATCGGGCACGCGGTCGCGCGCCGTCAGCATGATGATCGGAACGCGGCTCTTGGCGCGGATCCGCTTGCAGACCTCGATGCCGTCCATCCGCGGCAGCATCAGGTCGAGGATGACGAGGTCGGGTTCTTTGAGCGCCTTTTCGAGGCCCGACAGGCCGTCGCGCGCGACCTCCACCTCGTACCGTTCGTGCTCGAGCTCGAGCTGCAGCACGCGGCTGATTGCCGCGTCGTCCTCGATGACGAGGACCCTATACGCTCGCCGTCCCTGGGGTACGTGTTTCTCCATGCCGATAGTTTATCGGCTGTTTTACCCCTCGGACCTGTGAGGAAGCTCCGCCATCGGATGATGGTGGTGTCCGGTGAAGAGCGTCAGCCAGAGTGCGGTGGCTCCGCCGGCGGACAGCCACGCGACGGTGGCGGCGTTCGAAAGCGAGCGCGAGAGAACCGAGCCGATGGTCGCCAACGTCTGAACGAAGAGCGTTCCGCCGCCCAACACGAGCAAGACGACCAGCCACAGGGCGACCGCCCCCAGGGCGCCGAGCGTTGCGAGCTCGACCGCGGAGAAGGCAGGCGCGGGCCGGTACGCGGTCGCCATCAGGATCGAGGCTCGCATGCCCGCGGGCGGCTCCTCGAGCGGCAGCTCGAAGATCGCGCGTTCCAGGTCGTCCATGTTCATGTTTCCGTTACCTCCATTTCGCCGAGAAGCCTTCGCAGATGCTCCTTCGCGCGAAACAAATGTGTCTTGACCGTACCCATCGGGAGGCCGAGCACCGTGGCGATCTCCTCGTACTGCTTTCCCTGCAGGTGAAAGAGCGTGATGACCGTTCGGTACTTCTCCGGCAGCGCTTCGATCGCGGTGCGCAGCCGGGAGGCCTCGTCGAGCGCGATCACCTGAGCCTCGGGCCCGGGTCCGGCGTCGGCGCGTTCCGGCAGCTCGTCGCCCGTGAAGTGCTTGCGGCGGTTGAGCCGGTCGCAACAGGCGTGGTAGGCGATGGCGAAGATCCAGGTCGAGAACTTCGCGCCGGGCTTGAACGTCCGCAGGCTGCGGAAGGCCTTGAAGAATGCCTCTTGGGTCGCGTCACGGGCTTCCTCCACATCGCGAAGCGTTCGGTAGGACAAATGATAGACGGCTCGGTCGTATCGCTCGACGAGGGTAGCGAACGCTTCCGGGTGGCCGCGTAACGCGAGCGCTACGAGCTCACCGTCATCAGGCTCCGCTCTCACTCGGCGCGGCGGGGCCTCCGCCAACACTGCCGACACGCCTTCTGTACGCGCGAGGAGCCCGCATTGTTTCGAAGCGGGCTCTCCCGGCCGAGCCGCCCGCGGCGACGAAACAACGGCCCCCGTGGCCCGTACCTAGGGCAGGAACTTTCACGGAGGCCCAAACCACAAATGACCACGATCCCGAACAAAACCCTCCCCGGCGGAGCCCGGTCCGACCCGGCGATGCCGACGCTGCCCAGCGACGAGCGGAACTCCGCGCAATCGTTGCGGCCTACCTTCGACGGCTGGGGGCCGCGCCTCTAAATGTCGCGCGCCTCGATCGTCGGCATGCTGATCGCCGCCGAAGTGCTGATCGCCGGCATGGCGCTCTATACCATGCACGGCGGGCGGACCTGGGCGGCCGGCCTGCACCACGTCGATTTCGCCGCGGCGTCAGTCGCGCCGGTGGCGGCCGGAGACGCGCCGCGAGTCGTCATCGACGACTCGTCATCGCGCATCAGCGTCGGCGTCTCCACCGACGGCCTCGTCCACGTACGCGACCTCACCGAGATGCACGGCGGCGTGTACTCGGGCCAACGATATCCGCAGCTGCACGTGACGCGCACGCCGGACGGCGTACGCATCGAACGGCCGGGCACCGGGCACCTCACCTTTCAAATCTTCGGTTTCAGCCGGCAGGCCGTCGAAGTGGCCGTGCCGAGCGGCTCGCGACTCGAGATCTCCGGCAGCTCCGGAGCCGAGGTTCGCGGAATCACCGGCGGCGTGACCGTTCACTCGCAGGACGGCCGGATAACCCTCGCCGACCTCCAGGGCACGGTTGACGCACGCAGCGACGACGGTTCCGTCAACGCGACGAACGTACGCGGCGACCGTCTCGGCATGACGTCGAACGACGGTCGAATCGTCCTCAAGAACGTGGCGGTCGGATCGCTGCTCGCGCAGACGCGCGACGGCAGGATCGAGGCCGAGTCCTTGAGCGTGACCGGCGACGCCACGCTCGCCACCGACGACGGCCCGATCCACCTCTCGCTGGCGCCCAACGCGAATCTTGCGATCGACGCCTCCACGCGCGACGGGCGAATCACCGTCGATGGAACTACCTATGACCCGAACGACGCAGCGCAACGCACGATCCGGCTGGGTGCGGCCACCGGCTCGATGAAAGTCAGCACGTCCGACGGATCGATCAGCATTCGTACAAACGGAGAATCCATACAGTAATGGACTATGACAATCTGATACCTCTCGTCGCGATCGTCTTTATCTTCGGCGCGCCGATTGCCGCATTCATCGTCTCGCGAGTGCTGGCGCATCAGGAACGCATGGAGATGCTGCGCCGCGGCTTCGTGCCGCCGCCGAATCCCCGCGATCTGAAACGGGCGATGAAGTATGGTTGGGCGCCGGGAACGGCGCAGGTTACGCCGGATCAGGTCGCCTATCACGACTTCTACGCTCAACACCAGTTGCGCCGCGGCATGCAGGTCGCATTCATCGGCCTCGCGCTCCTGATCGGCCTCGGGTTCATCGGCTACCACGGAGACGGCACGTTCCTCCCCGGGCCGTGGCTGCTGGGCGGCTTGATTCCGCTCTTCGTCGGGATCGCGCAGATCATCGGAGCCGTGCTCAACGGCGCCAGCTTCGGACCGCCCGCGGCCCGCACGCGCTACACGGCGACGGCCCCCGGCCCGGCCGCCGCTCCCGGTCCGCAGGCCGGCGGCGCGATGCCGCCGCCGCCCACGTACGGCGGCTGGCGGCCCGGACCGATCCCCGAGATCGAGAAGCCGGCCTCGCCCCCGGATTACCGGAGCTAGAGCATCATCGGCGACAAAGCAATGCCGCCGGTCGGTTGGCCGGCGGCATTGCTTTGTTGAATAAAGACGATACTGCTACTTGCAGGAGACCAAAGCCATCGCCCAGCCCGCGGCCGTGCGTGTCCTGACCAGATATCCGTCAGCAGTCCGATCGTAAACCTGATAGCCCGCTCTGAGTGCGTCGGCTAGCGATTTGAAGACGATGAGACCTGCCATCTTCGGCCCCTCCTTTCCGATAGTTTACGCTCTCTATACAGTATAACGGCCCGAGTAGCAAGGGAGTGCATCGATTTCCAGAGATTTTTCTAAGAATTTGTAGAAAATCTCCGCGGAGTATGGCGACACGCGACCTGCATGCCGGCGTGCATGCGACCACGGTCATCGAACGCCGCGAGCTCGCGACCGGCGTCGTGCTCGTGTCGCTCGATGCGCCCGACCTGGCGCGCACGACGCGGCCCGGGCAGTACGTCATGGCGATCCCCCCGAGCGGCGAATCCGCGGCAACCGCGCTCGCCGTCTATGAAGCGGGAGGCGAGCTCGCAAGCCTCCTCTTCTTTATAACAGGCAAGCGCACGCGCGAGCTGAGCGAACTGCGCCGCGGCGATCGCCTCGACGTGGTCGGGCCCCTCGGCAACGGGTTCGACTGCTCGGTCCGCGCTCGCGACGTCGCGATCGTCGCAGGCGGCGTCGGCATCGCATCGGTGTTGACGTGCGCGCAGTCGCTGCTTCGCGACGGAGCTCGCGTGCGGCTCTTCTACGGAGCCCGTACCGCAGAGCTGCTCGTCGACGCGCAGCGTTTCGCAGACGCGGGCTGCGAGCTGGTGTTGACCACCGACGACGGCACGCGCGGCGCGCGCGGTTTCGTCACGGACGCGCTCGCCCGATCGTCGCCCCCCGGCGTGATCTATGCGTGCGGCCCATCGCCGATGCTGCGCGCCGTCGCACGCGTTGCGGCGCAGTTCGGCGTCCGCGCGCAGCTCTCGCTCGAAGAAACGTTCGGGTGCGGCGTCGGCGGATGCTGGGGCTGCGTCGTTCCGCTCGCGGCGAGCAGCGCGCAGGCGCCGAGCTTTCCGCCGGCGTCGGATGGCGGCAGCGACGTCGTCTATGCGCGAGTCTGCAAGGAGGGGCCGGTCTTTTGGGCCGACGAGCTGCGATGGTGAACGCGCGTCCGAGCCTTGCCGTGAAGCTGGGGAAGCTCGAGCTGGCCTACCCGACGCTCATGGGCAGCGGATGCTACGGAACCGGCGAGGAGTACGCCCCGTTCGCCGACCTTTCGAAGATCGGCGCCATCGTGCTCAAGAGCGTTACGCGGCTTCCGCGGCTGGGCAACCCCACCCCGCGCATCGTCCACACGCCGGCGGGGATGCTCAACGCCATCGGCCTGCAGAATCCCGGCCTCGACTGGTACTTGAAGCGCGAGCTGCATAAATATGCCGGCCGGCCGTGCAAGATCGTCGGCAGCGTCGCGGGCTTCTCCCTTGACGACTACGCATACGTGTGCGAGCGGCTGGCCGCGCGCGACGAGATCGCGGCGGTCGAACTCAACGTCTCGTGCCCGAACGTGGCCAGCGAGGGCGAGACGTTCGGCTGCGACCCGGGCCTGACGGGCGAGGTGGTGCGCGCCGCGCGCTCGACCACCGACAAGACGCTCATCGTCAAGCTCTCGCCCAACGTCACCGACATCGCGACCGTGGCGCGCGCGGCCGAGGCGGCGGGGGCCGACGCGCTGGCCGTGATCAATACCGTGCGCGGCATGGCGATCGACGTCGAGAGCTGGCGCCCGCGGCTCGGCAACGTGAGCGGCGGCCTCTCCGGTCCGGCCATCCGCCCCATCGCCGTGCTCGCGGTCTACGAGGTCGCGCAGGCGGTGAAGCTTCCGATCGTGGGACAAGGAGGCATCGAGACGGTGTCGGATGCACTCGAGTTCTTCTTGGCGGGCGCGACGGCCGTTTCGATCGGCACCGCGAACTTCACCGATCCGCGCATTCCCGAGCGCATCGCGGCGGAGCTGCAATCGTATCTCGCGCGGCGCAACCTTGGCGGAATTGAAGCGATTGTCGGAAAGGCGAACGTGGGCTTCGCCACGCCCGATCAATACGAAGGAGATGAAGGTTGAGGGAGCCGCAATGGCCCAGCTGATCGTCGCGCTCGACGTGCCGGCGCCCGAGGCCGCCGAGGAACTCGTCGACCGGCTCTACGAGCTCGACGTCATCGTGAAGATCGGGCTCGAAGCGCTCTTCGGCTATCCCGAGCGAATCCTGTCGTACTGTCAAGCCCGCGACGTCCGCACGTTCGTGGATGCGAAACTGCACGACATTCCGCGCACGGTCGGCGCCGCGATGAGCCAGCTCGTGCGTCCCGGCATCCACATCGTCAACGTGCACGCCCTCGGCGGTCTCGAGATGATGCGCGCCGCCGTCGACGCGGCGGCCGAGCGCGCGCTCGAGCTGGGCATCGAGGCTCCGCACGTCTTTGCCGTGACGCTGCTGACCAGCATCGCACCCGAGGATCTCAACGAACTCGGCCTGCAGGGCGGCCCCGGCGAGAACGCGATTCGCCTGGCCGCGCTGGCGCGCGACGCCGGGTGCGCCGGCGTCGTCTGCAGCGCCCACGAAGTGCGCGATCTCAAGCGCTTCTTCGGCGACGACTTCCTCACGCTGACACCCGGGATCCGCCCCACGGGCAGCGCGCACGCCGACCAAAAGCGCGTGACGACGCCCGCACAGGCGGTCGCCGCGGGCGCCGACTACATCGTGGTCGGGCGCCCGATCGTCGAGGCGGCCGACCCGCTCGCCGCGGCCAAGGCCATCCTCGAGGAGATGACCGTTCGCGCATGAGCGCGCCCGAGTTCGACGTGCAGCGCGCGCTCGCGCAGCACGGCGCGCTGCTCGACGGGCACTTCCGCTTGAGCTCCGGGCGTCACAGCGATCGTTTCGTTCAGAAGTTTCGCATCCTCGAGGATCCGGCGTTGCTGGAGCCCGTCGCGCGCGCGATCGCGGAACACTTTCGTTCGGAGCGGCCGACGGTCGTCGTCGGCGCGGCCGTCGGCGGGATTCTGCTGGCCTACGAAGTCGCGCGCCATCTCGGAACGAAAGCGATCTTCGTCGAGAAGGAGAACGGCGTCCCGACGCTGCGGCGCGGGTTCGCGCTCGGGCCGGACGACCGCGCGCTGCTCGTCGAAGACGTGGTCACCACCGGGCGATCGGTGCGCGAGACGATCGACGTCGTGCGCGCCCGCGGCGCGGAGATCGTAGGCCTCGGCATCATCGTGCTGCGCCAGCGCGACGCCGTCGCCGGCATCCCGACGCACGTGCTGCTGGAGCTTCCCATCGTCTCGTACGATCCGCTCGAGTGCCCGCAGTGCCGGGCGGGCGAGCCCGTGATCGATCCCGGTTCGCGCCGCGCGTGAGCGTCGAAATCGCCGCGGCCGCGCGAGGAGCGGTCGGCGCGGCCGACCGCGACTTCGTCACGGCGCTGGGGCGGAGCTGCGTGATGACGAGCGTCGCAGCGATGCGTCCGACGAGCGAAGGCATGGCGCGCGAGGCGTTCGACCGGCTGGCCTCGATCGTCGCGGGCCAGAGTCACGTGACGCTGATCGCCCGTCGCGGCGGACGGCGCGTCGGATTCCTCATGCTGCTCGACGACCTGCCGGACGAGGTCACGCTGTTGCCGCAGGGCTTCGTGGCATACATGGCCGTCGAGCCCGGTTCGCGCGGCGCGGGCGTGGGCGCCGCGTTGCTGACGGCGGCGGAGGATGAGGCCCGAAGGCGCGGCCTGCCGTATATGTCCCTGATGGTGACCGACGAGAACGAGCCGGCGCGCCGCCTCTACGATCGCGCCGGTTACCGCACGGAACGGCGGCTCCTGTGCAAACGGCTCTAACCGGCGACGGTTGGCGCCGCGCCGGAGCGATCGCGGGTGCGATCGTCGTTGTGGTGCTGGCGTTCTGGGTTGCCCGCCACATCCCGAGAACGATCTCGATCTTCGTGATCGCCGCCTTCATCGCGTTCGGCGTGCAGCCCATCGCGGCGCGGCTGGAACGCCGGCTGCCGAAACCGGTGGCAATCTCGGTCGTCTTCTTCGCGCTGCTCGTGGTGATCGCGGTCTTTCTCGTTATCGTCGTGCCGCTGACCATCAACCAGATGCAGCTCCTGGCGGCCAACGTGCCGACCTACGCCACCACGCTGCAGGCGTGGTTGCTCAACGCCGAAACCTCGCTCGACCAGCACTTCCCGATGCTGAGGATCCCGGCGACCGACTTCAATATCACCAAGATCGGCGGCGCCCAGCTGTCGGCCGTCGTGACCGCGACGCTCGCATCCATCGGCGCGATCGCCGTCAACACCGCGACCGCGTTCTTCATCGCGTTCTCGGCGATCATCCTGTCGTTCTTCTTCCTGCTCAACGACACGCAGATCGCCGAGGGCTTCGCGTCCATGTTTCCCGCGCGGCGGCGCGCGACGGCGCGCAAGCTCGCCGCCGAGGTGACGGCGCTGTTCGGCAACTACATCTCCGGCCAGGTCATCGTGAGCGCGATCACCGGTGGCGTCATCGCGATCGCGTGCGCGATCTTCGGTTTCAAGTTCTCGCTGATCATCGGCATCATCTCGGGCGTCGCCTACGCGATACCGATCATCGGCATGCTGATCGCGGAGATCATCGCCGTCCCGATGTGCGCGCCGCAGGGCCTGTGGATGATCGTGGTGGTCCAGATCATCATGTTCGGCATGGCGCGCATCAGCGACAACGTGCTGGTGCCGAAGATCATGGGGAAGTCGGTGGGCATTTCTCCGATCGGGGCGATGTTTGCCGTCTTCGCCGGCGGCGAGCTCTTCGGCATTCCGGGGCTGATCTTGGGCATTCCGGCGGCCGCCCTTATCAAGATCCTGTGGCGCTACTTCGGCGCGCCGTGGGTCAGCTCGCAGCTCGACAAGAGCTAGGGCAGCACCGCGATTCCCGAGGCGTCGGCGTAGAGCGCGTGCCCGCAGGCGCGGGCGGTGCGAAGGCGCGCCGCGTTCTCCATTGCCGAAAGGTCGGATTGCGCGACGGCGACGAGTGCGACGCCTTCTTCGCGCGCCCGCGCGCAGGGGCGATCGTCGGGCAAGTCGCGCGTGCGCGTGCCTGGTGAGAGCACGTTGACCGCCCCGAGACGCACGCCCCAGCCGCCGACCGCGCGCGGCCGCTCGGTGGCGATCCAGCGATAGATTCCCGGCGGCTCGCCGCCGACGCGCAGCGCGTCGGCGTAATAGTCGATCGGATGGCGCGCGGCAAGGCGAATCGCAACGGCGACGGCCAGGCCGAAGACGACCGCATCGAGCCACGCGACCTGCCGCGCGCGCGCGACGGCCGCGATCGCGACGGCCAGCACGGCAACGGCGATTGCGACGTGCGTGCCGCCGTCGTTCCAGAAGATCGCCAGCACGTACGCGACGCCGTAGAGCGTTGATGCGAGCAGCAGGATCGTTGCGGCGCCGGCGTAGCGCCGAGCGACGGGCGCCAGCAGCACGGCGCCGATCGCGATCGCCGGCGCCGCAAAGCGCAGCGACGCGCCGGTCGCGAGCTGCGCCACCGACGTCGCGTATCCGAAGGGCAGCGCCAAAAACAGCAGCGCCGACGCGAACGCCGCCCAGCCGAGCCGCGGGTCGCGGCGCGACAGCAGCGGCCCCGCGAGCGCGGCACAGAGCGCCAGCAGCCCGAACGGCGACGCGGCGAGCGTGACGCGCGCGACAAGTGCGAGCGCCGGCAGGCCGTGCGCGACGATGGTGGATGCGAAGACGCTCGCGACGGCCGTGCTTTGGGGCGCGATGGCGGCGCCTCGCCAAAGGATTGCGTCGTGCAGCAGCCAGATCGCGACGCCGCTCGCGGCGACCAGCCACAGCCGCAGCGGCGCCCTGCGCGCGATCAGTGCGATCGCGGCCAAGAGCCAGCCTTGCGGCTTGATCAACGCGGTGACGGCGAGCGTTCGCACCGCGCTCGCGTCGGCGACGCGCCGGGCGCACCACAGGCTCTCCAACCAGAACGCGGCGAGCCAGACGTCGTTCTGCAGCGTGGAGCCCTGGATCGCGAGCGGATAGATGGTGACGACCGCCGCCGCGAGCGCGTCGGTCGCGAGCGGCGGCGCCGGGAACGCGTCGCGCGCCCACGCGGCAACGCGGAAGCCGAGCAGTGCCAGCGCTCCGACGCCGGCCCACGGCACGGCGAAGGGGCCGCCCACCGCGTAGAGCCCGCCGGCGAACAGTTCGGAGGCGGGCGGATACCACCAGTAGCGCGTCGCGGTGGTCCACACGGAGTGCGCCTGCACGAACGCGGCCGCGTTGGGCAGATGGTACGACAGCGAGTCGCCGTCGAGCAGCGGGCGCATGAGCTGCGGCCACGCGACCGCCGCGAGGGCGCCGATCAACACGTACGGCGGCGGCAGCGCGCGCCGTTCCGTTCGTGCGCGCGCAATCGCGAGGCGATCGCGCGCGAACGCGAGGACGATGCAGCCCGCGAGCGTCGCCCAGCATGCCGGCGGATAGAGCGCATGAACGAGACCCAGCGCGAACGGAATCGCGACGCCGAGGATCAGCGCGTCGCGCAGCCGGTCGGGGAAGCGGTAACGCTCGCTCGTCCGCAGCGCCGGGGCCGCTGCGAAGAGCCCGAGCAGCCAGAGCGCGGCCGGCAGTCCCGCCACGGGCGAGGGTTACATCGAGTCCGGCGCGGAGACGCCGGCGAGCGCGAGCGCGCGTGCCAACACGATCTTGGCGGCGAGGGAGAGCGCGAGGCGCGCGAGCCGCAGCTCGCGTTCGTCCGCGAGGATCTTGCACTCGGTGTAAAACTGATGGAAATCCGAAGCGACGTCGCGGGCATACCGCGCGAGCCGATGCGGCGCCAAGTGTTCGACGACCCCGGCGACGACGTTTGGAAACTCGGCCAGCCGGCGCGCCAGCGCGAGCTCGGACGGATGAACGAGCGGATCGAGCGGCGTCCCGTGCGCGTCGCGAACGTCCTGCTCGGGCGCGCGCCGCAGTACCGACGCGATGCGCGCGTGGCCGTACTGCACGTAGTAGACCGGGTTCTCGTTGTCGCGCTCGGCGGCGAGGGTCAGATCGAAGGTCAGCGGCGACTCCACCGCGGGCATGATGAAGAAGAAGCGCGCCGCGTCAATGCCGACCTCGTCGAGGATCTCGTCGAGCGTCACGATCTCGCCCGCGCGCTTGCTCATCGAGACCTGCTCGCTGCCGCGCATCAGCGCGACCTGCTGTGCGATCGCGACGTCGAGGCGTCCCGGATAACCCAGCGCCGAGGCCATGCCCTTGAGCCGCTCGATGTAGCCGTGGTGGTCGGGCCCCAAGATGTCGACGACGCGGTCGCTGCGCTTGAGCTTCTGATAATGATAGGCGACGTCCATGCAGAAGTACGTCGGCCGGCCGTCGCGCCGCAGCAGTACGCGATCCTTGTCGTCGCCGAACTTCGTCGCGCGGAAGAAGAGGGCGCCCTCGCTCTCGTAGGTGAGCCCGAGCTCGGTCAGATGCTCGACGCCTTCGCGCACCTTGCCGGTGTCGTGCAGCTCGCGTTCGCTCTGCCAGCGATCGTAGGTCACGCCGAAGCGCTGCGCGGTGCGCTGCTGCTGCGCCACGAGCTCGTCGCGTCCGAAGCGCGAGAAGTACGGCAGCCACTCGTCTTCCGGCGCGGCGACCCACCGTTCGCCGTCGCGGTCGCGAATCTGCCGCGCGATCGGAATCAGATAGGTGCCCGGATATCCGTCTTCGGGCAGCGGGTACGCCGCGTCGAAGAGCTGCCGGTAGCGCGCGTAGATCGAGCGCCCCAGGGCGTCGAGTTGTCCTCCGGCGTCGTTGATGATCCATTCGACGAAGACGTCGTAGCCGCGGAACCGCATCGCATTGGCGATCGTCGCGCCGGCCGACATCGAGCGCCCTTGCACGACCACGAGCGGACCGGTGGGATTCGCACTGCCGAACTCGAGCGACACGCGCTCGCCGTTGCTCGGCGCCTCGCCGAAGCGATCGCCGTCGCGAAGGATGCGGTCGATCGCCGAGTGCCAGATCGCCGGGGCGAGGCGCACGTTGACGAAGCCCGCGACCGGAGTGACGGCGGCGAAGAGCGCTGCCAGATCGGGTGCGCCGCGCGCGAGGTCGGCGACGAGGTCGGCGGCGATCTCCTGCGGCGAGCGGCGCGCCGCCTTCGCGAGCGAGAACGCGACGTTGGTAGAGAAGTCGCCGAACTCGGGTCGGCGCGGCGCTTCGAACGCGACGCCGGGCGCCGGCCCGCCGTACCGTTGCGCGAGCGCCGCGCCCGCGGCGACGCCGAAGGCGCGCAACGCGTCGTCGACCGGCGAGGCGGCGCGAGTGGTGGGGAGCGTCATCTCGCCGCATGTTCGCCGCCCGATAGAGTTGCGACCCGCGCGTAGCGCGACGCGCCGCGCGATTCGACGGCGCCCTCGAACTCGAGGATCGTCAGCGACGCGAGCGCCGTCGCTGCAGGCACGCCGCTGCGTCCGACGATCTCGTCGAGGTCCGACGCCCCGGCGTCGAGCGCCTCGAGCAGCACCCGCGCGACCGGGTCCCGATGGGGCGGCGGGAACTGGGCGGCGGTCAGGTTCAGGCGGCCGATCGCTTCGAGCACGTCCTGCGGCGTCCGGGCGAGCGTGGCCCCGTCGCGGATCAGGGCCAGGCAGCCGGCGACGTGCTTGCGGTCGACGTCGCCCGGAATCGCCAACACCGGAATCCGGCCCGCCGCCCAACCCGCCGTGTTCAGGGCGCCGCTCCGCGCGGGCGCCTCGACGACCAGGACCGCGTCGGAGATCGCCGCCACGATGCCGTTACGGGCCAGGAACTGCCAGGGCTGGGCGATCTGGTCCGGCGGATAGGGCGAGAGCACGGCGCCCCCGCCCGTGACGATCCGCTCGCCGAGCCCTGCATTGCGCGGCGGGAAGAAGCGGCCGTGGCCGCCGCCCAGAACCGCGATGGTGGGGGCGCAGGCCTCGAGCGCGCCCTCGTGGGCGGCAGCGTCGATCCCGAGCGCCAGTCCCGAGACGATGCAGCACCCCGCGCGCCCGAGCTCGGCGGCGAACCGATGGGCGAGGCGGCGGCCGTACGGGGTAGCCGCCCGGGTACCTACGATCGCAATGGAGGGCAGCTCCAGGGCGGCAAGGTCGCCGCGGCACCACAAGCCCGGCGCGGCGGCCTCGAAGCCGCGGCCCCCTCGGGCGGCTTCGATGCGGTCGCGGGGAACGTACGACGGGCCGGTCATCCCGGCTCCTTCACGCCCCTCGGGCCCGGTTGCTAGCCTTGGGCGGCGGGGGGAATCGCTGACGGCCACGGAATAGCCTGGCCGCAAACGGAGGTACCTGAATTGGCAGCTGAAGCGTATTGCGTCAAGTGCAAGGCCAAGCGAGAGATCAAAGACGCGGTCCAGATCCAGATGAAAAACGGTCGTCCCGCGGTGGAAGGCAAGTGTCCCGTCTGTGGCACCAAGATGTTTAAGATCGGCGCTGCTTAAGCGCGGAAGCGCTTCGTTCGCGAAGGTCCCAACGCGTGCGACGCGTTGGGGCTTTTTGCGTTCCCACCCATAGTGACGTATAATACGCTCACCCACAAGATATGCCGTGGGAGGGACTTACCGCTGACCTGCCCGACCTGTCGCAAGAGTGAGACGCGCGTCGTCGACTCGCGCGACGACGAGACCGTGGTGCGCCGGCGGCGCGAGTGTTTGGATCCGCGCTGCAAGCATCGGTTTACCACCTACGAGCGCATGGAAGTCCCCCGCCTCTTCGTCGTCAAGAAGGATGGGCGGCGCGAGCAGTATAGCCGCGAGAAGATCCTGGCCGGCCTGCGCAAGGCCTGCGAGAAGCGGCCGATCTCCGAGAGTCGCATGGAAGCCGTCGCCGCCGACCTCGAGCGCGAGCTCTTCGCGCGCGGGGAGAGCGAGGTGCAGTCGGCCCTGGTGGGCGAGAAGCTGATGGAGGAGCTTCGGAAGCTCGATCCGGTGGCGTACATCCGCTTCGCCAGCGTCTACCGCTCGTTCCGCGACATCGAAAGCTTCCGCGAAGAACTCGCACAGCTTTAGCGTAATCCTCCGCTACCTGATGGAAAGCGTGCGCGTCGCTCTTGCTCGCCTGCCGCACGGCGAGGGGTTGCCGATTCCCGAGTACATGTCGGAACACGCCGCCGGCGCCGACGTGTGCGCCGCCGTCACGCAAGCGCTGACGCTCTTGCCGGGAGCGCGAGCGCTGGTGCCCGCCGGCTTTGCAATTGCACTGCCGTTCGGGTACGAGGCGCAGATCCGTCCGCGCAGCGGCCTGGCGATCCGCAGCGGCGTCACGTGCCTCAACGCGCCCGGAACGATTGACGGCGACTATCGCGGCGAGGTGCACGTCGTGCTGGCGAATCTCGGCACCGAACCGGTCGTCATCCGGCGCGGCGACCGCATCGCGCAAATCGTCGTCGCGCCCGTCGTCCGCGCGGCCTTCGACCTGGTCGAGGAGCTGCCGGCGACCGCGCGCGGCGATGGCGGCTTCGGATCGACGGGCGTCTCCCTATGAACGTTTACATCGTCGGCAAGGGCGCGATGGGCACGTACGTCGGCGATCTGCTTCGCGGCGTCGGCGTCGACGTCGCGTACGCGCCGCGCAACCTAGAAGACGTGCGGCCCTACGATGCCGACGTCGCGATCGTCGCGACCAAGGCGTACGACACCGAGGCGGCGATCGAGACGTTGCGCAAGGCCGTTGCGTATCCCGAGAAATGCGTGTTCGTCTCGCCGCAGAACGGCGTGGGCAACGAGGAGCGCCTCGCGGCCGCGTTCGGCGCCGACAACGTGGTCGCGGCGGCACTGACCACGCCGATCGACCGCGATCGCGACGGCAACGCACGCCCCGCGAAAGAGGGCGGCTTGGCGTTGGCGCCGGTCGGCGCGAACGCCTACAACTGGCTCTCCGCGACCTTCGCGAGCACCGGCGTGGCGGTGAAGGTGGTAGAAGACTGGCGCGCACTGAAATGGAGCAAGCTCGCGCTGAACGTGGTTGCGAACGCGAGCTGCGCGATCCTCAACGTGCTGCCGAACCGATTCGTCCACTTCGACAAAATCTTCACGCTCGAGATCCGCATGATCCGCGAGGTCCGCGCCGTCATGCAGGCGATGGGCATCGAGCCCATCGACCTGCCGCGTTATCCCGTGCGCGCGCTCTTCCGCGTCGCCGCGCTTCCGAGCCCGCTCTCGCGAACGCTGCTGACGCACAGCATCGCCGGGGCGCGCGGCACGAAGCCGCCGTCGCTGCTGCTCGACCTGCGCCGCGCGCGTCCGCAGACCGAGGTCGACGTGCTCAACGGCGCCGTGGCGACCGCCGGACTGGAGTTCCGCGTGCCGACGCCCGTCAACGCGGTCTACGCGCGGGTGCTCAACGACATCGCGCACACGCCGCCGCTCTGGGCGAAGTACCGCGAACATCCCGACCGGTTGGAGGCCGAGGTGGAAGCCGAGGTGAAACGCGCGAAGGCGTTGTCGAAGGCGAACAGATAGCATGCGGGATCAAAACGTTCCCGAGTCGCTCGAAGGCTGGTGGATCCTCCACCGCATCTTCTCGTTTGACCGCCGGCGCTGGGACGCGCTGCCGGAAAAACGGCGCGACAAGTACGCGGGACACGCCGCCGACCTCGTGGACCATCTCAAGGGAAGGGACGACGGCGACGTCGGTCTCACGCAGATCGTCGGCCACAAAGGCGATCTCATGCTGACGCACTACGCGCGCACGTTCGACGGCCTGGCCTACGCGCAGACGCTCGTCGACAAGCTGGAGCTGCGCGAGTTCCTCACGCCACAGGGGTCGTACGTCTCGGTGCTCGAGCTGGGCCTGTACGATGCGACCGGCAAGATTCACGCCGAACTCGGCCAGCGCGGGCTCGCGCCGCAATCACCGGAATGGATCGCCGGATTCGACGAGTTGATTCGCAAGCAGGCCGAAAACCCGTACGTCGGGCCCCGCTTGTGGGCCAAGATCCCGGCACGACGCTATCAGTGCTTCTATCCCATGAGCAAGCGCCGCGGCGAGGTGCAGAATTGGTACATCCTGGGGTTCGAGGCGCGTGCGAAGATGATGAGCGAGCACGGCGTCGTGGGCCGCTCGTATCACGGCCGCATCACCCAGGTGATCTCGGGCTCGATCGGCTTCGACGACTTCGAGTGGGGCGTGGACCTCTACGCCGACGATCCGCTGGTCTTCAAGAAGCTGATCTACGAGATGCGCTTCGACGAGGCGAGCGCCCGTTACGGCGAGTTCGGCTCGTTTTGGGCGGGGCTGCAGTTCTCGCCGCGCGAGCTGGGCGTGTTTCTCGACGGCGACGCCATCCCGCAGCTCGACGGCTCGGCGTCATAGAAGCCGCTACGGAGCGGCGACGGTGTAGGGTCCGTTCCCTAACGGGATCGGCTTGCCCACGCGCCCCGTTGCGACGTCGACGAACACGCACGCGTTGTCCCGTCGCACGACGACCAGCGCCCGTCCGCTCGACGTCATCGCCACGCCGTATGGTGCGCCGCCGACCTCGATGTCCGCGCGCGCGGTGCCGGTCGTCAGGTCGATCGGCGTCACCGTCGAGTTGCCGTAGTTGGTGACGTAGGCCATGCGCCCGTCGGGCGCGACGGCGATTTGCATCGGATAGACGCCGACCCGGATCGGCGGCCCGGCGGCGCGCGCGACGAGATCGATCGGACGGACGTCGTTCGAGGCGCTGTCAACCACGTAGAGGCGCCGCCCGTCCGGCGTAACGGCGAGCCCCGCCGGTCGCGCGCCGACCGCGATCGGCGGCTGCGGTTCGTTCGACCGAAGGTCTACCGGCGTGACGGTGTTCGATCCGCCGTTGCTCACGTAGAGCGTCGCACCGTCCGGGGCGATTGCGATGGCGCGCGGCCGGCTGCCGACGCGGATCGTGCGTTCCGGTTTCAGCGTTGCGGTATCGATCGACTCGATCGTCGCGTCGTCGGCGTTGGCGAGCCACAGCGTCTTACCGTCCGGCGTGAGCGCCACGCCGTTCGGCGACGAGCCGACGTTCACGGTGGCGATCGCCCGCGCCGAGGTCGTGTCGACCACGCTGATCGAGCTGCCGCCGAGATTGGCGACGTACAGCCGTCGGCCGCCGGCGCCGAGCACCGCGTCGCGCGGCTGTTCTCCGACGGGGATTTCCGGCCCGGTCGCGCCGGTCGCGAGGTCGAGCGGAGTGACCGTGTTGCCGAATCGGTTTTCCACGAAGGCGAGCGACGGGCGCTGCACGCCGTTCGCGACGAATACGCTGACCGTCGCGTGTTCGATCGCGGCGCCGTTTGCGGCGGTCGCGTCGAACCGCACGTCGTAATAGCCTGCACGCAGCGACGCGTCGGCGCCCACGACGATCGGCACGGTCGCCGACCCGCCCGCGGCGATCGTCGCCGATCCGCCGCGACGATCCACGGTCAAGCCGTTTGCGGTGGTCGCGCGCCACGCGATCGTCACCGGACCGTCGGCCGCAGCGTTGGAGAGCCGCAGGTCGAGGGTCGCAGGGCCGGCGCCGATTCGAACGCTGCGCGGGTCGGCCTGCAATGCGGCTCGCGTCGAGGGCGAAAGGGACAGCCCTACGGTCGAAAACGAGGGCGGCCACGCCGACGCCGCGCTGCCCCAACGCTCGCTCGGGCGCGGGCCCGTCGTCACGTCGAGCCGCACCGTTCCCCGCGCGGGAAGGGCGAGCCACGCCCGGTCGCTCGGGCGCCCATTGACGTCGAGCGACTGCACGTAGGCGTTGGCGTCGGAACTGAGCGGCGACGAGATCGCAACGGTCGGTCCGCCGGGTGAGTGCAGCGCGACCGCGGAGAACAGCGGCGTCCCGACGTCGAGCGAGCGCACCGCGGGGTTCTGCGGATAGAGCCCGATCGCGCACCAGATATACCACGCGCTCATGGTTCCCAGGTCGTCGTTGCCGGGCAGTCCGTCGGGCTTGTCCGCGTAGAGCGTCGTGAGCGCCTCGCGGACGATCGCTTGCGCGCGCCACGGCTTGCCGACCGAAAGATACGCCCACGGCGCGCCGAGGCTCGGTTCGTTGCCCAGCCACGCGTAGGGTTTGTCTTGGCCCGCGTTGAGCTGCGAGAAGAACGCGTCGAGTTTCGCGGCGGCGGCAGACGCGCCGCCCATCGCGGCGAAGAGATCGCGCAGGTCCTGGGGCACCATCCACGTGTACTGCGCGGCGTTGCCCTCTTGAAAGCCGCTCTGTCCGTTCTCGGTGATCGGCGCGTTCATAAAGGCGCCGTCGCCGTCGCGCGCCGCGATCGATCCGGCCGCCCCGTCGAAGAGCGTCATCCAATTGGACGAGCGGCGCATGAAGCCGGCATAGGTTCGCGCGTCGCGGAGCGAACGCGCCAGCCGCGCGATCGAAAAGTCGTCGAGGGCGTATTCGAGCGTCTCCGACGCACCGTTCGGCACGGGTGCCACCGACGTCGTGTGGGTGTTCACGACGTAGCCGCGCTGCAGATACGCGTCGTGGAGCTCCCAGCGCGGAACGTACCAACCCTGCCCGTACGGCGGCGCCGTAGACGACGCGCCTTTGACCATCGCCGCCAGCGCTTCACGTGCGTCGAAGTCGCGCGCGCCGAACGCGTAGGCGCCGGCGATGACGGGATCGATCGAATCGCCGCCCATGACGCTCGTCGGGCCGTTGACGAGGGCCCATCGCGGGAGCCATCCGTGATCTTGGCGCGCGGCATCGACGAGCGATTGCATCATGTCGCTCGTCTCGCCGGGCGCGACGAGCGCCAGCAGCGGGGCTTCGGTGCGATAGATGTCCCAATCGGAGTAGTTCGCGTATTCGTCGTGGCCGGCGCGCACGCGGTGGATCCTGCCGTCGAAGCCGGTGTATTGACCGTTCACGTCGCTGGCGACGTTGGGATGCAGCAGCGTGTGGTAGAACGCCGTGTAGAACGTGCGCCGTTCGGCGGGAGTTCCACCGGAGATCTCGATGCGGCGCAGCATTCCGTCCCAGATCTCGGTCGCGCGATTGCGAACGGCGACGGGATCCCAGCCGTGCTCTTCGGCGTCGAGGTTGGCGCGCGCGCCGGCGATGCTGACGAACGACAGGCCCACCGTCACGACGACCCGCGGGTCGCTCGTCGCGTCGAACGTGACCCACGCGCCGGTGTTGGGACCCCGCGCGCTGCCGGCGCCGCGAGCGAGCTGCGTGCCGTTCCAGGTTCCGTGTTCGGCGAACGGGCGGCTGAAATGCGCCGCGAAATAGACCGCGTACTGATCCGGCATGCCGCAGAAGAAGCCGCTCGAGGCCGAGCCCGAGATGCGGTCGGGCCCGTCGATTCGAACGCTCGCGTCGGTGACGCCGGCCTGATTCGACGACACGTTGAACAGCAGATTGGCGCGAGCGGCGGACGGAAACGTGAAGCGCGCGATGCCCGTGTGCCGGGTCACGCTCAACTCGGCCCGAACCTTCGGCGCGCCGAGCGAGACCGCGTACCAGCCGGGAGCGCTCTCCTCGTCGGCATGGGAGAACGGCGCGCGCGCCGATGCGGGATCGGCCGGGATCGCGCCGACGGCCGGCAGCACGCCGAAGTCGCCGAACACGCTGCAGCCCGGCCCGCTGAGATGCGTCAGACTGAACCCGGTGATGTCGTGATCGGAGTATTCGTAGCCGCCGCCTGCGTTTTGCGACGGGGTGTCGGGGCTCCACTGCACCATGCCGAACGGCAGGTCCGCGCCGGGGAACGTGTCGATCGGGCCGCCGACCGGCGTGCCGGACGTGCCGACGAACGTATCTACCAGCGCGGTCGGGCCGGGCGCCGCGGCTTTGGCGAATGCCGGAATCGCGACCGCGGCGCAGCATGCTACGGCGAAGATGGCCCTGCGCATGGCGCACCCTGTACGTTATGCCGTCGCGCGCAGCCTTCTCTAGGCCGCGGCGCCGAGCCGCTCTAAGCTACGGTACTGCACGGCCTCGGCGACGTATTCCGCGCGGATCGTGTCGTCGCCGGCGAGATCGGCGATGGTGCGGGCGACGCGCGCGATGCGATCCAGCGCGCGCGCCGAAAACTGTCGCTTCGCGCTGGCGTGGGCCAGGAGCCGCATCGCGGCCTCGTCCAGCGGGCAGTATCGCCGCATCGCGTTGCCGGGAATCTCTGCGTTCGACGAGAACGCGGCCGCGGCGAATCGTTCGCGCTGGCGGTCGCGCGCCGCGACGACGCGCCCGCGAATGGTCGCCGACGATTCGGCGCCGTCGTAGCGCACCATGTCGTCGAAGGGGACGCGGGCGATTTCGATCTGCAGGTCGATGCGGTCGAGCAGCGGTCCGGAGAGCTTGCCGACGTACTTCGCCACCATCGCGTCGTCGCAGCGGCACTCGGCGCTGCGCGTGCCGCGGTAGCCGCACGGACACGGATTCATGGAAGCGACCAGCTGAAAGCGTGCCGGATATGTGAACGTTCCGGCGGCGCGCGCGATCGTGACGGTGCCTTCTTCGATCGGCTGGCGCATCACCTCGATCGCGCTGCGCGAGAACTCCGGAAGCTCGTCGAGGAAGAGCACGCCGTGGTGCGCGAGCGAGATCTCGCCGGGCTTGACGAGCGCGCCGCCACCGACGAGTGCGGTCTGGCTGATCGTATGGTGCGGAAACCGAAACGGACGAACCTGGACGATGCCGGAACGGCCCAGCAAGAGTCCCGCGACGCTGTAGATTTTGGTGACGTCGAGCGACTCGTTGAGCGACATCGCCGGAAGGATCGACGGCAGGCGGCGCGCCAGCATCGTCTTGCCGCAGCCGGGCGGACCGACGAGCAGAAGGTTATGGCCGCCGGCGGCGGCGATCTCGAGTGCTCGTTTTGCCGCGACTTGTCCGCGCACGTCTTTGAGATCGCCGTGCGCGCCGTCGTCGGCGGTTTCGAGCGCGGGCGCGGCGGTGCGCCGCCGCCACTTCGAGCCGTGTCCGCCGAGCACGGCGACGGCCGCTTGGAGCGACTCGACGGCGTAGAGCTCGATGCCGTCGACGAGCGCGGCTTCGTCGGCGTTCGACGCCGGCACGATGAGCTTCGAGAACCCGGCGTTTCGCGCGCCGAGCACCATCGGCAGGATGCCGCTCACCGGCTGCAGCTTTCCGTCGAGGGCCAACTCTCCGAGCGCGATGAACTCGCGCAGCGGGGGCACCTCGATCTGGCCCTCCATTCCGAGTAACGCGAGCGCGATCGCGAGGTCGAACGCCGGGCCGCCCTTGCGGACGTCGGCCGGCGAGAGATTGACGAGCAGTCTTCCCGCGGGATAGGCAAAGCCCGAATTAATGATCGCGGCGCGCACTCGCTCGCGTGCCTCGCCGAGCGCACGATCGGGCAGGCCGATGATCGCGAACGCCGGCGTCCCGGGCGAACTGTCGGACTCGACGCGCACGACGTAGCCTTCGATGCCGAGCATGGCCGCCGAAAAGGAGACGGAGAGCATACGGTTCCCTCTGCGCGCCGGAAGCGAAGCGTCTAGGGGTCGCCGGGCATTCCACGGAACACGTTTGTGATGACTCCAGAGTGGGTGAGCGCGCTCTCCGAGGCGGGAACGTTTATGGTGGTCTTAGTGACCGCCATTGCGGCGTTCGTCCAGCTGCGCCATATCCGCGCGGGAAATCAGCTCGAGGCGTTGCTGTCGCTCGAGCGCGATTTTCGCGCGCCCGAGCTCCAGGCGGCCCTGAGTTACGTGCAGGCGGAGCTACCGGAGCGATTGGAAGATCGGGAGTATCGCCGCCGGTTGGAATCCATCGGGTTCATCGATCCCGCGCTGCATCCGGAGATGATCGCGTGCAACTGGCTCAACGAGATGGGCACGCTCGTCAAGCGGCGCCTCGTCTCCGAAGACACGTTCATGGATCTCTTCGCGCGCCTCATCGTCCACTGTTGGCGCCAGGTATCGCCCGCGATCGCGATCATGCGGCGCACGCGCGGCGCCGCGCAGTACCACGACTTCGAGTACCTCGCCGCCCGCGCCGCCGCGTGGGTGAAGCAGAACCCGGAAGGCATGTCGCCGCCGGCGTTTCTGCGCACGCCGTTGGCCGACAACTGGGCCGATCAGGACAGCGAATCGGCACCGTAGGAGGCGCTCGGCCCCGAGGAAGCAAAGCGACCTAACGCACGCTCAAAAAGGAGGTCGCCACGATGAATGCTTGGGAACGCGGTTCGAGCTGGCGCCGACGTCTGCTGATCGGCTGGCTAGCACTCGGATGGGTTATTGCGGTTGTCTTGGTTGTCTCACGGGGGTTGCCAATCGGGATAGCCCAAGCTGCCGGCGGCGCGTCCGAGGCAGCTTTTGCCCACGGTCGCGGCCCGTATAGCCCCATCGGCCTTACATTCGATACTTGTGGCAGTAGTGGCAAGTACGTGTGGGCTATCGCTCAAAGTCCCAACTCGCCGGTGGCCGCGTCGTCTTCAACATACCGATACGCGGGGACGATCCACAACGTTCGCGTCAAAGTGATCGATGGCGCTTCTACTTACAATAGCAACTCGACCAACTTGGATCTCTTAATCTACGTATTGGATCCCACCACTTGCAAGAAATCGCCGCGTAAGGGAGGATAGGGAAGGGGCCGAGGCCTTTCAGGGGGAGTTATTAAGATGTCTGACCAGCATAAAAGAGAAGACGATCGCGCGCATCAGATCAAGCGCAACTATAGCCCGATCGGCCTTCATAAAGACGCCGAACTGCGGGTCGAACGGAATTATAGCCCCATTGGACTCACGTTCACGTCAGCCCAACGAGACGAGCCGTGCGAGGAGGAGGTCGTGCGCAGCATCAAGATCCTCTCCGCGGGGCCGCACGATCCGATCCCCACTTGTGAGGGTTACGATCTCGCATACATCGTGCCGAATGCGACGCTGAGCGAGTCAGCGGCGATCCCCCCGCTGCATCTCGCCGAACCCTCGACCGTCTACGTATTCGTGAAGTTCGAATAATCGGACTTGAGGTCGAGTAGCGACTGCGCAACGGCTCGCCATCGCGGGAGCGCGTCTTCTTTTGGTATGAGCCGATACCCGTCGCCGAGCCGGGCGCGCAGAGCGGCTTCGAGGTCCTCCATGCCAAAAAAAGTCTGAGTATAGTACGCATGGTTCTGGCGCAGCGCCCGAGCCATCGACAACAACGTCAATGCGTCCTCGTCGCGGCCATCGCGTCCCGCAATATAGGCCGAAACTTCGAACGAGCGGATGACGTTGTTGTGCTCGTCGAGCGGCAGCGAGAGCGACAGGCTTTCGGCCACCAGTCCGCGAGCATCGTCGAGACGGCCTTGTTTTGCACGGACCTCGGCCAGCGAGTTGAGATCCTCGATGCGCCGTGAGCTGCCCGCGGCTTTTTGCAGCGACAGTGCTTCGCTAATTTGCTGCGCGGCAACATCGAGATCCGCTTCCTGAAGGGCGAGCGAGCCGCGAAGTCCGAGCAGGACTGCGGTTAATTCGTCGTCCGCAACGCGCACCGCAAGCCGTGCCGCTCGTTCGAGTAAGGGCCGACAGCGGGAGAAATCATCCGACGCCATGAGCGCGTTGGTTATATTCAAGATGGCCACGAGCGCGCTCCGGTCGCTCTGACTCCGTTCGAATAGTTCCAACGCCTTGGAAAATAACGACAATGCCTTTGCCGCGTTGCCTCGGCGTTGTTCGATGGCGGCCTTCGTATGCAGCGCCTCACCCTCCATCAGGGCATCGCCGCGCCGCCGGGCAAGCCGCAGCAGGCGCGACGTCAGCCGGAGGGCCGCGTCGTGATCGTCCCGCGACGCCGCAAAGAATGCGGCGAAGCGCAGCACGCGCGGATAGAGCGCATCGCCGCTCCTTCGTCGCCGGAGATAGAGGTCGAGCCACGCTCTGCCCTCGGTCAGCCGTCCCGTGCTTTGCCAGAAGACGGCTAGTCCGCAGAGCAGTTCGCCGGCCCTGCCGTCCTTCGCGCCGAGCGACCACTCGAGCGCGCTCCTGCAGTTCGAGATATCCACCGATACGGCTTCGATCCACTCGCTTCGCGCGGCAGCGTCGCCGCCGTCTTGATACTGGTTCGCCAGCGCCAGATAGAACGTGAAATGTGATGCCGGCAGCGGGGTGTAGGCGCCCCTCGATTTCCGATGCGAACCGGCGTACTCGTGAATCGCCTCGAGCATTGTAAAGCGCGTATGGCCGTTGGTCGCAGCCGTCACGAGCGACTTGTCCACGAGCGACTGCAGCACGTCCAGCGCCGGCGCCGACAGCGACGCCGCCGGCGCGATCGCCTCGCACGCCTCCAGCGTGAAGCCGTCGCTGAAGATGCTGACGCACTCGAAGAGGCGCTTCTCCTCGTCGTCGAGCAGCTGATAGCTCCAATCGATCGTCGCCTCGAGCGTGCGATGGCGATCGCCGGCCGCGCCGCGCGCCGCGAGCACGGCCAGGCCCTCCGCCAAGCGCTGGTCGAGCTGTTGCACGGAGAGCAGACCCACGCGGGCAGCCGCGAGCTCGATGGCGAGCGGGATGCCTTCGAGCCGGCGGCAGAGCGAGACGATCGCCGTAACGTCGGCGGCGCTCGGCGACAGCTTCGGCGCGGTCTCGCGCGCTCGTTCGAGGAAGAGCCGCGTAGCATCGTGCTCCGCCAGCGCCGCGAGCTCGGCGTCGTCGGGCGCCGACGACATCGGCGCGAGGCGATAGACCTGCTCGCCAGCAACGTGCAGCGGCTCGCGGCTGGTCACGAGCAGCGACATCCCGGGACAACGGGCCACGAGATCGCCGACGACCGCCGTCACTTCGGCGATCAGGTGCTCCGCATTGTCGATCACCAAAAGCAGGCGCTTCTCGCGCAGCTCCTCGAGCAGCGTGGCGCGCATCGTCGCGTTCGGGAGCTCGCCGATGCCGAGCGCCGCGCCGATGGATTGCGCGACCAGCGACGCGTCCTTCAATCCGCTGAGGTCGACGAACCACGCTCCGTCCGGGTACTCGTCGAGAAGCGCCGCGGCGACTTGCAGCGACGTACGCGTCTTTCCCATGCCGCCCGGGCCGGTGATCGTGACCACGCGCCGCTCGCGCACCAGCTCGCAGAGCTCGGCGAGTTCGGTCTCGCGTCCGACGAAGCTCGATGCCTGCGACGGCAGATTGTTTGGCCGCGAATCGAGCGTGTTGAGCGCGGGAAACTCGGTCCGGATGCCCGGTGCCACGACTTGATACGCGTTCTCGGGCCGGCTCAGGTCTTTGAGGCGGTGCGTCCCCAAATCGCGCAGCGAGACGTCGGCGGTCAGCACGTCGCGGAGCAGCGCCTCGGTGGCGGCGGAGACCAAGATCTGCTCGCCGTGCGCGATCGACATCAGGCGCGCGGTGCGGTTGAGCGTCGGGCCGAAGTAATCGTCGTCGCGCTGGACGGCGCCGCCGCTGTGGATCCCCGCGCGAACGCGCAGGCCGCCGAGGTCGCCCGGCCACTGCCGGCCCTGCAGCGACCGCTGGGCGTCGATGGACGCACGAACCGCCTTCTCGGGAACGGCAAAGGCGCAGCAAAAGGCGTCTCCGACGGCCTTGAAAACCACGCCCTCGTTCGCAGTCACGGCGTCCCGCAGAATGCGATCGTGATCGGAAAGGGCGTCGCGCATCACGTCCGGGCAGCGCTCCCAGAGCTTCGTGCTGCCCTCGATGTCGGTGAAAAGAAACGTCACGACGCCGCTTGGAAACGTGCCTGGCACCGGCAGAAAGCCTCCTCTACGGGGCATTGGCAAGGGGTCCGGCCGGTCCCCTTCTCCACAGATTGCACAAGATAATGTCACAGGCTGTGGACAGGGTAAAAACAGGCCGGACTGCGCCGACCGCCCAAACCACCGCAGCGACGGCCGCTTCCCGAAGGAGAACGACTTGAACAACTCGCTCGCTCGCATCGTCTGGGCCCTCCTCGCGTGCTGGCTCGCGGCGGGCTGCTCGCGAGGCACGTCGCAATCGAACGCGTCGCCATCGCCGGCGGCGCAGGCCGGCGGCCACAAGACGATCGGCGTCTCGATTCAAAACCGCGAGGCGCAGTTCTATCAGGACATGGAGTCGGGCATGCGAAGCGCCGCCGCCAAGCACGGCTACACGCTCGTCGTCGTGGACGCGAGCCGCGACAACGCGCGTCAGCAGAGTCAGGTTGAAGATTTCATCTCCAAGCACGTTGACGCGATCGTCCTCACGCCGTACGATTCCACGGCGATCGGCAGCGCGATCGCCGAAGCCAACGCAGCAAGCATTCCGGTGTTCACGGCCGACATCGCGAGCACGAGCAAACAAGGTAACGTGGTCGCACACGTCGCGAGCGACAACGTGCAAGGCGGTTTCGAGGCCGGCAAGTTGCTTTGCGAGGGGGTCGGCAAGAGCGGCAGCATCGCCATCGTGGACGAGCCGGAAGTGACGAGCGTTCAGGATCGGGTCAAGGGCTTCAAACAGGCGCTCGCGCAGCTCTGCCCGTCGGTGCAGATCGTCGCCGACGTCGACTCCGGCGGAACGCGCGACAAGGCGAACAGCGACATCGGCGACATTCTGCAGGCGCATCGAGACCTCAAGGGGATCTTCGGCATCAACGACGATTCCGCGCTGGGCGCGCTGGCCGCGGTGAAGGCCGCCGGCCTGACCGGAAAGATCGCTATCGTGGGCTACGACGCCACACCCGAGGCGCGCCGCGCCATCGGGGCGGGCGAGATGTACGGCGACGCGATCCAGTACCCGGCCAAGATCGGCGGCACGACGATCGACGTGATCGACGAGTATTTTTCGGGCAAAAAGCCGCCACCGATCGTGAAGATCGACGTTGGCACGTACACGCGCGCCGACGCCAAGCCCAGCCCCTAGGGAGCGGTTCCGATAGGTGGCGCCGCTGCTCGAAATGCGCGGGGTTGGTAAGCGCTTTCCCGGCGTTCGCGCGCTCGCGGACGTTTCGCTGACGCTCGACGCCGGCGAAGTGCTGGTGCTCGTCGGCGAAAACGGGGCCGGCAAATCAACGCTGATGAAGATCCTGGCCGGCGCGCTGCAGGCCGACGAAGGCGAGATCTTCATTGACGGCGAGCGCGTCAAGATCGGCTCGCCGCAGGAGGCGCGACGGCTCGGAATCGGCATGATCTATCAGGAGTTCACGCTCGTGCCGCAGCTCACGGTGCCCGCGAACGTAAGCCTGGGGACCGAGCCGACGCGCGCGGGTTTCATCGACGCGGCCGCGGTGCTCGCCCGGTCGGATGCGGCGCTCGCCGAGCTCGGCCTCGAGCTGCCCGCGCATGCCCCCGTTTCGTCGCTCTCGGTCGGGCAACAGCAATCGGTGGAGATCGCGAAGGCGCTCGCGACGCGCGCCCGGATCATCGTCATGGACGAGCCGACGGCGGCGCTCTCCGATCGCGAGATCGAGCGGCTCTTCGCCATCGTGCGGCGGCTGCGCGAGAACGGCGCCGGTATCATCTACATCTCGCATCGGATGGAGGAGCTTCCGCGAATCGCCGATCGCGTGACCGTGATGCGCGACGGCCGGATCGTCGCCACTCGCCCCGTACGGGAGTTCCCACCCGACGCGATCGTCGAGGCGATGGTGGGTCGCCAGGTCGGCACCCAGTTCCCCGGCCTGCCCGCCCCGGCGCCCGGCGCGGCGCCGCGCCTGCAGGTGGACGGCCTGACGCGGGCCGGCATTTTCGCCGGCGTCAGCTTCGCGGTGCGGCCGGGAGAGATCGTCGGTCTCGCGGGCCTGATCGGCGCCGGCCGGACGGAGATCCTGCGCGCGATCGCCGGCGCCGATCGCACCACGAGCGGCCAGGTACGCGTCGACGGCGTCGAGCTGCCGGTGGGCCGTATTCCGGCGGCGATTGCGGCGGGGGTCGCCTTCATCACGGAAGATCGCAAGGCGCAAGGCCTGGTGCTGGGCATGAGCGTGCGCGAGAACGTGACGCTCGCCCACCTCGACGAGTTCGTGGATCGCGATCTGCTGGTGAGCCTGGTGCGCGAGCGCGCGGCGACGCGGCGCATGATCGACGAGCTGCAGATCCGGACGCCCGGAACGGAACAGCTCGCGCGCAATCTCTCTGGCGGAACGCAACAGAAGGTCGTGCTCGCCAAATGGCTGCTCGGTAAGGCACGCGTCTTTCTGTTCGACGAACCGACGCGCGGAATCGACGTCGGCGCGAAGGCCGAGATATACAAACTGATGGTCGAGCTCGCGGCCGGCGGCGCTGCGATCGTGATGGTCTCCAGCGATCTGCCCGAGGTGCTGGGCATGTCGCACCGCATCTTGGTGGTGCGCGACGGCGGCATCGTCGCCGAGTTGGCCCGCGGCGACGCAACGCCCGATCGCGTCATCGCCGCGGCGACTGGAGCGGCCGCGTGAGCTCCCGCGACCGGACGATGTACTGGCTTCGCATCGCCGGCGCAGCGGCGCTGCTGGTGGCGCTCGTCGTCGTCGTCGACATCGCGTCGCGCGGCTCGTTCCTCGAGCCCAGCAACATCGTCCGCGTGCTGCGCCAGATCACCTACAACTGCGTGCTCGGCGTCGGGCAGACGTTCGTCATCATCACGGGCGGTATCGATCTCTCGGTCGGATCGCTGGTCGCGCTGACCGGCGTCGTGGCCGCGCTCTTTGCCAACTCCTGCCATCTGAGCGGCTTTCCGCTGATTGCCGCCACGCTCGTCGTGGCGATCGCGGTCGGCGGCATCGCGGGCTGGATCAATGCGTTGCCGGTGGTGAAGCTCAACCTTCCGCCATTCATCACGACGCTTGCGATGCTCGAGATGGCGCTCGGTGCCGCGTTCATCCTCGCGCACGGGCGCCCCGTCGCGCTGCAGAGCTCCGATTTCCAACACACGGGCATCGGTTCGTTTCTGGGCGGCGTCACGGGCGCGCTGCACCTGCCCAGCATCCCGGTCCCCGTGATCTGGATGATCGTCGTGATCGTCGCCGCATCGGTGTTGCTCACGCGGACGCGCTTCGGCCGCTACGTGTTCGCCATCGGCGGCAACGAAGAGGCCGCGCGGCTCGCCGGCATCAACGTGGCGCGCGTGAAGACCACCGTCTACGTGATCAGCGGCGTCTGCGCGGCCATCGTCGGCTTTCTGTATATGGCGCTCTTCTCGTCGGGCTCGCCCCAGACCGGAACGGGCGACGAGCTGCTCGAGTCGATCGCAGCGGTCGTCGTCGGCGGCACCAGCCTGACGGGCGGCCGCGGAAGCGTGGTGGGGACGTTCTTCGGCGCGCTTCTCATCGGCGTTCTCTACAACGCGATGAACCTGCTCAACGTTGACTCGTACCTGCAGAAGGTGCTGCTCGGCGCAGTCATCCTGCTCGCCGTCGTCCTCGACGAGCTCCGGAAGCGCTATCTAGCGCGGTAGACTCTCAGCGAGCCTTTCGTTGACAAGAGGCTGCCGGCGAGATCTGATAGATGGTGCCGTACCCTTTCTGGTACGGGCTGACGTTTGGTCCTTGGACGGTCGTTCCGTAGAACAGATTCTTGCTCGCAACCTTGAACGCCCGGAGCGGGCTGTCGGGGCGCAGGCCATCACCTCCGGCGACGGTCGGGTCCGGAAAACTATGGATGATGCATTCCTGCGGGTGCTTCGGCAGACCGGAGATCTCGTAGATAGCCCCGCTGCCGTACTGACCGCCCTCCTGCGTCGAACCGAACAGGACGCTGCCCTGAAGTATCGGGCGAGCGTAGGGGAGCACGCCGTCGCCGCCTTTTGCAAAGCTGTGGACGACGGTAAACGACTTCGAAGCCGGGACATACGAAAATATACTGCCTCGGTCGTTCGCGCCGTCTCTCGACGCCGCTCCGTACAGCGTCGAGCGATCCGTAGAGAGCTCGAGTCCGCCCAACGGTTCGTCGCCTTCCGTCGATTTGAAACTGTGCAGCACGTGTTCGCTGCCGTCTTCGGTTATGCTGAAGATGGTTCCGTCGTCGTGCGCTCCTCCCTTAAGGGTCACGCCGTAAAACGTGCAGTTGGGGGTGCAAACCGACGCGATATCGCCGACGGGATAGCCGCCGTCATCAGGGGCGCCCGCAAATGAGTGGATCACCTTCTCGTCGCCGCCGGGGCTGATGGAGTACGCCGTGCCAAAGCCCAGCGAGCCGCCGTACTCGGTCGTCCCGTAGAAAAGGCCCTTTGCATCGACGTAGTGCCGTCCGCCCGACGGATTTGCGCCATCGGGGCTGCCTTTGAATTCATAAACCACTCGAAACGAACCAACCGCATCGATCTTGTAGACGGTCCCGCAGCGGCGGTTCAGATAGCAGTGCGGGCCGCGAACGCCGCCAAAAAATGTGGTGCCGAACATCTCGCCGGCGCCGCCGCTTGGGTTGAGGCCCGACTCGGGAATGGCACCGTTAACGCCGCCCTGGAAGCTGTAGAGCTGCTTGTAATTGCCCGACGGGTTGACCGGGTCGATCGAATAGATGGTTCCGCACCCGGAACTGCACTGCGCCGAAGGAGTGCCGCCTCCCGACGTCGTGCCGTAGAGCAGCGTGCCGGACGTCGGCGGGAAGAGCACGAGGTCCGTCGTTGGAGAGTTGCCGTCCGGCGGAGGGCCGAAGCGGTAGAGGACCGCGTAGTCGGATTCGCCGGGCGTCGCGGCGCTCGCCCCAGCCGGCATCGAGCCCGTCATCGGCGCTTGGGCCGCAACGCCGGAGCAGTTCGCGAGCGCGAATGTCGCCAGAAGAACCCCAAATCTATTCATCGTGCGCCTCCAAAGCGATCGCGCAATGGCGAATAAACGCTCCTCCATCATAGCACCTTCACCCATGGCCGCGGTAGTTCTCGGTCGCGTCCGAACAGGAGCGGCTATCCGGAGGCCGTAGTGTAGCATTTGCGGAGGAGGGCCCAATGAAGAGCCTTCACTATTTCGGCGTCGGTATCGTTACCGCGCTTTTGTGCGGGTGCACTGGGACATCGTCGCCCGTCGAACCCCTTGCCATGTCTGGCAAGGCTGGTGATGCAACCAAGTGCGCTTCCCAACGCGGCACGAATCTCACGGTTTGCGTCCGGGTACCGCGGGCGGGGATCACGGTCAGCATAGCCGACACGATCTACGGCGACCCGAAGGCGATCGTAGGAAAGCATTCATGCGCGCCCAGTAGGGGCCCGAGACTGTGCGTCGCATCGTTCTCCGCGCCCGACAAAACCCTAAACCAGATCGAAGTAGACGCGTCGGGCCCCACTACCGCAAGCGGCGCGTTCCCCATCTACGTCGGCACCGGCTCTACGGTCGCGTCGGCCGTTCTGGAAAGCTCCAAGCCTACGCCGATCGCGACGCTTGCAGTCGTACCGTTCCATAGTACCACCATTGGAACAGAGTCGACCTTACCGCTCGGGCAAAAGGAACCAGTCTGGATCGTCGCAAGCGATTCGGCAAACGAAATCATCATCGGCAACTTTGTCGATCCTATTACGATCGCTACGAGCTCTAACGCGGTCGCCACGCCGAAGAAGCTCGCGAGCACTGGAGATGCGGAGAAGCTGACCTTCGGCTGGAAAAATACATTTGTCGGCGGCAGCGGATCGTCGTCCGGCACGCTGACTGCATCGACGTCGCAGCTGACGACTACGAGCCTCATCGAAGCCGCCAGCGGCGTGATTTACTACCGCGTCGGCGCCGACCGGCCGACTCTTGGCCCGGGGCCGGTGGCGCTGTCTCCCGACGGTGCCTACGTCTACTTCGTCGTGAACGACGACAGTTACGGAGGTTGCCGCAGCCCAGGTGCGTGCAAAGGGGTTTTGGGACGTTTTTCGACTCGCACGTTCACGAAAGATCCGCCCGTCGCGCTCACGTCCGTTCCGGGCGTCAGTCAACTATACGTAACCTCGGACGGGGCGCTGTGGATGGCCACCTTTCAGCCGGTGGGCATATGGAACCATCCTTTGCCGGGCCTTCGAATGCCCCCAAGTGAGTTTGGCTCAAGCGATTTGCAGACACTCCCGGCGACGTTTGGCGAGCCCTCGGGATTTACGGCAGATTCTTACGAAAATCTCTGGATCAGCACGTGCAAAGGAAAGAACTGCAAACAAGACCAGAGGGGAACCCCTTTGCTCGTAAAGACGTCGATCGCAGGCTCACAGACGCCCGAAGCAACCGTCGAATTGCCGACGTCTTGCATGCAGGTCGGATACTTTGGCTATAGCGTCGGAGACGTCGCCTACTATCAGGGCCAGCTCTACGTTCTGGGAATCAACGACGGATCGGCGCCCCCGGCGCGGGGTAATATCTGGAGGGTTTCTCCGTCGACGCTCTACGTGACTTGCACGCATGTTCCGGGCAACTTCAACCCATCCCCGCAGTTTTCGCTGCTCTCCAACACTGCCGGCGCGCCGGTCCTGATTCTCGGTGCAGGCGGGAACGATGCAAACTTCCGCTGGCAGCCTAACCACGGATTTTACGTGGTGAATAGGGTCGGTTCGACGGACATGGTGACGTGGGACGGCGGACCGGGGGTAACGGCGAACCACATCGCGGCATCGCCGCCGCCCTCAGCAGGTTCCGGCAACGTTCTCTACTTTGCGTCGAGCGGTAAACTCGATCTTCGCTTTTCAGGGCTTGGGACGTATCAGTCTTCGGCAGATCCGGGCAGCTCGCCGAGCCCGTGGTCGATCTTCCCGTCGGCTTCCTTCTCCGGCGACGAATCCGATAACGGCGTGGCCGCCTCGAGCGACGGAGCATGGTATACGGCGAGCGGCGTCTGCGGCGACTGGAAGGGCGTCTGTTTGGCTCACGCGATCTACCTCGACCGTTGGGGGGTGCTGCCTCAACTCAGCCTCGCGCCCCTCGCGACCGGCAATACCGCTGGCTTTGGAGTGATTACGAATCCGCTCGGATCGACGGGGATCAAACCGCTGCACGGGCATGCCGGCCCCGGTTATTACGCGCACGGATCGAGCAATGGAACGTGCAGCGTGCAGCAATATACCGCCCTCACCTTCGGCGTCGTCGGCCTCAATCGGGGCGTGTGCCAGATCACCGTCAACTATTACGACGGCAAGAAGGTTACCGCAACGGAGGCGCTCGTCACCGACATCACGTCGTCGCCTCCGGCGCCGTTGCGATAGTCCGAGCTTCCGTAGCAGAGAGACCGGCGCCGAGTGCCATTTGTTCGGCAAGGTCGTCCTCGGAAAGGGCTGTTTGCAGCATTCTTGTCAAGCGTTCGTGTGTGACGCGCTCGGTGTACTCTCGAACGAAACCCTGTTCCGTTAACGTGCGCTCGACGTAACCTTCGACGATCGCCGCCTCGGCGCAATGCCCCTCGATCGCGAGGGCGAGAGCCATGTGCTCGAGGCCAATAGCCGCGAATGATCCGCCGGGATCGCTCGACGAAAAGAAAGCGATGGCCGCCCGAGCAGATTCACGCGCCGATGCTACGTCGTCCAAAGCGTCCTGGTACCCGGCTAGGTTTTCCATCAGGTGTGCCCACGTCTGGCGTTCCGGCAAACGCTCCGCGCGAGCGAGCTCCTCCTTGACGATCTGCACTGCCGAGGCCGTCGCGCCCCGCTCGTGCTCGATCTCGGCGAGGTTAAGCGCGGCGGTGACCGTGCCAAAGTCGTTCTCGAGCGATTTGTAGAGGTCGCGAACTCGCGAAGTGTACCGCGAGGCGTCCTCAAGATCGCCTTTGAGGGTAAATATGCGACCGCGTTCGTGCAACGCTCGCGCTCTTTGGCCCGGCGACAGTTCACCGAGCGCCTCGGCGGCGTCGAGGGCGGCGAGAGCCTCGTCAAACGAGCGGCTTCGCGCGCGCACCTCCGCCGAAAGCAGCAAACAATCTCCCAGAATCACCGGGTTACCGGATGCCGTGGCATCGGCCAGCGCTCGGTCGGCGGCATCCTTGGCCGCAGCCGAGTGGCCAATCCAAATGGCGGAGAAGGACAGCCGCTCCCACAAGCGCGCTCTGCGGGAGAGGTCGTCTTGAGCGACGAGCGCGAGCAGGCCCCGCGCCCGATCCATGCTCTCCCGATGGAAGCCCAAGAAATTCCACAGCCTCGTGGCCGCAAAGAGGTCTGCGGCTTCGTTGATCGCGGTTCGACGGATCCCCCAATCGAGGGCGACCCGCGCGTCTTCGATCTCAACCGCTAAGAGCAAGACCGGTCCGTCCGAGGCAGTTGTTTCATATGCCTTGCCCGCTCTTTCAAAAAGGAGCGTTATCTGCGAAAGGTGTCGATCCGCACAGGCGTCGTGTTCGCCGCACTCGACCAGCTTCTCGCGAGCATATTGGCGCGTGGACTCCAGGAACCGATACCGCTCTTCGGCCCCGGGATCGGCTTGAATCAGCGATTTGTCGACCAGGGACGAGAGCAGGTCGAGCACCGTAATCTCATCGTCGGTGTCGTTGCCGCCAACGGCGGCAGCCGTTTCCAGCGTAAAGCCCCCCGCGAAGATAGATAGCCTTCGAAAAAGTGCTTGTTCGGTGCCTGGGAGCAGATCGTAGCTCCAGTCGATCAGGGCGCGCATCGTCTGATGTCGCGGCAGCGCGTTACGGTCGCCGCCCGTCAACACGCGGAACCGTTCGTTCAACCGCAGAGATAGCTGCTGCGGTGAGAGCACTTTGATCCGCGCCGCGGCTAGCTCGATTGCGAGCGGAATACCGTCGAGCCGCCGGCATATCTCGCCGACGTAGCGTGCGTTCTCGTCGCTGAGCACAAAGCGGTCGTCGGCAGCGAGCGCGCGATCGACAAACAAAGCCACCGACCCGTAGCCGGTCATCGACGAGGCCGTGACCGCTCCCTCCGGCGGAGGGACGGCTAGAGAAGGTAGCCGGTAGACTCGCTCCCCCGTAATGTTCAGGCTCTCGCGGCTCGTCGCCAAAAGCCGAACGCCGGGGCAGGCGTTCAAGATCCGATCCGCTACGGCACGAACGCTTTCGATGACGTGCTCGCAGTTATCTATGATGAGCAGCATTCGCTGACGTTTGAGGCGCTCCAACACCGTCTCGAGGATCGGAGCATGCGATTCGGTCGCGCCGAGAACTCGAGCGATCGCGCTCGCGACCAAAGATTCGTCCGAGATCCGCGCGAGTTCGACCAGCCAAACTCCGTCCGGAAAGGCTGGAAGCAGCTGCGACCCGGCTTCGGTCGCCGCGCGCGTCTTGCCGGAACCGCCGGTTCCGACGAGTGTCACGAGCCTACTGCGTCGAATTAGGGCTTCGATATCCCCAACCTCGCGTTCGCGTCCGACGAACGAGGTCAATTGCAATGGTAGGTTGTTTTGATGCGGCCCCGGGGCGGTGTCCGTTGGGGGGATCGGTTCGCCCTCCGCCGCCGGTGGTTGAACGAGCGACTGAACGTCGGCGAGAAGCTCGGGCCAGACGCCGTCCAACGGACGGGTCGCCGCGTCGAACCAGTGAATTGCGCGAACGTAGAACTCAAGGGTCGGCGACGGGGGAACATCCTCGATGAGAACCGGCAGAATGATCTTTCCGCGGTTGGAGGCGAGCTCGAGCTCGTTGAGAACCGGTCGCGAGCTATTCGCGTGCGAAGAGAATACGAGAATCACGACCCGCGAAGCGGCGATGGCGTCGACGATCTGCTGCCCGTACGGAACTCCCGGAACCGGATCGCGCGGCGCTATCCAGCACCCGACTCCGCTCGCTTCTAGGCGCCGGCAGATCTCACGCGCAGTAGCCGCGTCAATCGAGGAATGACAGATGAAGACCTGCGGAGCGGCAGCCATCCCGCTTGCTCCGCCCGGCCGAGCGGCTCATCCTGCTTTGGCGCAGGCGCTAGAACGGAAAGTCCGACTGCGTTAGACCGACGTTCGTTTTGAGGTCGTTGACCGTTTCGTCCAAGACGATCTGCGAGCCGGAGTACATAACCTGCCGGATCGGCCAGTGCGTCTCTTTCGAGAGATACAGGATCTGCTCTGAAATATCGCCGTTCGAGCCGGGATCCGATGCCTTGAGGTCGAGACGGTCCGTCGGCACGCCGCCGATTTTGCCGCCATCGGCCTGCGTCAGCTTGCCGGGCGTCGTCGCGTAGTTCGCGACGATGCGCTGCAGCAGGCCCTCGGGGATCGTGACGCCGCGCAACGAGACCGCGCGCGCGTCGTTCACACTCACCTTCCGGTGGAATCCCGAGAGGAAGCCGCCTTGGTGGCCGCTGATCTGATCGCCGCCGGCCCAGACGCCGCCCGAGCCCTTGCCGTCGCCGTCGAGGATGAGCGTCTTGGCGAAGTGCGGCTTCATGAACTGATACGAATAAACTCGATCTTGCGTCGCCGTGCCCTTCGCCTCGTGGACGTGGAGCACGCACGTGTAGTCGTTCGTCGCCGCGAAGGCCTGATCGAACGCCGCGATCGCCGGCGCCGAGTTCGCGGCCACGATTCCGCCGCTGGGCCACAGCGCAATCGTCAACGCCGCGATTGTCGCGCAAAAAAACGATGACCCACGTTCGAATTTCACTCGTTCCTCCTCGAGATGCTGCTTATTGAGAGCCGGATTGCGCGCTCTCGTCCATCAGGAGCGTGCCGTGTTTGCCTTCGACGCCGATGAGTACATCGCATTTTGCGTCCGCGGCGATCTCTTCGATCGTGCGGCCGAGCGGTGCGCCGCTATACTTGCCTTCGCGGAACGAGCCGAGAATGATCAGGTTCGCCTTCTCGCGTTTCGCGGCGTCCAAGACCGCGTGTTTCGTCGAGCGCGCCTTGATGGTTTCGGTTCGAATCGTGACGTTGTTCGCGTTGGCGATGGTCTCGGCGGCGCCGAGCGCGTCGAGCGCCTCGCGCTCCTCCGCCGGCATGTCGGCGTCGGGGGGAAGCGTGTAGGGCACTTCGATCACGTAGAGCGCGAGGAGCTCGGAGCGTTCTCCACGCGCCAGCTTCACCGCGAGCGCCATCATGTGCGCCGAATCGATCTCCGGGGAGAACGCGACGATCAGGCTGCCGACCATCTCCTCGAGGTCGTGCTCGGCCTTCTCCGCGATCATCTGCACGTACGAGGGCGGCGACGTGAGCATCCAGCGCAGCGTCGCGCCGATCGCGACGGCAATCGCCAGCGCGATCGCGGCGCCCGCGAGCGTCACGTGGACGTCGCCGGAAAGTGCGGTCACGTCATTCGCCGCGCGCGCAGGATCAGACGGAGCCGATGCATCCCGAGCGCGATCATCGCGGCGGCCAGTACCACTCCGGGCACGATCGCGAGCCCGGCGCGAACGGATTGCAGCATCTCGGCCAAGATGAGCAGCCCGAGCGCCACCATCAGGACGGCGAGGACGGCGCGTACGATCAGCATCGTCAGGTTCCTTGCTCCGAGCGCCGCGCGTCGCTCGCCTTGACGTTGGCGATGTACTCGTCCATCATCTCCAACTCGCCCGAGCGCCGAAGGATGTCGACCTGGGTCGTGCGCCAGTCACGCGGCTGCGAGCGGAGCAACGGCAAACGCCGGTATCCGCGGTAGACCAGGTAGAGGATGAGGCCCAACAACAGCCAGCTGGGACCGAAGATGCGGCCGAGCGGGTGCGTGAACAGCGTGAAGATCAGAATCGAGAAGATTCCGACGAACCCGATGACGGCGACGATCGGAAAGTCGACGCGCTCGCCTCGGAACTGCAGCGGCACGTTCAGAGGAATCTTGAACTTGCGCGGGCTCAAGGGGTCGGTCAGGCGCAGCCCGATGAGTCCCAGGAAGACGAACGAGTAGCTGGTGGCCGCTCCGAAGGCATAGAGGTCGGCCAGAAATTCGAGGCCGTTCTCGCCGTGGAAGAAGCGGCCGTACAGCGCCGTCATCGACGGAAACAGCGACGGCGCCGCGGCGAAGATCAGCTCGATGACGGCGATGGTAGAGAAGAACACGATCGAGATCGCCGGCGTCCTGAAGGTCCGGTGGACCCGCTGGAAGAGCGAGGGCAGCAAATTGCTGCTGCTCATCGCGTAGGCGATGCGCGAGCTGCCGAACACGCCCGAGTTCGACGAGATCAGCAGCAGCACCGCGCCGAGCACCGGCACGTAGAGCGCGGCGAAGGCGCCGTAGTACGGCACCTGCGCGGCCAGCAGCGCGACCGCCTTGCCTTGGTTGTCGGGGTTGTGCGGAAATATCTGCCAGAACTGTATCGGATGGCCGGCCGCGTCCACGATCGGGTGCCAGGGCTGCAGACCGAGCGCGAGGTTCGAGTAGGCCAGCGCGAAGATCAGGATCGTCAAGATCAGCGCGACCGACGTGCGCGGGATGATCGAGGCGGGGCGCTGCGTCTCCTGCGCCGCCTGCGAGATCGACTCCAGCCCGACGAACGAGACGATAGCCAGCGACGTGCCCAGCATCAGCGCATAGGGCGACGGCCAGTTGAAGTGCATCGCGTGGATCAGCAACTGCGGGCGAAACGCGAAGAGAAATCCGAAGCATAGGATCGCCGTTTCGCTCAAGACGTCGAGCGCCGACACGACGCCGTTGAACGTCGTGCTCTCGCGCACGCCTACGACGTTGAGCAGGCACAGCGCGACCACGAGACCCAGCACCACCACGAAGTGAAGCCACGGATGCGTCGAGTTGACGAGCGCCGGCAAGAGCTGGCTGGTATAATCCACCGAGCTCCATGCGAAGAGCGTCACGTCGATCGTGAAATCGAGCAGCACGGCCCAGCCCGCGATGAAGCCGAAGATATCGCCGAGGCCGCGCATGACGAAATACTGACCGCCTCCCGCCACGGGATAGGTCGCGGCGAGCTCGGTGTACGCTAGGCCGATGCACACGTAGACGACGCCCGCGAAGAGGAACGCAACGTTCGACGCGCCGGCGGCCCATGCGAGCACCAGGCCGAGGCCGACGAAGATGTCGGCGCCCACGTCGGAGTAACCCCAGGAGAACGAGCCCCATGGCGTGACGGTCCGGCGCAGCTCCGGCTTGGCGCCGGACGTTTTTTGGGCCACTCGACTCCTAAAAGGCGTTTCGGTGCAGGCTCAGCCGCGGTCCGTCCAGGGTCACGACGTCGAATCGCACGTTGGCCGAGGGCGCCACGATCTGCGCGTAATCTGCGGCGGCCCTGCGCAGTCGCGTGCGCTTGCGCCCGTCGATCGAGCGCAAGGCGGAGCCGAACGTCGCGGTGTCACGGCGCTTCACTTCGACGATGACGAGCGTCGGCCCATCCATGCAGACCGCGTCGATCTCGCCGCCCGGCACGCGCACGTTGCGCGCGAGGACGCGGTAGCCGCGGCGGCTCAGGAACGCGGCGGCGCGGTCCTCGCCCGCCTTGCCCTTAGCGCCGCTATCCAACCGACGCCTCCAAATCCTCGACGCTGTCCAGTGCCAGAGCGAGCTGCGCGTCGCGCACGCGAGCCCAGTTCGCCCGATGGTGCGCGCTCGGTCCGTGCACGCGCAGCGACTCGATGTGCAGCGGCGTGGAGTAGCCCTTGTGGTGCGCAAAGCCGTACCGTGGGTCTTCCCGGTCGAGCTCGACCATGAGGGCGTCGCGATGGACCTTCGCCAAGATCGACGCGGCGGCGACGACCGCACACAGGGCGTCGCCATGGATCAGGGGCTCTTGCGGGCCGGCGAACGATCGGATTCGCACCGCGTCGGTGATCAGATATTGCGGCACGGCCGGGAGCGACGCGATCGCGCGCTCCATCGCCAGGACGCTCGCCCAGTAGATGTTGAGCCGGTCGATCTCGGCGACGCAGGCGCTGCCCAGCGCCCACGCCGTCGCGCGTTGCCTGATCTCGTCGGCGATGGCAACCCGCACGTCTGCGCGCACGAGCTTCGAGTCGTTGAGCCCTTTGATGAAGAGCGGCTGCGCGGCGACGACGCACGCCGCGACCACGGGCCCGGCGAGGGGCCCTCGCCCCACCTCGTCGACGCCGCCGACCAGCATGAACCCGCGCTCGCGCGCGGCGTACTCGAAACGATGCAGGCGATGCAGCCGGCGCCGCTCGCGCTCGTAGGCGTTGCGGGCTTTACGCTGCTTCGCCGTCATCCGGGCTCTCCAGCGAAATCCGTCCGAACGCGCCTTCGTTGAACGCGCGAATGTAGGACTGGGCCGCGTTGTGATAGTCGATCTCGCCGCCGCGCCGCAACAAGCCGCGTCGTTCCGCGAACGCCTGCAGGTCGGGAACCACCGTGCGCGGGCTGCGCGCAACGAGCCACGCGTGGAACGCTGCAGCCACCTCTTGAGGATCGTAGCGCTCGCGCGGGATGGCGCCGCAGATCGCGAGCTTCCATTGCGCCGCGGCGTCGGGAATCTTCGGCGGCAGCACGCCCGGCGTGTCCATCAGCTCCAGGTCGCGCGCGAGGCGGAACCATTGCGGATGGCGCGTCACGCCGGCACGGTCTTCGGTCTTCGCGGCGCTGCGGCCCAGCAGGGCGTTGACGATGGTCGACTTGCCGGAGTTCGGCACGCCGACGATCATCGCTCGCGAGATGCCGGCGGCGGGTCGCAGCTCCGACGATGCGCGCTTCATCGCAGCGGCGACGCGCGACACGCTGCGGGGGATGCGCGCGTCGACGGCGACCGCCGGCGCGCCGGCATCCGTGAGCGCGCGCAGCCAGCGTTTGGTGGTCGCCGCGTCCGCGAGGTCGTCCCGGTCCAGGGTGACGACGCGCGCTCGCCGTTCGGCCAGCTGGTCGAGCAGTGGATTGCGGCCGCTGCGCGCGATGCGCGCATCGACCACCTCGACGACGATATCGATGATGCGCAGGAACTCGCGCATCTGGCGCGTCGCCTTCACCATGTGCCCGGGATACCACGCGATTTGCCGCTCCAACGCCCTCGCTCCCTAATTCCCGCCGCTGGTCACGAGTGCGTCAGAGACCCCCGAGCATGCGCGGCGGCCATATTCCGGCGACGGCGCGGCCGATCAGCCGGTCGTCGCCGACCGGACCGAAGAAGCGCGAGTCCTCGCTCTCGGCGCGGTTGTCGCCCAGCACGTAGACCGACGACGGCGGGACGGCGACCTCGGGGAAGCTCCGGTCGTCCGGATGGCGGACGTAGGGCTCGCCGAGCTTGGCCGCATTGACGTAGACCTGGCCCCGATCGATTCGAATCCGATCGCCCGGCAGGCCGATCACGCGTTTGATGAAGACGCCGCGGGCGTCGCCCTCGTGACGGAAGGCGACGATCTCGCCGCGGTGCGGCGAGCCGAAGCGGTACGCGAACGTATTGATCACCACGTACTCACCGGAGCGGATATGGGGTTCCATCGAGAGACCGGCGACTTGCGGAAGACGGACGAAGAACGCTGCGACGAGGGTTGCGAGCAGCGCCAGCTGCAGAGCCAGGTTCGCAACCGATCTCCAGCGCAAGAAGCGGACCACGGAAGTCCGTCTTCGCTCAGGCGGTCACAGAATCTTGGCTTGCGAGGGCGGCCAGAAGATGAGAAACGCGCGGCCCGTGAAGCCCGCCCGGGTTCCGGCTCGCGGACCGCTCGCGAAGTTCCCGTCGTCTTGCGCGAAGCCCCAGATGTGAGAGTCCTCGGAATCGTTGCGATTGTCGCCGAGCATGATGTAGCAGTGCGGTGGGATGCGATCCGGGGCGGTCCAGGCCGACGCGGGCGGAACGTTGCCCTCGTGCGGGTCGATCCGCTGCCAGCCGCCGCCGTAGCTCACGTAGATCCCGTAGTCGCGAATCTCAAAGTTGTACGCCGGCTTCTCCGCGGTGTACGGCTCCTTTAGGGCCGTGCCGTTGAGGTAGACGACGCCGTTCGCAACGCGCATCGTATCGCCGGGGCGCCCGATCACGCGCTTGATGAAATCGTCGGGCGTCGGAACGGGGGGCGGGAAGACGACGATGTCGCCTTCGTTGGGCGGATGGAAGCGGTATTCGAACTTGTCCACCAGCAACACGTCGTGGATCTGGAGCGTCGGCAACATCGATCCCGACGGAATGTAGTAGGTCCGAGCCACGAACGTGATCAGCACCCACGCTGCGATGCCGGCCACGATGAACGGGTCGAGGAACTCGCGCGCGATCGCCGTGCTCCGCCCCGACGATCCGGCCACGACCGGCCGCAACGAGAGGACCAAGCGCGCGGCCCCGATCACCGCGACGATCGTGAGAAGTTCGTAGGGCGTCATTCGATCGGAACGCTCACTTGGCCAGCACGCTCAACCGATCGAGCGGCCAGACCGTGAGAAAGGCGCGGCCGATGAACCGGCCGCGCGCCTTGCGCGCGGCGAGCGGCCCCGCGGCGAAGGCTCCGCCCGCCTGCGCGAAGCCCCACACGTGCGAGTCGTCGGAGTAGTTGCGGTTGTCGCCCAGCACGAAATAAAAGCCCGCCGGGATGCGATCGGGAGCCGGCCACAGCGCGCGCGGCGGCACGTTTGCGGCGCGCGAATCGAGCGCCGTTCCGTCAACGTAGATCCCAAAGTCGCGAATCGCCAAGTCGTAGCGCGGCGGCTGATTCACGTACGGTTCGTCTAGGGCCCTGCCGTTGCGGTACACCGTGCCGCCCGAGATCGTGATGGAGTCGCCGGGAACGCCGATCACGCGCTTGACGTAGTCGCTGCCGCCCGCGGCGACCGGCGGCACGAAGACGGCGATGTCGCCTTCGGCCGGGCGGTGCAGGCGATACGCGATCTCGTCCACCAGCAGCACGTCACCCACCGCCAGCGTGGGGACCATCGACACCGACGGAATGTAGAACGTGCGGATGACGAACGTAATCAGGAAGAGAGCGAGCAGCACCGCGACGGTCGAAGCGTCGAGATATCCGCGGACGACGGGTTTGCCGGAGAGTGCGAGACGCGCGATGCCCAAAACGCAGAGGAGGCCGACCAGCTGCAGCGGTGTCAGAGCGCAGCTCTAACCACCTTTGGCCTTCTTTTCCTTGATTCGCGCGGCCTTGCCGACCTTCTCGCTGAGGTAGTAGAGGCGGTTGCGCGAAACGACGCCGCGCTTGCCGACTTCGATGCGCTCGACGCGCGGGCTGTGCAGCAAGAACGTCTTCTCGACGCCGACGCCGTGGGCGATTCGGCGAACCGTTATCGACTCTCCGGCGGATCCGCCTTTGCGCACGATGACGACGCCTTCGAACATCTGCGTGCGCTCCTTCCCGCCTTCGACGACCTTGGAGAACACCTTGACGGTGTCGCCGGTGCGGAAGTCGGGCAGGTTGTCTTTGAGCTGATCGCGGTTGAGTGCGTCAATAACGTTCATTGCTTTGTCATCCTGGGCTTAAGCACAGCATCGCCGGGCGCGGAGCCCGGCGGAAACCACCGTATCCTATCACGGGCCTTCGTCGCCCTGCAAGGCATCCTCTTGCAGGGCGTCCAGCAGGTCCCGCCTGCGGGCCGCCGTGCGCAGCCGCGACTGTTCGCGCCGCCAGCGCGCGATCTTGGCGTGGTCGCCCGAGAGCAGGACCGGCGGCACGTCCACGCCGCGAAAGACGGCCGGCCGGGTGAAGCTCGGATAGTCGAGCGTCCCCCCCGCGAACGATTCGCTCGCCAGCGAGTCCGGCCGCACGGCGCCGGGGAGCAGGCGAATCGTTGCGTCCATGAACGCGAGGGCCGGGATCTCGCCGCCCGTCAGCACGAAGTCGCCGAGCGACCGTTCCTCGAGCGGGTAGAGCTGCGCGAGGCGGTCGTCAATGCCCTCGTAGTGGCCGCAGACGAGGATCAACCGGTCCAGCGCCGCCCACCGGGCGGCGTCGTCGTGGGTGAAGGGAGCCCCGCTCGGGCTGGGCACCACGATCGCGAAACGCTCCGTCGCGGCCTCCGCGGCGACCCGGTCGAGGATGCGGGCGATGGGCTCGATGCGGAGCACCATTCCCGGGCCTCCGCCGAAGGGGGCGTCGTCGGCTCGCTCGCCGTCGGCGAGCTCGTCGAGCAGATGGTGATAGCGGACGGTTGCCAGACCGTGCTCGACCGTGCGGCCCACGATCGACAAGCCGACGAACGGCGCGAAGACCTCCGGAAAAAGCGTAACGACGTCGATCGTGAACACAGAGGGAGCGTGTTTCGGGATGACGGCCGATTTGCTTGCGCGTTGGCGGCGCTCGACCGGCGCGACTTTTCCGGTGCGGATGCGGCGCTCACGCAGCTGCTCGAGCTCGAGGAACGCGGCGCCGGCGAGCGGGCGTTCTTGCTCAATAAACGGGGCGTCGCGCGGATCGGGTTGGGCCGGCGCGAGCTTGCGCGCGCCGACTTCGCGGCGGCCCTCGAGGCGGCGGGCCGTTACGCGCCGGCCGAGGCGAATCTCGGCAATCTGCTGCTCGAAGACGGCGACGTGGATGGAGCGATCGTGCGGTACGAGGCGGCCGTGCGCAGCGACCCCGATCACTCCGTCGCATATCTCAATTTGAGCGTCGCCTACAAGCGCGTCGGGCGCTTCGCCGAAGCGGTGAAAGCGCTGCGGCATTCGCAGCGTCTCGCGGCGCGTGCTCCGGCTAGCGGGGTGAGTTTTTGGCGGCGGGCTCGGCGGCGGTGATCTCTTCGAGGTATTCGAAGAGCTGCGGCAGCGTGATCTTCTCGAGGGCCGTTCGCTCGTGGATCGCGCCTCCGTCTTCGCCCTCGTCGCGGATGTAGCACCGCGTCTCGACCCCGTCGGCGTCGCCGCTGATGAACGAGACGGCGAAGCCCCGCCCCGGCATCTCGTCGTAGATTCGCATCGTTTGCGGATTGAGGATTTCGATCGAGTGCGACGGGCTGTTCGCGTCGAAGAAGAGGATCTTGAGATGTTCGAAGTTGGTCACTTCGATCAGCCCAACCACGAACACGTTTTTGGTGGAAAAGAACTCATGACCGCGCTTGCTGCGGCTCGACACTTCGTAGAAGACGCGGTGCGCAACGAACCGGTTGAGGATCTTTCGAAGCGTCGCCAGCGAGGCCAGCGTCTCGGTGCGGTTGCCGCGTGTGTATATGATCTTCACGGGCGGGTCGTGATGCTTGCACGGCCGCGCAGGCAAGCCCTCCCGGGAGCTCGGCGGAAGTGGAGTGCCGCTCCCTGAAAGAGCGTCCCTAGCATCCGATGTTTTCCGTACCCGACGTCCTGGTCGTCTCCATCCTGGCGCTGTTGCTCTTCGGGCCCGACCGGCTGCCGAAGCTGATGCGCCAGGCCGGCCGTTTCATGCGGGAAGTCCAGAACACGTCGCACTCGTTCATCGCCGAGATGGAACGAGCGGCCGACGTATCCGAGCCGCCGATCGCGCCCCTACCGCCGCTTCCGTCCCAGCCCGAGCCGAAGCCGGATCCGGAGCTCTAACCTCGAGTTCTAGATATTGAAGTTCTGGCGGATCTCCGTGATGCGTTGCTGTACGACCGTTCGCACTTGCGCGTGGAGGCGCTGCTTCTGTTCGTCGGGCAGGCGGCGGTAGATCATGTACCCCGCGGCGGAGAGCAGTCCGCCCAGCACGCCGGCGAGGAGAATCTTGCCGGCTTCGCCAGCGTCGTCGCCCTCGTGCGGCGGGGCCTTCTCGCCATAACCGCTCTGATAGCCGTTGCCGGCCTTGGCGGAGCCCGACCAGGGCTGGTCGGGGGGCGTGGTGCGGAAACTCTCAGACATCGTGATCTCCTTTATTTTGCCTGCTCTCTTACCCGCTTGAGGCGCACGTGTTTCGGAAAACGCGCCGCAATCTGCTCCACCGCGAGCTCCGCGGTCGCCGCAATCGCCGCCACGCTCTCGCGGTCGCGCTCGCCGTCGCCCCAGCTCAGCTCCAGGACGCCGGCCTCGCGTCGCGTCTCCATGACGGTCCCGGCGTGCTCGGCCAGACCCAGGGCTGCGGCTTGTAAGACCGCGGAGACCGCCGCACAGACGATGTCTTCGCCGGCGTCGGCGAAATCCGCGTGTCCCTGCGCCGAAAAACCCGCGAGCCGGCCGCGGCCGTCACGAACGAAGGTAACCTCGACCATTCTGGCCTCGGCCGTTAGGGAAGGGTGATCTTGGTGATCTTGACTTCGGCGTACGGCTGGCGGTGGCCGTTGAGCTTGCGCACTCGCTTCTTCGGCTTATAGCGGAAGACGAGGATCTTCTTGTCCTTGCCTTGCCGGACGACCGTGCCCGAGACGCTGGCGCCGTCGACGATCGGGGTGCCGATCCGCAGCGAGTCCCCGCCCCCGGCGGCGACGACGCGGTCGAAGGTCACGTCGGAGCCCACCTCACTGGCGACGAGGTCGCAGCGGATGACGTCGCCCTCGGCGACTCGATACTGTTTGCCGCCGGACTCAATGATCGCGTACATGACCTCGGTACGATAGCAGGGAGGGCCCCTGCAGTCAACGGCCATTTCGCAGGCCTCGGCGCCCTTGACGGTGACGTACCCTAGTGGTATAAGAGAGTAGTCTATGAAACAGATTGCTCTGGATTCAACCCCCTCGCTCGCCCGGCCGCTCTGCGCCGGGAAGCTCGCCTTCGTCTGGGGCTGCTACGGCTACGCGATAGCGTCGCTCTGGCATCTCGCCGGCGGCAACCCGTGGGCGCAGAGCGCCGCCTGGGGGGCGGCCGCGATCGCCGGCTCGCTGTTGCTCGGCCTGGGGGCGTACTGACGTGGAACGGCTCGACGCCACCCAAGCGCGCGACCACCTGGAGCTCGTAGAACGCATCCTGTCCGAGTCGCATCCGCGGCTCTGCGCCGGCGGCGAGTACTTCCTCGTCTGGGGCGTGGCCTCGGCGTTCGTCACCGTGCTCTTCGCGCTCGCCGGAGGCGGGGCGCTTCCGCAGGCGGCGCTGTGGGCGGCCCCGGCGGTGCTGCTTGCGGCCGTCGTATTCTCGATTCTCCGCGGCAAGTTCACGCAGCGCGAGCTGCGCCGCGCGTCGCTGGTTCAGCGCGAGTTCTTCAACGTGCTCTGGCTGACGATCGGACTCGCGTTCGTCGCGACGGTTGCGGCAAACCACATCTTCGTAGGTCTCGCGAGCGCCGCGATTTGGAGCGTAGCGGAGGCGATCGTGCTGCTCTACATCGGCATGCACGGCAATCGGCGCGCACAGGTCGCGGGCATCGTCATGGTCGCGTCGCTGATCGCAGCCAACTTCGCGCCGCCGAACGTCGCGGGCTTCGTCTTAGGCGCGGGGATGCTCGTGGGATATGCGGGCTTCGGCGTCGTCGAACTGCTTGCCCGCGACTAAGGAACCTCTGAACGATGGATGAGCTGCTGCTCTCCAAGGTTCGGCTCGGCGTCGTCGCCGAGCTCCTCAACTTCGACTGGATCGCATTCTCGGAGCTGGCGCGATCGCTGGACGTGAGCAACGGCAACCTGGGCGCGCACGTTGCGAAGCTCGTCGAAGCCGGCTACGTGGACGAGGAGAAGTCGTTCGTCAATCGGCGACCCCTCACACGGTACCGGCTGACGAAGCGCGGCCGCGAGGCGTTCGCCGCGCACGTCGCGCGGCTGCAATCGCTGCTGAAAGCCGCCACCTAACCGCCGGCGGCGAGCTCGTGCGCGGCGCGCAGACCCTCGTCGAAGGCGCGCACCGCGTTGAGCTCGCTCGCGTCGCGCGCTCCCCCGGCAACGCGAAACGGAACGCCGAGGGCGCGAATCGGCTCGAGCAATGCGTCGTTGCGATCCTGGCCCGCCGCGATCACCACCGTGTCGACCTCGATCGTGCGGCGTTGCCCGTTCGGCGTGCGTATCTGGATGCCGCCCGGCACGATCGCCTCGTAGGCGACGTTCGCGATCGTCTCGACGCCCGCGGCGCGCAACGCGCGCAGCACCGCCCAGCGCGTCGTCTTGCCGATGCCGGTGCCGATCGTCCCGCCGCGGCGCATGAGCGCGATCTGCGTTCGCCCCGTGACGACCAGCGCGCCGCCGTCGGGCGCGGCGAGGCCCTGCTCGTAGAGGAAGCGCGTGGTCTCGTCGACGTTTGCTCGGCCGAAGCTCAAGTAGTGCGCGACGTCCACCCCGATCCCGCCGGCGCCGACGATGGCCGCCCGCTCGGCGGCACGCTGCTCGCCGAGCAGCAGCTGCGCGTACGAGATCACGTGCGGCATCCCGTCGCCGGAGATGCGCGACGGCCGCGGCACGACGCCGCTCGCGAGCACGATGCCGTCGTACGCGCGCAGCGCAGACACGTCGGTCATGCGGCGCTCGAGGTGCACGCCGACGCCGAGCCGCGCCAGCTCGTTCGTGAAATACCGGATGGTCTCGCCGAAATCGCGCTTGCCCGGGATGCGCCGCGCCATGCGGAACTGCCCCCCGAGCTCGGGGGCGGCTTCGAAGAGCTCGACGCGATGGCCGAGCGCCGCCAGCGCGCGCGCGCTCTCCATGCCGGCCGGTCCGCCGCCGATCACGGCAAAGCGCCGCGACCCGCGCTTCGACCGGACGGCCTCACGGAACTCCAGCTCGCGGCCGGCGCGCGGGTTCACCATGCACGAGACGGGCTCGTCGAGCAGGGAGCGATCGATGCAGGCCTGATTGCACGCGATGCACGTGTTTACGAGCGCCGCGTCTCCGCGCGCCGCCTTGGCAACGAGCTGGGCATCGGCCAGAAACGGCCGGGCCATCGAGACGAAGTCCACGGCTCGCGACGCGAGCAGGCCGTCGGCGGCGGCGAGGGAGTTGATGCGATTGCTGGCGATCACCGGCACGCCGCCGGCGACGCGCTTGATCGCCGCGGCGTACGGCACCCACACGCCGCTCGGCACCAGGTGCTGCACCGTGGGGATCGGCGACTCGTGCCAGCCGATGCCGACGTTGAGCGCGTCGACGCCGTCGGCCGCAAGCGTCCGCGCGAACTCGAACGTCTCCGCCTCGCTCGAGGAGCCGGCCATCAGGTCGGCGCCCGAGATGCGGAAGATCACGGGGTAATCGGCGCCGGCGGTCGCGCGGATGGCGCGCAGCACCTCGCGCGCGAACCGCATCCGCCGCCGCGCGTCGCCGCCCCAGCCGTCGTCGCGCCGGTTCGTCAGCGGCGACAAGAACTGATTGATGAGGTAGCCTTCCGACGCCATCACCTCGACGGCGTCGAAGCCCAGCTCGCGCGCCCGCGCCGCGCCGCGCGCGAAGTCGTCGATCGTTTCCAGGATCTCCGCATCGCCGAGCGCGCGCGGCGGATCCGGCGAAAAGCGCGACGCTACGGCCGACGGCGCGACCGGCTGCAGTCCGAACGATGAGTGGAGCGCGTAGCGCCCCGCGTGAAAAAGCTGCAGCGCCAGGCGCCCGCCCGCGCGGCGCACCGCGTCGGCGGCGGCGCGCAGCGGCGCGGCAGAGGCCGGGTCGTTGACGAAGCTGTAGTGCCTTCCGCCGGCGCCGGCGCGATTGACGGCCGATCCGCCCGTCACGATGAGCCCGGCGCCGCCGCGCGCGCGCTCGGCATAGAACGCCGCGAGCGCCGCGCCGTTCGATTCGAAGCCGAGGTGCATCGAGCCCATGACGATGCGGTTGGGCAGGCGCAAGCCGCCGATGGATCCGGCATCGAGCGCGCGCACGAGCATCGCGACCGCTACTCGATGGTCAGCGGTGGTTTGGTGTCGGAATAAAACGGCGGCGCGATCACGCTCAAGCCGCCGTCCACGCAAAGCGTCTGGCCCGTGATGTACTCGGACTCGGGCGCGAGCAGGAACGCGATGGTGTCGGCGACCTCCTGCGGGGTTCCCATCCGTCCCTTCGGCACCTTCGACAACACCGATTCTATCGGTGCCATCCCGGGAACGTTCTCGTAGAAATAGGCGCACGATTCGGTGTCGATCAATCCGCCGTTGATCGCGTTGACGTTAATGCCGCGCGGCGCGAACTCGACCGCCATGTAGCGCACCCACGCCTCGATCGCGGCCTTGTTCGACCCCAGGTTCGCGTAGGTGGGATAGGCGCGGATGCTGCCGTAGCTCGAGAGCGCGGCGATGCGGCCGCCACGGTCCATCAGGCGAACGGCGCGCTGGGCTCCCAACACGAACGCTCGCACGTTCAGATCGAACGAGCGGTCGAGGTTGTGCGCCTTGAGATCCGCGATCTTCTTGAACGAGCTGGCCGCCGCGTTCGACACGAAGTGATCGAGACGGCCGAACTCGGCCTCGACCGCGTCGAAGAGGCGATCGATCTCCGCGGGGTTCTCGACGTTCGCTTGCACGGCGATCGCCCGCGTGCCGAGCGCCCGGATCTCGCGTACCGTCGAATCGGCGAGATCGGCGTTGCGATTGAAATTGACCGCGACGCTCGCGCCCTCGCGCGCCAGCGTCAAGGCCAGTGCCCGGCCGATCCCGCGCGAGCTGCCGGTAACGAGCGAGATCTTCCCCTCGAAGCGGCGCGTCACGCGTCGGCCTTGCCGAGCAGCGCTCGCGCGATCACCGTCTTCTGAACCTCGTTCGTTCCTTCTTCGAAACGCTGCGCGCGCGCGTCGCGATAGACGCGTTCGATCGCGTTGGGCTGCCAGAATCCAAGCCCGCCGTGGATCTGCAGCGCTTTGTCGGTGACGCGCGTCAGCATGTCCACGGCCTGCAGCTTCGACATTGACGAGAGCATTGCGGCATTTTCGTCGCCCTCCTCCCAGCGGCGGGCGGCGTGGAGCGTCAACTGGCGCGCGGCCTCGATGTCGGTGGCGTTCTCGGCGATCATGAAACGGATCGCCTGTCGAGCGTCGAGCGTCTTTCCGAACGTTGCGCGCCTGCCGGCGTACTCGATTGCGAGCTCGTGCGCCCGGCGCGCGAGTCCCACGCAGCTCATCGCCACCGAGATGCGGCTCGGCGTCAGAAATCCGCCGAGCGCGATCTCGAGCCCCTGGCCTTCGGCGCCCAGCCGGTTCGCGACCGGCACCGGCGTGCGTGCGAAGCTCAAGCGGGCGTGATCCGTGCCGCGTACGCCCATCGACTCGTCCATCGCGGTCACGGTCGCGCCCGGCGCGCGGCGGTTGACCAGCAGTGCGACGGTTCCGTCGGGTCCGCGCGTCCCCTCGAGTCGCGCGAAGAGAAGCCAATAGTCGCAGATCGTTCCGAACGTGATGAGATGCTTCTCGCCGCTCAGGTAATACGTGTCGCCTTCGCGCGAGACGCTCGAGCGCAGGTCGGCGCCCGTGCCCGCGGTCGGTTCGGTCAGCGTGAACGCGATCTTGATCGCGCCCTCGACCGACGGAATCACGAAGGTGCGGCGCTGCTCGGCGGTCGCGAAGCGATCCATCGCGCGCCAGGTGCCGTTGACGACGTGCACGATCATGCGAATCGATGCGTGACACATCGAGAAGAGCTCGATTAACTCCAGGTAGCTCGAAAACGGAATCGCGCCGCCGCCGTACTCGGCCGGCGCCGCAAGCGAGAGGAAGCCGCGTTCGCGCAGCTCGTCCCACAGCTCGGGCGGTACGCTGCGCTCGGCCTCGATCCGCCGTCCCCACTCCTCGGCGGGGCCCGCGACGTATTCGGCGATCTCGCGCTTGCGCTCGGCAAACGGCGTCAGGAGATGGCCTCCTCCCGTTCGTGCGGCCGCAGCCCCTGCGCGCGGTCGCGCAGCACGTACTTCTGCACCTTGCCCGACGGCGTCCGCGGGAGCTCCGTCACGATCTCGAGGCGCTCGGGCCAGTACTGCTTGGCTACCTGACACGCGTCGAGATAGTGCTGCATTCGCCGGAAATCGAACCGCGCGGCGCCGGCCAGAACGACGAACGCGCAGGCGCGCTCGCCGAGCCGCGCGTCGGGCATCGCGACGATCGCGACGTCGGCGATCGCCGGATGGTCGCTCAGCAGCTGCTCCACCTCGGCGACCGGAATCTTCTCGCCGCCGCGATTGATGACGTCGCGGACGCGGCCGGTGATGCGGACGTAGCCGGACTCGTCGAGCACGCCGAGGTCGCCGGTGCGGAACCAGCCGTCCGGCGAGTACGCGGCCGCCGTCCACTCCGGGTGATCGACGTAGCCGTCGAACATCGTCGGCGACGCGATCTCGAAGTTGCCCTCCTCGCCGGGCCCGAGCACGCGCCCCTGCGCGTCGGTGATGCGTAGACGGATGCCGCGCAGCGCGCGACCGTCGGTTCCCCACACCTTCGACGGCTCGTCGCCGGGAGCCGAGAGCGACCCGAGACACGACTCCGTCGTTCCCCATCCGCCGCAGACCGTCGTGCCGAGAATGCGGGTTGCACGCTCTGCCAGCGGACGCGGCACCGTGGCGCCCGTCGCAACGAAGATGCGCAGCGCCGGCGGCGCTTGATCTCCGGCTTCGACCGCCTTGACGAGGTCGGCCAAGAACGGCGTCGCTGCTTGCACGAACGTGCCGCGCCAATCGCGCAGCGCGCGCAGGGCGCGCGTCGCGTCCCACACGGGCTGGACGATCTGCGGAACGCCCATCACGATGGCGAGCCACATGCCGTAGAGGAAGCCGGTCTGGTGCGCGAGCGGCGAGGGAACGTAGATGCGGTCGTCGCCGTTCAGGCCGAGATGCTCGACCTCCATGGCGGCCGCGCGCATCAAGACGTCGTTGCGATGCAGCACGCCCTTGGGTTCGCCCGACGTCCCCGAGGTGAAGAGGAGCTGCGCGGGCGCCTTTGGATCGATGGGACGGGCCTCCCGTTCGGACGCGTCGACCTCGATCGCGGCGAGCGAGTCTTGCAGGCGCAGCCAGTTGACCGCGCCGTTGTCGTTGTCGGCGGCGGGAAGGGCGTGCGCCTTGCGCTCGCCCGACGAGACGATCACGTGCTCGAGCCGCAGCGGCAGCTGGCCGCTGAAGATCGAAGACTCGGCAAGCAGCGCCGCGATCTCGCTCGCGTGGCGGCGGCCGCGGGCCTCGTCGGGAACGACCAGCACGCGCGCGCCCGAGCGCCGCAGGCAGAACGCCACTTCGCGCTCGCGGAAGATCGGCATCAGCGGGCAGCAGATCGCGCCGATCCGAAGCACGGCGAGCGTCACGACGACGAACTCGAGACAGTTGGGGAGCTGATACGCCACGCATTCGCCCGGCCGCACGCCCAGCCGTAGGAAGAGCGCCGCCGTGCGCTCGACGCGATCGAGCAGCTGTCTCCACGTGAGCGCCGCGTCGCCGTTTTCGCGCGCTTCGACCACGGCGAGATCCTCGGGCCGGGCCGCGCACACCGAACGCAGCCGTTCGTCGAGCGTGAGCTGCGCGGCGCGATCGGCATCCGGCATCGGCGATCCGTCGCTCGCTCCGGCTCGGTATGCCGGCGTGCCGGTCATGGACATCGCAACGCCGATAGCGCGCATCGCGTCGTAGAACTGCGGATAGGAGATTTCATAGGCGTGGGGATAGGTCAGCGTGCTCTCGCCCCGCGCCCGCGACGCGGCGACGGCGAGCGACATGAGGATGCGATGGTCGTTGAACGACGAGAGGGCCGCGCCGGATAGCCGCTCGACACCCTTGACGACGAGCCGATCGTCGTGAGCTTCCACGTTGCCTCCCATTCGATTGAGCTGCAGCATCGCGGCGACGCGATCGGACTCCTTCAAGCGCACGTGCCCGACGTGCTCGAGCACCGTTTCGCCGAGCGCGAACGTGCCGAGCGTGGTGAGGATCGGCAGCATGTCGGGAATGTCGCGGCAGTCTACGCGAAGGCCGCGCAGTTCGACGCCGTCGTGCTTCACGCGAACGCTTCGGGCCGCGCGATCGTAGGTCATCGGAAGGCCCATCTCGCGGACGATCTCGACGAACGCGCCCTCCGGATGGTCGAGCGGCTCGCCCGGCGGCGCGGCGAGGCCGCGGAAGAGCACGTCCGAGGGGTGGATCGCGGTGACCGCGAGACCGAAGGCCGCCGAGCCGATGTCCGGCGGAAGCTCCAAGTTCGCCGGGCGTGCTTGCTGGTTCGGTTCGATCTCGAAACGGCGCCAGCCGGGCGTTACGCCGATCTCCAAGCCGAACTCGCGCATCATCGTGACCGTCAGTTCGACGTAGGGGCGTTCGTTGAGCTCGCCGTCAACCTCGACGACCGTGCGTTGCGTGGCGAACGGCGCGAGCAGCAAGAGTCCCGAAATCCACTGCGACAGCGTTCCCGGAATCGAGATTCGCCCGCCGTGCGGGCGCGCCGGCTCGATGGCGATCGGCGGACATCCGTCGGAGGAGCGAAAGACGACGCCCATGCGCGCGAGAGCGCCGAGGAGCGGCCCGACCGGACGCCGGCGAAAATATTTTTGCGCGGTCAGCGTGACCGGGGCGTCGGCCAACGACGCGAGGCCGATCATGAAGTAGAGCGTCGAGCCGGAGCTGCCGACCGATACCACGTTGCGCTTCACGTGGTATGGGCCGCCGTGCACGAGCAGCGAGTCGCCGTCGGCGGCGATCTCCGTGCCCAGCGCGCGCAGGACGTTCATCGTGTATTGGACGTGGCGCGCGTCGGAGAGGCCGGTGATTCGGCTCGTTCCGCCTGCGAGCGACGCCAGCACGAGCGCGCGATGCGCGTGATACTTCGACGGCGGGACGTCGATCTCGCCGGCCAGCGGCCCGTTCGTTCCCTTGACCAACAGTTTCATCGTCGTCGCTCCGAGCGGACCTTCCGAGCTCGAGCGCGGCCGCCCTGCCGCGCCGTCACAACGACACGACGAGCGATGCGTTCTGTCCCCCGAAACCGAACGCATTCACCTGAAACGCCGAGTACGAGCGCGTTCGCGGCTCCCGCATCACCAGGTCGAAGCGCGTCGCCGGATCGACGCGCCGGGTTCCCATCGTCGGCGGAATCGCGCCGTCGTGCATGCCGGCGATGCCCGCGATCGCGCACATCGCGCCGGCGCTCGCCATGCTGTGCCCGAGATGTCCTTTGATCGAGGTTACGACCGGCTCGCGTCCGCGGTACACTTCGCCGATCGCCTTCGATTCGGCGGCGTCGCCGACGATCGTCCCCGTTGCGTGCGCGTACACCACGTCGCAGCGTTTGCCGGCCTCGCCCGCGAGATCCATCGCCGCTCGCATCGCGCGCACCTCGTAGCGCGCCGAGGGCTCGGGCGAGGTGATGTGATGCGCGTCGGCGACGCAGCCGTAGCCGCGGATCCGGGCCAGGATGGCGGCGCCCCGCGCCGCAGCGCGTTCGGCTCGCTCCAACACCAGCACTCCCGCGCCGTCGCCCATCACGAAGCCGTCGCGCTCGACGTCGAACGGCCGCGAGGCGAGCTCGGCATCGGGATTGCGCGACAGAGCGCCGGCTCGCACGAGGCTCTCGTACACGAGGGGAGAGAGCAGCGTCTCGGTTCCGCCGGCGATCGCCACGTCGACCTCGGCGCGCTCGATCATTCCGGCGGCAAGCCCGATCGCATCGAGCGACGACGCGCACGCGGTGCTCACCGCGAGCTGCGGCCCGTGCACCTTCCAGTGCATCGCGATGAACGCGCAGGCCATGTTGGGTATGACGAGGGCCATGAGTTTCGGCGTGACGGAATGGGCGTCGGCAGCGAAGCGCGACTGCGCCTGCGCGACCGTCGAAAAACCGCCCATCGTGTTGCCGATGACGACCGCGGTTCGCCTCTCGGGCGGATCGAGCCGCGCGTGGCCGAGCGCCTCCTGCGCCGCGGCCATCGCGTATTGGGTGAAGCGGTCCGTGTTTCGCAGCGCCGCGCGCGGGAGCGCGCTCGACGCGAGAAAGTCGTCCGGCACCGCCGCCCATAGGCCGTTTCCCGAGAGCCGCGAGGCGCCGGCGATCGGCGCGATCGCCCGCCGGCCCTCCAGCAGGCGCCGCCAGAAGGTCTGCACGCCGGTGCCGATCGGCGATACGACTCCCATCCCCGTCACGGCGACGTGCTCCATTGGCCGCCTGATTCATACCTCGCCTCGGCACTCGCCTGCTGCCGCGAGCGAGCGAGGATGAGGGCCCGCGGGGCCGGTCGAAGGCGACGAGGTGGAGCGAGGCGTGAACGTACCGCAGTCGTACCGTCTGGTCCGGCGCGACGCCCGGGGCGAGCGGACCGTCGTGCGCCTGCGCACCGGCGCGACGTTCGGCGGCGACGAGATCGCGATCTGCGCCGGACCGTGCGGCGTGGAATCGAGCGAACAGCTCGACGCCGCGGCGCGCGCCGTGGCCGCGGCGGGAGCGAACGTGCTTCGCGGCGGGGCCTACAAGCCGCGTACGTCGCCGTACTCGTTTCAAGGCCTCGGCGAAGAGGCGCTCAAGATGCTGCGCTTCGCGGGCGATCGCTATGGATTGGCGGTCGTCACCGAAGTGATGGATCCGCGCGACGTCGAGAAAGTGGCGAGCTACGCCGACATGCTGCAGATCGGCACGCGGAACATGCAGAACTTCCCGCTGCTCCGTGAGGTCGGAGCGACGGCAATGCCGGTGCTGCTCAAGCGCGGCCTCTCGGCGACCGTCCAAGAGTGGCTCCTCGCGGCCGAGTACATCCTGCTCGGCGGCAACGAAAACGTCGTGCTATGCGAGCGCGGCGTGCGGTCGTTCGACGTCGCGACGCGTAATCTGCTCGACATCGCGGTGGTGCCGCTGCTCGAAGAGATGACGCACCTTCCCGTGATCGTGGATCCGTCGCACGCCATGGGGATTGCGCGATTGGTGCCGCCGATTGCCGTCGCCAGCATCGCGGCGGGCGCGCACGGCCTGCTCATCGAGGTCCATCCGGATCCGCCGAACGCGCTCTCCGACGGGGCGCAATCGCTCGACTGCGCCGCGTTCGAACGCTTGATGCTCCGGCTCGCCGCCGTCGCCGGCGTCATCGGACGGCGGCTTCCGAACGGTTATCGCGCGCCGGTGAGCGCCGAGAGCGCCGCCAAGCCCGCCTCGGCGGTGCGATCGAGCAAGAGCGGGGTCAGGCTGGCGTAACCGGCGTGCACGGCGCCGATGTCGGTGCCGAGCGTGTCGCGGTCGGTCTCGAACGGCGATTCCCACGCGCGATAGTATTGCGTCGCGCCGCCGCGTTCTTGGCCCACCATTCGTCCGCAGATGCGCTTGCGCCCCAGCCGCGTCACCGCGATGCCGGCGATCCGCTCGACCGGCACGTTGGGCACGTTCAAATTCCAATAGCTGGCCGCGACGCGCATCTCGTCGAACGCCTCGTCGACGCAGCGCCGCACGATCTCGGCGGCACTCTCCCAGTGACGGCGCGCGTGAGGCTTGTCGTGATCCGAGGCGAGCGAGACCGCCAGCGCCGGCATGCCGAGCAGCGCGGCCTCTACGGCGGCCGCCACGGTGCCCGAGTAGTTCACGTCGTCGGCGAGGTTGGGGCCGTGATTGATGCCGCTGATCACGAGCTGTGGCGACCCGACGAGCTCGGTCGAGCCGAGGAAGACGCAGTCGGCCGGAGTTCCCGAGCACGCGTACGCGAGCACCGCGGCATCGTGCCGGCGCTCCATCGTGATCGCCTCGTCGGCCGTGATCGCGTGCGAAACGCCGCTGCGGTTTCCCGACGGCGCGACGACGACAACCGCGTGGGCGGGCGCGAGCACCTCGACCAGGGCGTGGATGCCGGGCGAGTCGATCCCGTCGTCGTTGGTGACGAGAATCCGCAACGGCGACTTAGGCCGTGCCCGGCACGAAGCGCAGCGCGAGCCCGTCGATGCAGTATCGCAGGTGCGTGGGCGAGGGTCCGTCGTCGAAGATGTGGCCCAGGTGGCCGCCGCACTGGCGGCAGTGCACCTCGGTCCGCTGCTCGATCAGGGCGTAATCCGGCTTCGTTCGCGTCGCGTTGGGCAGCACGTTCCAAAACGACGGCCATCCGTCGCCGCTGTCGTACTTGGTCTTCGACGTGAAGAGCGCGAGATCGCAGCCGGCGCAACGGTAGACGCCGGAGCGGCTCTCGGCGATCAGCGGGCTCGAGAACGCCGGTTCCGTGCCGTCCATGCGCAGGATCTCGTAGCGCTGCGGACCGAGCATCGCCCGCCACTGCGCGTCGCTGTGCGCCACCGCATAGCTTTCGGCTGCCGACGCCCGCGCGGCGACGCCGAGCATCGCGAACGCCGCGGCCGCGGCGGCGAACTCGCCGCGGGTCATCGCGCGATGCTCGGAACGATGTGGCACGCGGCTCCGCCGTTCTTTTCGAAGTAGCGCTGATGGTACTCTTCGGCCGGCCAGAATCGCGGCGCCGGAAGAACCTGCGTGACGATCGGGCGGCCGAGCTTTGCCTGCTCGCGGTCGCGCGACGCGATCGCCTCGCGCATCTGCTCGTCGCCGTGCGTGAAGATCGCCGAACGGTATTGGTCGCCCACATCGGGACCTTGGCGATTGAGCTGCGTCGGGTCGTGAATTTCCCAGAAGGCGTCGAGCAGCTGACCGTAGGTCACGCGCTGCGGGTCGAACGTCACCTCGACGGCCTCTGCGTGCCCGGTGGCGTGGCCGCATACTTGGCGATAGGTGGGGTTCTCGGCCGTGCCGCCGGTGTAGCCGGAGACGGCATCGATCACCCCGGGGATCTGACGAAACGCGGCCTCGACGCCCCAGAAGCATCCGGCCGCGAAGGTCGCGGTTTGCGTGGTCATACGCCTCATAGAACGCGCGGAATGGCCGCGCGGATTCGCGCCCTCAAAACTGCTCCATGAAGCGGTCGATCCGGCCCTGGTCTACGCCCGCGGCGAGCAGCCGCGCTGCGAGCTGCTCGCGGCTCGCCGGAGGCGTCACGAACATGAAGGCGGCAAGGGCGCCATGCGCGGCGGCGACGGTGCACCAGCGCGCGGAGGCGGGCACGAGCACGGTCTGGTAGGGCGGCAGCGCGACCGCCGACGAGCCGCTCGTCACGTCGAGATGTGAGTCGAGCGACATCAGGATCAGCGGGCGCCCCTGCGTCGCGATCGAGGCCGGTTCGCGGCCGGCGACGATTTTTTCGACGACGAAGCGATCGTCGGCGATGAGCGCGGTTCGCTCCAAGCTTTCGAAGCGATAGGGAATCTGGAGCAGCGTCCCGGCGGTCGTCGCCTTGTAGTCGAGCACGTCGGCGGCCTTTTTCACGTGAAGTTCGCGCGGCTTGCCGTCGAGGCCGACGCGGTTGTAGTCGAACATCCGGTACGTCAAGTCCGACGCCTGCTGCGTCTCGAACACCGTTAGTCCGGGCCCGATGGCGTGCACCAAACCGTGCGGGATGTAGACCGTGTCGCCGGCCGCAAGGGGGATGTGGCGCAGCAGTTCGCCGAGCGTTCCGTCGGCCACGCGGCGCTCGTACTCTTCGCGCGACGTGTCGCGCGTCCAGCCGTACACGATCTCCGAGCCGGGCGCGGCGGCGAGCACGTACCAGCACTCCGTCTTGCCGAAGGGCTGATGTTCGACGCGCTGCGCGTACGCGTCGTCGGGATGGACCTGAACCGAGAGCCAATCGTGCGCCGTGATGATCTTCGTCAGCACCGGAAAGATCCGGTTGGGGTCGAGATCGCCGAGCAGTTCTGCGCCGAGACGGGCGCGCAAGTCGGCGACGGTGTCGCCCGACAGCGCTCCGTTGGTGACGCGATCGGCGTCCCAGCACTCCCACGACTCCCCCAAGCGAGCCGTGGGATCGCCGTGTTTGCCGTACACGCGCACGAGCTCGTCGCCGCCCCATACCTGCGTCGTGAGCAAGGGATCGAGGACGTAGGGATACATGGAGTCGCTCTGCATCGCCCGGCTACGATACGCGGCGTTCGTGCGGAATTCCGGCTTGCGAGCGCGAAGGAGGCGATGGAATGCACGTCATCTACCTCGGGATCGGGTCGAACTTGGGCGACCGTCAAGCCAACATCCTCGCCGCGCTCCAGCGGTTGCGGGCGCGCGCGCAGATCACGGCGGTCTCGTCGTTCTACGAGTCGGCGGCCGCGCATGGGGCCGAGGGGCCGGCCTACTTGAACGTCGCCGCGGCCCTTACGACCGAGTTGGATGCCGAGGCATTGCGGCGCTTCACGCGCGGCGTCGAGGTGTCGGTCGGACGAGCGCGAGGAACGCGACGGCTCGCGGCGCGTCCGATCGACGTGGACTTGCTGGTCTTCGACGGTGAAGTGATTCAACCGCACTTGGACGTGCGGCCCTATAACGTCGCGCCGCTCGCCGAGATCGCGCCGCACCTGGCGCTGCCGCCCGCGGACGGCAGCGTTCGCCGGCGCGAGCGCAGCCTGCGGTTCGACACGGACCGCCAATCGGAAGAGCCCGAGATTCGGCTCTCGCTCAATCGCGCGGGCGTCTCGGGCGTGCGGCGCGTCGTGCATTTGGAGATCGACGGACGACCGCGGGTCTACAACGCCGAGCTCGCGATGGTCGCCGACCTGGCGCTCGACAAATCGGGCGTCCACATGTCGCGTTTCGCGGAGATTCTCGAAGAGGCGACCCTCGACGTCCTGGCGCGCGACACGACGCCGGCGCGGATCGAAGGCCTGGCGGAAGCAATCGCGCGCGAAATCGTGCGGAGCCAGCGTGCGGTCACGGCCGACGTGCGGTTGCGCGCCGAGTTCGGCATCGAGCGTTGGACGCCGGTCAGCGGAAAGCGCGGCGAGGAGACGTACACGCTGGTCGGCATCGCGCACGCCGACGAAAGCGGGACGCGGCGCGTGGTCGGCGTCGAGGCCGAGGGCATGACGGCGTGTCCCTGCGCCCAGGCGATGGTGCGCGAGCACTCGCTGCACGAACTCATGGATGTGGGTTTCAGCGCGGCCGAGGCGACGCGCGCGCTCGACGCGCTGCCGGTCGCGACGCACAATCAGCGCGGCCGCGGTTCGATTCTGCTCGGCTCGGACGAGGAGCATTCCGAGGCCGTGCGCGCCGAAGACCTGGTCGAGATCGTGGAAAACGCGATGTCGAGCGAGACCTACGATCTGCTGAAGCGCCCCGACGAGTTCTTCGTCGTCAACAAGGCGCACCACAATCCCAAATTCGTCGAGGACGTGGCCCGCGGCATCCTGGCGCGCGCGCTCGACATGTATGCCGATCTCGGCGACGAAACGTTCATCTTCGCCAGCCAAGTCAACGAGGAGTCCATCCACAAGCACGACGCGTTCGCCGAGGGCTTCGGCACGTTCGGCGAGCTGCGCGAGGAGCTGCGAACGGGCGCCTTCGTCACGCCGAAGACCGATCTCGCGTCCTGGCTGCGGACGCGGCCCTCGGCGGTGCTGGTCTAGTCCGACTCGAGCGCCGCGATTCGCGCGCGCAGCGACGGGTGCGAGGCGAAGAAGAGCTCGTACCACGCCGGCGGATCCTCGTCGGCGAGATTTTGATCGCGCAGGCGGCGGAACGCCGCCGCCCCTCCCGGGGCGTCGTGGGTCGCCGCGATCGCGAACCGGTCGGCGGCCCACTCGCGCGAGCGCGAGAACGCGAAGAGCAGCGGGCGAAGCGCCTGCGTGGCGATCAGCATGACCGCGTAGAGGCGTGCGACGAGCAACGCCGTGCCTTTCAGCTCGTCGCGCTCGCGCCGCGACGACGCGTTTGCGATCAGGAACAGCGCGAGGCTCAGCGCTTCGCCGAGCGCGATCGTGCGCCAGGTGTCCTTGTTCACGTAGTGCCCGAGCTCGTGCGCGACGACGAACTCGATCTCGTTCTCGGGAAAGGCCTCGATCAAGGTATCGCCGAGCACGATTCGGTGCGTCGTGCCAATGCCCGTGACGAACGCGTTCGCCTTACGCGTCTGCTTGCTCATGTTCATCCGCAGAATCGCCGCATCGCCGACCCCGAAGCGGGTCGCGAGGCGGCGCAGGCGCTCTTCGAGCGAGCCCGTCAGCGGCTCGAATTTGTTGAACAGCGGCAGCACGTAGAGCGGTACGATCACGTTGGCGGCGACGAACAGCGGAAGCGCGCCGAGGCCGGCCAGCCACGGCCAGCGCCGCGGCGCGCGATCGACGGCGAACCCGAGCAGCGTCGCGAGGAACGCCGAGAGGCCGGCGGAGATCAGCGCGCCTTTTGCATACTCCTCCAGCCAGCCGTTCCGGCTCTGATCGCTCAGCCCGAAGCGGCGTTCGAGGGTGTAGCCGGAGACGAACGACGCGGGAAGGTCCATCAGCGCCGTGCCCAGCGACAGCGGCGCGAAGAAGACCGCGGGACGCAGCCACGGCGGCGCGCGTCGCGTCGCGCGGTCGAGCGCGCCGGCGACCGGTCCGTAGGCGAAGGCGGCGAAGCCGATCGTTGACCGCACGGTGTCGGCGACTTCGAGCGTGCGGCGCACGCTTGCGTAGGCTGCGGCATCCCGTTCGCGCGGCGGCGACGGCGAACGCCATTCGCGCATCGCTTCGAAAGTGCGCGCGACCGCGTAGCCGGCGGCGATCCCGGCGCCGAGCCCCAAAAGCGCCGTGCGTTTGCTCACCGGCTCAGCGACCGAACTCCGCCCGGAGAGCGTCTTTCACCTTCTCGAGCACCCGCAGGCGTTTCTTCGGGAGGGCCTTGCCGGCGCGGTTGATGTAGAACGTCAGCATCGACATCGCGGAGCGATACGGGGACGACTTCCGGCGATGGCTGTGCTCGGCGGAGCGCTTCAAGGAGCGGGCGATCGCCGTCGGGTCGTCTTGCGTGAAGACGTCCCGCTCCAGATCGAGTGCGTTGCTTTCGTGAGTTACCTTCGCGGACCACTTTGTTTTCGGCATCTCCTCGTCATACCCAAGGACTAAATGATCGAGATCGTCTCTTTGGTCGTCGGTATCTCGGCGATGCGCGCGAGCAGCCGCTCCGCCAATAGAGCGCACGTCGGATCGTCGAGTTCTTCGATCCGGCCCTCGTCGGCGAGGCGAGCCTTGAGCGAATCGATGGGAATGCGCGCCAGCACCGGAGCCTGCGCGAGCTCGGCGACGCGGTCGGCGTACGACGGGCCGAATATCTCGTAGTGCTTGCCGGTGTCCGGAGCGGCGAAGTACGACATGTTTTCGACCACGCCCAGGATCGGTTTTCCGAGCTGATGGATCAGGTTCGCCGCCTTGCGCACGACCATGGTCGCGAGCGCCTGCGGCATCGTCACGAGCACGACGCCGTCGATCGAGAGCGACTGAAGCACCGTCAGCGGCGCGTCCGACGTACCCGGCGGCAAGTCCACCAGCAAGAAGTCGAGATCGCTCCACAGCACCTGCTCGTAGAACTGCCGGATCACCCCGGCGACGATCGGTCCGCGCCAGATCATCGCCGTGTCCTCGCGATCGGTCAGCAAGTTCGAGCTGACGATCTCGATCGCGCTGCGCGAGATCGCGGGCGAGATCAGCGGCTGCGGCTGGCCTTGCGGGGTGGTCTTCACCGGATCCGCCTCGATGGCCAGCGGCTGCGTGAGCCCGAAGAGTTTGGGGATCGACGGACCCGTGATGTCGGCATCGAGAATGCCGACGCGATAATGTGCCTCGCGCAGTCCGATCGCGAGCATCGCGGTGACGAGCGACTTGCCGACGCCGCCTTTGCCCGACATCACCGGCACGACGTGTGCGATGCGCGCTCGGCCGGCGAAGGCGCCGGGCGCGCGCCGCGCCGGGCGGCGGTCCTCGTCGGCGACGGGCGGGACCGAACCGGTGCGGGCCGCCTGGCCGAGCGCGGCGACGATGGGCTCGAGCCGGAGCCCGTGCGCGCGAGCGCCCTGCTCGATGGTCTCGTATTTGCTCACGCCGCAGCCGCTGCAGCCCAGCCCGAACGCGGTCATCACGTCCGCCGCGACCGGCAGGCGCGCGACGAGTTCTTTGATGTTCGTCTGGGGCGTGATCTCGATGTCGATCGGGGGCATGGCTTCTCCGTTGAACCTGCGAACGGCGCGGGGGTATGCACGTCGAGCGCGCGTTGGGAGTTTTGGCGGGCGGCTGCGACTCACCCGTGCGCTCGGGGTGGGGCGTAGGCGCTCCGATGTTCGTCGCAGAGTCGGCGCTCGGCGCCCATGCCTACGACGGCGAGGGACGGCGCTACGTCGACTACGTCATGGCCTACGGTCCGCTGCTGTTCGGGCACACGCATCCCGCGCTGACGACGGGCCTGGACGAGCTCGCGCGCGGAGGCCACGTCTGGGGATCGACGCACGCCGAGGAAGTGCGTCTCGCCGAGCGCGTTCGCCGGCATTTGCCCGCGATAGAGCGCCTGCGCTTCGTCACGACGGGTACGGAAGCGATGATGAGCGCGGTGCGCGTCGCCCGAGCCTTCACCGGGCGCAACGCGATCCTCAAGTTCGCCGGCTGTTACCACGGGCATTTCGACCTGGCGTTGCTCGACGCGGGCGCCTCGGCGGGCGGCCGCGGCGGAATTCCTGACGGCGTGCGCCGCGACGTCTTCGTTGCGCGATACAACGATCTTGCGTCGGTGGACGAGGCGTCGCGCGGCCGGCGCGACGATCTCGCCGCAATCCTGGTCGAGCCGATTGCCGGCAACATGGGCTTCGTCGCGCCCGAGCCGGGGTTTCTCGAGGGCCTGCGCGAGCGCGCGAACCGGTGGGGCGCGCTGCTCGTGTTCGACGAAGTCATCACGTGGCTGCGCTTCGGATTGCCGGGTGCGCAGGGACGTACGGGCGTTTCGCCCGATCTCACCGCACTCGGTAAGATCATGGGCGGAGGCCTGCCGATCGCCGCGTTCGGCGGTCGCCGCGACGCGATGGACGTGCTCGCGCCGGCCGGCGACACGTTCACCGGCGGCACGCACGGCGGGAATCCGTTCTGCGTCGGGATGGCGCATCGCGTGCTCGACCTGCTCGAACGCCATCCCGAGTATTACCGGCAGATGAATGCCGTGGCTCTGCGACTGGCCGATGGGTTTCGCGAAATCTTTGCGCGGCGCAACCTTCCGTATGCGGTCGTCCAGCAGGAGTCGATCGTCGACTTCAAATTCCGCGCGGGCGCTCCGAACCGGAACTTCGACGACGCGCGCGCCGCCGACAAAGCCGCATATTCGCGCTACTACCGCGCGATGCTCGAACGCGGCGTCCTGCTGCCCCCGTCGCAGAACGAGGTCATGTTCGTCTCCGTCGCCCATACGCCCGGCGACGTTGACGCCACGCTCGCCGCAGCGGACGCGTCGCTGGACCTGCTAAGCGGCTCGGAGCCGGCGTTGGCGTAACAGCCGCGCCGCGACGAGCGCAACGGGGATGCCGAAGAAGACCACGTGGGCGACGAGCACGTTGCCGAAGTGAACGACGTCGCGAAACGGTGGGACGACCGCGTGCCCGAAGTGGATGACGACGCGCATCACGCTCATCGCCACGAGACCGAGCAGCGTGCCCGAGAGCAGCGGGCGCCGCACGAGCCAGTCGACGCGCGTTGCGGCCGCCACGAAGAGCGCCGCCCAGACGATGCTGACGCTGAAGTGGAGCACGGTTCCGACCGCGGCGCCGACCCAGCCTTCGCCATACGAGGCCGGCCCCAAGACGTTGGACGCGTCCCACTGCATCAAGCCGAGCGGCGACGCCTTCGGATTGAGCAGCCGGTCGGCGACCATCAAATAGACGTCGATCAGCGCGGCGCCCGCGAGCCCCGCCAGCACGGCCGCTCGGACGGCCCGCGAGTTGCGCACTACTGCCTCGCGCCCGGGACTTCGCACGACTCGAACGCGAGGTCGTAGATTCCCAGGCCTTCGCCCGCGGGGGCCAAGCGCAGCTCGTGCTGCCCGAACTGCGCGTTCACGATCACGTCGTACGAGCGCGGCGCGTCGACGGTGACGTACGACTCGCCGTTGCGATCGTAGCGAATGTCTTTGCCCGCATCGGTCGCCGCGACGGGCTTTCCGTCCTGCGTGACGACCACGCGAACGGAGCCGCCGTTTTCCGGCTTCATCACCGCCATCAGCTCGATCGCGTGGTAGCGCATGGCGAAGTAGCCGCCGCTCTCTCCCGAAACGGCCGCCTCGCGCGAGAGCCGCCAGTAGCCCTGGAGGTAGATCGCGCCGTCCTTCGAGCTCGATCCGTCGTCGTTGTAGTTCGTCGTCTGCGACGGGTCGTTGCGCGGGCCGGCGTTGGCGATATCGGTCCGCCCCACCAGCAGTTCGGGCGTATGCGGATAGCAGACGGCTCCCGGTTTGTCGTAGCTGTCCTGCGGCAGCAGCGCCATCACGGGCGGGAACGTCTCGTGCGGATTGGCCGCCTTGAGCAGCGCCTGGATCCGCGCCTCGGTCTGCGGGTAGCCGCCCTCGCCCGCGAAGCTCTCGACGAGGCGCCCACTCCGATCGAAGAGATACTCGTGCGGCCACAGGTTGTTGCCGTACCGCTTCCAGATGACGAACCGATCGTCGAGCACCACCGGCCACGTCACGTCGAGACGCTTCGTCGCCGCCTCGACGTTCTCGCGCCGGCCCGAGAAATCGAACTCCGGCGAATGCACGCCCACGATGACGAAGCCCTTGTCGCCGTACCGCTTGTACCACTCGCGCAGATAAGGCAGCGTGCGCAGACAGTTGATGCACGTGTACTCCCAAAAGTCTACGAGCACGACCTTGCCCGCGAGCTGCGCGGGATCCAGCGGCGGGCCGTTGAGCCAACCGGCGCCGCCGTCAAAGCTCGCGATCTGCCCCGGCTCGCCCGTCGCTGCCCCGGCGGCGAGCGCCGCCAGAATTGCGATCGCGGGCGCAACGGCGCCCGCAAGGCGGCGTGCCCGGCCGGTCATGCGGAGATAACGCTTTCTTGCGCGGCGGTGTGACGGAGGGGGACCCCCGCTTTCCTCGGAGGTCCCCCGTGAAACGCGCTACATCTTGATCTGCGCGTTGAGGTAGACGTTAAACGGCTGGAGCACGCTGCCGATCGCGCCGTTGTTGCCAAGCGTCGGCAGATAGCTCTGTTGGAATGCCGCCGGCGTGCGTGCCTTGTTGGCGGCGACGTCGTTGATGCTGGTCCCGTTGTAGAAGTTGCTCGGGTAGAGCGTGCTGTTGAGCGAGCCTCCGGCGGGTGCGTACCCGCACGTGCTTCCGCCCGGCGCGAAGTACGTGGTCCACGGCTCGGACGAGCCGCCGAAACATGCGTGGAAGATGTTCGTCCCCAGCAGCGTCACCCGCAGTTTGGGAGTGACGTCGTAGGAGAACTGAAGGTTTCCCACCATGAAGTTCGGATTTTGATACGAGCCGAACGCGAAGCTGCCGGTCTGAGGGTTGGGGATGTAGAGGAAGCCGAACGCGCCGCTCCCCGCCGACGTGGTCGTGAGGTAGTTGCACTTAAGCGGATTGGTCTTGGGCGATACCTTCGTGATGCCCGTCGACAACGAGTTCGAGACGCAGGTGCGCGGATCGAGGCCTTCGATGTCGAGCGGGCTGCCGTAGTACCCGCCGGCTTGGAACGCGAGGCTCGGCGTGACCGAGAACCGGTTCTTGCGGTAGCTCAAGATCAGTGAGGCCACCTCGGGCGAGATGTAGCTGATGATGCTCCCGTTCAAATTCGGTGCGATTGCGGTCGAGTAGGGACGGTACCAGCCGCCCGGATCGAGGAGCGACTGCGACGGCGAGTTGTAGTAGGGGTTGAGGATCACGTCGTAGGTCGTGCTTCCGATCGTGACGGGCTTGGCGTTGCACGCGACCGGCAGTCCGCTGCGATAGCACGGGCTCCCGCCGCCGGCCTTCGTCAGCGCGTTGTACTGGCCGATCGCCTGATTGATGGTGGTCATCGTGTTGGGGATCACGCCGCCGGTGCTCAGCGGAATGTTCTGGAACTGAATCTTCGAGTCGGTGTACGTGAAGGCCAGCTGTCCGGAGAAGCCGTTCCGGCTGAAGTCCCCCTTGCTGAGCAGGAACTCGGCGCCGTAGGCGCGATTGACGCCGACCGGCACCTGCGTCACGAAGCCGGCGCCGATGAACGTCTGCTGCTGCCAGTTCGAGACCCAGGTATAGAACGGCGTCACCTTGACGCTCACGTCGGTGCCGCGGAAGTGATGCTCGAGCGACGCGTCATACTGCGCCGACGAGATGCCGGGAATCGGATGGAACGGCGAGTAGAACCCGAGGTTCATCGTGTTGTTCCAGACCGAACGATCGTCGCCCGACGCGCTGAGGTATTGGACCGATGCGGAGATCGGCGGCTGCGTGAAGCGGCCCGCCGAGAAACGCCACACCGTATCGGGAGACTGCGTGTACGTCGCGGAGATCCGCGGCTCCCAGTAGTTGAGCGCGTACGACCCTGGCGATGCGGCGGTGAAGTTCGGCGACGCGACGCCGTGCTGCACGGTGCCGTTGGGGTGCACCCAGCCGGCGTGCGGTCCCGAGGGATGGAGCGCCGCCGCCGCGGCGTCGCAGTCGCCGTTGACGTACTGCGCCGACGCCGGCGGGAACTGGCCCGGCGCCAGCGGCACGGTCAGCACCTGATTCGTCGACGGAAGTACGCACGTGTAGTTCGCGGTCATGTTGGCGTAGAACGCGCCGGCGCCGCTTCCCGAATCGGGCAGGACGTAGGTGAAGTTGTCGTAGCGCAGCGACGCGTCGATCATGAACTTGTCGCTGGGCCGGAACTGGTCGCTGAGCGCTGCGTTGGTGAATCGAGGCCGCACGCTGTTGTACGAACCGGTGACGTTGCCGCTCCACAGCGTGTCCCAGGTCGCCCGGGCCTTCGCCGCGGGCGTGCCCGCGGGCGCGAAGCCGGACGGTCCGCCGATGGCGTCGCTGGTCCAGGTCGGCGAGAGGACGCACGACGGATCGTACTTCTTCGCGCAGTTGACGCCCGACGGCGTCGTGAGAGTCGTGTCGTAGTAGCTGCTGTTGAGACAGGGGACGGCGTAGCCGAACTGTGCCGATGGGTTGTTGCCGCGATTGCCGTAGCACACGTATCCGCCCGCCCCGCCCGACATGTAACCGATCGGGGAGTCCTCCAGGCCGGCCAGCGCCGAGTTGTTGTTGAGCCGGACCACGGCGGCGGTCGAATAGTTCCCGTTGAGCGTGATGAGGTGCTGGCTATTGAGCTGATCTTGGAAGTCGAGCGCGCCGCCGGCGGTGTGCGTGATGAGCTGATACTGCGCCGCGCCGTTGAAGCCGGCCAGCAGCTGATCCGTCGCGCCGTTGAACGGCGCGTTTTCGAGCCAATCGGAGTAGAATGTATAGCCGTAGAGACGCAGGTACGCCGATTGACTGAGCGCGTGCGTGAACTGCACCTTCGTGACGCCGGTGTCGTTCTGGTTGACGTTGATACCCTGGTCGTTGAGCGGCATCGGACCGTCGAAGGCGTGAGCCGGCGTGTCCGGCGCGTAGTACGGCGACGGAGCCTTGATCGACGAGGCATTCTTAGCGATCGTCGTGCCGAATGGCAGGTTGTAGGCGACGCCGTCGGCGTAGGCGAGATACGTCGGCCCGCAGGCGAGCCCGGGGAAACTCGGCGGCGACACGCCGCACTTGAAGTACGGTGCCAGCGAGACGACTTGGCCGACGCCCGAACAGGCGTTGACGTTGAGGCCGGGTGCGATCGTCTGGGGTCCGCACGTCGGCCCGTGATACATCGTGTTGTAGAACGAGTAGATGAACTGGTTGTTGCCCGGGCCGGCGGCGTCGGGCGAGACGTACGCGTAGTTGTTGAGCGCCGAGCCGCTCCACAGCAGCTGCAGGTCGTCGCGCAGGCCGTTGGAGCGCGGGATGCCCAGGTGGAGGTTGATCACGTTCTCGCGGTCGCCGATCTGCGACGTGGCGCCGAACGTTCCGTTATAATACTGCCAGCAGCCCTGCGCCGGGGCCGACCACGGCTTCCCGACCAGCGGGCAGATCGGCTTGACGCCCTGGCACGTGCCCGTCAGGCACGTCGGTCCCACGGCCAGCACCTGATCGCTGCCGAATCCGTACCCGATTCCGAGCGCGATCGAGGAGTTGCCCGAGAAGTAGTTCCCCGGGATGGCTAACGCCGCGAGATTGGACGTGTCGTACACGCGATACGCGGAGTTGTAGCCGCTGAGGCCGACGTAGTAGCTGAAGGTACGGTCCGGAGTCGAGCCGCCGAACTCGACCTGAGCTTGATGGTAGTAGGTCGGCGTCCCGATGCCGAGGTTCGCCGAGGCGAAGCCCGGGTAGGTGCCCGACTTGATCACCTGGTTGATGAAGCCCGACGTCCCCGACGTCGCGACCGATGCCGGGCCGCCGCCGGTGTAGACCTGCAGCTCTTGCATGCCGAGCGTGGACTCCGTCGAGGAGTTGTAGTTGTCGAACGCGCGGTTGACCGGGATTCCGTCGTATTCGTACCCCGTGTAGTACGCGTTCTGACCGCGGACGTACGAGGAGTTCGTCATCCAGCCCGCGCCGGTCATCGAGGTCTGGATGCCCGGCACCGACGCCATCGCCGAGTAGGCGTTGTTGAGATTGCCGGCCCCGCCGAGCGCGGCGGCGGCAGCGGCCTGCGTTGCGTTGACGCTATAGAGGTCGCCGCCGACGCCGGACTTGACGATCGACGACCCGGCCTGCGACGTGACGAGCGCGATCTGCTTCAGCTTCTTCGTCATCGTGAAGGCCAGCTGTTGCGTCTGATCCGCGAACACCGTGTTGCCCGCAAACGAGGCTTCCTGATAACCCGCCTTGCTGAGATCGAACGTGTAGGTGTCGGGTGCGAGCGATAAGAGGACGAAGTGGCCGGCCGCGTCGGTCGTCGCCGCTGCCGTCTGCGACGGCGAGTTGGCGCGTACGCTCACGCCGGCGAGTGGAGCTCCGGTGGCGTCGCGCACGGTGCCGTTCACGTTTCCGGTGACTCCCGCCAGTGCCCACGTTTCCTGGAACAAGAGTGCTGCCAAAAACGCCAGTGCCGTGCTTACCGCACGAAGCGTTCGTTGCTTTTTCATTGTTGTGCTTCCCTTCGCTGATAATCTCCGAGCGCACGCGTCGTATGCGCGTGCGTACGAATCGCGTTGGCAACGTTTGCAATCGCAACCTTTTGATGGTTGTTGAAAGCAGTTTGCAAACGAGCGAATTCGCATCAGCGAAGTTCAAGTTCAAGAAATATCAAAACGGCAAAAGAGGGGTTCGGTCACAACGCACCCCCATCGAGCACTTGAGAGTTGATGATGCAACCGGTCTACGCGTTCGGCTCGTTCCGGTTCGACCCGGCGCGCGGGTTGCTCGCGCACGGTAACGCGGTCGTGCCGTTGCCGGAGCGGCTCGCCAGGCTCTTGGGGCTGCTCATTCATTCCAACGGCAGCGTCATCGACAAGGAGACGATCGCGGCGCGCGTCTGGCCCGAGGCCGCGGTGAGCGACGGCAACCTGTCGCAGCACATGTACATGCTGCGCCAACTGCTCGACGAGCGGGCGCGGGACCGAGCCTACGTCGTTACCGTTCGCGGCAAGGGTTATCGTTTCGTCGCGCCCGTGAGCGTCGTCGCTCCGCCGCTACCGCACGCGACCGGCTCGGGCGAGGAAGCCGCCGATCCACTCTTCGGCGGCGCGCCCGAGGCGCTCGAGCACTATTGGCGTGGAGCGTATCTCCTCGAGAAGCGAACGGCGAGCGCGCTGGCAAGCGCCGCCGAACAGTTCGAAGCGGTGCTGCGCGTGGAGCGCGACCACGTTCCCGCCCTCATCGGGCTCGCACGGTCGCACGCGCTCATGGCGGAGTGCTGGTACGCGCCGGGCTCGTACACGTTTCCCAAGGCAAAGGCCGCGATCGTGCGCGCGCTGGAGATCGATCCGTCGTCGGCCGAGGCGCGTGCCACGCTCGGAAACATCCTGCTCTTCTGCGACTGGAACTGGTGCGAGGCCGAGCGCGAGATCGAAACGGCGATCCGGCTGAACCCCAGGTCGACGTCGGTCTGCGTCACGTCGGCGTGGTTTTACATGTGCAAGGGCGACGGCGCGAGGTCGGTTCGCCAAATGCAGCGCGCCGTTCTCGTCGAGCCATCGTCGCCGGTGCTCCAGCTCGCGCTCGCGCGGATCTATTTGCACACCGGGGAGTTCCGGCGTGCGATCGACGCGCTCTCCAGTCTCATCGACGGCGGTCCCGACTTCTCGATGGCGCGCCGGCACCGCGCCCAGGCATTCATCCTGTCGGGCCAGCCCGCCGAGGCCCTCGCCGACCTGCTGCTGCTGCCGCAGGATCGCGCCGAGGACATCGCGCTGCGCCTGCCGCTGCTCGGGCGCGCCTACGCGGAGTGCGGCGACGGCGAGCGAGCCGAGAGCATCTATCGCCGGCTGCTCGAGATGGCGTCGACCGAGTACGTCGCCGGTTTCAACCTCGCGACCGTCGCGGTCGGTCTCGGACGGCTCGAGGAAGCGCTGGCGCACCTCGAGCGCGGATTGGTGCGCCGCGAGCCGGCGCTGCTCATGCTGCGCAGCCTGCCGTGGTTCGAGCCGGTCGCGCAGCGCGCGCGCTTCAAGAGCGTGCTGCGCGCCGTCTGGCCCGCCGAACGCGGCTGCACGGAGCCGGGTTACTCGCGCGCCGCGACGGGATAGACCACCGGGCTGCGCAGGCCGCGATCGTCGACACTGCGCACGCCGAGAACGTCGTCGTCCTTCGACACCGGCACCGTCGCTTCGGTGACGTCGCCGACGTCGCGCGCGTGCTGCCACTGCGGGGCGTCGCTCGCGCGCCATACGATCTCGTAGGATGCCGCGTTCGCAGCGGGCTGCCAGCGTAGCGTCGAGTCGTAACCGAGGCGCTCGAGCACGAGCTTCGCGTCGCCGGGGGGAGCCGGACCGAGCGCGAGCGTGGCGAGCGCGGCCACGTTGGCCTGCGTCGCCCGGCGCAAGTACTGGGGATCGACGTACTGCGGAAGGTCGCCGTATTGCACGCCGTTTTCGACACGCACGTCCTGGTGCTGGTGCGTGAAGTTCTCGTGCGGTTCTACGAAGCGAATGGCGGCCGCGTACCCGGCCCCTTGAAACGACTCCTGGTCGCCGCCGCGCAGGAAGCGATCCGCGCGGAAAATCTGCCGCACGGCGAAGCCGGGAACGTAAACGGGGACGACCTCGGCGATGAAACGGGAAAGCTCGCGCGACGGAGAGTCGTTCTCGGATCCGACGACGTTGACGCGCTCGACGTCGGTGCCCTTCGGGAGCGATTGACTGAAGACGCGGATGACGCCGGGCTCGGACGCGCCGTCGCCGCCGGTCGAGTTTCCCACGATGTCGTCGTTTAGCACGGCCAGCACCGGCGTTCGGCGCGCCGCCAGCTCGCGTGCGTAGTGATCGGATCCCCACAGGCCCAGCTCCTCGCCATCGAAGCACGCGAACACGATCGTGCCGCGGAAGGGCGTGGCGGCCATCACGCGTGCGGCCTCCAGCACGGCCGCGACGCCGGAGCCGTTGTCGTCGGCCCCGGGCGCGGTCCCGGCGCCGTCGGTGCAACGACCGTCGCAGTCGTCGAAGTGACTGGACATCACGTAGACGCGGCCCGGCTCCGACCCGCGCAGCGTCGCGATGACGCTCGACTCGGTCACGGCGCGGGGAGTCTTGGGCGTCTTCGCCTGCAGATACGTGTCGAGCGAAACGCTCATGCGTCCGTTCGCGCCGGCGGCGATGCTGCGGAACTCCGCCGCGATCCAGTCGCGCGCGGCGAACACACCGCGGTCGGGGGTCGACGCAGTCTCCGAGAAATCGTTGCGGGTACCGAATCCGACGAGCTTCGCATCGGAGGCCCCCAGCCGGCCGGCCTGCACGGCGTCGACCATCGCGGCGATGGGCGAGTAGGGTGCGAGTGCCGGCATCGGCGAGTCATAGCCGGCGGCGGCGAGCAGCACGGCGCCGAGGAGTGCGATCTTCATGGAGCAACCTTTTTACGCGCGCGGGGGTAGCTCCCATCGTGAGGCCCTCGGTCTACGTGCTCGCGTGCAGCGACGGCACGCTGTACACCGGCGCGACCGTCGATCTGCCGCGCCGGCTCGCGGCGCACGAAGGACCCAACGGAGCCAAGTACACGCGCGGCCGCCGCCCGGTGCGCCTGCTGGCGTGGTGGCATCCGCCGACGTACGCCGCGGCCCGGTCGCAAGAGGCGCGCTTCAAGCGTCTGAGCCGCGCGTCGAAGCTCGCGACGCTGAGCAGCGGCGAGGCATACGGTCATCCGGTCTTGCGGCCGCCCGCGTAGCCCGCTCTACGCGAACGACTTGGCGACCGCCGAATAGGTCGCGCGCGCGACCGCGTGGATCGCCGCATACGACGCAGAGTAGTCGTACGCATCGGCCGTCATGACGGCCAGGACGAACGGCGAATCGCCGAACGGCTCGACGATCGCCACGTCGTTGCGAGTGCCTTCGATCTCGCCGGTCTTGTTCGCGACCTGGGTGTGGCGTGGAAGTCCGGCGGGAATGCCGTCGCGATCGGTCTGGCCCAGCATCACGCCGACCATCGCGCGGCAGTGCCGCGACGAGACGACGGTCCCGACGCCCTCGCGGGCGCCTCGCTCGATCACGTAGAGCAGCCGTCCCATGTCGGCCGGCGTCGAGACGTTGTCGTGGTGATGCACGATCGCCGTATAATCCAGGAACTGGCGCGCGAGGTGCGTGTGCTGCATGCCGGCGCGCTTGCCCACCGCATTGATCGTGCTCACGCCGAAGTGGGCGATCAAGAGGTTGGCGGCGGTGTTGTCGCTGACTTGGATCATCGGCGCGACGAGCTGCCGCACCGTGAAGCGGCGGCCGTCGGGCTGGCCGGCGAGGAAATCGGAGCCGCCGATCAGCTCGCTGCGACGAAACGTGATCTCGGCGTCCATCGCCCCCGGATGCTCCTCGGCCATCGCGTAGGCCGTCGCCATGATCAGCACCTTGATGACCGACGCGGTCGGGAAGCGCGCGCCGGAATCGTAGGCGACCAGCGGCAGCCCGGGAGCCATCGTGCGGGCGTAGACGCCGATTCGCCCCGGCACCGCGCGCGCGATCGCGTGCACCTTCGCGTGTATCGAAGCGGAGGCGAGGGCGGGCCGCGCGGCGATGGTTGCGGCCGCCGAGGTCAAGAACGCGGCGCGCCTCACGAACCGGTCCCCTGGTAGTGGCGCAGGCCCACGAGCCAGAACGCGTACGAGGCGGCGAGCCAGGCGAAACCGATGGCGGGCGTCAGCAGACCGACGGCCGGATTGAGATGCAGTCCGACGTCGGCCTTCTGCAAGAAGTACGTCGCCGGGAAATAGTTCATGAACGCGAACGGCAGCACGAAAGTCAGCACGATGCGCACGCCGCGCGCGTAGATGCTGATGGGATAGCGCGTGAAGTCCTGCTCGAGCGACATCACCACCCACCGCAGCGTGTCCACGCGGATGAACCAGAACGAGGCGGTCGCCACGGCCAGCGAGATCCCGAGGTCGATCAGCGCGCCGCCGATGACGACGAGCGGTACGAAGACGACGAAGACCCAATCGATCCGGACGTGCGTCCACGCGGTGGCGACGGCGAGCGTCGCCGCCGCCAGAACCAGTCCGTCCGGCACGATCTGCTGGGGCACGGTCAGCACCTGGAACAGCGTGTCGAGCGGGCGCACGAGGAAGCGGTCGAAGCGTCCTTCGCGCACGTAGTCGGGGACGCTGACGACGGTGAAGAAGAGCGTGTTGTGCAGCTCGTGCCCGGTCATCCAAAGGGCGTACAAGAAGAACATCTCGCGGAAGTCCCAGCCGTTCATCGAGGGGAATTGCCGCATCGTTACGTACAGCGCTCCGAGCGCCACGCCGTGATAGACGATCGTGAAGACGAACCACATCACGAAGTTCGCGCGATATTCGATCAGGGTGAGGAGATTGATTCGCCAGTATTGCAGATAGGCGCGGAGCATCGGTGACGCGTTTCGGGGTCGCGCGGCCGCTCCCCGTCCGCGAACCGTTTCGGCTCGACCTGACGGTCGACGCCTTGCGCCGTCTCGCGAGCAACGCCGTGGACGTGGTCGGTGCCGACGGAACGTACTACCGGGCGCTGCGGGATCGCGACGGCGCCACGCTGCTCGCCGTTCGGCAGCGAAACGCGCGCGCGATCGAAGTGCGGGCGACCGGCCGGCGTGCCGATCGCTGGCATCCCGTCGTCGCGCGAATGCTCGGCACCGGCCTAGAGCTCTCGGAGTGGTACGAGCGCAGCCGGCGCATCGCTTGGCTGGCTCCGCTCGCGGCCGCGTTGCGCGGCCTGCGGCCGCCGCGCTATCCGTCGCTTTGGGAGGCGTGCGCGCACGCGATTCTCTTCCAGCAGATCTCGATCCACGCCGCCGCCGCGATCATGCGCCGCGCGGTGGAGCTGCTCGGCGAGCGCGTCTCCGCGGGCGGTGTCGAGTGCACGGTATTTCCTCCGCCGCAGCGCTGGGTCGAGTGCGGCGAGGCGGCGCTGCGCGGCGCCGGCATCTCGGGCAACAAGATCGCCCACCTGCGGTCGGCGGCCGAGGCCGCCGCGACCGGAGCGCTCGACGAGAACGAGTTCGAGGGGCTCTCGACGCCGGAGGCTGCGGAGCGGCTCCGCGCCATCCGCGGGATCGGACCCTGGAGCGCCGCGGTGGTCTCGCTGCGCGGGCTGGGGCGCCTCGACACGTTTCCGCTGCGCGACTCCGGGGTGGCGCGGTCGCTGGCCCTGCTCGCGGGGAAGGCGCACGTGGACCAGGACGAGCTCTTGGCGGAGCTAGGGCCGGTGCGCGGCATGCTGTACTACCACCTGCTGCTGGGGCGCTTGCGCAACCTCACGCCCGAGCGGCCCGGTTGAAGGCGGCATGGCCGCCATAACGTCCCGCCCGCCCGTCTTTGCCGTCGTCCGCTCGAAGGAGCGCGCGCACTCGGAGCACGGCTGGCTCGATACGTACTACTCGTTTAGCTTCGCGGATTATTTCGATCCGGCGAACGTCAACTGGGGGGCGCTGCGCGTCTTCAACGACGACACCATCGCGCCGGCGAGCGGGTTCCCGACGCACCCGCACCGCGACATGGAGATCGTGACCTACGTGCTCTCGGGCGAGCTCGCGCACCGCGACAGCCTCGGTAACCACGGCGTGGTCGGTCCCGGCGGCGTTCAGTTCATGAGCGCGGGGACCGGCGTGCGTCACAGCGAGTACAACAACAGCGCCGACCGGCCGCTGCACCTCGTGCAGATGTGGGTGCTTCCGGGGCGCGTTGGGACGCCGCCCTCCTACGGGCAGATGGATTTCACCCCGGACGATCGCCGCAACCGGTGGCTCGACGTCGTGAGCGGCGATCCGGCCGTGAACGCGCCGATCAGGATCACCCAGGACGCGACGCTGCGCGTCGCGGCCGTTGACGGCGAGCGGATCGTCGCCGATTTCGCGCCGCGCCGTTACGGATATCTCTTCGTCGCCGGCGGCACCGTCGAGGCCAACGGCGAGCAGCTGGGCGCCGGCGACTCGGTGCGGCTCTACGACGTTTCGCAGCTCGCCGTTACCGGGCGCGGCGACGTCGTGCTCTGGGACACGCCCGAGGTGGCGGGGTGAACGGCACCTGCGCGCACATCGAGGAGGCGGCCGATCCCGCGCCGCGCACCCCGCAGGGGTGCGAGGAGTGCTTGAAGATGGGCGACACCTGGGTGCATCTGCGGCTGTGTTTGACCTGCGGGCACGTCGGCTGCTGCGACTCGTCGAAGAACAAGCACGCTACCAAGCACTTTCACGCAACGCAGCACCCCGTGATCCGTTCGTTTCAGCCGGGCGAAGCCTGGCGCTGGTGCTACGTCGACGAAGTCTTCGCGCCCTAGCGGCGCGGCGTTAGCCGCCCTGGATCACCACGCGGTTGGAGGCGGCGCGCCACACGACCGACGATAGGCCGGCGAAGAGGACGAGCCAAACGCATTGGACGGCGATGCTCGCGGCCCACTGCGACGGCGGAATGACGCCGACGTAGATGAGCAGCGGCGTCGAGTAGATGGCCGCGAACGGCAGCGCGAAGACGACTCGTCCGAGGACTCCCGGGAAGAGCGTCAGCGGAATGATCTGCCCCGACAGCAGGTCCGAGACCCAGCGCACGATGAGCTGTGCCGCGAACGTCTCCAACGTCCAGAACGCCACGCAGTTCATCAGGAAATTTAAGAAGAAGTTGACCCCGTATCCCACGACGAACGCGGCAAAGAATGCGGCGAACGTCGGGAGCGCCGGCACGTCGATACGCACCAGCAGCAGGGCGCAGAGGAGCGACGGCACGACGAGCAACGCGTGCAGCATCGTCTGGCCGAACCCGTCGCTGAAGAAATAGAGCGGAACGCTGATCGGCTTCATCAAGTCCGTCGCGATCGTGCCTTCGCGGATCTTCTCGCGAATGAGACGCGTCCCGTCGACTTCGAGGATCAGCGACATCAGCATCGCGACGGTGGCGTACGTGATCATGCTGTGCAGGGGCAAGTTGATCGGCGCGGCGTTGCGCGCGTACAGCGCGGTCCACAGGGCCCGCAGGATGTAGACGCGCAGCACCAGCGATCCGATCTCGGTGAAGACCTCCATCCGGTAGGTCGCCTCGCGCGCGAACGCCTTCTTGGCGAACTCGACGTAGGGCAGCAGCGCCGCAGGAACGGCTAGAGCCCCTTCTGCCGCTTGATCGCCTCTTGGCGCCGGTGCTCCATCTCTTCGAGCTCCAGCATCATCACGTCGACGACTTTGTCGACCTGCGTCGCCTGGGTGGGCGGCGGCTCGTCTCCGGAGCGTCGCGGCGGCGGCTTGACGTTGCGGTGCTGCTCGAGCGCCGAGTCCTGCGCGTGCGTTTTGCGCAAGAACTTGGCGTACGCCTCGGCGGCGCGCGCTCGGACGTCGTCGCCGGGCTCGAGGTTGAAGACGCCGGCGTAGAAATCGAGGGTTTCGAGAACGTCGGCGGCGCGGTCGGACGAGCAGACGGTCGCAGGATCCCCGTAGGCCAGGTGGTGCATCGGAACGCTCGTCCCGGCCGCAAGGTGGGCCTTGTTGAACACTCGCGCACCGCCGGCCACGAAGCAGCCGTCGTCGATCGTCGCGCCCACGACGTAGGCGTGAGGTCCGACGATGCAGCGCTTCCCGATCGAGAGCGGGAACCGCAAGACGCTCCCGCCGCTGGCCCGCAGCACGGCATTCTCCATGACGACCGTGTCGGCGCCGAGGGTAACCGGCGCGCCCTCCGCCGTGATGACGGCGCCGTGCAGCACCGCGCAGCCCGCGCCGATGGTGACGTCGCCCGCGACGGTTGCGGTCGGAGCGACGTACGCGCTGGAGTGGATCTTCGGGCGCTTCGTGCCGCTGGAAAAAATCATGACGCGTCTTCCTCCGACGGGCGGTCGTACCCCTCGACGTAGATCCGGCGGATGATCGACTCCAGGTCCGGCTCCTCGAGGCTCACGTCTTCGACGCGATAACGCTCGCTCGCTTGCCGCACCAACAGATCTGCGCGCTGCAGATTACGGTCGAAGCGGAAGCGCGCGCTCGCGCCGTCGCTCGATTCCAGTGAGGCGCCCTCGAGATGCGGCCGCTCCACCGGATCGCTGAACTGGACGACGAGCGTGCGAAACCGGCCGTACTCGCCCTTGATCCGTTCGATGTCGCCGTCGAAGATGATGGTGCCGCGATCGATGAGGACGATCCGGCGGCAGAGGCGCTCGACGTCCGCGAGGTCGTGCGTCGTCAGAACGATCGTCGTGCCGCGCTCCGAGTTGATGCGCGCGATGAACTCGCGAATCGCCTCCTTCGCGACCACGTCGAGGCCGATCGTGGGCTCGTCGAGGTAGACGATCCGCGGACCGTGGAGCAGCGCCGCCGCGAAATCGCCCCGCATTCGCTGGCCGAGCGAGAGCTGGCGCACCGGCGTGCGCAGGAACTCGTCCATCTCGAGGATCTCGACGAACTCGCGCATGTTGCGGCGATAGAGATCGTTCGGCACGCCGTAGATCGCCCGCAGCAGCTCGAACGACTCGATCAACGGAAGGTCCCAATAGAGCTGGCTGCGCTGCCCAAACACGACGCCGATGTTGCGCGCGTTCTCCTTGCGGCGCTTCCACGGCACGAGGCCGGCGACGCGAACCTCGCCGGACGTGGGAACCAATATGCCGGTGAGCATCTTGATCGTCGTTGATTTTCCGGCTCCGTTGGGGCCGATGTAGCCGACCAGCTCGCCCGGTTCGAGCGAGAACGAGACGTCGTCGACCGCGACGCGATCGTCCCACTGGCGCGTGAAAAGCGAACGCAGCGCGCCGAGGGCGCCCGGCATGCGCTTGCGAGTGCGAAAGACTTTGCGCAAGTCGCGCGTTTCTACGATCGGCAGGATCGAAGCGTTCGTCGCTGCGTACTCTTTCCCCGGTGATAGTAACGGTCTCGAACGAGTACGGATCGGGCGCCCTCGCGATCGCGAAGGCAGTGGCGGCGGAGCTCGGCTACCGCTACGTGGATCAGCAACTGCCGGTCGTCGTCGCAAAGCGGCTGCGCGTGTCGCCCGAGGCGGTCGAGGCCAATCAAGACGCGGCCCGCAGCCTGGGCGAGCGTCTGCTCACGGGACTCGAGCGAGCGACGCCGGAGCTCGCCGAGGCGTCGGCCGTCGAGCCGTTCGACGACGAGTTGTTTCGCGCCGTACAATCGGCGGTGCGCGACTACGCCGCGCGGGGTAATGCGGTGATCGTCGGACGCGGAGCCGCGGCGATACTCGGTGCGCGGCCGGACGTCCTTCGGCTGTTCGTATACGCGCCGCGGGAGTGGAGGGTCGAGCGCGTCGCACGGGCCGCCGGAACGCCGCGCGAGATTGCGGAAGGCGAGCTCGATCGCGTGGACCGCGCCCGCAGCGCTTACATCAAGGATCGCTACGGCCTGGCGTTCGGCGATCCGCGCAACTACGATCTCTGCATCGACGCGTCCCGCATCGACGCGCCGCAATGCGCGGCTCTCGTCGTGGCCGCGGTACGAGCCCGCGGCGCGTGACGCAGCCGCCGTCCCGCGACGTCGAAGCCGAGGAGAGCGTTCCGCGCCGCGCCTCGATCCTCACCGCGCTGCGCTACCGCGACTTCCGGCTGCTCTGGCTCGGGCTCTTGATCTCGAACCTCGGAACGTGGATGCAGTTCACCGCCATGGGATTCTTCGTCGCTCAGATGGCGGGGTCGCAGCATCAGGCGGCGCTCGACCTGGGCATCCTCGGCGCGGCGCGGGCCGTCCCGGTGCTGCTGCTCTCGCCGCTCGCGGGGGTGGTGGCGGATCACCTGCCGCGCCGCCGCGTGCTGTTCGTCACGAACGGGACGATGGCGCTGGCGGCCCTGGTGCTGGCGGTGCTGGCCACATTCCACCGGCTCGACCTGATCTCGCTGGTGGTGCTGTCGGCGGTGAATTCGGCGGCGAACGGGTTCGACTCGCCGACGCGCCAGAGCTGGGTGCCCATGCTGGTCGACCGCGAGTACTTGGGGAACGCCGTCGGGCTCAACTCGGTGGCGTTCAACGCTCCCGCGGTGATCGGCCCCGCGCTCGCCGGCCTGCTGATCGTCTGGATCGGCGTCGCCGGCGCATTCTACTTCAACGCCGCGGCGACGCTCGCGGTAATCGTCGCCGTGATGCTGATGCGCCCGTCCCCACCGTCGGCGAGGCGTCGCGAGCCGACGCTGCTCGCGATGCAGCAAGGCATCATCTTCATCGTGCGGCATCCGGCGCTGCGCTGGATCGTGCTCGCGCAGTTCGTCACGGCGGTGCTGACGCGCCCGTACAGCCAGCTGATCGCGGCGTTAGCCGTCAACGTGCTGCACGCCGGCGCGAGCGGCCTCGGATGGGCCGTCTCGGCGATCGGCATCGGCGGGTTCGGCGGCGCGCTCGTCACGGCGTACTTCGCACAGCGCGAGCGGCGCTCGAGGCTGTGGCTGCAGTCCGGAGTGGTGATGTCGGCGGGGGTGTTCGCGCTGGCGTTCGTCCCGACGCTGGCGCTCGCGCTTCCCGTGTTGTTCGTGATCGGCGTCGGGACGCTCGCCTCGATGGGAGCCACGAACACGCTGATCCAGGTGCTCTCGCCCGACGAGGTCCGCGGGCGGGCGCTCTCCATTTATACGATGATCGCCATCGGGGTCGTGCCGCTCGGCGCTCTCGTCGACGGCGCGATCGCCTCGGCGCTGGGCCTTCGCCCGACGTTCGCCATCGCGGGCGCCGTCTGTACCGTGCTTTTTCTCGCGATCTGGTTTACGCGTCCGGCGGTGCGAACGGTGTAAAAAAAGCGAGCCGCGGTCGGCGACTCGCTTAAATAACTCCGCTCGTCATACGAGCGGAGTTCGTAGGATGTCGGTTAGGCCTTCTTGCGTCGGGCCTTCTTGCGAACCGCCTTGCGAACAGCCTTTTTGCGAACCGCTTTTCGGGCTACTTTCCGGCGAACCGCTTTGCGGGCTACCTTCCGGCGAACGGCCTTGCGGGCCACTTTCCGGCGTACCTTCTTCCGAACAACCTTGCGTGCTACCTTACGGCGGATGGCCTTGCGCGCCACCTTTCGTCGAACGCGCTTACGGACCGCCTTGCGGACCAACGCTCCGACGACCGCCTTTTTCACGGCCGCCTTTTTGCGAGCGGCTTTCTTTCGAACTGCCATCGTTGGTACGAGTCGTCCTTTCTCTGGTCGAGCAACCGACCAGGGGTGTTGCCTACCTTATACAGTATTACGAGGTTCAATGCAAGTTTTTGCCGATGACGGCGCGCGCATCGACGCGCGTGTCGACGGTCGAGAACGCGAGCGCGCAGTTGTGTTGATCCACGGATTTCCGTTCGCACGCGCAATCTGGGAGACGCAATCGGAAGCGCTCGCGCGGACGTCGCTGGTGCTCTCGCCGGACTTGCGCGGAGCCGGAACGTCGAGCGCGCCCGACGGTCCGTATCTCATGGAGCGGCTCGCGGCCGACGTCGCCGCGCTGCTCGACACGCTCGCGATCGAGCGCGCGGCGCTGGTCGGTCATTCCCTCGGAGGCTACGTCGCGCTCGCCTTCGCGCGCATGTTCACCGAGCGGGTCACGCGCCTCGCGCTGGTTGCGAGCCGTCTGCGCGCGGACACGCCCGACGAGGCCGCCGCGCGTCGAAAGCTGGCGGACCAGCTGGACGCGCACGGCAACATCGAGCCGGCGGTGCAGGCGTATCTGCCGCGCATATTTCCCCCAAAAACGCGCGAAAATCGGCCGGAAATCGTCGCTCGCGCCTATGCGATCGCGCGCGGCAACGGTGCGGCCGGAGCGGCCGCGACGCTGCGCGGCATGGCGCTGCGGCCGGCGTCGGACGACATCGCCGAAGACCTCGACGTGCCGGTATTGGTGCTCGCCGGAGGCGAGGACGCGGTCGTACCGCTCGAGGAGTCGCGCCGCGACGCGGCGCGCTTCGCGCGCGGCAGAATGGAGGTGTGCGCCGCGAGCGCTCACCTGCCGATGCTCGAGGAGCCGGGCCGCGTGACCGCGGCGCTCGAGGCGTGGCTTAGCGAATAACCGGAGAGTTCGACCGGCGGCGGAAGAAGTTATAAAGGAGGATCACGCCGACCGCGATCGCCGCGACGATGGCCGCGACGAAGACCACCCGCAGCAGCTTGTCGGCGATCCAGAGGACGATCAGCGCCACCGCCACGACCGCCGTGATCTTGACGAAGAGCGCGACCGCGGGATGCATGGCGGGCTTGGTCACATTTTTCATGGCACTCCCACCTACCTCAACGGCCCGCAGCAGGTTTCATCCCTCCTTCGCGAAGGAAGGCGCATGGCGGATCGGTTGCTGGTCGTCGGCGGTGGAACCATGGGTTCGGGCATCGCGTTCGTGGCGGCGCGCGGCGGCTACGACGTCGCGATCGTCGAGCCGATCGAGGCGGCTCGCGACCGCAGCCGGGCGCTGCTGGAGCGAGAGGCGGAGCGCTTCGGCGATCGGGAAGCGCTCGAGCGCATCCGCTGGACGGAGTCGATCCCGGAGCGCAGCGACGCGATGCTCGCGATCGAGGCGGTTCCGGAGCGTTTCGATCTGAAGCGCGACGTGCTGGCCGCCCTTTCGGCGGTGCTCCAGGCGGACGCCGTGATCGCCACCAACACGTCGTCGCTCTCCGTCGGCGACCTTGCCGGCGCGGCGACGCACCCCGAGCGCGTGCTCGGCCTTCATTTCTTTAACCCGGCGACGCGCATGGAGCTGGTCGAGGTGGTCCACGCGCCGCAGACGGCCGGCGCTGCGGTGGACCGCGCGCTCGAATTTGCCGAGCGGGCCGGTAAGACGCCGGTCGTCACGGCTGATACGCCCGGGTTCATCGTCAACCGCGTGGCGCGTCCCTACTATCTGCAGTCGCTGCGCGCGCTCGAGGCGGGCGTCGCCTCGGTTGCGGAGCTCGATGCACTGGCGCGCGGCGTGGGCTTTCGCATGGGGCCGTTCGAGTTGATGGACCTCATCGGACTCGACGTGAACCTCGCGACGACGCAGTCCGTGTACGCACGCACGGAGGCGGAGCGGCTGGCGCCGGTGGCGACGCAGCAGAGCATGGTGACGCAAGGATTGCTCGGACGCAAGAGCGGCGCCGGATTCTACGGGTATCGCGACGGGAATCCGCAACGGCTCGACGCGTCGCCTGCGCCGTTGCCCGACGAGCGCGATTCGGAAGAACTCGTGGCGATCGTGGGGTACGCCGGCGTGGCCGACGAGCTTGCCGAGCTGCTCGAGCGCCGCTACGCGCGCGTCGTGCGCGTCGAGCACGACGAACTGCTCGACGACCTGCCCGACGACGCCACGATCGTCATCGACGTCGGAGACGGCGCCAGCGATCGCGCCGAGATCGCCGAGCGGCTCGACGCGCTGCTGTCTGCCGAGGCCGTGCTGTTCGTCGACGCGTATGCGACCGGCGTCGAAGCCTGCGCGCAGCGCCTGAAGCATCCGGAGCGGCTCGTCGGTTACGGCATCCTCGGATCGCTCGAGGGGCAGAGCGCCGTCGAGATCGTCGACTCCGAGATGGTCTCGGACGACGCGCTGGAACTCGCGCAAGAGGTCTTCGCCGCGGCGGGCAAGGGCAGCGTGCTGGTCGAGGACGTGCCCGGGCTGTTTCTCGGCCGGACCGTCGGCTCGATCGTGAACGAGGCGCTCGTCGCCGTCGGCGAGGGCGTTGCCTCGGTCGAGGACGTGGACGTCGCGCTGCAGCTCGGTGCGAACTATCCGCTCGGGCCGATCGCGTGGGGCCGCGAGATCGGCGGCGCGCGCATCAAGCGCATCTTGCAGCGGCTTGCCGATGCCGACGGCGACGAGTTCGCGCCGCATCGCTCGCTCTGGATCCTCGACCTGCCGGAAGAGCCGGCAGCGGAACAGGTGCCCGGGTGAACCGCGACGTCTGGGTGATCGACGCGGTGCGCACGCCGATCGGGCGCATCAACGGCCGTCTGGCGAGCGTTCGTCCCGACGATCTCGCCGCCGCAGCGCTGCGGGCCGTCGTGCGTCGCTCGGGCGTCGCGCCCGAGGCCATCGACGACGTGTACTTCGGGGCGGCCAATCAAAGCGGCGAGGACAATCGCAACGTGGCGCGCATGGCGGTCTTGCTCGCGCAGCTGCCGGTCGAAGTACCCGGCGTCACGGTGAACCGGCTCTGCGCCTCGAGCCTCACGGCGATCAACTCCGCGGCGCACGCGATTGCGTTCGGCGATGCGGACGTCGTGGTGGCCGGCGGCGTCGAGTCGATGACGCGCGCGCCCTACGTATTACCCAAGAGCGACGCGCCCTTCGGACGGAAGCAGCACCTCTACGACACGGTGTTGGGATGGCGCATGACCAACCCGGCGATGCCGTCCGACTGGACGATCTCGCTCGGCGAGACCGCCGAGCGAGTCGCAGGGCTGTACGGAATAACGCGCGACGAGCAAGACCGCTTCGCGTACGACTCACAGATGAAGTGCAAGGCCGCGGTGCAGCGCGGCGCCTTCGACGACGAGATCGAGAGCGTGTGCGTTCGCGACGATCGGGGCCAGGAGACGATCGTCTCCGCCGACGAGCATCCCCGTCCCGGCACGACCCTCGAGGCGCTCGCCAAGCTCGCGCCCTCGTTCACGGCTGGCGGCACCGTAACGGCGGGCAACTCATCGGGCATCAACGACGGCGCTGCCGCCCTGCTGCTCTGCGAAGCCGAGCGAGCGAGGGGCTTGGGTCTGACGCCGATCGCTCGCTTCGTGGCGAGTGCGTCGGCCGGCGTCGCCCCCGACGTGATGGGGCTCGGCCCCATTCCGGCGACGCGCAAGGCGCTGCAGCGCGCCGGCATCGCCGTTTCGCAACTGGACGTGACGGAGATCAACGAGGCCTTCGCGGCGCAGGCCGTCGCCTGCGCGCGCGACCTTCAATTAAATCCCGGGCGCACGAATCCCAATGGCGGCGCGATCGCGCTCGGGCATCCGCTCGGCGCCAGCGGGGCGCGCATCGCGACCACCTTGCTGCACGAGTTACGCCGGCGTGGCGGCCGCTACGGCCTGGCAACGATGTGCGTCGGCGTGGGGCAGGGCGTCGCAACGGTATTCGAGCGCGTCGAGTAGAAGGCGCGCGGATGAGCACGACTTCGGTCATGACGACAACGCAGCTCCTCGTCGGCGGCCAGTGGCGCGACGCCTCGGACGGCGCCACCTACGACGACGTCAATCCGGCCACCGGAGCGAAGCTCGCCGACGTCGCCGACGCGTCGCGCGACGACGTCGATGCGGCCGTTGCGTCGGCACGGCGCGCCTTCGACGCCGGAAAGTGGCCGACGATGGCGGCGTCGCGCCGGGCGAAGATCGTCTACAAACTGGCGCAGCTCATCGCGGAACGAGCCGACGATCTGGCGCTGCTCGAAGTGCGCGACAACGGCAAGACCATCGGCACGGCCAAGGGCGAGATGAGCGCCATCGTCGACACGTTCGAGTTCTACGCCGGCGCGGCAACGAAGAATTACGGCGACACCCTGCCGCCGCCGATCCCGGGCTACCTCGCGAATACGGTGCGCGAGCCGGTCGGCGTGGTCGGCGCGATCGTGCCGTGGAACTTTCCGTTGTTGCTCGCGTCGTGGAAGGTCGCACCAGCCCTCGCGGCCGGATGCACGATCGTGCTGAAGCCGTCATCGGTGACGCCGCTCACCGCGATCGAGCTCGGACGTATCGCACTCGAGGCGGGGGTGCCCGAGGGTGTGCTCAACGTCATCACGGGCGCCGCGCACGGGATCGGCGGCGCGATGGTCGAGCATCCGGGCATCGACAAGATCGCCTTCACCGGCTCGACCGCAACGGGAAAGAACGTGGCGGCGGTCGCCGCGCAGACGGTGAAGCGCGTTACGCTGGAGCTGGGCGGCAAGTCGCCCTCGATCGTCTTCGACGACGCCGACGTGGCCGGGGCCGTGGCCGGCGCGCTCTACGGAGTGTTCTATAACGCCGGTCAGTGCTGCGAGGCGCGATCGCGCATCCTGCTGCAATCCGGCATTTACGATCGTTTCTTGAGCAGCTTCGTCGAGAAGTCGCAGCGGTTGCGCGTCGGCGACCCGGAGGACCCCGCAACGCAGATCGGCGCCATCACGGGCCGCGATCAATACGAGAAGATTCGGCGCTACTGCGAGATCGGCATCGCCGAAGGCGCGAAGGCGCTCGCCGGCGCGCAGCCCGCGATGCCGGGAGACGCGTTCGCGGGCGGCACCTTCTGGATGCCGACGGTGTTCGAGGCACAAGGCTCGCACCGTATCGCACGCGAGGAGATCTTCGGTCCGGTCGCGACTTTCGTCCGTTTCGAGAGCGAGGCCGAGGCGATCGCGCTCGCCAACGCCAGCGAATACGGGCTGGCCGCGAGCGTCTGGTCGAACGACATCGGACGCGCGAACCGCGTCGCCTCGGCGATCCGCGCCGGATCTGTTGCGATCAACACGCCCTATGCGGTGTTCCCGGGCGTCCCGTTCGGCGGATACAAGGAATCCGGTTACGGGCGCGAGCTCGGAATGGAGACGATGCGGCTCTACACCGAAACCAAGAGCGTGCTCACCTACATCGGTCCGAAACCGAAGGACCCGTTCGGGGTATAGAAGCGATATGGACGAACCGCTGAAGATCGGCGGACAATACAACACGACGTACGGAACGCTTTGGAAGGACGGCACGTATTTTCCGCGCGGCACCGAGGTGAGCGTCGTCGGTCTGCACATCGATCAAGGTTTCTGCGTCCGTTTTCCCACCGTGCTCGACGGCGAGCCGCTCGAAACGTGGGAGGATTGGAGCGAAGTCGAGTTCTTGGCGCCGCAGGGCTCGATCGAGCCGCCGAGCCGTCCGCTATCGACCGCGGTCCTCGCCGAGGCGCGCGACGTGCTCTCCGATGCGGAAGACGGGTGCCACTTGCACTTGCACGACGACGAGTAAGAAGCCTCGATTGAGCGCCTCTCGTTCGCCGAGGGTTACGTCCCTAAGTCGATCTGCGACCCCTGCCAGACGGCCCAGCCCGCGCACTCGGAAAACTTGATCGAATCGATGACCGCCACCCAGCAATACGTCTTGCTCGGCTTGAGGTGGAAGAAGTGCGCCACGCCTTTCTTGTTCGTTTTCTCGACGTCGAAGGGCGTTCCGGGGCGCGGGCTCGACGTGTTCTTCGGCGTCGACTCCTCAACCGGAATGTGCGGCTGCGGCGTGCCGAGGATCGTGACGAGGACGGCCGCCTTCGTGATCGACGGATCGGGGTGCGGCGAGACCGGCGACGAAGAGGGCGTCGGCGTCGTCGAGCTGTTGTTACACGCGACGATCGCCAGGGCGGCGACAGCAAGTACGAGCAAGAGGCGTTTGGGCATGGGCGGGTCGCTTCGACGCCCCGAGGCGCGGACCCGTTTCACTCCTGCGTGCAAAGATGAAAGTAACGTTGTGATTTGACGTCGAGCGCCGCGTGGTATTCGCGAAAGAGCGACGCGGCGGCGGTCCCCGGCCAATGCGCCGGCAGCAGTTCGCTGGGCAGGCCCGGGTCGAGGTATGCGAACTTGCGGTAGTCGTGAACCAGCCAGAGCCGCTCGACGAGCGCGTCCTCGTCGGTGAGGGCGCCGCGCTCCCGCTCGCGGGCCAGCCGCGGCTCGTAGCGAGCGACGAAATCGCGGTACGCCTGGGCGATGGCGGCGACGTCCCAGCAGCGTTCGAGCAGCTCGCGGTCGGCGAGCGGCCCGCGGTACTCGCTGCTGAACAGGTTGACGGCGTCGAGGGTGTCGGTTGCGCGGGCGGCCTCGCGCGCGGCGACGAGCGTGTCGGAGGGTGAGATCCAGGTTGACGGCGCGAGCTGCGCCCACCCTAGGGCGCCGAGCTCCTTGCGCAGCCGGTCGCGGCCCCTTCGGTTTGCCTCGCCGATGGCGGACGTCAGCAGCCGCCACCGGCCGTCCCACTCGATTACCGGGCCGTAGATTCGAGGGCTGAGTTCCTCAATTCGCCGGCGTCCTCGCGGCGTGACGGAGTAGTAGGCGCGATTTCCGCGGCGGTGCGCGACGAGCCACCCCTGGCGCACCATGCGCGAGGTCCCCTGGCGCACCGCCTGCGGCGAGACGCCGAAGCAAGCCATCAGGCGGATTAAGGCGCCGATCCAGAGCGAGCCGTCGCCCGCCCGCCGGTGCACCATGTCGCCGTACAGCGTGAAGATAAAGGAAATGGGGCGCGCGACGGTCCGCTCGCCGTCCGCCGGCGCGGCCCCCCGGGCTGCTCGAAGCGTCAGGCTTGACACCTCCTCTCCGCGGTCTTAGTATAACGGTACTCCCGTCGCTCGACAACAAATCCGTCACATGCTGGAAGGTAACGAACCGTGAGCCGAGTCTCTACGTTTGACGATTGGATCGTCATGCTCGACGAGTGGCGCCGCGACATCGGCCTCGACCGCGAGCTGGTCGACCGCTTCATGCCCGGCTACACGTTCGAGGCGAAGTACGGCCAGCTGCCCACCGAGGAGATCTACTTCGGCGATTTCAAGGGCGACCGCCGGTGGGAGCGCGTGCGCGAGATCCCCGATCAGCGCATGCGCGACGCCGTACTCAACATGGTCGTCTATCAGGGCGACACCGAGTTCGCCTCGAACGAGCAGCAGCGCTTTCTGGTGAACAACGCGCCGAGCGAGTACGACCTCGCATCGCTGGTGCGCATCATGGTCGAAGAGACGCGCCACGGCTACCAGATGTGCCACCTGATGGTGGATCACTTCGGCAGCGAGGGCAAGATCGAGGCGCAGAAGATGCTCGAGCGGCGCGCGTTCGGCAAGAAGAACCGGCTGCTCAACGCGTTTAACGACGACGTCACGCACTGGCTCGATTTCTTCGCCTACACGAACTTCATGGATCGCGACGGTAAGTTCCAGCTGACGATGCTCTCGCACTCGAGCTTCGCGCCGCTCGCGGCGTCGATGGGGCCGATGCTCCGCGAGGAGGCGTTCCACATGGGCACCGGCATCACGGGCCTGCGGCGCATCGCGAAGGCGGGCGTGGTTCCGGTCGAGATCCAGCAGAAGTACTACAACAAGTGGTTCTCCGGATCGCTAGACCTCTTCGGCACGGATCACTCCGGCTCGGCGCAGTGGGCGTACACGTGGGGCATCAAGGGCCGCGTGGACGAGGACAAGACGGGCGACGGCGTTGACAAGGAGCACCTCAACGAGCGCGCGCGCCAGCAGTTCTACGACGAAGCGGCGACGACGGTCGCGCGCGTGAACGAGGTGAACGCGAGCGAGACGAAACTGTACGTGCCCGACATGCGGTTCAACCGAAAGATCGGCGACTTCGGGGGGCAGCGATATGCGGCCGACGGCCGGAAGCTGACCGAAGAAGAGTGGGCGGCCTACGCCCCGACCGTTCTGCCGACGGCCGCGGACGAAATGCAGCTCAAGGAAATTTTCAAGAATCCGAACTGGATCGCACCGAAAGGGAACCTGGCATGAGCACGACGGTCAATGGAGCCGCACAGACGCCGTTTGGGCGGGAGGCCCGCGCGTTCGACGGCAAGCGCGTCATCAACTATTTCAAAGACGGCCACGTCGGTTTCGTCGAGATGGACGATCCGCCGGCCAACACCTACACGCACGAGATGATGCGGCAGCTCGACGACGCGATTCTCGACGCGCGCTTCGACCCCGAGGTCGAGGTGATCGTGCTCACAGGCAAGGCCGAGAAGTTCTTCTCGGCCGGCGCCAACATCGGGATGCTCAATCAGGTGACTCCGGAGTTCAAATATATGTTCTGCCTGCACGCCAACGAGACGTTGTCGCGGCTGGAGCAGACGCCCAAGCTGGTGATCGCGGCGCTCAACGGGCACTGCGTCGGCGGCGGCCTGGAGATCGCGATGGCGGCCGACATCCGCATCGCGCGCAAGGACGCCGGCAAGATCGGGCTGCCCGAGGTCGCGCTCGGCGTGCTGCCCGGCACCGGCGGAACGCAGCGGCTCGCGCGGCTCGTCGGCAAATCGCGCGCCATCGAGATGATGGCGACCGGCAAGACGGTGAGCTACGAACAGGCGCTCGAGTGGGGCATGATCAACGACCTCTACGAAGGCAGCGCGCAAGAGTTCCGCGATCAGATCACCGATTACGCCAAGCAATTCTGCTCGCCGAACAAGGCGCCGATGGCGGTGGGACACATCAAGCGCAGCGTTCAGACCGGCGCGGAACTGCCGCTTCAAGACGCGCTCGCGCTCGAACGCGAACTCCAATCGCTGCTGTTCAAAAGCGAAGACGCGAAAGAAGGCCTCGCCGCCTACAACGAAAAGCGCGTCGCCCGCTTCAAAAATAAGTAGAGCGCTACTCCACCGTAATCACGAGCTTGCCGTTGACTTTGCCGGCTTTGCTCTGTTCGAGCGCGTCGACGGCCTCCGAGAGCGGGCGCTCGCGTGCGATGGTTACCCGGATGGCGCCGCGCTCGAGCAGGTCGAGCAGCGCGCGCAGGCCCGCATGCGACCACGCCGGGGTGTCCATTGCGAAGAGATTCTGCGCCGTGACCTTGCGATTCGCGAAACACGCCTCGTCGACCGCACCGATCGTCGACGCGATCGCCCCGCCGTCGCGAAGCAGCGTCGCGGTGCGCTTGAGCGCCTCGGCGCCGTCGACGAGATCCAGCGCGGCGTCGACGCCGTCCGGATGCGCCGCCTTCACTGCCTCGACGACGTCGCCGCGGTCGTAGGCGACGAACTCGTCGACGCCCAGCGATTTCGCGACCGCCTCGTTCGCGGCGCTTCCCGTGCCGATCACGTGCGCGCCGCGGTCCTTCGCAATCTGCACGGCGAAGCCGCCGACGCCGCCCGTGGCGCCGAGCACGAGCACCGTCGTTCCCCGGGTCACGTTCAGCGCGTCCAAACCGCCGAGTGCGGTGATGCCGGCCGTGGGTAACGCGGCCGCATCGGCGTCGCCGACCGCGTCGGGGATCTTTGCGACGGGCTGTTCGCGGTCGTCTTCGGGTACGACCGTATACTGCGCGAACGTTCCGTGCCCGTGCGTGACGCCGAACACGCGCTCGCCTTCGTTGTATTTGCGAACGCCGCCGCCCGCCGCGCTCACGACGCCGGCGAAATCCTGGCCCAGCACGAACGGAAACGCGCGATCGCTGCGTTCGAGCCGCTTCCAGTCGATCGGGTTGACGCCCGCTGCGATGACGCGGATCAGGATTTCGTGCGGCCCGGGCTTTGGCGTGGGAATTTCTTGCAGCGATACCTGCGCGCCGAGGTGCTCGACGACGATGGCTTTCATGCGTTGCCTCTCTTGCACCGGCGGAGCCAGGGGCCGGCGCGACTGGCGGCATATAGGCCTCTAAATGAAAAGCTCCTGCGAGCGCTGCGGCGCGCGTTTCCAGAGCGAAACCGAGGCGCGGTCCTGCTCGTACGACTGCACGTTCTGCGCCGCGTGCGCCGCAGCGATGAACGATCGCTGCCCGAACTGCGGCGGCGAACTACGAGTCCGTCCGGGGGTCGCGTAGCGTGGTCACCGCGTTCATCCTCATGAACGTCGAGCGCCCGCGCCTGCGCTCGCTAGCCGAGGACTTGCTTGCCGTGACCTCGTCACCGACCGCGTCGCCGCGCTCGAAGGCATCCTGAGCACCGAAACGCTCATCGCGTTCCGCTCCTTCGCCAAGAAGGATCTCGGCTTGCTCTGGGACATCGGCAGCTAGCCCTTCGACTGCCGTCGCCGTCCGAGTAGCGTGGCGGGGGGCCGATTGTTTTTGGCGAACTCCCTTGGCCGCTTACAAAGATCGGAGTGTGGGACCATCGACTCTGAGAATCTTCGCGCGATTCAAGCGCCCATAAAAGAACGGTACAAATCAAGCCCCGAGTCCGCCCTCGTCACGCTTAAAGCCGAAGGGCATCTTGGCGAGGGCATTACGTGCAACGTGCAGACCGGCAAAGCGCTCGTCGAAGCCGGGTTACATCCTGCAACCGGGGGAACCGGCTTTAACGCCTGTTCCGGAGACATGCTGCTCGAAGCTCTCGTCGCGTGCGCCGGAGTTACTTTGAACGCGGTTGCCACCGCATTGGGAATTCGCATTCGAGATGGCGTGGTTCGAGCCGAGGGCGATCTCGATTTTCGAGGAACGTTGGGAGTCGCCAAAGATGCGCCGGTCGGATTTGCCGGCATACGGATCAGCTTCGCCTTGGACACCGATGCATCCGACGAACAGATGGCCACGTTGATTCGCTTAACGGAGCGTTACTGCGTCGTCTATCAGACGCTGCGGCAACCCCCCGAAATGTCCGTTACCGCAAACATTTTGGCTTAGACGCTAGAGCAAGGGATACTGCGTGCCGATCTACATGGATATCCACGAGATTCCAGGAGTTACGCCGGAGGCAGTCGGCGCCGCTCACCTGGCGGACGTAGGGGCCCAAGGGAAGTACGGCGTCGTCTATCACAAGTATTGGCTGAACGAGGCTCAAGGTAAAGTGTTCTGCCTCTGCAGTGCGCCGAATCCGGACGCCGCCATGAGCGTGCATCGCGAAGCACACGGTCTGGTCGCCGAGAAGATCATCGAAGTCGCGCCCGAGGTAGCGGAGGGCTTCCTCGGCGGGTGTGAAGTGAACGCCCAGGGTGCGGCTCTCGTGCCCGGTGGCGCCGGCAACGAGCACGATCCCGGCATTCGGACGATTCTGTTTACCGACATCGTGGGGTCGACGTCGCTGACCCAGCGCCTTGGCGATGACGTCAGTATGGCGCTATTCAAGATTCACGACGATATCGTGCGAAGGGCTCTGGAGTCGTGCGGAGGCCGCGAAATCAAGCATACGGGCGATGGCGTCATGGCATCGTTCTTCTCCGCGGCGGGCGCGGTTCGATGTGCGACCAAAATTCATCAAAACCTATTGGAGCATGCGTGGCAGGGCGACGATTGCTGCGTGAAGGTTCGGATCGGTGCCGCCGCGGGAGAACCGGTGGAAGACAATCGAGACCTCTTTGGAACTGCGGTTCAGCTCGCGTCCAGGCTCTGTTCGCACGCGGAGCCGCAGCAAAGCCTGGTCTCGAATGTGGTTGCGGAGCTGTGCATAGGGAAAAGTTTGGCGTTCAAAGACCTGGGCACGGTTATGCTCAAAGGTTTCGACGGTGCGGTACGGATTCACGCCGTACAATAGTGCGAAGTACAAGGGCGCCCTTCGACTTCGGCGTTTCGCGCTGAAGTTTACCCTGAGCGAGCGAAGCGAGTCGAAGGGCTCAGGATGACCAAGGTAACTACGGCAGTTCGACGCGGTAAAGGCGCGTCTCGTCCACGCTCAGGCGCTGCGGCAGTTTGCCCGCGTAGGCGTCGAAGCGAACCACCGAGCCGCCCAGCGCGAACGTGCCGTTGGGAAGCGGACGCAGCGCGTCGGTTCCATCCAGCGTGAGCTTGTTCTTCACGATCACGACGCGCGTGATGAAGGGCGAGCCGAGGTACGTGTTCTCGTAGCGTCCCGCCAGCGAGTTCCACGCCGCGGGATACGAGAACGCGTGCGGCCCCCTGTAGCGCTCGTTCGGAAACCACTGCGAGCCGTAGGTCATCTCCACGACCCGGCCGCCGCGATCGCGGCCGAACGCCAGAAGGAACGTCGCATACTTCGGGTCGTCGGCCCAGAACATCCCGGGCCCGCGCGGATAGAGCGCGATCGTCTTTCCCTCGTCGGTCATCGTCAGCCGCCCGTCGCGCCCGACCACCTGCAGCGCCGCGCCGGTCGCCGACGTGTAGGTGCCGGTGTAATCGGCCGCGCGATCCACGTGCGCGGGATCGGGCGCCGGGTTCGGAGCCGGAATCGGGTCGCCCAAGCTCTGCGCGCGCAAAACGCGCATCGCGTAGAGCACGATCGCGCACGGATGCAGCGGCGCCTCCACCAGATTGGCGAACGCGATCACGCCGAATCCACGCGTCAGGTTCATCTGCATGCAGGCCGTGTAGCCGGAGACGCCGCCCGTGTGGCCGATCACGTGGTCGCCGCCTTCGTCGAAGATGGAGAGCCCGTAGCCGTAAGCGCGGTAGAACGCCGGCGCCTCGCTCAGCTCGACGCCGCGCGATCCCGCCGGCCTGCCGTTGCGCAGCACGTCGGCTCTCGTCATGGCGGCGAACGTCGCCGGCGAAACCAGCCGCGTTCCGCTCGCCGTCTTTCCTCCGTTTAAATAGAACCGCATGTAGCGCGCCATGTCCTCGGGCGTCGAGAGCACGGAGCCCGCGGGATCGACGAAGTCGAGCGGGGGCGATTGCACGAGCGGAGGATCGAGCGTCGCCGGACGGTCGTTGTCGCGGAACTGATAGCCGACCGCTCCGCCCGCCATCGCGACCGGCGTGAAGACGTCGGAGCTCTCCGACATACCGATCGGGTCGAAGACGCGCGCGTCCACGGAGTCGGCCCACGACCGCCGGTCGACCTGCGCCAGCACCGCGCCCGCAACGCCGTAGCCGTCGTTCGAATACGCCCACGACGTGCCGGGCGGGTAGATGGTCGCGGCGCGCCGCAGCGCCACGATGTTGTAGACGTAGCCCGCCTCGGCGGCAAAGTCGTCGGGCAGACCGGCCGTGTGCGAGAGCAGTTGATGGACGAGCACCGGACGGCCGCCGCTCGGGATCGCGAACCACGGCAGGTAGCGTCGAACGGGAGCTCCGAGATCCACGCGCCCGGCGTCCTTGAGCTGGAGCAGCGCCAGCGCGGTCATCGACTTCGTGATCGAGCCGATGGCGAAACGCGTCGCGGCCGTCACCGGCTCGCGCGTTTCGCGGTTGGCGTATCCGAGCGTGATGATGCGCAGGGTGTGCGTGCGATCCGTGATGGCCACCGACAGCCCCGGCGTGCCCTGCTGGCGCATCGCGGCCGGTGCGTACTGCGATACGGCATCGAGCGCGGCGCCGAGCGACCGCCCATCGGCGCGGACCGGCACCGCGGGCGCTGCGAGCGAAAGTGCGATGAGGGCGGCCGGCGCGACCGCGTACGAGCGTGCGTGCATGGTCGCTGATACTCGCACCCGGTCGCACGCTTCCTTCCCCGACGGAAATCGGGGCAGCCCCAGAGAAGGGGCCGCAAACGTTCGCTGGAGCCCGGGGGTTAAGCAGGTACCATGGCACGCATCTACGACAATCTCGCCGACACGTTCGGCAACACGCCGCTGGTCAAGTTGCCGCGGCTCGGAAAAGATCTCCCCGGAACGTTGCTCGTGAAGATGGAGTCGTTCAATCCCGCCGGTTCCGTGAAGGACCGGATCGGCGTGGCGATGATCGAGGCCGCCGAGCGCGACGGCCGGCTCCTGCCGGGCATGACGATCATCGAGCCGACGAGCGGCAACACCGGGATCGCGCTCGCCTTCGTCGCCGCCGCGAAAGGCTATCCGCTGATCCTCGTGATGCCGGACACGATGACGATCGAGCGCCGGAATTTGCTCAAGGCCTACGGCGCGCAGGTCGTGCTGACGCCCGGAGCCGAGGGGATGAAGCGCGCCATCGCGCGGGCGAACGAAATTCTCGCGACGGCGCCCTCAAAGTATTTCATGCCCCAGCAGTTCGAGAATCCGGCCAATCCCGAGATACACCGGCGTACGACCGCCGAGGAGATCTGGCGCGACACCGACGGCGCGATCGACATCGTCGTCGCGGCCGTCGGAACCGGCGGAACGATCACCGGCGTCGGCGAGGTGCTCAAGTCGCGCAAGCCCGAGGTGCGCATGATCGCCGTCGAGCCCGACGCGTCGCCCGTGCTCTCGGGCGGACAGCCGGGCCCGCACAAGATCCAGGGCACCGGCACCGGCTTCGTGCCGAAGGTGCTCAACACGGAGATCTACGACGAAGTGATCCGCGTCACCGACGACGACGCGATCGCGACCGCGCGCCGTTTGGCGCGCGAAGAGGGGATGCTGGTCGGCATATCGAGCGGCGCGAACGTATGGGCGGCCCTGCAGGTCGCCTCGCGGCCGGAGTCGCGCGGCAAGACGATCGTTACGATCGGCTGCGACACCGGCGAGCGCTATCTCAGCAATCCGGTCTTCAGCGAGCAAGAAGCGACGATCGTCGAACCCGCACTGGTTTGAGCGACGCGCAAGACCTTTTCGTCGAAGTAACCCGCGGCGATCTCGTCGAGTCGGTTCATCGCGTCGCCGCGTGCGCCGCCGACCCGCGGGGACGCGTGCTGTTCGCGGCGGGCGACGTCACCGCTCCGGTGTTCCTGCGGTCGTCCGCGAAGCCGTTCATCGCGGCCGCCGCCGTCGAGGCGGGCGCCGCCGGCCGCTTCGGCCTCGACGCGCGCGAGATCGCGGTGATGTCCGCCTCGCACTCGGGCGAGCCGTTCCACGTGGACGCCGTCCGATCGATCCTGCAGAAAATCGGCATGGACGAGAGCGCGCTCCAATGCGGGGTGCATCCGCCGTACGACGACGAGGCCGCCGCCGCCCTGCGCGCCGCGGGGGCGAAACCGTCGCCGCTTCACAACAACTGCTCGGGCAAGCACGCGGGCATCCTGGCGCTCTGCTTGGTGCTCGGCGCGGATACCCACACGTACTTGAGCGCATCGAACCCGGCGCAGCAATACATCCTGGATTTTTGCGCGCGCGTCTCCGGCGACGACGCGCAGCGGTGGCCGCTGGGAACGGACGGATGCGGGATCCCTGTCTACGCGACGGGCCTGCGCAACGCCGCGACCTCGTTCGCGCGCCTCGCGTCGCTCGACGGCGTCAGCGACCCCGACGCGCGGGCGTTGGACGTCGTGCGCGCGGCGATGCTCGAGTTTCCCGCCTACGTCGCCGGCACGGGACAGATCGACACCGAGATCATGCTCGCGGGCCGCGGCAACCTCGTCTCGAAGGCCGGCGCCGAGGGCGTCAGCGGCGTCGGGGCCGTCGCGCAGGGATGCGGCTACGCATCGAAGGTGCTCGACGGCAGCGCGCGAGGACGCGGGCCGTCGACCGTCGCCGCGCTGCATCGCTTGGGGCTGCTGAGCGACGCCGCGGCCGGCGAACTCGCTCGATTCGCGCATCCCATCGTCTACAATCGGGCGGGCCGCGCGGTGGGGGAGATTCGCGTGGCGCCTATCGAAGCCGTCGAAAGGGCGAATGTCTGAGTATCTGAACCTGCTCGCGCGGCGAGTCGCGATCTTCGACGGCGCCATGGGTACGCAGCTCATGGCGCTCGAACTATCCGACGACGATTTCGGCGGGGCGTCCTATCGCGGCTGCAACGAGGCGCTGGTGCTCACGCGACCCGACCTGGTGCGCGCCGTGCACCGCGCGTATCTCGAAGCCGGCGCCGACGTCGTGGAGACCGATACGTTCACCGGCTCGCGGCTCAAGCTCGACGAATACGCGCTCGGCGGCAAGACGCGCGAGATAAACCTGCACGCCGCGCAGCTGGCGCGCGAGGCCTGCGACGGGTTCTCGACGGCGACGCACCCGCGCTTCGTCGCCGGCTCGATGGGCCCGACCGGCATGCTGATCTCGTCGTCGGATCCGGCGCTCTCGAACGTGACCTACGAGCAGCTGCGCGATCTCTACGCCGAGCAGGCGCGAGCGCTGGTCGACGGCGGCGCCGACCTGCTGCTGCTCGAGACCATGCAGGATCTGCTCGAGCTGAAAGCCGCGATCGCCGGCATCCGCCTCGAGTTCGGGCGCGGAATGCGCCGCGTACCGATTCAGGCGCAGCCGACGCTGATCACCGAGGGGCGCATGCTGCTGGGCACCGACATCCGCGCGATCTGCGCGACGCTCGGCGCGCTCGGCGTCGAGGCGATCGGCCTCAACTGCTCGACCGGACCCGCGCAGATGCGCGATTCGATCCGCTACCTCTGCGAGAACGCGCCGTGCTTCGTCACCGTCGTGCCCAACGCGGGCCTGCCGCTGATGGGACCGAACGGCGAGACGATCTATCCCGAGAGTCCGGAGGAGCTGGCGCGCGAGCTTGCCGCGTTCGTCGCCGACTTCGGCGTGAACGCCGTCGGCGGATGCTGCGGCTCGACGCCCGCCCACATCACGGCGCTGCGCGACGCCGTCGCAAAGGTCGAGCGCAGACCGCGCCCCGTCGCGCCGCGCGGCGAAGAGATCGCGTCGGCGATAACGGCCGTCGCCCTCGAGCAGCAGCCCCGTCCGCTCATCGTCGGCGAGCGCATCAACGCGCAGGGCTCGCGCAAGATCAAGCGTCTGCTGCTCGAGGACCGCTACGACGACATGGTGCTCGTGGCCCGCGAGCAGGTCGAGGGCGGCGCGCACGTCCTCGACGTCTGTTGCGCGCTGACGGAGCGGCCCGACGAAGACGAGCAGATGCGCCAGCTCGTCCGCCGGCTCGCCCAGTCGATCGAGGCGCCGCTCGCAATCGACTCGACCGAGCCGAAAGTGCTCGAGACGGCGCTGCGCAACTATCCGGGGCGCGCGATCCTCAACTCGGTGCACCTGGAGGCCGGCCGCGCCAAGATCGACTCCGTGTTGCCGATGGCGCGGGAACACGGCGCGGCCGTCGTCGCGCTGACGATCGACGAGAGCGGGATGGCCAAGACTGCGGACCGCAAAGCCGAGGTCGCGCGGCGGATCCACGACATCGTCGTCGGCGAGTACGGCCTGCCGGCGGGCGCGCTGATTTTCGACCCGCTCACCTTCACGCTCGCTACGGGGGAGGGCGAGTTTCTGACGTCGGCGACGGAGACGATCGAGGGCATCCGCCGCATCAAGCGCGAGCTGCCCGGCGTGCTGACCTCGCTCGGCATCTCGAACGTCTCGTTCGGTCTCAAACCGCACGCGCGCGCCGCGTTGAACTCGGTCTTTCTGCACCATTGCGTCGAGGCCGGCTTGGATTGCGCGCTCGTGCATCCGAAGGAGATCGTGCCGTACTTCGAGATCGACCAGGGCGTCCGCGACCTCTGCGACGATCTCGTGTTCAACCGCCGTCCCGACGCGCTGACGCGACTGATCGAGCACTTCGAAACGGATGGCCCCGCCCAAAGCGCAGCTCCGAGCGACGAGCGCGACGAGTCGGAGGTTCCCGTCGAGGAGCGCATCCATCAGGCGATCTTGCGGCGGCGCAAGGACGGCATCGAGGCGAAGATTGACGAGGCGCTGCAGAGCTACTCTCCGGTCGACGTGCTCAACCGGATTCTGCTGCCTGCGATGAAGGACGTGGGCGATCGCTTCGGGCGCGGCGAGCTGATCCTGCCGTTCGTCTTGCAGTGCGCCGAGGTGATGAAGAAGGCCGTCGCGCACCTCGAGCAGTTTCTCGAGCGCCGCGAGGGCGCGACGAAGGGGACGGTCGTGCTCGCGACCGTGTTCGGCGACGTGCACGACATCGGCAAGAATCTGGTCCACACGATCCTGGCCAACAACGGCTACACGGTGCACGATCTCGGCAAACAGGTGCCGATGAACGCGATTCTCGAGAAAGCCGTCGAGGTGAACGCCGACGCGATCGGGCTTTCCGCGCTGCTCGTCTCCACGAGCAAGCAGATGCCGGTGTGCGTGGCCGAGCAGGACGCGCGCGGGCTGTGCTTCCCGGTGATCGTCGGCGGCGCAGCGATCAATCGCGACTTCGGGCGGCGCATCGCGCTGCTCGACGACGGCGCGCGATTCTTCGAGCCGGGGCTGTTCTACGCCAAGGACGCCTTCGAAGGGCTCGAGGTCGTCGACGCCCTCACCAGCGACCCGCAGCGCCGGCACGACCTGATCGAACGCACGAAGGCCGACGCGCTCGCGCAGCGCGACCGCCGTCGCGCGGCGCCGGCGCCGGGCGTGCGGCCCGCGCTCTCCGCCGTGAAGTCGCAGCCCGCCGACGTGCCGTCGCCCCCGTTCTGGGGCGCGCGCGCCGTAAGCGGCATCGACGTTCGCGAGCTTTGGGAGTGCTTCGATCTGCGCAGCCTCTACCGGCTCTCGTGGGGCGGGGCGAACACGAAGGGAGCCGCGTTCGATCGGCTCGTCGCGCAGGAGTTCGCACCGCGGCTGGCCCGCTATCAGGCGGAGGCGGCGCGCGGAGCGCTGATCCACCCGCGCGTCGCGTACGGATACTTTCCGGCGAGCGGTTCGGGCGACGACGTGATCCTCTACGATCCGAGCGATCCACGTCGCGAGATCGCGCGGATGACGTTCCCGCGCCAGCCCGGCGGCGAGCACCTCTGCCTCGCGGATTACCTGCGCGAGCCGGCCGGCGGCGCGGCCGCCGACTTAGTCGCGCTGCAGGTCGTCACGATCGGCAGCGAGGCGGGGCGCCGCGTCGAAGCGCTGCAGGCCGAGGGGGATTACAGCGGATCGTACTTCCTGCACGGCTTTTCCGTGCAATCCGCCGAGGCGCTCGCCGAGTGGACGCATCGCCGCGTGCGGCGCGAGCTCGGCCTGCCCGAGGAGCGCGGGAAGCGCTACTCGTGGGGCTACGGAGCCTGTCCCGACCTCGGGGCGCACGAGGAAGTCTTCCGGCTGCTCGACGCGACCGCCGCCATCGGCGTGACGCTCACGCAGGCCTTTCAGATCGTTCCCGAGCAATCCACCGCGGCGATCGTGATGCACCATCCGCGCGCGGCGTACTTCAACGCCGCGGCTACCCGCGAACTCGCCGCTTCATAGGAGCCCGAATGACCGTTCACACGCTGCTCTTCATCGGTCTCGCCGCCGTGGGCGCGATGACGGTCGTCGCGCTCTGGCGCGCGATCCCGCGGCATCGCCCGCTCATGCCCGAGCCCGTCCCCGCCGCGATCTCCATCGCGATCGGCTTCGTCACCAACTTCCTCGACACGCTGGGCATCGGCTCGTTCGCGACGACCACGTCGCTGTTCAAGTTCCTTCGCTTCGTTCCGGACGAGCGAATCCCGGGAACGCTCAACGTGGGGCACGCGCTGCCGACGGTCGTCGAGGCGGCGATCTTCATCGGCATCATCGCGGTCGAGCCGCCGACGCTGCTGCTCCTGATTCTCGCGGCGGTCGTCGGGGCGTGGCTCGGCGCCGGTCTCGTGGCGCGCCTGCCGCGGCGCTACGTGCAGATCGGAATGGGCGTCGCGCTGTTGGCGGCGGCCGCGCTGTTCGTCATGAGCAACCTCAAGGGAAGCCAGTTCGGGCTCAGCGGCACGGCGCTCGGCCTGTCGGGCACGCGGCTCCTCATCGGCGTCGTCGCGAGTCTGTGTCTCGGCGCGCTGATGACGATCGGAATCGGATTCTACGCGCCGTGCATGATTCTCGTGAGCCTGCTCGGCATGAACCCCGTCGCGGCGTTTCCGATCATGATGGGATCGTGCGCGTTCCTGATGCCGGTCGCGAGCCTGCGCTTCATCCGATTCGATGCGTTCTCGATGCGCGCCGCGATCGGCCTGACGCTGGGCGGGATACCGGGCGTCCTGATCGCCGCGTACATCGTGAAGTCGCTGCCGCTGGCGGCGGTGCGGTGGCTGGTGGTCGTGGTGGTGATCTACGCCGCGGTGGTCATGCTGCGCTCGGCGGCGCAACGCACGGCGATCTCCGATTCCGACGACGGGCTGGCCGCGGTCCCGCAGCAGTAGCGGCTAGACGGCCACCTCGATCGCATTGTAGACGAAGCGGCCGCCGACCATCGTTCCGACGACGCGATACTCTTTGTCCCAGAACGAGAGGTCGGCGCGCATCCCGCGCGCGATGCGGCCCATCTCGCCGTCGTGGCGAATGAGCCGAGCCGGCGCGTGCGTCGCCGCGACGACGGCTTGCGCGAACGGGATCTGCGCGTACGACATGTAGTTGCGCAGCGCCTCGTCAATCTGCAGCGCGCTCCCGGCGATCGTGCCGTCGGCGGCGCGCATGACGCCACCCTCGATGTGATAGCCCGGATCGGCCGCCGGCATGTTGTCGGTGGCCAGCACGACGCGATCGCCGAGCGTGCGGTGGAGGATGTCGATCATCACCGGCGACACGTGGAACCCGTCGCAGATCACCTGCACGAGCGTGCGCCGGTCTTGGATGAAGGCGGCGAGGATCGACGGATCGCGGTGATCGAGCGGCGGCATCCCGTTAAAGGCGTGCGTGAGCGATCGGAACCCGAGCCCGATCGCGAGCATTCCCTCGCGGTAACGCGCGGCGGTGTGCCCCGCCGAGCAGACCACCTCGTTCTCCAAGAAGACGCGCAGCGCGTCGCTCGCTCCGTCGATCTCGGGCGCCATCGTCACCAAGAGGCAGGCCCCCTTGCATGCGTCGACCATCTCTTGGGCGCGCGCCGCGCTCGCCGGCAGCAGCCATTCCTGGCGGTGAATGCGCCGGAATTTGGCGTTGAGGAACGGGCCCTCGAAGTGCACGCCCAGGCAGCGCGCCCCCGCGGGAGCGTCCTCCTCCAGCTGGTTTGCGGCCTCGACGAGCTCGGCGGCCGCATGCAGCATCGACTCCCACGGCGCCGTCATCACGCCGGCGACGAATCCCGTCGCGCCGTTGGCCGCGTACGAAGTGCCCGCGATGCCGACCGCGTTGCCCTGGTCGCGATTGAAGAGGTACTCGCCCGCACCGTTGGTATGGACGTCGATCAAGCCGGGGGCGATCGTGCTGCCGGCCGGCAGCGGATAGTCCGTCGGGCCGTCGGCCGCGAGCACGCCCGCAATGCGCCCGTTCTCCACGGCCAGGCGACCGAAGGCCGACGTGCCGTCGCCGACGGCGATGAAGGCGGGGCCGAGCAGCGTCGCCGTCACGGAGTTTCGCTAACCCCGGATCAGCGCAAGCGCTTCGTCGCGGTGCCGTTCCATCAATTCCTTCGTGTCGCCCTCGACGTTGAGGCGCAGCAGCGGCTCGGTGTTCGACGGACGAACGTTCATCCACCAGTGCGGGTACGCGACGGTGACGCCGTCGAGGTGATCGATCTTCGCGTCGGAATAGCGCTCTTCGATCGCGCGAAGCTTGGCGCCGACGTCGTCGACTTTGCTGTTGATCTCGCCCGAGCGAAAGCGCGTATCGATCGGCGCGATGACCTCGCTGACGGGTTTTCCGGCCTCGCTGAAGAGCTCGAGGCACTGCAAAAACGCGATCATTCCGGAGTCGGCGTACCAGTTTTCTTTGAAGTAGAAATGGCCGCTGTGCTCGCCGCCGAATACGATGTCTTGATCGCGCATCTCGGCCTTGATGATCGAGTGTCCGACCTTCGAGCGCACGGGGATCCCTCCGGCCTTGCGGATCAGCTCGGGCACGCTGCGGCTGCAGATCAAATTATAGAGGATCTTCGCGCCGGGGTACTTCTTCAGCGTATTGAGCGCGACGAGCGCCGTGACCGTACTGCCGTCGACCAATTCGGCCTTCTCGTCGACGATGAACATCCGGTCGGCGTCGCCGTCGAACGCGACGCCCAGATCGCAGCCGTGCTTGCGGACTTGCGCCTGGAGATCGATCATGTTCTCGGGTTCGATCGGGCTCGCGGGATGATTCGGAAAGCTGCCGTCGAGCTCGAAGTAGATGGGCACCAGCTCGCACGGCAGGCTCTTGAAGACGTGCGGAACGGTCTCGCCGGCCATGCCGTTGCCGGCGTCCACCGCGACCTTGAACGGCTTGATCTTCGCGCAATCGACGAACGATAGGCAATGCCGGGCGAAGTCGTCGAGCACGTCGCGCTGCGCGATCGTGCCGGGTCTCTCGGCCTTGGGCGGAAGCTCGCCCGACGCGAGCTGCTCGCGAATCGTCGCCAGCCCGGTGTCCAGTGAAATGGCCTGCGCCTGCGAGCGCGTGAATTTCATGCCGTTGTACTGGGCCGGGTTGTGCGAGGCCGTGATCATCACGCCGCCGTCGAAATCGAACTTTCCGACCGCGAAATAGAGCGCGTCGGTCGAGACCATTCCGATATCGACCACGTCGGCTCCGGCGTCGGTGACGCCGCGAGCGAACGCGTCGGCCAATTTCCGGCCCGAGGGGCGCATGTCGCGGCCGACCGCCACGACCATGCGATCCTTGCCCTTCGAGGGCCCGGCCCCGAGCAGCGGCACGAAGCAGCGCCCGATGGCATATGCGACGTCGTCGCTCAGCTCGGACGGATAAACCCCGCGGACGTCGTAGGATTTGAATATAGTGGGATTCACCTGGACCCGCACAGCCAGCCGTTCTTCGACCGTGCTTCGGTGACGCCTTCGTGAAGAACGCACCGCTCGCACGCATGACCGGGACGCTCTTGATGACCGCGTTCCTCGTGGTCACGCTGGGCTTTGCCGTTCAAGGCACGTTCGAGACGCGCTCGGAGCTGGCCAATACGTTCGCCCGCCAGGCGCAAATTCAGGAGGCCCAGATCGAGCTCGAGGAGCTCTTGCGCTTGCAGATCGACGAGGAGAACTCGCTGCGCGGATATTCGCTGACGCGCGACCCGTTCTACGTCGCGCAGTACCATCAAGCGGCGGCGGGGTACGACGCGAAGCAGACCTCGATCCGCACTAGGCTGGGCGAGCAGCTTCCCGGCGCGCGCGAGCTGCTCAACACGTACGGCGAGCTGCAGTCCCGATGGCGCGCCGACGTCGCAACGCCGCTGCTGCGCAATCCGCGCAACCGCCTCGTCGAGCTGGACAAACGCAACAAGCTCTTCTCCGACTACGAGTCGCGCACCGTCGCCGCGCTCCGCGAGGCGCTGGCATCGACCGACGCCGCGCTCGTCCACAGCACGCAGGAGCAACTCGACCGCTCCTCCTACCTGCGCGCCTTCTGGGTGCTCGCGTTCGGCTTGCTCGCCATCCTGTTCAACGCATATCGTTCGCGGCTCAACCGCGAACTGGAAGAAGAGCGCACGATCTCCGAGATCCTGCAGCGCGCGTTTCGCAGCGAGTCGGTGCCGTTGCCGCACTGCGAGGTCGGGACGGCCTACGTCTCCGCGACGAGCCACCTGGCGGTCGGCGGCGACGTGTTCGACGTCTACCGCCTTTCGAACACGCGCGCCCTCGTCTTGATCGCCGACATCAGCGGCAAGGGCGTGGACGCGGCCGTGCTCACCGCCTTCATCAAGTTCATGATCCGAGCCATCGCGCTGCGGCAGAGCGATCCCGCGGCCATCCTAGCGGAGTTCAACCTGGCCTTCTCGCGGGCCGTCGGTAACCCGTATCTCTTCGTCTCGATGTTCGTCGGCGTGCTCGACACGGATACGCTGCAGCTGCGGTACGGCAGCGCGGGGCACGACTGCGCGTACCTGCGCGGGCGCGACGGCGTGCGACAGCTTGCGGTCACCGGCCCCGTACTCGGCGTCATGGAGGAGCCGTTCTCAACCGAAACGCTCGACCTGAGCCCGGGCGACATGCTCGTCCTCACCACCGACGGCTTGACCGAGGTGCGCAATCGGGCCGGAAAGCAGCTGCTGGGCCAGGGCGCGATGGAGCTCATCGCGGGCGCCGCCACGCACGCGCAGCAGCTGGCCGACGGTCTGGTCGCCGACGTGAAGGCGCGCGGGGGAAATCGGCTGCGCGACGACCTCGCGATCCTCGCCATTCGCATCGTCGACGCGGAGCGCTCCGATGATTAGGGCAACGCTCGCGCTGATCGCATTCGGCCTGCTGTGGCTCGCGGCGTTCGGCCCGGCGCTGGCCGACTGCAAGGTGCACCGCGGCGACAAGATCGTGCTCTACAGCACCACCGACGACCCATCGGTCCTACTCTGGGACTCGCGCTCGCGCCTGCGCGCGTACAGCGCCGCGTCGTTCGACGTCGCACAAGCGATGCTGCCGCACGCCGTCGTCGTCGCGCCGGGGACGCACGCCAACGTCATCTCGTGCCTGCCGAGCTACGTCGAGTCGCCGATCTTCACGTCGCCGGCCGACGCGGTGGGCGTTGCGATCACGAGCGGCCCGCAGCACGGCCTCATCCGCTGGGTGCTGGGGTCGGACGTCCGGACGATTCATCGTTAGAGCTCCTAGCGGACGAACACGCGCAGGCGACCTCCCGAGATGCGTACGCGCTCCATCGCGATGCCGTAGACGCGCTCGAGCGCCGCGCCGGCAAGCAGATCCTCGGGCGGTGCGACGTCGAGCAGCGTCCCCTCGCCGAGCAGCGAGATGCGGTCCGCATAGGCCGCGGCTTCGTTGAGATCGTGCAGCGCGCAGACCACGGTCTTGCCGTCGCGGGCGAGCCCGCGGAGCAAGTCGAGGATCTCGTGCGCGACGCGCACGTCGAGGTGGCTCGTCGGCTCGTCCAGCAGCAGGATCGGCGTCGCCTGCGCGAGCCCGAGCGCGATCCACACGCGCTGACGCTCGCCGGCGCTCAGCGTGGAGAAGAGACGCCGCGCGAACCGCTCCATGCGCACCGAGCGCAGCGCGCGGGCGACGGCGTCGTCGTCGTCTTCGCCGGCCTGCCACCGCCACCAGCGGCGATGCGGGAATCGTCCGACGGCGACCACTTCCTCCACGTTCAGCGCGTCGAACACGGTTTCGTCGCCCGTGACGAAGGCGACGCGCCGGGCGCGCTCGAGCGGCCGCAGCCGCGCGCCGTCAACGCCGTCGATCAGGATGCTTCCGGCGCTCGCGGCGTGCAGCCCCGCGATCGCGCGCAACAGCGTCGTCTTTCCGATGCCGTTCGGGCCGACGAGCGCCACGAACTCGCCGGTCGCCACCCGGGCCTCGACGCCGGCGAGCAGGACGCGCCCACCGACGCGCAGCGCGACCCCGCTGAGGCCGATCACGTGCGCGTGCCGCCCGCCGCCCCCGCGGGCCGGAGATAGAGATAGAGGAACGCCGGCACGCCGATCAAGGCGAGCAGCACGCCGATCGGGAGCTCGGCCGGCGCGACGATGCGCCGGCAGATCGCGTCGGCCAGCATGCAGAGCGCCGCGCCGACGGCGGCGCTCGCCGGAAGCAGCACGCGCAGATCCGAACCGACGATGCGGCGCGCCACGTGCGGCACGATGAGCCCCACGAAGCCGACGAGCCCCGCAAGCACGACGCTTCCGGCGGCGAGCAACGACGCGGCGGCGAGGATCGTCCACTGCGCGCGATCGACGTCCACGCCGACGGCGCGCGCCCGCTGCTCCCCGATGCGCAGCGCGTTGAGCGGCGCTACCGAGAGGATCGCGAGCAGCGTGCCGAGCGCGACGTACGGCGCCACGACGGCGAGGTCGTGCCAGCCGCGGCCCGCCATCGAACCCGCGAGCCACGCCAGAATCGTGCTCGCGTAATCGTTGGATTGCGCGCGCACGATCGCCAGCGTCACGATCGCGGCGAAGAGCGTCGACAGGGAAACGCCGGCCAGGATCAGGCGGCTCGGGTCAATGCCGCCGCCCCGGCGCGCGAGGGCCGCCACGAGCAGCGCCGCCCCGAGCCCCGCGACGAAACCGATGCCCGGCATGGCGGCGGCCGCCGCGCCGGCGAGGATGGCGATGGCGATGGCCGCGGCCGCGGCGGCGCTGACGCCGGTGAGATATGGATCGACCAACGGGTTGCGCAGCATGCCCTGCATGATCGTCCCGCAGAGCGCCAGCGACGCGCCGACCGTCGCGCCCACGCAGACGCGTGGAAGGCGCAACTGCCAGACGATCGCGTTCAGCACGCCCGTGCCGCCGGGATGCGAGAGCGCTCCGGCAATTTGCTCGAACGACAGCGGCGTGCCGCCGACGAGCAGGCTCGCGCCGCCCGCGACGACGGCGAGTGCGGCCAGGAGGACGAGCTTGACGGTGCCGTTCAGCGGCCGCGCACCTCCAGCGCGAACGCGCGGCCCGGCATCGGGAATCCCGCGTAGAGCGCGTAGCGGTCGTTGCCCAGGTTATAGCCGCGCAACGCGACGACGATCTGCGGCGCTATCCGATAGCCGATCGAAGCATCCACGTCGGTGAACGCAGCCGGCTGATAGACGGCGTATGCGGCCGATAGGAACGGATCCGCACTCTCTTGCGCGCCTTGCGTGGTCGCGACGATGCGGAATCCGTCAAACCGGCTGGACGGCGGCGGCACGAACTTTAATCCGAGCGTCACGGCGAAGACCGGGCCGCGGCCCGACAGGCGCGCGCCGGTGTCGAGATTCTGCGCGCGATACAGGTTCACGACCTGGAGATCGGCGCCGAGACCCGTCGCGCGGGGCGTCGATGCCGTGAACGAGAGGCCCTCGATCGTGGCGCGACCCACGTTCTCCGGAACGAACAGCGGCGGCGGCGACACGATGAGGTTCGAACCCGACGTTACGAACCAGCCGAAGCTCACGCCGCCCCAGAGCCGCGGGGCGACGAGGGTCGCGTCGCCGACGCGCGTGCGCTCGGGCGCGAGGTTGGGATTGGAGAAGCCGGGATAGTACAGCTCCTCCGCCGTCGGCGCCCGGAATGCCGTCGCGGCGTTGAGCTTGACCTGCAGCTCGCGCGAGAACGGCACGATGGCGCCCAGCGACGGCGAGTACGCGCCGCCCACGCCCCCGTCGCGCTCGCCGCGCAGGCCGGCGTAGAACTGCTGACCGTTGCCGCCGAACCACTGCGACTGCACGTAGGCCGCTGTCTGCGCGTAGGGGTCGAAGATCGGCGCGTTGTCGGCCGCCAGGGGCGATCCGCCGCCGGTTCCTTGATCCACGCGCGCGATGCCGCGCATCACGTCGATGCCGTAGACGAGACGCTGGCCGTCGTCGCCGGTCACGTTGCGCAGGCTCGCCATCCAGTGTTCGTCGTAGAGTGCCTGCGCGTAGGGGGGATTCGTCGTCGCCGGCGGCGCCGGCGTCGGATAGAACGCGTTGGGACAGCTCGCGTCAACCGGCGTATTGCACGTGAACGACAGGTTCTGCGACGACGCGCCGAGCTCGAGCGACGTCGTGGCGCGCGTTCCCTTGCGTTCGACGTTGAGCCGAAGGTCGCGATTGACGTTGGCTTGTTCGCTGGTCGGCGAGAAGAAGTCGAGCGAACCCGGCACGCCCGAGGTTGCGTCGGCGATGTCGCCCGACAGCGTGAATTCGAACGCCCCGATCGCGCGCGCGTAGCGCGCGCTTACGGCGGTCAAGCCGGCCTGGGAGTTCTGGCGGTTCGGGCCGTTGAGCACGGAGTAGTCGTTCGTCGCGTACGTCCGCTGGAACGTGACGAACGGCGTCTGCAGCAGATACGTCTGCTCGTCGAACGAGCCGGCCGCGAACGTGGCGGTGCTGCGCGCGGCCTGGGGCGCCGTGATGATGTTGATCACGCCGCCGATCGAGCCGGAACCGTACAGCGTCGAGCCGCCGCCTTCGACCACCTCGATCCGGTCGATGCCGCTCGCGGCGAACTGCTCGAGATTGACGTCGTTGATCTGGCTGCCGGCCATCGGCAAGCCGTCCACGAGGACGAGCACTTGCTGCGACGAGCTGCCGCGAATGCCGACGGTCGCCGCGGCGCCGAAGGCGCCGTAGCGAACGATGTTGACGCCCGGCACGCGCTCGAGCGCGTCGGCGACGGTGCGGTCGCCGTCGCGTGCGATCTGCGCGGCGGTCACGACGTACGTCGTGCGTGCCGTGCGCGCGGCCGACTCGAGGCTCCGGTCGCTCGTCACGACGTGGGCGATCTCGGGACCGACGCTGGGCGTGGGAGACGGGGAGGCGGTGGCGACGGCGGCCGCCGCGACGATCGAAGCAAACATGGCAATCCCTTCCTTTGCGCGAGGCGGATCGTGCGAATTCGTTTGCGTCGATATCCTGACTCGCGGATTGCTGCCGTTGCCCGAGCCTTCCCATCCTCTCTACAGGACAGTGGCGTTCGGGCGGCTCCCCGCATACAGTGGCGCGACCGTGCCGGCTTCTCACCGGCTTCCCGCGCAAACGTCCTCTCGCGATTGCGCAAAGGTCGGCGCGTTCCTTCCTCCGTACTCGGAACGACGGATGCAGCGAACTCTCGCGCTCGTCATGGCATCGTGCACGCTGGCGCTCGCGGCGTGCGCCGCCCGTCAGACGCACGGCGCCGTGCCGGCGCACACCGCGGGGCGCGTCGTGACGCTCGTGCCCTCGTTCGCCGACGACCTCTCCGCGATCGGCGCCGGCTCGCAGTTGGTGGCCGTCTCGGTCTTCACCGACGCACCGGGGACGAAGTCCCTGCCGCGCGTGGCCGACGCGTCGAGCGTCGATGCCGAAGCGATCCTCGCGCTGCGACCGAGCGTGGCCATCGGCATTCCGGCGCAGGCGCGCCTGGTCGAGCCGCTGCGCCGCGCGCGCGTTGCGGTCGTGTTGCTTCCGGACGACGCGTACGATCGGATCTTCACCAATCTGCGGGCGATCGGCGAGCTAACCGGCCGGCGCCGGCAGGCCGAGGCGGTGGTCGTGCGGCTGCAGCGCGAAACCGCCGAGATCCATCGGCGCACGCTGCGCTACGCGCGGCATCCGAGCGCGTTCGTGGTACTCGGCGCCGCGCCGATCTGGACGGCCGGCGCGGGGTCGTACATCAGCACGCTGCTCGCGCTCGCGGGCGCGACGAACGCCGCCGGCAACCTTCGCGGCGCCTACGGCGTGTACAGTGCCGAAGCGCTAATCCGCGAACAGCCCGACCTGCTGATCGCCGATGCGGCGACGCGGCTGGACGGGCAGCTGGACCGCGAGCCGTGGCGGAGCCTGCGCGCCGTCAAGCTGCATCGCGTCTTTTACGTGAATCCGAGTCTGATCGAGCGCCCCGGCCCGAACTACAACGCCGGTCTGCGGTGGCTCGTCGATCGCGTCAGCCCGCTCGCGAGCGCGTCGCCCTGATGGAGCGCGCGCTCGTCGTGGCCGTGGAGACGCACGCGCTGACCGGCACGATCGAGATCGAGATCGCGGAGATGGAGGCGCTTGCGAATGCCGCCGGCGCGACGATCGTCGGGCGCGTCGTTCAGCGCCGCGACGCCGTGGATCCCGCCACGCTCGTCGGCAGCGGCAAGGCGCGCGAGATCGCCGAGGTCGCGCTCGCGACCAGGGCGACGCTGATCCTCGTGCTCAACGAGCTGCGTCCGCGCCAGCGCAAGAACCTGGAGAAGGCGATGCCGCTTCCCATCGTCGACCGAACGATGCTGATCCTCGACGTGTTCGCCCGGCACGCGCGCAGCCGCGAAGGGAAGCTGCAGGTCGAGCTCGCGCAACTGCGCTACCGGCAGTCGAACCTCATCGGCGTCGGTGCCGACCTCTCGCGCCTGGGCGGCGGGATCGGCACGCGCGGGCCCGGTGAGACCAAACTCGAGATCGACCGCCGGCGAATCGCCGAGCGAATTCGCGTGCTCAACCGCACGCTCGCCGGCGTGCGGCGGCAGCGCTCGCTGCGGCGGTCGGCGAAGCGGCACGATCCGCTCGTCGCGCTGGTCGGATACACCAACGTCGGGAAGTCGTCGCTGCTCAACGCGCTGGCGCGCAGCGACGCCTACGTTGCCGATCAGCCCTTCGCGACCCTCGACCCGACCACGCGGCGCGTGTATCTCGGGCCCGGCGCGTACGTTCGCATGACCGATACCGTAGGATTCATCACCGACCTGCCCGCCGATCTCGTCAACGCCTTTCGCGCCACGCTCGAGGAGCTGCGCGACGCCGATCTGCTGGTGCACGTGCTCGACGCCGGCGACCCGCAGTGGACGCGTCAGCGGCGCGCCGTGGACGCGATCCTGCACGACCTCGAGCTCGACAAGGCGCCGCGCATGGTCGTCTTCAACAAATGCGACGTGCGCATGCCGGAGGCATCGGAGGAGCCCGCCGCGCTGCGGGTGAGCGCGGCGACCGGAGCAGGCCTCGACGCGTTGCGCGCCGCACTCGCGCAACGGTTGGAACTGCATCCATGAAAGCACTCGTCGCGGCAGCCGCCTTGCTCGCCGCCGCCGGCTGCGTGCGCAACTCGGACGACGCCTTGGTCGCCTCGGTGCGCAGGGTTCGGCCGTCGGTCGTACTGCTTTCGATGCGCGTGCCGCCGGAGAGCAAGAAGCACAAGTACGACGACGCCTACGCCACGGGATTCGTCGTCGCGTCGGGCACTTGGGGAAGCGACATCCTCACGGTGCAGCACGCGATCGATGGGGCCTGGAACCTGCACGTTACGATCGGCAACCGCGTCAAGGCGCCGGCACGCGTAATCGCTTCCAACGCCGATCTCGACCTCGCGCTGCTGCGCACCTCACACGCGAATCTGCCGGTCGTCGCGCTGGGCTCGTCCGCGCGTCTGCCGAACGAGGTCGGCCGCGAGCTGGGGTTGCTCGGCTATCCGATCCCCGACGAGTTCGACGACGAGAACCTGGGGCTGGCAACGTCGCTGGATTCGGGGCGGCTCTCGTCGATTCGGAAGGACGCGCTCGAGGTGACGCTATCGATCGTTCCGGGTGAGAGCGGCGCGCCGGTCTTCATCGCCGATACCGGCGAGGTCGTCGGCGTGGCCGAATCGAGGTTCGACGACGAGCGCAGCATCGGCTTCGCGCTGCCGGTCGACGACGTCAGGAGATTTCTTCATCGTACGGACCGTGCGCACGGGTTTTGACCGCCCGCTCGCCGTGCGCCGAGACGATGATCGAGCGGTCGCCGATCCATTGCAGCGGCGGAATCTCGAAGAAGCGCGCCAGCACGTTGAGCGGGGGCGCGTAGCTCCGGCGTAGGTTCGAGAACCGGCCCCATGCCTCGTCGCGGTCGCGAAGCTCGTAGCCGGCAGCCGAGAGACGATCGCACGCGCGCTCGAACTCCGCGCGCTCGACGCCCGCCGACTCCTCGGCGTCGCCGACCTCGAAATAGCGAGAGAGATCGCGCGTCGCATGGCGCCCGACGTTGTAGAAGATGCGAGCCTGGCCGTCACGCACGCCGGCGACGGTCGTCATCATGAGGGTCGCCGCGTCCAGCAGCGTGCCCAGCGTGCCGATCCACGACTGGTCGTCGTGGCTGGAGCGGAAGAACGCCAGCATCGGATAGGCGAGGTGGCTCTCCATCACCGCCGCGGCCCAGCGCTGCGCGTCGATCATCAGCGGCGAAAGGTCGTCGGCCGTGCGCGAATAGCCGGCGATCGCCAAGAGGTTGACGCCGCTCGGCGGCGTGCCGGCCCGCGCGGCGACCGTCACGACGAAGGTCTCGCGCTGCTGGAACGATCCGAAGATCGCGAAGAGAAAAGCGGTGAGGATCGAGAGAAACGACAGGCCAGCGAGCGCCGCGAGCACCGATACGAGCCGCGGTCCCATGCCGCGACCAACGATGTCGCCGAATCCGACCGTCAGCAGCGACGTGCCCGCGAAGTAGAGCGCCGTTCCGAACGAGAGGTGCGCCGGAGAAATACCGCCGCGCATGCCCCACAACACCGCACCGAACCCAAATATCAATACCGAGACCCAGAGTCCGATCAGCGATACGAGCATGAGCGGAGCGAAGATGGCGAGGAACTCTTCGCGGCGCTCGGGATCTCCCGCGTGCACGCGCCACGCCAGCCTCGGCCACGCGTGCCACATGAAGCGCCACACGTAGAAGCTGATGCGATAACGGCGCCCGGTCGCTCGCGGCATGACCACGGATTGAAAGACGTCGCTCATCGTCAGCGCGATGACGGCGACTCCGAACGCGATGCTCAGGATGCTCAGCAGCATGCCGTGCCGGGGTTCGGCGCGGCGGGGCGGCAAGCCGCTCGGAGTCGAAGCTCCCCCGCATGGCCGTGGTTTTCATCACCGGACCCGTGCGTTCGGGAAAGAGCGCGTTCGGCGTGCGGCTGGCGCGCGAGAGCGGACTCGACGTGACCTACGTCGCCACCGCGGCCGGTGCGCCCGAGGACGTCGAGTGGCGGGCCCGCCTGACGCGTCACGTGCGCGACCGCCCCGCCGCGTGGCGCACGGTCGAGACCGCCGGCATGAGCCACGAAGCGCAGCTCGCGCTGTTCCGGCAGGCGCCGGCGTCGGCGTGCCTCGTGGTCGACGCGCTCGGCACGTGGCTCGCGACGCGCATCGCCGCGCGTATGGATCTCCTCGAGATCGACTACACGGTCGCGGAATCGCAGCTCGACGACGAGGCGGCGCAATTCGTCGACGCGATGCTCGCGTCGCCGGCGTACGTCGTGGCCGTCAGCGAGCAGATCGGATGGGACGTCGTGCCCGTCGCGGCGTCGGCGCGGCTCTTCCGCGACGCGATGGGCCGCATGGTGCAGCGCCTCGCGAAGCGCGCGGATCGCTCGTACCTGGTCGTCGCCGGCTACGCGCTGGATCTGCAGGCTCTGGGCGCGCCGATCGGCGATCTCGATGACTGAGGCTCTGGTCCTCGTCACGTTTCTCGCGGCGGTCGTCGTGTTGGCCGTGGGTGCGAAGCGCCTGCGCATCCCGTATCCCATCGCCTTCGTCATCGGTGGCGTGGCGCTGGGATTCTCACGCCACCTGCCGCGGCCGCACGTCGACCCCGACATGATCATGCTCGTCGTCGTGCCCCCACTGCTCTACAGCGCCGGCTGGGGCACCGACTGGGTCGAGTTTCGCCGCAACGCTCAGCCGATTTCGCTGCACGCCGTGGGCCTGGTCATCGTCACGATGGCCGCGGTGGCGGCCGTCGTGCACGCGACGGTGCCCGGCTTCGCGTGGCCGCTGGCGTTCACGCTCGGTGCGATCGTGTCGCCGCCCGACGCCGTCGCGTCCGAGGCGATTTTCGAGCGGATCGCGATCCCGCGGCGCGTCGCCGCGATCGTCAGCGGCGAGTGCCTCGTCAACGACGCGACGGCGCTCGTGCTCTACCGGTTCGCGCTCGCCGCTGCCGTGACGGGCGCGTTCTCGCTGGTCCACGCGAGCGGCGCCTTCATCGTGGTCGCCGCCGGCGGCATCCTGATCGGCGCGGCGGTCGCGTTCGTATTGGAGGGCGCGCTGCGCTACTGGTCGCGGCGCGGCTACGGCGATTCGATGATCGCCAGCGTCGTGTTCCTGCTCGCGCCGTTCGCGGCGTATTTGCCTGCCGAAGAGCTCAACGTCTCGGGCGTGCTCGCGGCAGTCACCGCCGGCATCGTGCTGAGCCGGCGATCCACGCTCTTCATCGACCCCGAGACGCGCGTGCTTGGGTCGTCCGTGTGGCGGCTGCTGACGTTCGTGCTCAACGCGTTCGCGTTTCTCCTGATCGGAGTGGAGCTGCCGGGCATCATCGAGGCGCTGATGCCGCACGTCCGAGATTACGCGCTGTACGGGCTGCTCGTGAGCGCGACGGTGATCCTCGTGCGGATCGCGTGGGTCTTTCCGGCGACGTACCTCCTGCGATTCTTCAGCGGCCTCTCGCGCGCGAGCAGCCCGACCATGTCGTGGCAGCAGGTGGCCGTGATGTCCTGGGCGGGTATGCGCGGCATCATCTCGCTGGCGATCGCGCTCGCGCTCCCGTACACGCTCGGCGACCAGCCGTTCCCGCAGCGCAGCGTAACGATTTTCTTCACGTTCTGCGTGATCTTCGTAACGCTGGTGTTTCAAGGGCTGACGCTGGGGCCGCTGATCGAGTGGCTGGGCGTGACGGAGACGAGCCGCAGCCGCCGCCGGGAGACGGCGCTGCGCGTGCGCGCGCTCGAGGCCGGCATCGCGCGCCTGCGCGAGGTCGAGGCGCGGCGCAAGTCGCCGCTCGAACGCGAGATCCTCGGACGCGTCCTGGAAGAGTACGAACAGCGCATCAACGTGCTGCGGGGCAAGGCGGAAAAAGAAGAGGCGATCGAGGCGACGGAGAGCCGCATCGACCGGCACCTTCAGAAAGAGGCGCTGGGCGCCGAGCGTCGCGCGATCGCCGCGATGCGGTCGGCGGGCGAGATTCCCGACGACATCTACCGCTCGATCGAGTACGACCTCGACCTCGCGACCCTACGCCTGAACTAGGTCCTAGGGCGTGGGCGTCGCGCCCGGAGCGACGGGCGGCACCGGGGAACCGGCAGCGGCCGGCGGCTGGCTCGCAGCCGGGCTGCTCGAGGACGCCGCCTCGGGTGTGGCCGACGGACGCGGCGTGGGAACCGGCGGCGGGGCGAGGGTCGGCTGGCCGGCCGGATAGATCAGCGGCACCAGCCGGATGTAGCCGATCGAGACGATGCCGTCCTTGGGAATCGTCGTGTCGGCCGTCACGGTCGAGTAGCCGGCGGCGCGCGCGGTCACGGTCTGATCGCCGTCCACCGAGCGCAGCCTGAACGCGCCGTTGACGTCGGCACGGGCCGTGTACAGCGAGCCGATCGAGAGCAGCGCGTTGGGGATCGGGCGGTTCGTCATCGCGTCGAGCACTCGGCCGGTAACGTGACCGAAATCTTGGACGCCGACGACGTTCGGCGGCGCCGAGCAGCCGTCGCCCAGCGCAAAGAGCAGGAGCATTCCCAAGACGGCGTAGCGCATCGCGGGTCTTCTACGACGAAAGTGGGAGGCAGTTCCCCCAGAAACCACCTCCCGCGGACGCCCGCACTACTAGCTGTCGGCGCACTCCGGGGCCCTAACCGGGAGGGCGCCGACGAACGTGATGGTATCAGGGCGGCCGTACGAAAACGTGTCGGCTCGCTCGACCGAGGCAGCGGCAGGAAGCCACTTTTGTAGCCAGGGGTCGTGAGTCGCTTGTGCAACCTTCACAGGCCATGGCTCCCTACGCCCCCGTCGCGATCTACCTGTGCGTCGCCGTCGCCGCCGCCGTGTTCTTCACGGTGATCCCCGGCCTGCTGGGACGCGGCAAGCCCAACGCGCACAAGCGCGAGGCATACGAGTGCGGGGTCGAGCCGACGTCGCCGGTCGCGGGCCGTTTTCCGGTTCGGTTCTATCTGATTGCGATGCTCTTCGTGGTGTTCGACGTCGAGGCGGCGTCGTTCTATCCGTGGGCGGTGCAGATGCACGCTCTGCGCGTCTTCGGACTGCTCGAGATGGTGATCTTCATCGTCGTCTTGGCCATTGGTTACGCCTACGTTTGGAAGAAGGGGGGCTTCGTCTGGCGATGAGCGCCAGTCCGGGCCACTTCATGCTGGCGCGACTCGACGACGTCGCGCGTTGGGCGCAGAGCTCGTCCGTATGGCCGCTCACGATGGGCTTGGCCTGCTGCGCCATCGAAATGATGAGCGCGACGGCACCCGAGTACGACATCGCCCGATTCGGCTCGGAGGTCTTTCGCAGCTCGCCCCGCCAGGCCGATCTGATGATCGTCTCCGGCCGCGTCGCCCAGAAGATGGGGCCGGTCGTCAAGCGGCTCTACGATCAGATGCCCGACCCGAAGTGGGTCATCTCGATGGGCGCGTGCGCGAGCTCGGGCGGCATCTTCGACAACTACGCGGTGATCCAAGGAATCGACACGATCGTTCCCGTCGACGTCTACGTTCCGGGCTGTCCGCCGACGCCCGACGGGCTGCTCTACGCAGTCAACCTGATTCAGCAACAGATCCGCGAAGGCGGTCGCGGTGGCATTTTGGCGCGAGCCTAACCCCATAATTTCGAAGGTGCCCCGTGCCTAGCACGCAGACTCCGCCGATCGCCGGTGCCGCGATCGACCCGCCCAGCCTGCGCCCGCCGATCGACGACGCGGTCATCGAGCGCGTAGCGGCCGCGCAGCTGCACGACCGGCTCGACGCGCTGCGCCGCGACGGCTACACCATGCTGATCGATATCGGCGCCGTGGATTATCTGGAGCGCAAGCCGCGCTTCGACGTGGTCTATCATCTGATGAAGCTCGCGCCGGGGCCGGCGACCGTCGCCGAAGTCGGCACGCCGCCGCGCGTGCGCATCCTCTGCGGCGTTGACGACGGAGAGCGTCTGCCCACGGCAACGGACCTGTGGAAGTCCGCCGACTGGGCCGAGCGCGAGGTCTTCGATCTGTTCGGGATCGCGTTCGACGGACACCCCGATCTGCGCCGCATCCAGATGCCGTACGACTGGGAAGGGCACCCGCTGCGCAAGGATTATCCGATGCGCGGCCCCGCTCGCGAGCGCTCGCCGCGCCCGGATTTCGCGAACAAGACCAACGTGGTCGCCGGAACGCCGCCCTCCGGCCGCACGTTCGAGGCGCTGCAAGAAGAAGTCAGGCGGGCGCGCGAGTCGTGAGTTCCGCGCTGCCGTTGCCGCCGCAGGTCGTGAGCCAGAGCGGCAACACGATGGTGCTCTCGATGGGGCCGCAGCACCCGTCCACGCACGGCGTCTTGCAGATCGTCCTCGAGATCGACGGCGAGAACGTCGTCAAGGCCGAGCCCGAGATCGGCTATCTGCACACCGGCATCGAGAAGACGGCGGAGGGCCTGTTCTGGACGCAGGCGCAGACGGTGGTCGAGCGCATGGACTACCTCGCGCCGTCGTCGAACGCGCTCTGTTACGTGCTCGCGGTCGAAAAGCTGCTCGGCATCACCGATCGCATCCCGGAGCGCGCGCAAGTCATTCGCGTGCTCTCGATGGAGCTCACGCGGCTCGCGTCGCACTGCGTGTGGCTCGGCACGCACGGCATCGACCTGGGCGCCATCTCGGTGTTCTTCTACTGCTTCGACCTTCGCGAGAACATTCTCGACCTGCAAGAGGCGTCCGGCGGCGCGCGCATGCATCCCAACTACATGCGGGTCGGCGGCGTCAACGGCGATCTGCCCGACGGGTATCTCGCTCGGCTCGACGCGCTGATCGAGAAGTTTCCCGGCCGCATGCGCGACCTCCGCGGGCTGCTCCAGGCGAACCCGATCTTCCAAGACCGCACGATCGACGTCGGCTACCTGGCGCCGGAAGAGGCGCTCCAGTGGGGCGTCACCGGGCCAAGCCTGCGCGCCAGCGGCATCGCGTACGACGTGCGCAGGGCGTTTCCGTACACCGGTTACGACACGTACGATTTCGACGTCCCCACGCGTGCCGAGGGCGATGCATACGCGCGCTTCCTCGTGCGTCTCGACGAGATGGAGCAATCCATTCGCATCGTCGAGCAGGCGCGCCGGCGGCTCGACGCGCCCGGCCCGGTGATGATCGACGACTCGAAGGTGGCGCTCCCCCCGAAGGAAACCATCGCGCTCTCGATGGAGGCGCTGATCCATCACTTCAAGATCATCAGCGAGGGCTTCCGCGTTCCGCCGGGCGACGTGTATCAGACGATCGAGTCGCCGCGCGGCGAGCTGGGCTACTACATCGTGAGCAACGGCGAAAACCGCCCGTATCGCGTGCGCACGCGTCCGCCGAGCATGTACAATCTACAAGCTCTCAAAGGAATCGCGCCGGGAAATCTCATTGCAGATCTCGTGGTGATGATCGGCTCCCTGGATCCCGTTTTTGGCGAGGTAGACCGATGAGTGCGGTCGTGCCGCTGGGTACTGCGGAGGGGACTCTGACCCGAGCGCCACTGACAGGAGGTCAAAATTGTCCTCAAGAGGTGGCGCGAGGGCAGCGTAGCAGGCGCGCCACACGATGTGGCGCGACGAGCGACCCGACGCAGTACCCAGCGGCACGAGCGTGCTCATCGCGTCGTGAAGAGTCGGGGTGGGTGCGTGACCGATAGGGAGAACGGGTTCCCCGCATTGCTGGCGCAGCTGAAGCCCGAGTGCGAACAGATCATCGCGAGGTACGAGCAGAGGCGATCTGCGCTGCTGCCGATCATGCATCTCTTTCAGCAGCACGAAGGCTACGTCAGTCCGCAGGCCATGGACGCTGCCGCCACGTTGCTCGAAATCACGCCGGCGGAAGTCGAAGGCGCGGTGTCGTTCTACACGCTGCTCTTCCGGCGGCCCGTCGGCCGGTACGTCGTGCAAGTGTGCCGCGGCCTGGCCTGCACGATCAACGGGGCCGAAGACGTGATGGCGTGCTTTCGCGAGAAGCTTGGCGTCGGCCATCTGCAGACGACGCCGGACGGCCTGTTCTCGTACGAAGAGGTCGAGTGCCTCGCGGCGTGCGATCGTCCGACGGCCGTTCAGGTCAACTTGGACTTCGTCTACGACGTGACGCCGCAGAAGATCGACGAGCTGCTCGGCGCGATGCGCGCCGGCACCTACTCGACGCCGCCGATGGCGCGGACCGACGCGCCCGGACCGACGTGGGAAATTCCGCAGGACGCGCAGATCGCGTCGGGCCGCAAGTCGGCGGGCGCGCGCGGGGTCGAGAGTCCGAACAACGCGAGCGGCCTGGGCGACGCCAGCGGCACCATCATGCTCGACAACATCATCAGCGGCGACGTCAAGCTGTTCCGAAAGACCGCGGAGCGCGCCGTGGTGGATTCGCGCGCCGTCGTCGAGACGATCGAGGAAGAGGGAGCGCGTGCCGGTCACTAAGGTGCTGACCGCCGGCATCGGCGAGGTGGACATGCGCGGGATCGAGGCGTACCGTCAGCGCGGCGGCTATCGCCAATGGGAGCGCGCGGTGCGCGAGCTGACGCCGGCCCAGGTGCTCGAGGCGTGCGACAAATCGGGTTTGCGCGGCCGCGGGGGCGCCGGCTTCCCGACCGGCCGAAAGTGGTCGTTTTTGCCCAAGGACAAGCCGCTGCGCTACCTCGTCTGCAACTGCGACGAGGCCGAGCCGGGCACGTTCAAGGATCACATGCTGCTCGAGTACGCGCCGCACCTCGTGCTCGAAGGCATGCTGATCGGGGCGTACGGCATCGGCTGCCACCACGCATTCATCTATATACGGGGCGAGTTCAGGCGCGGTTACGAGATCTTCTGCGCCGCTCTCGAGGAGGCGCGGCAGGCCGGGTACGTCGGCGGCAACCTCTTCGGCACGGGATACGACCTCGAGGTCACCGTGCACCGCGGCGCCGGCGCGTACATTTGCGGCGAGGAGACGGGGCTGCTGAACTCGCTCGAGGGCAAGCGCGGCGAGCCGCGCCTCAAGCCGCCGTTCCCGGCCATCGAGGGACTCTACGGCATGCCGACGGTCGTCAACAACGTCGAGACGCTCGCCTATCTCGTGCCGATCCTCGAGCGCGGGCCGGAATGGTTCGCCGCGGTCGGTACCGAGCGCAGCAAAGGGTATAAGATCGTCTCCGTGTCGGGCCACGTGCAGAAACCCGGCAACTACGAGATTCCGCTGGGCACGACGGTGCGCGAAATCATCGAGATCGCCGGCGGCCTTCGCCCGGGTCGGACGTTCGCGGCGGTGCAGCCCGGCGGCGGTTCCTCCGCCTGCATCTTCGAAGAGCACTTGGACTGGCCGTACGATTACGAGAGCATGGCGAAGGCCGGTTCCATGCTGGGCTCGGGCGCGTTCGTCGTCTTCGACGACACGACCGACTTCGTGAAGGCGGCGTACAACCTGGTCCGCTTCTTCGCGCACGAGTCGTGCGGACAGTGCACGCCGTGCCGCGAGGGCGGAAGCTGGATGGCGCGCGTGCTCGATCGTCTGGTGCACCACCGCGGCATTCCCGGCGACTACGAGATGCTCGAACGGGTTGCGGGATCGATCACCGGCCTGAACCTCTGCGCGCTGGGCGATTCGATCGAGCCGTTCTTGAAATCGGTGATGCAGCGCTTCCCCGAGGCGTTCAAGTCGCGGATCGTGGCGGCATGACGACGGAGACGGTCAGCCTCACGATCGACGGCGTGCCAGTCACCGTGCCGAAAGGCACGCTGCTGGTCGAGGCCGCCAAGACGATCAAACAGCAGATTCCGATTTACTGCTATCACACGAAACTGGGCCCCGCGGGTCTGTGCCGCATTTGTATGGTGGAGATCGAAGGCATGCCCAAGCTGCAGATCGCGTGCAACACCGTCGCGACCGACGGCATGGTGGTCAGGACGCAAGGCGAGCGCGTCGAACAGGCGCGGGCCGTGGTTCTCGAGCTCTTCCTCGTCAACCATCCGCTGGACTGTCCCATCTGCGACAAGGGCGGCGAGTGCGAGCTCCAGGACTACTCGATGGCCTACGCGCGCGGCACCTCCGACGTAGCGGATCCCAAGCTTTCCAAGCCGAAGGCGGTCGATCTCGGGCCGACGATCGTGCTCGACGAGGAACGCTGCATCGTGTGCCAGCGGTGCGTGCGTTTCGACGACATCATCGCCGACGAACGCCAGCTCGTCGTCAAGGATCGCGGCGCGCGCGACATCATCGCGACCGCCACCGGCCGTCCGTACCGGCACAACTTCACCGGCAACGTCACCGAACTCTGTCCCGTCGGGGCGCTGACCTCGAAGAGTTATCGGTTCAAGTCGCGTCCCTGGGACCTGAACCGGACGAAGACCACGTGCACGCAGTGCGCCGTCGGCTGCCAGCAGTTTGCCGACGTGCGGCACGGCACGCTGCTGCGAACGATGCTGGTGGAAGAAGACGAGATCTCCGACGGCTGGCTCTGCGACCGCGGCCGTTACAACGTGGGCTTCTACGAGTCGCCCGACCGGATCGTGCAGCCGCTCTACCGCAAGGACGGACGCTTCGTACAGATCGGTTGGGACGACGCGTTCATCCTGTGGGCGAAGGCGATTCGCGACGCGATCGCCGCACAGGGAGCCGGCAGCGTCGGCGCGCTCGGCGGCGGACGTCTCACCAACGAAGAAGCCTTCGCGTTGCAGCACGTCTTCAAAGCGAGCGGCGTGACGAACCTCGATTGGCGCGCGGGGACGCAACGTCAGGCGTCGCCGGGCAGACACGGGAAGCCGCTCGACGCGATCGACGGCGCGCAAGCCATCGTGATCGCCGGCAGTCCGCTCGACGAACGCGCGCCCGTGCTCTGGCTGCGCGTCGCGAAAGCGGCGCGCCGGACCGGCACGAAGATCGTGACCGCCGCCGACGCGCACGAAGCCCGGCGCGCGACGGGGGTCGCGACGCGCGTCGCGTTGATCTGGGACGGCGTCGATCTGCAAGCCGGCCGCAGCTTCGCCGAGGCGTTCGCGGACTTGCCCGACCTCGCGGCGTACGTCGCGAGCGAGCAGGCCAACGCGCGCGGAGCGGAAGTCATGGGGCTGCTGCCCGAAAAAGGGCGCCCCGTGCTCGATACGCTGCTCGCGGGAGAGCTCGCCGTGCTCTCCATCTTCGGCGCGAACCCGGCGCGGAACGCGGCCGGCGCCGCGGCCGTAGCCGAGGCGCTCGCGAAGGTGCCGTTCCTCGTAGTGAGCGAGCTGTTCATGACCGAGACGGCGTCGCGGGCGACGCTGGTGCTTCCCGCCAAGGGCGCGTTCGAGAAGCACGGCACGACCCTGGGCATCGGCGGCGACCTCTTGCCGGTGAATGCGGCGCTGGAGGCACCCGAGTTCGTGAAGTCGGATCTGGATATGCTGTGCGGCCTCGCCGATCAGCTTGGCGCTTCGGTGCCGTCGGCCGAGAGTTTGCACCGCATCGTGATCGAGCGCGTCGCGCACGCCGAGTCGAACTTCGACTTCGGCGACGCACGCTTTGCGGGCGGCGAGAGCCGGCGCAACGGCAAGCCGATGGCGACGCCGATCCTCTCCGGCGGCGGAACCTGGCAACACGATCCGCGCCTGACCGGATTGAGGGCGTAGCCGATGCCGTGGTGGCTGATCGTGCTCGTCAAGTCGGCGATCCTGCTCTTCGTCGTAGTGACGGCGTTCGCGTACATGATGCTCGCCGAGCGGAAGATCCTGGGCTGGATGCAGCTGCGTCCGGGCCCCAACCGCGTCGGGCCCTGGGGCCTATTGCAGCCGGCGGCCGACGCGGCCAAGCTGATTCTCAAGGAAGACCTTACGCCCGAGACCGCCGATCCGCTGCTCTATAAACTTGCGCCGTTCATCTCGCTGGTAACGGCATTTTCGGTCTACGCCGTCATACCGTTCGGCGCGTCGCGGTCGGGAGCGGCGTGGTCGATCGGCAACGTCAACGCCGGCATCCTGCTCATCTTGGCCATCGCGTCGCTCGGCGTCTACGGCATTTGCTTGGGCGGATGGGCCTCGGGATCGAAGTATCCGCTGCTGGGCAGCGTGCGGTCGACGGCCCAGATGATCAGCTACGAGCTGGCGATGTCGCTCTCGCTGATCGGCGTGTTGATTCTTGCCGGCACGACGTCGCTCGACGGGATCGTCAACGCGCAGTATCGGCTGTGGTTCTTCCTGCCGCAGTTCGTCGGCTGCATCATCTACGTCATCACCGCCGTGGCCGAGACGAACCGCACGCCGTTCGACCTGGTCGAGGCCGAGACCGAGCTGGTGGGCGGCTTCCACACGGAATACTCCGGCCTGCGCTTCGGATTGTTCTTCATCGCCGAGTACGTCAACATGCTCACCGTCTCGTGCATCGCCACGCTGCTCTTCTTCGGCGGCTGGAACGCGCCGTTCGGTCTGACGATGGTGCCCGGCGTCGTGTGGTTCGTGCTGAAGGTGCTGTGCTTCATGTTCTTTTACATCTGGATTCGCGCCACGCTGCCGCGCCTGCGCTACGACCGCCTGATGGCGTTCGGGTGGAAGGTGCTGCTGCCGGTGGCGACGCTGAATCTGGTGATCACCGCCATCGTGGTGGCGTACAAAGGATGAGCCTTCGGATGAAGTCCCGCAAACGGCTGCTCAATGTGGGAGCGATCCTGCGCGGATTGGCGATCACGTTCGGGTACATGTTCCGCAAGCAGCCCACCATCCAGTATCCGTCGCGTAAGAAGCAGCACGCGCCGCGCTTTCACGGCCTGCACGAGCTGCGCCGTTACGGCGACGGCAAGGAACGGTGCATCGGCTGCGAGCTCTGCTCCAGCGTCTGTCCGGCGAACGCGATCACGGTCATCGGCGCCGAGAACGCGCCCGACGACCGGCGCTCGCCCGGCGAGCGCTACGCCGCGAGGTACGAGATCGACGAGCTGCGCTGCATCTTCTGCGGCATGTGCGAAGAGGCGTGCCCGACCGATGCGATCGTGCTGACGCCGCGATTCGAGATGGCGGACTTCCGGCGCGGGTCGTTCGTCTACGCCAAAGACCGCCTGCTCGTGCCGCCCGAAGCCGGCGTGGGCGCCGCGCCCGACGAGCGCCCCGGCGGCATTCCGGGCGATCTCGGCCGCGTCGCCGACATCAAGTCGACCACCGAGATCGCGACGGGTTACCTGGCGACGTGGCGCGGGGAGGTACTCACGAAGCAGCGCAAGGGCCTCACGTTGCTGCCCGCGCCGAAGGACGCGCCATGACGGCCTTTTGGATCCTCGGCGCGATTCTCATCGCGAGCGCGGTATGGACGATCTCGGCTAGCAAGCCGGTCTACAGCGTCGTCGCGCTGCTGCTGAACTTCGCGACGCTGGCGGTGCTCTACGTCACGCTCTCGGCCGAGTTTTTGGCCGTCATCCAAATCATCGTGTACTCCGGTGCGATCCTCGTGCTCTTCGTGTTCGTGATCGCGCTGCTCAGCAGCGGCGTGGCGCCGTTCGCGACCGGACCGAACCGCTTGCCGAAGATCTGGCTGCCTGCCGGTATCTTCGTGATGACGTCGCTCGGCTTTCTCGTCTTTGCCGTGTCGAGCGTGCCCGGCGTGGCGCCCCAGCGCGCGACGGGTCCGGTCGGCGCCGCGAACGTCTTCGGCAGCGTGGCCGACTTCGGCAAGGCGCTCTTCACCGTGCAGCTGCTGCCCTTCGAAGTCACCGCGCTGATCCTCATGGTGGCCGTCATCGGCGTGATCACGCTCGGCGGGGAGCAGATGCGCGAGGCGCCGTCCCGCCGCCACGAAGCCAAGGTCGACCGGTCGATGCGCGAGGCGATCCTGCGCGAGGGCAAGGGCTGATGCCGGCACCGATCGGCCACTACATCGCGCTCGCCGGCGTTATGTTCTTCATCGGCGTCGTCGGCGTCGTCGTGCGCCGCAACCCGCTCGTGATGCTGATGAGCATCGAGCTGATGTTCAACGCCTCCAACCTGCTGCTCATCGCGTTCGCGCGCCAGTGGCTGCAGAACTCTGGGCAGATCTTCGCCTTCCTCGTGATCACGGTCGCCGCGGCGGAGGCCGCCATCGGACTGGCGATCATCGTCACGACGTTCCGGCCCGAGAAGTACGTGGACGTGGACGAAATCAGGAGCCTGCATGGGTAGCGTGCCGGGCGTGATCCACTACGAGCTGGGCGGGATTGGTTCGTATCCGATGCTCGTTGCGCTGTGGCTGCTGCCGCTCGCCGGCGCCGCGATCTGCTGGGCGTTCGGACCGCAGCTGCGCGAGCGCGCGGGCTGGCTGGCCGCCGCGCTCGTGGGCGCTTCGTTCGTGCTGACGGTGCTTTCGTGGGGCGACGGCACGCAGGCCGTCAACGGGGCGCTCGGCGCGAACCAGCGGCTGGTTACGTGGATCCCCGGCTTCGATTTCGGGCTGTTGCTCGATCGGCTCTCGATGTTGTGGACGCTCGTGATCACCGGCGTCGGCTTCCTGATCGTCTTTTACTCGATCGGCTACATGGAAGGCGACCGCGCCTACGCACGCTTCTTCGCCTATATGAGCTTCTTCGTGTTCGCGATGCTCACGCTGGTGTTGTCCGACAACTTTGTCGGCCTGCTCGTGGGCTGGGGACTCGTCGGTCTGGCCTCATACTTCCTGATCGGCTTCTGGTTCGAGCGTCCGACGGCCGTCGCCGCGGCGCGCAAGGCATTCGTCATCAACGTGGTCGGCGACGCGGGCATGATGTTCGCGATCTTTTTGATCTTCGGGGCCACCCACTCGATCGGTTTTGGCGACGCGTTCGCCGCAGCCGGCTCTCTGGGCGAGCCGCTGATCTTCGCGATCTGCGTCGCGCTCTTCGTCGCCGCGGCCGCGAAGTCGGCGCAGATTCCGCTGCACACCTGGCTGCCCGACGCGATGGAGGGTCCGACGCCGGTCTCCGCGCTGATTCACGCCGCCACTATGGTGACCGCCGGCGTCTATCTGATCGCGCGCTGCGCGCCGCTGTGGAGTCAGAGCCCGCACGCGCAGATGCTGGTCGGCACGATCGGCGGCCTCACCGCGCTCGTGGGAGCGATCCTCGGCACCGCGCAATGGGACATCAAACGGATCCTCGCGTACTCGACGATGTCGCAGATCGGCTACATGGTGATGGGCGTCGGCGTTGGCGCCTACGAGGGCGGCGTGGCGCACTTCTTCACCCACGCGTTCTTCAAGGCGCAGCTATTCCTCGGATCCGGACTCGTGATCCACGCGCTCGCCAACGAGCAGGACATTCGCAAGATGGGCGGGCTGTGGAAGAAGATGCCGTTTGCGTTCTGGGTGATGCTGACCGGCGTGCTCTCGATCTGCGGCGTGCCGCTGTTTAGCGGGTTCTTCTCGAAGGACCAAGTCATCTACGGCGCGCTGGTCCACGGACATCCGTGGCTCTACGCGGTGGGCGCTCTCACCGCCGGCATCACGTCGTACTACATGTTCCGGCTGCTCTTCGTCGCGTTTTTGGGCGAGTATCGCGGCGACGCCGATCATCCGCACTTGCCGGGCTGGATCATGAACGCACCGGTCGCGATCCTCGTCGTCCCCACCGTCGCGATCGGCGGCGCGCTCATGGCCGGCGGCGAGAACTCGCCGTGGGCCCGCTACTTTGCGCCGCTCTTCGGCGCGCACGCGCTTCCTGCGGCGGCTCCCCCAACGGCGCCCGCGATCTCCGAGGGCGCGACGTCGGCGCTCGTGTTCGCGCTGGTCGTCGTGGGCTTTGCGATCGCATGGTGGCGCTACGCCACGGCCGGCGCGCGAAGCAACGCCGTCGAGCGCCTGGATTCCGAGGCCGCGCGAATGCCGGCCGTGCTGACCAATCTGTTCTACTTCGATGCGATCATCAACGCGGTCTTCGTGCGCGGCGCCCAGTTCCTAGGTCTCGCATTTGGCCGCGTCCTCGACCCGCACGTGATCGACGGGGCCGTGCGCGACCTGGCCGGTTGGGCGGGCTGGCTCGGCACGCTCGTGCGCTCGTTGCAGACCGGGTTCGTGCGTGCGTACGCGCTGATGATCGTCTTCGGCGCGGCCTGCTTCATCGTCTACTACGCCGTCGCGGGGGCTCGCTGATGCCGCTCGTCCTCGTCACGATCTTGCTGCCAATCGCCGTCGCGCCGCTGCTGATGCTGCTTCCGCGCGACGACCGGGTGATGTCGCGCGCCATCGGCACGGCGGTCGCCGCCGCGACGTTCGGCATGCTGCTGGCGGAGCGCTACGGCGAGTGGAGCTTCCGCTGGCTGGCGCGCCCGTTCACGGCGGCCTTCCATTTCGGAGCGACGCACGTCTCGTTCTGGATCGCGCTGCTCCTGGCCGTCTGCACGGCCTGCGCCATCGCCGCCTGCCGAGTGCCCCGAGCGCGCGACTTCATCGCACTGATGCTGTTGCTCGAAGGCACCATGCTCGGACTCTTCTTGGCGCGCGACCTCCTCGTCTTCGCGCTCTTCTGGGACCTCATGCTCGTGCCGGTCTTCTTCGGGCTGATCGGCTGGGGCGAGCATCCCGCCACCGCTTGGCGGTACTTCATCTATAACTTCGCCGGCGGCCTGACGCTGCTGCTGGCGACGGCCGCGTTCGGGGTGGTCTACGGATCGACCGACGTGATCGGCCGCGCCGGCGCCCACTTCGCGGGCAGCTGGGGGCCGTGGATCTACGCGGGGTTCGCGTTCGCGTTCTTGGTGAAAACGCCGGTCTGGCCGTTGCACACGTGGATGCCGCCGACCTATAGCGGCTTGCCGTCGCCGATGGTCTCGGTGGTGTCGGCCGTGCAGTCGAAGGCCGGCCTCTACGGCTTCATCGCCATCGCGCTTGCGGTGCTGCCGGCGTACGTGCACCAATACGCGAGCCTCCTGATGGTGCTCGGAGCTATCTCCTTGATCTACGGCGCCGTAATCGCACTCGTGCAGAACGACGCCAAACGGGTCGTCGCGTACTCTTCGCTCTCGCATCTGGGGCTGATCGTCATCGCAATCGCGTCGGGCAACGCGCTCGCCCTGCAGGGCGCGCTCGTGTACATCGTCGCGCACGGACTCTTCTCCGCGGCGCTGTTCCTGCTGATCGGCTACCTCGAGGAACGCGAAGAGACGCGCTCGCTGTTGCGGCTCGGCGGGCTGGGCTGGAAGAATCCGCGCCTCGCGGGCGCCCTGTGCATCGCCGCCCTCGCCGCGCTGGGCCTGCCGGGATTGGCAGGATTCGTGGGCGAGCTCGTGATCCTCATCGGCGTCTATCAGGCGGGCTACGTATGGCCCGTCATCGTCGCGCTCGTCGCGATCGTGCTCGCCTCGGCGTACATGATTCGCCTCTATCAAGACGTGATGAACGGCCCCGAGATCGCGGACGTTCCGGTGCGCCCGGATCTCACGTGGGCCGAAGGGCTGGCCGTCGCGCCGCTGCTCGCGGCGTTGCTCGTGTTGGGTGTTTACCCGGGGCCGCTGCTGCGATGACGATGCCGTTCACCGCGGCCGACTGGTCGGCGATCATGCCCGTCGGCGCCGTGGCCGTCGCCGCGCTGGCCGTCCTCGTCGTCGATTTGTTCTCGAGCCGCGGCGAGCAACGCACGCTTCCAATGGTCGTCGGTCTCGCCGGCGTGGCCGTCGCGGCGGTGCTCGCCGCGCGCCAGTTCGGCAACCACCACGACGCGTTTTTCGGCGGCTTCGTGACCGGCGGCTTCGCGACGGTGTTCCAGGAGATCGTGCTGCTCGCCACGGCGGGATCGCTCGTGCTCTACGGCACGATCGGCAACGCGCAGCGCGTCGCCGGGATGACGGCGATCATGCTGTGGAGCGCGTGCGGCGCGATGCTGATGGCGGGCGCCGCGAACCTGCTGATGATCTTCCTCGGCCTCGAGCTGCTTTCGCTGGGACTCTACGCGCTGTGCGGCGCCGTGGATCGGCGCGACGCACGCGAGTCTGCGGTCAAGTACCTGATCCTCAGCTCGACTGCCACGGGGTTCTTGCTGTTCGGAAGCGCGCTGCTGTTCGGCGCCACCGGCAGCGTGTCGCTCGCCGATCTGGTGGCGCCGCAGCTCGCATTCAACCCGATGTTCTGGACCGGCGCGGGCATGTTCCTGATCGGGCTGGTCTTCAAGCTGAGCCTCGTGCCGTTTCACGCGTGGACGCCCGACGTGTTTGAAGGCGCGCCGTTGCCGGTGACCGCGTTCATGAGCGTCGCGACCAAAGCCGGCGTGCTCGCAGTGTTCGCGCGGTTCGTCTATGCGGCGCTGCCGGCGGGCATCGCGGAGCGCCTGCTGCTGCCGGTGTGGATCGTCGCGGGCATCTCGATGATTGCCGGCAACGTTGGCATGCTCGCGCAGCACGACCTCAAGCGGCTGTTGGGCTACTCCGGCATCGCGCAGGTCGGTTACATTCTCGTCGCGCTCGCGGGAACGACGCCCCTCGGACTGCGCTACGCGCTGTACTACCTCACTGCGTACGCGTTCATGAACCTCGGCGCGTTCGCCGTCGCCGCGGCCATTTCGGGCGACCACGAAGAGGGCGCGCGGCTGAGCACCTACCGCGGCTTGGGGCGGCGCCGGCCGTGGCTGGCCGCCGCGATGACGATCTTCTTGCTTGCATTGGCAGGCTTACCGCCGACCGCCGGCTTTCTCGGAAAGATCCTGATCTTGGCGACCGGCGTGGCCACGGGGTATCTGTGGCTCGCGGCGCTGTTGATCGTGGGCACGGCGATCTCGCTCTACGCCTACGCGAAGGTCATCCGCGCCATGTACGCCCGCGACGAAGGCGAGGCCGGCGACCTGCGTCCGTTCGTGCCGCTGGCATGGGTCAGCGCGGCCGTCTGTGCCGTCGCGGTCGTCGCGATGGCCTTCTATCCGCTCACCCCGAGCAACGTCCTGCCCCTCGTCCACTAGCGCCGCGCGGGCGTCACGGCCCGCTCGAGAAGTGCGCTATAGTAGGATTGAGGTACTTGTCAATGATGCGACGCGCCCTCTCGGTTCTGGCTCTCCTCGCGCTCGGGTCGGCGGCGGTTGCCGCGTCGAGCGGTCCGGCGGCGGCACAGAGTGTCTTCATTCCGATCGAAGCGCACAAGAGCGCCGACCAGCAGGCGGCGATCCTGTACGCGCGCGAACTGATTGCGTCCGGTCAGTTCGACGCGGCGGTCGCCCAGCTCGCCGACTTCGTGGCGACCCATCCCGATGCCGACGACGCCGCTCGGTTCCTCGGCGACTTGTATTACCGCCAGGGCCGTTTCGATCGCGCCGAGGCAATCTACCGTGCGATCCTCGCGCGCAATCCGCACGACAAGGAGACGCACAATCGCCTCGGCGTCGTATACGCGACGCAGAACCGCGTCGACGATGCGATCTCGCAGTTCGACAGCGCGCTGCCCGGCACCGACTCCATCCGCGACCTGGTCTTCATGCACTTGCGCAGGGGCGATCTGCCGCAGTATCAGCAGCAAATGGAGCGCGGCGCGGCGGCGCAGCCCAACGACTCCGACGCGCAGGAGGAGCTCGCCGAGATCTACGAGACGATCCACCGTCCGGCCGACGCGATTCGATACTTCCGGCGCGCACTCGACTCCGCGCCGCGATCGGTGGCCGCCCTCAACGGTCTCGGCATGGCCTATCTCGATCTCCACGATCCGGGGACGGCGACGAACTTTCTCACCGACTGCCTCAACGTGGACCCGCTCAACTACGCGTGCTTGGACAACCTGGCGGTCGCGAGGATCCAATCCGGCAAGAACGACGAGGCGTTCAACGAGCTCAAGATGGCGCACCACTTGGAGCCCGAGCGTCCCGAGGCGATCGTGAACTTCGGATTCCTCGCCGATTCGCACGGCGATTGGAAACGCGCGGTGGCGTTCTACGTGCAGGCGATCTCGGTGAATCCGTACGTTCCCGAATCCTACGTCAACCTCGGCATCGACTACGAGCACAACGGACTCTATCCGCTGGCGCAGGCGGCGCTGCTCAAGGGAGTGGCGGCTGCGCCGTACGACGGCCGCGTGCGCTATCTGCTCGCGCGCGCCTACGCCGCGCAGGGCGAGCGGGCGCTCGCGCTCGCCGAACTCCAGGCCGCGCAAACGTCGCTCGATCCCGACGTCGCCGCAATCGCGAAAGAAGAGTCGGTGCGTCTGATGCAGGCGCCCTCGTCGGCCCCGCAGTAGCCGTTAGTCTTTCGCGATACAGTCGATCTCGACGCGCGCGCCGCGCGGCAGCGCCGCAACGGCGACCGTCGAGCGCGCCGGCTTGCTGGCGCCGAAGTACCGCTCGTACACTTTATTGACCGCCGGAAAGTCGTTCATGTCAACGAGGAAGATCGTCGTCTTCACGACGTCGTTGAAGTGATAGCCGGCGGCGCACAGCACGGCGCCGAGATTCTCGAGCACGCGCTCGGTCTGCGTACCGGCGTCGCCCTCGACCATGTCGCCGGTCTGAGGATCGAGCGCGATCTGACCGCTGCAGAAGAGCTCGCTGCCGAACTGGATGGCCTGGCTGTAGGGCCCGATCGGCGCAGGCGCGTGCGGCGTGACGACGTGCTCGTGTTTCATCGCGGCGCGGGCTCCGTTTCGCGGGTCATCGTGCCTTTGAACGCCATCGGGGCCTCGTCGATCCCGAAGTTGCGCTCGTAGAGCGCGTCGATTCGCGCCAACTCGTCGCCGCTCAGCTCCGGCGCTTCCGTAGCGCGAGCGAACTCCTCGAGCTGCGCGCGATCGTAGATGTTCGGAAGCACGCTCATCACGCGCGGCTCCGCCAGCAGCCACCCGATCGCGGCCTGTCCCAGCGTGCGGTCCGGCCGCTCGAGGAAGCGCAGCCGCTCGACCTTCTGCACGCCGTTGATCAGCCACTCGCGCGGCCGGTGGCGGCGATGGTCGCCCTTCGGGAACGTCGTCTCGGCGGTGTAGTGCCCCTCGAGCATCCCGCTCGAATGCGGCACGCGGATCATGTAACCGGTCGCGGCGCCGGCGTCGTACGCGGCGCGGATCTGCTCGTTGCCCGGATACTGCTCCAGCATGTTCCAGATGATCTGCAGGCTCGGGACGTTGCGCTCGCGCACGGCGTCGACGCCCTCGTAGAGCCAGCCGATCGCCGGACCCAGCGCGACCCCGTAGGTGCGAATCTTCCCCTCGCGCTGGAGCGACTCGAGCAGCTCCCAGAGCGCGTCGTCCCGGATCTGCTCCATCCGCGCATTGTGCATCTGATAGACGTCCACGTAATCGGTGTCCAGGCGCCGCAGCGACGCTTCGAGCGCGCGCCGCACGAACGCCGGCGAGAAATCCTGCGGCAGCTCCGACTGACCGCGCCGCTCGCCGGTGTCGCCGGAGAAGTCGTAACCGAACTTGGTCGCGTAGACGACGCGGTCGCGGCGGCCGGCGAAGGCCTTGGCGAGTTGCTCCTCGCTGCGTCCGTTGCCGTAGGTGTCGGCAGCGTCGAAGAGCGTGATGCCGAGATCGGCGGCGGCGCGCAGCATGTCGGCCGCCTCGTCGTCGCTCTTCTCGCCCCACCAGCTCGTGGCCGTCGTCCAGAGGCCGAAGCCCACCTCGCTGACGGTGACGTCGGTGCCCGGATACGTGCGGTACTTCATACGCGGGCCTTCTCCGCACGGGCCGCCAACACCCCATCCATGAACGACGGGCTCAGCGACATTCGCGACGATCTCGATCGCGTCGCCGCCTGGGTTGCAGGGTACTTCGAACACCCCGAGTCCTACCGCGTGATGCCGCAGGTGCGCCCCGGCGACGTCGTGGCCGCGCTGCCCGAGCACGCTCCCGAGGAGGGCGAACCGTTCGAGCGCATCCTCGACGATTTCGAGCGGATCGTCGTGCCGGCCACGACGCACTGGAACCATCCGCGGTTCTTCGCGTATTTCGCCACCAGCGCGGCACCCGTGGCCGTGGCCGCCGAGGCGTTGGCCGCCACGCTCGACGTAAAGGCGATGCTCTGGCGCACGTCGCCGGCGGCGACCGAGCTCGAGGAAGTCACGATGCGCTGGCTCGGCGAGCTGCTGGGCGTTCCGCCGGCGTGGACCGGCGTGATCTACGACACCGCGTCGATCGCGGGCTTCACCGCGCTCGCCGCCGCGCGCGAGGCGCTCGGGCTCGGGGTCCGCGAGCTCGGCATGACCGGGCGCGACCTGCCGCCGCTGCGAGTCTACGTCACGGACGAGACGCACTCGCACGTCGAGAAGGCGGCGATCGCGCTCGGCGTCGGACGCGCCAACGTCGTGCGCGTCGCCTGCGACGACGAGCTGCGCATGCGCCCCGACGCGCTGCGCGCCTGCATCGAGTCCGACGTGTGCGACGGAATGCGCCCGTTCGCGATCGTGGCAACGGCGGGCACGACGTCGACCACGTCGGTGGATCCGGTGCGCGCCGTCGCCGAAATCGCGCGCGAGCACAACGTTTGGTTGCACGTTGACGCGGCGTATGCAGGGATCGCGGCGATGTTGCCCGAGTTCGCGTCCATGCTCGACGGTCTGGAGCTGGCCGACTCGCTGGTGGTAAACCCGCATAAGTGGATGTTCGTGCCCATGGACTGCTCGGTGCTCTTCGTCAAAGACGAGTCCGTCGTGCGCCGCGCCTTCAGCCTGGTGCCCGAATATCTCAGCACGCCGGAAGAGAACGTTGTCAACTACATGGACTACGGGTTGCAGCTCGGTCGCCGCTTCCGCGCGCTCAAGCTGTGGTTCGTGCTGCGGCGTTTCGGCGCCGAGGGCATCCGGCGCGGGCTGCGCGAGCACGTCGCGCTGGCGCAGGAGTTTGCCGCGTGGGTCGAGGCCGAGCCCGCGTGGGAGGTGCTCGCTCCGCACCCGTTCTCGGTGGTGTGTTTTCGCTTCGCGCCGCCCGGTCTCGACGAGGCGGCGCTCGCGGCGCTCAACGCGCGCATTTTGCACGCGGTGAACGCGACGGGCGAGATCTTCGTCTCGCACACGAAGGTGGGCGGGCGCTACGCGATCCGGCTCGCGATCGGCAACCTGCGCACGCGGCGCGCCGACGTGGAGCACGCCTGGGCGCTCTTACGTCGCCAAGCGAAGGCCGCCTAGGCGCGGCCGATCGGGAACCACCGCCGGCGAGAGCGTTAGAACCGAGTCACCGCACTCGCCTCGACCTTATATTTCCACGGACCGTGGCCGCCCAAGCCCCATCGGTCGATGAAGTTCAGGGCGACGTCGTTGATGTTGCCGTTGATGATGCCGCCGATGGCGGACTGGTCCAAACCGCCGTCGTTAAAAAGCACGCGGTAGCTGTAGATGGCCGATATTTTCAGGCCCTTTAGGTTAGGCGAATCGACGAACGAGTAGTTCGGGAAGGTCAGTTTTCCTTCGTAAAAGCTCGTGTAGCCCGCGCCGGGCGGCCGGATGACCGTTTGGTCGTACTGGTTGACGTAGGCGACGGATCCGCCGGCCCAGTTCCACTTCGTCGCGTACAGCAGCTTGAGCACGGTCTGGGGAGTGGCGGCGCCGTTCGATGCGGTTGGGAAGGCCGCCCCGACTTCGAGCCAATGATCGAACGTCTTCGACACGATCGTATAGGAATAGCGCAGCTCCGCGTTCCCGAATCCTGAGTACGGGTTGACCTTCGGAGAATACGAGTTCGGTGCTGCGGGATATCTCGTTATGAACGGAAGCCGAACCTGGAGCTGAGCGCAGTCGTTCCACAGATTTCGGCTGTAGCGAAGCTCGCGCTTCGCCCTGGCGCTTCCGTCATCGTTGCCTTGAAATGAAAAATACGCCGTTCCCGCGCGGTCGACGGTGTAGATCTCGTCCGCGACGTCGTACAGCGGGGGTTCGGAGGACGCGGCGGGAGCCGGAGCGGGCGACGCCCCCGCGCCGCCGGTGCAGCTGCCAATCGCGGGCGCGGCTCGAACGGCGGCGAGAAACGCGAAGAGAAGGCGCGTCGTCGTCACCCGCGACGCGAGGGTGCGCGATGCTGCGCGGCGCGGCGTCATTTCAAGATATTGATCGTGCGCGCGGCCACGATGGCGATCGTGACCAGCGAGATGGTGCTTTGCAGCATGACGAGGATCTTCGCCCGAGGCGTCATCGGCATCGCTTCGGTCGGGCTGAAGGCGGTGTTGGTAGTGAACCCCAAAAACAGATAATCGACGATGCCGGGCTGCCATCCGGCAGCGACGCGCGCTTCATCGTCCATCGCCGGGAAGTCGAAGTCCGGATACGGATTCGTCCGGTTCAATCGCGCGTCGGGGCCGCCCCCGTCGATCAGCCAATAGATCAGCGTAAAGATGAGCAGGTTTCCCGCCCAGACGCCGACCGACGTGTAGAACAGGGGAACCGGCTCGAGCCTGTCGGGATTCTCCACGAGGTTGTAGGCCGTGAGGAGAACGTTGGCCGAGTTGAAGAGCAGCGCGCTCCCGACGGCGGTGAACTCGGCGACGCGCTCGACCCGTCGCCAGAGCGGGTTTCCGGGACGGACCGTTACGAGCACCATCGGCACGACCATCGTGGCGATGCCCACGTAGGTGAGCCACTGCGGCATGAGGTGGTAGCGCTCCGGCAGCAGCAGGATCATCGCCGCGACGGCACAGACGATGAGGAGCGCGCCGAGGCGCGAAGCGGTTCGGTCGTTCAAGGCACGTGGCTTCGCCGCAACGCGTCGTAACTCTGCTAGCGGCCGCTCCATGACGCGGTCGGCGAACCAGGGCCCCACCAGACGACTGCGATCCACGGCCGCGGCGTGTCGGTGGGGATGACCCTCGCGACGTCAATGCAAGAGGCCGGAAACGATGTTGACGACGAGTGCGACGAGCGAGGTGTAGTAGAAAAACGAGATCATGCCCTGCAACAGCACGACCGCGCGAACGTTCCGGGCGGTCACCGCGACGTCCGAGACCTGGAACGTCATGCCGACCACGAGCGAAAAGTAGGCAAGATCAACGTAGTCGGGGTCCTCGCCGCCGGGAAATTTGAGGCCCCGATCGCTTTGCCGATCGCGGCCGCCGGCGCGATAGTACAGGCGCGCGTAGCGAAAGACGAACACGGTGTGGATCAACAGCCATCCCAACGCCACCGCAGCGAATCCGAGGATGACGACGGCTAGCTGGTGCTTCGCCGGCAGATCCTGCGTCCCGTGGCCGAGCACCGCGAAGGCGGAGAAGAAACCGAATGCGACGGCGACGAGCGTGAAGACGAACGCCCAGTTCCGCCCCGGATCCTCCTGGCTCGCGTGCCGCATCGTTTCGGCCGGCGACGCCCGCACGATCACGGTCGCATACCACGCCAGTATGACGACGACCGCGGCGTCGTAGCAGGCGATTACGCGCACGTGACCCGGCAGCCACGTCGGTGCGAGCCGGCCGATGACGACCGCCACGATCGCGGCGGCGATCAGGCCCGCGGCGAGAGGGGTGAACGCGCGGCTCTTCATCTCAGTACAGCTTCAAGTACCGATCGCGTTCCCACGGGTGCACCGCGCGGCGATAGCGTTCGTACTCTTCCAGCTTGGCGTCGCGGAACGCGTGGTAGAGATGGTCTCCGAGGGCGGATCGTACCACGGGATCGCCGTCGAGCTCGGCGATGGCCTGCCGCAGCGACTTCGGCAGCGTGCGGATGCCCCGCTCGCGGCGCTCCTTCTCGGTGAGGTCGTACGTGGAGCCGACCAGCGCCGGGCCGGGCAGCGTTGCGTTGTTCGCGCCGTCCGCGGCCGCGGCGATCAGCACCGCGAGCGCGAGATAGGGATTGCACGCGGGATCGGGGCTGCGCATCTCGATGCGCGGCGGAACCTGCCCCGGCGGCACGCGCACGAGTGCGTTGGCGCTGCGCTCCGACCATACGGCGTAGATCGGAGCGTCCCAAGCCGCCACGAGCCGCTTGTACGAGTTGACCGTGGGATTGCAGATCGCGGTCGTAGCCGCGGCGTGCGCCAGCAGGCCGCCGACGACGTAGAGCGTCGTTTCCTCGTCGGCCTCGCTCAGCCGGAAGTCGGCGTGCAGGCCGCTGCCCGCGCGTTCCGCGAGCGGCTTGGGCATGAACGTGGCGTCGAGGCCGAAATCCGCGGCGACGTGTTTGGCGATCGTTCGCAGCGTGAGCGCGTGGTCCGCGGCGGTCAGCGGATCGTCGTGCGCCACGTCGATCTCGTGCTGACCGGCGCCGTGCTCGTGGTGCGCCGAGGCGATCGGGACGCCCATCGCGCGCAACGCGGCGACGATCGCGTTGCGAGCCTCTTCGCCGCGGTCGTTCGCGGAGAAATCGAAGTACGAGCCAACGTCCGACGTTGCGGTCGTGGCTCCCATGCCGTCTTTGCGCTCGAACAGATAGAACTCGATCTCGAGCCCGACGCGCACTCCGTTCAGCGCGCTCGCGCCCTCGACCGCGCGCCGAAGCGTGGTTCTCGGGCAACCCTCGAAGGGCGTGCCGTCGGGCATCGCAATGTCGCAGATCAGACGCGCCTCGGACGCGTCGCCGGCTGCTCGCCACGGATAGATCGCGAACGTTGAGGGATCGGGGCGAAGCAGCATGTCGAGCTCCTCGCCGCGCACGAACCCGTCGATCGAGCCGCCGTCGAACGTGACCCGGCCGTCGAGCGCGTTCTCGAGCTCGTCCACGGGGATCGACACGTTCTTGCTCACGCCGAAGATGTCGGCGAACACGAGGCGCACGAAGCGCACGTTTTGCTCGCGCGCGAGCCGCACGACCTCCCGTTTCGCGGAAGGCCGCCGCCATTCAGATCGAGTCGTGGAGTTCATCGATTGCAACCGCCATCCGGAGGGTGAGCTGATCGTGAGGACTTTCGAGCGAGCGGGCGCAGATCTCGCAGATCTGGCGAAGACGGTAGAAGACCGTGTGCCGGTGCACGTTCAGGGCCGCGGCCGCCGACTTCACATTTTGCCCCACGTCGAAATAGAGCTTGAGCGTGCGTTCCAGCTCGGTTGCGTGCTTCTCGTCGTACTGCCGCAACGGCTCCAACACGCGCGCCGCAAAAGCGCGCATGCGCTCCACGTCCGCGCCTCGGAAGATCAGCGGATACGCGCCCAGCTCGTCGTAGATCGCCACGCGGCCCGATCCGTAGACGCGCCGCCCGATCGCGAGCGCGGCTTCCGCCGCCGCGACGCCCGCATGCACGGCGTCGGGGGTTTGCACGGTGCCGACTCCGCCGGAGACACGCAGCGGCGCCTTGCGCCGGGCCGCGTTCTTCGGCAGCAGGCCGGCCGCGGTCTTCGCGTTGCTCGCGTCGACGGGGCGCGGCGCCGGTACGAACACGAAGAGCGCGGATCCCCGTTCCGCGAACCCGAGGTCGGCGCTCCCGCCGCGAAACGCGTCGCTCGCGAGGGCGCGCAGTTCGCCTGGATCCGGCGCGCCGCCGCGCTCGCCGTCCGCCGCTTCGCCTTCCAGCACGATCGGAAGGTAGCTCGCCGCGAGATCGATTCCGCGCGCGGCAGCCTCGTCGCGCGCGGCGACGCCGTCGTTGACTGCCGGCGTGAGAAAGAGATCCCAGAATCCCGTTTGTTTCGCGCGCGCGGCGGTTCCGTCGCGCGCGAGCTCGAGGCCGATCGCGGCCGCGGTCAGGCGTAACAGCGTTCCGGCCTGCGGCGACGAGCCGGTGCCGAATAGGGAGAGCCAGCCGATCCGGCGCGTTCCCGCCGTCAAGGCGAGCGTTTGGCCGGCCGCGCCGTTCTTGGCGACGCCGCGCGCGGTCGGCGGCATCGGGCCGGTGCCGGCCGTTGCGAGCGGATGCCACTGGGCGTCTTCCACCAATACGCCGCCGCCCGCGATGCGGGCCAGGTGCGCGGCGAGCGCCTTCGCGCCGCCGCCCGCCGCCGCGATGCGCGCGAGGGCCTCCGTGTATTCGACGATCTCTTCGGGCGTCACGTCACGGCGTGGCGCGGGTGGTGACGCGTGCGCAGGTGGGGAAGTTTCTTTGCAATCTCGTCGGGCATGATGGCATCGATGGCGTCGTCGACGGTGACGATGCCGAGCATCTTGCCGGCGTCGTCGACGACCGGCACCGCCAAGAGATCGTATTTCGCGATCGTCGACGCCACGTCGACCGCGGGGGTCTGCGGCTCGACGGTCACCAGGTCGGTCTCCATGATCCGGTCGATGAATGCGGTCGGCAGCGCGAGGAGCAGCGTGCGCAACGAAAGCGCGCCGAGCAGATGGTCGTCCTTGTCGAGGACGTACAGGTAGTAGATGAACTCCGAGGCCGGAGCGATCTCGCGAATCTTGCGGATAGTCGCCTCCGTCGTCCGGTGCGGATAGATCCACACGTAATCCGTCGTCATCATGCCGCCGGCCGTGTCTTCCGGATACTTCACGAGCTCGCGCAGCTCGCCGGCGGTGTAGCGGTTCATCTCCGCGAGCAACTGCGTCTGCTGCTCCTCCGGCAGCTCCGCAAGGAGATCGGCTGCGTCGTCGGAGTCCATCTCTTCGATGATGTCGGCGGCGCGCTCGGTGCCGATGTCTTCGATCAGGCTCTTGCGCGTCTCGGCGTCGAGATGTTCGAACGCATCGGCGGCCGTCTCATCGTCGAGCTGTCCGACGACGGCGAGCGCCTCGCGCGACGAGAGGTCCCCGATAATCTCGGCCAGCTCCGACGGGTGCAGCCGCGCCAAGCGGCCCTCCTTGACCGAGAGCCGCACCTGCGACGGATTGGCGTCGCGGATCGGCGCCACGGAGTCCCACGCGATCATCGAGCGCCGCACGTTGCCGATGCGCGACAGCCAGCGCTGCCCGAACGACCGCAGCCCCAGCCGCCGCAGCAAGCCGGCGAGTCCCACGTCGGCGGCGACGACGCGGAGGCGTCCCCCGGTGTTGGCGACCTCGATGTCGTTGATCCGCACGACCTTGCGCCCGTCGACGTCCACGATCTGTTTGTCGAGCAGATCGGAGACGAGATAGAGCTCCTCTTGCTCGGGCGGCGCGGGCTCTTTGGGCGCGATCGTCAGCGCGACCGTACCGTCGCGGTCGACGTCGGCCACGGTCTCGATCGGAGCGAAGCGCAGGCCCTGCGCGGTCTTGATCACGAGCCCGTCAACCTGCGGAAAGACCGCATCGGGCTTGCCGACCAGGAAATCGGTGACCTTGCCGATCGGCAGATCGTTGATCGTCGCGGGGCGCCCCACCAGATCCGAGATGAACCCCTCGGTGAACGCCATGCTCCTACCTTCTCTAGGCCGCGAGCGGCGCCCGCCGCATCCACGCGCCGTCGCGCAGCTTCCATTGCGTGAGCAGCGCCCGGACCGCCCACGCGACGATCCACCCGAGGGCGACGCTGTAGAGGCCCAGCCGCAAGCGCTCGATGCCGACCCACGCCAGCGGAATGACCAGCACGCTGCACAGGATGCCGACGGTCATCGAGAATCGCGTGTCGCCCGACGCGCGGATCGGCGCGAGGGCGACCATCGCCCATCCCTTGAGCGGCAGCGTCAGCATGTGCAGCGCGAGCGGCAGGGCGGCGATCGACGCCACGGCCGCGTCGAGGGTGAAGATGTAGGCCAGCGGCCATGCGAGTACGGCGGTGAGAGCGCCGGTGATTGCCGTGACGATCAGCGAGATGCGCAGGGCGCGTTCGAAGAACCAGCGCGCGCCCTCGGGATCGCGCGCGCCCAGCCGCTGCCCGATCACGATCTGCGCCGCGCTCTGGAGCGGGCTGGGCACGACGAACGTGAGATCGGAGACGACGTTGAGCGCGCGGAACGCGGCGACCGCGATCGCACCGAGCGGCGCGAGCATCGCGACGATGAAGATGTCGGGCACCGTCACGCCGAGCAGGAAGATCGCCTCCGGTAGTCCGAGCCCCGCGCATCGCCGCGCGAGCGGCAGCGACAGGCTGACGTCGGCGAAGACGCGGTAGGCGGGGCGGCGTGCGACGTAAACGATCGCGTAGATCGCGGCGATCGTCTCCGAGAGCAGCGACGAGACGCCCGCGCCGACGATTCCGAACGGGTGGTGCGTCCACCAGCCGAGGCCCAGCATCAGCAGCAGCGGGATGTGGACGAGGTTGACGACCACGAGAACCAGCACGCCGATTTGCCGGTTTCCCGCTGCGCCCAGGCCGACGATGAGCGAGCCCGAGACCACGACCGGCACTATGGACGCGCAGCGCAGAGTCAAATAGGTCGCGCTCGCGTGCGCGCTGGGCAGCGTGCCGATCAGCGAGTGGATCGCCGGGCGCGCCAGAAACACGCTCGCGGCGAAGCAGGCGATGCCGAAGAGCAGCGGCACCAGCGCGCCCGCTCGAACCGTGCGCGCAAAGCCGTCGACGTCGCCCGAGCCGACGCGCTGCGCCGCCACGATCGACGTGCCGCTGAGGAATCCCGACGCCGCGAAGACGATCGCGATGAAGATCGTGTTCGCGGCCGTCGCGCCGGCGAGCGCGACGGTGCCGATGCTGCCGATTGCGATGGTGTCGACCGTGCCGAGCAGCTGATCGCCCAGCATCTGCACTGCGACCGGAAGCGAAAGGCGCCGGAACGCGGCGCCAATTCGGGTGTGGTCGACGATCATGGTTGCCGCGTCCATCAGCGCAGCCGGTCGAGCACCCTGAAGAATTCGTCGATCTCTTCCTCGACGGTATAGAAGTGTGGGCCGACGCGGATACCGCAGCCGGGACGGTAGTCGACGAACACGCGCTGCGCGATCAGCTGCGGATATGCCGCCGCGACGCCGTCGAAGTCGAGCCCGATCCAGCCCGTGCGGCGTTCCGGTTCCAGCGGCGAGCTCACGCGCAGCCCGCGCTCGAGCGCCATCTCGACGATCTTCTGGGTCAGGCGCACGTTGTGCTCGCGAATGCGCGGCACGCCGATCGACGCGATCGTCTCATGGCCCGGCCGCGCCACAACGTAGCCGGGGATGGTGGGCGTCCCGTGCCCGAAGCGATACATCGAGGGCGCGTGCACGATCGGCGCGGGTTCGAAGGCGAAGGGTCGCGCGTGCGCCATCCATCCGGTGACCGCGGGCCGGAATCCGTCGAGCAGCGACGGCTTGCAGTAGATCCAGCCGCAGCCCGGTCCACCGCAGAGCCACTTGTGCGATCCGCCCGTCGCAAGGTCCAAGTCCCATTCGGTGACGTCGTACGGATAGATGCCGGTGGTCTGATACGCGTCCACGCAGAGCAGCGCGCCAACGCGCCGGCAGTGCGCCTGGATTGCGCGGACGTCGGCAAGCGCGCCCGACACGTAGTAGGCGTGCGAGATCACGGCGATGGCGGTCTTCTCGGTGATCGCTCCGGTGATGCGCTCGGTGGGGATCGTCCGGCCGTCGTCCGAGGGGACCACGCGAACGACGGCGCCGTAGCGCTCCCATTCGCGCCAGACGTACGTAAGCGACGGAAACTGCAGCGCCTCGTAGACTACCTCGTTGCGGTCGCCGCGGAAGTCAATGCAGGTCGCGATCGCCGCCTGCAGCACCGACACGTTCGGCCCCAAGAACACCGAGCCGGGCGCGGCGCCGACGATCGCGCCGATGCCGTCGGCGATCTCCGCGATGCGCGGCAGCCACGATTCCCACGCCTCCGGCCCTTCCGCCGCCCACTCGGACCAATAGGCGTCGAGCGCCGCGCGCGCGCGCAGGGGCGCGGCGCCCATCGAGTGGCTGACGAGATAGGTGGAGTTTTCGAGGATCGGGAACTGTGCGCGCCGTTCCGACAGCGCGTCTCCGGTCAGCGTCTCGCTCATCCGTAGTCTCCCTTTCCGAGGTACGTGCGGACGTCCCACAACTCGGGGAAGAACCGGTAGCCAAGCGTGCTTTCGAGATATTTCGCGCCCAAGGAACCGCCGGTGCCGTGCTTCTGGCCGATCATGCGCTCCACCATGCGCACGTGGCGTCCGCGCCAGAGAAGAAACCGCTCGTCAAACTCGATCAGGTCCTCGAGGAGCAGATACAGATCGTAGTTCTGGGCTTCGTTCGAGTAGATCTGCCGCAGGCTCTCGATCATCTCCTCGCTCGAATCCGTGGCGAAGCCCCGCCTGCGAAGCAGCGCCTTCACCCGGTCGTAGAGCGACGGCTCGCGCGAACGGCGCTCTAGCCGCCCGCGCTGTTCGGCGCCGAGCTCGATAAACTTCAGCAGGTCGGTCCGGCGGACGCCGCACGCAAACTCGAGCTCCCGGAACTGCACCGATTGAAAACCGCTGGCGGGGTTGAGGTGGTCGCGGAATTGGTTGAACTCTTGCGGTGTCATCGTCTCCAGGATGTCGACTTGCTGTTCGATCAGGCGCTGGATCGAGTGGATCCGGCGAAAGTGCTTGGCGACCCGCAGCAGGTCGTCGCGGTCGATCGCCTCCATCGTCGCATCGATCTCGTGCAAGAGCTGCTTGAACCACAGCTCGTAGACCTGATGGATGACGATGAAGAGCATCTCGTCGTGATGCGCCGGCCGGGAGAGCGGTTGCTGAAGGCCGAGCAGCTCGTCGACTTTGAGGTACGATCCGTACGAAAGGGGCACGGCTCGACGCTTACGGGGGCCGGTGGGCTTCTCCTCGAAACGCCTTCGCGGTGAAGCATTCGTGCGTTGCCGCCCTCGTCGTGGCACTCCTGGCGGCATGTTCGGGGTCGAGTCACGGCTCGGCAGGGAGCCCCTCTCCGAGCGCGACCAACCCCGTCGCCTTTCCTCTCTTCGACGGCGCCAACGTCCTGTCGGCGCGCGAGTGGCATAACACGATCAGATCGCAACCGGGAACCATCGACAGCAGCCTGCTTTCGCAAGGCGCCGGCAAGTACGACGGGCACGACGTCGTCGCCGGAACCCAGGCGCTGATGCCGGCGCTCGAGGCGTGGCTCGACGATCTCGGCGCGCATCCGCCCAGCGGCTACCACGTGGCGGTGTCGGGCAACGGCGTCGAAGCGGTTCGCACGCACACGCGAGCCCTCGGCATCGACTTCGTCGTCTTCGAGGCTACGGATCAAGGCAAGCGGCATGGGGTGGCGGTGCTGGTGGTCGATCCGCAGACGCTCGACGAAAAAGCGGGCCCCATGCTCGGCCTCATCGGCAGGTTCAAGAAGGTTCCCAGCATCCTGCGCGACCCGCTCGACGCGCAGGCGAAGAAGCAGACGGGATTCTCCATCACCGAGGCGACAAATCCGAACACGCCGATCGGCGCGGCGGTCGCCGCCCTCGACCAGTTGCGCGATTTCGGGGGACGCGGAATCGTGCTCATCGACGCCGTCAAGCACTAGCTAAAGACCCCCAGCCCGTGTCGACCGCCCCGATCCGCTCGCGCGAGATTCGCGCCTGGGTCATGCTCAACGCGCTGTGGCTTCCGCTTACGTTCCAGGATACGGCGCTGATGACGATCGCCGTTCCGGCCGCGACCGTCACGCTCGCTCCGGCCGATCACGTGTTCGTGCTGTCGGTGCTCGCCAGCGTCACCGCGCTCGCCTCGATGGTCGTGCCGCCGCTGGGCGGGTGGCTCTCGGACGCGTTGCGCCGCCGCGGGGGTTCGCGACGGACGTTCGTCGCCGGCGGTCTGGCCATTGACGTGGCAGCCCTCGTCGCGCTCTCGTACGCGCACTCGCTGCTCGCGTTCGCCGTGCTGCTCGTCGTCGCGACGGTCGGCGCCAACATCGCGCTCTGCGCGTATCAGGCCCTGCTGCCCGAATCGGTGCCGCGGGAAAATTGGGGGGCCGTTTCCGGCGTGCGCGGCGTGATGACCCTCGCCGGAACCGTCCTCGGTTTCGCCATCGCCGGCGTCGTGCCCGACCCGCGCCAAACGTTCTTGGCCGCGGCGGCCATCATGGCGCTGGGCGGCCTCTCGCTGTTCGGCATCGGAGACGGCGTCTACCGCGACGAGGAGCACGCGCACGTGCGCGACTGGCACGACTTCGGCGTCGTGTTCGTCGCGCGCACGCTCGTCTTCTTCGGGCTGGTGATGCTGCAGACGTTCGTGCTGTTTTTCTTCCGCGACGTGCAGAAGGTGGGCAATCCATCGTTCGGCACGGCGCTCTACGCGTTTGCCACGATCGCCGGGGCCGTGATCGCGAGCATTTACCTCGGCTTTCTTTCGGACAAGGTGTCGCGAAAGATCGTCACCGCGATCGCCGGCGGGTGCATGGCAATGGCGACCATCGGCTTCGCGCTCGCGCCGGAGTTGAAGTGGATGCTGCCGTTTGCGGTGCTGTTCGGAATCGGCTTCGGCGGCGTGATCTCGAGCGGTTGGGCGCTGGCGATGGACGCGATACCCAAGCTGCGCGACGTCGCGCGCGACCTCGGCTTGTGGGGAATCGCGACGCTCCTTCCGAACGTCGTCGCCCCGCTGATCGGCGGCTGGCTGATCGGGCTCTTCCACGGCACGCGCGCCGGCTATCAAGCCGTGTTCGGGCTAGCGGGCTTCAGCTTCGCGCTCGCCGCGGTCGCCGTCTTGCGGGTCGGCCACCGCCCGCTGTCGTCGATGTGGGCGGTGCCGGTTCGTGCGGCGGCGGTGGTGAGCAACGGCCTGTGGGACCGGCTCGCCTACCGCGTGCGCTGCTGGGGCCGCGTTCCGCGCAGGCGCGGACCGACGCTCATCGTGGCCAACCACCAGCACGATTTGGAGTCCATGACCATCGTCACCGGCGTCACGATGGACAGCGGTCCGTGGCGCCATCCGGTCTTCACCGCGTGCTCGCGCCGCATGTACGATCCCGGGTTCATGGCGGCGCGCCTGCCGTGGCTGCGCTTTCTGCTGCGGCGCGTGGAAGCGGGCACGCTCTTTACGGCGCTCGGAATGCTCCCGATCGAAAACCAGCTGAGCTCGCGGCAGCTCTCCGCGCTGGCATGGTCGGCACAGCAGCGCCACGGGCCCGTGCCGCTGCGCGACCTCTTCGACGAGCGGACGGCCGCGGCGTTTCCGACTGGAGCGACGACCTCGGATCTTTGGAACCGCGAGTGTTTCGCGCGCTCGCTGGCGCCGGTGCGCGTCGCCGCGATCCGCGAGCCGTACCGGAGCGAAATTCTCGCCGAGACGCGCGAGAGCATCGAGCGAGATCTGGCGCGCATGGAGCAGGTGGTTCGTTCCGGCGGAACGTTTTACGTCACCGGAGAGGGACGATACTCCACGGACGGACGCATCGGCCCGCTGCGCGGCGCCGTCGAGCGGCTGGCTCCCCTCGCAACCGTCTATCTCGCCGGCGTGAGTTACGATCCGTTCGTGGCGCGACGTCTCTCGATGCTCTATCGCGTCGTCCGGTTCCGCGGCGGCGGTATGGCCGAGATGGCGAAGACGTTGGCCGCGATCCGGCCGGTGACGGCGAGCCAGTTGCTGGGGTCGTGGCTCGACGGGCGCACGCAGAGTTTCACGCTCGATGAAGCGAGTGCCGCGGTGGAAGCACGGATCGGCGACGTTCCCGCGGCGTTATTCGTCGATCCAGAGCTGCGACGCAATCCGCGCGCGCTGGTTCGCCGCGCCCTGCCGTTGATGACGACGTGGGGAATTCTCGAGCGCGACGGCGAGCGCTACCGTCGCGCGGCGGTCCGCCGGCATCCGCAGTTTCCTCTGGTCGCCGACATCGTCGCCTACCAAGCGCACTTTCTCGAAGAGAGTATCGAGAACGCGTCGTTCGGGCCCGGTGCGGCGGACTCAAGCGCGCTCGAACGCCGCGAGGCGTAGTCGAAGCGATCGCGGACCCGCGCCCTTGATGCGCCCGTCGGCGCCGATGACGCGATGCGCCGGGACGAAGAGATCGAGCGGCGTCGCCCCCATGGCGCTCGCCACGCCGCGATGCGCGAGCGGGTGTCCGATGGCGCGCGCGACGTCGGCGTACGACACGAACTCGCCGAACTCGAGCTTCGACACGGCGCGCCACACGCCGATGCGAAACTCGGTTCCCGCAAGCGCGAGCGGCACGTCGAAGCGCCGTAGCCGGCGCGCGAAGTAGGCCCGCACCTGAGCGACGGCCTCGGCGAGCAGCGCGTCGGTCGGTTTGCCGCGGCTCCCGCCCCGCGGCGCGACGAAATCGCTGGCGACGATCTCGCGACCGTTGCCTACGATCAACAAATCCCGTCCCAGCGGCGTCAAGATGCGGCAACGCATAGGTGGCGGAAGGGCCGACATGCGAACTCTTCGGACCCTAAAGGGAAACGGCGGCCCCCGCGGCCGCGTTATTGGTTGGGAGGCCCGTGTGAACCGCAAACTCGCTCAAGCTCTATGCCTATTTGCCGTCGTCTCGCTCGCCGCATGCTCGAGCGGCTCGACCGGCCAATCCTTCGTTCCGCCGAACCAGGCGTTCGCGCGTTCGGCGCAGGGCGGGGTTCTGCCGTCCGACGACGTTCCCACCGGCCCCGATACCGGCGAGGTTCCGTTCCGCACGAGCAACCCGGTGCGCGATCTCTGCAGCGCCCCGGCCGGCAGCGGCCGCATGCGCTGCCTGGCGCAGATGCGCACCGATGTCATGCCGAGCGAACAGATGTCGCAGCAAACGACCGGCCAGAAGTGTCCGTTCAACTCGAACGAGGGCTACTGCCCGATCGACCTGCAGCAGGCGTACGATCTGCCCTCGCTCGATAAGGGTCACGGTCGCGTCGTTGCCATCGTGGATGCGTACGGCTACCACCACGCCGCAGCCGACCTCGCCTATTTTCGCAAGACGATGGGTCTCTCGCCGTGCACGGTCGCATCGCACTGCCTCCGGATCGTCAATCAGAACGGGGGCACGTCGCCGCTTCCGAACGAGCCGCCGCCCAGCGACGACTGGAAGGGCGAGCAATCCCTCGACCTCGACATGGTCTCGGGTATCTGCCCGAATTGCAAGATCATCCTCGTTCAGGCAAACGACGACTTCACGAACAACCTGTACGCGGGAGTGAAGACGGCCGGCCGGCTCGGCGCGAAGTTCATCGGGGCGTCGTGGGGCAACGGCCCCGAGGGTGGCGACAACTCGATCTTCCACCAGGCCGGCGTCGTAATCTCGGCGGCCGCCGGCGACAACGGCGGCGGCACGCGCTTCGGCGGCGGCCCGATCCAGCCGTGCACGTACACGTACGTCGTCTGCGTCGGCGGCACGCGCCTGCTGCGCGATCGCGCCAATAAACGCGGCTGGTCGGAGACCGTCTGGAACGACTGGACGTTCGACGCGTGCGGCGGCCCGTGCGGTGCGACCGGCAGCGCTTGCAGCACGAAGATCGCGAAGCCGCCGTGGCAGACCGACGGAGGCTGTCACATGCGCTCCGCCGCCGACACCTCGGCGTCGGCGTCGCTGCGCAACCCGGTGCTCACGTACAACTCGGAGGAGGGGTGCAATCCGCCGAACTGTTTCTTCCTCTTCGGAGGGACGAGCGCGTCGGCGCAGATCATCTCGGCCGTCTTCGCGCTCGCGGGCAATGCCGGATTGGGGTCGGGCGCCTCGTACGTCTGGAAACACCACACGGGCCACGTCTACGACGTGCTCAAGGGCAACAACATCGATCCGAAGCTCGGCGTCAACTGTGCGTCGACCGTATCGTACATCTGCACTGCGCGCGTCGGCTTCGACGGGCCGACCGGGTTGGGCACTCCGAAGGGACTCTACGCTTTCTGATGACAAAGACATCGATTCGCGAAACCATCCTCGCCGCGATCGCGATTGCAGCGTTCGTGGCCGCCACGCCCGCCGACAACGCCGTCATCGTCAACTCCGGCTCTACGAACACCGTGGGGTATTCGATCGCGGTGTCGTCCGACGGCAAGGCATCCCTCACGGTGCAGAGCCGCGGCGGCGCCCCCGGCACGCCGAAGGCCTTCTCCGTCCCGGCCGATACGGCGAAGCGCTTCTTCGCCGATCTCGCCGCCGCTCGCACGGGCAACGCCGCGACGGTGCCGTGCATGAAGAGCGCATCGTTCGGAACCTCGACCCACGTCCACTGGCAAGGCTGGGTTTCGCCCGACCTGAGCTGCCCGCCGAAGGGCGACGCCGGCGAGGCGCTGGTGAAAGACGTTGACGCGATTCGCGCCGCGTCCGGCATGAGCACGCAGCCGCTGCGCCAGCCTTAACCCCCCGGCCCTTGTCATCCTGAGCGGAGCGCCGAAGGCGCGTAGTCGAAGGACGGCGGCCAGCGCCCGTCGCGGGGCCGCCTCGAAAACGCTCGTCGCACCACGTCGTGTGGTGCTCCTGCTGCGACACTTTTTCGGCGGAACCAAGTTTTGAAGATCACATCCTGTGATGGCCGAAAAAGTTGTAGCCTTCTCGGCGGCCCCGCAACGGACGCCTTCCGCCGTCCCCTAGAAGCTGCGGAGTGCCGCCTCCACCGCCGGCGTGACGTCCACGCTGCCGCGCGGGCGCGCGGGTGGCGCCGCTACTCCTGCGAGGTTGCGCGCCTTCGCGGCCGCAAGCGCTTCGCGCATGACCTGCCGAACGATCGCGCGATAGAGCGCGTCGCGGTTGGCTTGCAGCGTGCTGATCTGCGCGACCGTCTCGCGCTGCGACGCGCTTGCCGACGCTCCGAGGACGGCAAAGCGCCGCGAGATATCCGCGCTCGCGGCGTGCAATCCGTTCGCCACGGCCTGCGCGTCCGCGTTGGGGCGATAACTGGCCGAGAACGCCGCCGCCTGCTGCGTTAGCTGCTGCGCCGCGGGGGCGTTCGCGCCGGCGCGCAGGACGCGCCGTCTCGTCGCCAAGTTCGCAGCCGCCTTGGCTTTGAGCTGCGCGGCCATTCGGGCGTACTCCGTGGCGCCGTCGCTGCGAAGTCTGCTCTCGTATGCGGCCAGCACGGCGGCGTCGTCGCGGCGCATGGCGGCGACGGCGCGCGTTTCGCGAGCGTTCATCGCGGCGAGCTCCGCCGCGACGCGTGCGCGATCGGAGCGGTCGAGTCGCAGGTCGTCGAGCTTGAGGCGCAACGCAAGGCGGTGCCCCGCATTGCTGCGTGCCAGATCGAACGCGAGCGTGAGCTCGCGCTCGTACAGCTGCTGCCGCCGCGCCGCGAGAGCGCGGGCGCTGCGTTCGGCGATGGAGTCTCCGTAGGCGGCGAGACTCGCGCTCGTCTCGCGAGCCAGCTCCGCGGAGTACGCCGCCATCGCGCGGTCTGCCGCGCGTTGCGACGAGCCGGCCGCTGCGAGCGCGTCGCGCTCCGTCGTCCGGTCGTCCGTCCCCCGGCGCGCGGCAATGGCGCGCAAGTGCGGCTGCGCCGCGCGGGCGCCGCGCGCCAGACCCGCGGCGCCGGCGCGCGCCTCTGCGGCGGGATCGCCTTTCCCCGGAACGGTGAGCGTCGCGCGCAGTGCGGCGATCTCGCGATCGTACTGCGCGAGCATTGCGTGCAGCGGATGCGCGGCGACCGCTCGCGCCACGTTAACGTAGGCCGGCCCCTGCGCGGCGGGCGCGGAGACGGGCGAGAGGAACGCCGCGAGCGCGAGCGCCGCCGCGGCGTGACGCGCGATCACCAGAACCTCCTCTGATAGGAGAGCGAGATGCCGTTGTTGCCCGTCACCGGCGGCAGCTGCGTGTAGCGGTTGAGGTTGAGCACGTCCATGCCGATGGGCTGCGGTCCCTGCAGCGCCAGCAGGGTCGGACCCGTGGACGTGTACCACGTGAACTTCGCGCCCGACGTGCTGTCGGGATACGCCTCGAGCGTCACGGCCTGCGTCTTCGGGTAGCCGAACGTCTGGGAGTAGATCGCGCGTACGTTCTTGCCGAGCGACTTGCCCGCGCTGATGCCCAAACCGGTCTGGATGTCGGTCGTGATCGCGACCGTCGTAAATCCGAGCGCGCTGGCGACCGAGCTCGATAGCGGCTGGAGCAGGTTGCGCGTGAAGAGCGTGTTGAGCTGACCTAGGCCGACGTTGGCGAGCGCCGAGCCGGCCGAGAAGCTCTGATTGCCCGTCGCCGCAACGCCCTGGACTGCGCCGAACTGCTGAGCGCCGACGAGCAGGCCCAGGATCTGCTCGCGGTTGTACGATGGATCGGAGGCGAGCGCGAGGTTCATGTTCGTTGCCTGACCGGTGACGTGCAGACGGATCGCGGTCGGCGGATCGGGCACGTAGGTGGTCGCCGCCGCGTCGACGTCGGGAACGAGCCCGCTTGCGGGATCGAACGTTACGCTGCCGCTCTCGAGATTGAACGTGCGGTAGAAGCTCAGCGTCCCCCCAGTCGAGGTGAACGAACCGCCGAGCGTGGGCGCGCGCAGCGTCCCGGCCAGCGTCGCGGTGCCCGTCGCTCCGATGTCCACGTTCGCGCTCTGCACGCGCACGTTCGGCCCGGCGGCGATGCTCAGGTTTGCAAACGCGACCTCGGGCAGCGCCGGTCCGCTTTGGCCGCCGCCCTTCAGATTGAGAAACGCGTTGAGCGGGACGCGCGCGTTGGAGACGGAGACGCTGCCGCCGACCCGCGGCGGCGCGCCGCTCGTGCGCGCCACGGTGACGTCGCCGTTGAGGTCCCCCGTAAAGTACGACGGCAGGTCGAGCCGCGCGTTCTGCGCCTTGGCGTCGAGCGAGAACGCCAGCTCGGCGGGATGGCGCAGGTCGGCCAGCGTTGCGGTTCCGTTCGCCGTCAACAGACCGCCTCCGACCGCGGCGCGCGATTGCAGCTGCGCCTGCGATCCGTGGAGTGCGAGCTCGCCGGCGATGCCCGTGATCGGCGATTTCTCCATCGGGCCGCTGAAAGCACCGTCGCGCAGCGTCAGCGTGCCGCCGATCTGGGGATTCGCGATCGTGCCGCTCGCGTCAACGTTGCCGTCGATGCGCCCCGCGAGCTGCGTGCCCTTCGGCAGCATCGCCGCGAAGTTCGAAAGCTCGACGTCCTGCGCCGCGATCGATCCTGCGATCGGGCCGCCGCCGGCGGCGATGCCCGACCCCGTCGCGCGGATCGGTACGAGGGCCGCGAAGAGCGCCCGGCCTTTCGCGAGATCGATCTCCCCGCCGCGCACTTCGACGGTATGACGGTCGGCGTCGATCTCGCCCTTGACGCTCGGAATCGTGAGGTTGCCGTAGCGCAGCAACTGCAAGGCGAGCGCGTCGCGCAATCGCGGATAGGCGAACGTTCCTTCGACTCGCAGCGTGGAGTGCAGCGTTCCACCGACGTCGTACTTCGCACCGGTCGCGTCGTGCAGTAGGCTGCCGACGTCGGCGCTCGTGCTGTCGATCGTGAGCGCGAGACGATCGTTCGGCCGGAACCCGAACGTGCCGCTCGCCGTCGTCTTGAGCGACGCGAGGTCGAGCGCGGCCGAGGATATCTCGCCGCGGCCGTGCGAGGCGGCCGCATTCACTTCGAACCGCTCGACGGCGACGCGTCCCGCCGTTCCGCCGAGGACGGCCGCGTGCAGGCGCAGGGCGACGTCGGGATAGGTTCCCGCGAGGGTCGTCTGCGCGTCGAGGCGTCCCGTCACCGGCACCACGTATCCCAGCATCGGAAGCCACGCCGAGAGGTCGACGTTGCGCGCCGTCGCCGTGAGGTTGGCGCGCTTCGCCGCGGGATCCACGCTGCCGTTCACGGCCACCTGGCCGGTCGGTCCGCCGAACGCGAGCGAACTCGCGATCGAGCCGCCGCTGCTGTGCCACCGCGCGGCGACGCTGCCCAATGCGATGCGGCGATAGCGCGCGCTGGAGAAGAAGGCGGAGCCGCTGGTGTCGTCGATCCGCGTGCCGGTGACCCGCGCGCGCAGCACGAGCGAACCGGTGCCGGCCAGCGTGTCGCCCGTATCGAAGAAATCGTTGAGGTCGCTGAGATCCAGGTGCGGTGCGCGCACGGCGACGTCGGAGCTTGCGAGCGACGCGTTGCCGCCGAACGCAATGGGCGACGAGCCGACGACCACGTGGCCGCCGTGCATCGCGACGGCACTGCGGCTCCCACGCACGTCGCTCCGAAGATCGCGGAAGTGCAGGCCGTTGACGGATCCTTCGGGCGCGCTCACCGTCCCCGCAAACGTCGGCGATGCATTCGTCCCGCGCACGCGCAGACCCGCGTCGACGCTGCCCTGCACCAGCGCGGCCGTTCGCGGCTGCACGGCGGCGAGCAGCGTGCTGACGTCGGACGAGTGAATCTGCGCGGCCAGGTCGTAGCGCGGCGCGATGGCCCCGGGAGCGATGCCGGCGACGGTGCCGGCGAGGCCGACGAACAGCGGACCGATAGCGGCCGCGGCGTCGTGGACGCGCGCGGAGCCGTTGCCATAGTCGATGCCCGCGCTGCCGTTGATGCTGAAGTCCCGATAACGGCCCCCCGCCACGACGACGGTTCCGGCGAGACGCGGCGATTGCGTGGTGCCGCTCACCGTCGCGCCGTAGGCCACCTCGCCGAGCGCGTTGCCGTAGACGCTTCCGCGCAACGACGTGCCGTCCAGCACCAAATTGCCCGCGCCCGTCGCCGCGCCCCACGCGCCGCGCAGTCGCGCCGACCCGAGCCCCGCAATCGCCGCATTCGTTTGCGATCCGACGATCGCACCGGTCAGCGTGCCGCGCGCGGGCGGCAGCGGGAAGTCGCGCGCCGCGACGAGCCCGATCGCCGATCCGCGGGGCCGGTCCAGCGCGAGGCGGGCGTAGAGCGAACCGCCGCCGCTTTGCACGTGGATCGGTCCGACGGAACCGACGCCGCGTCCGCTCACGTCGACGATCGCGTCGAGGCTGCGGCCCGCGCCGGATCCCCAAAGTGCCCCGAGCACGCCGATCGACCTCGGATCGTCCGCGCTCGCAACGGCGGCACCGTCGAGCCGCATGCGCGGGAAGATGGAGTCGAGATACGGCACGCCGGCCGTCGAGGTGCGCGCGTCGAGCAGCAACTCGATCGCGTTGGGCTGCGAGTGCAGCGCCAGGCGGCCGCCGGCATCGACGGCGACGCCCCGATACGCGGCGCCGAAGCGGATGACGTCGGCCTCGCGGCCATCGAACGCGACCAGCCCCCGCACCCGATCGACGCGGTATCCGGCGTAGGTGATCTGCGGCGAGCGCACGTCGATCCACGTGACGGCCTTCGCGGCGGCGCCGCTGACGAGCAACGCGAACGTCAGCGCGCCGCGCATCGGTAGACGCTCGGCTTGCGGAAACGCCGAGCGCAGCCGCGCGACGTCGCCGCTGCCGCGAACGGCGAGCCGCACGTGCGGGTCGCGCAGCCCGTAGATGCCGCCGCTGACGCGTGCCGGAACGCCGGCGACGCTCGCGTCGAGGTGCGACGTCGAGAGTCCGTCGTCGTAGACGTCGATCCGCCCTCGCACGCCGTCCACGGGTCTGCCGAGACCGCTGATGGCGATGCGCGCTCCGTCGAGGAACGCCGTGGCCGCGAGATGTGCGGCGACGGTCCCGCGTGCGTCCGCGAGACCGGCATAGCGCGCGTCAATGCCGCGCAGCGTGCCGGAACGCACCCGCATCGCTGGAGAATCGAGCACGAAGTTGACCGCCGCCGCGATCGGCAGCTGCGCGGCGGTCCAATGCTGGTCGACGTACCCGGCCGGTGCGTCGACGACGCCGCGGCCCTGAACGAGGAAGAGCCGGTCGGGCCGCTCGCCGTAGCGCAGGGAGGCGACGTAGTGCGAGCGCGACGCCGTGTTGACGTCGGCGTCCGCCGCGACGTCGGCCACGTAGAGACGCCGCGAGCCCGGCAGCGCGTTGCGGCTCTCGTCCACGATCGTAACGGAGCCGTTGCGAATTGCCGCGCGGAAGATCGCGGGCGGTCCCTTGGCGCCCTTGTTGGAAGGAAGCTGCGGGACCGGCACGTTATACGTTCCGTCGCGACGGCGGAGGATCGTGACGTGCGGCGACTCGACGTCGACGCTCTTCAATCCGAAGAGGCGGCTGCCGCCGGGCAGCAGGTCGCGCAAATCGTACGCAACCGACAGACGCGGGATCGTCGCGATCGGCTCGCCGCGTTGCGACGTGACGGACACGTTGACGAAGATCGCGCGGCTCGGCCGCAGCGTCGCGTGCGTGAAATGCAGACGAACGTGCGCCGTGCCCTCGACCGCCGCGACGATCGCGAGGCGCAGCAACGCCTGCCACTGCCAGAAAGCAAGCGCGACCACCGCCGCCAGCGCAATAGCGGCGCCCCCCCAAAGCCGGCGCCGTTGCGTGCGCTTCATTGCCGGGTTCTTTCCCCGGCATCCCTCGAGATACTCCGCGGGAAGCCCCTTCCAGCCGTCGAACCGCGTCGGGCTTAGGAGATCCGCATGAAATTAGTGGTGAGCATCGACCGCGACACCCTCGAGAAGGGGCGCCTGGTCGCCGAGTCGAGCGAGTTCGCGATTTTCGACGTCGGTCAGGATACGTACGCCCTGGTCCACCGTCACGAGGCGGTGGCGTGGCAGGGGATCACCATCTCGGGAGACGGCCTCTTTCGCGTCGCGGAGCTCCTCGCGCTGGCGACCCGATCGCTGTATCGCGACGTCGCCGGCGAGCTCTCGAAAGAGCGCAACCGCTAGTCCGATTCGCGCGGGCAAAGTGATCCGGCACCCTCGGCTCCCGTTGCTGCTGTTGCTTGCCGGGTGCGGCGCTTCGCACGGCGCGGCCGTGCCGGCGATACCCGCGCGCGTCGCGACGCCAATCGAGCACGTGGTCATCGTCGTGCAGGAAAATCGCAGCTTCGACGATCTCTTCAGCGGCTTCCCCGGCGCGGACGCTCCGGCGTTCGGTTATGCGGGCGCGAAGAAGATCGCGCTCGAGGCCACGCCGCTCGAGAACCCGGGCAACATCGAGAACAACTGGCGCGACGCGATCGCGGGTTGGAATCGCGGCAAGATGGACGGCTTCGAGCGCGAACATTTCTACGGCGGCCCGCTCGATTATGCGTACGCGTACGTGCCGCGTCGCGAGTCGGCGCCGTATTGGGAGATGGCCCGCCGCTACGCGCTCGCCGACCGGATGTTTCCCACCGAATTTGGCCCGAGCTACACGGCCCACCTGAGCCTGATCGCCGCCAACACCACCATCAAGCCGGCGCCGATCGCCGAGGTAGATGCGCCCACCGGCCTGCCGTGGGGGTGTGACGCGCCGCCCGGCACGCGCTCGTTCACCATCGACTCCCAGCGCGTGGAGCGGTACGACGGCCCGTTTCCGTGCTACCGCGACTTCCCAACGATCGCCGGCACGCTCGACGCCGCGGGCGTCTCGTGGAAGTATTACGCGTCACCGCTCGCGCGCATCGGCGGCCAGGTGTGGTCGGAGTTCGAGTCGGTCCGCAGCGTGCGCTACGGCGCCGACTGGAAGAACGTGATCAAGCCGCAGACGAAAATCCTGCGCGACGTGCGCGACGGCGAGCTCGCGTCGGTATCGTGGGTGACGCCCGACTGGATCGACTCGGACCACACGGGCAGCGGCTACGACCGCGGCCCCTCGTGGGTGGCCTCGATCGTGAACGCGATCGGCGAAAGCCGCTATTGGAGGTCGACCGCCATCGTCGTCGTGTGGGACGACTGGGGCGGCTGGTACGACGACGCGCCGCCACCGCAACTGGACTTCCGCGGCCTGGGGATTCGCGTGCCGTGCATCATCATCTCGCCCTACGCGAAGCGCGGGTACGTGTCGCACACCCGCTACGAGTTCGGCAGCATCCTCAAATTCGTCGAGGAGACCTTCGGTTTGCTGCCGATCGGGCCGCCGTCGCTAGGATTCACGGACACGCGCGCCGCAAGCATCCGCGACAGTTTCGATTTTACGCGGGCTCCGCGCGCCTTTTCTCCCATCCGGGCGCCGTACCCGGCGTCGAGCTTCATCAACGAACGGCCGTCCTACGTGCCGCCCGATCAGGAGTGACAGTGAAGAAGATCGCACTCGCCGAGCACCTCATGCGGCTGTGAGACTCGCGCTCGTCGGCGTGCTGGCGGCCCTGGTCGCCACACCCCTCGCGGCCCGCGCCGCCGACCCGCCGCTGCTGCTGCGCGAACCAACGATCAGCCGCACGCAGATCGCGTTTGCGTACGCCGGCTACATCTGGATCGTGGGGCGGCACGGCGGCCGCGCTCGGCGTCTGGTGACCGGCTACGATCTCGCGTCGGGCCCATATTTCTCGCCCAACGGCTCGCTGGTCGCGTTTACGGCGAACTACGACGGCAACGCCGACGTCTACGTGGTGCCGTCGGAAGGCGGCCAGCCGCGACGGCTGACGTATCACGGCGGCGACATCGCCGTCGGGTGGACGCCCGACGGTACGCGCGTGCTCTTTCGCTCGCATCGTGCCGCCTACTCCGACCCGAACCAGCTCTACACGATCGCGCTCTCCGGCAGTGCGATGCCCACGCAGTTGCCGCTCTCGATGGCGCAGGAGGGTGCGTACTCGCCCGACGGATCGTACATCGCGTACGTGCCGAACTTCCAGTGGGAGCCGTATTGGAAAGGCTATCGCGGCGGCCAAACGACGCCGATCTGGATCGCCAACCTCGCCGATTCCAGCGTGGTGAAGGTGCCGCATCCAGGGTCCAACGACGGCGACCCGATGTGGATCGGCGGCAAGGTGTACTTCGTGTCCGACCGCGACGGTCCGGCCACGCTCTTCTCGTACGACGTGAACGCGCGCGCGGTCACGCGAGTGCTGCGTCCGGCGGCCTTCGACATCACGTCGGCCTCGGCGGGCGCCGGCGCCATCGTATACGCGAAGTTCGATGCACTGCACGTCTACGACGTGGCGTCGCAGACCGACGAACCGGTTCCGGTGACGATCGCCGACGAGCTCGAGCAGGTGCGTCCGCACTGGCAGAAGGTCGGCGACCAAATTCTCAACGCGGGCATCTCGCCGACCGGCGTGCGCGCTGTCTTCGAGGCACACGGCCAGATCTTCTCGGTTCCGACGCAGTACGGCGACGTCCGCAATCTCACCAGCCTGCCGGGGACCGCCAATCGCGACCCGGCCTGGTCGCCGAACGGCCGTTGGATCGCCTATTTCTGCGACGCCTCGGGCGAGTATCGGCTCTGCCTCAAGGACCAAAAGGGCCTGCAGCCGCCGCGAGCGATCCCGCTCGGGCCGTCGCCGTCGTTCTTCTACGGGCCGACGTGGTCGCCCGACAGCAGGAAGATCGCCTACAGCGACGTGCGGCTGAACCTCTGGTACGTCGACGTCGATCATCCGGCGCCGGTGAAGGTGGACACGGCGCCGTACGAATCGTTCGGCCCGGTATCGTTCGACGAAAGCTGGTCGCCCGATAGCCGCTGGCTCGTCTACGACAACGTGCTGGCGAACCAGTTGCACGCGATCGTTGCGTACCGGATCGGCGACGGCAAACGCGCGCAGATCACCGACGGCATGAGCGACAGCCGCTATCCAGTGTTCGACCGCAGCGGTAAGTATCTGTACTTCACGTCCAGCACGAACACCGGCCTCACGGGCGATCCGCTGGACATGACCAGCGACGCGCAGCCGGTGAGCAGCGCGGTCTACGTGGCGGTGCTACAGCGCGGCGTCGGCTCGCCCACGGCGCCTCGCAGCGACGAGGAGCCGGTGACGGGCGACGAGCCGGAGACGCCTGCGGCCGCGGCGACGCCGCACCCGGTCGCGACGAAGGGCCCCGCCCCGGCGAACCCGGAGGTCACGATCGATTTCGACGGCATCCTGCAACGGATTCTCGCGTTGCCCGTGGCGCAGACAAACTACGTCGGCCTCTCCGCGGGCGGTCCCGGCGAGCTCTTCCTCATAGCGCAGCCGATCGCGTCGATCACCGACGAGCCGCCGCCGCTCTCGGTCGCGAAGTTCGATCTGGCATCGCGCGCGACGACCCCGCTGCTCGACGGCATCTCGGCATTCGCGCTGTCGTTCAACGGTCAGAAGATGCTCTATCAGCGCGGTCCGATGTGGTTCGTGGTGCCGGCGAAGTCGCCGCCGCGGCCCGGCGAAGGCGTGCTGGCGACCGCGTCGATGGAGACGTACGTCGAGCCGCGCCTCGACTGGCGCCAGATGTATCGGGAGACGTGGCGCATCGAGCGCGACTTTTTCTACGATCCGAACTATCACGGCTTGAATATCGCCGCCGCGCAGCGGCGCTTCGAGCCGTACCTCGCCGGCCTCGGGGCGCGCAGCGACCTGACGTTCCTCTTCGAGGAAATGCTCAGCTACTTATCCGTCGGGCACATGTTCGTGCGCGGCGGGAATCAACCGCAGGTGCCGCGCGTCACCGTCGGCCTGCTGGGCGCGGACTACTCCGTCGATCACGATCGCTATCGGTTCGCGCGCGTCTACAACGGCGAGAACTGGAATCCCGAGCTGCGGGCACCGCTCACGCAGCCCGGCGAGCAGGTGAGCGAGGGCGAGTATCTGCTGGCGGTCAACGGCCGCGACGTTCGCGCGACGCAGAGCGTCTATAGCTTCTTCCAGCAGACGGCCGGGAAACAGGTGGTGCTGACGGTCGGCCCCGATCCGGCGGGCGCGCGCTCGCGCAGCGTCACCGTCGTTCCGGTGGCGGACGATTTCCCGCTGCGCAATCTGGCGTGGATCGAGTCGAACCGTCGCCTCGTCGACCGGGTCAGCGGCGGGAAACTCGGATACGTCTATCTGCCCGACACCCAGTTCGGCGGCTTCACGAACTTCAACCGCTACTATTTCTCGCAGATCGAGAAGAAGGGCGTCGTGCTCGACGAGCGGTTCAATCACGGCGGGCAGGTCGCGGACTATATCATCGACTACCTCAGCCGCAAGCCCGAGGCGATCTTGGTTCCGCGCTACGGCAAGACGTCGCTGGATCCGCTGATGGCGTTATACGGGCCGAAAGTGCTGGTCGTCAATCAGTTCTCCGGCTCCGGCGGCGACGCGCTGCCGTGGCTGTTCCGCAAGGCGAAGCTCGGACCCATCGTGGGCGTTCGCACGTGGGGTGGACTCGTCGGCATCGGCGGCTATCCGCGACTCATCGACGGGGGATCGGTCACCGCTCCGCGCATCGCGATCGGCGGACTGCACCGGCGCTGGGAAGTGGAAGGCCACGGCGTCGCGCCCGACATCGAGGTATGGCAGGACCCGGCGCTGGTGCGCCAGGGGCACGATCCCCAGCTAGAAGCGGCGGTGCGCGCGGCGATGCATTCGCTCGAGACGCACCCCACGCCGCAGTACGCGCCGCCGGCGTATCCCGACCACCATCCATCGCTCCCGCCGCGACGCTAGCTCGATGGATCTGGGCGTCATCTTTGGCTTATCCGGAATGGGCATCGGTCTGCTGTCGCTGGTGTATGCGCGAACGCAAGCGCTCAATGCGAAGCGTCAAGCGGACGCAGCGCATCGAGCCGCGACCATGGAGATTCAGGACGCCATGCTCCAACGAATCAACGAGATGCGCTCTCAGCTCGTTAACAGCCCGGCGGCCGTGAATGAATATCTCGACTCGAATCCGGGGATGCGCGAGCTCTATCGCGACCCCGAGTACCTAAAGTCAATGGTATTCGTGCGCAACGGAATCGATAATCTGCAAGACATTTACTTCTTGCGCAAACGATCGCTGGTAGACGACCACCATTGGCGAAGCTGGACGTCGGCGTTCGTTCCAATCGCGCGCATGCCCATTACCCGGGCGATCTTCGACAACGCCGTATCGCGCCAGGCGCTGGACCCGGAGTTCGAAACGTTCTTCAAGCCGATCCTTGGCGGGGAGCCGGCAGTCGATCCGCAACGGCGCATTTGACGAGCGGCTAGCTAGCTAGAATGAAGAGCTGGGATCTCGTTGCCCTCGCCGCAGGCGCGGAGCGCGGCGCTTCGTGGAAGGCGATCTGTTGTCCCACGGCGACCACGGATCTCTCGGCGACCGGTGGTGGACCGGAACGAACGAGTGTTTGTTGACGCGAACGCGCTTGCGCAGGTATTGCGCTTGGCCCTGCAGCGCCCACGCCGTGACCGTTCCGTCGGCCGCACTCACGTAGACCATTCCGTTTGCTACGACGGTTCCGACGTTGCCCCAACTCGAGAGCGGGTCGGTCCATAGCAGCGAACCCGATGCGGCGTTGAACGCGTATTCGGTATCGCCCGTATAGTTGCCGACGTAGACGACGCCGTTGGCGATCGAGATCGGCGAGCGGGGAGTCTGGCCTCCGCCGGCGCCGTCGGGGCCGAAACTCGCTGCCCAAACCGGCGTCGGATTCAGCGTGCAGTTGGCCTGCATGCTAAACGCCGCGAGCCCAGGCTGATAACTGCCCTCCGTCGACGGCATTCCGACGTAGACGTAGCCCGTTACCGGGTCGTAGGCCGGGACTCCGACGAAGCTGGCGCTGTCCGTCGGAACCGACATCGCGATGTATTGAACCGGACCGGAGCTGATCGAGGACTCGTCGTACAGCTCGAACATTCCCGATTTGTTCACCGCCGCGACGAGCGTCGGACAGAAGGACGGCTGGAAAATCAGCGGCGTCGCACCGAAGTCGAAGTCGTCGTCGCCGGAGATGATCGGGATGTTCGTGGGGTAATTGTTCGCCAGCACCGAGCCGAGCGTGGACGAGAGCTCCACGACCTGCTCGGCATACGTCGCGTTCTGCGATCCGCCGCCGGTGGTGTCGGCATTGCCGGTCGCGACGAGCACGTTTCCGTTCGACGGATCGATCGACGCGCCGCCGGGTCCCCATATGCCGCCGCCGCTGGCGCCCTGCGTCGCCGTGCCGCTCATCGTAAAGAACTCGCCGGCGATACTCGGTCCGCCCGTGTTGATGGCAACGATGCGACCGTACCACGGCGAGATGTCGCACGTCGAACCGGTGACCGCGTACAGCAAACCGTTCGCCGGGTTGTAGGTGAAGCCACCGTGCATAAAGTTGTGGTCCGGCGCGTAGTCGGCAATCGTCAACGGCCAGCCGGCCGCCTCCCGTCCGGTCCCCAAATCCACGGCGTGTACTTGATCCTGCCCGTCAGCGAAGTAGAGCAGGTTCTTGCCGCGATCGATCGCCGGCGTCTCGCCGATCGAAAACTGGGAGGTCGACTTTCCGCACTTGTAGCTGGACGAGGGAACGGGGTCCTGCCACACGGTGGCACCGGTGCTTGCGTTGATCGCGTACAGCGTCGATCCGTATTCCGACCCCGCGTAGATGATATTCGTCGGCGCTCCGTTCACGTTGATGCCGTATGCGTACACGGGCTCGTGCACCATGGACGAGCCGACGTTGTACACCCAAACTTGCTGCAGGGTGCCGACGTTACCGGGGCCGATCGTCGATTCGTTCGCATTGTAGCCCGAGCGATTCAGATCGAAGCCGAAGGTTCCCCAGTCGGTGGCGGAGGCCGGCGTGGACGTCGGACTTGGCGAGGGCGACGGCGTCGCTCCCTGCCCGGTCGTTCCGGCGACGTAGTGATTCTGAACCTGCGCGGCGGTCAATACCTTTCCGGCGTACACCGCGACTTCGTCGATCGTTCCGCCGAAGGCCGGATCGCTGTGCGCCGCATCGTCGCCGATCGCAAAACCGTAGCCGGCGGCATAATTCTTGAATTTCCCCGATATGGTCCCGGTGGAGTTTTGAACGCCGTTGATGTAGAGGCGCCCCGTGGTGCCGTCGTACGTCGCGGCGACGTAGTACGGGGTGTTCGCCGAAAGATGGATCGTCGAGCCGACCTCCAGCACGCCTCCCGTGGTGTAAAACTGGGCGAGGATCTGGCCGTTTGCCCTGAAGAAAAACCCATACGGCGCGTACGACGAGTCGCTGCCGTATCCGGCCATGAAGGTGTAGATCGCCGGCGTTTTCGAAAACGTCAGCCACGCCTCGAGCGATACCGCCGAAGCTGGCTGTAACTTGGTGGTCTGAGGAACGGAAACGGTGCCCGCCGCGGAGCCGATTCCGGGGAAGCTCATGGCGGTGTCGGCGTACGCGGGCAGCAGGCCTCCGACGGCGGTCGTCACCGACGAGCCGACCGATCCGTTGAGCCCGCTTCCGCTCGCATCGGAAGCTATCGCTGCCGTGTCGTCGAGATGATAGTACGCCGTCGGTCCGTCGCCCAGGATGACGGACGGGTAGTTGCCGTTGCCGGGCGTCGGTGTGGGCGGCGGCGTAGGCGGCGGCGTAGGCGGCGGGGTCGGGCTTGGCGGCGGCGTCACGTTGCTTGTGCCCGCGGCGTAGTGATTGGCAACCTGCGCGGCCGTCAACGTCTGGTTGGCATAGATGGCCACCTCGTCGAGCGTGCCGCTGAAGGCCGGGTCCTCGAGTTGCGCGTCGTCGCCGATCGCGGGCCCAAACTTCGGGGTGTATCCGGTCAGCGAGCCGGTTTTCGTGCCGGTCGCGACGAGCGCACCGTTCACGTAGAGGCATCCCGTGGTCCCATTGAACGTGCCGACGATGTGATACGCCTTGTTGACGGCCAGCGGGCTCGGGCTCTTGACTTCCAGCACGCCGGCCGTCGTATAGAATTGCGCGACGATCGTGCCGCCCGATGAGAAGAAGAGGTCGTACGGCGCATAAGCGCGATCGCTGCCGTACGCAACGGCGACCGTGTAGATCTTCGGCACCTTGGCAAACTGCAGCCAAGCCTCGAGCGAGACGTTCGTCGTCGCCTCCATGGCTTTCACTTCGGGGAAGCTGACGATGCCCACAGCCGTTGCGGTGCCGGGGAACGTCATGGCGGCGTCGCTGCCGACGATCAGGCCGGCCGAGGCCTCCTGGACCGACACGCCCACCGCCCCGCTATAGCCGTTGCCGCTGCTGTCGGCCGCGATCGCGCCCGTATCGTCGAGACGATAGTACCCGGTGGGATGATCCGCGAGTACTACCGCTGCGTAGGTTGCCGCCTGGTCGTGCGAGCGAACGTGGCGGCCACCGGTCCCACTCGGCAGCATGAACGTACCGTGCTGGCCCACACATGCACTCACAAAGGCCAGTAGTGCGAATAGAGACGTACGCTTGCCCACGTTCGTCACCGCACAAGCGTACCTCCCGTGCAGCCGGCATTCTAGAGCAGTGCGACCCAGCATATGGGCCGTTGAGCCTGCCGCTCCGGGGCAGGCCCGCCTCAGTACATCAGTCGCCGGATCAGATACGTCATTTCCAGCGCGCTGGTAAACGCGCTCTCGCGCAGGTTGGCGCCGGACCCGTGCCCGCCTTCGGTGACTTCATAAAAGAGATACGGGTCGTGCAGGGCCGCCATCTTGGCCGCGAACTTGCGGGCGTGCTGCGGCCCCACGCGATCGTCCTTCGTCGTGGTCCAGATCAGCGGCTCCGGATATTTCACGCCGGGCTTGAGGTTCGCGTACGGCGAGATCGAGGCGAGGAAAGCGCGCTGCTCGGCGTTCGAGATGCTGCCGTACTCGCCGGACCACGACGCGCCCGCCTGGATCTGCTCGTATCGCATCATGTCGAGCAGCGGCACCTGAATGTCGACCGCGTGCCACAGCTCAGGACGCTGCGTCAACTCGACCCCCATGAGGAGGCCGCCGTTCGAGCCGCCCTGAATTCCGAGCCGGCGCTGGCTCGTGACCTTCGTGGCGATGAGATCCCGTGCGACCGCCGCGAAGTCGTCGTAGATGCGCTGGCGATGGATGGTGAGTCCGGCATCGTGCCACGCGGGGCCGAACTCGCCGCCTCCGCGGATGTTCGCCAGAACGTAGACGCCGCCGCGCTCCAGCCATAGCTTGCCGACGATAGCGTTGTAGCGGGGCGTCTCCGACACGCCGAAGCCGCCGTAGGCGTACAGCAGCGTCGGGTTGTTGCCGTCGAGCTTCATGTTGTTCGGATGCACGATGAAGTACGGAATCTGCGTACCGTCTTTCGACGTCGCCTCGCGCTGCTCGACCACGTCGGTGGAGGCGTCGAAACGCGCCGGCGACTTCTGCGTGAGCGCGACGGCGCCGTCGTCCGCGTCGACGTGCCACAGCGACGACGGCGTGAGGAAGCTCGTGGTCGTGAGGTACGCGCTCTCGCCGCGCTGATCGGCGTCGTTGACGATGATGGACGAATCGTCGGGCAGGTCGAGGCGCTGCTTCGACCAGCCGTCCGGGACCGGCGCGTAGATCCACGCGCGCCCGCGAACGTTCTCGTAGGTGACGACCACGAGGTGCGAGCTCGTCTGATCCACGCTCTCCAGCGTCTCGCGAGGGCCCGGAGCGTAGACGAGCGACGGTTTGAGATGCTGTGGATCGGCCGTGTTCTCCGCGAGGTCCACGGACACGAGCGAGCCCTTCGCAAACGTCGAACCGCCGGCCGCCCAGTCTTGCTGCAGCGTGAACAGCAGGCGGCCCGCCACGAGCGCGCTGGGATTCGACTCCAGCGGAACGTCGAGCCGCTTCGGCCCGCCGGCGGTCATCAGGTAATACTCGGCCTCGAACGTGGAGATCGGGCGCGAGATCAGCATCGCGGTGTGTCCCGCGCCGTCGTGCAGTGCGATCGGCGTCACGCCGTAGCCGCCGTCGGACTTCGCGCCGCGAAATACTTCAACGGCGGTCGAGAGCGGCTGTCCGCGCTGCAACCGCTTCACGACGAACGGATAGCCCGAGGTCGTGAGATCGCCCGGCGACCACTCGCGCGCGACGAGCAGGGCGTCCTGGCCGTCCCACGCGATCCGTTGCTTCCCGCGCGGCAGCGAGAATCCGCCGGTCGCGAACTGGGCCGTGCCCGGATCGAACTCGCGCGCCGTCGAGGCATCTTCGCCGCCGTCCGACAGAAAGAGCAGGCAGCGATCTTGCGCCGGCCAGCGGCAGTCGTAGCCCTTCCAAACCCAGTTCGCGTTCTCGGCCTTCGCGAGCGCGTCGAGATCGAGCGCGGTCGTCCAGCTGGGATTGCCGCTCGCGAACGCCGCCGCCGCCGTGCGCCGCCAGATGCCGCGCACGTGCTCGCCGTCCTGCCAGAAGTTGTAGATCTGACCGCCGACGAACGAGGGGCTCGGGATGCGGTCCTTCGCTTGCGCGATCTTCAGGGCGTCCGCGTAGAGGCCGTTGAAGTTGGGGTCGCTCTGCAAGACGCGCAGCGTCTTGGCGTTCTCGGCCGCCACCCAGGCGGCGGCGCGCGCGCCGTGGACGTCTTCCAGCCAAACGAACGGGTCGCTCGCGGGCACCACGCCCGGTGCGGGGATCTGCGCGTTCGCCAGCGTCGCGGCGCCGGCGAGTAACGCGCAGAGAGCAGCCAATGTGACGGTCGATTTCATGGGGTTTTTCTTCCGTCGGCGGCGCCCCGCGCCTCCATAGGGGAGCGCCGCGCGGTCGTCTAAGGCATTCGACGCAGGAGGACGCCCGTGGCAAGAACGTTTTGCATCCGTTGTACGGTGCTGGCAGTCGGCTTCACCCTCGCTTTCGGGTCGGCGCGCGCGACCGCACCCGCGGCGCTCGACGTGTACGTCGGCGTTCGCAAGGTCGTGAAAAATCAACCGCTGAGCGCGTGCAACGACGGAGCGAAAAACGCGCTGAGCGCCGTGCTCCAAAGCGCGGCCGAAGTCGGCGAAACCGGGCAATGGAAGGGCTCGTCGCCGCCGGATTCGTCGGGCAACTCGTTCGCCGCCGCCGCGATTCACTGCTACCCGCTCGACGACCAGCAAGGGTATCTGGTGACGTTCACCTGCGCGGCGCAGGTGCCGCCCAGTCCCGACGGCGCAAGCGCGCTCTGCGCGAAGCTCACCGATGCGTTCGGTACCGGAGGCCCGCATTGAGACCGCTCGCAACGCGCCGTTTCGGCTTCCTCGCCGTCGCCCTTGTCGCCGCCCTGATATGGTGCCGCGCCGACGCGCCAGCCGCGGTGGATCTCTCGGTCGGCATTCGCCACGTCAGTCCCGAAGGTTCGTTATCGGACTGCGGCAGCAAGGCGAGATCGTCGCTCGACGCGTTCCTGCAAAACGCTTCCGAGTCGAGCGCCGGCAGCGGCGAGTGGCTCGCGTACTCCGGCAACGGCGTGGCCGGAACGCCGACCGGCTCTGCAGTGGTTCGGTGTTACGCGCTGTCGAAAGGCTACGTCGTCACGTTCACCTGCGCCGTACAGCTGCCCGACAGCCCGTACGGCGCCGACGCGCTCTGCTTGGACATCGCTCACAAGTTCTACGGCGGCGCGATCGCCCCGCTGGCGGCCATTCCGACGCCGACGCCGATTCCGACCGGCTGCGCGACGAACAGCCTCGTGGGCACGTGGGTATCCGACGGCGACAGCAAGCTCACGTTCACGATGACGCTCACCGGCGAGGTGACCGACAGCGAGGGCGTCTCGGGAAATTGGGGCCTCAAGGGCGACACCGTCACGCTCACCTATTATGGCAATCACACGCTGACGCTGTCGCCCGACGGCAAGCACGTTCGCGGCGGCGGGTATAGCCTTACCCGCAGATGCTGACGCGAGTCCCCGCTACGGCGCGATGTCGAAGATGGTTCCGGCGCCGTTCGCGCCGCCCTCGGCCGTAGAGCCGTAGAGCGTACCCCCGGCGGCGACGAGACCGGCGCGCGGCGTCGAGCCGTCCTTTCCGCCGGTAAACGAGTAGAGCACGCGCTCCGCACCCGAGGTTGCGAGCGCGAAGACCGTTCCCGCACCCCCCGTGCCGCCGCCGTCGGTCGTGCCGTAGAGCGTCCCGTTCAGGACGGTCAGTCCATTGGGCGTCGCGCCGTCGCTGCCGCCTTTGAAACTGTGGAGGATCGTCTGCTTACCCGATGGCGTGAGCGCGAACGCGATCCCGTTGCCGTATCTCCCGCCGCTCGCGGTCGTTCCGTACAAGCTGCCGCCGAGCGCGATCAAACTCGACGACGGCATCGAACCGTCTTTGCCGCCGAAGCTGTAAATCGTGCGTTCCGCGCCCGAGCCGTCGATGCTGAAAACGGCGCCGCAGCCGTAGCCCGCGCAGTACGCGCCGCCGAACGCCGTCGTGCCGTAGAGCGCTTTCCCGAGCGGCGTGAGCCCTGCGAGGGGCGTCGAACCGTCGCCCAACGGCTTGCCGAAGCTGTGCACGACGGTCTCGGCCCCCGCGAGCGAGATCGTGAAGATCGTTCCCTGCGAGTGCTTTCCGCCGCCGGCGGTCGTGCCGTAGAGCACGCCGTTCGCGGGCACGAGGCCGGCATACGGGCTCGCGCCGTCGCGTCCGCCCTTGAAGCGGTGGACCACGCTCTCCGCTCCCGAGGCGGTGACCTTGAAGACGACGCCTTCCCCGCCCGGGCCGCCGCCGTCGATCGTCGTGCCGTAGAACGCGCCGCCGGACTTCAGCAGCGGGGCCTGCGGCAGCGAGCCGTCGGCGCCGCCTTTGAACGCGTGGAGCACGCGTTGCGTGCCGGTGGTCGAGATCGCGAAGACGGTTCCGTCATCGTGCGCGCCGCCGCCGTAGGTCGTTCCGTGGAGCTCGCCGTTCGCTGCGATCAGAGCGGCAGAGGGCGTTCGCCCGTTGGTGGCGTCAAAGCTGAAGAGGGTCGTAAAGGCCGCGCTGCGGCGCGCGTCCGGCAATCCCGCCGCCGGCGCGGCGGGTAAGGCCGGCGATCCGGGCGCGTGCGCGCAACTCGCGAGCAATGCGGCGAGCGGAAGGGCGCGAACTCTCATCACGGCGACGTCCCAAACCTCTGCGATGCGGGACGGTACGACGCTTTCGGCCCAAAAACCCCCGGAGCTGCGGTTTTCGGTATATCGCAAGTGTTCGTTCGTTTGATAGAATGGGCGGAACGATGAAGAAGCCGTCGGTCCTCGAGATATTCCTCACGTTTCTTCAAATCGGCGCCATCAGCTTCGGCGGGGGCGTCGTCGCCTATCTGCGCACCGGGCTCGTGCAACAGAAGAAATGGTTCGACGACGTCGAGTTTCTCGAGATCACGTCGATCAGCAATACGCTGCCCGGCCTCAACGCCACGAACATCGCCATTCTCGCGGGCGATCGCCTGCGCGGCACGATGGGCTCGACGGCGGCGCTGGTGGGCATGTGCCTCCCCGCCTTTCTGTTCATGACGGCGGCGGGCATGGTGTACGCCAGCTCCACCGCGCGCCCGATCGCCAACGCGGCGTTGCGCGGCGTGGCCGCAGCCGCGACCGGTCTGCTCGCCGCGACGTGGTTCCAGATCGGGAAGAAGTCGCTGCGCGGTTTCTACGACGCGTTCTTCGTTCTCGCAGCGATCCTGGGCATCAACTACTTCAAGTGGGGCGTGCCGATCACGCTCCTCGCCGTCGGCGCGCTGGCGATCTTCACGTATCGTCCGCGCACCAAACCCGAAGCGCCCGCCAAAGAGGAAGAAGAATGGATCAGATCCCTGCACTGATCCGGGTTTTCGCCTACCTGTCGTTCTTGACGATCGGCGGCGGCATGGCCGCGTTTCCGGAGATGAAGGTCCAGATCGTCCAGTCGCATCACTGGCTCACGGCGGAACAGCTGACGCACGTCTACAGCACCGGCCAGATGTCGCCGGGACCGAACATGATGATGGTGGCCGAGATCGGGCAGCTGGTCGCCGGCATCCCCGGGGCTATCGCCTGCGCGCTCGCCTTCTTCGTCCCGACCGGCGTGCTCACGTTCCTCGTCGGCCGCTTGTGGACGCGTTTGGCAAACTGGCCGTGGCGCGCGTCCATTCAGAAGGGGCTCGCTCCCGTCGCGATCGGCCTTGCCGTCGGCGGTCTGATCACGTTCGGAAAGGGCGCCGTTACGAACTGGCTCACGCTGATCCTGGGGCTCATCACGTTCTTCGCGGTCGTGCGAACCAAGATCAATCCCGTGTTCTTCATCCTCGGCGCCGGAGTCGTCGGCGCGTTCGCGCTCCGGTAAGAGCGCGCGCCGAACGTGCTGCGCACGGCGCTGTGGTTCTCGGCGATCCTGGTCGTTTACGACGTGCTGGCCGCGCTTATCGCCGAGGCGCTGACGATCTCGTACAACTCGTTCCTGGTGCTCGCGCTGGTCATCGTGTTCTTCATGGGCGTCTATGCCGGGCGTCTGGCGAGGTCGTGGGACGGCGTCGTCGCGATTGCCGTCGCGGCGTGCGTTGAGGCGACCGCAGGATGGTATCTCGCCGCCCTCATCGGCCCGGGTTACGTGCCGGGCTGGACGCCGCGACTGCTCGTGGTGATGGCCGTCGAGAGCGCGCTGCTCTCGACGGTCATCGGTTCCCTCGGGGTGTGGACCGGGTTGCGGGTGGCGGCCTACTTCAGCTCGAGGTGACCGCCGAACTCGTAGCGCATCGCCGATAGCACCTTATCCGCAAACTCGGCGTCGCCGCGTGACGAGAAGCGCTCGTACAGCGCGGTCGTCAGCACCGGAGCGGGCACCGCTTCGTCGATCGCGGCCTTGATCGTCCAGCGCCCTTCCCCCGAGTCGGCGACCTTTCCGCCGAACTTCTCGAGCGTCGGATCCTGCATCAACGCGGCCGCCGTGAGATCGAGCAGCCACGAGGCGATGACGCTTCCGCGTCGCCAAACCTCGGCGACGTCGGGCAGAGTGAGGTCGTATTGATAGTGCTCCGGATCGCGCAGCGGCGTGATCTCGGCGCTCTCGACCTGCTTCTGTTTGCCGACGTTTGCGTTCCGCAAGATGTTGAAGCCCTCGGCATACGCTGCCATGAGGCCGTACTCGATGCCGTTATGCACCATTTTGACGAAGTGCCCGGCGCCGCTTGGACCGCAGTGGAGGTAGCCCAGCTCCGCGGTACCTCCGGCCGATTCGCGCCCGGGCGTGCGCGGAATGTCGCCGCGTCCGGGCGCGAGCGCCGCGAAGATCGGATCGAGCCGCTTCACCGCGCCGTCGGGTCCGCCGATCATCATGCAGTAGCCGCGTTCCAAGCCCCACACGCCGCCGCTCGTACCGACGTCGAGATAATCGATGCCGGACGATTGCAGCGACGATGCCCGCCGTATGTCGTCGATGTAGTAGGAGTTGCCTCCGTCGATGAGGGCGTCGCCGCGTTCCAGCAGCGGTGCGAACTCCGCGATGCTCGCGTCGACCGCCGCCGCCGGAATCATCAGCCAGACGGCGCGCGGCTTGTCGAGCTTTTGCACGAAGTCTTGGGGCGACGAAGCGCCGGCGGCGCCGGCCGAAACCGACGTTTTGACCGCATCGGCGCTCCGATCGTAGACGACGCAGCTATGGCCCGCGCGAATGAGGCGCTCGACCATGTTGGCGCCCATTCGTCCGAGACCGATCATCCCGAGCTGCATGTAGGTCGCTCCTCGCTAGAGCGCGCGCTGTCCGATGACCCGCCCGACCGGCGGCGTCGAGTCGGCGCCCTTGCCCCAAATGCCGTTGAAGCTGTTGTTATCGCCGTTGAACCAGAACGAGAACCACCCGGAGCTTCCTCCGCCGCTCCACGTGGCGCGCACCTTGTCCTTGGTCCGGAACTTTCCGTTGAGGATCATTCCGCCGGCGTGGCAGACCACGCTGGGACCGGATTCCGTGCAGACCATCTTTCCGACGAAGGCGGTCGGGCCGCCCGCGCCGGTGACGTTCCAGGTTCCGGCGGCGGTGATCGGCGACGGCGGCAGCACCTTGTTGCCGACGAACGAGCCGTTGGCGGGACGCCCGTTGTAGCCCCACGTACCGTTGAGGCTGTGACCGTTCGGGCTGACGTAGACGGTAAGCCAGCCCGCCCCGCCGGGGCCGTGCCACTTGCCGTTGATTTGCACGTCGTTGACGAACGTGCCGTTGAAGCCGTTTCCGTTCGCAGCGTTGGTGCCGACGATCGCGTTGCCCGATTGCTTCAGCGTGACGGTGGAGTTGGAGCCGCCGTTCAGGCCGGTCTGTTGGATGCTCCACGTGCCGGTGAGGTTCGGCATCTTGGCGATGCCGGGCGCGATCGCCGACGCGGCGAGAGCGAGGCCTCCGATGAGGGAAATGACAAGACGTTTCATTCTCGATTACCTTTCGGGAGAAAAATTTCAGCAGGCCCTGCTTCGCCTGCGCCCTGGGTGCGCTGGGGTGGCGGCAAAGCAAGCTAAAGCCTGTTCAATGGCCTGCGAGCGCGACCCTTGCCGGAGTGGAGCCTGCCTAGACCGAGAATGCGACGATCTCGTTCGCGTCCCGATGACTGGTCCACCACCGCGATCCGTCGAAGGCAAGCGCCCGCGCGTCGAACGGCACGCCCTCAATCGGCGTCACCTCCGCCGTTTCGCCGCGCAACGAGAGGCGCGAGAACGCGAGGTTCTCCCACTCGTCGTCGGCGGAGATCATGAAGCATTCGCCGGCGGCTCCAAAGTTGAAGCCCGTACAGCGCGTCGGCAGGGCGATCTCACGCGTTACGGTGCCGACGGCATCGAGCGCGAGGATGCGGCGTTTCCCTTGTTGGCAGAGGTACAGCGTGTCGCCGTCGGCGGCGAGATGCGAACCGGTGAAGTCCGGACACGCGGTCTTGCTCCCGGCGTCGAACCCGCGCTCCGGGTCGAAGCGAAAGAGATACCGGTCGTCGTCGTCGCCGACGGAGATCACGGCGGAGAGCGCGCCGCGATACAACGCGAGACCGTACGGTTTGCCGGGGGCGGCGAACTGCGCCGCGACCGACCACGTCGCGGGATCGACGGCGTAGATCGTGTCGGTGTCCCAGGCGCCGATCCAGAGGCGTCCGGCGTGGAACGCCAGCGGCTGCGGCCGTCCCGCCGGCGAGGGGTGGCGTTCTAATTCGTTGACGTTGTGCATGTGAATGATGACGCATAACGGCGAGCGTCGGTTGCAAGCGAGCGGCGTCCGCAGGCCTATGAGCCGGACGGCTCAATTTACGCGCCCGGCCTAGGTTTCGACGGGGTACGGCACCGGGCGCGGCAAAACTCTAGCGCATCATGCGAAGAGGCCGTTTTGGGACCCGGTCTTTTTTCGAGGGTCTCTTTCTCTGCGTCGCTCTCGCCTCGTGCTCCGGCAACGCCGGCGTGGGAGGCGGGACGCCGGCGCTTCCGTCGCTCGTCCCGCCGCAGAGCGGTTCGTCCGGCAACTACATCAAGCACGTCGTCATCGTGGTTCAAGAGAATCACAGCTTCGACAATCTCTTCGCGACGTTCAAAGGAGCCGACGGAGCGACCTCGGGGAAGAACAGCACCGGCGGCACCGTCAAGCTCAAGAAGAGCAAGCTGTTCGACCCGAAGCAATACGAGAACAGCCACTCCGCGTTCCAAGTCGAGTACGACAACGGCAAAATGGACGGCTGGGACAAGGTGTACGTCAACAGCAAGTACTGCCCGAAGTGCGCGTACGAGTTCGTGAATCCGAAGCAGATAAAGCCGTACTGGACGATGGCGAAGCAATACGGGCTCGCCGACCACATGTTTCCGACCGAGACCAGCGGCAGCTTCTCCGCGCATCAGGATCTCATTCGCGGCAGCAGCGCGTTGACGTCGCAGGAGAGCCTGATCGATTTTCCCACGCACGGTCCGTGGGGATGCGACGCAGCGCCGGGAACCACGACGCCGCTGATCACGCCGACGAAGTACGTCCAGAGCGGGCCGTTTCCGTGCTCGAACAAGTTCCCGAGCTCGCCCGGCTACGCGACGTTGCGCGACCTGCTCGATGCGAAGTCGGTGTCGTGGAAGTACTACACGCCCGACCTTTTCAAGGGAGGCCTTCCGGGGGCGTATTGGGATGCGTTCGACGTGGTCTACCCGGTCCGCAACGGCCCGGAGTGGACGGCGAACATCTCCTCGCCCGAGACGAACGTCTTCAACGACATCACCGCGGGAAATCTGCCCGCCGTCTCGTGGGTCATCCCCGACGGCGCCAACTCGGACCACGCCGGGTTCGGCAGCTCCGACACCGGCCCGTCGTGGGTCGCCAGCGTCGTGAACGCGATCGGGGCGAGCCAGTACTGGAGCTCGACGGCCATCGTGATCGTCTGGGACGACTGGGGCGGCTGGTACGACCACGTGGCCCCGCCGCAGCTCGACTATGCCGGATTGGGCTTCCGCGTACCCATGATCGTCGTGTCGCCCTACGCGAAGCCGGGCTACGTCTCCCACACGCAGTACGAGTTCGGCAGCGTGATCCGCTTCGTCGAGGACACCTGGAACCTGGGCCGGCTCGGCACCACGGACACGCGCGCCAACAGCATGAGCGATATGTTCGCCTTCAACAAGCCGCGGCGCAAATTCAGGGCGATCCCGGCCAAGTACTCGAGGTCGTTCTTCGAGCACCGCCCCCCGTCGAACGTTCCGGTCGACTTCCAGTAGAGGCGCCAGGCGGGGGCTCGTTCGCCGCCCCGTATGGTACGAAAGTCCCATAACCTGGGACCTTGGGAGGATGGAATGCCCCCCGGCTAGCCGAACCCGCCCGTAGTAAATTCGTACTATCGTACGAACCAAGCGGCGCCGTGCGGCGCAGCGGTTCAGGGAGGATGTTGTGCGACGCGCTGCTCGATGTACCCGGGCTTCTTGGATGGCGCCCCTCGCCCTGGCGGCCTGCTCGACGGGCACCATGCAACCCGCGCCGATGACCCCCGCGGCGCCCTCTTCCGGCCACCACGCCGGCCGCTCTCCCGGCGGCGGCTACTACGGCTGCCCGGCCTTCAAGAACGGCCCCTACACCAAGCCGGTGACCGGCTCGGCGATCGATCCCCACAGCGCCGATTACATCAGCTCCGTGATTCAGGCGGGCGACACGAACGGCTTCTATGCCTCGACGGGAGTCGAGCAAGTCAACCTCGCCGACAACAAGACGCCCCTCCTCACCGTCGTTCCCAAGACGCGCAATCACTCGTTTCCCGTGCCGTATCCGTGGGCTTCGAACTTCTACATCGAGCCGCTCGGCGACCATCATGCGATGGTCGTGCAGACTCAGAGCTGCCGGCTCTACGAAGCGTACGATACGTCGTATTCGAACGGTACGCTCAGCGCGTACAGCGGCGCGAACTGGCGTCTGACGCGCAAGTTCAAGCCGCTGGAGCCCGGCAATCCATCGTCGATGGCGTCGGGCCTGTCGCTCTTCGCGGGCATGGTGCGGTGGGAAGACTACGAGGCGGGCTCGATCGACCACGCCCTGAACTGGGACGGCATCGCTCACACGGTCGCGCAGTATCAGTTCGTGGATCCGGCGAGCGACACCGACCGCCTGCCGTTCTACGGTACCAGCGCGTATCAGCTGCCGTACGGCGCGCAACTCCGGCTGAAGGCCTCGTTCAGCACGTCGGGCTGGGGACCGCAGGCGACGATGGTTGCGAACGCGATGAAGACCTACGGAGTGTACCTCTCGGACACCGGATCCAGCTCCAACGGAATTTATTTCGCCAACGACGAATACGGCGACAATCCATGGAACTGGTCGGATTTGGTGTCGCTCTCGAATATCACGATGAGCGACTTCGACGTCGTCAAGCTTCCGCCGATTCAAACGCTTCCGTAGCGGCGTCGTGCTAGCGGCCGTTCTCGCGCCCGCGGCGGCGCTGGCGGCGTGCGGCCTGTTCGGATCGAACGGCGCCTACACGCAACCCGTCGCGTCGGCGCCCGTCGATCGCGACAGCGCTCGCTACGTGCAGTCGATGGCCGCCGCCGGCAGCACGAGCGGCTTCTGGATGGCCGCGCGACCCGTCGAAACGATCAATATCGCCACCGGCGCGACGCCTACGTTCCGCGTCCGTCAGAAGGTGCCGTACCACAGCTTCGGCGTCGTCTATCCGTGGCAGCCCGGCTTTCGGATCGAGCCGTTGAGCGACGCGCACGCGATCGTCGTGCAGGTTGACGACTGCCGTCTCTACGAGGCGTACGACGCCACGTTTTCCGGCGGCGGCCTCTCCGCATACAGCGGCGCGGTGTGGGACCTGCGCCGTCCCTTCGTGCCGTTGCCGCCCGGTGCGCCGTCGGCGATGGCGTCGGGGCTGTCGATCTACGCCGGGATGGCGCGCTGGGAGGAAGTCGCGAGCGGCTCGATCCGTCACGCGCTGAACTGGGCGGCGCCGGCGGGATCCGTGTCGCAGTGGACGTTCGTTCGGCCGGCCAGCGACGCCGAGGGGATCGCGTTCAAGGGTCGCGGCGGCTATCAGCTTCCCTACGGCGCCCACCTACGGCTGCGCGCGTCGTTCGACACGTCGCGCTTCGGTCCGCAGAGCGCCGCGATCGCGCGCGCCATGAAGACGTACGGCATCTATCTCGCGGACACGGCGCGCGCGAACGAGCTCTACGACGCGATTCCGCTGGACGGCTCGAATCGCTGGAGCGAGTCCGACCTCGCGTCGCTCGAGGCGATTCATATTTCCGACTTCGACGTGCTCGCGCTCGGGCGCGTCGAGCGCGTTCCCGGTCATTAGGCGCGCTACCGTCCCGAGATAAGCTTCGCTCCGATCTCGATCAGCGACGCGGCGGGCAGCAGCAGCGCCTGCGACAGCAGCAGCCCCGCGATCGACGTGAACGCCAGCCCGGTCACCAGCGCTTTGACGTCGTCGATGGATCGCTCGCCGCGCACGGCGCGGTCGGTGATGAGCGCCGAAGCGGGATCCACGATGATGTTGTAAGCAATGGTCGCAAATCCGTTCACGAGTCCGCTCGACAGCACCGCGGTGCGCGCCGCCTGCGGCTGCAGCACGCTCGCATATGCGGCCGCCACGATGCCCGCGCCGTAAACGGCGGTCACCATGACGTTGAGGAGGAGCACGTCTTTCGGCACGTGGCGGAACGAGAGGTCGCGCCACCGCGTCGCGACGCCGAACTTCACTTCGCCGATGACCGCGGCTACCGTCGCCGGACGGAACATCGCGAGCGCGGCTTTGGGAATGCTGCCGTTGCGCTCGAGCGAGCGGATCGCGCGCAGGTAGAACATCACGAACGTCGGGATGGCGAGCGTGCCGATCGCGGCCCCGACGGTCCCGGAAAGGATGATCGCCCGCAGCTGCCACTGATAGGTGTGCAGCATCGCTCCGGCCGCGCGGTCGGAGAGCGCGCCGAGCATCGGCGTGTAGAGCATCTGCGCGAACCGGCTGCTGGTGGCGAAGATGTTGAACAGCGAGATGGCCGTCGCCACCCGGCCCGAGCGCGCGCCCGCCAGGCGGGCGGCGTAGGCCGCGATCGCGAGCGCCTGAACCGCGCAGTTGAGCACCAGGGCTGCTACGAGCTGCCACGGCCAGAACCCATGAGTCACGCTGATAGTCTACGCGGGCGGGGGGGTGCTGCAATCACCCCTTGGTCCCCATTGCTGGGACCTTTGCTTCTCGACCCTCGGCCGGCCCGACCGTATAGTGGAAAGACCGGCATGGCAACGATTACCACCTCGCAGCTTGCGCCGCGCGCTGCGCTCGCGGCCGTCGTACCGCTCGGCATCGGCGCCGCGCTCGTACTCCTCAACGGGATGAGCCTGGTCACCGCAGGGGCGTTCGCGCTCGTCATCGCGCCCTTTGCCCTGTACGCGGCCCTACGCTGGCCCGTCGAGACCGTCTTCGGCCTGTACGTCCTGCTGGTTCCGTTCGACAACCTGCTCAACACCGGGTCGGTCGGAACGGTCACGAAGCTGCTGGGCATAATTGCCGGCGCGTTCTTGCTGCTGTGGATCGCGCGGCGCAATCTGTTCACCTTTTCGTCGCAGCCGGTCCGCATCTTAGCCGTGCTCGCGCTCTGGATGCTCGCGACCACGCTGTGGGCCGTCGACCAGAAGATCGCCGTAGCCATGATCGGCACCTACGGCGGCCTGATGATGCTCTATGCCGTGGTGTGCATGATCCCTATCACGCCCGCGCAGTTCCGCCTGTTGTGCCTGCTCGTCGTCGCCGGCGGCGTCTGCGCGGCAGCCTACGGCGCCAACATGTTCTACCACGATCCGACGTTCGCGCAGGAGAGCCTCGCCACGCGCCGCCTGATCATCCACGTCGGCCAATACCAGATCGATCCCAACCACTTTTCCGATGCGCTGATATTCCCGGCGGCCATCCTAGGCATGTGGTGTCTGCGCGCGCGGTTGCTGCTGGCGCGCCTGGCGTGCGTCGGCGGACTGTCGCTGCTGGCGGTCGCGATTCTGCTCAGCGGTTCGCGCGAGGGATTGACCGCGCTGGGTCTGATCGCGACGTACTACTTCTGGCGTTCGAAGTACCGGCTGAAGCTCGCGATGGCGCTGGGCGGCGTCGCGCTGCTGGCGACCACCGTGCAGACGTCGGTCTTCCTGCGTTTCGCCACGGCGCTTGACACGGGCGGGTCCGGACGCACCTCGATCTGGGCGGTCGCGCTCGAGGCCGCGAAGCACCGCCTGCTGCAGGGCTACGGGATCGGAAACTTCCAGACGGCGTTCAATCTCTACTACCTGACGACGCACCAGCCGTACGCTTACGGTTGGGATGGCCCCGCTCACAACCTCATCCTGCACTATCTTGTCGAGACGGGCGTGATCGGCCTCGCCTTGATCGCCGCGTTCTTCTGGGCGCAGTTCCGCTCGCTGCGCGACATCGATCGCACGAGCGAGTGGTACGACTACCGGATCGTGATGGAGGCGTCGCTGATCGCGACTATCGCCGTTTCGATGGCGATCGATCTCTTTCAGTACAAGTATGCTTGGCTCACCTTCGCGATGGTTGCGCTGTTGCGCAACGTTGCGGTAGGCCGTCAGCCGAGCGCCGCGACACGGCCCACGAGCCCCGCCATGATATCGGAACGGTCGGCCAGCAGCTTCAACCGCGACTTCCCGCTCTCGCCCAACTTGCGCAGCGCGCTTCTATCGATCGCCGAGAGCCGGCGCAAGACGTCGGCGAGCGCTTCGGCGTCGCCGGCCGGCGTGCACATCGCGCCGAGCGACGTTCCTTCCTGAATCGCTTCGCCCTCCGCGACGACCACGACGGGGCAGCCCACCGAGAGCGAGTCGTAGAGCTTCGTGGGGATGCTCTGATTCAAGCCCTTGCGCAGCGGAATGATCGACACGTCTGCGCTGGCCACCATGGCGAGCGCCTCCGGTCGCGGAAAGCTTCCCTTGATGCGCAGGTTGGCGATGCCTTCTTGCGCGACGCGCTCGCCCAGGTGCGTGCGCTGAGCGCCGTCGCCGATGATTTCGATCGTGATGTTGTCCTTGGCGACCAAGTTCGCCGCGTCGGCGAGCACGTCCACGTCGGTCGTCAGCCCTAGGTTTCCGGCGTACACGGCCGTGAAGCCGTTGGCCGGCCGCACGTGGTCGCCCACCACCGGATTGCGCTCGTAGGCGTTGCGCGCGAGCACGATGCGGGCCGGGTCGACGCCTCGGGCGGCGATCTGCTCTCGGCCGTGCGGGGTGACGACGACCACGAGATCGGCGCGGCGGTAGAGCCGGCGAACCATTTTGTCGAGCGCACGCACCACCAGGCCGTCGCGCTTCCAGACGCCGAGCTGCACGCCGAGGTCGGGAAAGACGTCGCGCACGTCGACGATCAGCTTCGAGCGATGCCGCATCGCGCCGATCAGTCCCGGCAGCGCCAGCGTGATCGGCGGCGAGCTGATCACGACGACGTCGAAGCGCTCGCGCGCCGTGAGAAGATAGAGCGACTGCGCGGCCGCCGTCGACAGCCAGTGGAGCAGACGCGATCCCGGCATCCGCGGGACGAGCAGCGAGTTCAGTCTGACGATTCGCGTGCGGCCGTTGCGCTCGACGCGCACCATCGGGCGGCGGCGCTCGGAGAACTCCCCGCGCGGGAACGACGGATAGGCGGTGACGACCGTCACGTCGTGCCCCGCGGCCGCGAAGGCGTCGACCATCGAACGCACGCGCAGGGCCCCCGCGCCGGGCTCGGGCGGATAGAAGTGCGTTGCGACCGCGACCTTCACGTGTGCGCTCCTCCGACGACGGTGTCGCGGCCTAAGAAGCGCTCGGGCAAGCTGCAGATGGTCGCGCGGAGCAGCCGCGCGCGGCACTCCGACGTCTGCGCGTAGCCGGCCCACTTCGAGGCGGTCTCGTCGAAGAACGGCTCGTCGAACATCCGCGCGAGCACGCGCAGCTGCGCGATGTGAAACTGATGGTACTTCAGCGTCGCCAGGTGGGGCTGGTCCGTCGCGCTCCTCAGCAGGCTGTAGAGGCTCCACCAGCCGGTGTCGAAGCGCGGCAGCCACCGCCGCAGCGTCGCGACGCACCGCTGCGCCAGCCGCTGCAGCCACGGCTCGCCGCTCAGCATCCAGATTTCCCAGACGCCGAAGAGCGCGAAGATGCATCCGTTGAGCACGTGCGGCGCGTGCTCGTTCGCGATCTCCTCGAAGAAGACGTCGTCGCCCGATTCCCACACGACGCCGCCGGAGGCGATGTCGTTGCGGAACGGGAGCGTCGCGCGCACCGCGCCGGCGTCGAAACCGTGCCCGGGCTCGATCGAATCGGCGCGCAGCAGCACCGAAATTGCCTCGCCCTGCGCCATCGCCGACGACCAGCCGGGCGGAGCCCCGTACTTGCTCCACGGAAAGGCGAACCGGTAGAGGCCGGGCATCGAGTCTTCCTGCTGGCTGTCGCGCAGCCACGCCGCCTGCGCCAGGAAATCTTCCCGCGCTACCACGTCGTTGGTCGAGCGCCAGACGCCGAAGCGGTGCAGCGCGAACTGCGCGATCCGGATAGGATGGTAGTCTTCGTGCGGGCCGCTGAGCAGCACGCCCTTCACGTCGCGCGGCCCGCAGTCGAAATCTTCGCCGTACGTTCCCGTGCCGGGATCCCACTCGACGAAGTAGCGCCCGGCGCCGGGATCGCAGACCGATTCGAGCGACCACGCTCGTTGGTGCGACCAGCTCACCGGGAACCCCAACGCCAACCGTCGCAAGACGCCGCTCACGCGACCGCCTTTGCGGCGAGACGCCGCAGCGGGCGCCCCAGCAGATAGCAGGTGAAGCCGCACGCCTCCCACTCCCTCGCGTCGAAGAAGCGCCGCGTATCGATCATGCGCGGCGTGCGCATCAGCGCCGCCATCGCGGCGGGCCGGATCGAGCGGAACTCCGAGTGCGGCGTCACGAGGACGATCGCGTCGGCGCCGCTGACGGCCTCGTCGAGCGACGAACAGAGCGGACGATGGAACTGCTTCACGTGCGGGTCGTAGATCGCCGTCAGGTAGCCGCGCTCGCGCAGCAGCGCGTCGATGTGCACCGTCGGGCTCTCGCGCGCGTCGTCGACGTCGGCCTTGTACGCCGCGCCCAAGAGCGCGATCTTGTGGCCGCGCTCCGGCTCGACGAGGTCGGCCAGGCGCCGCACGATGCGGTGCGGCATCCGCTCGTTCACGCGACGGGCCGCCTGGACGAGCTCGGTCGCGAACGGATTCGCGTCGGAAAGGAAGTGCGGATCCACGGGGATGCAGTGTCCTCCGACGCCCGGTCCGGGCTGCAGGATGTCGACGCGCGGGTGCTTGTTCGCCAGATCGATCGTCTCCCACACGTCGATGCCGAGCTCTTCCGAGACGATGGCGAGCTCGTTCGCGAACGCGATGTTGACGTCGCGGAACGTGTTTTCGACGACTTTCACGAACTCCGCGGTGCGGATCGACGTGGTCGAGATGGAGCTCTCGCAAAACGTCGCGTACAGGCTCTTTACGATCTCGGCGTCGGCCGGCGTGCGGCCGCCGACGACGCGCCCGTTGGTGCGGAGCTCGTCCATGATCGCACCCGGAATGACCCGCTCGGGGCAGTGCGCGATGTGGAAGTCGTCGATCGACTTTCCGGCGGCGCTCAGCGCGCGTTCGAACACGCGCTCCGTCGCGCCCGGCGGAACGGTCGATTCGAGCACCAAGATCGAGCCCGGCGCCGCCACCTCGGCGACGGCCGCGGCGGCGGCTTCGACGAAGCGAAGGTCGGGCTTGCCGTCGTGCGTCGGCGTCGGAAGGCACAGGATGTAGGCCTGGACGCTGGGGACGCCGTCGACGACGTGAAGCCGTCCGGACGCCAACGCCGCAAGCACGGCTTCCTTCACCGGCGCCTCGTCGCACGCGACGTGGCCGCGCTGCAAACCGCGGCGCAGCCGCGAGTTCACGTCGTAGCCGTACACACGATGACCGCGGCCCGCCAAGAGCGCCGCCGTCGGGAGCCCGATGTAGCCGAGACCGATCACGGAGATATTCATGAGTCACCATCCTTGCCGCGTAACGCGGCCGCGAGTTCGCGCATCTGCGCGCGCACGTCGTGCCGCGCGGAAACCAGTTCGTAGGCGCGTCCGGCGCGCGAGCGCGCCGCGCCGGGATCGCGATACACGTCGAAAAGGGCCGTCGCGAGCGCGCCGGGGTCGTCGGGCGGCACCAAGAGTCCGGACGTCGGATCGACGGCCTCGCCCACGCTGCCGGAGTCGGTTGCCACGACCGGCACGCCGAAGGCCATCGCCTCGAGCAGCGCCGAGGGAACGCCCTCCATCATCTTCTCGCCCGCGCTGCGGCTCGCAAGCACGATCGCGGCGAAGCGGCCGGTGCGATACTCGTGATGCAGCCGGCTTTGCGGAACGAATCCGGCGAACTCCAGCGCGTCGCCCAGCTCGAGCTTGGCCGCGGTCCGTTCGAGCTCGTCCTGCAGCGGCCCGGTGCCGTAGAGCGTGCAGCGGACGGGAACGCCCATGTCGCGCAGGCGCACGAGCGCATCGAGCAGCGTCGCGTGGCCTTTGACCTCGACCAGCGCCGCCGGGCACGCGATTCGAAACTCGCCCGCGTGGTGCGACGGCGTGACGAGCGGCGGGACGGCGATGCCCAGGCGCAGGTGCGCCACGCGTCCGTTGAGCGTGGGCATGCGCGCGCGTAAGTCGGCGGCGCCGCGCTCGGAGATCACGCGGATCAGCGCGACGCTTCGTTCTTTGACGTCGAACGCATTGCGCTCGTAGATGTCCCAACGGTGCGCCGTCGCGCTCCACGGCAGGCCGCTCGCTTGCGCGGCGATCATGGCGACCGTTGACGGAGTGGACATCCAGTAGGCGTGGATGTGTTCGGCACCGTGCTCCATCGCCCACTGCCCGAGCGCGAGCCCCTTGACGGCGACGGCGAAGTTCTTGGCGCGTCCGGGATCGCGCGACGCTGCGAGCGCGCGCAGCGCGCCGGCGGCGGCCGCGGGACGCGCGCGCAGCGCCGCGAGCGCGCGGCGCAGCAGCTGCGGGCTGGCGAGCGGCCACGCGAGGACGCGTGCGTTCGCCGGGACGGGGTGTTGGGCGGGCGCCGCGGGCGGCCGCACCGGCACGATGACGAGCTCGTCGTAGTAGCGCGCCAGCTCGGCGAGTTCGCCGCGCAGGTACGACTCCTGGCTGCCGAACGGAAACCGCGACGTCACGACGATGAGCCGCCGGGCCGGCGCGTTCACTGCGCCGCTCCGCTGAGCTGCAGGTAGAGCTCGCGATGCGCGTCGACCATCCGCTCGACCTGGTAGGCCTCTTTGACGTGCCGCGCGGCCCGCTCGGCGATACTCCGGCGCATGCGCGGATGCGCGATCGCGCGCTCGATCTGTGCGGCGACGCGGAACGGCTCGAAGTCGGCAGCGAGAAAACCGAAGCGTCCGTCGCCGAGCATCTCGCGCGCCCCCAGCCACGGCGTGCTGACGATCGGCACGCCCGCCGTCATCGCCTCGAGGAGCGCGAGCGGCATGCCTTCGAACCACGACGTCATCAGCACGAGGTCGGCGCCGGGCAACAGGGTCTGCAGGTCGCTGCGATAGCCGAGGAAGCGCACGCGGTCGTCGATGTCGAGTGCGCGGGCCAGGCCGCGCAGCATCACCTCGTTTTCGCCCGCGCCGGCGAATAGGAGCACCGCCTTCTCGCGCGTCTGCTTGTAGAGCGCCGAGAAGGCGCGCAGCGCGAGGATGTGATTCTTCTGATACTCCATGCGGCCGACGACGAGGATCGCGAACTCGTCGAGGGCGATGCCCAGCCGCTGGCGAGCGCGCAGCCGATTCTCCACGGGTCCGGACAGGGCGAGGCCGTTGGGGATGAGCGCAACCTTGCGCATCGGCAGCCGCTCGAAGCTGCTCATCCTCTGGCCCTGCTCTTTGAAGAACGTCACGACGCGCGAGGTCCGCCGATGCAGCAGCCAGTCGGCGACGCGTTCGACCGGCGTGCGGCGGAAGTCGCACGGATTGTGCTCGGTGTGGACGACGCAGCGGCTTCCCGCGGCGAGCGCGGCCAGCCGCCCCCAGTACTTGCCGACGTGCGTGTGCGTATGGACGATGTCGGGGCGGTAGCGGCGGATCTCGCGGATCAAGTTCCAGAGGAAGAAGAAGCGATCCTTACGGCTCTTGCGGCCGGCGTGAAAGACGGGAAACGGAAGCGCGTCGCGCACGTGCGCGGGCGGTTCGTAGATCGTGAGGAGCGCGGCATCGACCTTGCCGTCGGGCAGATGCGTGAGCAACTCGATGACGAGCCGTTCCGCGCCGTACCCGCGCACCGACGGCGAGATGTGCAGCACCCGCACGTGGCTCATGCCGCCCGGTGAAACAAGAACTCGCAGAGCGTCTGGAAGAGGACGGCCACGTCGAGGTAGAGGGACCAGCTTTCGAGGTACTGGAGGTCGTATTCCAGCCGCTCGCCGGCGGCCGACGTATCGACGTTGCGCTTCATGTGGACGTGCGACCAGCCGGTGATTCCGGGGCGTACCAGATGCCGCTCGTCGTAGCGAGGCATCGTCGTCCGGAACAGGTCGACGAAGATCGGGCGCTCGGGGCGCGGCCCCACGAGCGACATGTCGCCGCGCAGCACGTTGAAGAGCTGCGGCAGCTCGTCGATGCTGAAGCGGCGCAGGAAACCGCCGATGCGCGTCTTTCGCGGGTCGTTGGTCGTCGCCCAGACGGCGCCGCCCTCGCGCTCCGCGTCTTGGCGCATCGACCGGAATTTGAAGATTTTGAACGGCTTGCCGCCGAGGCCGATGCGCTCTTGCGCGTAGAGAATCGGGAAGCCCGAGTCGATCGCGATGGCGATCGCCGCGATGGCCATGACCGGGGCGAAGAGCAGCAGCGCGAACGCGGTAAAGACGATGTCGGTGCAGCGCTTGACCAGCTGCGCGCGCGGCGTGCAAGCGCGCAGGCGCGCCGGCACGATGAGCACTTGACGGCCGTCGGTCTGGAGCGAGAGATCGTAGCTGTAGCGCATCACCTTCGGCGGGGCGAACGCGAGCCGGATCCGCTCGGTCGCGGCGACTTCGAGGAGGTGGGCGAGCAGATACGGCGGCACCATCTCGGTGAGGATGATCGAGTCGCAGCCCCAGTTGCGTGCGTGGTTGAACCATTCGATGCGATTTAGGTGCGGGTCGCGGCTCAGGTCGATCTTCTCGATCGCCTCGCTGGAGTCGTCGACGACGATGAGCAGCGTCTCGGTGCCGCTCTGCGGCTCGAGGCTTTCGACGACGCGGTCTACGTTCTCGGCCGTGCCGACGATGCTGATCTTTCGACGGTTCCTGAACCACTGACGCTGCCGGATCGTGTGCAGGGCGGCGCGCGACGAGCCGACCATGACGATCGAGAACAGGAGCGCGAAGATTAGCGCCACGCGCGACGTCGAGATGCCGGGGTAGATCGTGAAGAGCACCATCTGCGGGATCGTGCCGAGCATCAGCGCAGCTACCGTATAATAGAGCTCGTCTTTCATCGAAAGCGCGTAGGTCTTCCGGTAGAGGCCGAGGCGGTCGAACACGAGCACCCAGAGGCCGACGAAGATGGCGTCGGCGATCAGCAAGTGGCTCAGGATCCGAGGCGAGTTCCAGTGGTGGAAGCCGATGAGGGCGCCCAGAGCCGAGGCCACGACGAACAGCGTGACGTCGGTCAATAGCAGAATGGCAACCCACTTCGCGGGATACGCCCGCGGTGGGCCGCCGATAACCGACTTCCGGACCTGTGCCGGACGTTCGACGATGCGCGTCGCCATGGATGCTTCAAATGATACGCACCCATTCGGAACGGGCCGAGAGCCGTTAGCACTACCCCCGGTGACTCGCGGGCAAAGGAAACAAGACCCTGTTGCAAAGGTCCCGCCCATTGAGCAGACTCGTCCTCACGCCCGGCCCGCGCGGCAGCGTACCATTTGAAGGCGATGTCTGAAATAGCGCCGTACGCGGGGCATGCTGCCCTAGCGAACCATGAACTGCAGCCTGCGCCGAGCGAAGGTCGCGACCTCGAACACCTCTTCCGCGCGCTCCTAAAGCGTTGGCGCGTCTTCGCGGCCGTCGCCGGCGGCTTCGTCGCGATCGTCGTCCTGGGGACGCTGCTGATGCCGAAGTCGTACACGACCACGGTCCGGCTCTTGGCGGGCCGCTCCGATTCCAGCGGCACGCCTGTCGACGCCGGGACCGCGTTGCCGGTTCTCAACGCGCTCGTGCTTCAGAGCGGCGTACAGTCGGCCGAGACGTTCGCCGCGCTCGCCCAGCAGCGCGACATCGCCTCGCGCGTGGTCACTCAGCTAAACTTACAAGCGTCGCCGAGGGAGTTGCTCGGGCGCGTCAGCGTCCAGCCGATCGTCAACACGTCGCTGCTGAATCTCAACGTCTCGTGGTCGTCGCCGGACCGGTCGGCCGACATCGCCAACGCCTTTGCGAGCGCTTTTGTGGATCAGGAGCGAGACTTCGTTCGGTCCCAGGCCGTTGCCGCGATCGACTACCTCTCCAAGGAGATGCCGCAGGCCGCCGACGAGATGCATGCGACGGCAACGCGTCTCGCGCAGTTCCAGTCGAGCCACGGCTATATTGACGCCGCGGCCCACGAGCAGGACCTCGTCTCCCGGATGACCACGATCGACCAGCACGTCGACCAACTGACGGTGGACTCCAGCGAGGCCAAGGCGCTGCTCGCGAGCGTCACCAGCCAGATGGCGTCCATGTCGAGCACGGTCAACAGCGCCCAGCAGGTGGATCGCAACCCGGTTTCCTCGGACCTGCGCTCCAAGCTGGCCGACGTCGAGACCCAGCTCGCCGCCGCTCAACAGAAGTACACGCCGCAGCACCCGGCGGTGATCGCGCTCCGCCAGCAGCGCGACGCCCTGGCCGCGCAGATCGCCTCCCAGCCGGCGGCCGTCGTGAGCCAGACAACCGTCGCCCCCAACCCGCTCTATCAGAGCCTGCAGCAGCAGGCCGCCAACTACCGGGCGAGGATCGAGGGCGACGAGGGGCAGCTCAAGGTCCTGCGGGGCCAGAAGCAGGCCGCTCGCCCGGCGGCCAAGTCCATGCCGCAGGAGGCGGTGGCGTTTTCCTCCATTCAAGAGGAAGCCAAGCGAGCAGCCAACGTCTATAACGCCCTGGCCCAGAAATACAGCGACGCCATGGTCGCTCGGGAGACGGCGATCAGCGACATCGTCGTCGTGCAGCCGGCCACGGCGGACTCCGCGGTCAAGCGCCCGAGTCTGAAGATGAACCTCCCGATCGGGCTAGCGATCGGGCTCTTGCTCGGTCTGGCGGTCGTCTACATCCTGGACTGGATGGAGCGGCGCTCCGCCGGCCGCGACTTCGCCCGGATCCTGGGCCTGCCCGTGGTCGCGCGTATCCCCGCGTTCGACGAGAAGAAGCAGCGGGCGCTGCCGTGGGTCCACTCGATGACCGTCGAGGCGTTCCTCCACCTGTGCGTGACGATGCGGTTGCGCAACAAGCGTCCCATCCGGAGCCTCGCGATCCTGAGCGCGCGGCGCGGTGAGGGCAAGTCCACCGTTGCCTATCACCTGGCGAAGACGCTATCGAGCCTGCAGCCCGGGGTGCTGCTGATCGACGCCGACATGCGTCAGCCGACGATTCATTCCATCACGTTCTGCGAGAACAACGTGGGCCTCAGCGGCGTTCTCGACGGAACCGCCTCGCTCGAGTCGGCCGTGCAGCACATTGCGCCCGGCCTCGACGTGCTGCCGAGCGGTCCGGATCCGGCCAGTCCCGTGTCGCTGCTGCAAGATCGCTTCGAAGCGGTGCTCGACGCGGCTCGCAAGACCTACGGCACCGTGATCATCGACACGCCCGCGCTGGCCGCCGTCTCCGACGGCCTGATGGTGGCGGCGCACGTTGACGGCTCGCTGTTCGTCGTCTCCGCCGACGACGCGGAAGAGAGCTACGCGAAGCGCGCGGTCGAGCAGCTCAGCCTGATCGGCGTTCAGAACCTTTTGGGCATCGTCGTCAACAAAGACGCGGTGGTCATCAGCGATTACGACAACTACTTCGCGCGCATGCATACGGCGTTGACGGCGGGTCCGGCATGACCGGAGTCACCGTCATCATCCCGGCCTATAACGAAGGGGCCGCGTTCGCCGGCGCCCTGACGCAGCTCGCCGACTACCTGTCGGTCTACCGCGGCGGCGGCTACGACTTCCACTTTCTGATCGTCGACGACGGCAGCGACGACGAGACCAACGCGCTCGCGACGACGTTCGCGCGCTGGCGGCGCAACGTCCGCGTGCTGCGTCACGAGCAGAACCGCGGCCTCGGTGCGGCGCTGCGAACGGCCTTCGCCGCGGTCGACACCGAGCTGGCCGTCTGCCTGGACGCCGACATGACGTATGCGCCGGCGGTCGCAATGGAGCTGATCGAGGCGCTCGAGGCCAACCACGCCGACATCGCAATCGCGTCGCCGTACATGCACGGCGGGTCGGTGGTCAACGTGCCCTTCTTACGGCGCGTGCTCAGCCGCGAGGCAAATCGTCTGCTTTCCTACGCGACGGGGGGGCGCTACGCTACGCTGACCTGCATGGTGCGGGCGTATCGCACCCTGGCGATGCGCGAGCTGGAGTTTCGCAGCGACGACAAGCCGGCCGTCGCCGAGATGATGCTCGACGCGCTGCGCAAGAAGATGAAGGTCGTCGAGGTTCCCGCGACCCTTGCGTGGACGCAAGAGCGCCGCCAGGTCCGCGGCGGATGCAACGTGCCGAAGACCTCCGGGCAGATCTGGAGCACGCTGCGCCTGGCATTTCGGCATCGGCCCTCGCTGTGGCTCGCCGTCCCGGGGCTGCTCCCCGGACTCCTGCCGCTGGTCGTCGCCCTGCTGCTGATCTTCCGGGTCAGCGCGACGACGCTCGCCATCGGAACCACCGTGACCATCGTCATTCAGTACACGAGTTTGGCCCTGTTTACGGGGCAAATCACCACGTTTCTGGGGCGTAAGCTGATCCAGAAACGGCACCTTCAATCGAACGGAGCAAGACGCAATAATGGCTACGACCCTTCCTCTCGCACCGCATAGAGCGCTGCCGTCCGATCAGGACGCATCGGGTAGGACGCTCGGCGAAGAGGAGATCGCCGCAGTCTCCGCCGCGCTTCGCAGCGGCACGCTGACGAGCACCAAAGGCACGTACGTCGCCGCGCTCGAGTCGCGGTTCGCCGCGATGATGGGTGTCAAGCACGCCTACGCATGCTCGTCGGGAACGGCCGCGATTCACTGCGCAATCGCCGCGCTCGATCCCGAGCCGGGCGACGAGATCATCACCACGCCCATCACCGACATGGGCGCGCTGACCCCCATTCTGTATCAGGGCGCGATCCCGGTCTTCGCCGACGTCGACCCGCTGACGTGCAACGTCACCGCGGCCACGATCGAAGCGCGTATCAGCGAGCGCACGAAGGCCATCCTGGTGACGCACCTGTTCGGCAACCCGTGCGAGATCGACGAGATCGTTGCGCTCGCGCAACGCCGCAACATTCCGGTCATCGAGGACTGCGCGCAGGCGTTCCTCGCCGCATATAAGGGCAACTTCGTCGGCACCGTTGGGACGATCGGGTGCTTCAGCCTGCAGCAGGGCAAGCACATCACGACGGGCGAGGGCGGTTTGGTCACGACCAACGACGACGAGCTCGCGCGCCGCATGTACCTGTTCATCAATAAGGCGTGGGGTTACGGCGATGCCAAGCCCGACCACTACTTCCTGGCGTTGAACTACCGCATGTCCGAGCTGGCCGGCGCCGTGGGCTCCGCGCAGCTCCAGAAGCTTCCGAAGGTCGTCGCTCGCCGGCGCATGCTGGCGGAGGTGCTCACCGAGAAGCTCGCGGGGATCGAGGCGATCTCGACGCCTGCGATTCTCGACGGCGCGCACCACAGCTACTGGAAGTACTGCGTGCGCACGTCCGATTCGATGCCGGCCGAGGCCGTCGTCGAGCTTGCCGAGCTATTGAAGGCCCAAGGCATCGTCAGCGCCCCGCGCTACATCCAGAAGCCGGCCTTCATGTGCGCGGTGTTCCAAAAGCGCAAGACGTTCGGAACCAGCGGATATCCGTTCACGCTGGCTCGCCCCGAGGCGCTCGACTATAGCACCGAACGGTTCCCCGGCACCGCCGCAGCGCTCGCGCGCGTCCTCGTCGTTCCGTGGAACGACCGGTACGACGACAGCGACGTGGAGTACATCGCCGATGCGATGCGCGACGGGGCCGCCACGTTGACATGGAGGCACTCCGCGTGAAGAAACTACGTTTTGCCGTCGTCGGTGCGGGCGCCATCGCCCGCGCCTACGAGGCCGCGTTCAGACAGATGAAAAGCGCCTCGATCGTCGCCGTCTGCGACGTTCGGGACGGAGCGGCGAAGGAATACGCCGATCTCGCCGGGTGCGAAGCCTACACGTCGGCGGCGTCGCTGCTGGCGGGCGCGCAGTTCGATGCCGCCATCGTCTGCACGCCGCCCGTTTCCCACGAGTCGGTCACGTGCGAGCTGCTTCAGAACGGTAAGCACGTATTGTGCGAGAAGCCTCTCGCCATCACGGTGCAGGCGGCGCGGCGGATGATCGCCACGGCCGAGCGCAACGGGATGATCCTGACGATGGCCTCGAAGTTCCGCTACGCGGCCGACGTGCGCCGGGCGCGCGAGATCCTCTTGGCCGGCGAGATCGGCGACCTCGTCTTCGCGGAGAACGCGTTCACATCGTTCGTCGACATGCGCAACCGCTGGAACTCCGACGCCGCGGTAAGCGGCGGCGGCGTGCTCATCGACAACGGAACGCACGCCGTGGACATCCTCCGCTATCTGCTGGGCAACTTGCGCGATATCCAGGTCGTCGAGGGCCGGCGCATGCAGGGTCTCGCGGTCGAGGACACCGTCCGTCTCTTCGTCCACAACGACGAAGGCGTGATGGGCGCGGCCGACCTGTCGTGGAGCATCGACAAGGAGCTCGAGACGTTCCTCCGGATCTACGGCAGCGCCGGAACCATCCTCGTGGGATGGCGCGAGTCGCGTTTCCGCCGCCATCGGCAGGCGGAGTGGCGCGTGTTCGGGCAGGGCTACGACAAGATCCAGGCGTTCCACGATCAGCTCGACAACTTCTGCGGCGCGATTCGCGGCACGGAGAAGCTGGTCGTCACGCCCCAGGACGGACTCGCCTCGGTGCAGGTGGTTCAGGCCGCGTACGCGGCGCTGGAGTGCGCGCGCTGGGAACGCATCGGATCGCAGCTCGAGGAGCTCGAACTGGCCCCGCTGCGCTCGGCCGAAAGGCTGGCGGCGAGCTAAATGGCCGTACACCCGACCGCGATCATCGAGCCGGGCGTCACCATCGGCCGCAACACGGCCATTTGGGATAACGTGCACGTCCGCCACTCCACCACCATCGGCTCCGATTGCATCATCGGCGAGAAGAGCTACATCGCCTACGGCGTACACATCAAGGACCTCGTGAAGATCAACGCGTTCGTGTACGTTTGCACGGGCGTTACCATCGAGCGCGGCGCCATGATCGCCGCGGGCGTCACCTTCACGAACGAGCGATTCCCTCGCGCGACGACGCCGGAGCTCGACCGCCTGCTGCCGTCGGATCCGACCGACGACACGCTGCTCTCGGTCGTCGGCGCCGGCGCCACCATCGGTGCGAACGCGACGATCGGACCCGGCGTGAACATCGGCCGGTTCGCGATGGTCGGCATGGGCTCGGTCGTGACCCGCGACGTCCCCGACTTTGCGATCGTGCACGGCAACCCGGCGCGTCCGGTCGGCTATGCGTGCGCCTGCGGACATCCGCTGGTGCCGCTGTCCGCCTCGCGGTCGCGGCCGACGTCGCTGCGCTGTCAGTCGTGCCTCGGCGAATACGCGTTCTCGGGCTCGGCCGTGGTGCAGATGGGGATGCAGCCGAGCCTGCGATGACGAGCTACGGAATCGTCGGCGGCGGCTTCCTCGGGATGACGCTGGCGTGGGACCTCGCCAAGGCGGGGCACGACGTCACGATCTTCGAGGCCGGCCCCCGCTGTGGAGGACTGGCCGCACCGTGGGAGCTCGGCGGCGTCGTCTGGGACCGGCACTATCACGTGACGCTCTACAGCGACGAGACGCTGCGCGGGCTCTTGGCCGAGCTCGGCTTGGAGAACGAGCTGCAGTGGGTCAAACCCGGGACCGGCTTCTTCGTCAACGGCGAGATGCACCCGTTCTCGGGCATGCTCGACTACCTGCGCTTCCCGCCCCTGTCGTTGCTCCAGAAGGCCCGGTTGGGCGCGACGATCCTCAAGGCGTCGCGCATCGAGCGTTGGCAGCCGCTCGAGAGACTCACCGCGGTCGACTGGCTCACGCGCAACTGCGGGCGGGCGACCGTCGAACAGATCTGGCTTCCGCTGCTGCGAGCCAAGCTGGGGCCGCACGCGACGCGGGCGTCGGCGGCGTTCATCTGGGCGATCATCGCGCGCATGTACGCCGCGCGAAAGAGCGGCGTGGGCCGCGAACAGTTCGGTTACGTGCGCGGCGGCTACGATCGAACGCTGAGCCGGTTCGAGGAACGCCTGCGCCGGCGCGGCGTCCGCATCGAGACGTCGTGCCGCGTGGAACGCGTGGACGGCGTGCCGGGCGGCATCGCAATCGTCGCGAACTCCGAGCAGCGGCGCTTCGACAAGGTTGTCGTGACGCTCGCCGCTCCGCTCGCCGCTCGCGTCTGCCCGACGCTGAGCGATCGCGAGCGCTCGCTCTGCGACGGCGTCGAGTATCAAGGCATCGTCTGCGCGTCGCTCCTCACCGACGAACCGCTGACCCCGTATTACATCACGAACATCGCCGACGCGACCGTCCCCTTCACCGCGGTGATCGAGATGACGGCGCTCGTGGATCGCCAAGAATTTCAGAGGAAAATCTTTGATCTATCTTCCCAAGTACGTCGCGCACGACGATCCGGCGCTGCGCCGCAGCGACGAGGAGATCGAATCCTCGTTTCTCTCGGGCCTGCAGGCGATGCACCCGGGTTTCGACCGCAAGCGCGTCAGCGCGTTTCGCGTGTCGCGCGTGCCGTACGTCTTTCCGATCCCGACTCTGGGCTATTCGGAACGGCTTCCGCCCGTGCGGACCAGCGTCCCCGGCCTGTTCATGGCGAGCAGCGCGAATATCGTCAACGGAACGCTCAACGTGAACGAAACCGTGCGCCTCGCGCGCAGCCTGATGCCCGCACTGCTGGAGCCCGCATCCGCACCGGCCATGACGGCGGTGGCCGTATGAAGGCGTCGCTCTCGCTCGACCTCGACAACAAGTGGTCGTACATGAAGACGCACGGGGACGGGGCGTGGCAGAGCTTCCCGTCGTATCTGCCGCTGCTCGTGCCGCGCGTTCTCGACATCCTCGACGCGCTCGGCCTGCGGATCACGTTTTTCATCGTGGGCCAAGATGCCGCGCTGCCGGAGAACGCCGACGTGCTCTCCGAGATCTCGCGGCGCGGCCACGAGATCGCCAACCACTCGCATCACCACGAGCCGTGGATGCATCGTCGCGGCAAGGCCGCAATCGACGACGAGCTGGCGACCGCCGAGGAGGCGATCGAACGCGCCACCGGCGTGCGCCCGCGCGGCTTCCGCGGACCGGGGTTCACGCGTTCGGATTCGATTCTGGAAGTGCTCGTGCAGCGCGGCTATGCGTACGACGCTTCGTCGCTGCCGACGTACATCGGGCCGCTCGCCCGCGCGTACTACTTCCGCAGCGCCAAGCTGAGCCCGGAGGCGCGTGCGGAGCGCGAGGATCTGTTCGGACGCTTCAGCGACGGTTTCCGCCCGAATCGGCAACACGCGGTCGCGCTCTCCAACGGGTCGCTCGCGGAGATACCGGTGACGACGTTTCCCGGGTTCCGCACGCCCATTCACGTGAGCTACGTGTTATATCTGGCCATCGTTTCGCCCGCGCTCGCGGCCGCGTACTTCAAGGCGGCCCTCGCGGCGTGCCGGCTGACCCGGACGGAGCCCTCGATTCTGCTGCACCCGCTCGACTTTCTGACCGCGCGCGACTGCCCGGAACTGCAGTTTTTCCCGGCGATGAATCTCAATCCCGGCCTCAAGGAGCGTACCGTCCTCGCATCGATCGCCGCCCTGGCCGGCGGATTCGACGTGGGACCCATGATGGGTGTCGCGAACGCCGAGCCCTCCATTCTCGTTAAGGATGTAGGAAAAGTCGCCTAAAGAAGGGGGCCGTGCAACCGGCTGACGCCTCTTCCGGTTGCGTGGCAAAGGAACCATCCGTTAAGATGGTGGCCCGGTACCCTGAGTGACGCCCGGCCGTGTTTGCGGCATTAGAAAGGACGTTCTATGCGGGAATTCGAGCGAGGGGTCGCCTCGTTCTCCCCCGCCGGCTTCGAGGATTTCGAGGCTTCGCGACGGCGCCGCCTCGAGGCCGCCCTGCGCCGCTGCGTCCGGACGGCGTCGGCCGGCGACTGGATTCTCGGCATCTTCGATGCCAACGCCGACCTCGTCGCGTTCGATACGTCGGGGCCGGTCGTCGAGGACCGCGCGGCGCTCACGCTGCTTCGCATGGTCCCGTTTCCCGCGTCGCCGGAGCCGATCGCCCTCAACCCGTCGGCGCTCGGCATGGCGGCCACCATCGGCCCGAACCACTCCGCGGCCGTCGTCGTGCTCTTCAACGAACCGTCCGGCGATGCGTTATCGCCGGCCGCCGCCGCCGTTCGTTCGACGATGGAAGAGATCGTCGAGGAGTTAGAGCCGATCTACGCCGAGCCTCGAAACGTGCCGCCGCCCGTGGCCGGCGAAGGTCCCGAGGCGTTCTTCCTGCTCAACTCGTCGTATGAAGTCGAGATGGAATGGTTCCGCAACAACGGCGAGTCGAACGAGTTCGCGCAGCTCGTGCGCCCCGAGGAGCGCCGCTTGCCTCTCTTCTTCGATCAAGCGGTCCGCCGTCTCACGGCTGCGTGGAACTTCTCGCGTCCCGGCACGTGCGTCGAACGCGCGAGCCATCCGATGAACGGCGTTACCCTGCGGGTGGTCCCGATGCTTCGCAACGAGCTGTACGTCGGCGCGTTCTTCGACTTTTCTCGGGAAGCCAAGGAGACCGAAGACGCGATGCCGGCCTTCCGCATCTCGTCGCGCGAGCGCGATGTGCTGCACGGATTGCTCGAGGGCCGCTCCATCGCCGAGATCGCCGCCGCACTCAACCTCGCGGAATCGACGGTCAACGACCATGTGGCGCGGATGATCTCGAAGACCCACGCACGCAACCGCATTCAAATGGCGGCCACTCTGTTGGGCTGGCCGGCAATCAAACCGCAGCTTACGAAGAACGGTCGCCGCAACGGCAGACACAACGGACATAACGGGCACGCCGGATATGGCGCACAAGGCGAGCCCGACGATGCCGACGATCAGCGGGCGCGGCCCTCATGGCGCTATCACATCGGGTCGGGCGGTCCCGCCCACCCCACCGACTGGCTCCCGTAGGGGGAGCCTCCTTCAGAGGCCGGATCGGGCATTTTAGGACCTTGGTCACCCTCCATATATAGGTGCTACCTAGATCGCATGAGTCCCGGATGCGTGATAGTTTCTTACCACGAATGGTCCGCTCGGCGTGCGGCCTGGGGCGTAAAGCGTCAAGAAATCTTTGCACTCATAGACCAAATGTCCCACATGAAAATCGGGTTGTGGGGACCCGTCCATCAATGTCACACTTAAGTCCGTCGGGAACCGGCAGCACTCAGCATTCTCTATACGACGTGCCCACCGATGAAATTACCCATCCTGGAGATTGTGAACGTATGATGAATGCGACGGGCGCATTACGCGTCCTGATAATCGAAAAGCAGATGCTTTTCGCGAAAGCTATCGCACAGGTGCTTTCCGCCGACCCGGACATCAAGGTCGTCGGCATCGCGGCCAGTCGCGAAACCGCCCTCATGGCCAAGGAAATCGACGTCGTCGTGATCGACATCGACACCGAAGAGATCGACGACGTGGTAGAACACTTCAAGAGCCGGTCACCCGAGACGCGCGTCTGCGCTCTCTCAGCGCACACTCAGGGAGAGCTCATGCAGCACTGCCTGGCTGCGGGTGCCGATGCCTACATCGTCAAGGATTCCTCGCTCCAAGAACTCGTCGCCGCCATCAAGACCCTCGGCGAAGGTTCCAGCTACGTGGATCCGCGGGTCGCGGCGTCGCTCTTGCGCCGGCGTGGTCCCAGCAAGCGTTTGACCAACGAGCTCTCACCTCGCGAGCGCGAGATCATTCGCCTCATCGCACAAGGACTCTCGAATCGCGACATCGGTCGCCGCCTCGTGCTCTCCGAGAAGACCATCAAGAACCACGTGAGTCACATCTTCGCGAAGATTCACTGCACCGCGCGTTCGCAGGCCGCGGTCCACGCGATCAGGATCGGTCTAGCGTAACGCGATTCGCGCTGCCGCGCCCCAGCGCGGCACTCGCGAATACCCCGATCAGGCCCAGCCACGTCACGATCTGCGGCGCGAGGACGGGACGCATCAAGGCCGGGGTCGCGCGCAAGAACCGGCTCCACGCAGTTGGAGACAACTCGTTGGGCAAGGCGTCGAACGGCTGCGTGATAAATTGCATCGCTCCACGCGTCACGACGTGCTGAATAACGACGACGGCGGCACACGCCGCAACCGCGGCGGCGCCACCCCAGAGCGCGCGCCGCGCCGGGCTCCCGGCGAAGACGGCCAGAACGCCGCCGAATGCGCCGGCGGCATCCACGAACAAAACGACCGGACGCGCCGGTTGCGTCCACACCACGACAAGCAGCGTCAGGCTGGCCACCGCGATCGCGCGGGCGGTACCGCTCGTTCCGGCCGCGAGGACGAGCGCGGCGGGCAGCGCAATGATGATCTGAATGTCGTGCAGGTAGATGCCGAAAAGCGTCACCGCGGCAGGCGGTAGCAGCGCCAGCAGTTCGCGCCGGCCCTCACCCGAACAGCGTGCGGCAATCCCGATGCCGGCAACGGCAGCGAGGGCGAACCAGGCCTTCCCGACGGTGAGCGCCAGGCCCGCCGGGACCCCCAGGACGTAGAGCAGGCGGCTCAGGCTATATTGATCCGACGCCACGATCTCGGCGTCGGCCATCAAGGGGAGGACCCGCGTGAGATATTCGACGTTGCGCGACACGCCGAGCGCGGCGAGGCTGAGGGCTGCGAGCGCCGCACCCGTCGCCACGATCGCGACGCGGGACTTCGGTGCGAAGAGCAGCACGGCCAGCGCCGCAGGCAAGCCCACATTGGGTTGTACGAGCGCGAGCGCGACGGCGATGCCCGCCGCATGCCAGCGGCGCTTGGCGAGGAAGTATGCCGACGCGCAGATTGCGAGCGTGGCGAGGGGCGGAACCTCGCCGTAGGCCACGTTGAGCAGCGTCAGCGGCGCGAGCGCCAGCAGCACCGCGTAGCCGGGGGCGCGCACGAGCGGAGCGAGCGCGAGCGCGCTCAACGCGGACGCGACGACCAGCAGCAGCGAAAAGACCTCCGCCGCCAGCGTGGGCGGCAGTGCGGAGAGTGGCGCGAAGAGGGCCAGGACGTACCCCGGCATCGGCGCGGGCTCGACGTAGCCCGGCGCCGGCGACTCCAGCTCGAGGGCGCGTTCGCACGTGCGCAGCGGCTCGACCGTGTAGGGGTCGGCCCGTTCGCGCACGGCGGTCCCGCCGCAATAGAACGCCTTGAAGCTCTGATGCTCGACGCTGCCGCGATGCGCCAGCATCAGAGCCGCCAGAGCCAGTCCCAAAGCTACGGCGGCGAATGCCGCTCGAGCGCCCGGCTTTTCCATGCTTTCTCGTAGGATACGCCAAGGGCGGGCATTCCGGGTAGGGACCTTCGGTTCAGCCCTTTATGGTCCAACGCGCCGTTGGCTCGGCCGGGCGTGCGAGGCTATAATCGGCCGGGTGACTCGAGCAGAGCGGCTTTCATCGACGGCGTTCCGCCCGCCCGTCGTGGCGTTCGTGGCGGCCGCCGTCAATTTGGCGATCACGCTGCCGCTCGCCGCGGTGCTGAACGTCTGGCAGGACGAGGCGTACACGCTGCACACGATCGGGCACGGCGTGGGCTACGCGGTCTCGGAGGCGATCGGGTTCGAGCAAAACGCGCCGCTCTATTTCGTCGTGATGAACCTGTGGCGCCACCTCGGCGACGGCATCTTCCACCTGCGACTCTTCTCGGTGGCGTGCATCGCGGTCACCGTGTTCCTCGCGCCGGCAATCGCGCGCCGCTACGTGCCGCGCGAGAATCCGCTGCTCGTCGCCGCGGTCACGGCGTGCAACCCGTTCCTCGTGTGGGCGGCCGTCGAGATGCGCGTTTACGCGCTCGTCGTGCTGGTCTCGGCGCTGCTGCTGCTGACGTTCTACGATGCCTTCGCGAAGAAGCCGGCCTCGACGGCCTCGGCGATCGGCTACGCGGCCTGCGTGGCAATCGCCCTGTACACGCAATACTATCTTGCGTTCCTGATCGCCGCGCAGGGGATTGCCGTGGCGATTTACTACCGCCGGCAGCTGCTGCGCTTCATCGCAGCGGGCGCCGCGGGAGCGCTGGCGTTCGTGCCGATGCTCGTCGTCATCCCGGGTCAGGTGCAGAACTTCAAGGACGGCTTCGCGGCGCCGTCGCCGGCGCACGCGGTTGCCAATCTGGCCGGGATCCTGATGCGGTACCTGCTGCCCTTGCCGGTTGCGCACTCCAAGTTCATCTACGTTGCCATCCTCGTGGCGATCGTCGCCGGCCTGCTGCTGGTTCGGCCCAAGCGGAGCCCCGCGGGGACAGCGCCGATCGTGGTCATTGCGGCCTGCGCGTCACTTCTCTTCACGGCAGGCACCTACGTCTCGGGCGTGCACGTCCTCGACCGGCACGCCGCGTCGCTCTACTTGCCGGCAACCATCAGCGCGTTCGCACTGCTCGCCTACCTTAGCGCGCCGCTCGGCCGGCGCGCGGCATGGACCTGGTCGGCGGCCGTGTTCGTGCTCTCGCTCCTTACCTTGGGCCATACCTACCGCGCGCTCGCGAAGCCCGGCGACTGGCCGCGCGTCGCGGCCTACCTGCGCGCTCACGAGACCGCCGGCGAGCCGATCGTCGTCTTTGAGGCCGAGAATGCGCTGCCGCTCTCCTTTTACTACCACGGCCCCAACCCGGTCGTGCCGGTGCCTCGCGGGGTGGATTTCCATCGCTACCGCGTGTCGAGCTTCGTGATCCACAGCCAGGCCGAGCTGGCCGCCGTCATGCCCGGCGAGCGCCGGATCTGGCTGGTGACCGCCGGGGCCTGCACCTCGGCCAACGTCCAGTTCGGCTGCACGGCCCTCGAGGGCTACGTCGCCGGGCACTACCGCGTGAAGTCGGACGCGAAGTTCTTCGGTTCGGATGTGCGGCTACTCGAGCGGAATCCACCGTCCGGGGGGTGAAGGGGCAGGCGTGCGGTCCGGTTCGGCCGCGCCGAGTTCGTTCTCAGGACGAAAGGATTTAGGATGTTGGCTCACTTCTTAGTATTTTTTCTCAGCTTGGTGATACCGCAGCCGATCGACACGCCCGGAGGGCCCATAGCGAGCTACGCCACCAACAACGTGCCGGGGGTCTCCGCGACCTGCGACCGCTCGCATCATTCGATGCCGGAGTCGCCGATCGCGTAACCTTCCCCCCTTCGCGCAGTAAGCAACGAGAGAACCGTTTATCAACCATAGCCGGGAGAGGGCTCGCCGGCACCGGGGTAACGATTTTTGAGACCGCGCGAACTGTATAATACGGGCGAGCTTTCCGGTTTTCTTCGGCTCACGGATCGCTCGACGAGATTACCGGACCGCATGTTGCGAGCCCGGGCCTTTATGCGTCTCTCGCGCTATCGCGAGGCCTTGGCGGTGCTCGCCGACGCCGCGCGCACGACGGTCGAGGAAGAGGCGCAGCTCAAGGCCCTTGAGGCGACGTGCCACTCGTTCGCGGGCTCGATCGCCATGGCGCGGTGCGCGCTCATGGGCATTCGCCCCGAGGTCTACGGCCTCGATACGCAGTTCGAGATCGCGTACGCGCGGACGATCCTTGGCTGGGTCGAAGGCGACCCCGACGCAATGGACGCGGCCCTGCACGAGGTCAACGTCGCATCGGCTCCCCATCTCTACGGTCAATGGCTGTACGCGCGGTCGTGGCTCGCCGCGCTGCGCGGCGATTACCGCGATCAGCTGAGCTGGCTCGAGCGCGCGATCGCTCATATCGCCGAGACGCCGTCGGCCTACGACGTCACGCTGCTCGCCAACGCCACGCGCGCGCTGGTGCATTTGGTGCGCGAGATCGCGGCACCCGGCGCGTTCGAGTTCGCGGTTCGGGTCGCCGAATCGCTTCCCTGGACGCCCGATCTCGAGGGCGAACGGTTCTTGACGTTCCGCGGCTTGGCGTGGGCGTACGCGCTGCGCGGTTCGCACGACAAGGCGCTGCAGTATGCGTACTTCGCGCGTGACATCGCGCCGTCGGTGCGATGGGTTACCGCCTGCTACGCGGACCAGGCGTACCTGGCGCGCATGGCGGGCGAGGACGCGAGCGGCGACGCGCTGTTGCGGCACGCCGTCGCGTGCGCGCAGGAAACCGACTGGACGTCGCCCGGCGAAGAGCGCGTGGCGATTTTGAATCTCATCGAGCTCACGGCCGATCGCGACCTCGGCTCGGCGAATCGCCTGATGGACATCTACGACGGGATTCCGACCACGCTGTCGCCGCGGCTCGCGCTGGCGCGCGATCACCGCATGCGCGCCATGGAAGAGTACGCGCGCGGCTGCGTCCTCGCCGCGTCGGGTCGTCGGACCGGGAGCGTCGAACTGTTGACGAGCGCCTATTCGCTGTATCAGTCGATCGGCTACGCGTGGCGAGCCGCCGCGGCGGCGTTGCGCCTGCACGCGGTGAGCGACGATTCGACCTGGCTGCGCATCGCCGGCGAGGCGGTATCCGACTTCTCGGAGAGCTCGGTCGCCGCCGACATCCGCCGGCGCGACGCGGGTGCGGCCGACGTGCGCTTCGCCGCGCTGACGCCGGCGCAGCGCCGCGTCTTCGAGCTGATCTGCGAGGGGCTGAGCGACAAGGCGATCGCGGCCAACCTCGGCATCTCGCCCGAGACCGTAAAGAACCACGCTGCCAGGGTGCGCGCCGCCTTCGGCGTCCACTCGCGCGCCGCGCTGATCGCGGCGACTCGCGCCAAGGCCGTCTAGGCCGCGAGGCTCCCCTAGGCCGACTTTCCCTCCCTCCGGGACCATCGGGCTGGCCACGGCGCGCCTGCTGGACGTTGTGGGCCGCCGCCGGTCGCCGTAGCATGGAGACGTGGCATACCGACTTGCCGCGTTGCTCTTCGCCGTCACCTGGAGCCTACTGGCCGGGCTGCCTTGCGCTGCCTCGTCGCAGACGGTCATCCATCCGGGCGATACGATCAACGTGTTGGTCTTCGGCGACCAAACGCTCACTCAGAACGTCATGGTGCTGTCCGACGGCACGATCGAATACCCGCTCGTGGGTCGCGTGCCGGTCGGGGGAAAGACGCCGGCGCAAGCCGCGACGGTCCTCAGCGAACGGCTCAAGACCTACGTTCGTCATCCGGTGATCACGATTTCGATCGTCACGCTCGGTCAGCCCGACGTGCTGGTACTCGGCGACGTCAAGCTGCCGGGTAAATACCAGCTGCGCTCGGACGCCAAGCTCACCGACGCGATCGCGGCCGCGGGCGGCATCGTGAACGTCAATGGCGCGTTTCCCGACGCGCGCGTCGCCGATGCTTCCGGTAAAGTCACCGTCGTCTCGCTGCAGAACCTCCTACAGCGCGGCGACACCTCGGTGGACGTGCCGCTGCAAGAGGGTTCGGTGGTCTACGTCCCCGGACCGATTCACTTCACGGTCGACGTCTCCGGCGCCGTCGATCATCCCGGCGACGTCCAGGTGAACGAAGGCGACCGAGTATCGGTCGCGATCGCCAAGGCCGGCAACAGCCAGAACTCGCAGGCCGACCTCAATCACATCCGCTTGGTCCGCAACGGCCCCAACGGCTCGCAGACGCAGGACATCAACCTCTACCGCGCGCTCAACGATCACGACGTGAGCGCGGACGTGACGCTGGAAAAGGGCGACGTCATCTACGTGCCGCAGGCGGCGAAGCACTCCGACATCTTCGGTGGCTTCGCGAGCGGCCTGCTCTTCCTGATCACGCACATCATCCCGTAGCCGAGGCCCGCTCTCGCGTCACGGGAGGCCGCCGCGAGGCGCTGAACCCTGACGGAGTGAGTTTCTTCGAGCCGCCCGATCCGCGAGCGCTCCGGTGCGCCGACCCGGCGCCGTCGGCGGCCGTCGGCGCGGCTCTTCGGCGTCATGCGACCGCGTTGGCGCTCTGTTGCGCCGCCGTCGCCGGCGGGTATGCGGCGTACGTCGCCGAGGGCTTGCACGAAGCCGCGGCTACGGGCGGTACGATTTCGGCGCCGGGCTTACGCGCTCCGGTCACGATCGTGCGCGACGGGCGCGACGTTCCGCACATTCGCGCGACCAACGATCGCGATCTCTATTTCGCCGAGGGTTACGTGCAGGCGTCGGACCGCCTCTTCCAACTCGACCTCACGCGCCGCTACGCATACGGGCGTCTCGCCGAAGTGCTTGGCGCGAAGGCGCTGGCGCTCGACGAGGCACAGCGCGCCGTTGACGTTGATGCCATTGCCCGGCGGCAGCTACGGGCGATGAGCTCGCGCGAACGCGACGCGCTCGTTGCGTTCAGCGACGGCGTGAACGCTGCCGCCGCACAGCCGCTCCCGGTCGAGTTCCGGATGCTGCTCTACCGGCCCGCGCCGTGGAGGCCGAAGGATTCCATCGCCGTATCGGTCGTCGCGTCGCTCGCGCTCGCCGAGCCGTGGCACGATGTCTTCGTCCGTGACGTCGCGTGGCGGCGGGAGAGCCGGCACTGCTTCGACGCGCTGTTCCCGCTCTCCGACGCCCGTTACGACGTGACGGTAGACGGCGCGCGCGTCGTCCGCCGGAGCTCCGCCCCGGCATCGAACTGCGACGATACCGGGGTGGCAATGGTGCGGCGAACCGGAGCGATCGGCTCGAACGCGTGGGCCGCGGGCGCGGCGCGCGCGCGCGACGGGCGCGCCCTGGTCGCCAACGACCCGCATCTCGACCTGACGATTCCCGGCATCTGGTACCTCGTCGACATCGAGTCGCCGGATCTGCACGCCGCCGGCGCGACGATCCCCGGCATTCCTGGCGTCGTGCTCGGCCACAACGAGCGCGTGGCCTGGGCGTCGACGAACGCCGAGATGACGACGGCGAGCATCTTTCACGTGCCGCGGCCGCCGCGCGGCGCGCGGCAGATCGAGCGGTTTCACGTGCGCTTCGCGCCCGACGCGACCGCGGCGTACTATCGCACGACGCGCGACTTCTCGGTGCCGGACGAGAACGATCGCGATTCGATCGCGCTGGTGCGTTGGCCGATCTACGCCGAGCCTCGCTCGACCATCGCGACGGTGTTCGCCCTGGACCGCGCGCGCAGCGCGCGCGAGGCGTTGGCGGTGCTGGCGCGCTACCGCGGCTCGCCGCAGAACTTCATCGTGGCCGACGCGCGCGGCGCGGCGGCGTTTCACGTCGCCGGTCTCGTGCCGAACGACCCCGCGTGGGGGCGGTACGTGCATCGGGCGGCCGATCTGCGCCGCGACTTCGCGCCGCTGCCGTTTGCGAAGCTGCCGGGGCGTGCGCCCGATCGAGACGCGATCCTCCTATCGGCGAATAACGCCGGCTACGGTCGCGATTATCCGTATCGCCTTTCGGCCCAGTTCGACGCGCCGTACCGCGCCTATCGCATTGCCGCGCTGCTGCGCGCGCGGCGGACGTACGACGCCGCCTACTTCGAAGCGATGCAGCTCGACACGCTCTCCCCGATCGACTTCGAGATCGCCCGAGCGCTCGTCCGTCTCGCGCGAGCGCATCCGGAGGACAACGGCGGCCCGGCGATCGTGGCCGAGCTCGGGCGTTGGGACGGCCGTTTCGCCCCGGACTCGCGTGCCGCCGCGCTCGAGCACGCGATACGCGCCGAGCTCTTCGACGGACCGACGCAGCTCGCACAACTGAGCGAGCTGCGAACTCCCGCGAAGGTTGCCTCGGGCGCGGTCGACCGGTATCTCGACGGGGCGCTTCCGTTCGGTTTCGATCGCCGCCCGTGGCGCGACGCCGGCGGCACGCGCGTCGAGCATCCGCTCGCACCGATGAACTTCGCCTTCCTCAACGGGGCGTGGCTGCCCGGCGCAGGTGACGAATACACGATCCACTTACAGGAGCCCGGCTTCGCGCAAGGCTTTCGGGCGGTGTGGGACGTCGGCGACTGGGATCGCGGCGGCATCGCGATTCCGAGCGGCGAGTCGGGCGAGCCGGGATCGCGGCACTACACGGATCTCACCGACGACTGGGTGCGCGGGCTGCTGCAGCCGTTGCCGTTTAGCGACGGCGCGGTGCGGCGTAGCGCCGCTCGCACGCTCGTGCTGCGTCCGCAGTAGTTCAGCGGACCGCGTAGAGCGTGCCGTCCGTGCTGCCGATGTAGAGAGTGGCGTCGGCGATCGCCGGCGAACCGGCGATGGATCCGAGAGCGTAGACGCCGTTGAGTCCGAGGATGGTCCCGTCGAGCGTCGGTTCGGCGTAGAAATCCTCCATTTTCAGGTTGCCGCTCGCGTCGAGATGCTTGTCGAGGTTGCGCGCCGACGCATCGGTGGAGAATTGACCGACGATGGCGCCCGAACGCGCGTCCACGCCGTAGAGCCGCCCGTCGAAGGTTCCGTAGTAGGCGACGCCGCCTGCTATCGAGGGTGAGGAGAACGCGAACGCGCCGTAGCCCGCGCTGAACCGCACCGCGCCGGTCGCGGCGTCCACCGCGAAGAACTTGCGCTCGTCCGACGTGGTGTAGTAGACGGTGTCTCCGCCGACCGCCGGCGTCGCGATCACCCAGCTGCCGTGCTCGTCGCGCTTCCAGCGCAGCGCACCCGTCTTTTCGTCGAGGGCGTAGAAGTGGCTGTCGCGGCAGCCGAAGTAGACGGTGCCGTTGGCGACCGCCGCCGATCCCGCGATGCCGACCTGGTTGTACGTCGTCCGGTCGTCGCCGGTCGCGAACTTCCACACGACCGCACCGCTGCGAGCGTCGAGCGCGTAGAAGAAGCGGTCCCAGCTGCCGATGAAGACGAGGCCTCCGTGAACGGCGGGCGACGCGTGCACCACGTTGGCGGTTGCAAACTTCCAGCGCAGAGCGCCGCTCTGCGCGTCGAGGGCGTAGACATTATGGTCGCCGCTGCCGATGTAGACCGTGCCTCCGGCGACCGTCGGGGACGAAAGAAACACGTCGAACGGGTCCGGCATGAGCTCGGTGCTCGGCACGATGCCGTGAATGCCGGGCGCGGTGAAGCGGCGCTCGCCCCCCGTGCGGAATCGCCACTTCTGCGTTCCCCTCGCCGCGTCAACGGCGTAGACGTTGCCGTCGAGGCTCGAGAAGAAGACGGTGCCGTTCGCGACTGCGGGCGTCGAGTTGACCGCGCCTCGCGTCGCGAACGCCCAGAGCTTCGTGCCGTCGTTCGCACGGACGGCGTAGAGGTGTCCGTCGGTGCTGCCGACGTACGCGACGCCCGAGCCGATCGTCGGGGACGAAAAGATCTTGCCTTTGGTTTGAAAGCGCCACGCGACCGATTTGAGCGAGGGCGCCGCCGAATCGTAGACCCCCAAATGCGCCGCGTCGCCGCGGAACATCGCCGGCGATTCGGAAGCGCCGGTCGCGCCGAGCGTCGCGAACGCAGCTGCCGCGACGGCAAAGCGAGCGTAGTCGTTCACGAGCCTATCGTAGGGCCGCCGAAAGGGAAGGCCTATCAATTTCTCATAAAAAACGTTCGATGCGTTATTCACGGGCGGCGTTCATCGGTGTTGCGGCGCTCGGCGCATCCGCGCTCGTCGCCGGACGCGGCGCTGCGGAGAGCCCGCGTCCGCTCGTTCGGCTCGACCCGCCGCTGACGCCCGTAGACATCGACGCTGCGCGGGTGATCCGCACGGTCGTGGGCCTGCGGCCGTTTCGCGCGGCGGGATTCGTGCTGCGCGCTCAGTCGTTGGGAAACAAGCTGCTGGTGCACGACTACGGTCACGGCGGCGGAGGGTTTAGCCTGTCGTGGGGATGCGCGACGCTCGCGGCCGACCTCGTGGGGAGCCGGTCGCCCGCGAGAGCGGCCGTGCTCGGCTGCGGCGTGATCGGTCTCACCACCGCGCGCGTGCTGCAGGATCGCGGCTGGACCGTGACGATCTACGCGTCGGCCGTGCCCCCGCAGACCACCTCGAACGTCGCGGGCGCACAGTGGACGCCGACGACGGTGTTCTCGAGCGACGCCGCGACGCCGGCGTTCCTCGACACGTTCCGCAGCGCCGCGCGCATCGCCAACCGCAGTTTTCAGCTGATGGTCGGACCGACGTACGGCGTCCGGTGGCTGAACAACTACGTGCTCAAGCGCGAGGGCGGCCCCCGCGACGAGCTCGACTTCGCCGAATCGGCCGGTATCGCCGATCTCTACGCCGACGTCGAAGACATCGCCCCCGCGGCGACGCCGTTCGTCGGTTATTCGAGCGTTCGGCGATTCGCCACGATGCTCATCGAGCCGAACACGTTCCTGCCGGCCGTGGAGCGCGACTTCTTACTGCGGGGCGGGAAGATCGTCGTGCGAACGCTGGAATCGCCGCATCAGATCGCCGCGCTCGACGAGCCGGTCGTGTTCAACTGCACCGGCCTGGGATCGCGGCAGCTCTTCGCCGATACCGCACTCGAGCCGGTGCGCGGCCAGCTGACGATCCTCGAACCGCAGCCGGCCGTTGACTACACGTACCTGACGGGCGGGCTCTACATGTTTCCGCGCACCGACGGCATCGTGTTGGGCGGCACGTTCCAGCACGGCGACTGGTCCACCGCAGTCGACCTCCCGACGCAAGCCCGCATACTTGCCGCCCATCGAGCGCTATTTCGAGGGACGTGACTTCGCGGCGCCCGTGCCGCGCAGGCCGTAGACGTAGAGCCGCCCCGAGATGTCGGAGGGAAAGCTCTGATCGGCGCTTCCGATGTAGAGTCGGCCGTTCACGACCGTCGGCGACGAGGTGACGATCTCGTCGCTCGTCGCGCCGCTCCAGATGTTGTCGCAGACGAAGGTGCCGCACGGACCGGCCTTCCACGCGAGCACCTCGGCGGTGTTGCGCCCGGCGTAGACCACCCCGTTGGCGACCGTGGGCGACGAGGCGACCGCGGCCTGAAATCCCACGCCGAAGTCGAGCCATAACGGCGTGCACGTCGCCGCGCCGCATCCCTTCGTCTTGAAGACGGCCACGCCGTCCTCGTCGCCGATGTAGACGTGGCCCTTGGCGATCGCCGGCGAACCGTTGAAGAAATCGTTGCCGTTCGTGCCGCGCCACAACGGCCGGCACGTCTTGCTGCCGCAGCCGTTGGCGTTGAACGCCGCGACGGCGTGTTGCGAGCCGATGTACACGCGATTGCCCACGACCGCCGGCGACGACTCGAACACCGCATCGCCCAGCTGGCCGGTCCATAGCGGCTTGCACGCCGGCTTCCCGCAGCCGCGGGCCTTGAACGCGTACAGGTTCCCGTCGTCGGAGCCGATGTAGACGGTGTTTCCGTCGATCGTCGCGGTCGATTCGATCGAGCCGCCGGTCTGCGCGGTCCACACCGGCATGCACGTGCTCGACCCGCACCCGTTGGCGTCGAAGACGTACATCGTTCCGTCGTGCGAACCGATGTAAACGCGCCCCTTGGCCACCGCCGGCGACGATTGCAGGATGGCGTCGTCTCCCGCGAGGCCTTGCCAGAGCGGCGGACATGCCGCCTTGGCGCAGCCGGATGCCGAGAAGACGTCGAGCTTGCCGTCGTTGGACGAGAACGACGTCTGCGAACCGACGTAGACGAAGCCGTTCGCGACGGTCGGCGAGTCCATCATCTGTCCGAACGAGGCGGACACCCACGTGGGCTGCGTGCAGAGGCTGGCTCCGCATCCGTTGGCCGGATAGGCCCACAGCCGCCCGTCGGTCGAGGCGATGTAGACGGTGCCGTTCACCACGGCGGGCGACGAATAGTTGACGAGCTCGCCGAGCTGCGCCGACCACAGCAGCTGCAGACGCGGCACGTTGCTCGCGTCGAGCGTGTTTTCACGGGGATTGAAGCCCGTTCGATCGGCATTGAATCGGTATTGCGGCCAATCCACCACGGCCGCGCGGCCGGCGGCGCGGCCCGTGGGGACGCCGCCTGAGGAGGGAGGCGCCGCGAGCGTCTGCGGCGCGGTGCCCGGCACCGCGCCGAGTCCGTGCCCCTGGCACGCGGCCAAGGCGGCCGAGCTGCCGATGAGGATCGCAATAGACACGACGCGTCGCTCGACGCATTGAAATCGAGTGCTCTGCTGCATAACGCGAGAGAGCGTAGCGGTTCATCGTAAAGAAATCATGAAAGGAGGGGACCCGGCAGGGAAGTCCGGCGGCGGTGACTGAAGTCCGGCGGCGGAGGTTCCGTATGCGTATGAAAGTCGCTCGTATTGCCGCGTTCGTGCTGTTGTCGCTGGCGCTCGCCGCGTGCGGTCAACGGTCGGCGGCGCTGGTTCCGAACGGCTCGCCGGCCGGTGCGGCCGCGCCGGCAAACCCGCGCGAGCCGTCGGTCCCGAAGGTGGGGGGCGTGTATGAGGGCACCGTCGTCGAAACGTCGCAGGGGCGGTCGATCAAGGCCGACCTGAAGATCACCATCAAACAATCGGGCAGCAAATTTACCGGCATCTTCGACGTGATCCTGAAGACGGTCCAGGATCAATTCCCGATCATCAAGGGAGTCGTCGCGACGCAGCACGGCAAGACGGTGCTTCACTTCGTCATCGAGGGCAGCCCGGGCCGCAACGCCAAAGCGGTCGCGACCCTGGCCGGCAGCACGATCAAAGGCAAGGCCAAAGTCTCGAAGAAAAACGGGCCGGCCGTGCGCTTCAAGTACTCGGCCAAGTCGTAACTCCGGGCGGCACAACGAGAACGGGCCGTTGCTGCGCCCCGCCAGGGGCGCTCGCAAACGTCGTGGGAGCTGCTGGCGGCAGAGCGCTGACGCGGTCAGCGAGCGATGGCGACGCTCGCCTCGGCGCGCCGGACGAGGGCGGCTTCGACGCGCTTCCAGCGGGCGTAGCCTGGGGCGCCCGGATGCGTGTCGGCGGGAACGATCCCGGCCGCGCCGGCGTCCTCGCTGTAGATAATCATCAGCTCCTTGCGTTTTGCCGCGTCGGCGAGGTGAACGAGCCGCACGGACATCGTCGTCGCCGGCAGCCGCAGCCCGCCCGACGCGAGGAGCGCGTCGACGTGCTGCTCGTCCGAGCCCGACCGGATGGCAGCCGGCGCGGCGTAGCCCTCCGAGCGCAGGTATGCCTCCAGCGACGCCGTGTCGGCCGCATGTGCGTTCGGCTTGCCGTTCGACTCGGTCCACGCGTCAACGTAGAAATCGAGCCCGCCGATCGAGGCGTGGCGCGCCGACGTGTAGAGGTGGTGCAGCCTCGGCATTGACGCTACGTAGGACTCGAACTGAATCCAGTAGAGGCGTTTGGCAATCCCATCGGCGGCTGCGTGAGCGTAGACGAACTGCTCGCAGTGGGCGATGCCGTAGAGGATCCAGCTGTCGGTGCCGACGTAGCGGGCGGTTTTCGGCACTGCGACGCGCACGCGGGGATCGGCGCTGGAATACACGGCGTTGCCGGTCGCATAGCGTCGAGCGGGCGCCCCGGCGACACCGCTTCCGTGCGCCGTCGTCCAACTGACGGCGGCGACGGCAACCATCAGGACCGCGAGGGTTCGCAGGTGTGCGGCGAGCATCTCGGCCTCCGTGTTGTTGGCGATGCGCCGTTCGCCTCTCACGCGCAGAGGAGGTGGGTTCCCGGCCACCGGGAAGAACGGGTAGCTCTTACGGAGGTTCTCCACCGTGAAGTACTTTGCGCTTGCAATTCCCTTGATCGTATCGGCCCTGGCCGGCTGCGGCCAGCTCCCCGCTCAGGTCCCGGCCGGCAATCCGGTACATTCGGCGGCCGGAAGTGCCGGCCCGGCGCCCGATGCGGAGAGCGGCAAGGCCTACTGGACGCTGTTTTACGCACAGCCCAAACCGCAGGTCGAGATCGCCAAGCTGCCATTGAAATCGTCCTCTCACGTCACCGGCGTCAACGGCAACGGCACGAACCAGTTGGTCTGCGCGAACGCCATTCGTTTCGTCGGGTCGAAGGTGTGGATCACGAATCTGTCGCCCTGCCATTCCTACGGCGCGAGCATCGTTGGCGTGTACTCGCTGCCGCTGACGTCGAGTAGCTCGCCGCAAAAAACCTTTACCCTGTCCGGCCCCCTCGACGCCGATCACATGGCGTTCGACGCCTCGGGAAATCTCTGGGTCCCTTCGGTCGGAGACAACGCCGTCTACGAATACACCGGCCCCTTTACGTCGAGCGGCACGCTGACGCCGGCGACGAAGCTGACGATGGGGCTCAACGTCCCGCAAGGTCTCGGGTTCGACACCAAGGGAAATCTGTACGTTGCAAACACCGGGACGAGCACGGGGGCAAAGGCGATAACGGTCTTCAAGGCGCCGATTTCCAATAGTAAGCCGTACTACCTGAAGGGCGTCATCGCACCCAGCGGACTTGCCTTCGACGCCAAAGGCAATCTCTACGTGTCGTCCAACGCGGCAGCCGGCGCGATCGCGGAGTTCGCAAGAGATCACCTTAAGTCCGGCGATTCGCCGACCGTCGTGGACTCCTCGGGACTTGCAGCGAATTCGTACGGTGCCGATCTCAATTTCGACGGCGCCGGCAACCTCTACGACGCGGACTGCGGCGATTCGGCGGGCATCTATACGTATCCCACGGCGAGCAAGAAGTTCACCTCGCATCTCACGCCGTCGTTCTTTACGACGGCCACGATCCAAACGATTGGGTGCATCTGGGGGATAGCGACGCACTGAACGCGCGTTCCACGGCCGACTCGCGCGCCGCTTTTGCATCGAAGAGCGTCGGCGGGAGGCTTCTCGCCCTGCTTCTGGTGGCGCTCGCGTATCTCGTCGCGGCAAAGCTCGGGTTCACACTAGCGTTCGCGACAAAGCAGGTGACGGCCGTCTGGCCGCCGACCGGCATCGCACTTGCGGCCCTCTTACTCGGGGGATATCGGGTTTGGCCCGCTATTTGGGTTGGCGCGTTCGCGAGCAACGCTCTCACCTCGGAGCCGATTTGGACGGCGGCCGCAATCGCAACGGGCAACACGCTCGCGCCGGTCTTCGGCGCTTTCCTGCTTCGAAGGTTCCATTTCGAGAACGCACTCGACCGCGTGCGCGACGTCCTACTGCTCGCGCTTCTCGGGTCCGCGGTCGCGATGACGGTGTCCGCGAGTAACGGCGTTGCCGATCTCGTGCTTGCCCGAATCGTGCCGTGGAGCGCTTTTCCATCGGTCTGGTGGGTGTGGTGGACGGGCGACGCCATGGGCGTGCTCTTCGTCGCCCCGCTGTTGCTCACGTGGATCACGAGCATTCGGAGAAGAGAGCGCGCGGAAGGCGGGCCGTTCGAACTCAGCGTTCTCGCCGCGACGACGTTGGGCGCGAGCTCGGTCTCCTTTCTGACCAACGTTCCGTTGCGCTTCTCCGTCTATCCGTTTGTCATATGGACGGCGCTGCGTTTTCGGCAACGCGAAACCGCCGCCGCCATCGCGGTGATCAGTGGTTTCGCGATCTGGGCGACCGCCCACGGCGTTGGACCGTGGACCACGGGCTCGCTCGATGCCCGTCTCGTGCAGCTCGACAGCTGGATGTCAGTCTTCGCGATAACGGGACTGGTGCTCGGCGCGATCACGGCCGAGCGGCAAGCCGCGCGCGTCGAGCTTCAGGCACTCTTGGAGCAGACGAAACAATCCGCCGAAATGCTTCAGGGCGCGTTTCTTCCCGAGCGTCTCCCGCAGCGCGCGGGCCTGCGCTGCGACGCGTTGTACATCGCGGCGGAACGCGAAGCGCTCATAGGCGGCGACTGGTACGATGCGTTCGAGCTGCCCGACGGGCGGATCGTCTTTTCAATCGGCGACGTGGCGGGGCACGGACTCGAGGCGGCGGTCACCGCCGCCCGTCTTCGGCGGAGCATCCTGGTCGCGGCGTTCGAAGCCGACGATCCCGCCGAGATCTTGGCGAAGGTCGGCGCCGCCCGAGGACCGCAGCAGAGCGCGCCGGCCACGGCGATCGTCGCCATCCTGAGCCGGGACCTCGCGTCGCTGCGCTACGCGAGCGCGGGGCATCCGCCGGCCATAGTTGCCGGACCGAACATTCGCGGGCACTGCCTTGCGCACGGAGGGCTGCCCTTCGGCGTCGGCGTGTTTGTCGCTTCGGAAACGCATACGGCAGCATTGGAACCCGGAGCCGCGCTTCTCTTTTACACCGACGGGCTCACCGAGTTCGATCACGACGTCGAAGGCGCCGAACGCGCCACACTCCAAGCCGTTACGAATCTCGTCGAGGACCCGCACATGGAACACCCGGCGGCCTTTATCCAACGGAGCGTGATGGGCTCGCAACCACCGGCCGACGATACGGTGCTCCTCGTCGTGCAGGTGGAGGAGATCGGCTGCCCTGGCTGATTAGCGCCGGGCGCATGCGATCGTGTCGATCCAGCGTCCCAGCGATGAAAAGTAACCCATCGCAAAACTCGTGAGGCGGCGGTCGATCGTATTGCCGCCGCGCGGGTCGATCAGCATGCTGTGATCGGCGCCGGGTACGACCGCGGTTTCGTAGGTCGCGTTTCCGGCCGTCTTCATCGCGTCCATGAATGCCGCGAAGTTCGCCGCTCGATCTTCATTCGTTTCGTGCTCGCCGTCGATGTATAGCGCCTGGCCGTGAAACTGTTTCCAGTAGTCGGCCGGAGCCTTGTCGCCCTCCTGAGCCCAGAAGGCGAAGGCGGGGCTTTTAGGATCACTCGGGGGGCCGACGTAGGGATCGGGAAACCATGCGCGACGCTCGTAGGCGTGGTACGCGGCAATGTACTCGTCCCACCCTTTGCCGGTCATCGCGTAGTTGAATTTGAGGGTTTGCAGGCGCACGGCGTCGGCAATTTCGCTTTCGGGGAATCCATCGGCGCGCATTTCCAAGGCCGTGCGTTGGATTTCTTGGAGATTACCGTTAACGACTGCACCCGACGTATTTGCGATGAACGCGACACCCGGCGTCATTGCGGCGACTTTGGGCGCCGCCATACCGCCCTGGCTGATGCCCCAGATGCCCATGCACGACGCGCGCACTTCCGGCTGTCGCGCCATCGCCTCGAATCCTTTCACCGCGTCTGCGACCACGAAGCCGTCGCTGCGCTCGCCGGCAGAAAAGTCCGCGCCGCGCTTATCGTAGGCGTATACGGCAAAGCCGTGCTTCAGAAACACGTCGCCCACCCAAGAGAGAAAAGCGTTCTGCGCGGAGCGCGTTTGATAGTTGGACCCGGCCAGCAGCATCACGGCCGGAAACGGCGGGTTGCCCTCGGGCAAGAAAAACGTGCCGCGCAGCGTCGCCGCGTCGTTGGTGAAGTCGAGCGGGCGCGATCGAAACGACGGTACGCGGGTGGCGTGGATCGGGGCAGCGCCCGCAAACGCGACGTCCACGGATCGTACTCCGCCACTCGCGTCTCGCGTGAAGCGAAACGTTGCTACGAAGGGGAAGTGGATGCCTTTGGAAGGACCGGTTACGAACGTATCTGGAGCCGACGGCCAGAGAAACCCCATCCGACCGGTCTTCGTATCGAGGAACATGTCGTAGGTGTATGGGCGAGCCACCATGACGTCGCGATCCGGCGCGCGATAGGTTCCGACGAACGGTTCCAACTGCGACGCATAGAGCCGGATCAAATGATGCAGGTCGAACGTTCCCGCTGCATGCGGTCCTGCGCGAAGCGAACCGCGGATCGCGTCCCCTTCGATCACGCCCGTAAAGCGGTAGATCGCGCCTTCGTACCGAGCTTGAAACGCGACGTTGCGGCCGTCGTGAGAAAATCTCGAGAGGGGCGCGCCCACCTCGGACCGCTCGGGGAAGTAGAGGTCGCCTTGGTGGTCGTCGGCGGCGGCGGCGGCGGGAAACGCGACCGCAACATATGTCGCCGCGCCGCCGAGATGCAGAAGGCCGGCCCAGGCGCCGTTGTCCAGCCGGTCTCTGGCCGGCGGGCCGGCTCCCGAGAGTGCCACGATCACGGCGAGCAGGACAACGACACGAGAAGCCACGGCGGGATCCTCTCTTAATTATTTAGTTGACGAGAGTTTAGCGCATTTCCGGGCGGGCGTCAAACCGCCGTCGCGTCCCGATTGCGGCATCGCTCTATCCGCGAGAGACTCGTTGAAACGATGAACGGCGAAGCGGCGACGCACGAACGCATTCTCACGCCATTTGGAAATCCACGACGCGTCACCGACGAGCGGTAGAGGCAGCCATACGGGGAAGTCGAAGCTACGCAACCGGTCGAGAAGGCCGCTTTTGCTTCCACTGGAGGTAAAGTGCATGCGAATCACATCGCTTCTCGGGTTATCCCTATCTGCGATATTCTTCGCTGCCTGCGATTCAAGTCCAGTGATGACGGGAAATCCTGCGCAGTTGAATCCGATGCAGAGAATCGCCGGCCGTGACGGCTTCGGGCCGAACGGCATCCCGGCGCACACCGTCCCAACGGTTCACGGTTGGATCGTTCCCAAAAAAAAGAGGCCGTCGCAGCAACTCTTCGTCTCGGACGAGGGCGACAGCGTCATCAATATCTATGCAGTGCCTAAGTACTCGCTGATCGGTCAGATCACCGATGGGATCAGCGAACCCGAAGGGATCGCTACCGACCAAGCCGGTAACCTCTACGTTGCGAATCTCGGCAACGATACGGTGACGATCTATGAGAAAGGCACGACGCGTCCAGCGGCGACGTTGACCGAGCCGCACGGCCCCGACGACGTTGCCGTTGATAAGCACGGGAGACTTTTTGTCGGAGACATCGGCGGCGGCGTAGACGTGTACGGAGGACCGCTCTCCATTTCGGTACCGCAACAGCGCTTGACGAACGGGCACATCTTCGAAGTGTTCGGCGTCGGCGTGGATAAGCGCGGCGACGTCTACGCTGCAGGTTTGGGCCCCGGTTCCAAGCCGGTCATCGTTACGTATCATTGGGATTCCGGCTACAACTGGGCGCCAGGAGTAAATCTCTATCTCTCCGGTATGGATGTCCCCACCGGCGTGATCATCCACGCGAGGGGGGACGTTTACGACATCGTCGAGTCGGACTACGGTCTGGGAGTCATCAACATCTACCAGTATGGCCACACCGCTCCGTCCGCGACGATCCCGATCGCACACCCTGAACGGAGCGCGCTCAACAGACTTGTAAAGCGAATTTACGTTCCGCAGGGCAGCGACGACAAAGTCGCCGTTCTAAAATACCCCGGCGGCGCACCGGTGGCCAGCATTCCGATCGGGAACTTCGTCTCTGGAACGGCGATGCTTCCGGCACCGAAATTCTAAGATTGCTGCCTCAGGGTGTCACGCAACGTACTAGCGATCCTTGCAGAACACCCTGATACTCGACGTTATCGTCAAGCCTGGGTCGAAGCGGCCGGGGCTCTCGGAAGAGAGCGGGGCGCTGGTCCTACGGGTCCGCGAACGCGCAATCGACGGTGCAGCGAACGTTGCGTGCATTGGTGCGCTGGCCATTGCCTACGGCGTTCCGCGGAGCTACGTCGAGCTCATCGCCGGAGTTCGCAGTCGCCGAAAACGCTTCGCCATCCGCTTTCGAGAGAAAGCTACTCTAATGCGGCGGACACCGTCGAAGTGACGTCGGAGAATTCCGGTATGGGAAGCTTGCGGTAGAGCAGGCTCAGGCGCGGGCGGTAAGCAACAAGCGACCGATGAGACAGCTGCCTTCCGTCCCTTGGCTTGCCGGCGTATTGATAGCCGCGGTCGCCGTTGCCGCATGCAGCGGCGGATCGCAAACGCAGCCCACCGCGAACGCGCAGTTGCTTAGGTGAAGTGCGTCGTGGATGGCGCCAAACCTGGCGAAGCGCGATCTTCTCTACCTTTCAGACGACGGCAACGGCGATGTGTACGTGTACTCGTTCCCCGATGCAAAACTCCAAGGGACGCTGACCGGTTTGAGCGTCCCGGCGGGTGAATGCGCTGACAGAGCGGGCGACGTCTGGATCGTAGGCGAGGGGACCAACGACATCGTCGAATACGCGCACGGCGGCACCATCCCGATCGCTACCTTGACCGAAACCAACAACGCCCCGGAAGGCTGCTCGGTAGATCCGACAACGGGAAACCTCGCCGTTGCCAACGCCCAAACCTTGAGCGCCGGCCCCGGAAGTGTCGGCGTCTACGCACACGCCCAGGGCACGCCGACGCTCTACACCGACAGCCAGATGAAGTTCGTTCTGTTCGTGACGTACGACGACAGAGGTAACCTCTACGCCGATGGAGTCGACTCGTCGCTTGCGTACCGGCTGGCCGAGCTTCGCAAGAACGCCGGAGCGCTCGTCCCAATCGCGTTCAATCAGAGCATCGTCCAACCCACCAACATTCAGTGGGACCGCAAGTACTTAGCCGTTGGAGACGGAGGCGGCATCGTGGGGACGAGTCCGCCGGTGATCTACCACGTCAAAGTGACGCACGGTGCCGGCACGGTAGTCGGCGAGACTCCGCTAACCGGTACGACGGGCATCTTTCAGTTCTTCATCCAAGGCAACACCTTCATCGGGCCCAACCTCGGCAACGAGAACGTCCTGTTCTGGAAGTACCCCGCCGGCGGCATGCCGACGAAAGCGATCGGCGGATTCAACGATCCGTTTGGCTCGGCGGTCAGCAAAGGCAAGAAATAAGCCGGCGAAGGGGAGATCGCCGCGCCGCTCCAGCTGGGAATCGAGGTCCGTATGTGAGACGCGACGGCGAACGATTAGAGGGGCGGTGCCAACAGGCGCTCGATCTCCGTCTCGTCTAACATCTGCGCGGTTGCGGCGGCATCCTCGAAGATGCCCGCGGCGAGCGCACCTTTACGCTGCTGCAGCTCCAGGATTCGTTCTTCGACGGTGCCGACGGTGATCAGCTTATATACGAAGACCGGGCGGTGCTGGCCGATGCGATGGGCACGGTCGGTCGCCTGACGCTCGACGGCGGGGTTCCACCACGGATCGTAATGGATGACGGTGTCGGCGGCGGTCAGGTTCAATCCGGTGCCGCCCGCTTTGAGGCTGATCAAGAACAGCGGCACTTCGCAGCTTTGGAAGCGTCGCACCGGCGTTTCGCGATCCTTCGTTTCGCCGCGAATTTCCACGTAGTCGATGGCGCGCGCGGCGAGCTCCGGTTTTATCAGATCCAGCATCGACGTGAACTGCGAGAACAGCAACACGCGCCGGCCTTCGTCGATCAGCTCGGGCAGCATCTCGAGGAGCGTCTCGAGCTTGCTCGAGTCGCAAACGTTGCGTGCGGCCGGAAGCTTGACGAGCCGCGGGTCGCAGCAGACTTGTCGGAGCTTGAGCAGCGCCTCGAGCACCACGATCCGGCTGCGCGCCAGGCCGCGACGCTGCATCTCGGCGCGCACGCGTTCGTGCATCGCGAGGCGAATCGTTTCGTAGAGATCGCGCTGCGCCCCGTCGAGCTCGACCCGCGTGATGATTTCCGTCTTCTCAGGCAGGTCGAGAGCGACGTCCTCCTTGGTGCGCCGCATTAAAAACGGTCGCAGTCGCGCCGCCAAGAGCGCGCGGCGCTGCGTATCGCCGCGTTTTTCGATCGGCGTACGAAAGAGGCGCGCGAACTGCGTTCGGTCGCCCAGCAAGCCGGGAATCGCGAATGAGAAAATCGACCACAGCTCGTCGAGATGGTTCTCGATCGGCGTGCCGGTAAGCGCTAGGCGTTGCACGGCGCGTAAGTGCGCCGCGGCCTGCGCTCCCTTCGACCGCGGATTCTTCACGAACTGCGTCTCGTCGAGCACGACCATCTGCCACTCACGCGCGGTCAGCCGATCGGCATCGCGGTGGAGCAGCGCATAGCTCGTCAAGGCAACGTCGTTGTCTTCGATGCAGCCGAAACGCTCTGCACGGTCATTTCCGGAGAGCGAGACGACGCGCAAGTGCGGCAAAAAACGCGCGATCTCGGCGCGCCAGTTCGGCAGCACGCTGGTCGGCGCCACGATCAGCACCGGTCCGCGCAAACGTCCGTGCGCCTTTTCGATCGCCAGATGGGCCAGAAACTGTACCGTTTTGCCGAGACCCATGTCGTCGGCGAGCACGCCGCCGAAGCCACTGCGCCGCAGCAGTTGCAGCCACGCCACGCCGCGAGCTTGATACGCTCGCAGCTCACCGTGAAACGTGCTCGGCAGGGCAATCGGCTCGTTCTCCGCGTCGATCAGCTGGTTCAATGCGGCGCGCAACGGTCGCGTCGCCGGCGACCATTGCAGCGGTACTGCCGCCTCGAGGCCGTCGATCGATCCGACGTGCGCCGGCGTCAGTTCGAGCCGGCCTTCCTTGGTCAGCGGCGCGTCGAATAGCTCGACCAAGGTAGTAACGATCCGCTCGATACGCTCGGCTGGTAGCGCGGCGAACGCGCCGTTAGGTAATCGTCCGTAGAGCGTGCGCGCGCGCACACCGCTCAGCTCGGCCGCGAGTTCTTCGGCCGAGTGCACGTCTAGCGTTTGCAGCGCATCGACGATGACCGGCAAGAGCGGGACGCGCTGCGCGCCGAGATCGACGCCGATGTCGAGTTCGAACCAGCGGTTCGCGCTTTCGACGATCTCCGCGTCCCAGGCCGCGTCGTCAACGTGCACGACCTCGTACGGAAACGCCGAATCGGTTTCGATCTGCCAGCCGCGCTCGCGCAAAACTGGAACGGCGATGTCGAGAAACGGCACCCACGATCGTTCCGTAGCTGAGAACTGCCCGCGTGGCCAAGCGATTGGCTGCAAACCGTACTCAGCCAAGGTCGCCCTCGCGGCCGCCTCGAACGCGAGCCGTCGCGGCCACACCATCGCGACACCCTCTTCGTTCGTCTCCTGAAACTCGAACGTAACGTCGTCAGGACACACGATCGTGTCTCCATACGCGAACGTCAGCTCCGCAACCGCTGGAAAACCGCGCAGCGCCAAACGCACGACGGGATCGCGTTCGACGACGCGCAGCCGCCTGTCCGACTCGGGCGGCGGAACGGCGTGCGCGATCGGAATGCGATGCCACATCATCTGCGCGCGCCGCGCTTGCGCTGCGTTGAGGGAAGGTGCGAGCGCGAGCGCGCTCGCCAGGTCTCCGGCGATGCTCAGATCGATCGTTCCGGCGGTATTGGCCTCTGGATCGGCGTACCAGAGCGGATCGCTCGGCAGCAGGCGCGCCGGTTTTCGGCCTTCGATTCCCGGACGTTGCCGCCCGTCGGTCGGATCGAGCCGCCAAGCGAACTTCGCGTCGCTCACGTCCGCACGCCGCAGCGGAGAATGCTTCGGCGAGTGCCAGTGCACGCGGCCGGTTGCGAGCAGCAAATCGAGCAGCGTCGCGAACAGTTTTGGATTGAGCGTGCCGAGGCCGGTTAACCCGCACACGCTCGCGAGCCTTCCGATGGTGCGATCGATCGGGGTCGCGTATCGTCCAGTGCCTTGCGCGAGGATGGATAAATCGATCGCGCGGCCCGTCGGGCGTTCGCCGCGTTTTAGCAGCGTTACAACACGCGGAGTCAGGTCGACGCGCGGAACGTAGTACGATTCGCGAACGTCGAGCACGTAGAGCACGTGCTCGCGACGCACCTCGGTGCCTTCGAAACGCCGCGCCGTGATCGCTTGCAGCCAACTATCGACGGCCCCGTCGGCGGCATCGCGCATGCCGCCCTCGGCGGCGAGGATTGCGGCCGCGGCTCCATGCTTGCAGCTGCGCCCGACGGGGCAATCGCAGTCGCTGCGCAGTCGGCGCCCGCCCTCGCGCCAATCGATCGCAACTTCGTAAGGAATCGCCGACGTTCCGCGTACTGCCGCCGCGATGCGATCGTTTCCGGCGGCGACGTCGAGCCGCACGACTCGACCGCTGCGCGCGTAGTCCATTCCGCGCGAAAACGTCGCCGAATCGAAGGAAGCACGGGCAATGTCGAGGGTGAAGCGCACCGCCGCCTTTACGACGCCCGGCGCGTCGCTCCATGCGGCGCAATTCGCACGCGGGTCAAGCGAGTGTCCGCGTCGAAGCGTCCAGCGTATGCTATGCCCTATTGCGATTTTCGCGGGTCTTACGTTTCTCGTGCCCAGCGCGTTACCCGTGGCCGCCGCGACCACTCCTGAAGCGGTCGTTCGCGCCTTCTACAACTGGGATTTGTCGGTGAAATATCCGCACAGCTGGCTGGACCATCTCAGCGGGGCGAAGCCGTACCTCACTTCGTCGCTCTACAACTTAGTGGGTCAGATCGGTCCCTTCGAGCAGAAAAATAAGGCCGAAGTGCTCGAGGCGCAGCCGTTCGAGGACGCGCAGATTCCAGCGTCGTCGGTGAACGTCGGTGCCGCCGGCGTCAGCGGCAACCGCGCGAAGGTTCCTGTAACGATCCACTACGCGAGAACGACGGGGAGCGGTCACGTGACCGTGGTCGTCATAAGAACGTCGCAAGGCTGGCTGATCGACGACTTCATCGGTGGCGTCGGCGGGAGTCTGCGCGCGAACCTTGCGCACGACATGAAGTAGCGCTCGCGCTTGTTACATGCGGGAACTTCGGAGAGGTGGCAGAGTGGTTGAATGCGGCGGTCTTGAGGTTCCAGAAGCGGTGCATCGAGCTAAATCAGTGACAGTCTGCGAGCCAGCAAATAAAGGCTTTTCATCCAGCGTCAGTCACGCCGAATCAGCGAAAATCTGGCTCGCTGCAACCAAACTGCAACCATGACCGCGAAGGTGGCGGTACCGCTTGCGATGCCGGTTTCAAAATGGCGAAGGAGTTCCGATTTACGGATCTGCTTCGCCGCCGACGAGGACGATGGATCCGTGTCCTTCTGACGCCGCGCGGCGGTACGCAGTGAGCCGCTCGATCTTATTTCTGCGACCGATCGGCTCGCGGCGAATGTCGACACCGGCCACCTTGAAGCTCATCGCTCCCCAAGCGCCATAACGTCGCCTGGGGTTCTTGGAGCGGTCATCGGCTCCCTACGGGAGCTGATTCTTGATCCTCGAAGAGGCTGGTCATCGACGCCGGTGGTGCGAAAGCTCCATAAGCTAGGGCGTCGGCACCATACGCTGGTGAGGACTGAGTCGCAATTTTGATCGAGGGGTGTTTGCTGCGTCGGCGGTCATGCTAGACTAGGCGGTGCCACGCTCAGAGCGGTTTCGCGTGAGCTAGGAGCGGTAAATAAAAAGTCTCGGTTTATCCGAGATGCGTTTGGTGTCTGCGCGGCCTAGCTTTGGTGCCGTGTTCGAATTGGCGCGATAAGAATATCATTTTACCTGCGTGCCCGTCGAAAAGAAAGGAGAGCACCATTGATCGCTGCCTATAGCCGTTTCGCTCCCATCTGGGCGGCTATGGTGATGCTCGTCGGTTGCGGCGGATCGCAGCTGTCGATGATGGATGCATCGGGGGGCGCGCCGCAGGGCCGTGACGCAACGGCATCTCCGGCGGAGGACATGCGGTACCCCGAGCACGGGAACTCGTGGATGTCACCGGCTGCTAAAACGACGAAGAAGCTTCTATACATCTCCGACGGGAACGACGACGTCTACGTTTTCGACTATAGAACGTCGGCGTTGCTTGGAAAGCTCAGCGGCTACGGTCAATTTTCACAGGGGCAGTGCGTCGACAGACGCGGTAATGTGTGGTTTACCGAATTGGGGTTTTTCGGTAGCGGCGGCGCGGCCGTCGAGTATGCCCATGGCGGACGCACGCCCTTGAGATCGCTAGAAACCGAAGGGAGCAGTATCGGTTGCTCGATCGACCCGACGTCCGGTGACCTTGCTGTTGCCAACGTCTCCAGTGGCGGCAGTGCACCAGCGGAAATAGTGGTTTTCAAGAACGCTTCAGGGACTCCGGCAGCTTACCATAACTCCGATTGTGGGCGCCCTACGAGGCCCGGTTACGATAAAGACGGTAATCTTTATGTCGAAGGCCATGTCAGTTACGGGCGTCCTAGCGTCGTCTGCGAAATCCCACATCGAGGCAAAGCCCTGAAACCCGTCCACATCGATGTGAACATTCCGATTCCCGAGGGCGCGATGTGGGACGGGAAGTACATCACGCTTGCCGGTATAGTCGGTTTTCCCGCAAAGACCGCAATCTTTCAAATGGCTGAGGACGAATCCGGGAACTTGAAAAAGGTTGGCAGAACCACCTTAACCGACACCTGCAACGGCGTTCACGCTGAAGTCGAGCAGCCGTTCGTCGTCGGAAATAATAACACCCCGGCCAACAGGCGTCAGAGTAACGCCATCGTTGGCGGCAATATGGCTTGCCTCAGCATTTTTGATTATTGGAGCTATCCTGCCGGCGCCAATCCTGTAAAAAGCATCCCCTCGTACTCTTCGTCAAATCAATCGGTCAGCATCGCGCCGGACTGACCCGTGGGCGATCGAGGTAAAAGTAAATAACCATGAGACCATTATCGGTTCGCCAAAAACGGCTGCTAGCTGTCATTGTCGTCGCCTTCGCGGGTTGTGCCGACGGTCAGCACGGGATACGCGTGACCCCTGAAAGCGCAACGATGTCGCTGCCTCAGGCGTCCTTGCTGGAAACCGTGATCCACCGCTTCGGTAGACGCGGCGATGGCGCCGCTCCGGTTGCAAGTCTGCTCAACGCGAAAGGCACGCTGTACGGAACGACCATCAGCGGCGGCGGAGCGAGATGTTACATCGGATGCGGGACGGTTTTTCGCATTACGACCGACGGCACCGAATCGGTGATTCACCGCTTCACGGGGGCCGACGGCGAAAGTCCGGCGGCGAGCCTCATCGACGTCGACGGAACGCTCTACGGCACGACGCAGCAAGGCGGGCACGGATGCTCGGACCGTGCCGAGCGCGGTTGCGGAACGGTCTTCAGCATTACGACCTCAGGAAAGCTCACGGTGCTTCACCGGTTCATGGATCCGCCGGACGGCAACTTTCCACAAGCGAGCCTCATCAACGTAAACGGTACGCTCTATGGTACGACGCTCAGCGGCGGCGAGCAAAATCTTGGGACTGTTTTCAGCATTACGCGATCTGGCCAGGAGAAGGTTCTGTATTCGTTCGGCGGTTACTTAGGCCGCGACGGTGCGAGCCCGGGAAGCGCTCTGACCAACGTCGACGGCGTTCTTTACGGCACGGCGGCTGGCGCACAAAATGGCACCGTGTTCCGTGTTACGCTATCCGGTAAAGAAAAAGTGGTTTATCGGTTCGGCTCGCATACCGACGACGGCCGCGGTCCCAGCGGCCTCGTGAATCTGAATGGCGCGCTCTACGGAACAACCGTGCGTGGTGGCAAAGACGACAACGGAACGGTTTTCAAAGTTACTACGTCGGGCGAAGAGAACGTGCTCCACAGTTTCAGAGGCGCTCGAAATGGCTTCCAGCCGGAGGCCGGCCTCGTCAGTGTCAACGGTACACTCTACGGAACGACTTGGGCAGGCGGTAACACCTCCAACGGTGAGGGTATAGGGGTTGGGACCATATTTTCCATCCAGACTTCAGGAAGATATCGTGTCCTCTATGACTTCGGTGCTCCGCCGGATGCCTCGTACCCGGCGGCGAGCATGATCGATGTCAACGGAACCCTTTTCGGCACCACGGCCGGGGGCGGCGGCATTCAGAACTGTCCGGACTACAACATTGACGGATACGGATGCGGAACCGTCTTTTCGATAACGCCAACAGGGCGGTAACCGATTAGAGCAACGACGGTTTTTCGAGTCTATTTGTAGCGGCTGGCGGCTCTCCGCGGTGCCGCTGGCGACAATCCCGCCGCATCCGCCTCGCAACTCCTGAAACGTTCGACCCATGCAGCATGGGGCGACCGCACCTACTCGGTAAAAAGGCCATTGTGGGCGTTGATGGCGGTGCTATAATCGCTACGGTCGCCTGCACGGCGGGGTTTTATTGGAGGCAGCGAGATGACAACTCGACGTTTTACCTATGCGCTCGCGTGCGCCGCCGCAATTCTTGCCGGCTGCGGCGGCCTCGTGCCGCAGACCGCCGCGTCTTCATCTTCCGTGCTAGGCGCTGCGTCTCGGATGCTGCCCGAGGCCAAGCGCGACGATCTGCTCTACGTGTCGTACCCAAGCGCCGGCACCGTTGCCGTTTACACGTTTCCCGGCGCCAAGTTAGTCGGCACGCTCGCGGGGTTCTCGTCGCCAAACTTTCTCTGTAGCGACCATGCCGGCAACGTCTGGATTCCGAACGCGGGCGGCAATACGATCGTGGAATATGCACACGGCGGCTCTCAACCGATTGCAACGCTGACGCTGCCAAATGGAGAGCCCGGGGACTGTTCCGTCGATCCGGTCACCGGTGACCTCGCCGTAGCGGGATATAACTACTCCTTGGACCATGCGTTTCTCGTTTTTCCGCACGGGCAGGCGACGCCGGTGACGTATCAGACCAGCTTTTTGCCGACCGGCGTTGCCTACGACGACCGCGGGAACCTGTTTGTCGATGGGCGAGCGTCGCTGCTGGCGCTCGGCGAGCTGCCACGGGGCAAACATAAGGTCAGAACGCTTTCCGTCGTAAAGGCGGATTATTTCGGCCAGGTACGATGGGACGGCAAGTATGTCGACGTCTCGGCCTACGAGTTTATCTTCCGCTTTGCCGTTCACGGCAAAACCGCCGTCAGCAAGGGTCAGGTGATCCTCGATGTCGGCAAGTACGTGGGCGGCTATTGCATCAAAGGCTCGAACATCGTAGCGACGAACTGGCTCGGCTCGCGGTCGTATGGGGCGGTCGCCTCGTTCTTCAAGTTTCCGGCTGGGGGTAGCCCCACGAAGGTTATCGCCGGCCAGCCGGGATGGGGCGTCGCCATCAGCGTAGCGTCGTCTGCCACCCATCGCGGCGAGCGCCGGACGCTAATCTTTTGATTAGCGTCGGGCGAAGCAATTTTCTCGGCGTGCCGCGCGCCGCTCTGTTATACCTCGCGCTGTTCGCGTGCGCCGGTTGCTCGGTCCACGCGGGCCTGCCCGCGGGGTGATAAGCATGCACGACCGTTTCTTTCGTTTTGGGATGACTATCGTAACTCTCGCGCTGGCGGCCTGCGCTTGGCAAAGCGTCACGCCCCCAGCGAGGCAAGCCTACGCGTCTTCAGCGACCGACTATTCCGCTAGAGACGGCGGACGCTTCAAAATCCTTTACCAGTTTCCGGGAGGCGCAGGAGGGCAATTCCCCGGCGGCCTTACCTTTGTAAACGGCGTCATGTTCGGGGTGACTTTTTTTGGCGGCGACGTGCGAAAGTGCCATGATTGCGGAACCGTTTTTGCTGGAAAAGATATTATCTACAGCTTCAAGGGCATCAAGAGCAAAGATGGCTCGCTTCCGGACGGCGGCCTGCTTCCGGTGGGCAACGAGCTCTACGGGGTCACGTCGGCGGGTGGGCTTGATCCCAGCTGTCGTTTGGGCAACGGTTGCGGACCAGGAACGGTCTACGCGGTAGACGCCGGCGGCAACGAGCGCGTGGTCCATCGATTCAAATACGGCGGCCACGACGGTATCAGCCCCATTGGCGATTTGATCTCTCTGAACGGCGTTCTCTATGGCGTAACTACCTTCGGCGGGATCGGCAACAGGTGTCATGAAAACCCCTACAGCGCCTTTCCTTCAGGTTGTGGAGTCGTCTTTGCGCTTGACTCATACGGTCGCGAAACGGTGATTCATCGCTTCACCGGATCCCCAGATGGTGCGTGGCCGAGTGCAAGTCTGTCCGCGTTGAACGGTAACCTCTATGGCACGACGGTCTTCGGCGGCTATTCCGCCGCCGCTAGCCACTGCAATCCTCGCGGATGCGGGACGGTCTTTGCGGTCACGCCATCCGGGAAAGAATCCGTAATTTATTCATTCAGAGGTGGCCACGACGGTGCAAACCCGAGTTCTCTACTCGTATTTTACAACGGTTACCTATGGGGCACGACCGAAGCCGGGGGGAACGGCAATTTCGGAACCATTTTTAAGATTAGCACCTCGGGGCACGAGACGGTCGTTTATCGCTTCACAGGAGCTCCGAATGGTGCACAACCTGGCCGGTTGGCCCTCGTTGGTAACAAAATCTACGGCACGACAGCGCTCGGCGGCAATCCACAAAACACAAGTGGCACGATATTCAGCTTGACTTCGAAAGGAGTACAGATTCTTCACCGCTTGAGTGCCGAAGCTGGAAGCCCCCGCGGGTTAGTTTTCGACACCGTGACCGAGGCCTTCTATGGCACGACGCATGGAGGCCGCCACCAAGCCGGAACGATCTTTCGGTACAGACCGTAGGTGCGGCGCTGAGTTGCGCGATCTTCGCCTAAGACCACCGCCCGCGACGCGACCGGGTTGCTCCTCTCGCTAGGGAGGGTCCAAGATTATGCTAGCAAATGGCCACTTACGGCGGTTAGCAAGTCCATTTGCGGAAACCGCAATTAAAATCGACGTTAGCGGACACTTGGAGAGGTGGCAGAGTGGTTGAATGCGGCGGTCTTGAAATGTTTGCAGCTCACCTCATTAAGTCCCAGCAAGGATCGTTTAAGCGTGCGAAGTTGAGCAATCGATTCTTATGGCTACTTATCGTATCTTATTCGGTGAGAAAATCCGTGAGAAGGATCTGATGTTCTCACGTCACTCAAGGCAGGCCACGCTTCCAACGGCGAGCAAGTTACGTCCAGCAGACCGGTCTACGCGCGAGGGCCGAGTCCTTCACCGCCGTCATCGTAATAAAGGCATTGCCACGCGAGCAGATCTGCGCGCTGCGCCGCCGGCAGCTTCTTGAGCGCAGCCCTGATCTTGACGATGACGGGATCGTCGTTGAGGTCCGAGGCGACCTCGCGGGGCTCATTAGGGGTAAAACTGATACCACGGCTTTACGTCAGCGCCCGCAAGGCATCGTGCTAAGACGTCGCGGCCCGGCGCGCCCACCGCGGCGGGGGGTAATAACGGGAGGTAGCTGCGGCCCTGCGAGGGCAAGCGGAATGCCACTTCGCACGCTCCGGGCCTAGCGCACGTGAGCTTCTGGACGGCCAGTCTCTGGGACCCTTTTTTGGCCGAAAGGCCCTTACGACGGAGCCCTCTGCCTCATGCCCGTCTGCGGGTCTCGTGAGATACTCTGAGTGGCGGTTTTTCTCGGTGCCATCGATACCCAGTCAACTCCGGTTCCTCGTGCACTATGAAAGCGTGAACCACAGGGGCGTAGCCTCTCTCGAGAGGCCCACTCTGAGGACACCCAAAGGCGTGATATGCGTTTCAAAGAATCCTTCTGTTAGGAGACCTGATGTTACGTCCGTACCATGCGCTCATTTGCGGGACGATTTGTGTCACCGCCTGCAACTCAGGAATTCCAGTGAGCCCGGCTCTCCAGCAGGGGGTTCCTCAAACCGTTTCAGTCGCTAATAATCATGCGACGGACGGCCAATATCTGTACAGCTTGGCTCACCTCAGCGTGTTTGTCGTTTCCGTTGATGCAAGAGGCCGGGTCAAGCCGATCCGCACCATAAATCTTAAGCGCTCCGGTGCAACTCAGTTTTTCAGCGTTTCAGTCGACAGTAACGGAGAGATTTATGTGACGAGCTTTAACCCTGATGAAATATTAGTGTACGCGGCTGATGCGCGAGGAGACGCAGTCCCGATCAAAAAAATATACGGTCGCCAGCTGGGTATACCCGCCGGCATAGCTTTTGATACCGACAACAACCTCTACGTCACCAACGTATACCCTCCTTACTCGATCAATGTGTACGCTCCAGATGCAAATGGTGACGCACAGCCGACTCGCTCGATCGGTGGCGCGAACACCGGGTTAGACCATCCTCGTAGCGTTGCCCTGGACGCCCGCGGCAAAATCTATGTAGCTAATAATTCAGACGACGAACCCTCCGTTACCGTTTACGGCGCTGCTGCACAAGGTAACGTTACGCCGCTGCGAACGATCTCGGGAACATCAACTGGGCTAGCGTGCCCTCAGCAAATTGCCGTCAATGATCGAACGGAGATATTGGTCGCAAACCCGGGAGGCTGCGGCGATGGTCGCGGAGGTCTGTCAGTCACAGAGTATCGCACCGGTGCGGATGGAGACGTGCCACCCAGCCAGATTATCAGCGGCGCCAACACCAAAATCAGAAATCCGCAGGGCCTCGCGCTGGACGCGCATGGGAATATCTACGTTGGTGACGGGAAGGCTCTGGTCTTCAGTCGACGGGCGCACGGTGACGGCGCTCCTATCGGGATCATTAACGTGAACTACCGTAGGGAATATTTCGAAAACATCGCTATTCGCTAAGTCTGACTGGCGGCTCCGAGTCGCCCTTCGTAGTCGACTTGCAATCTCGGGCGGTGACCGATTGTCGTTGTGATCTTAGCTGAGCTGTTGTCCTCGCTCTTGTTATATAGACTACCGCGGAGGGCCGGGGGGTGGAGGAGGCGGGATGATGACGAAGTCGTCCGGTACGATTTGATCGAGGCAGGCAACATCGTCCGAGTTCCACGCCGTCGGATCGCCTTGAGCATCGGATGTGGATAAAAGTTCATTTCCATCACCGGTATCGTAGATATACGCGCCGTAAGTCTTTAAGGCAGTGATGACGGTTTCCGCCGCGCTGTCGTTCCCTGAGCAGCTAGGAACCGTCTTTAGAACGGCGTGAGATCCGTATGGAGCAGGCAAATCGCCGTTTGGTCCTATGTATGGTAATGCATCTGTGCAGTCGTTGTTGTGCGAGGCACCGGGATATACACAGGCCGTTTGCGAGAGTGTGTGCGCAATTGCATTCCATCCAAGCGTATGCGGAATAACTCCTGCTGCGAATTCTTCCGGACGCACTGCAAGCAGGCCCATCGGAATGCCGGAAGTAGTCGAAATATTGCCTTCCGGCGGCTGTGCGTAAGCCTTCGTGAGATCCACCAGTTGATTCGCATAAAACGTGAGCGACGGGCCGCTGGAATAGTAAACAGTTCCAATACCTTCGTAATAATGACATGAGGATGTGTTTAAGACCATTGAATGTTGGTCCGTCGAATCGGGCGGCTCGACCGCGAAGTTGGGACCCCAAGGCACCGGTGTAATGACCGTATGTCCAGAGGTACTGGTGGCTGGTACCAGCGGAGTGTGCTTATTTGCGTTGTTGATCAATTCTTGCTGGCTTGTCGTATTGATATTGCCTCCAAACTGCTCGGAGTCACTAAGGGTGAAGTACTCGGGCATGTTTTGATACCCAGAGCTCGTTGAGTCATCCATAGCCTTGATATATGCGGCACTATTCGGGTCGCTCTGAGCGTTAGATACGTTATTCTGGAACGGCGCTCCGCCGCTACCGGGATACGGGCAGCCCAGAAACTCGCTGCTAGTGGCCGGAGGGACTATTTCCTTCTTGCCACCTTTCTCCGGAAGCACTCGTGCCGACGAAGTTTGTGACCCAATCGGAGCTAGGGAACCACTACTGTTGCACGCGGAAGCGAGGAGCGATGAGGCAAAAGCGGTTATCCGAATGGCTCGTTTCATGCTCTGCCTATTCCTTTTCTGACGAGCGTTCTGGCGCACGGACGAGTTGGATGTTGTGAATAAGCGAGTCGAAAAGGAGTACCTTCTCGGAGTATAACCCGCGTCTTAAAATATGTAAAGGTTGAAAATCAGCTGCCGGTAACTGGGTGAGCTCGCACGGCGCTACGCCGTCGAGCGAAGTAGTTGGTAAGGAAGGCTAGGAGCTATCCGACCCGATTCGAGGGAACGCCAAAGCTCCCAAAGGCCTTTTAGATCATCCGGATGTTCGCGAAGGGTTTTTGGGCCTAGCTGGCCAGTCCAAAATCATAGATCCGTCCAATGCGTTTGTGATTGTCGCTGAATCCAGCGCGGCGAGCCAGGACGATCAGGCGATGCTGGCCGTAGCGTCGGGTTTTTCTCACCAAAAATAGGAATCGATTAGCTCCGATAAGTATTATTTCGTACATTAGATACACCTAAATGAGGTTTGCGAGGACTTGGAGAGGTGGCAGAGCGGTTGAATGCGGCGGTCTTGAAAACCGCAGAACGTGATGAGCGTTCCGAGGGTTCGAATCCCTCCCTCTCCTCATGAAGCCCCGAGCTACGCGATTCGCGTAAAAGCGCCGATCCTAATGAGTTGCGCGCGGTGCCGGAGTGGGCTTTAGCGGTGACTCGACGTAGATCTGATCGAGCACTTTTAACATTAGGGCGTTCGCGGTCGGGACTTCGTCGAGCGACACGGTCAAGTTAGTCCACACGATCAACGTCACCTTATTGGCGGGATCGTAGCCGATGAACGAATTGTAGCCGGCCGTCTCGCCCCCGTGATAGTAGATGGAGTTTTTCCCCCAGCTCAGGAGGGTGATGCCGTAACCGTACTGCTGCCCGTTGGGCTTCTTGGGGTCCTCGGGCCGCAGGCTGTTGATCCACCGCCGTTGATACTGTGCGTCGAACAGGCGCCCGGAGACCAACGCCGTGATCCAGGTTGCGAGATCGCTCGCATTGGAGACCGCGCCCCCGGCTGCCCAGCCAAAGGTCGTGTTCAGGTTCGTGTAATCCGTGGGCAAAAGGGTTCCCGCGCGGGCTGCGGCCTTGACCGCCGGCGAATATGGTGGCGTCCCCGTGAAGGCCATCGAGGAACTGCCGTACATGTATCCGTGCGAGTACGGTTTTGGCAGTGCGGTCACATCATTTGGAGGAAGCGTGGTGTGCCGCAAGCCGAGCGGCTCGAACAAGCGAACCCGCATTGCCTCGGCCAACGTTTTGCCTCCAACCTTCTCGATGACGAGGCCGAGCAGGACGTAGTTGGTGTTGCAGTATTCGTAGTCCGCGTCGGGCGCAAAGTTGGGTTTGTGCGCAAATGCTATCGCCAGCAATTCGGCCGGAGTCCAAACTTTGCTCATATCGCGGTCGGCCGTCGCCGCGATCTTGGGGGACTCTAGGTAGTTGTAGAGGCCGCTGCGCATCTGTAGCAGCTCGGCAATGGTGATGTGGTCGCCGTTGGGCACGCCTGCGACGTATTTTGAAACGGGGTCGCTGAACTTGAGCTTGCCTTCCTGGGCCAGTTGCACGATTATGGCGGCCGTCATCGTCTTGGTATTCGATGCGATTCGAAAGTACGTGTTGATGTCTGGACGAATCGTCGTGCCCAGCTGCGTGGTGCCGTAGGCAGCTGTGAACTCTCCCTGGGGCGTGCGCAGAAGCACGACTTCGCCGGGAATCAGCATCTGCCGGGCCGTCGAGGCTACCATCGCCTGCAGCGCGGTCCGGCTAATCGGCTTGAGGGCCGCAGTCGAGGTTGACGCCCCCGGCGCGGACGGATTCGCGCTCGCTGCGCCCATGCCCAGCAGCGCGGCGCCGAACAACAGGCCTACGAAGTGGAAGGGCCGGCGTAGCCGGGGCCATACGAATGCGTGTATGGAGCGCACGCTTACTGCTTGCGGATCAGTTTTTCGACGCTACCAGGCCGAACATTGCGCGAGCCGCCTTCAGATCGGGATTGTCGTTAGGATCGAGGTCGACGCTCGACCCGCGTCCTAAGACTTGTGCCTCGAGCACCGCAGCGCGAGCAGGGTCTACTAGGCGGCAGCGCATTATCTCCGCTATCGCCTCTTTGAGTTTCATGGGGACCTTTCGGGGTTTTTGCTTTTGGGGGCTAACTGCACTTACGGACGTTGACGCGAAAAGCCTCTAATGAGGCGACGATCACCTACACGGAATCGGGCGGTGAAGGCCCTGCCGGCGCTATCCCGGCGCGCAGCGCATCTATTTGCTTGCGGAGGTCGGCAAGCTCGGGGTGTTCGACGGAAAATGTTCGACCCTTGATGGCCAGCGCGCGCTCGTAGAGCGCAAGCCCCTGTTTCGTGTGGCCTTGCTGCACCCGAAGCGATGCGAATCCGATGAGCGAATTGGCGAGCTCTTCGTGATCCGGCCCAACCGAACGCTCATAGATGGCAAGCGCGCGTTCGTAGAGCACCTCGGAATCGGCAAGTCGGCCTTGACGCGAGCGAAGGTCGGCTAGGCCCGTGAGGGCGACGGCCACCGAATGATGATCGGGGCCGAGCGTGCGTTCGAGAATGGAGAGCGCGCGCTCGTAAAGAGCCTCGGCTCTCGAATGCTCGCCGACGGCGGCGTACAGATCCGCTAGATTGTTGAGACCGTACCGCAGGTCGGGATGATCGGGACCGAGCGTCCGCTCTCGAATGTCCAGCGCTTGTTGGAAGAGCTGCTCGGCCTCGGCTTGTCGGTCCAGTCGTGCATACGACCGCCCGAGATTATCCATACCCGCGGCGACGTCGGGATCCTCAGGGTCGAGTGCGTGCTTCCAAATCGCAAGCGCGCGCTCGTAGAACGCCGGCGCATCCGCGTACCGTCCAAGCGACACGTAATAGTTGGCCAGATTACTAAGACTGCGGGCAACGAGGGGGTGGTCGGGGCCAAAGGCTTTCTCGCGAATCGCCAACGCCCGCTCGTAGAGCGGCTGCGCGTCGCTGACTCGGCCCTGAACTGCGGACAGCATCGCCTTGAGCGTTAGGCTATTGGCAACCATCGGATGATCGGATGCAAGGGCGCGTTCCCGGATCGCCAGTGCGCGCTCGTTCAACGGCTCCGCCTCGGCATATTGGCCTCGATACCAGTGAACGACCGCGAGATCGTTGAGACTGGTGGCTACCTCGAGGTGATCCGGTCCGCCGGCGCTTTCCCGAACGTGCAGCGCCCGCGTATGCAACGCTTGGGCCTCCGCGTACCGGCCGCGTTCCGCTAAGTACCGGCCCGCGCGGCTTAAGAGCCGGCCCACGGCGTCGGGATGTGCGTCGTTCCCTTCCAGCCGTCCGGCAATCGAGACAACGTGCGGCACGAGCCGCTCGCATCGACTCCACGTCGGGAATGACCCGTCGGGAAATGCAGCGTCCAGCGCGCAGACCACTCGATCGGCGTAGATCCGGCGGTCCGGCTCTGCCATCGCCGTCCATACGATCTCCTGAACCAAACGGTGAACGCTGAACGTGCAGGATGCCGCATCGGATCGCACCAGCGAGTAACGCGCCAGCGGGCGCAATAACTCGGCGACCGCCAGATCGTCGGATTCAGCGAGCGCCTGGGCGATCGGTTCACCGAGGGCCTGCGCGCCGTCCAGCAGCAGTTCGAAGGGAATTTCATCCGGTGCGAGCAGTGCGCTGGCTCGGAGCACCTCGGCGGCGGCAGCAGAGATGGCCTCCACCGCCTCGAAGTTTGCAGCCCACGTCACCGCGACCGTGTCGTGCGCGACGAGTCCTGCGGCCTTCTCCAGCAGCGTTATGCGCCGCTTGCGAAATGCGTTGAGATACGCGGAGAAGGCGTTCGTTTCCGCGATGTAGGCCGCGGCCTGTTCCAGCGCCAGCGGCAGGCGACCGAGCTCCGCCGCGAGCTCTGTCGCCGCGGCACGATCCGCCGGATCCGATGGATCACGTCCGGTCCGCGCTAGCAGAAACTGCGCTGCAGCGTCGTCGTCGAGTTCCCGGACTTCGAGCGCGCGCGGGATGCCCAGCTCGGCAAAGACCGTCTCGCGCGACGTGATCAAGAGGTCGCCCGTGCCGCGCACCGGGAAGAACCTTTGCACGTCACGACGGTCGTCAACGTTGTCGAGAATCAGGAGCCACCCATCGGTGCGATCGAGCCACTCCGTTACCGCTCGAACGACTCGATCGATATCGCTCGAATCGGCGGCCGGCAGTCTTAGAATCCTGGCGATCTCGGCGAAGCCGCTCGTGAGTCCACCGATCGTCTCCGCGTTCACCCAAAAGACGCCGTTGGGATACTCGAAGCGATTGCGCGTGGCGTACTCGATGGCGGTCTGAGTTTTGCCGACGCCGCCAAGCCCGCTCAACGCAGCTCGATGCCGCTCCTGCAGTTCCTTGCGAAGGCGCGCGAGCAGATCGTCGCGGCCGGTGAAGTACCGCGTGAGCATCGTCTCGGGAACCAGCCACGGCTGCAACGCTCTCGGCGAGCGCACCTCGGGAAACTCACGCTGCAGGTCGGGTGCCACGAGTTGATAGACGCGCTCCGCTCCTTCGTGGTCTTTGAGTACGTGCTCGCCCAAGTCGGCCAGCGTTGCCCCGGGCGGCAGGTTCTCGCGGACCAGCTCGGCGGCAACCCTGGAGAGCAAGACCTGGCCGCCGTGTCCGAGCGCCAACAGGCGCGCCACACGATTGAGCGTCGGGCCGAAGTAGTCGCCGTCGCGTTCGTCGGCCGTACCGGTGTGGATCGCCATGCGGACGCGTAACCCATCGGCCCCCGAGAAGTCGGCTCGCCCCAGCGCGCGTTGCGCATCGAGCGCGGCTAAAGCGGCGGATTCGGGTTGCGAGAATGCGGCACAGAACGAATCTCCAACGGTTTTAAAGACGTGACCGCGATTCGTCGCGATCGCCTCACGCATGAGGCGGTCGTGAATCCGAACGGCGTCCTGCATCGCGGCACGATGGGCCGCCCAGCGCTGAGTGCTGCCCTCGATATCGCTAAAGAGGAACGTTACCGTGCCGCTTGGAGGCGCCTCGGCAACGCTCGCGCTTCGCGTCATCGGCCGCTACTTCGTGACCATTTGCACGTTCGTTCCGTCGGCGTTCATTACGGCGATACGCATCCCGCTGCCGAGGCGGTTGGTCTGAAACGCGATGTGCGTTCCGTCCGGAGACCATGCGGCTTGTGCACGTTTTGTCCGCCCGCCGTAAGCGTGCGCGGACGTCCGCCGAAAACGGACCGCGCCAATGTTGTCGTCGGCGCCGCTCGCCAGGGGCGATTCATAGGTTGTGAAGAGCAGGTCGCCGCTTGGAAACCATGCGACGCTGCCGATGCCGCCCGGCACCCGAGCCGGTACCGCCGTCAACCCGGTTCGGTCGGTTCGGATTACGTAGATCTGGCGCTGGCCGCCGCGATTCGAGATAAACGCGAGCGAACTAGCGGCCGCTACCGATGCCCCGGACGCGTCGAAGGCGGTTGCGAGCAAAAAGGCAGAAATCATCGCTACCTCACTTTAGGAACGGAACGTTGTTCGGCGTGACGATCTTCGCGATGTCGCGAAAGATAGCGTTTGCCACGCCGGGAAAAGGCTTCTCGCGTTGGCTGTTGATGAAGACGACGATCGTCGTGCCGGTCGCGGGCATGTAGTAGGCCCCGGTGTTGTAGCCGGTGATCCCGCCCGTGTACCCATACCACCCGGCCGAACAGCCGATGCCGAGACCGAACGATAGATTCCCCTCACCGGTCGGCAAGCATGTCAGCCGCGCCTTCTGCGACGCCGCGCCGTTCGTCGTCCCCGTCACGTAGGCTTTGACCCATTTCTTCATATCGGCCATGTCCGAAATCATGACCCCCGCCGCCCACGAAACCGACGGCGCGAGAATCGCCGATTCGTCGACCCACCGCCCATCGCTCAGCGAGTAGCCATGCGCGTAGGGCGCCGGCATTCCCCAAGCCGTCGTTGGAAACGTCGTCTGGGCAAGGCCCCACGGGACGATGATGCGCTCGTGGATCTGATCTTGGATCGTGTCGTGCGTCACTTTCTCGATGATGAGTCCAAGCACGAACCAGTTCGTGTTGCTGTAGTTGTACTTCGTTCCCGGAGGAAACAGCGGCGGCTGCTTCGCGGCGAGCTCGACCCACTGCCGCGGCGTCCGGCGCGACCACGCCGCCTCGCTTTCTTTCTGGACGCCCGGGACGGCGTACGCGTCGATGATGCCGCTTCGCATTTCGGCCAGCTGCCGCAGCGTGATTTGGTGGTCGTTCGGGATCGCGATCCCAAGTTGGAAACGCGCGATGGTGTCGTCGAGGCGCAGCTTCTTTTCGTCAACGAGCTGGAGCAGCACGGTCGCCACGAACGTCTTCGTGTTGCTGCCGATGCGGAAATGATCGTCCAGCCTCATCGCCGAATGGGTCGCGAGGTTCGAATAACCGTAGCCTTTCGTGAACTCCCCTTTGCCAGGTACCCACACGCCGACGACCGCGCCGGGTACGGGCTGCGCGCCGCCGTACGCGGCGAGCTCCTTGGTGACGGCGGTCGAGATGGCGCGTTGAACGCCGGGCGTGAGTTGAGCGGCCGCTGCACCGCCACGAGATCCCGTAGCCTGGAGCGTAACGCCGAGCGCGAGGAAAAATAAGCCGAGATATTTCATGATATTCCCTTAGCAGCGCAAGCTAGTACACAGCCTGGGTGTTGCGACAATTGAGCAAGAGGTGGCGCATCGGGAGTTTCCTTTCGCTATTTTGGGAACCGCTTGCGGTTGGCCAGCTCGAACGTGACGTAGGCCACCGCCTTCGACGCGAGCTCCAGCACGAACGGGTCGTTGTTCGCGAGGTTGTCGCACCACCGGTGCGGGCGATCGACGCATCCGCCGTCGTGGCTGGGCACGTTACCCTCGTAGTTGCCGAGGAAGCCGCCCCACAGCTTGGTCTCCCACGTGTGCTTGCAGCAGTCTTGCTCGGTCAGGATGCCGGTGTTGGGCACGCCGGCGAACGCGAACGAAAGCGAGTCGGTGCCGTCGTTCCCGAACCGCGCGGGACGCGATACCACGCCGCCCGATCGAAAGAACTGCGCGAAGTATTCGTTGCCGATCTTCGACTCGGGGATCACGTTAGGCGGGAACTCGCGCGCCTTCGAGGCGAATTTGGGATCCGCGATCAGAATGTCGAAATTCGGCGTGGCCGTGACGTCGGCGTCCACGTCGAAGGCGATCTTGCTAAGGTCGCTCTTCGCGAGATGCGTCGTGTAGTAGCGCGAGCCGAGCAATCCGATCTCCTCGCCGCCGAACCAGATGTAGCGCAGGCGATTGCGGGTCGGCGTATGCGCGAGGTTGAGCGCGATCTCCAGGATCGTCGTCGAGCCCGACGCGTTGTCGAGCATCCCCGCACCGAAGATCGAGTCGAGGTGCGCGTCGATCGCCACGATGCGGTTGGCATCGCCGTACGGCGAGTCGGCGATCACGTTGTAATCCACCCGGCTTCTGGCGCGCGAGCGAATCTCGACGCGCGCGATTTGCGGCTCACCCGACGCCTGGCGCCGCAGCATGTTTTGTCCGTCGGCTTGCGTGACGACGCCGGCCACGGGCACGCCGGCCGGATCGACGAGCCGCGCCTGGTAAGCGTCTTCGCCGGGCGTATCGCTGTAGAGAACGACCGCGCGGGCGCCGGCGCCGCGCGCGTTGGCGATCTGCGCGTCGAAGCTGCAGGCGCCGCGCTCGATCACCGCGACGTCGCCGGGCGTGAAGCGCGCGAAATCGCGCGCCGAGCAGCCCGTGCCGTCGCCGCGCGGCGCCTGCGCGGCGGCGGTAACGCTGCCGTCGCCCGACTGCGGCGCGGCGAACCAATCCCGTCCGAACGCGTAGCTGCGGCCCGCGGTGCGCAGCAGCGGCGTGCCGAGGGGCTCGACCTTGCGGTACAGATATTTCTGCACCGTCACCGTGTAGCCGGCGCGCTGCATGAGCTCGGCGACATAGGCCACCGACGCCGCGTAGCCGGGGGTGCCCGTGTCGCGATTCGGGTGTCCGAGCGAGCCGGGATTCGCGTCGGCGATCGTCTGAAAGTGGGCGAGCCGGCGCCAGAGCCACGCCCGCGTTATGCATTGCTCCAGCTTGGCTGCGGTATCGTTAACGCGCGACTGGCACACTTGCTGCCGCACGTCGGCGCCCTCGGTCGGAGGCAGCGGCGTCGCGCCTTGGCCGCCGGCGCGGCACGCTGCGAGCACCAAGCTCGTCAGCAGGCAGAGCGGCACGAGCCGCGGAGCTCGGGACGGACGTGAGGTGGGCATCTGCGGGAATTGGGAGGCTCGCCGGCAGCGGTTCCTGCCGGCGAATCGAAAAGCGGTCTCGATGAAACGAATTGCGTCGCTCCTCATGCTCGCGTTGCTGACCGGTTGTGCCGGTACGGCCTCGACTTTTCCCGTCGCGGTGACGCAGCGGACGTCGGCGGAGCGCCCCGCAGGCGCCTGGCTCTGCGGCTCCTCTCCGTCCGCAGCGCGCGGCGTCGAGACCGCGCCTGCCGGCGGTCCCTATACGTCCCTCTACAAATTCAAGGCGGGCAACGACGGCGGCTATCCGTATGGCGAGCTTCTGGCCGTGAACGGCAAACTCTACGGCACGACCGATGTCGGCGGCACGCATGGCTACGGAACGATCTACCAGCTGACGACGTCGGGTCAAGAGCGCGTCGTTTACAGTTTCAAGGGAGGCAACGATGGCGCATATCCGTGCGGCGGCGTCGTTGCCCTCAACGGAAAACTCTATGGCGCGACGCAAGCGGGCGGATCGACGGGCTGGGGCACGCTGTTCTGGGCGAGCACGACCGGACAAGAGCACGTCATCTACACGTTCAAGGCGGGCGGCGACGGCGCGGCCCCGTACGGCCGGCTGCTCCTGCTCGGCGGAAAACTCTACGGAACTACGGTCGAAGGCGGTGTCAACGGCGGGTGGGGAACGGTGTTCGTGAGTTCGCCCAACGGCCCGGCGCGCGTCATCTACCGCTTCAAGGCCGGCAGCGACGGCGGCTACCCTTACGGCAAGCTGATCGCGCTCAACGACACGTTGTACGGAACGACGATGCAAGGCGGCACGGCCGGCTGGGGCACGGTCTTCAGTCTGACGACCGCAGGCAAGGAGCGCGTGCTTCATAGCTTTAAAGCCGGCAAGGACGGCGGCTATCCGTTCGACGGGCTCACTGCGCTCGGCGGTAAGTTCTACGGCACCACGAAGTATGGTGGATCCGCCGGCTACGGCACGGTGTTCGAGTGCGGCACGTCCGGTCAAGAGCGCGTGGTGTATTCATTCAAGAGCGGCAAGGACGGTGCGTATCCGTACGCCGCGCTCGCGGCCGTGGACGGCGCCCTCTACGGCACCACCTATGAGGGCGGCTCGCGGAACTGGGGAACGGTCTTCAAGGTCACAACGGACGGGATCGAGCGCGTGATCTATGCGTTCAAGGCAGGGAGCGATGGGGCATATCCGTTCGCGCGGCTGCTGGAGTTCGACGGCAAGCTCTACGGCACAACGCAAGGGGGCGGCGTCAACGGCGGATGGGGAACGGCGTTTAGCGTCGCTCCGTAGCGCTACGGCTTTCCGAAATAACTCGTGATGTCGAAGTAGAAGTCGCGTTCGGCCTTGGTCGGCGGGCAGAAGACGTGCAGCCGATCGTAGGCACGGCTTCCGTCGCGCAGCAGCGATTGCTGCCGAAGCCGCCAGGGGGTGTCGTTCACGCATGGGTGATAAGCGAGATACAGGTACTCCCACGCAACGCCGTCGGTCTCGTTCTGCTGCACGTCGAGGATCGCGGCGGCAATGCCGTCGCCGTTCGGCGCCTGCGGTGAAGCCTGGGCGGGCAGGGTCTTTGGAACCTCGCCGATCCATTCGAAGCTGAGCACCCGGTCGTTCTCGAACGAATACGCGGCGCCCGTCGTCGCGCCCGTGCGGCCGACCAGGAGGGGGCTCCCGTCGCTGTCGGTTTTGGATATCAGCGCCGGCTGACTCGCCTTGACGCGGTCGAGCGTGTCGCCTAATCGAATGCCCTTCGGATCGGGCGGCACGTTTTGGACGACTGCCGTCGGCGCGGTCTGGGTGAACCCCTGAAACCCGACGACGTAGCCGCGCGCCTCGATGACCAGCGCGAAGGTTGTCTTCGAGCCGGGGACCCAGTAGCGCGCAACGTACTCCGGACCGTTGTCGCCGGTGACCTGCACCACTCGGAGCGGATCGCCCAGCGACGCCCGAAGACTTGCGGCCGGCGCGCCGAGCGGAATACCGAACCACGCGACCAGCGCGGCGGGCGTCGCCGCGGCTTGCGGCGCGGGCGTCGCGGCGGCTTGCGCCAACAGCAAAGCGGCGGTGGGGATCACCTAGCCGCGTTTCGCACATCGGCGCCCGCTCACCCCTGGAAATCCCGCCGCGTTACGGAACGCGAGTAAAGCTAATCGTGCCGATGCGCACGGTCGCGATGCGCCCATTTTTGCCGCGCGCAAAATCCAGCGTCGCTCCGGCGAGCGTAAAATAACGCAGCGGCGTGGACGCGTAGAGCCGCGATGGAACGCTTCCGAGGACCGGGCTGTTCACCAACAGCACGCCGGCGCCGGCCTCGCGGCCGATCGCGACGTCGAGCGTCACCCGTTCGCCGCCCACGTTGGCCGCATACTTTCCGGCGACGCCGCGCATCGTAGCGGCGCCGATCGTCATCGCCGTCTTCGGCTGGGGCTGCAGCACCGGCCACGCGTAGGCCTTTGCGACCGCATGCACCACCTCGTCTGCCAGCAGCAAGCCGTTATCCGAGTTGGTCATCACGACGACGCCGCGTCCGCCCCGATCGAGGCCGATGAAAATGCCCTGAAATCCTTCGTTGGCGCCGTTGTGGCTGAAGTAACTCGGCAGCACTTCCGGCCCCAAGCCAAAGCCTTTCGACCCTTGCGTGGTCATCTCGCGCGCGACCGTTGCGTCGATCGGCGGCTTGCCGCGCCCGCGCAGCGCGTTCTGAATCGCGATCACGAACGCCGCGAGATCCAACGGGGTCGTCCAGAGCCCGGCCGCAGCCATCGTGGGATAGACGTGCCATCCCCGGTGCACCGGCTTGGCGTCCCCGTAGTACCCGCCGGCCGCACGCGGCCACAGCGATTGTGGCAACGGCTGGTCGAACGTGCTGTTCGTCATGCCCAATGGCGCGAGCACCGTCTGACGCATGAACGCTGGAAACGGCTCGCCGCTCACGTCGACCGCCAGCTGCTGCGCGATCGCCGTGCCGCCGCCCGAGTATTCTGTCGCGCGGCCGGGGGTCGCGACCACGCGCACCGCCTCGCTGTTCGACGGCGGCGTGCCGTCGAGCACTTGCAGCAGCGTCGGCAGCGGCGCGTCGCGATCGTAGCCCTCGAAGCCGTGCACGTTGGTGCCGGCGCTGTGGCTCAGCAGCCGGCGCATCGTCACGCGTTCCGACACCTCGGGCGGATACGTCACCTGCCACGATCGCAGCAGCGCGTTCGCGTCGGCGTCGAGGCTCAGGCCGCGCCGTTCGAAGAGCGCCAGGATGCCCGCGGCGGCGACGGGCTTGCTCATGGACGCCGCTTGGAAGAGCGTCGTCGTGGTGGCCGGCGTCTTGGCGGCGACGTCGCGCAGGCCGGCCGCGTAGGACCAGACTACGCGATAGCCGTCGATCACGGCGATGCTCACCGCGGGAACGCGATAGTGGCGCATGCGGTCGGCCAGCGCGTGCGGGGGGCGCGGCATCCCGGCGATGTAGTACGCGCTCTCCAGCCCGCTCGTGATGCGCGCCGGCCGCGGCTGCTTTTGCGCCAGACCGACGGTCGCGGATGCCGCGGCGAGCAATGCGGCGGCGGCGAAGGCCCGCGCGATCATCCGCCGTTGATGTCGAGGAAGATCTCGGTTGCGAGCGCGATCAAGAAACCGGCGCACATTGTGGCGGTGACCGACGCCGTGAGCCCGGTGCGGCGCAGCACGCTCCACAGCTCGCCGATCACGAAGACCAGCGCGCCGACGGCGATGGCGAGAAAGAACACCGACAGCGTCGGCGAGTAGAACGTGTAGCCCAAAATGGTTCCGGCGAACGTGGGTCCCCCCGCGATCAGTCCGGCGAGGCCGATCTGCGCCCACGTGGGCACCACGCGACCGACCAGCGGCGCCGCGACGCCGAATCCCTCGGTGGCGTTGTGCAGCCCGAAGCCGACGATGAGCGCGAGCGCCACCGCGGTGGCCCCCGACGCCGCCGAGGCCCCGATCGCCAATCCCTCGCCGAAGTTGTGCGCTCCGATGCCGACGGCGATGAGCGCGGCGAGCACGACCGGGTTCTCCGCATGCGCCGCAGCCTTGCGCGTGAAGTGCGTGGCCGCGCTGCCGAGCCCGACCAGTCCGATCAGGAGTCCCGCGACGAACACCAAAACTTGCGCCAGTGGGAACGCCGCAGCGCCGGCGTGCCAGGCGGTCATGCCGCGCGAAATCGGCAGAATGGCGTTCTGCGCGATTTCGACGACGAGATACAGCAGGATGCCGATCGCGAGCGCGTTGAGCAGCGCGATCGCCTGCGGCGAGAGCCGCCGGGCGCGCGCGATGGGCAGGCCCAGGAAGATGGTGAAGCCGGCGATCGCGCCCAGCAGCACGGTCTGCCAGAAACCGAGCGCGCGGACCATGGGCGTCGAGGCGGGCTGCATCGCGCGGTACATCTTGGTCAGCGTGTTCGGCGTGCCGGCGTAGTGGATCGCGGTGATCAGACCGGCCGGCATGCCGCTTGCGTCTTCGATGTGATCCAGCACGTGGCAGTGGATCAGCCACGTCCCTGGTTTCGCATCGGCCTTAATCACGACGTCGACGCGCTGGCCCGGCGCCACCAGGACGGTGTCTTGGATGTCTTCATACGTCACCGGCGCGGCATCGCGGGCGATGATCCGCTGATAGTGCCCGTGGGTGTGCATGGTGTGGAACTCTTCGCCCGAGATGTTGATCCAGCGGATGCGAAAGCGCTCGCCGGCGCGCACGTCGAGCACGCGGGTGGCCGGATACTCTTTGCCGTTGATGGTGAAGTGGTTCTCGGCACCGCTCTGGATCTGCCAGGACGACAGGATGCCCAGATAATCGTGCGCCAGTCCGCGCTCGACCGGTGCCGGCGTCGCCGGCTCGACGACGATCGCGCCGTACAGGCCGGAGTCGAGCATCGCCTCATCATCGTGCGTGTGATAGATAAACGTGCCCGGCTGATCTGCGACGAAGCGGTAGACGAAGTGCCCGCCGTGCGGGACGAGCGGCTGCGAGATGCCGCCCACGCCGTCCATCTCGACGGGAATGTCGTGCACGCCGTGCAGGTGGATCGAATCGGGGGTGATGCCCTCGTTGGTATATTCGATCACCACCGTATCGCCTTGCCGCACGACGAGCGCCGGCCCCGGCACCACGCCGTTGTAGGTGTTGGCCATCACCGTGAGGCCGGGCTCGAGCGACCACGGCGCGGGGCGCTCGACGATGCGGAAGGTTTTCGTCCGGCCGTGTACGTCGGGCACCGCTTGATACGCGCCGTCGGGCCGCGCCACCACCGCCGACTCGCCGGGCGCCGGGGTCGCGGCGGGGATGGGCCCGCGAATCGGCTGCAGCCCCAGCGTCGTGGAGTTCGGCGACGCCACGTCGTCCGCGTCGGCGAGCGCCCGAAGCGGCAACGCTGCGAGGAGAATCAGCGCGAATCCGGCGACCGCGCGAAAGGACCGTTTGGCCGGGGACATGTTAGGTATGCCTAAGATTGCCGGTAGGCAAGCCTTTTTCCTGGTGGCAGCCCATGGCAGCCCGGGTCTTGGCCGGCAAAAAGAAGAACGCGAGCGGCGTGGCCGATGTAAGCTTCGAGCGTTCGCTCCGCGTGCCGGTCGACTCCGCGACGACCGTGTTGGGCGAGCTGTTGCAGGCGATCGCCGAGCAAAAGGGCATGTGGCGCGGGTTCGCACTGCACATCGACTTGGGCGACCTGCGGCTCCCCGACGTTGGCTACGTCGCCGTGCCCATCACCCTGACCGTCGCCAAGGAATCCGAGCCGGCAGCGTTTGCGGTCTCGTTCCGCTCCTCGAACCTGCCGACGGCGTTTCCGATGTTCCAGGGCCGGATGGGCGTCGAGCCGCGACCCGGCATCGGCGAATCCACGATCTACCTGCGCGGCGCCTACGAGCTGCCGATGCAGTTTTTCGGCCGGCTCCTCGATGCCGCGCTGACGCCGCACGTCGCCCGCCGGTCGCTCGAGAATTTCATCGAGGAAATCGGCGCTGCGTGCGAGGCCCGGGTGAATCAGCGAGAGGCCGAGTTCGCACGCTACCATTTCTACGCGCGCAACCTCCGGTGAGCGAGCTTCGCGTCCAGTGCGCCGTCGTCGGCGGCGGGCCCGCCGGGATGATGGCGGCGATGCTGCTGGCGCGTGCCGGCGTGCGCGTCGCCCTGCTGGAGAAGCACGGCGACTTTTTGCGCGACTTTCGCGGAGATACCATCCATCCGTCAACGCTCGAGGTGATGTCCGAGCTGGGGCTGCTCGAGTCGTTCCTGCAGCGCCCGCACCAAGAGGTGACGACGCTGGCCGGCAACCTGGGCGACACTCTCGTCACCGTCGCCGACTTCACGCATCTGCCGACGCGGTGCAAGTTCGTGGCGTTCATGCCGCAGTGGGAGTTTCTCGACTTCCTGGCCGCGGAGGCGAAGCGGTATTCTAACTTCGACCTGCGGATGCGGGCCCGCGCGCTCGACCTGCTGTGGGAGGGCGGCCGCGTCGCGGGCGTTCGCGCGCAGACGCCGTCGGGCACGCTCGACGTTCGTGCCGACCTGACCATCGCGGCCGACGGACGGGAGTCGGTGCTGCGCCGCAGCGCCGGTCTCGACGTGATCGAGCTGGGCGCGCCGATGGACGTGCTCTGGCTGCGTCTCACCAAACACGCCGACGATCCTCACGAGACGTTCGGCTATATCCGTGGCGGCCGCATCATGGCGCTGATCGACCGGGGCGCCTATTGGCAGTGCGCGTACGTGATCCCGAAGGGAACGCTGGCCGAACTTCAGACGCGCGGCCTGGAGGAGTTCCGGCGCGAGGTGAGCGCCATCGTCCCGTTCTTGCACGAACGCGTCGCGGAGATCGCGAGCTGGGACGACGTCAAGCTGCTCACCGTGCGCGTCAACCGGTTGCGCGAATGGTACCGGCCCGGGCTGCTCTGCATCGGCGACGCGGCGCACGCGATGTCGCCCATCGGCGGCGTGGGCATCAATCTGGCCATTCAAGACGCCGTGGCGGCCGCCAACATGCTCGCCGAAAAGTTACTGACTGGCGGGGTGACGGTCGCCGATCTGCGCGCGGTTCAGCGGCGGCGCGAACGCGCCGCGCGAATCACGCAGGCGCTGCAGCTCTTCGTTCAGAGCAGGATCATCGGGCGCGTGCTCGCCAACGGGCGCGCGCCGCTGCTGCGCAGGCTGCCGCAGCTCGTGCGGCTGCTGCCGTTCTTACCGCGAATCCCCGGCCGGCTGGTGGGCATCGGCCTGCGCCCCGAACACGTCTTGAACCTCGCGATACGGCAGAAGCCAGACGAGCGACTCGTCGTGTAGGTCCACGACCTGCACGCGATTGCCGAACGGATCGACGAAGTCGCAGCGAAACCCGGGAATCAAAGCGATTCCGTACTTGTTCGTCAGCTTGTCCCGCACTTCCGCAATCTGCGCCTCGTCGCGAACCATCAGGCCGAAGTGCCGCGTGCTGCTCGGCCGCAGCTGATCCACCTCGAACATCGCGAGAAACTGGTGTTCGCCGAGCTTGAAAAAGGCGTCGCCCTCGCCCTCGTCAAGTTTCTCGAGGTTGAAGACGTCGCCGTAGAACGCGACCGCCTTGGCAACGTCGTCCACGTCTATCGCGATATGATTGACTCCGTAAACCTTGACGCTCATAGCCGTCACTACCCGCGGGGAAGCGAGATGGTTACCTTGGTGCCGGTGCCGACTCTGCTCTCGATCCCGATCGTGCCGCCGACGCGCTCGACGGCGCGCTTGGCAATGGCCAGGCCGAGCCCCGAGCCGTCACCGCTTCGCGTTCCGCCGCGGTAGAAGCGGTCGAATGCATGTTCCACATCCTGCGCGTCCATGCCGGGCCCGCTATCCTCGACGACCACGGTGACGCCGTCGCCCCCGCCGTTTACGTCAACGTTCACCGGGGAGTCGGGAGCGTAACGGATCGCGTTCTCGATCACGTTCTTGATCGCTTCGTAGAGCTCGTCTTCGTCCGCATCGACCGTGCCGCGCGTCGCCTCGATGTGGACGTTGAGGCGATTGCCGGCGAGCGGCGCCAGGGCGTCGGCCGCGCGTTGCGTGACGGCCGCCGCGTTGACGCTTTCGGTCCGCGGCGCCGCCGGGCGTTCGAGCCGCGCGAGCAGGATGAGCTTGTCGATCGCGTCGCGCATCCGGCGGCTCTCGCCCAACATCGTCTCGTAGACGTGCGCGACGCCGCTCGGATCGTCCACCGCGCCCTGCTGCAAGATGCCGAGGTAGCCCATGACGACCGTCAGCGGCGTGCGCAGCTCGTGTCCCGCGTCGGCGATGAACTGCCGCATCTGCAGCTCGTTGCGCTCGCGCTCCGCGGTAGCGGCCGTCAGGCGGAGCGCGAGATCGTTGTACGCCGTCGTGAGCTCGCGCAAATCGCTCTCTTCGGTTGAAAGCGGCTCGGGTGCGAAGTTGCCGGCGGCGATGCGCCGCAGCGCCTGCGCCACCTCGCGCAGCGGCGTGATCGCGCGCCGCGTCACGGCGCGGCCGATGAGCCACGCGGCGAGCACGGCCAGCGCGCCGACCGGCAGCACGAACTCGAGATAATGCGTCAGCAGCTGGCCGAAGCCCGCGAAATCGGGCGCGATCACGATCGTGCCGCCATCCACGCCGACGATCGCCGGGCGCAGACCGAACACCGCCGCGGCGGCGCGCGTAAAGCGCCCGGCCTCCGGCCCACCGCCGTTGCTGCTGGCGAGCAGCCGGTGCGCGTCGTCGTAGATGCGCACGACGATGCGCGGGCCGCCGATCTCGGCGGCGAGCTGCGGCGCATAGGCGAACAGCGGCCGGTTCATGCGTTCGTAAACGAACGCGCGTTGCGTCGCGCGCTCGGCGTCGGTGCCGATGGCGTCGTTGAGCGTGCCGACGTAAAGCGCGAAGGCGAGCACGCTCGTCGTCGACACGACGAGCACGATCAGCCCCACGGCCAGCAGCACGTAGCCGTTGGTCAGGCGCTTGGCGAAGGCGGAAAACGGCTCAGGCACGCAGCGTGTATCCCGCACCGCGGACGGTTTGAATCAGGGGGCGGTCGAAGCCCTCGTCCACCTTCCCGCGCAAGTAGGAAATGTAGCGCTCGACGGCGCCGGTGCCGACGTCGGCCTCGTCGCCCCACACCTCGTCGAGAAGCTCGTCACGCGAGAAGACGCGCCGCGGCCGGCGCAGCAGCGTCACGAGCAGGTCGTATTCGAGCGGCGAGAGGTCGAGCCCACGCCCGTCGCGCTCGACCGCGTGCTCGCGAAGATCCACGCTCAGGCCCTCGTACTGGAGCACCTCGGGCGACTCGATGTGGGGTCGCCGAAGCTTGGCCTCGACGTGCGCCAGCAGCTCGGAGACCTCGAACGGCTTGCTGAGGTAGTCGTCGGCTCCCTGCGCCAGACCCTCGACCTTGTCTTCCACCTCGCCGCGCGCGCTGAGCATGACGATCGGCGCGTCGGTAACGCGCCGGATCTCCGGCAGCAGCTCGAATCCGCTCGCCTTCGGCAGCATGACGTCGAGCACGATGACGTCGGGCGACCAGTTGCGGACCAGCTCCAGTCCGGCCGCGCCGTCCGCCGCGCACCGCACCGCGAAACCGTGATGTCCGAGCGCGAGCGAGAGCACTTCGCGGATGTGCGGCTCGTCGTCAATCACCGCGACGCGCGACGTCATTCGAACCGCAGCGCCTCGATCGGGTTGAGCGCCGCCGCCTGCCGTGCGGGATAGTAGCCGAAGAAGATGCCCACCATCGCGGAAAAGGCGACCGAAGCGAAGACCCACTGGAGCGGGATGCTCGTGGGCCAGTGCGTCAGCAGGGCCAACGCTACCGTGCCGATGCCGCCGGCGATCACGCCGAGCAGTCCGCCGATCGTGGAGAGCACGATCGATTCGGCCAGAAACTGGCGCAGAATCGTTTTCGAGCGCGCGCCCACGGCCATGCGCAGTCCGATCTCGCGCGTGCGCTCGGTGACGGAGACGAGCATGATGTTCATGATGCCGATGCCCCCCACCACCAACGAGACCGCCGCGACGCCCGCGAGCAACAGCTCCATCACGGTTCCGGTGGCCGACGCGGTCTGCGCGATGGCTTGCAGATTGCGCACCTGAAAGTCGTCGGTCTGCGGCGGCACGATGCGATGGCGCTGCTCGAGCAGCGTCGTGACGCTCTGCGTCACCGCGTCGATCTGCTGCGCCTCGGACGCCGAGACCATCAGCGCGTTCACGGTACTGAGCCCGGTGAGCCGCTCCATCGCGGACGTATAGGGGATCAGGACGGTGTCGTCCTGGTCCTGCCCTAGCCCGCTCTGGCCGAGCGGCGAGAGAGTGCCAACGATCGTGAACGGCGTACCCCTGATCAGCACGGTCTGCCCGATCGGAGAGCCGCCGTCGGGAAAGAGCTGTCCCACCACGGTTTGCCCGAGCACGGCGACCTTCGCGGCCGACGCCACCTCGTTCTCGCCGAAGAACCGGCCGCTCGCGAGCGGCCACGAGCGGATCGACGTGTAGGTCGGAGCGACGCCGGTGATCGTCGTCTGCCAGTTGTTCGCGCCGGCGACGACCTGCGTGCGCAGAGTGACCGACGGCGAAACCGCCGCCACGTTCGGCAGCTGCGCGATGGCCAGCCCGTCGGCGGGCGTGAGGCTCGACGCGCCGCCGAAGCCGGTACGCGCGCCGGTCTGCGTGACGCTGCCGGGCTGCACGACGATCAGGTTCGAGCCCAAGCTGTTGATGCTCTGCTGCACCGACGTCCGGGCGCCGACGCCGATCGCGACGGTCACGATCACGGCCGCTACGCCGATGACGATACCGAGCATGGTCAGCAGCGAGCGCGCCTTGTTGCGCACCAGCGCCGCGAATGCGAGCGCGAGGGTTGCCTTGACGTTCATGCCGCCCGCCGTTCGTTGAGCGCGTCGCTCGTGATCAAACCGTCGCGAAAGGTGACGATTCGCCGCGCGTATGCGGCGACGTCGGGCTCGTGCGTGACGACCATCACGGTGATGCCTTCACGCCGATTGAGCGTTGTGAACAGCAGCATCACGTCTTCCGAGCTCTTGGTGTCGAGCGCGCCCGTCGGCTCGTCGGCCAGGATGAGGCCCGGATCGTTGACGAGCGAACGCGCAATCGCGACGCGCTGCTGTTGACCGCCCGACATCTGGTTCGGATGGTGGCCCGCGAGATGCGCGATGCCCACCAGCTCGAGTTTGGCGAGCGCGATTGCCTTACGCCGCGCCTCGGGCACTCCCGCGTACACCATGGGGAGCTCGACGTTCTCGATGGCCGTGGTTCGCGGAAGCAGGTTGTAGGACTGAAAAACGAAGCCGAGGCGGCGCCCGCGAATGTCGGCGCGCGCGTCGGCATCGAGCCGCGACACCTCGGCGCCTTCGAATCGGTACTCGCCGCCGGTCGGCGCGTCGAGCAGACCGACGACGTGCATGAAGGTCGACTTTCCCGAGCCCGACGGGCCCATCACGGCCACGAACTCGCCGGCCTGCACCGAGAGATCGACGCCGCGCAGCGCCTGCACCGTATCGCCGCCCATCGCGTACTCTTTCCGGAGGCCGGCGACTTCGACGACCGCGTTCATCAGTGGATCCCCCGCATCGAGTTCATCGGAGCTCCGCTTATCGGCGATCGCGTGCCGCTCGACCGCGCGGCGCGCTGCGCGCTCTTCGATCCGATCACGACGCGGTCGCCCGCGGCCAGCGAACCCGCCTGCAGCGGTTCGACCGCGGCCTGCGTGCCGCTGGTTAGGCGAACGCGCACGTCGGTCCGCACCGGATTGCCGCCGCGCTGCACCAACAGCGTCGCCGTCGAGCCGGAGGCGATCGCGCCACTCGCCGCCGAGCCGCTCACCGTGCCCCACGGCGTGCTCGCCGGGGCGGACGTCCGCAGCGCGGCCAGGGGAACGACGAGGGCCCGCGGCGCGCTGTCGACGGCGATCGTCGCGTTCGCGGTCATGCCCGGCAGCAGCTTTCCGCCGGAGTTGCCCGCGAACACGACGACGTCGTAGGTCACCACGTTGTTGAGCGTCTGCGGATTGATGCGCACCTGCGACACGGTGCCGTGGAAGCTTTCGTTCGGATACGCGAGCACCGAGAACGCTACCGAGGCGCCCGGCTTCACGTTGCCGATGTCGGGCTCCGCGACGTTGATGTCGACTTCCATCTTGGCGAGATTCTGCGCGATGGAGAACAGGGTGGGCGTCTGCAGCGACGCCGCGACGGTCTGGCCGACGGAAACGTCGCGCGCGACTACGGTGCCGTCGACCGGAGACGTGATCACCGAGTGCTGGAGATTCAGCTCGTCCTGGCGCACGACGGCCTCGGCCGCGGCCACGTTGGCCTGCGCAGCCTGCGTGCCGGCGGCTTGGCTCTGTGCCGTCGAGGCATCCTGGCTTACGGTGGCGTTGCCGGCGAGATTCTGAGCGCGGGCCTGCGCGACGGCGGCCTGCGCCGACGCGACGTCGCTTTCGTCTTGCGCGACCGCCGCGCGGTCGGCGTCGACGGTGCTCTGCGCGAGGTAGCCCTGCGAGAGCAACGCGGTGTCGCGCGTCGCGGTCTTTTGCGCGAGCGCGAGGGCCGCTTGCGTCTTGCCGACGTTCGCGTTGGCCGCGGCGACGGCCGCGGCTTCGGCGCTGGCCGTCGCGCTCGCGGCATCGACGCCCGAGCTGGCGCCGTTTGCCGTGGCGGCCGCCTGCGCTACCTGCGCGCGTGCCTGCGCGAGCGCGGCTTGCGCCTGCGCGAGCTGCGCTGCGAAGGTGCTGGGGTCGAGCCGGGCGAGCACTTGGCCGCGCTTCACCTTGCTGTTGTAATCCACGTCGATTGCGGCGATCGTCCCGGAGACTTGCGTGCCCACCGAGATGAGATTCTGCGGGTTGACCGTGCCCGAGGCCGTGACGGACGACACGAGCGTCGCCTGCGTCACCGGCGCCGTGATCAGGTCGTCGCTCGCGCGCGCCCGCGTCAGCGCCCACGCGCCGAGGCCCACGACGAGCAGCAGGGCGAGCGCGGCCCACGACCAGCGCGGCAGCTTGGCGAGCGCCGCTCCGGTGAGTCCGCGCGAGGCGGGAATCGTGATAGTTGACATGACGCTTCCACGATAACCACGGCGCCTGATAACGCGTGGAGAGTTTGGCGCCGCCGGTTAAGGGCGGGTTAGCGTCGAAGCGCCGCGCATGGCACGTGGATTCGTACTCGGAGCGGTCGCGGCGCTCGTGGCGCTGGCGCTCTGCGCCTACCTCGGCATCGTGGCCGGCTTGATGCCCGCCAATGCAGACTCCAATCCGGGGAAGTTGGAACGCTGGATGGCCCGGACCTCACTGCACGCGACGATCGCTCGCGACGCGCCGAAAGGCGCCAACCCGGTGCCGCTCGACGACGAGAACCTGATCGCGGGCATACGCCTCTATGCGGCAAACTGCGCGGTCTGCCACGGCGCCTCCGGTACGACGCCCAGCAACGTCGCGCGCGGGCTCTATCAGAAGCCGCCGCAGCTGGCGAAGGACGGCGTCGAAGACGACCCCGGCGGCGTGACGTACTGGAAGATCGCGCACGGCATTCGGCTCACCGGAATGCCGGCGTTCGGTCCGACGCTGAACGAGCGCCAGCTATGGCAGCTGACGCTCTTTCTCGCGCACATGGACTCGCTTCCGCCCGCGCCCGCGCGCGTTTGGAAGACGGTGAAGAGCTAGATTCTAGGGGTTCGGCGTCGGTTCGATTTCGGTGGTCGGAGTCGCGGCGAAGATGTATTGATCGTTGGAGTCTGCGGACGTCGGTGAAATGTTGTTGAACGGATATTGCATGGAGAGTCCGGAGAGCACCGCGGCCGTTTCCGGATACACCTGCCCCTTGAACGACCCGTCGCCATTCATCGTCGCGACGACGTGCAGCTTGCCTTGCGGGCCCGCGCCGAGACCGAGGTCTATGCTCGACGGCCCGATATCGAACCAGATGTAGTTGCCGTCGCGGCCGCCGGCAACGGGGATGAAAAGCTTGTTGAAGGTGGTGTGGTAATAGCCGCGCAGGGTCCCGGCCGGGAAGATTTGCAGATCGAGGCGCCCGGTGATCGGGTACTCAGATCCGTAGACCTGGGTTATCGCCGTGGTGAAGCGCAGGTCCGTTGCCTGCGCCGACGCCGCGCTCGGCGAGGCGAATGCCATCCATGCGAGCGCAATGCAGCTCCCGAAGCGCAGAACCGAAGACCTTACCATGCTGACTCCTCTCGATTGACCATTTCTAAGGGAGTAGAGCGCTTGGCCTGGCGAGAACGTGACGAGGGTGGTACAGCCAGCCGAAATCGACCTGCGGGGCCTTCCGGTTTGGGAGCGCCCCGATCTCGTTCGTAAAGCCCTCGACCGTCTTCCATCGGGAGCTTGCCTTACCCTCATCACGGAGAACGAGCCCCGAGCGCTCTCGTCGCGCGTCACGCAGGACCGTCCGGACCGCTTCGTGGTGGAGACGCGCCGGGTCGCCAGCCGGGTCTGGCAGCTGCGTCTCACGCATCGCCCCGGCGAAGCGACGGACCGCAGTTCGGCAGCGCAGCACATTAGCCGCTGCCCGGCCTTCGCGGCGCTCGATGCCGGCGTGCGCGGCGAGCTGGCCGCCGCGTCGGTCTGGCACACCGGCCGCCGCGGGCAGACGCTGGTAGCGGAAAATGTCGACTGGCCGTATCTCGGCATGGTCACCGAAGGCATCGTCGCGCGTGCCAACGGCGGCGGTCGCGAGCGCGAACGCATCCTGTACGAAATTTTTCCTTACGAGCTGTTCGGCGTCGCCGAATACTTCGATCGCGGGCTGAAGATGGCGCGCATCGCCGTCTTCTCGAAGTCGGCGCACGTTCTCAAGATTCCGTGGGACGTCGTGTCGCGCATCGCCGCGCGCTATCCCGATCTCACCAACGCGCTGGGCATCGTGATGGCGCAGCGAGTTCGACTGCTGGCCGACGCGCTAAGCGTGCAGGGCTCGCTGCCGATCCTCGGCCGTATCGCCCGCGTGCTGCTGCCCTATGCGATGCCCGAGCGCGGGCTCGCGCCGGCTTCGGCGTCGCTGTCGACGATCACGCAGTCGCAGATCGCCGCCGCCGGCGGAACGGTCAAAGAGGTTGCCGCGCGCGCGATCGCCGAGCTGGAATCGCGCAAGGCGCTACGTCGCGAGCACGGGCACATCCGGTACCTCGACCGCGAAGTGCTGCTCGAACTCATCCAAGACGTCAGCTAGACTACTGACAAAAGAGCGGCTCCGCTCAGGATGACAGGGTCGAAAACCCAGTATAGGGTTGGAGCGCCGGCGGGATCGCGATCGATCCGTCGGCTTGCTGGTTGTTCTCGAGCAGCGCGATCAGCGTGCGCCCGATTGCGAGCCCCGATCCGTTGAGCGTATGCACCGGCTCCGGTTTGGTTTTCCCGTCGCGCCGGAAACGGATCGACGCGCGGCGGGCCTGGAAGTCGGTGCAGTTCGAACACGAGCTGATCTCGCGATAGGTGCCGCTACTGGGCACCCATACCTCGACGTCGTACGTCTTTGCGGCGTTGAACCCGGTGTCGCCCGAGCAGAGCGCCACGACGCGATGCGGGAGCTCCAGCTCTTCGAGCAACGACCGAGCGTCGCGCGTCAAGGTCTCGAGCGCCTCGAACGACCGCAGCGGATCCGCGAGCCACACGAGTTCGACCTTTTCGAATTGATGTAGGCGCATGAGCCCCCGCGTGTCCTTGCCGGCCGCGCCCGCCTCTTTGCGGAAGCAGGGCGTCAGCGCGACGTATTTCAGCGGCAGCTCGCCGGGTTCGAGGATCTCGCCGCCGCGCAGCGCCGTCAGCGGCACCTCGCCGGTCGGGATCATGAACAGATCGGCCTGCCCGTCGGAAAACATTGCGTCGGCAAATTTGCTGAGTTGGCCCGTCGACCACATCGTTTGCCGCGAGACGAGCAGCGGCGGCGCGACCTCGTAGTAGCCGCGTTCGGCGGCGCGATCGAGGAAGAACGCCCCGAGCGCGCGCGCGAGCCGCGCGCCGGGTCCGGATAACGCCGCGAAGCGGCTCCCCGACAGTTTCGCGGCACGCGCGAAGTCGAGGATGCCGAGTGCTTCACCGAGCTCCCAGTGCGGTTTGGGTTCGAACTCGAAGCGGCGCGGATCGCCCCACCGGCTCACCTCGACGTTGGAGCGTTCGTCGTTGCCGGCCGGTACCGATGCGTCGAGCAGATTGGGCATGTTGTCGAGCAGCGCGAAGAGCGGCGAACGCTCGTCGGTCGGCGACAGCGCCAGCGCGCGCTCTTCGAGCTCGCCGATGCGCCGCGCCATCTCGTCGAGCTGCGGCCGCAGCTCGCGCGCGGCCGCGGCTTTGTCGGCCGCCTGCGCGATGGACCCGGAGAGCCGGTTCTTCTCGGCCTTCGCGCGCTCGACGGCCGTGAGCGCCGAGCGGTACTCCTCGTCGTAGCGCAGAAGGTCGGCGACCGGCGACGGATCGAGGCCGCGGCGAACGAGCGATTCTCGTACGCGGTCCGGATCGCGCCGAATGAGAGCGATGTCGAGCATGGAGAAGCGCGCCCTTATGCAGTCCGCAAATCCAGTCCTACCGGCGGCCGGATTTGACGAGGAGAAGCTGCTGCCGCCCCGGCAGGCGATCGTCGCGTTCTTCGCGCGCGTTCCGGTTGCGCCGGCGGGCGTCGAACGCGTGCCGCTGGGCGACGCGCTCGGGCGCGTTTTGGCCGAGCGTGTCGCGGCCGACGGCGATTATCCATCCGCGGTCCGTTCCGTGATGGACGGATTCGCGCTGCGCGCGAGCGAGACGCCGGGCGAGTTCCGGATCGCCGGCGAGGTGCGGATGGGCAGCGCTCCGGATTCCGTGCTGCCCGCCGGTGCGGCGAGTCCGATCCCGACCGGGGGCATCCTGCCCGACGGTGCCGATGCCGTGGTGCCGATCGAAGACGTGCGCGTCGCGGGCGACTCGGTTTCGATCGACGAGGCGGTCGCGGCGGGCGCGAACGTCGTCGAGCGCGGTGCCGACATGCGGCGCGGCGACATCGTTCTTCGCCCGCGCCGGCGCATTCGCGCGGCCGACGTCGGCGTGCTCGCAACGCTCGGCGCGACCGACGTCAGCGTCTACCGCCGTCCGGTAATCGGCGTGTTCTCCAGCGGCGACGAACTGGTTGATCCCGGGGTCGCGCCCGCTCGCGGCCAGATCCGCGACTCCAATCGTTATGCCGTCGCCGCGTCGCTGACGGCGATGGGCGCGACGCCGCGCCACTATCCGACCCTTCGCGACGAGGCGGCCGATTTCGAGGCCGCGCTGACGGCGGCGCTCGCGGAGTGCGACGCGCTCGTGATCACCGGCGGCTCGTCGGTCGGCGAACGCGATCGCCTGCCGGGCGCCGTCGCCGCGGCCGGCGACCCGGGCGTCGTCGTGCACGGGCTGCGGATCAAGCCGGGAAAGCCGGCGCTGCTGGGGGCGGTGGGCGCGAAGCCGATCGTCGGCCTGCCGGGCAACCCCGCGTCGGCGCTGCTCGTGCTCGAGGCGGTCGCCGCGCCGATCGTCGCCGCGCTGTGCGGCGCGCCGGCGGCGAGCTCGACGGTGCAGGCCCGTCTGGCGCAGTCCGCCCGAAGCCGGCCGAACTGGACGTGGTACGTCCCCGTCCGGCTGGAGGATGATGGGGGAGTGCCTTTGGCGCATCCCCTTCCGTTGCGCTCGTTTTCAGTGAGCTTGACCGCGAAAGCGGACGGTTACGTCGTGATGGACGAGCGCGACGAGGCGTGGCCCGCGGGAACGCTCGTTACGGTTCATCGTTTTTTGGGAGGCTGATCCTGATCCGTCCCACGCCCGCGGTGCAGGCGATTCCGGCAACGACCCCCTTCATCGGTCCCGAGCAGCTGATGCGCGAGCACGGGCTGCGCGAGCTCGTTCGCCTCGGGGCGAACGAGAGCGCGTTCGGCCCCTCGCCGAAGGCGGTTGCCGCGATGAGCGCGGAGCTCGAGCGTCTCGCGTGGTACGGCGATCCGGAGTCCCTCGACCTGCGCGACGCGCTCGCGCAGAAGCACGGCTGCCGCCCCGACGAGATCCTGGTCGGCTCGGGCATCGACGATCTGATGGGGCTCGCGGTGCGCGCGTTCGTGGCACCCGGCGCGGCCGCGCTGGCGACCCGCGGCACGTATCCGACCTTCAACTATCACGTGGTCGGCTACGGCGGCCGGCCGGCGTACGCCGGCTATCGGGACGACGGCACGCCCGACTGCGACGCGCTGCTCGCGGCGGTGCGCCGCGACGCGCCGGCGATCGTGTACCTTGCGAATCCCGACAATCCGAGCGGCCGGTTCATCGCGCGCGACGAGATCGTCCGCTTCTATGAGGGGCTGCCGCGCGGCAGCCTGTTGCTGCTCGACGAAGCGTACGCCGATTTCGTCGACGACGGCGAGCTGCTGCCGCCGGCGTTCGAGGATCGTCTCATCCGGCTGCGCACGTTCTCGAAGGCCTACGGCATGGCGGGCGCGCGCATCGGCTACGCGCTCACGACGCGCAGCAACGTCGAGACGCTGCAGAAGATTCGCCTGCACTACGGCGTCAATCGCAACGCGCAGGTCGGCGCGCTCGCCTCGCTGAGCGACGACGCGTTTCGCCGCCGCGTCGTGCGCGAGACGGCGGCGGCCCGCGAGGACTATTACGCGCTCGCTCGCGATCTCGGCCGGCGCTACATCGAATCGCAAACGAACTTCGTGTGCATCGAGATGGACTCGCGCGAGCGGGCGACGCGCGTGGTGGACGATCTGCTCGCGCGCGGCGTCTGGATCCGCAAGCCCGGCGCGCCGCCGCTCGACGCCTACATCCGCGTCAGCGCCGGAACCGAGCCGATGCGGCGCGCGTTCGCCGCCGCCCTGCGCGCCGTGCTCGCCGAGATCGCGGTTTGATCCATGCGCTACGCCATCGTCTCCGACGTGCACGGAAATCTGGAGTCGCTGCAGCGGGTGCTCGGGGCGATCGGCTCCGACGACGCCCTGGTTTCGCTCGGCGACGTCGTGGGCTACGGGCCGAACCCCAACGAGTGCGTCGCGGCGCTGCGGGAGCGCAGCAGCCACGCCGTACTCGGCAACCACGATCTCGCCGCGGTGGAGAACTTCGGCGTGGAGAACTTCAACCGCGCGGCGCGCGACGCGATCGGCTGGACGCAGGGCGTTCTCGACGCGGCCAGCCGAGAGTGGCTCGACCGGCTTCCCTACGAGCTGCGCTTTCCCGATTTTCTGCTCGTCCACGGGGCGCCGGTCAACTATTTCGAGTATATCCTCGACAAGGCCGCGGCGGCGCGCGCGTTCGCGGCGACCGACGCGCGCATCGTCTTCGTCGGCCACACGCACATTGCGCAGCACTGGTCGCTCGACGCCGACGGCACCATCGGGCACAAGCACATGCAGCGCGGCGGCGAGCTGGAACTCGAGGATTCCAAGCGCTACATCATCGACGTGGGCAGCGTCGGTCAGCCGCGCGATCTCAACCCGCAGCCCTGCTTCGTCTCGTACGACCCCGAGCAGCGGCTCGTCCGATGGAGGCGCTACGAGTATCCGATCGCGGAGGTGCAGCAGAAGATGCGCGCTGCCGGGCTGCCCGCGCGCCTGGTCGATCGCCTGAGTGTGGGCCGGTGAGCGGCGTCCCGTTCGACGACGGCTACTGCTTCGCGTGCGGTCCGAGCAACCCGATCGGCATGCACCTGCACTTCGATCGCGAGCGCGACGGCGACGGCGTCGTCGCGGCGCTCGAGCTGGCTCCCGTCTATCAAGGATGGCGCGGCATCGCGCACGGCGGCATCGTGATGGCGCTGCTCGACGAGGCGATGGCGCACGCGGCCGGCTTTGCCGGCCACCGTGGCGTCACGGCCAACGTCAGCGTGCGCTTCCGCAAGCCGGTCCCCATCGGACGTCCGATCGAAGTGCGCGGCCACGTGACGTGGCAGCGGCGCAACGTGCTCGGCGTGAACGCGAGCGTCTTCGACGACGCCGGCAACGTGCTGGCGCACGCCGAGGGCAGTTTCGTCTCCCGCGGCAAGCTGGAGGCGGCGGACGACCGGCGCAATCCGTCGTTCCGCGACGCTCGATGAGCAACGCGCCGACGATCGAGAACCGGCGAGCGCGCCACGAGTACCACGTGCTCGAGTCGGTCGAGGCGGGCTTGGTGCTGACCGGCACCGAGGTCAAGGCCGTGCGCGCCGGCGGCGCGAGCCTGACGGAAGCGTACGCGCGCTTTCGCGACGGCGAGGCGTGGCTGGTCGGCATGCACGTTCCGCCCTACCGTCAGGGCAGCTACTCGAACGCCGAGCCGACCCGCGCGCGAAAGCTGCTGCTCCACAGAGAGGAGATCGTGCGCCTGCAGGCTCGCGTCGCCGAGAAGGGGTTGACCATCGTGCCGCTGCGTCTCTACTTCACGCGCGGCATCGCCAAGGTCATGCTGGGCCTCGTGCGCGGCAAGAAGCTTTGGGACAAGCGCGCCGCGGTCGCGAAGCGCGACGTCGAGCGCGAGATCGCGGTCCACGCGCGCCGCCGGTGAGAGGCGCACACTTCGAGCGCGACGTCGAGCGCGCGATCGAGCGCAGCGGCGTCTTCCGTCCGGGCGAACGCGTGGTGATCGCCTGCAGCGGCGGTCCGGATTCGGTCGCGTTGACGGCGGCTGCTCACGCGGTGGCGAAGAGCGCCGGAATCGAGGTGCGGGCGGCGTTCGTCAATCACGGTCTGCGCGCATCGGCGTGGCAGGACGAGTGCGTGGCGCTGCAAGTCGCCGCGCAGCTCGACGTACCGATCGACGTGGTGGCGCTGACCGATGCGGCGCGCGACGAGCAGCGGCTGCGCGCGGCGCGGTACGGCGCGCTGATCGGCGCTGCGAAGCTGCGCGGCTGCGGCGTCGTCGCGACGGCGCATCACGCGGAGGACCAAAGCGAGACCGTGTTGCTCGCGCTGCTGCGGGGAAGCGGCCCGTCGGGTCTGCGCGGCATGCGCGCCCGCCGATGCCTGGCTCCCGGGCTCGATCTGGCGCGTCCGTTCCTCGGGGTGCCGTCCGAGGCGCTGCGCGACTACTGCCACGCGCGAGCGCTTCCGTATGCCGTGGACCCCACCAACGCCGACGCCGGCCTTCGGCGCAACGCCGTCCGCGAGGCACTGTCGGCGCTGCGGCCGCTCTTCCCGGGACTCGACTCCGCGGTGGCGCGCGCGGCGGAGGTGGTCGCCGAGGAGCGCGACGGCTCGCGGCGGGCCGAGCTGCGCCAGGCGGTGCGCGAGGAGCTCGCCCGGGAAGACGACCTCCGAGATATAGACTTCCTCCACGTCGAGGAGGTCGTCCGCGCGCTCGAGGGGGGCCGGAGCGGAACATTTCAAATGAAGTCTGGGATCGCTCTGAGAATCGAGGCGGGCGCTATCGCGGGTATCAGCAGGGAGTGACGGCGGCAAGCAGCGAGACCGGGGTCGGGCGCCGAATCTGCACCGCTGGAGAGATCGGTGGGGCAGTCGAGCGCCTGGCGGCTATGCTGGCCGCGGATTACCGCCGGAAACCGCTGCTTCTCTTGGGAGTGTTGAAGGGAGCGCTCTGCTTCACGGCCGACCTCGCGCGGGCGGTGGCCGGAAGAGCGGACGGTCCGAGCGAGATCATGATCGATTACATCTGCGTCGAACGTTACGGAACCTTAGGAAGCGAGGGCGGCGCCGCGCGCCTGGCGATGGACGCCACCCTCCCGGTCACGGGGGCGCACGCCGTCGTCGCCGACGATATCGTCGACAACGGACGCACGTTGGCGTTCGTTCGCTCGTTGTTAGAGGGGCGGCGCCCCGCGAGCCTCCGCACGTGCGTGCTCTTCGATCGGCCCGGTCGCCGGGAGGTCGAGGTCGCCATCGATTACGCCGGCATCGAGGTCCCCAACGTCTTCGCTATAGGTTACGGTTTGGACTATAAGGAACTTTACCGCAATCTTCCTTACTTAGCCGAGCTTCGAGAGGGTCAAACGGTCTAACCACAACGTGAGCAAACATCTCCGATCCATCATCCTGATCATACTGGCGGTCGTCCTCGTCTTCATCATCGTCGAGCGCTTCGTCGCGCCGAGCGAGGGTGAGACGCGGCTCGACTACGGCGCCTTCTATCAGAAGCTCGAAGCCGGACAGGTTCAATCGTTCCACGCCACGGGCCTCAACGCGGTGGGCGACCTCGCGAACGGCGCCAAGTATTCGGTCGCCGTTCCGAACGTCGACCAGACGTTCGTGGACCAAGTCTACCACCGCGTGAAGAGCGGTGCGATCAGCTTCGACCAGCAGTCCAACACCGGGCTGCTCTCGAGCCTCATGACGCTCGGGCCCCTCGCGATCACGGTGCTGCTGCTGTTCTTCATCCTGCGGCAGGCGCAGAGCGGCGGCAGTCAGGCGCTGTCGTTCGGACGCTCGCGCGCGAAGATGCTCTCCGAGAACCGCCCGAAGGTAACGTTCGCCGACGTGGCCGGCGTCGACGAGGCAAAGGAAGAGCTCGCCGAGATCGTCGATTTCCTGAAGTACCCGAAGAAGTATCAGTCGCTGGGCGCGCGCATTCCGAAGGGCGTGCTGCTGCTCGGGCCGCCGGGCACCGGCAAGACGCTGCTGGCGCGCGCGATCGCCGGCGAGGCGGGCGTGCCGTTCCTCTCGATCTCGGGCTCCGACTTCGTCGAGATGTTCGTCGGCGTGGGGGCGTCGCGCGTTCGCGACCTGTTCGACCAGGCGAAGAAGTCGGCGCCGTGCATCGTGTTCATCGACGAGATCGACGCGGTCGGCCGCCAGCGCGGCGCGGGCTTGGGCGGCGGTCACGACGAGCGCGAGCAGACGCTCAACCAGCTGCTAGTCGAGATGGATGGGTTCGACCAGAACACCGGCGTCATCTTGATCGCGGCGACCAACCGCTCCGACGTGCTCGATCCTGCGCTCCTGCGGCCCGGACGTTTCGACCGGCAGATCGTCGTCGGGCGAGCCGACTTCAAGGGACGCGAGAAGATCCTCGAGGTTCACGCGCGCAACAAGCCGCTGGGCAAGGAAGTCTCGCTGGAGACGCTCGCGAAGCGTACGCCCGGATTCTCGGGCGCCGATTTGGAGAACCTGCTCAACGAGGCGGCGCTGCTGGCGGCGCGCAAGAACAAGAACTTCATCGAGATGATCGACTGCGACGAGGCGATCGACCGCGTCATGGTCGGCCCCGAGCGCAAGTCGCTCGCGATGTCGCAGAAGGAGAAGGAGACCACCGCCTTCCACGAGTCGGGCCACGCCATCATCGGCGGCCTGCTCGAGAAGGCCGACCCCGTGCACAAGGTCACGATCATCCCGCGCGGCATGGCGTTGGGCATCACGTGGTCGCTGCCCGAGGACGATCGCCACAGTCAAACGCGCGAGGAGCTGCTGGCGGCGATCACGATGGCCATGGGCGGACGCCTCGCCGAAGAGATCAGGTTCGGCGACGTCACGACCGGGGCCAGCAACGACTTCGAGAAGGCGACCGAACTGGCGCGCCGGATGGTGACGCAATACGGCATGAGCGAGCTCGGCCCAATTCAATACGGACGCGGTGCGCACCAAGTGTTCCTCGGTCGCGACTTCGGCGAGGAGCGAAACTACTCCGAAGAGGTCGCGAGCAAGATCGACGCCGAGGTCCGCAAGATCATCGAAACGTGCTACGACAACGGCAAGACGCTGCTGCACGACAATTGGGACAAGGTCGAGCGAATGGTGGCATCGCTGCTCGAGTACGAGACCGTCGAGGCCGAAGAGGTCCGCGCCATTCTCGGGGGTCGCCCCTTCGATCGGCCCGCCGGCGTCGAAGCGGCGCCCGCATCCGACGCGCAGGCGGGGCGTCCGCCCGCGGACGAGCCCAAACGCGTCGAGAAGCCCACTCGGCTCCCGCCCAAGATCTCGCCGGAACCCGCATGAGGGTCAGCGCGGCACTCGCTGCCGCGACGTTCGTCGCCGCAGCGGCTTCGCTGAGCACGGCGCCGGTGGCGGCCGCCATTCCGCAAGCGATGGGTCCGCTGCCGCGGGGGGGATCGTACGTGCTCGATCCGGATCCGACGGTCGGCTCGGCGGCGATCGGGCTGTGGTTCCGCGCGCCGGGGGCCGGATACGACAACGCGAGCCCCGGCATCTCGAACTTGGCCGCGACGGCCGCGGCCGTCGCGCCGCTCGCCAGCGGCAAGTCGCTGTACGCTCTGGTGCACACGGTCGGCGGCGAGCTGAACATCGCCGTCTATCCCGACATCGTCGGCATCGGCGCGGTCGTGCCGGCGCCCGCCGCGCGGCGCATCGTCGCGGCGATGACCGCCGCCTATTACGCGCCCAACGTGGACGACCTGGCCGTGAAAACGGCGCGCGCCAACGCCGCCGTGCTCGGCGTGCAGCAGCGCTACGAATCCGACGCCACGCTGCATGACCTGCTCTTCCGGCAAGTCTTTGCCGGCGGGCCCGCGCACTTTCCGGCGCTTCCCGACTCCGTGACGCAGCTCACGAGCATCTCGACCGCGCAAGTCGACGCCTTCGCGAAGCGCGCGTTCCGCGCCGAGAACTCCGTGCTGACGCTCACCGGCAACATTGACTCGTCGAGCGTCGCCGCGGTGACCGACGGCGGCGGCGGCAGCTCGATGGACGCGCCGTTCGATTCGATGCTCGCGCGAACGCCCGTCTCCGCGACCGCGACCGGCTCGATCGACGGCGTGGGCCTGGCGTGGATCGGTCCGCCGATCGCCGATCAGAAGGCTGCAACCGCGCTGGACTTCATTGCCGACTACCTCTTCCGCGAGCGCACGGGCGTCGTTTCGAAGGGGCTCGACCGCTCCCGTAGCGAGGCGCTCGTGGCCGGTCAGTTCGTGACGCTGCACGATCCGGGTGTGATGGTCGTCACGATCGGCGGCGACCACGAGAAGCAGACGGAGCAGAAGGTGCTGGCGGCGCTCGGGCAGCTCGCGCAGCCGATGGATCCGCAGACGTTCGACGCCGCGCGCGAGGCGTTTCTCTATCACGTCGCCGCCGACACGCAGACGCCTCAAGAACGGGCCGACAACCTGGGCTGGTACACCGTCGAGGGCAACCTGCAGTACGCGCCGGGTATCGCGAACGGCAACTACGCGAAGGCGGCCCGCGACCTCGATCCGCAATACGTCGCGGACGTCGTGCGCCGCTACCTCCACAATCCTGTGGTCGTGGACCTGGTCGCCGCGTCGCCGCAGAAGGAGTCTCCGTGAACCCCGCAACGCTGCGCGCTTTCGCGGCCGCGACCCTGTTGACGGTCGCGCCGCTGGCGGCGCGCGCGGCAACCGCCGTCGTACCGCCTCCGACGCTCGAGACGGCCGGCGGCACGATCGTCGTGAAGCAATCCGACAGCGCGTCGTCGCTGGTCGGAGTCGCGGTCGTCGTACGCGCCGGGCTCGATCGCCAGACGATGAAAGAAAACGGCCTCGCGGCGCTCGTCGCCGAGACGATCCTGCACGCGCCCGTCGGGAGCCCGGCGATGCCGCTGCAGGACGCGGTCGCCGCGCGCGGCGGCTCGGTGCGCTTCACCGTCGATCCGAGCGACGTGCGCTTCTACATCGAAGCGCTCGCGGAGGACGCGCCCGCGGTGCTCGATCTGTTCCGCGCCGCGCTCGCGTCGCCGGACTTTTCGCCCCCGACGGTGCGCGACGCGCGCGCGGCGCTCGTGCGGCAGATCGCCGCGAGCCAGACCGTGGCGCTTCAGGTGGGTCTCGACATGCTCAACGCCGCGTCGTCGTCAACGCAGGCGAACGCCGGACTTCCCGAACTCGGCACGCCCGCGTCGCTCGCGCAGTTCTTCTCCGGCGACGTTCGCGCTTTCTATCGCGCGTACTATCGCCGCGGCGGCTCGCTCGTGAGCGGCGCCGGCCGGCTCGACGTGCTCGCCCCCGACGCTCTGTCGTCGCTGGCCGCGGCCTTACCCGAGGGCACGACCGCGCCGGTGCCGGTGCACGTGCCCTCGCTCAGCGGCGCCACGCACGAGATCGTCGCGCATCGCGACATCGCGTCGCCCTGGCTCATCGCTCAGTATCCCGCGCCGAAGGTGGATAGCCGCGACTTCGGCGCGATGCTCGTCCTCGCGGCCTTCGTGCGCCGCACGCTGTCGGACATCGCGCAGGTACCGGGCGTGGTGACGCCGACCTTCGCATCGCGGTCGGTCGGCGCCGTCTATGCCTACGATCGCGCGCCGCCGACGCTCGTGCTTTACGTTAACGGCGGCCTGATCGGCAACCCGAGCCGTGCGTTCGCCACCGCGCTCTCAGTGGTCAGCGTTCTGGCCGCCACGCGGCTGCAGGGGTCAATCGAGGAGTTCAAGGCCGAGGCTGCCGGCGATTTCGCAAACGACGCGACGACGCTCGAGACGCGAACGTGGCTCGCCGCAGTGTTCTCGCGCGAGAGCGCGTCGCCGGACTTCATCAATCGTGCGCTCGGGGCCATCGCCGCGACCACTCCGGACGACGTGCAGCGCGTGGCGCGCACGTACCTGGGGAATCCGACGATCGCCCTCGTCCTGCCCCGCGGCACGAATCTCCAAGATTAGGGACGGAACTTCAGAGGTTCCCCGGTGAACGTCGCGCTCGTTCACGACTATCTGAACCAGCGCGGCGGCGCCGAACGCGTCTTCGCGCGGATCGCTGAGGCGTGGCCGCAGGCGCCGATTTACACCGCGCTCTACGACGAGCGCGCGTTGGGCGATCTCTTTCCGCCCGAGCGCGTGCGCAGCTCGTACTTGGCTCGGCTGCCGTTCGTGAACCGATACTTTCGCACGCTCGCGCCGCTCTATCCCGCCGCGTTCGAAGCGTTCGACTTCGGCGGCTTCGACGCGATCGTGAGCTCGACGACGGCCTGGGCCAAGGGCGTGCGGGTTCCGCCGGGCGCCGTTCACGTGTGCTACATCAACACGGTAAGCCGCTTCGCGTTCGCCTCCGACGAGTACGTGCCGCGCGTCGCGCGCCCGCTGATCGGCCGGCTGGTCGAATGGGATCGCGAGGCCGCGCGCCGCCCGACGCGTTTCGTCGCGAACTCCCGCAACGTCGCGGCCCGCATCGCCAAGTACTACGGGCGCGACAGCGACGTGCTCCACTGCCCGGTCGATCTCGATCGTTTCACGGTCGGCGCCGGCCGAGGCGACTACTTTCTGGTCGCATCTCGGCTGCTGCCCTACAAGCGCATCGACCTGGCGATCCGCGCCGCCGCGATGGCGGGCGTTCCGCTCCTCGTCGCGGGAAGCGGCCCCGCAGAGCGCGCGCTGCGCGAACTCGCAAAGGGCACGACGACCACGATGCTCGGCTACGTGCCCGACGCGCGCCTCAACGAACTGCTCGGCAACGCGCGCGCCGCCGTGGTGCCGGGCGAGGAAGACTTCGGCCTGGTCCCGCTCGAGGCGGCGGCGAGCGGCCGTCCGGCGATCGCGTACCGCGGCGGCGGCGCGCTGGAAACGATCGTCGAAGGCGATACGGGCATCTTCTTCGACGAGCCGAACGCGGAGTCGCTTGCGGGCGCGTTGCGGCGCTTCGACGCGACTCCCTTCGCGGCGTCGCGGCTGCGGGAACACGCCGAGCGCTTCTCGCCGGCGCAGTTCGCGCAGCGCCTGCGCGAGATCGTCGACCGCGTCTACCTCGAGCAGGCGGCGTGCGCGCAACCTACGTAGCGGCAGCGGCGTTCGCGGCCGTCTACGTCGCGCTCGGCCTCAACAAGCTCTACGCGCTGCGCTACGGCGCCGACCTCGGCACCTATCTGCAGACGCTCGTGAACCTGGGGCACGGCTCGTCGTGGAACTTCGGCGAGTGGCGTCCGCACCTCCAGGTGCACGACTCGTGGGCGCTCGCGGCGCTCGCTCCGCTCGTCGCGGTCCTTCCGCGCGCGCAGACGCTGATCGTCGTGCAAGTGCTCGCCGTCGCGGCAGCCGCGATTCCGTTGGCGCTCTTGGCGCGCGAGCTCGGCGTCGGCGCGCGCAACGCCAACCTGCTCGCGATCGCCTATCTCCTCTCGCCGGCCGCGCAGGGCCTGAGCTACGACAACTTTTCGGAGAACGCGTTCGTTCCGTTGCTGGCCTTCGCCGGCGCGCTGGCGGTTCGCCGGCGCTCGTTCTGGCCCGCATTGATCGCCGCGGCGCTGCTGATGGGGCTCAAGGAAGACCAGATCCTCTTCGTGCTCTGGTTCGGTGCGGCGTGCGCCTTGTGGTGGGACCGGCGCATCGGGCTCGCGCTCTGCGTGCTCGCCGTGGCGAACGGGGTCGGCTTCGCCGCGTTCGAACGCGCCGTGGGCGCGCGCCCGAACGATCCGCCCTACTCGCTTGCGATCTTCGACGCGTCCGGCAAGTTGACGATGATCGTCTTCCTGCTCGTGCCCTTCGCGTTCGCGCCGCTCGCGATCGGCCGCCGGCTTCTGCTCGGCATTCCGGTGTTGGCCGAGATCGTCTTCATGCGGCCGTGGAACTACGAGCCGAGCCGCGTCGGCTCGCATTACGTCGCGCCGCTGCTCGCGGCCACGGCGGCCGCGGCGGCGTTCGGCGTCGCCCGCAGCCCGCGCTTCGCGCGCGCGATGGTGCCGTGCGCCATCGCCCTGACGCTGTTCTTCAACGACGGCGTGCTGCGGTTGGGGCGTTGGCCCTACGTCGTGGATTGGAACGCGTACGCTCGCGCCGTCGCCGTGCGCGACGGCGATGCGACGGTGACCCTGCCGCGCGCGCAAGAGGGCGAGTGGGCCGTCGCCGCGGCGAACCCGCGCGTGCGCCTGGACCCGCATCCCGACCCGCGCGCGACTTCGTGCCCCGCCTTCGACACCGACGCGAGCGCCTTCTTCGCGAGCCTCGCGGGGCGCGCGCCGCTGCGACTCTGCGGCGGCGTTCCACTGCGATGACTCCCGGGCTCTCGGAACTGGTGCTTCCGGCCGTGCGCGAGGACCGGGGACGCTTCGCGCTGCTGCGCGGCGAGCGCGTGCTGATCTATTGGCCGCACGGTCTGGGCGATTGGGTGCACGCCGGCTACATCGTGCCGATGCTCGAGCAGTCCAACGCGTACGCCATCACGCGCTTCGGCGACGACTTCGTCAGCATGATGGAAGGGGCAACGGGCGTCGTACCGGTTTTCAGCGGCGTTCGCCGGCCGTCCGACGGAGCCGGCTCCGGCGCGGCGCATCTCGGGCTGACGCTGCGGCTTTGCGACGGCCGCGCGGTGCGCGCGGAGTTGCCCGAGGCGCTCGCCGCCTCGGTCGCGGCTTTTCGCCCCACCGCGCTGCTGTGGACCGATTATCCCGAGACCGAGGGGCGCACCGCGTATCCGTTTCACACTAAGGCACGCAACGCGGCGCGTCTGCTGGTTCGGGCCGAGCGGCTCGCGGAGTTCGACCTGGCGCAGCCGCTGCGCAACGCGATCGATTTTGCGCCGCCGGCGCAGACGCGCCGGCTCGTCGAGGAACGGCTGGCACGCTTCGCGCCGGCGCCGGCGCGCCTCGGCGTGATTTCGCGGCGCGGCGTAACGGCCGCGCGCAAGAACTGGGGCGACGGCTCCGAGGCGCGCGCGTTCGTCGCGGCGATGCGGCGCGAGCCGGGCGCGTGGCAGTTCGTTTCGATGGAAGATGAAGATCTCGGCGAGGGCGTCGCGGGATTCCGCGAGCTCTTCGCCGATCTCGACGAACCGTTCGCGCGCCTCTACAAGGCGCTCGCCGCGCGCGCCGATCTCGTGGTCGGAGTTCCCGCGGGCCCGCTGCACGTCGCGCTCGCGCGCGGCGGCGTTCCCACCGTCGGACTCTGGCTCGCGCACCACCCCGACTGGTACGACGAGCCCAATCCGGACGCGATCCACCTCGTGGGGCGATACGTGCGCGACCGGCGGTTCGACCGCCGGCCGGCGTCGGCGACGAAGCCGCCGTCGCTGCGCCATCGTCTGGAACAGCTCGACACGCTCGCGATACCCGCCGGCGCCGTGGTCGAGGCGGCGCGCGCCGTTACTTCGTAGCCTGCGGGATCGCCAGCAGCAAAACGATGGAGAGCCCGTTGAACAGCGCGTGCGAGATCATCGATGCGTACGCGTTGCGCGAGATATAATACACGCCGCATAGCACGATGCCGCCGAGCGCCAGCGGCAGCGCCGCGTAGACGTCGCCGTGCACGATGCCGAAGAGCGCACCGCTTACGATCGCTCCGCCCCAGAACCCGCCGTAGCGCAGGCCGAGATTGAAGAAGAAGACGCGGAAGAACGTCTCTTCGGCGAACGGCGCGAACGCGACGGCGAAGACCGAGAAGAAGACGATCGCCGTGGGATCGTGCAGCGTCTTGAAGATCTGGACGATGTCTTGCTCGTGCGCGCGGTGCGCGAGGCGTTCGATGACGTAGGCGCTGCCCTCGGAGACGACTACCATTGCCACCGCGCCGACGAGCGCGATGCCGAGCGTCGCGGTGGTCGGCACCCGGAATCCCAGCTCGCGCAAGCCGAACTTCGAGAGGGCCGGCAGGATTGCGAGCACGAGCACGGCGAGCGCAGCTTCGACCGCAAACTGCAGCGCGATGCCGATGTCGAAGAGCAGCGGGCTGATCTGCGGAAGCGGCCCCTGCTCGAGCTGCGCGAAGGCGGCTCCCCCGATGAGCAACAGGTAGAACGCGACGACGAGCCACGTCCAAAACCCGCCGAAGCTATTCTTCGGCCAGCGCGTCGGCCAAACGGGCGAAGTCGCCGAGGTCGAGTCGTTCACCGCGAAGCTCCGGAGAGATGTTGCTGCAATAGAGCGCCCGTTCAATCGTCCCGCGATCGGCGTGCAGCGCCAGCGCGAGACTGTTGACGAGCGTCTTGCGCCGGTACGCGAACGCGCCGCGGACGACCTTCCAGAACGTCGGGAGGTCGCGCGGCGCCACCGCCGGCGCGTCGCGCCGAACGAGCCGGACGACGCTCGATTTCACCTTCGGCGGCGGATAGAACGAGCGCGGCGAGAGGTCGAACGCGATCTCGACGTGCATCGCGTATTGGACGGCCACGGAGAGGCTGCCGTACGCCGGCGTTCCCGGGACCGCGCGCAGGCGCTCCGCGACGTCCTTCTGCACCATCACCGTAAGTGCGTCCGGACCGCCTTCCATCTCGATCAGGCGCAGCATCACGGGCGTTGCTACGTTGTAGGGCAGGTTTCCGGCGGCGAGCCACGGGCGGCCGGCGGCCCAGCGCCGGTAATCGAAGGTCAGCGCGTCGGCCTCGACGATCGTCGCGCGTGCGAGGTCGTCGCGGGAACGCAGCACGGCGACCAGGTCGGGATCGATCTCGATTGCGGTGACGTTGGCGCCCGCGTCGAGCAGTGCGAGCGTCAGCGCGCCGGTGCCGGCTCCGATCTCCAGTATGGGCGTCGCCGGCGGCGAACCGGCAACGCACAGCTGCGCGATATGCCGCGCTGCCGACGCGTTTTCGAGGAAGTTCTGCGCGAGGCGCTTCTTCGGCCGTAGTCCGGCCTGCGCGAGCAGGCGGCGCGGAGTGGACACTCCGCTATTCTACGCTACTTGAGCTGATAGACCGTAACGTCGCGCCGCCCGAAGAGCAGCGCGCCGCGCACCGAATCGAAACCGAGGTCGATGCGATGGCCCACGATCGCGCCGCCCGTGTCGCCCGCTACCGCGATACCGTAGCCGGGTATGTACAGGCGCGTGCCCAGAGGAATGACGCGCGGATCGACCGCGACGATGCCGTGTCCGGCGCGCCGGCCGATTGCCGTCATGCCGCCGCAGCCCGCGCAGTTCGCGGTGTACGCGGTCGCCACCATGCGCATCGCGCTATGCGCGACGAGCGCCATGTGCGCGATGCCGCGCGCTTCGAAGTCGGCCAACGGCGAGTCGCCGATGCCTTCTGCGACGACGCGCGCTTTCGGCGTGCGGATGACGGTGGTCCATGCCACGGTTTTGTGAACCGGGCCGCCGTCGCGCTGCGCGTAGCGCACGCCGCGCTCCAGTTCGCCGGGCGACCCGGCCCTGAGAACCTTCGAACTGCCGATCGCAAGGTGCGGCGTCAGGCGCGCGACCGTGGCCGGCGCGATGCGTTTGCGCTCGATGCGCTCCCAGGTCAGCACGCCGTCGCGGTGCCAGGTGATCTTCGTGGGGGCGCCCGAGCTGGGCGCGGGCGCGGCTGCAGCCGGATGCAACGTGAGGGCGGCAACGACGAGTGCGGTGCCGGCGAGACGTCCTATCAACCCGATATTCCTTTCTTCTCTCGACTCGCGTCACGGCCGGAACTGCTACACCGCGCAGAGGTTCCGACGATGGTCGGTGAGTCGGTTTTGGGGAAGCGGCGCAACGGCCGCGGGATGACGGGTCCGGATAACGCCTGATTTCACAGCCTGCTTGCTGTCTCAATCGGCAGGCTGGTGTAAGTAACTCGCGCACTATACCACACCCTTTCCGAGAGCCGAATATGGCTGAAGTCGCATGTCGAAAGGAGACTCCTGCCGCCGGGCCCCGCGGCCTCTAGAGCGAAGAGAAGCCGTGCATGGAAGGCCTGCGCGTCGGGTTTTTCACGGAGATTTACCGGCCCGTCGTCAACGGCGTCGTGGCCTCGGTCGAGGCGCTCGCCGACGGTCTGCGCGAGCGCGGGCACGAGGTCTACTGCTTCGCGCCGTACATGCCGGGTTACGAGGAGGCGGACGGCCCGGTCTTCCGGATGCCCTCGCTGCCGTTGCCGACCCGCACGCCCTACCGGCTGACGCTTCCGCTGGTAAGCCGGCGCAATCGCGACGGCATCATCAAGGGCCTATCGCTGATGCACGTCCACTCGCCGTTCGTGACCGGCTGGATGGGGCGCGCCTACGCTCGCCGCTACGGGATGCCGCTGGTCTTCACGTACCACACGCAGCTCGAAGCCTACGCGCACTACGTACCGTTCGAGCCGCGGGCGACGCGCTTTGCCGTGTCGCAGCTGACCCGCGCCTTCGCCAACCTCGCCGACGCGGTCGTCGTGCCGACGCCTGCGATGTCGGACCGTTTGCGCGAGCTCGGCGTCACGGTGCGGATCGAGGTCATTCCGAGCGGCATCGACGTCGCCCGGTTCGCGAGGGGTCGCCGCGACGAAGCGCTGCGCGCGCGGCTGGGTGCGGCGCCCGGTGACCGGCTCGTCCTCTGCGTCGGGCGCCTCGCGAAGGAGAAGAACGTCGAGCTGCTGCTCCGCGCGCTCGCGCTGGCGGGCCGGCAGCCGCTGCACTTGGCAGTCGCGGGGGAAGGCCCGTCGCGGGCGGAGCTCGAGGAGCTGGCGCGCGAGCTCGGCGTGGCCTCGCAGACCCGCTTCCTCGGCGTGATCGCGCGCGAGGATCTGCCGGATCTCTACGCGAGCGCCGACGCGTTCGCGATGCCCAGCACCACCGAAACGCAGGGGCTCGTGCTGGCCGAAGCCCTGGCCGCCGGGACCCCGGTGATCGCCGCCGACGCGCCGCAGAACCGCGACGTCTTGGGCGAGGCGGGGCGTATCGTGCCGGCGACGGCCGAGGCATTTGCCCGCGCCATCGCCGAACCGGCGGCCCCGCTAGAGCGCGCAGCCGCGCGGACCGCGGCCGCGCGGTTTTCGATCGAGCTCCAGATCGACCGGATCCTGGATCTGTACGGGAGCTTGATCACGGCCGCTCGGATTGCTTGACGCGAACATACGTTCGATTTAAAATGGGGTAGAGGCGATGATATGGGAACGAAGCGAGGCGCCGCCCCAGCCGTCGAGGCCACGGTCGGCTATGCCGCCGACGAGCGCGGCAACGGCCTAGCGTACGCGCGCCTAACCGGCGAGCAATCTGGCCGCGTGCTGCGCGTCGGGTTCACGTGTCAGGCGCCCACTCCCGAACGAGGCGTCGCCTATGCGGCGCTCACCGCCGTGACCCGAGCGCTCGGGCGCCGGGGGTTTGGAAACGTCCGCTTCGTGGTGCGCGATCGAGAGTTCGTCGACGAGATCGCTACCGGCCGCGGCGTCGCGGAAACGCTGGCACTCGCCTACGTGCGCCTGCGCTGCGCGCTCAACGCGCTCGCGGCGTTCGCGGTGCGGACCGGCGATACCGACGAGCTCACGCAAAGGGCAAGAGCCGAAGTAACGCTGAACGTCGCTGCATGACGTTCGTCCGGTTGACGCCGGCAGAGTTACCCATCGAAACGCGCGCCCTCGCCCAGGCCCTGCTCGGCCGCGTGCTCGTGCGCCGCACTCCCGACGGCGTCACCGCCGGGCGCATCGTCGAGACCGAGGCATATCTGCGGGAGGATCCCGCGTGCCACGCGTACCGCGGCAAGAGCGCGCGCAACGCCACGCTGTTCGGCCCGCCGCACCGCGCGTACGTCTATCTCATCTACGGCACGTCGTACTGCTTCAATCTCTCCAGCGAGCCCGAAGGGCAGGGCGCGGGCGTCTTGATTCGCGCGCTCGAGCCGATCGAGGGTCTGGAGATCATGGCAGGGCGTCGCGCGACTTCCGTCGCCCGCGACCTTTGCCGCGGTCCGGGCCGGCTCTGCCGCGCGCTCGCCATCGACCGTTCATTCGATGGAATCGATCTGTTCGAGCATCGCGCGCTATGGCTGGCCGAAGGCGGAGCGCTTGCGGCACGGGTACGGCGCAGTCCTCGCGTCGGCGTGACGCAAGCGGCGAACCGGCGGCTGCGCTTCTACGCCGCCGGAAACCCCTACGTCAGCGGCCCCGCTCGCTTGAACCCGGCTTGAACACCCGGAGGGGGTGTGCTATAGTGTGGGCGTCGCGTTGCGGTCGTTTGCCGGCAGCAGCGACACCAATTGACATCCCCCGCTTGCGTCACCCGACCTGACCGCGATGGCAGCCTCGCCTCGCCTTCGGTCGTCGAATCTTGCCGCGAGCGACGCTGAGAGAGAGCACTCTTCTGCAAACGGAACATCGTCCCAGCACGGAGCATCGCATCAATAACGATATGCGCCCCCAACAAGGGGCCGGAGGACGCCGCCGCCGAGCGCGGCGCCGACATCACTTTCCGCAACACGGCGCGGCCGTCTATCACGACCAGCTTCCGCAGGTCGAAGTACCGCCGATTGTGACCGCGGCCCAGCTAGGTGAGAAGACCAAGACCGAGCTGTTGGAGATCGCCAAGGAACTCGAAGTCGAGATTCCCGCGCCCGCCAAACTCAAGAAAGACGAGATCGTCACGCTGCTCGTTCAGGCGCAGATCTCGCGCTCGGGCATCGAGATGGGCAGCGGCATCCTCGACATCCTCCCCGAGGGCTACGGCTTCTTGCGCCGCGCCGGCTACTATATCGGCAACGACGACATCTACGTCAGCCAATCGCAGATCCGGCGCTTCGAGCTGCGGCGCGGCGACATGGTCGAGGGGCAGGCCCGCCGGCCGAAGGAGAGCGAGAAGTATTACGGGCTCATCCGCGTCGACAAAGTCAACGACTTGGATCCCGAGGCGATCAAGGGCCGCCGCACGTTCGAGAAGGGCACGCCGATCTATCCGCAGGAGCGCTTCAAACTCGAGGTTCGCTCGACGCAGCTCTCCACGCGCGTCATCGACCTGTTCTCGCCGATCGGCAAGGGTCAGCGCGCGCTGATCGTCTCACCGCCCAAAGCCGGTAAGACCACCCTTCTCAAGAACATCGCCAACTCGATCTCGATCAACCATCCCGACGCGCACATCATCGCGCTCCTTGTCGACGAGCGGCCCGAAGAAGTCACCGACATGCAGCGCACGATCGACGGCGAAGTCGTCGCCTCGACGTTCGACGAGCATCCCGAGAATCACACGACGGTCGCCGAGCTGGCGATGGAGCGCGCCAAGCGGCTCGTGGAGCTGGGCAAGGACGTCGTGATCCTGCTCGACTCGATCACGCGTCTCGCCCGCGCCTACAATCAGGTCGTGGCGAGTTCCGGCCGCACGCTCTCGGGCGGTCTCGATACTGCCTCGCTGCATAAGCCGAAGCGTTTCTTCGGCGCGGCGCGCAAGATCGAAGAAGGCGGGTCGCTGACGATCATCGCGACCGCGCTCATCGAGACGGGCTCGAAGATGGACGACGTGATCTTCGAAGAGTTCAAGGGCACCGGCAACATGGAGATCGACCTCACCAGGAAGCTCGCCGAATCGCGCGTCTTCCCGGCGATCGACATCAAGCGCTCCGGAACGCGGCACGAAGAGCTGCTCCTCTCGCCCGACGAGATGCGCAAGATCTGGATGCTGCGCCGGGCCACCGCGGTGCTCAACACCGGCGACATCACCGAGATCATCCTCGACAAGATGGCGCAAACGCGCACGAACGAAGAGTTCCTGCAGACCGTCACCAAAGAGGCGCTCTCGATGAATCGAGGCTACGAAGACTCCGGCAACGGAAAATACTAACGAGCGTCTGAACCGGTATCTGGCGAGGGCCGGCGTCGCCTCACGCCGTGCCGCCGACGAGCTGATCGCCGGCGGCCGCGTGCGGGTCGCCGGTCGCGTCGTTACCGAGCTCGGCACGCGCATCGATCCGCACGCCCTCGTCGAGGTGGACGAAACGCCGGTCGCGCCGCCCGCCGCCCCGACGTACCTCCTTCTCAATAAGCCGCCGGGCGTCGTAACCACGATGCGCGACCCGCAGGGACGCCGCACGGTCGCCGACTTGCTGCCGCCGGGGCCGCGAGTGGTTCCGGTAGGACGCCTCGACTACGACACGATGGGCGCGCTGCTCCTCACCGACGACGGAGCGTTGGCGCACCGCCTGTTGCATCCGCGCTACGGCGTCGACAAGACCTATCGCGCGGCAATCGCCGGGCGGCTCTCCGCCGGCGACGTCAGCCGGCTCGCCGCCGGGATGCGGCTCGACGATTTCCGAGCATGCGGTGCCAAGGTCCGAGTGGTGGCCGTGCGCCGCGACCGGTCGGTGGTGGACGTGACCCTCCACGAGGGACGCAACCGGCAGGTCCGCCGCATGTTCGAAGCCCTCGGCCATCCGGTGCTCGCGCTGACCCGCACGCGTTTCGGACCGCTGAGCCTCGGCGAGCTTTCCTCAGGTCAGTTCCGGCCGCTCACGCCAAAGGAGCGCGCCGCGCTCGAGCGGCATCGCAGGCCGCCGGACGAATAGCCTCGTACCAAGCCGGACACGAGCCTCCATCCCTTAACCGAGGTATGCCATGAACGCCCGCATTCGAATCATCGCGCCGCCGCTCGCGGCTCTCTTCGCGCTCGCACAGGCGCCGGCACAGGCGCAATACTCGAACGAGTTCGTGCCGGCGAAGCTGATCGCGCAGGGAAAGACCACCACGTCGATCGCCGGCAGCGGAACCGTCAAGGTGCAAGTTCAGGTCAACGCCGACGGTTCGCACAAGGCGACGAAGATCATCAGCTCGACGAACTCGGGCGATAACGCCGCCGCGATGGAGATCGCGCAAAACTCGACCTACCGTCCGGCGCACCGCGGGGGCAAGCCGATCACGTCATTCTACGACTTCACCCTCAAGTTCAAGGGCAAGCTCGTCGTGAACTCGGGGGACGAGAGCGGGGCGCCCGGCGCTTCCACCGCGTTGAGCTCCGAAGCGAGCCAGGTCGCCGCGCTGATTCGAAAGGGCGACTACGCGGGCGCCAAGTCGAAAGCGTCGGCCGCGCTGATCTCGAACCCCGGCGACCAATCGCTGCGCGAGATGCTGGGCATCGCGGCGTACGATAGCTCCGATTTCGAGACGGCCGCGTCGGCCTTCGATAAGGTGCCGACGATCGGCAAGCAGTATCAGCCGATCGCCGCGGACAGCCTAGCCACCGCTGCCGTGAAGATGGCCCAAGACAATCCGACGCAGTCGCTCGCATACGCGCAGAAAGCCGTCGGCCTCGCCTCGACGCCGGTCACGCGATTCGCGCTGGGCGTCGCGCAGCTGGCCAACGGTCAGAACGCCGACGCGCTGACGTCGCTCAAGGGCGCGCAGAGCGCCGCCATGAACGACTCGAAGATCCCGACGTCGATGAAGGTGAAGATCGACTCCGAGCTGTTACAGGCCTATCTGGCCAATAACGACAGCGCGGGCGCCGAGCAGGTCGCCGCCCAGATCAAACAGCTCGATCCCAACAGCACCGCCGGGTCGCAGGCGATGGGCGCGAGCCTGATCAAGGCCGGCAACGCGGCGATCGACGCAAAGGACACCAGCGCGGCGCTGGCAGACTACGACAAGGCCGCCGCCTTGGGCGATCCGGGCATCGCGGTCACAGCGAACACCCAAGCCGCGTTTGCAATTGCGCGGAGCTCGAAGCCCGACTACAAGCGCATGCAAGCTTATGCGGAAAAGGCCCTCGCCACCAAGCCGAACGACGCGGCGGCAAATTTTGCCGAAGGGATCGCGCTGACCGCCCAATGGGCCTCCAGCCACGACGACGCGACGAAGAAGAAGGCCGCCGACGCGCTCGATAAGGCCGACCAGCAGGCGAAGGCCGAGGGTAACGAAGCGCTCTCGCTGCAGATCGAAACGTTTGAGAAAAAGAACCTCAATGCCGCTCCCTCCGGGCAGTCGGGAGGCGGCGGCTAAGTTACCAGGACTTTAGAATGGGGTAGGCCAATGGCACGCCCTCACGGGGTGGGGGTCGCCGCATAACTACGTCTAGTGGAGGGTGGTAGGAACGGTGTTTTCGGGATTTATGGATCTCATGAAGCAGGGCGGCTGGGATATGTGGCTGCTCCTGCTCATCTCGGTCGTCGGCCTCGCCGTCGTCATCGAGCGCCTCGTCTTCTTCCAGATGCAGCACTCCGACACCAAGGGTCTGCTGCGCCAGATCGGCACCAAGGTCTCGGCCGACGACCTGAACGGAGCGATCGAAATCTGTAAGAAGCACCGCGGAATGCTTCCGCGGATCCTCGAGTTCGGGCTCCGCCGCGGCGAGAAGAATCGCGCCGACATCACCGACGCGCTCTCGATCGCGCTGATGGAGCACCTCAACTCCCTCGAGCGCAACCTGGCGATCATCGGCACCATCGCCGTCATCGCGCCGTTCGTCGGTCTCTTCGGAACGGTCTTGGGCATCATCCGGGCGTTCCAAGATATCGCGCTGAAGGGCAACTCGACGCCGGCGGTCGTCGCGGCGGGCGTTTCGGAAGCGCTGATCACCACCGCGACCGGTCTGATCATCGCCGTCATCGCCGTCGTGTTCTTCAACTTCTTCAAGTCGCGCATCAAGAACTACAACCAGGAAATGATCGTCGCGGCCAACCAGCTCGCCGAGATGCTGCACTTCCACAACACCGGCTCACCCATCCCGACGGAGCTCTACCAGCCGATCAAAGGCAAGTAGCGGCGCGAAGGCACGACCGTGAGCTTACTTTCGTCGCAGCAAGATCAGGAGGTCATGGCGGAGATCAACATCACGCCGTTCACGGACGTGCTGTTGGTCTTGCTGATCATCTTCATGATCCTCGCGGCCCTCGTCGCCCCGCCGGGCTTCGAGAAAGAGCTGCCCAACAAGAACAACAATCCGGCGACCCAGAACAAGAACAAACAAGACATCGAAGTGGACGTCAACAACAAAGGCGTCATCTTCGTCGACGGTGCGAAAACCGACGCAGTGGGTATCTACCGTATGATGTACGAGGCATCCCGGAAGAAACCGCACCATCACGTCGCAATCGTCGCCGACGCGAAGGCGCCGTACGGCGTCATCATCCGAATTCTCGACGCGGCGAAGCAGTCCGGGCTCGAAGACGTCGGATTCGTCACGTCATAAAAGAGGGGGGTTGAGAGAGCGTGGCCGTTTCCACAGGCGGGGGCGAAGATGAGGTAATGTCGACGATCAACATCACGCCGTTTACGGACGTGTTGTTGGTGCTCCTCATCATCTTCATCATCCTCGCGTCGGTCACCAAGGAGCCGAAGCTCCCCGACGCCTACAACAAAGACAAGGTTCAGCCGTCGCAGATCGTCGTGATCGTCGACGAGCACGACCACGTGCAGATCGGGTCGAACCAGGTCACGATCCCCGAGGCGAAGGCGGCGTTCGCGCAACTCCAAGACGCCACCGACCACCGCTTCAAGAGCGTCATCATCAAGGCCGACCCGCACTCCAGCTACGGCGTCATCCTGCAAGTCATGGACGCCGCCAAGTCGGTGGATCTCACCGACTTCGGCCTCGCGAATCACGTCGAGAACACGCCCCAGGGTACGAGTCAGTAGTTCATGGCGAAGCGCGGCGGTTACCTCACGACCGGCGAACGGGTCCGAAGCTTCATCGGCTGGGCGTTCATCATTTCGATCGTCGCGCATTTGGCGATCGGTTCGGTGCTGCCGAACTTCAACAAGCATGCCGAAGAGCAGCAGACCGAAAAGGTGACGGTGCAAAAGAAAAAGACGATCATTCACACGCCGCCGCCGCCCACCCCCACGCCCCCGCCGACTCCCACGCCGCCCCCGCAGGCGACGCCGCCGCCCAAGCAGCAGAAGGTGGAGCAGCCGAAGCTGAAGGTCAATCTGGTTCACCAGCAGAGCAAAGCGTCGGCCGGATCGAGCGAGAACACCGTCGCGCAGCCGAAGACCGGCAACGAGAGCGGCGTTCCGCAGGGACAGGGAAACGGCACCCCGGCGCCCGCCGCGCCGGCGGGGACGCCGAAGCCCGCCTGCGCCAACCCGAACGTCGACGCGACCGTGACGAATCCGGCGTCGGCGGAGTATCCGGAATCCGCCAAGGACCTCGGACTCGGCGCCGTGACCGTGAACGTGAAAGTGACCGTCGGGCCGAGCGGCAACTTGATCGGCGCCACGGTCTACAAGAGCTCCGGAAACATGGCGATCGATCAGGCGGCGCTGCGAACGGCCCGGCAGTCGTCGTACGCGCCGAAGCTCGTGGACTGCCAGCCCGTGCAGGGTGACTATCTCTTCCGCGTCGACTTCCAGCCGGACTAGCCCCCCGTCCAACGATGAGGCATGAGACGCGTCCCGCGTTTGCTGCTGGTCGCGTTTGCGCTATCGCTGCTCGTGCATCTCGCCGTGGCGATCGGCCTGCATCCGCCATCGCCGACGCCTGAGAGCCAAGCCGAAGTCGTCTCGATCGAGCACCGTCCCGCGACGATCGCGGTGACGAAGATTCCCACGCCCCCGCCTCCGCCGCGGCGGACGCCCGCGCCCGTCGTGCAGAGCTCCGCGCCCCCGAGCGCGCGCAAAGGCCCCGGCGAGGCGCCCGCTTCGAGCGGCGGGTCGGGAACGGCACCGACGCCGCCCGCCGCCACCCCGACGCCGCAGCCCGTGGCCACCTCGAACTTGGGATGCGAGCGCGCCAACGCCCCGGCGGTGGTGGTCGCCACGCCGGAGCCGCCCGACATCGCCGTTGCCGCGCGTGCCTCGGGCACGAACGGCACCGCGTACGTGAGCGTGCAGCTCGACGCGTCGGGTCAAGTCGCTACGACGAGCGTCGCGCAGAGCAGCGGAAACTCCTCACTCGACCTCGTCGCCGTGTCGATGGCGCGCGAGGCGCGCTACACCCCCGCGGTGCACGATTGCAAACCGATCGCGAGCGCATATACTTTTAGCGTGAAGTTCGTCGCGTGGTAACCCGGAGCGAGTTCGAACGGTGACGTTCGCGCAGGCGCTGATCCTCGCGCTGCTGCAAGGCGTGAGCGAACTCTTTCCGGTCTCGAGCCTAGGGCATACCATCTTGGTGCCGGCGCTGCTGCAGTGGCATAACGTCGATCGCGCGAATCCGTCGTTCCTGGCGTTCGTCGTGGTGCTGCATCTCGGGACGGCGCTCGCCCTGATCGTATTCTATCGCGCCGAGTGGTACGCGATCGTTCGCGCGCTCGTCGCCAGCATCGTGCGCGGCCGCACCAGCGACGATCGCGACGAGCGCATCGGATGGCTGCTCGTGGTCGGTACGATTCCGGTGGGAATTCTCGGCGTCATCTTCGAGACGCCGGTGCGCAAGCTATTCGGCTCGCCGGCGCCGGCCGCGGCGTTTTTGGCGATCAACGGCCTGGTGATGTTTGCCGGCGAGGCGCTGCGGCGCCGCCAGCACGCGGCGACCGGCCGGCCCGACAAGCCCATCGAACGGCTGAGCTACCCCGCCAGTCTGTGGATCGGGGTGGCGCAGTCGTTCGCGCTGCTGCCGGGCATCTCGCGCTCGGGCATCTCGATGGTCGCCGGCCTGCTCTTCGACCTCGATCACGAACAGGCGGCTCGATACTCCTTCCTGCTCGCGACGCCCGTGATCTTGGCGGCGGCGGTGCTGGAAATGCCGAAGCTCTTCGCGCCCGGCGCGCACGTCGTGCTCGTCCAGGCCGTGGCCGGCGGAGTTGCGGCCGGCGTTGCCGCATATCTGTCGGTAGCGTTTCTGACCCGGTACTTTCGCTCGAACGACCTGCGGCCGTTCGGCTGGTACTGCGTCGTCGTGGGCACGATCTGTTTCTTCTTGGCACGAAAGGGAATCATCACGTGAGAGTCATCGCTATGGTCCTGGCCGTCGTCTTCTTCGCCGTCGGCGTTCTCTACGGGCTCGGGAAGATCAACTGGTTCACGGAATCCGGTCCGACGCACACGCATCACATCACCCACCTCGTCTTGTTCTGGGTGCTCGCGCTGCTCTGCGTGATCTGGGCGCGATTTCAGAGCGCGCCCCGGTGAAGCCGAGCCACGTCGCGAGCGACGGCAGCCTCGCGATGGTCGACGTCTCCGCCAAGGCGGTCACGTCGCGCCGGGCTTCCGCCGAGGCGCTGGTTCGAATGAGCCCCGGCGCGCGAAGCGCGTTGCGAGCGGCGATGCTGCCGAAGGGCGACGCCTTCGTGGCGGCGCAGCTCGCGGGCATCATGGCCGCCAAGCAGACCGCGTCGCTGATTCCGCTCGCGCACCCGCTGCCGCTCAGCAACGTGGACGTGCGATTGACCTGGCAGCGGGACGGCGCGCTGCGGATCGAGGCGCAGGCGAACACCGCCGCGCAGACGGGCGTCGAGATCGAGGCGATGGTCGCGGCCGCGGTCGCCGCGCTCACGATCTACGACATGTCGAAAGCATTGGACAAGGGCATCACGATCGAGTCGTTGCGGCTCACGAGCAAGAGCGGCGGCAAGAGCGGAGCCTGGAAGCGGCGGAAGTGAGCTTCCGAGCGGCGCTCGTCGTTCTTTCGGACCGCGCGGCCGGAGGGCGGCGTGCCGACGAGTGCATTCCCGCCATGAAAGAGCGCCTCGGCGACGCGTACGCGATCGTGCGCGAGCGGATCCTGCCCGACGATCCCGCCGCGCTGCAGGCCGAGCTGATCGAGCTCGCCGATTCGCGCGCCGCCGACGTGGTGATCACGAGCGGCGGTACCGGGCTTTCGCCGCGCGATCGCACGCCGCAGGCGACGGCGGCGGTGATCGATTACGAGGTTCCCGGGATCGCCGAGGCGATTCGCGCGGCCTCGATGGCGTACACCAAGAGCGCGATGCTCTCGCGCGCGCTGGCCGGCGTGCGCGACCGCACGCTGATCGTCAACTTGCCGGGCAGCCCCAAGGCCGTGCGCGAAGCGCTCGACGTCGTGCTGCCGGTGCTGCCGCACGCGCTCGAACTCTTAGCCGATCGCGTCGAGGACGGATGACCTCGATACCGACGTACGCGCACGCCGAGGCTTACCTGCTCGGCACGATCGACGAGACCGTTTCACCGCGCACGTCCTATAAACTCGACCGGATGCGCGACCTGCTGCGCGAGCTCGGCGACCCGCACCGGCAATACCCGACGATCCACATCGGCGGCACGAGCGGAAAGAGCTCGACGGCGACGATGGTTGCGGCCGCGCTTCAGGCGGCGGGCCGCAGGACGGGGCTGCACACGAAACCGCACCTTCGCTCGATGACCGAGCGCGCCCGCGTCGACGGACGCCCGGTCGCACGCGAGCGCTTCGCCGCGCTGCTCGATGCGATGATGCCGGCGATCGAACGCACGACGGCGCGTCACGGACGTCCGACGTACTACGAGACGCTGCTGGCCCTTTCGTTTCTGCACTTCGCGCGCGAGCGCGTTGACGTGGCCGCGATCGAGGTCGGGCTCGGCGGCCGGCTCGACGGAACGAACGTCGTCCAGCCCGTCGTTGCGGCGATCACGTCGGTCGGCTACGATCATACCGACGTTCTCGGCAGCACCATTGAGGAGATCGCCTTCGAGAAGGCCGGCATCGCCAAGCCGGGCGTGCCGCTGGTCCTCGCCGCCGTGCCGCCGCGCGCGCGAGAGGTGATCGAGCGCTACGCCGCCGAGGTCGGCGCACCCGTCGTGCACGTGCGCGGGCCGTACGAGCTGCCGCTGGCGGTGCTCGGCCTTTTCCAGCGCCACAACGCGGCCACGGCGGTCGCGGTGCTCGAGCAGTTGCGCGCCGAGCTGCGGCCGAGCCGGGACGCGATCGCACGCGCCTTCGCGCACCTCGCCATTCCGGGCCGGATGGAGATCGTCGCGTCCAATCCTTCCGTGCTGTTCGACGTCGCGCACAACGAGGAGAAAGCCGCCGCGCTCGTGGCGTCGCTGCGCGAACGCTTTCCCGGGCGTCGCATCCATTACGTCGTCGCGGTGGGCGAGAGCAAGGACGCAATGGCGATTCTGCGCATCCTCGCGCAGCTGCCGAGCACGTTCACGTTCACGTCGTTCTCGGCGTCGGGGCGCCGGGCCATTCCACCGGCCCGTCTCTCGACGATGGCCGAGTCGTTCGGCAGCTGGGGCCGCGTGATCGGCGATCCCGCCGAGGCGCTCACCGTGGCGCGGCGCATCAGCGGTGCCGAGGATCTCGTCGTCGTGACCGGTTCGACGTTCGTCGTCGCCGGATTACGCGATTGGTACGCGCCGTCGCCGGCGTGAGGGGATCCCTGCGGCTGCGGGGCGCGGCGCTGGAATGGGGCGCGCGAACGTACGTGATGGGCATCGTCAACGTGACGCCGGATTCGTTCTCGGGCGACGGGATCGAGGATGCGCCCGGTGCCGCCGCGTTCGCGCGTCGGCAGTGGGAGGCCGGCGCCGACCTCCTGGACCTCGGCGGCGAATCCACGCGGCCGGGGCATCGGCCCGTGGATGCCCGGGTCGAGATCGCGCGCGTGGTGCCGGCAATCCGCGCGCTGCGCGAAGCGCTTCCGCCGGCCCCCATCTCCGTGGACACGTACAAGCCCGCGGTGCTGCGAGCGGCGCACGACGCCGGCGCCGACCTGGTGAACTCGGTATGGGGCGCGCCGCCGGAGCTGCTCGAAGCCGCCGCCGAGCTGGCGATGCCGGTCGCAGCGATGCACAACGCGAGCACGACGGAGTACGACGAGCCGGTGGTCGACGCGGTGCTTCGATTTCTCGAAGGCTGCGCGGCGCGTGCGGTCGCGCGGGGAATCGCGCCGGAGCGCATCGTCCTGGATCCCGGCATCGGGTTCGGAAAGACCGCGGACCAGAACATCGCCGTGCTGCGTTCGCTCGACCGCCTCGTGGCGCTCGGCTTTCCGACGATGCTCGGCGCCTCGCGAAAATCCACGATCGGCAGGCTGACGGGGCGCGAGGCGAAGGATCGCATCTTCGGAACGGCTGCGACCACGGCGCTCGCCGTGCGGGCGGGCATCGACGTCGTGCGCGTGCACGACGTCGCCGCCGCACGTGACGTCGTCGCGGTCGCCGACGCGATCGTGCGCGATTGGAGGCCGCCGTCGTGGGCCGAATAAGCTTGCGGGGCGTGCGCGCCTACGGCCGCCACGGCACGGACGCCGCGGAGCGCGAGCGGCGCCAACGCTTCGACGTTGACGTGACGGCCGACTTGGACCTCTCGGCCGCGTCGCAGACCGACGACCTCAATGCAACGCTGGATTATGCGGCGCTGACGGCGCGGATCGTGCGCATCGTGTCCACCACGTCGTACGCGCTGCTCGAGCGGCTGGCGGCCGACTTGCTCGACGCCGTGTTCGACGACGCGCGCGTGCTGCGCGCGCGCGTGACCGTTTCGAAACCGGGGATCCTCGACGGAGCGACGCCGTCGGTCACGCTGGAACGCGCACATCCTCGCGCTCGCAACCCGTGACCGCGCACAGCGCGTACGTCGGCGTCGGATCCAACGACGGCGACCGCGCGGCCAACGTGGAACGCGCGGTGGCGGCGCTCGGACGAGCGGGCACGATCGGCGCACGATCGTCGCCCTATCGCACGGCGCCGTGGGGCGTGACCGATCAACCGTGGTTTCTCAATGCCGTGGTCCTGCTGCGCACGGAGTTGAATCCGCGCGCGCTGCTCGCCACGCTGCAGGAGATCGAGCGCGAACTCGGCCGTGTCCGCGCGCGGAGATGGGGGCCGCGCACGATCGATCTCGATCTGCTGCTCTATGACGACGACGACATCGACGAGCCGGATCTGCGCGTTCCGCACCCGCGCCTGCGCGAGCGCGCCTTCGTGCTCGTACCGCTGGCGGAGATCGACGATCGCTTCGCGCCGCTGCGCGACGCGCTGACTGCGGCGGAGCTCGCGGGGGTGGAACTCGCCGAGCGCGAAAGCCGAACGGACATGCCGGACGAAGCAGCCTCCTCGGTCGCCGACCGCGTTCGCGCGCTCGCGCAGTTCCTCGAGGAGTCGGGTGCGACGCGGGTGCGCATCGCTCGCGACGGCGAGCGCGTCGAGGTATCCAAACGCGGCGCGCGCATCGCCGAGACCGCCCAGACGGCCGACCGTGCGCCGGCCGCCGCGACGGCGGCGCGGGTGGATGCGATCAAAGCCGACCTCGTCGGAATCTTTCATCTCAGCCGGCCGGCGCCGGCCGAGGGCGACGTGCTCGACGGCGATCGCGAACTGGGCTTCGTCGAGGCACTGGGCATTCGCACGCCGGTGCACAGCATGGGCGGCGGGCGTCTCGTCGGACTGCCCGTCGCGGACGGCGCGGCTGTCGAGTACGGTCAGCCGCTCTTCTTGGTCGCGCGAGGAAACTGACATCTTTCGAAAAGTCTTGATCGCCAACCGGGGCGAGATCGCCCTGCGAATCAATCGCGCGTGCAAGGAGCTCGGCGTATCGACCGTCGCCATCTTCTCGGAACCCGATCGCGACTCGCTGCACGTACGCCAGGCGGACGAGGCGTTCTGCGTCGGCCCGGGGCCGGCCGCGCGATCCTATCTGAACATTCCGAACATCATCTCGACGGCGCTCGTGACGCGCTGCGATGCGGTGCACCCGGGCTACGGATTCTTGGCCGAGAACGCGCGCTTCGCCGAGATCTGCGGCGATCACGGCCTCACGTTCATCGGTCCGAAGCCCAGCGTGATCGCGCTGATGGGCGATAAAGCGTCGGCGAAGCGCGTGGTGCGCGAGGCCGGCGTCGCGACGACGCCCGGCAGCGGCGTGCTGGCCTCGGTCGAGGAGGCCGCCCGGGCCGCGGAGACGATCGGCTACCCGCTGTTGCTCAAGGCGACCGCCGGCGGCGGAGGGCGTGGGATGCGCGTCGTGTCGGATCCGAGCGAGCTCGCGCGTGCGTATGCGGGAGCGACCGCCGAAGCGGAGGCGAGCTTCAAGGACGGGCGCGTCTACATGGAGCGCCTGGTGCGATCGCCGCGGCACGTCGAAGTGCAAGTGCTCGGCGACGACTTCGGCAACGTGGTGCACCTCGGCGAGCGCGACTGCTCCGTGCAGAAGCCCGCGCATCAGAAGATCGTCGAAGAGACGCCGGCGCCCAATCTTTCCGCGCGCAGCCGCTCGGCGCTCCACGAGATGGCGCTGCGCGCGGCGCGCTCCGTCGACTACACGAACGCCGGCACCTTGGAGTTCCTGATCGCCGGCAACGACGCGTATTTCATGGAAATGAACACGCGGATCCAGGTGGAGCACCCGGTGACGGAGATGGTCTACAACATCGATCTCGTCAAGGAGCAGATCCGCATCGCGTCGGGCGAGCCGCTCGGCTACGCGCAGACCGACCTGGTGGCGCGCGGCCACGCGATCGAATGCCGCATCAACGCCGAGGACCCCCGCAACAACTTCGCTCCCGCCGCCGGCACGGTGTCGAAGATCGTCTTCCCGGGCGGCCCGGGAATTCGCGTGGACACCCACCTCTACGCGGGCGCGACGATCCCGCCGTACTACGATTCGATGATCGCGAAGGTCGTCGCGTTCGGCGACACGCGCGACGTCGCGATCGCGCGCATGGAACGGGCGTTGCGCGAGACGCTCGTGGAGGGCGTGCACACGACGCGCGAGCTCTGCTTGGAGATCCTCGCGGCGCCGGCGTTTCGCGAGGGCTGTTACGACGTCGAGTTCCTTCCGAACGAGCTCCTCGCGGCCGGCTCGCCGAGTGCGGGATGACGTCGCGGCGCGCCGCTCGCGAGAAGGCGCTCAAGGTGCTGTACTCGGTCGTGATCGGCGACCGCGAGCCGCGCGAGGCGCTGATCGAGATCGTCGGCGAGGGTGCCGATCGCGAGCAGCGCGCGTTCGTCGAGGAACTCGCGCTGGGCACGCTCGAATACGCGCAAGAAGCCGATCGCATCGTCAGCCCGCTGTTGGAGGGCTGGGCGATCGAACGCCTGCCCACCATCGATCGTCTCTTATTGGAAATGGCGACATTCGAGCTGCACTGCCGACCCGAGACGCCCGCCGCCGTTGCGATCAACGAGGCGGTCGCGCTCGCTAAGCGTTTCTCCACCGAAGACTCGGGCCGTTTCGTCAACGGCGTCTTGAGCGCGGTCGCCAATGCCCGGTCGTAAGCGCAAGCGCGGCGGGGGCGGTTTCTGGCGCGGCCTGCTGGTTGCGCTGCTGATGATCGTGCTATTCGCGCTCGGTTCGGTGGCGGGAATGGTGGCCGCCTACGCGCGCAACCTTCCCGACATCAGCCGGATGGCCGACTATCAGCCCGCGAGCTCGACGCGCATCTTCGCCCGCGACGGCACGCAGCTCGCGTCCGTGTACCGCGAGAACCGCGTCTGGGTGCCGATCTCGCGCGTGCCGCCGCTCGTCCGCGACGCCTTCATCGCCAACGAAGATCACAACTTCTACCGCCATCACGGCGTCGACGTCGGCAGCATCGTGCGCGCGGCGTTCGCCGACCTGACGCACCAGCAGTTTCAAGGGGCGTCGACCATCACCCAGCAGCTGGCTCGCCGCCTGTTCCTGAACAACGAGGTCTCGATCTCGCGCAAGGTGCAGGAGGCGCTGCTCGCCATCGAGATCGAGCGTTACTACACGAAGGACGAGATCCTCGAACGCTACCTCAACATCATCTATCTCGGCGCGGGCGCCTACGGCGTGGACGCCGCCGCGCACACCTACTTCGGCCGCAGCGTCGACAAGCTGACCCTCGCGCAGGCCGCCATGCTGGCCGGCATCGTCGCCGCGCCGTCCGACTACTCCCCGTTTTCGAACCTCGAGCTGGCGCGAGCGCGTCAGCGCCACGTCCTGGACCGCATGGCCGAGAGCGGCTACGTGACGGCCGCCGAGGCCAATGCCGCCTACGACGGACCGCTCGGCCTCATCTCGCAGCAGGTGAGCGGGCTGCAAGGGTATCGCTATCCGTACTTCACGACGTACGCGATCGCGGAACTGCAGCGACTCTTCGGCAAGAACGCCGTGGAGGAAGGCGGCTTGCAGGTCTATACGTCGCTCGACACCCGCATGCAGAAGATCGCCCAGGAGGCGGTGACGTGGGGCGTCGGGCGCGCGGAGGCCGAGGGAATCGGGGCGCACGAGGCGGCGCTCGTCGCGCTGCGTCCGTCAACGGGCGAGATCCTGGCGATGGTGGGCGGCAAGGAGTTCTCGCTGCACAACCAGTTCAACCGCGCGTGGCAGGCGCGCCGCCAACCGGGCTCGTCGTTCAAGATCTACGACTATACGGCCGCGCTCGACGCCGGGATTCCCGCGTCGACGATCGTCAACGACACGCCGGTGAGCTATCCGATGGGCGACGGCTCGCGCTGGTCGCCGCTGGACGACGACAACAGCTACATGGGAGCGATCACGCTGCGCGAGGCGGTGGTGATGTCGCGCAACGTCGTGGCCGTGAAGATCGCCGACCGCGTGGGCCTCGACAAAGTGATCGACTACGCGCACCGTATGGGCGTGACCACGCCGCTCGAGGCGAACCTCTCGCTCGCGCTCGGCTCGTCGGTCGTTACCGTCCTCGATCAGGCGAGCGGCTACGCGACGATCGCCAACCAGGGCCTGCACATCGATCCGACTCCGTTTCGTCTGGTGAAGGACTCGCTCGGCAGCGTGATCCTCGACGCGCGCGTGCCTCAGGCGACCGACGTCGTAAGCTCCGGCACCGCCTTCATCATGACCTCGATCCTCGAAGACGTCATCAGTCGCGGCACCGGCTATCCCAACGCCGTGATCGGCCGTCCGGCCGCCGGCAAGACGGGCACCACGTCGAACTTCCGCGACGCCTGGTTCGTCGGCTTCACGCCCGACCTCGTCGCCGCCGTGTGGCTGGGAAACGACGACTACGAGGCGATGAACGAGTCGTACGGCGGAAACATTCCCGCGCGCATCTGGGCGCGCTTCATGAAGGCGGCGCTCGCAAACACGCTGCCGCGCGATTTTCCGGTGCCGGCCGATGAAGTGGAGAAGGTCGCCGGCTGCGGACGCGGCTCGGAGTACTATTTGAAAGGCACGGAGCCGCAAGCCGGGTGCGGGCGTTCGATCGACGCGTACGACGCCGAGCCCGACTCGTCTCGAGCCGGAGGTGCGTATTTGCCGCAGCCGACCGTGCCGCCGGTCGACGCGACGCCTCCCGACGACGTCACGCCGCCGCCGACGGCAACGCCGGAGCCGTCGGAGTCGCCGTCGGCGGCGCCGACCGGCCGGCACAGGTGACGCTGTTCGAGGACCCGCAGCGGATCCTCACGCTCACGGTCTCGCAGTTCTCCGATCGGCTTCGGCGCTGGCTCGAGCGCCGGCCGGAGTTGGCGCGCATCGCGATCGCCGGCGAGATCTCGGGCTGGAAGCCGCAGCCGAACGGCAACGTGTTCTTCAGTCTGAAGGACGATCACGCCATCCTGAAGTGCTTCGTCTACTGGAACGACGCCAAGAAGCTGCCGCCGCTCAAAAACGGCGTCGCCGTCGTCGCGACGGGCGCGATCGGGATATGGGAGCGCACGAGCGAGTATCAGCTTCGCGTCGTGGCGATCGAACCGCGCGGCGTCGGCGCGATCGCCGCGAAGGTCGAGGCGCTGCGCAAACGGCTGCAGGCCGAGGGACTGTTCGAGCGCGCGCGCAAGCGCGAGTTCGCGCGCTTCCCCCGGCGCGTCGCGTTGGTGTCGGCGCGCGGCAAGGGCGCCGACGACTTCGAAACCACGCTCCGCGAGAAGTCGCCGAACGTGGCGGTGCGCTTCGTGGAGACGCGGGTCCAAGGCGAGGGCGCCGAGATCGACATCGCCGACGCGATCGACCGCGCGTCGCGCGAAGACGTGGACGCAATCATCCTGCTTCGCGGCGGCGGATCGTACGAAGACCGCTATCCCTTCAACACGGAGCCGGTCGTGCGCGCGATCGTTCGCTCGCGCCATCCGGTGGTGACGGCGATCGGCCACACCGGCGACTCGCATCTCGCCGACGAGGTCGCCGACGCCGTCTTCAAAACGCCGACGGCTGCGGCGGAGTACATCGCGGGTTCGTGGGCCGAGGTGACCGGGCGTCTTGCCCGGCAGCGCGAGCGGCTTGCGACGGCGATCGATCGCATGATGGCGCGACAGGCGCAGCGCCGCGATCGCGCCGATCAGGAGCTCGACCGCGCCATCGATCGCCACCTGTCGCGGTCGACTCGGAGCCTTCTGCAGCTGCAGAATCGCATCGAGCGGCAGAATCCGCGTCACCGCCTCGGCTCGCGTCAGACCCGCCTCACGGCGACGCTGCTGAAGATCGCCGCCGCGCGCGAGCGCCTTCTCTCGGGACGGAGCGGCGCGCTCGCGCTCGCGCGCAGCCGGTTGTTGTCGCTCGATCCGAACGCTCCGCTCGAACGAGGGTACGCGATCGTAACGCTGGCGGGTCGGGCGGTTCGCGATGCGCGCGACGTGTCGGTCGGCGACCCGATCGAGGCGCAGCTCTTTCACGGGAGGCTCGGAGCGACCGTCGAACGGGTGCTGCACGATGAGTGACAGCGCCGACTTCGAGGCGAAGCTCGATCGCATCGACGCGATCGTGAAAGAGCTCGAGAGCCCCGAGACCAAGCTCGATCGTGCCATCGCGCTCTTCAAGGAAGGCAAGGTGCTCGCGCGCGAATGCGAAGCGCTGCTCAAGAGCGCGCAGACGCAGATCGACGAAGCGATGGGCGAGCCAGGGGTCAAGCAGATCCCCTTCTAGGCGCGAACGCGAACGTGGGTGAGCAGTGATGCTTCGGTTCGTCTGGACGGCTGCGATTGCACTGGCCTTAACGTGCGCTCTCGCGGAAGCGGCACGGACCGGCGATCGCAACGTGGCGCTCCGGCCGTGGCTGCCGCGGGTCGGACAAGGCTTCGAACCGTCGCGCAAGGGGCAGGCCTCGTGGTCGCACGCATACGACTACTTCGTCTGCGGCGCCGCGCCGGCGCCGTCGCCCACACCGTACCACGATTTCTCCTTTGCCGCGCGCGGATGCCCGCAGCTCGCGAACGGAACGGCGTTCGAATACGGCCCGGCCGGGCCGACGAAAGGCCGCGTCGTGTACGACGCCTCCCGCAAGCTCGTGCTCTATCAGGAAGGATGCTGCGCGGAGAGGACGACGGTGCTCGCGTCCGGAGTTGGCGCGCCGCCGATCGGCGTTCGCGCCGCGAGGCTGGGCCTGGCGCGCACCGCGCGCGGGGTCGCGCTGGGAATGACGCAGGCGGCGGTCCTCGGCCTCTACGGACGCACGCCGCCGCATTCCGTGCCGGCCAACGCCGGGGTACAGATGCTGTCGTACACGACGATCCACGGAAACCCGTCGGATGCCGAGAACGCTTGCGGCCAATATCAGAATTTCGCGTTCAAGGACGGCCGTCTCGTCTCCATCGAGCTGCTCGCCGGATGCTGAAAGCGCGCCGTCTCGACGAGGCGGTCGCGCAGCGCGACGGCATCACGCGCTCGCAGGCGCGCAGCCTGATCATGGAGGGCCGCGTGCGCGTTGAAGGCGTCGTGGCCACGAAGGCTGGGCAGGGGGTGGCCCCCGAAGCGCAGATCGAGATCGAGCGGCCGCGCCGGTTCGTCAGCCGCGGCGGCGAAAAGCTCGAGCGCGCGCTCGAGGAGTTTGAAATCGACGTGAGCGGCCGCGACGCGCTGGACGTCGGCGCGTCGACGGGCGGGTTCACCGACTGCCTCTTGCAGCGCGGCGCGGCGCGCGTGACCGCGCTCGACGTGGGCTACGGTCAGCTCGACTGGCGGCTTCGCAACGACCCGCGCGTGTGCGTGATCGAACGCGTGAACTTCCGGCTGCTGGCCGACGACGCGTTCGCCGAAGGATTCGACGTCATTGCGATCGACGCGTCGTTCATATCGCTGCGCACGATCCTTGCGCGCGCGGCCGCCTACTTGCGTGACGGCGGCGTCGTCGTCGCGCTCGTCAAGCCCCAGTTCGAGGCCGGACGGTCGCGCCTGGGTCGCGGCGGCGTGGTGCGCGACCGGGCGGTCCACCGCGACGTGCTGCGCGAGATGCGCGCCGCCGCCGGCGGTCTCGGCCTCGTCCCCGTGTCCCTCGCCGGATCGCCCTTGCTGGGGCCGGCCGGCAACCGCGAGTTTCTGATGGAGCTGCGCCGGAGCGGCACGGCCTTCGACGACGCACGACTCGAGGCGGTGCTCGACGAAGAAGGCGAGCGATGACGGCCACGCTCGCCATTTCGAAGAAGCTCGTCGGCCTCTACGTCGACACGTCGCGCGAGCACGCGCGCGCCATCGCTACCAGGGTTGCTGCGGACTTTCGCGATGCCGGCTTCGAGGTGGTTGACGGTGCGGCCGCATCGGCCGCGCCCCTGCTGATCACGATCGGCGGCGACGGCACCCTGCTGCGGGCCGCGCGCATGGCGGTCGAAGGCGACGTCCCTCTGCTCGGCATCAACACGGGACGCCTTGGCTTTCTCACCGAGCTCGACGAGGACGACCCCCACCTTCGCGACCTGCCCGCCCTCGTAGAGCGGGGGCTCTTCATCGACGAGCGCACTGCGCTCGAGGCCGAATACGGCGAGCGCCGGTTTTTCGCGCTCAACGACGTCGTCGTCCGCAAGGGCGAGGTCTCCCGCATCGTTCCGTTTGGGCTGCGCGTGGACGACGGCGCGATCACGCGCATCGCTGCCGACGGTATCTGCGTCGCGACGCCGACCGGATCCACGGCATATTTCCTGTCCGCGGGCGGATCGCTGATCGCCCCGAGCGTCGACGCGTTCGGCGTCGTGCCGCTGCTGCCGCACACGCTGTTCTCGCGACCGTTGATCGTGCCGACGCGGTCGCGCATCGAGATCGTCAGCGACTCGCAGAGCGCGCAGGCGCACCTGGAGTGCGACGGCGACGTGCTCAGCCAGATCGCGCCCGATTCGAGCGTCGTGATCCGCTGCCACCCGAAGCGGGTCTACTTTGCGCGGACGGCACCCCTGCACTTCCTCGACCGGCTGGAGGAGAAGATGCTGTGGGGCGTTTCCATCAAGGATCCTCGGCGTTAAAGCTCCGCGTAGGACAACCGCATGCTGCGCCGGCTGCTGATCGAGAGTTACGGCCTGATCGAACGCGCCGACGTCGAGTTCGCCGGCGGCGCGACGATGTTCACGGGGGAGACGGGCTCCGGAAAGACGATGCTGCTGGGCGCTCTCGACTTCGCGCTCGGGGGCCGCGCCGGTGCCGACGTCGTACGGCGCGGGGCGCGCCGCGCCGTCGTGACGCTCGAGTTCGACGCGGACGAAAAGCTGCTCGCGCGGCTCGCCGGCGACGGTTTCGAACTCGACCCGGGCGAGGGCGCCAGCGTATCTCGCGAGATGAGCGATGCGGGCCGATCGAGCGTGCGTGTGAACGGGCGCCCGTCCACGGCCGGTTACGTGCGCGAACTGCGCGACGCCGTCGTCGAGATCGTCGGCCAGCACGAGGCGCAGCGGCTGCTCGCCGCGAGCTATCACCTGGAGCTGCTCGACCGGTTCGCCGGCGATGCGGCGATGCGCGCCCGCGGCGCGGTCGCTCGAGCGTACGAGCTGGCTCGGTCGAGCGCCGACGCGCTTTTGCGCCTGACGGCCGACGAACGGCGCGGCCGCGAGCTCTACGATGACGCGCTCTTCACGGTGCGCGAAATCGACGAGGCGCGATTGGAGCCGAGCGAGGAAGAACGCCTCAACGAACGCCGCGCCTTTCTCGACAACGTCGAGCGAATCGCTTCTGCTCTGCACGCCGCGCGCCACGCGCTCGCCGCCGACGACGGCGGGGCGACCGGCGCGCTCGGCGCGGCCGGCGCGGCGCTCGCGGGCGTCGCGAAGTTCGACGAACGGCTGCGCGACATGTCGGCGCGGGCGAGCGCGCTCCAGGCCGACGCGGTGGATCTCGCGGCGGACGTCGCGGGCGCGCTGGACGCGGCCGAGTACGATCCCGCCGAGCTCGAGGCGATCAACGCGCGCCTCGAGCTCGTCGAGCGCCTGAAGCGGAAGCACGGCGGAACGCTCGACGGCGTGCTGGATGCGGCGCTCCGGGCGCGCGAGCTCGTCGACGAGTACGAGAATCGCGACCGGCGCGTGGCCGAGCTCACGGCGGCGGCGCAGGCGGCTGCGCGCGACCTGAACGATGCCGCATCGGCGTTGAGCGCGCTGCGTGCAAAGGCGGCCACGGCGCTGGCGAAACGCATCGCGGCCGAGTTCGGCGACCTCGCGCTGGCGTCGGCGCGCTTCGAGGTCGCGACCGAACCGCTCGAGCGCATCGGTCCGGCGGGCGCCGAGCGCGTCGAGTTCCTCTTCGCGGCGAACGCCGGCGAGCCGGTGCGGCCGCTCGGGCGCGTCGCGTCGGGCGGCGAGCTGTCGCGCGTGCTGCTCGCGCTGATCGTCGGCCTCGCGGGTGCGCGCGACGCGCGGTCCGCGCTGGTCTTCGACGAGATCGACGCGGGCATCGGCGGCGCCACGGCCACCGCAGTCGGCGCGCGGCTGGGCGAGCTGGCGCGCCGCGGCCAAGTGGTGTGTGTGACGCACCTCGCGCAGCTCGCGACGTGGGCGCAGCGCCACTACGTGCTGGACAAGGTCGAACGCAAGCGCGAGACCTCGATCGTCGTGCGCGAGATCTCCGGCGCCAAGGATCGCGAGGCCGAAATCGCCCGCATGCTCTCGGGCGAGTCGCACGACGCCGCCATGCGCCACGCGCGTGCCCTGCTGCAGGCGGTTCGGCGATAACCTACGGGATCTGATGGATTTTGAGCACGTTGGTGCCGCCGGAGCCAACGGGCATTCCCGTCGTGAACGCGATGAGATCGCCGGAACGCACGAGCCCTTCGCGCACCATCTGCCGCTCGGTCATGTAGAGCAGAACGTCGAAAGAGGCGTACGATTCGATCAGCAGCGACTCGGTTCCCCACAGAAGGGCGAGCCGGCGTGCGACGCGCGGGTCGGGCGTCAGCGCGACGATTCTCGCGTGCGGCCGAAACGCCGCGATGTGATGCGCCGTGTTTCCGGTCGTCGTCCCGGTGACGATGTACGGAATCTTCAGCTCAGCGCTCGAGCGCGTCGCCGCCTCGGCGATGGACGAGGCGATGGTCGGCTCGAAGTTTTCGAGGCGGCGGTCGCGCAGCGACGCGTGCGGATAATGCTGCTCGACCTCGCGGGCGATCTGCGCCATCGTCCGCACGGCCTCGGTGGGATACGCCCCCAGCGCCGTCTCGGCCGAGAGCATCACGGCGTCGGTGCCGTCCAAGATCGCGTTGGCAACGTCGGTGGCCTCGGCTCGCGTCGGCCGCGGCGACGCGATCATCGACTCGAGCATCTGCGTCGCCGTCACAACCGGCTTGCTCGCGCGATTACACTTCGCGATGATCTGCTTCTGCGCGATCGGCACGGTTTCGATCGGGATCTCGATGCCGAGGTCGCCGCGGGCGACCATGATGCCGTCGGCCACGGCGATAATGGCATCGAGGTTTGCAAGCGCCTCGTGCTTCTCGATCTTCGCGATCACCGGCACGCGCTTGCCGCGCTCTGCGATGAAGGCCTTCGCGCGCTCCACGTCCTCGGCCGAGCGGACGAACGAGAGCGCAACGTAGTCAACGTCGTGCTGCAGCCCGAACTCCAGATAGGTCAGGTCGAGATCGGTGACCGACGGGATGTTCAGCGAGCCGTCCGAGTAGTTGATGCCTTGCGACGGACGCAGCTGGCCGCCGAACTCGACCGTCGTCTCGATCTCCATCGCATTCTTGTCGACGATCAGCACCGCGATCTGTCCGTCTTGCAGGTAGAGCCGCCGCCCGATGGCGACGTCCGCGGGCAGATCCCGATACGTCGTGCTCACGCGCTCGGCGGTTCCTTCGACCGGCTCGGACGTGATGACGAATCGCGCGCCGCGTTCGAGACGCACCGACGCGGCGCCGCCGGCCAGTGGCCCGGTACGCACCTTCGGGCCGGGGAGGTCCTGCAAAACGGCGGTGTGGATTCCCAGCTCGGCCGAGATCGCTCGCGCCGCGGCGATGACCTCGGCATGCTCCTCGGGTTTGCCGTGCGAGAAGTTCAAGCGCAAAACGTTGGCGCCCGAAACGAACAACGAGCGCAGGATCGCCGGGTCGCGCGAGGCGGGCCCCACCGTGGCAACGATCTTCGTGCGCTTTTGTAGAACGGGTTCTATCACGCGTTTGCCTTGTGCGTCCGCATCGGCAGGCTCCTGCGCTCGATTAAGCGCACTTAAGCTCTCGCCGTGAAGTTCGAGCGCGATCCGAAGGACCGCCGATATCCGGAACGACTGGCGGGCAGCTTCCTCGCGTCGCTGCTCTTCCACGCGCTGCTCGCTGCGTTGCTGTTCTCGGTGCTCGTGAGCTCGTCGGAGCAAGGGGCCACCGAGAGCGTGCAGGGCGGCGAGATCGTGACGGTGCAACGAACCTCGCCCGTCGAAGTCGCCAACCAGCCCGCTGCCGTTCGTGCGACGCAGCCGGTGCCCCACGTTCGCGTCATCGCACCTCTGCGCCACGCTCCGCTCGCGCAGCCGCAGGCGCAGCGGCTGCCCGTCAACCGTCACGAGCTGGCGAAGATCGTGCCGAGCGCGCCGCCCAACCCGCGTCCGCTGCCGCAGCAGACGCCGCAGCCCAATCCGCAGCCGACCGCCAACATCTTCGAGACGCGGCCCAACCCCGAGGTGCCCGCGGCGCCGGTCAGCGTTCCGACCGTCGCACCCGAGGCGGTGGCCGTCAAGCGGCCGCCCACGGCGGCGCCGTCGCCCGTGCCGACGAGCGCGCCGTCCGCGCGTCCGTCTCCCAAACCGCCCGCGCCGCTCGTCCGGCCGACCGCGCGCGCCGTGACGCCGGCCCCGGCGTTGCCGCAAGCCTCGCCGACGGCCGCGGCGGCGGCCCGAGCAACCGCCGCTCCCCGCCCGAGCGCCGCACCGGCCGCTCGGGCCTCGGCGCCGCCCGCGGCACGGGCGGGCGTCCCGAACCCCAGTCCGACGACCACCACGGCGGTGGCGCGCACGGCCGGCACCGCGCCGAGCCCCGGACCGAGCGGCGGCGCGTCGCCCGGCCCGCGCCCGGGTAACGCCGCGAAGAACGTCCGCTCGCCGGCGCGCCCGGTCGAGATCCGTCCCACGCCCGAAGCGGCGGCCACCGCCGCGCCCAAATCGCAAAACTCCCGCAACATCAACGCCAAGCTGCGCGCCATGCTGCCGAACAATCCTGTGAATCCCTCGAGCAAATCGTACGCGCCGTCGTACTCGCTGCGCGGCAGGCTCGAACCGACCCCGCCGCCGGAGGTGCTGGCGAAGACGAAATACATCTACGAGGTGCGCGGAACCGGCGGCGAGCGCGAAGTGAAGATGTGGGTAATCGCCGCGCGCAAGGCAGGCCCGACGACGATCTGCACGGGCTGGCTGGTGCGTTATCCACAAGCCGAACGCGGCGGCTATGCCGATGCGCCGGGCGGATACAACGTGCAGGACAACGTGCACTCGGGACCGGCGAACGGGACGCAAGTTACGATCGGCGGCGGAGGCGGGCACGCCAACACGCCGCTCTCGCCGTTCGCGGCCGGCCTCGCGCCGATCGTCGACGGAATGCTCTCCCAACCGTGCGACGGACGCCTGTTGGTGCCGTTCGTTCCGTCGCCCGCTTCGTCGCCGTAAGCTGGGGGCTTTCCCCCTTGAATTTCGACAAACGTCGCACTAGAATTTTGAGGTGCCGGTAAAGGCCGGCGCACTTCGTCAAAACACGAAGGAGGGCGGTTGGAACCGCAAGATCCGCCGGGCCATCGAGCCCGCGACGCACGCGCCGAGTAACGGGCCGCCACCGAGCGCGCCCACGGCAGCCGGACGATATTCCGGCGGCGCGCCATCGCAAGATAGGTGAAAAGAGCGAGGGGTCGCGCCCACGAGGGGTTGCGGCCCGTCGCCATTTTAGCTATCCTTGATGGTGGTTTCTTCAAGGAGCGTGGGCAGGTCCCGCGCTTCGCTGCTTCAGAGAGCAGGCCAACGCAGCAACATGAAAAGCGGGTCGAGGAGCGGTGCGGCGATTGCCGCGTCGTTCGAACGGGAGCTGGATGCGATCGTGCACGACGCGCACTTTCCGGGACTGGAAGTCGTGGCGTATCACGCGCGGCCGGTGCGCGGAGCGACGGAGCTGCGCGTGACGATCGACCGTCCGGGCGGCGCCGATCTCGCGCTCTGCGAGCGCGTCGCAGCGCGCATCGCCGCGACGATCGCCGGGCTCGACGCGCCGTACACGCTCGAGGTCGAATCGGCGGGCCTGGACCGCCCGCTCGTGCGTCCCGCGGACTACGAGCGGTTTACCGGTCAGCGAGTTCGCGTGCTCACCACGCTGACGGTCAACGGCGGCAAGACGCATCGCGGCGTGCTGCGCGGGCTGCGGGGCGAGGCGGTGGTGGTGGAAACCGAAAACGGCGAGCTGCTGCTGCCGATGGCGGCGATCAAGGCGGCAAACCTAGAATACGATCCACGCGCCGACCTTCGGCGCGACAAACTTCAACGGAAGCAAGGGCATGGCAACGGCAGAAAACACGGCAACTGAAGAGAGACTCATCGACGTCCTGCAGTTCATCGCGCGCGAGCGCAACATCTCGTTCGAGATGTTGCTCGAGGCGCTCGAAGCGGCGCTGCTGACTGCGTACAAACGGCACTTCGGCAGCGAGTCGAACGCGATCGTGATCGTCGACCGGCAGAGCGGTGCCTACCGAGTGTACCACCGTCGCGCGGTCGTCGAAGAGGTGCAGGACTCCAAGCTGGAGATCTCGGTGAAAGAGGCCGGCCGGCCCTACGCGATCGGCGATTACTTCGACCAGGAGGTCACGCCGAAAGACTTCGGACGCATCGCCGCGCAGACCGCGAAGCAGGTGATCGTTCAGCGCATCCGCGAGGCCGAGCGCGACACCGTCTACAACAAATACGTGCGCAAGCTCAACGACTTGGTGACCGGAACGGTTCAGCGGTACGAGCAGCGGAACATGTACGTGACGCTCGAGGGCCGCGACGAAGCCGTGATGTATCTCGACGAGCAAGTGCCGACCGAGTCGTATCGCATCAACGACTTCATTCGCGCGTACGTGCTCGACGTGAAGAAATCGCCGAAGGGGCCGCAGGTGATTCTATCGCGCGCCGCCGAGGGATTGGTGCAGCGGCTGCTCGAGCGCGAGGTTCCCGAGATCGCCGACGGCACGGTCGAGATCATGGCGATCGCGCGCGAGCCCGGCGTCCGCTCGAAGGTGGCCGTGAAGACCAACCGCTCCGAGGTGGATCCCGTCGGCGCCTGCCTCGGGCCGAAGTCGAGCCGCATCATGAACGTCACCGACGATCTGCGCGGCGAGAAGATCGACATCATTCCCTACGACGCCGCCCCGGCGAGGTTCATCTCGAACGCCTTGGCCCCGGCGAAAGTGATCGGCGTGGAGCTCTTCGAGGACGACGGCGTCGCGCTCGTGATCGTTCCCGATTATCAGCTCTCGCTGGCGATCGGCCGCGACGGCCAGAACGTGCGGCTCGCCGCTCGTCTGACGGGATGGCGGCTCGACATCGCGACGGAGAGCGAATCGGGGACGGTCCGCGAGCGCTACTTGGCGGAGCGCGCCGACCGGGCCGCGACCGAGCAGCCGGGGGCGGAGACGGAAGACGCGGTCGCGGAGGCGTCCGAGGGCGAGATCGACGCCGAGCTCATCCGCAAGCTCGAGGAGTTCCGGCGCGAGCGGCTGGGGCAGGACGAAGGATAGAACCGGTCCGGACCTGCGTCGGCTGCCGCCGGCGCTTCGCGCAAGCCGAGTTGGTGCGCTTCGTGCGGACCCACGCCGGCTGGCGACCCGACGCGCCCCGCGCGCGCAAGCAGCCCGGCCGCGGCGCGTATCTCTGCTCCGAGCCGTGCGCCTCGCGCGCCGTCAAGAACAAGCGGTACCCGGGTCTTGGCACCGCGGCGGCAGAATGTGGTTTAATAAAGAGCCCGTGCAAGAAATGAACTCATGATTTCGTACGACGACCGTCCCCTCCGATGAGGGTGGACCTTTGATTACCTAGCGGAGCCAAACCGTCGGTCGGGGCTCCGCGCTCCAACTGATGGGACTCGAGCGCCCGCGCTCGAGAGTGAATTTGGCCGGAAAAGTTAGGATCTTCGAGCTCGCCAAAGAGGTCGGGCTCACCTCGAAAGAGCTGACGGCGCTCTTCAACGAACGCCTGGGCGGCGTTTTCGAGGCAAAGAATCAGCTCAGCGTCGTTCCCGATCAGATCGCGGATCTGGTCCGCAGCGTGCTGAAGCCGAGCGATAAGGCGCCCGCCAAGCCGGCGGCGCCGCGTGCCGCGCCGAGCGCCGCGCCGCCGCCTCCCAGCGCCCCGCCGGCCCCGAAGGCCGCGCCGAAGACGGCCGCGCCTCAGGCGCCCGTTCCCCGGCTGCGGCCGGTGACGGGCACGACCACTCGTCCAACGCCCCCGGCCCCGGCGCCACAAGCGGCTCCGCCTCCGGTGGCCGCGCCCGAGCCCCAGCCGGCCCGGCGCGCCCCGGCGGCGCCCACGCGGCGACCCGCCGAATCCATCCCGCAGCTGCGGCCCGTCCCCGCCGGACAGACCTCGGTGGTAAAGCGCCAGCCCGCGCCGCTCCCGACGACCGCGTCGGCTTCACCCGGCCCACGGACGGGCTTGCCGGGCCGCCCCGGCGTGGCTCCGCGCCCCGGCGAGGCGCTCCCTGGACAGGGCGGGAAGGGCGCGGCGCCGCCGCGCGCAGCCGCCCCCGGAGCGATTGCGCCCCCACGGCGGCCGGCCGGCAACGGGCCGTTCCGCGCGATGACCCCCGGCGTGCGCCCCGGCCCCGCCCGGCCGGGCGCTCTGCCGACGGACGGCCCCGCGCCCTCGACGGGCGGGCGGCCGGGCGATCGCGTGCGGGTCCACGAGGACAAGGCCGCGGCCAAGAAGGACCGCGAGAAGGAGTTGCTCCTCGACAAGGAGCGCCATCGTAAAAAGAAGGGCGAGACCGTCCCCGCCGCGCCGGCGCGCACGCTCGAGACGATCGAGATCCCCGACTTGCTCACCGTCCAGGAGCTGGCCACGTCGATGATCGTGCCGGCCCGCGACGTCATCGCCGAGCTCATCAAGATCGGGACGATGGCGACGATCAATCAGAACATCTCGAGCGACGTCGCGACCCAGATCGCCAAGCGCTTCGGCTTCAACGCGGTCGTCAAGGAGGCGGGCGAAGAAGTCACGGTCGAGCAGGAAGAGGACAAGCCCGAGATGCTGACGCCGCGGCCGCCGGTCGTCACGGTGCTCGGGCACGTCGATCACGGCAAGACGTCGCTCCTCGACAAGATCCGCCAGGAGAACGTCGCGGCCGGCGAGGCCGGCGGCATCACGCAGAAGATCGGCGCGTACACCGTCGAGCGGAACGACCGCAAGATCACGTTCGTTGATACGCCCGGTCACGAGGCGTTCACGGCGATGCGCGCGCGCGGCGCGAAGGTCACCGACGTGGCGATTCTGGTGGTCGCCGCGGACGACGGAGTCATGCCGCAGACGAAGGAGGCCATCGCGCACGTGAAGGCCGCCAACGTTCCCATCGTCGTGGCGATCAACAAGATGGACAAAGCAGACGCGCAGCCCGATCGCGTGAAGCAGCAGCTCGTCGAGCAGGGGCTGCAGCCCGTGGATTGGGGCGGCACCGTCGAGATGGTGCCGGTCTCCGCGAAGACCGGCGACGGCATAGATGGCCTGCTCGACACCGTGCTGCTCGAAGCCGACATCCGCGAGCTGCGCGCAAACAAGAATCGCCGTGCGAGCGGCGTCGTCATCGAGTCGGCGCTGCATCGCGGGCGCGGCGCGGTCGCGACCGTGCTGGTGCAGAACGGCACGCTGCGCGTCGGCGACATCGTCGTCGCCGGCGGCACGTACGGCAAAGTGCGCGCGCTGATCGACGACAAGGGCAAGCAGGTAAAGAAGGCCGGCCCGTCCATCCCGGTCGAGGTAATGGGCCTCTCCGACGTGCCGTCGGCGGGCGACACGCTCAGCGTCGTCAGCGACGAGCGCGTCGCTCGCGAAACGGCTGAGAAGCGCGCGACGCGCCGGCGCGACGTGCGCATGGCCGCGTCGGGAACGCAGCGCGTCTCCCTCGAGACGTTCATGTCCATGCCCGCCGAGGGGAGCAAGGTGCTCAACCTCATCATCAAGGCCGACGGACAGGGTTCGCTCGAGGCGCTGCGCGCCCGGATGGAATCGCTGTCTACCGACGACGTCGAGATCCGCGTGATCCACGGGGGCGTCGGGGCGATCTCTCCCAACGACGTCAACCTGTCGAGCGCCTCGAACGCGGTGCTGATCGGCTTCAACATCCGTCCCGACGAAACGGCGCGGCGGCTGGCCGAGAACGAGGGCGTGGACCTGCGGTTCTACCAGGTGATATACGAGATCGAAGACGACCTGAAGAAGGCGATGCGCGGCATGCTCGCGCCGATCGTGCGCGAGGTCGTGCTCGGACGCGCCGAGGTGCGCCAGGTCTTCAAGGTCAGCAAGGTCGGAACGATCGTCGGCTGCTACGTGACGAGCGGCAAGATCACGCGCAGCGCTAAGGTGCGCGTCGTCCGAGACGCATCGGTCGTGTTCGACGGCGAGATCGAGAGCCTGCGGCGCTTCAAGGACGACGTCCGCGAAGTGGCCGAGGGCTTCGAGTGCGGCATCCAGGTCGCGCGCTTCCAGGATCTCAAGGAAGGCGACGTGATCGAGGCCTACGCGATGGAACACGTCGCGCCGGAGCTGGTCAAGGCATGAAGGCGCAGCGAATCGCCAAGATCGATCACGAGATCCAACGCATCCTCGCCACGCTCGTCTCGCAGGAGCTGCAAGACCCGCGGCTTTCGCTCGTCACGGTGACGCGCGCCGAGGTAACCGACGATCTGCGGCATTGCAAGGTGTTCGTGTCGGTCATCGGCGATCGCCATCAGGCGCGACAGTCGCTCGACGCGCTGCGCCACGCCGGCAGATTCCTTCGCGGCGAGCTCGGCCGCAAGATCGAGCTGCGCCACACGCCGGAGCTCACGTTCGTCGAAGACCGCTCGGCCGAGCGCGCGATCGCGCTGGCGAAAACGCTGCGCGAGGCCGCCGCGTCGAGCGCGTCCGCGTCGGGCGCGCCGGAGGAGGCGGAATGATCGAGAGCACGCCGCGGCTCGCGTCGACCGCCGAAGTCGTCGCCGAGCTGCGCAAGCGCAAGAGCTTCGTCATGGTCAGCCACGTGAAGCCCGACGGCGATACGCTCGGCTCGGGCCTCGCGCTGGGGATCGCGCTCAAGCGGCTCGGAAAGCGGGTGGCGTACTTTCAGCAGGACAGCGTCCCGCGCAACCTGCGTTTCCTGCCCGACGCCGGCCTCGTGTCGAAAGACTTGCCGCCCGACTTGCCTGCGGACACGCTGTACGTCTTCTGCGACATGAGCGACCGCAGCCGCGCCGGCGAGCTGCTGGGGCCGGTGGAGCGCGAGAACGTACTCGACATCGACCATCACCTCGGCAACTCGCGCTTCGGAAAGCTCAACTTCGTGCTCGAGAGCGAGTGCTCGACGGGCAGCGCGATCATGCATCTGCTGCGCGGCCTGGACGTGCCGATCGACGGCGCCATCGCGACCTGCATCCTGGCGACGGTCATGACCGACACCGGCGGCTTCATGCACTCCAACACGACGCCCGCCGCGCTCGAGCTCGCCGCCGAGCTGATGCGCGCCGGCGCCGACAAGGAAGAGATCACCGAAGAGATCTTTCTGCGCAAGCGCGTCGCCGCCACGAAGCTGCTCGGGCGGATCATCGACGCGATGCGCTTCGAGCACGACGGACGCTACTGCTATTCGTACGTAGACGACGCAATGCTCGCCGCGACCGGCGCCGACGGCGAGGACACCGAGGACGTGGTGAACACGCTGCTCGGGCAAGACGGCGTCGACGTCGCCGCGCTCTTCAAGGCGATCGACGGGGAGATCCGCGTCAGCCTGCGCTCGGGCGGACGGCTCAACGTGCAGGCCGCGGCGCAACGCCTTGGCGGCGGCGGACATTATCGCGCCTCGGGCTTGACGTATCGCGGGCCGCTGGACGACGCGTTTGCTGCGGTCGAAGGGGCGCTGGTCGCCGAAGGTCTGTGATTGATTGGGTTCGTCAACCTCTTTAAGGCCGCCGGACCCAGCTCTGCGCGCGCGCTTGCGCGCGTGCGCCGCATCTACGCGCTCTACGCCGCCGACCGGCACCTGACGGGCGGCCACCTGGGCACGCTCGATCCTCAGGCGGCGGGCGTGCTGCCGATCGCTATCGGCAAGGCGACGCGGCTGATCCCGCTGCTCGCCGATCAGCGCAAGAGCTACGCGTGCACGCTCGTCTTGGGGCGCTCGACGGCGACGCAGGACGCGCACGGCGAAACGGTCGAGAGCGGGAGCGTTCCCGCCGATTGGCCGAGCCGCTTGGAGGCCGCGCTGGGTGGTTTCGTGGGACGCGTCGCGCAAGCGCCGCCGATGTACTCCGCGGTGCGGCATCACGGACGGCACCTCTACGAGCTCGCACGCGAGGGGAAGCACGTCGAACGCAAAGCGCGCCCGGTTACGGTCTACGGTCTGACGTTGCTGGGCGTCGAGCTTCCGAGCCCGTCGACCGGCTCGGGGCAGGCTGCGGCGAGACTGCGCGTTGCATGCAGCGAAGGCACGTACATCCGCACGCTCTGTCACGATCTGGGCGCCGCGATCGGCATTCCGGCACACATGGGCGCGCTGGTGCGCGAGGCGTCCGGACCGTTCGTGCTCTACGAATCGTTGATGCTCGACGAAATTGCCGACGATCCCGAGCGCGCGCTGATCGCGCCCGAGAACATCATTCCGTTTCCGACGATCGTGCTGAACCTGCGCGAATCCGCGGACTTTCGTGCGGGCCGCGTGGTACCGCTGCCGGAGGGCGCCACGGGGCGCCACGTCTTCGTGCGCGACGAGTCGCGCATGCTGGTCGGCGTCGGCGAGGCACTCGGCGCGCTGCTGGCGCCGCGCAAAGTCTTCGTATGATGCGCGTGCGTCACGGGCTCGAGCGCGGCGACGATCGTCCGCTCGTCCTCGCGATCGGCTTCTTCGACGGTTTCCACCGCGGGCATCGCGAGATCGCCCGGCGCACCCGTCTGCTGCGCAAGCCCGGCTGGCGCAGCGGCCTGCTGACGTTTGCCAATCACCCGGCGGCCCATCTGCGGCCGGGCACCGAGCCGCCGCTGATCAGCACGCCTGCGGAGCGGCTCGACCTCTTCGCGAGCGCCGGCTTCGAGGAGTGCTTCTTCATCGAGTTCGACGATCGCGTGGCAACGCTGTCCCCGGAGGAGTTCTTGGAGATTCTCGTGCGAGGCCTCGGCGTTCGCGCGGTCGTTGTCGGCTCGACGTTTCGTTTCGGTCATAAGCGCGCGGGCGACGTGGACACGATGCGTGCCGTGCTGGAACGGCACGGTGCGCGGGCGATCGCCGTCGATCCCGTGAGCGACGGCGGCGAGCGCGTCTCGAGTACGCGTATCAGGTCGCTCATCGCGAACGGCGAGCTAGCGCGCGCCGACGACCTGCTCGCCGGTACGGGATACGAGCTTCGCGGGCCGGTCGAGACCGGGGCCGGCCGCGGCCACGCGCTGGGCTTCCCGACGGCCAACGTGCGCGTCCCGCAGAAACTGCTGCCGAAGGACGGCGTCTACTCGGCCGTCGCCCGTTACGACGGACGCGACTACGCCGCCCTGGTCTCCATTGGGACCAATCCTCAGTTCGGCGGAACGCAGCGGACCGTCGAGGCCTGGCTGCGGGACTTCCAGCACACGATCTACGGGCGCGAGGTCGCGTTGCGCGAGCTTCGCTTCGTGCGCGACCAGCGGCTTTTTGGCGCAGTCGGCGAACTCGTGGAGCAGATGCAGCGCGACCTTGCGGCGATCGGCTATCCCAGCTATGGGTAAGCGCCTCGGCGGACTTCCCGTCGCCCGAGCGGCGCTCGCCCTCGCGTTCGCGCTCGCCGCGTGCGCGCACGGAAGCGGCACGGCCGCGTCGGCGTCCCAGCCGGACAAGGCCAGCGTGGGCCAGGCCGCGCCGCCGTGGTCGGAGGCCACGGTCGGCGGCCCGGCGCTTTCGCTTGCCTCGTTGCACGGGAAAGCGATCTACCTGAACTTCTTCGCGACCTGGTGTCCGCCGTGCAACGAAGAGGCGGCATCAATCAACGGTCTGGCGCGTAAGTACGGCCCGCGCGGTTTGGCGGTGGTGGGCGTGGACGTGATGGAGAGTCCCAACAAAGCGGCGGAGTTCCGCACCGCACACAAGTTGATCTATCCGGTGATTGCCGATGGCGGCGTGCTGCGCGATCAGTACAACGTCAACGGATTGCCGGTACACGTCTTTATCGATCGCAATGGAGTCGTGCAGAAGATCGTCGTCGGCGAACTCTCGCCGCAAGACATGCGCGCCGACGTCGAGCGCATGCTCCGGTAACCACGTGATTCGCCTGCAAACGCGAGCCCGAAGCACGGCCGCCGCGCTGGTCGCGGCGTTGGCCGCGGGCTGCGCGGGCGCGGGCGGACAAGGCAGCGTGCTCACGCCGTTGGGGAATCTGAGCGGCGGCGCCGGCGCGGGGAATACCGTCGTCAAGATCTACGTCCCGCCCGGAAGCCAGGTCTCGGCGCCCTCGAACCGGCCGCCGTTTGTGCCGTCGCCGCCGCCGGCCGGCACCAACGCGCTGGGAAACACCCCGCCGCCGATCGCACAACCGACGCCGGGCGTACCGACGGCCGCGCCGCCGGCCGGCTCGCAGACGCTCGCCATCAATATGAACGGCCCGGCTGCGATCGCCCAGTCGGTCTCCGTGGGGCCGGCTTCGAGCGGCTGCTCGCCGGCAGCCGGCGGCGGCACGACGTGTCAGCTCTCGCTGACGCTCCCGGCCGGCACCTATAGCGGTACCATCGGCAACGCGGCGGTTGCGTTCTCCGTGGCGGCGGCGACCACCAACGCCGTCAACCTGACCCTGGGCGGCGTTCCGGCGCAGCTCGCGGTCATGCCCGCTTCGGCGATGAGCGCGCAGAACGCGCAGGGGGGCCTCGATCTCTACGGCGCGGGTAAGCACCCACTGCTCGTCGAGGTGCTCGACGCCAACCAAAACGTCATGATCGGCGGCAACGGCGCGAGCTTCTCGCTCAATCAAGCCGGCGGCTCGCTCGCGCTTGGGGTCTCGCAGGCCTCGGCCACTGCGCCGAATCTGTTTTTCGTCACGCCGCCGTCGTCGCCGAGCGCCGGCACCGCGCTGCTGCGCGCTGCCGCGAGCTACTCCGGAGCCGGCAATCCCTGTTCGCAGGCCGGTGCGGTGTGCAGCGGCACTGCGCGCGCCGACGTCCGCCAGATCTTAGGCGTTGCGAACTCGGGGGCGAACAGCGTCACCCTCTACGTCAACGCCGCGAGCGCGCCGCTGGCGACGATCGCCAACGGCGTGACGTCGCCGCAGGCGCTGATCTTCGATCCGGCGGGCGACTTGTTCGTCGCGAATCAGACCGGAACCGTGACGGCGTACGCGCCGCCCTACGCGCAGCCGCCGATCGCGATCTCCGTCGGCGTGAATCGTCCGCAAGCGCTCGCACTCGACACGCGCGGCGATCTGTTCGTCGCCAACGGCAACGGCAGCAACACGGTGACGATGTACTCACCGCCCTACGGCGGATCCCCGGCCGCGACGATCGTCGCGGGCGTGGACGATCCGGTGAGCCTGGCCGTTGATTCCGGCTCGAACCTGTTCGTGGTCAACGCCGCGGGCAATACGGTCACCGAGTACGCGCCGCCCTACACGCAGCCGCCGACCACGATCTCGAAGGGTCTCAACACGCCGAGTTCGCTCGCGTTGGACGGGCGCGGCAACCTGTTCGTTGCGAACCTGAACTCGACGCCCAGCTCCGTCGTCGAGTACTCCGCGCCGTTCTCGAGCGCGAGCACGCCGGTCGCGACGATCACCAACGGCGTGAACGAGCAGGGGTCCATCGCGGTCACCTCGGCCAATCTGTTCGTGCCTAATCAGGGGGCGAACACGGTGACGGAATACACGGCACCCTATTCGGGCTCGCCCACGACCATCGTCGGCGGGCAGAGCCAACCGCTCGCGTTGGCGATCGACGCGCTCGGGAATCTCTACGTCGCCAACTACGGCAACAACACCGTCACGGTATACGCGCCGCCGTACGCAGGCGGATCGTGGGCGACGCTGATGAGCGGCGTCAGCGCGCCGCTCGCGCTCGCGCTATCGCCGGCCACGACCGGTGGACCGGCGCTTCTGCCGTAGCGCCCGTCGGCGCTAGGCGGCGCGGACCCGCAACGCGTCGCCGTCGAGCGTCACCTCGGCCACGACGCCGTCGCGCAGCTCGCCGCGCAGCAGCGCGGTGGAGAGCGGCGTCGAGACGTAGTGCGAGACCGTCCGCTGCACGTAGCGGGCGCCGCTGCCCGAGGCCATCGAAACGCGCGCGAGATAGACCTTCGCCTCGTCCGATAGGTTGAGCACCACGCTACGCGCCCCGAGCCGGCTCGCGAGCGAATCGACGTGAATCGTGACGATGGCCTCGATCTGCTCGAGACCGAGCTCGGCGAACGGCACGACTTCGTCGATGCGGTCGAGCATTTCCGAACGCAGCGCGACACCCAGTTCGTCGTCCTCGAGGTTCGTCGTGAGGATGATGAGCGCGTGGCGGAAGTCGACCGTGCGGCCCTTGGAATCGGTGACGCGCCCATCGTCGAGGATCTGCAGCAGAATCGCGGCGACGTCGGGGTGCGCCTTTTCGATCTCATCGAAGAGCACGACGCAGTATGGCCGGCGACGGACCGGTTCGGTGAGCTGTCCGGGCTCGTCGTGGCCGGCGTATCCGGGCGGCGCGCCGAGCAGCCGCGACACGGTGTGCGGCTCGGTGAACTCGGAGAGATCAACGCGCACGAGCGCGGCCTCGCTGCCGAAAAGAGCCTCGGCGAGCGTCTTGGCGAGCTCGGTCTTGCCGACGCCGCTCGGGCCGCGGAAGAGGAAGGTGCCCAGCGGTTTGCGCGGGTCGTGCAGGCCGGTACGCGCTCGGCGAATCGCTTCGGAGACGCTGGAGATCGCGCGCTCTTGCCCGACGACGCGCTTGGCGAGAATGCGTTCGAGATCCAAGAGGCGGCCGGCTTGCGACTCGGTGAGCGACGTCTGCGGGATTCCCGTCCAGCGCGTGACGACCGCGGCGACGTCGGCGCTGCTCACGCGTGGAAATTCGACGTCGCCTTTGTTCGCGAGCGCGACCGACGCCGCGGCCTCGTCGATCAGGTCAATGGCCTTGTCGGGCAGGAAGCGGTCGGCGATGAAGCGCGCCGACAGCTGCGCCGCGGCTTCGATTGCGTCCTCCTCGATCGTCACGCGATGATGGCGCGCGTAGCGCTCGCGCAGCCCGCGCAGAATCTCGGCCGTCTCCTCGATGCTCGGCTCTTCGACCATCACGGGCTGGAAGCGGCGCTCGAGCGCCGCGTCGGACTCGATGTACTTGCGGTACTCGTCGAACGTGGTCGCGCCGATGCACTGCAGGTCGCCGCGCGCGAGCTCGGGCTTGATCATGGCGCTGAGGTCGAGCGGAGCGCCCTCGGCCGAGCCGGCGCCGACGAGCGTGTGCAGCTCGTCGATGAAGAGCACGACGTCGCGGGCGCTGCGCTTCACCTCCTCGAGTATCCGCTTGACGCGACCTTCGAACTCGCCGCGGTACTTCGTGCCGGCGACGAGCGGCCCGAGCGAGAGCGCTAGAACGCGCTTGCCGCGCAGGGAAGCTGGCGCGTCGTCGGCCGCGATGCGGGCCGCGAGGCCCTCGACGATCGCGGTCTTGCCTACCCCGGGCTCGCCGACCAGGCACGGATTGTTCTTGCTGCGGCGCGCGAGGATCGAGACGATGCGGTCGATCTCGCGATCGCGGCCGATCACGGGATCGAGCTTCCCCTCGCGGGCGAGCGCGGTAAGGTCGCGCGAGTAGGCGGCGAGCGTCGGCGTCCCGCCGCGCAGCCGCTTGCCGAGCTCGTCGAGCGGCGTCGCCTTGCCCTCGCCCTGGAACTTTTCGGCGAGCAGCGCGCTCCCCGCGATCAGGCCCGCCGCCGCGAGCGCCGCGCCGACGAAGGGCAGCGCGCTGGCGACCGTGCGCTTTTGGGCGCAAGCACCGCACAGGCGGCGCCCCCCATAGAAGACGGGCGCCGGAACGGCCCCGCAGGATTCACACGCTGCGTTCATCGCCTCACAGTACCGCCGACCGTGCCTTGGGGTTTCGCCGCTCGCCTAGGGCTCGGCCAGGAAGACGACGCTCACGGAGACGGTCACGTTGACGTTGGACGTGTCGAACTCGGTGGGGGGGTTGGGTGCGGCCGCGGCCATGCGCAGCATCGGCACCGGGCCCAACGGAGGACCCCCATTGAGCTCGATGCTCTTGATCGCCGTGACGTGAAGGCCGGCGGCCTGCGCCAGCGTCGCGGCGTTGGAGCGCGCGTCGGCGACGGCCTTGATCGTCGCCTGCGAGCGCGCCGCCGTCGGATCGGCCAGGCCGAAGTTCACGCCGTTGATCGTGGTGGCGCCCGCCGCGGTGCACGCGTCGCTCACGGCGCCGGCCTTGCCGATGTCGCGCACCTTCACCGAGAAGTTTCGCGATACGGTGTAGCCGTAGCGCTCGCCCGGATTCACCGGCGCGGAGCGCGGGCGCGGATTGTAGCTGACGTTGTAGTATGCGAGCGAGACGTCGCCGCGAGCGATGCCGAGCTTTGCGAGGCTCGCCACGATGCGGTCGTAGAGGGCGTTGCTCTGCGAGATCGCCTCGTTGGCGTTCTCGGCGTTGGTTTCGATGCCGGCGCTGACCGTCGCCGTGTCGGGCGGCATCGACACGCTGCCCGTGCCCGACGCCGTTATCTCGGTAGCCGCAGCCGGCGCCGCAAGCGCGCCCGCACTCGTCACCGCGAGCGCGGCGAGCAGGCAAATGAAAGTACGCTTCATAATGGGTAAAGCTGCACCGCGGGCGCGCACGGTACCTGTGCGGTTCCGCGCGGGAGGGTGAAAAGCCGATGTGGGTTCTGTGGGTGATCGTCTTCGGCCTGATCGTGGGCGTGCTCGCCCGCTGGATCGTGCCGGGCGCGGCGCCGGGCGGGATCGTCGCCGACGTCATCGTCGGCATCGTGGGCGCCGTGATCGGCAGCTGGCTCTACCGCTTTTTCGGCCATATCGGCGTTACGGGCTTTAACCTTCCGAGCTTCGTCTGCGCCTTGATCGGGGCCATCGTGTTACTCTGGCTGTTGCGCGTCATTCGCGCCAGGCCGGCCGCCTGAAGGGCGCGCCTGCTCGGCGGAGGAAGCTGAATTTATGGCCTACATCATCACCGAGCCGTGCATCGGCACCAAGGACAAGTCGTGCGTGGACGTCTGTCCGGTCGATTGCATTCACGGCAAGGATGACGACGAGATGCTCTACATCGACCCCGAGGTCTGCATCGACTGCGGGGCGTGCGTCTCGGCCTGCCCCGTCGAGGCGATCTTCGCCGACTCCGACGTGCCGGAGAAGTGGCAAAACTTCACGCAGATCAACGCGGATTATTTCAAGAAGTGAACCCGCAGGTCTCCAGCCATACGTTCGACAGTTTCTTCGCGTGGGCGCCGTGGGTCGTCGGCCTGCTGATCTATCTCATCGTCTACGTCGCCAAGCGGAACGAGCGTTCCGATAGCCCGGCTTCCGCGGGATCGACCTATGCGTGCGCCGTCTGCGGACGCCGCGGCACTCGCGAACAGATGGTGCCGCAGGATCACGGCGGCGCCGTGGGCTGGCAGTGCGCGCACTGCGCATCCGCCGCCCAAGCTACGGCACACTAGTTTCTTTAGCTTGACAAGGGGTTATTGCGGCTGGCCGTAGTCGTCCATGACCTTGTGGATCTGCGACGCCATCGCGAGCGCCTCGTTCCAGTTGCGCTGCCACATGTTGCGTCCGAAGATCAGGCCCACGCAGCCGGCGGCCATCGCGACGTGCGCCTTGTGGATCGTCGCGTCGTCGCCCATCTTGCTGCCGCCCGAGACCAGCACCAGGCTGCGGCCGGCCGATTTCACGACCTTGCGTAGGCCGTCCACGTCGTCGAACGCCAGCGTGTCGTACGGCTTCGGCAGTTTCGCGGCGTCGTCGGGCTTCCACACGGGCTCGTTGAGCTTGATCACGTCGGCGCCCATCTCGCACGCGACGCGGGCCGCGTAGTCGACGGCGTAGAGCGAATCGATGCCGCCCTTCGCCTTGACGGCCGAGCCGCGCGGGTACGCCCAGATGACCAGCGGCATGCCGAACCGGTCGCAGTCGCGGCGTACCTCCGAGCACTGCGCGATATCCAGTTCTTGCGCCGGGCTGCCGACGTAGAGCGTGTAACCCACGGCGTCGGCGCCCAGGCGAACCGCGTCTTCGACGCACGACGTCAACGGACTGAACGCGTCGTCGTCGGGCGGAACGTTCGTCTTTCCGTTGACCTTCAGCAGCAGCGGCACCCGACCGGCGTACGCCCGCTGATACTTCTCCGCCAAGCCCACGTGGAGCGCGATGCCGGAGAAGTTCCCCTCCACCGCTAGGCGGTAGATCCAATCCGTGTCGATCGCGTCCGGATTGTCGAAGAAGTCGATCGGCCCGTGCTCGAGCCCCTGGTCGATCGGCAGCATCATCAGCGTCCCGTTTGCCGGACCGTGTTCGTACATGAAGCGGTGTAGGCGGGTGCGCTTGCCGATGGAGAGGTTCATCTCGTCGAACGTGGGGCGTTTGACCGAGGGCGATACGGTTGCTGTCATGGTGCCTCGCGCCTTCGCCGCCCCTCGAAGGTTATCCTGAGGCCGCGCCCAAATGGCCGGGCGTGATTGCGCGCGTCGGATTCGTCGGGCTGGGCGCGATGGGCGAGCCGATGGCCCGCTCGTTGCGCAGGGCGGGATTCGACGTGGCGGCGAGCGTGCACCGCCGCCGCGACGCGTTGGAACGGCTGCGTGCCGACGGCGTCTCCGAGGCGGCCGACCCCGCCGACGCGGCCGCCCGCAGCGACGTCGTGATCCTGTGCGTTCCCGACGCGCCGCAGGTCGAAGACGCGCTCTTCGAGCCGGGCGGCGTGGCGCACGGGGCGCGCACCGGCTCGCTCGTCATCGACATGTCAACGATCTCTCCCGTTGCGAGCCGGCGCTTCGCGCAGCGCCTCGCCGAGCGCGGGGTGGAGTTCGTGGACGCGCCGGTAAGCGGCGGCCCCGCTCGCGCACGCGACGGCACGCTGACGATCATGGCCGGCGCGTCGCCCCAAGGGTACGTTCGCGCGGAGCCGGTGCTGCGCGCCATGGGCACTCCGCACCACCTGGGGCCGGTCGGTATGGGCGAGACGGTCAAGCTCGTGAATCAGATCATCATCGCCAACGTCATGATCGCCAACGCCGAGGGGCTGCTGTTCGCGCAGCGATCCGGCGCCGATCTCGACAGCGTGCGCGCCGTGCTCGCCACGGCGACGGCCTCCAACTACCTGCTGGCCGAGTGGCTGCCGAAGACGTGGCTTGCCGGCAAGCTCGACGGCGGGTTCGCGCTCGACCTGCTGCGCAAGGATCTGGCGGCGGCGCTCGAAGCCGCGCGGGCATTCGACTTTCCAATGCCGGCCACGGGGCTGGCCTACCAACTCTACACCACTCGCTCCGCAAGAGGGGACGGCGCGCTGGATTACAGCGCGATAGTGAAATCGTATGAACCCAACCCAGGAGATGAAGCCGGCGCGCATACCGCTGGTCAAAAGCCCGGACTTCAATAAGAAGATCCTCGTCGTTGACGACGAGTCGGCCATCCTCCAGACGCTGCGCTTCAACTTGGAACGCAGCGGCTACGCCGTGGTCACGGCGGGTGACGGCCGCAGCGCGATCGCCATGGCGCAGCGCGAGCAGCCCGACTTGATCGTGCTCGACATCATGCTCCCGGTGCTCGACGGCGTCGAGGCGTGCAAGGAGATTCGCAAGTTCAGCCCCGTGCCGATCATCATGCTCACGGCCAAGGATCAGGAGATCGACAAGGTGCTGGCGCTCGAGCTCGGCGCGGACGACTACGTGACGAAGCCCTTTGCGCTGCACGAGTTCCTCGCGCGGGTGAAGGCGCGTCTGCGCCGGCAGAACTCGATCCAGACCGGACACGAAGAGGCGATCTCGCTGGGTTCCATCGTGCTCGATCCGTCGCGGCAACAGCTGACGGTGCGCGGGCACGAGGTCGCCCTGGCGCCCAAGGAGTTCGGGCTGCTTCGCGTTCTCATGGAGAACCACGGTCGCGTCGTGACGCGGCAGACGCTGCTCGACAAGGTGTGGGGCTACGACTTCGAAGGAGAGCAGCAGACGGTGAGCGTGCACATCCGGTGGCTGCGCGAGAAGATCGAAGAAGACTCGCGCGCGCCGCGCCACATCCTCACGGTGCGCAGCCGCGGCTACATGTTCAAGGCTTGACGCCGTTCGAGTGGGTGCTGATCGCCGCGCTCGCCGGGTTGGCCGGCGGCTTCGGGATCGCGCGCGCCGTCGCGCGCCAGCCCGAGCCGCCGATCGCCGAACCGCAGCCCGTCGCGCCGCCGCGGGCGGCGCCGGCGCCGGGTGATGCGGCGTTCCAGCGCCTGGTGCACGCGCTGCCGATCGGCGTGGTGCTGGTCGACCGCGACTCCCGCGTCGAGTTCGCCAACGCGGCCGCGGGGACGACCTTCGGCTTCGATCCGGCGCGGGCGATCGATCTGCACGTGATCCAGGCGATTCCCAACATCGAGCTCGAGCGGCGGATCGCCGACGCGTTACGCGGCGATGCGTCGGTCGCGCCGCTGCAGCTCACCGGGGCGGCGGGCCAGCGGACGTATCGCGTGTCGGTGTATCCGATCACCGAAGAGGGCGACGCGGAGCCGTCGGTGGTGGTGCTCTCCGACGACCAGACGGCGCTGCTGCGGCTCGATCGCGCGCGCAAAGAGTTCCTCTCCAACGTCTCGCACGAGCTGCGCACGCCGCTCTCGTCGATCAAGCTCATGCTCGAGACCGTGCTCGAGGCGCCCGAGCAGGAGGCGCGCGATCTGTTCGTCCCGCAGGCGTTGGCGCAGGTCGACCGGCTGACCGCGCTCGTCGGGCAGCTGCTGGAGCAGGCGCGTGCCGAGTCGGGCCAGCTGAAGCTCGACCTGCGCGACGTGGATTTGGAAGGGGTCGCGCAGCCGATCGTCGCCTCGTTCGATCAGCAGGCATCGAACAAGGGCGTGAGCATCGAGCTCGCGGCGCTGCGGCCGGTCCGCGTCGAGGCCGATCCCGACCGCCTCGCGCAAGTCTTTGTGAACCTGATCGACAACGCGCTGCGCCACACGCGCGGCGGCGGCCGCATTCGAGTGGAGCTCGACGCGCGCGATAGCGACGCGGTGCTGCGCGTGCGCGACACCGGCGAAGGAATCCCCTACCGCGATCTGCCGCACATCTTCGAGCGCTTCTACGTGGTGGATCGTTCGCGCACGCGCGGAAGCGGCGGGGCCGGCCTCGGCCTCGCGATCGTCAAGGGAATCGTCGACGCACACGGCGGCTCGATCACGGCGGAGTCGATGCTCGGTCGCGGCACCGCGTTCACGATTCGATTGCCGATCATGCGTATCAAGCGCGAAGCCGGAACGCCTTAAGGTTCCTTAAGCGAGGACGGGCATCGGAAGGTGAACGACGAACACGCGGAGCGCATGGCGAAGATCAACGTCGAGAACCTCGACGTTTACTACGGCGCCTTTCACGCCATCAGGAACGCATCGCTCAAAGTGCCGGCGAACCGCGTGATGGCGCTGATCGGACCGTCAGGCTGCGGCAAGTCGACGTTCATTCGTGCGCTCAATCGAATGCACGATCTGACGCCGGGAGCGCGCGTCGAGGGGCGCGTCCTGCTCGACGACCGCGACATCTACGCGCCGGAAATCGACCCGGTGACCATCCGCTACCGCATCGGCATGGTCTTTCAGCGGCCCAACCCGTTTCCGAAGTCGATCTTCGACAACGTGGTCTACGGGCCGCGCATTCACGGCGAGCGCGATCGGCAAACGTTGATGGAGATTTGCGAGCGCAGCCTGCGCCAGGCGGCACTCTGGGACGAGGTGAAGGATCGCCTCGACCGGTCGGCCCTCGCACTGTCGGGCGGCCAGCAGCAGCGCCTCTGCATCGCGCGCTGCCTCGCGGTCGACCCCGAAGTGATCCTGATGGACGAGCCGGCGTCGGCCCTCGACCCCATCGCCACCAGCAAGATCGAAGACCTCATCGAACAGCTCAAAAAAGAGTACACGGTCGTGATCGTGACGCACTCGATGCAGCAGGCGGCGCGCATCAGCGACAACACCGCCTTCTTTCTGCTCGGCGAACTGCTCGAGACCGACACGACCGCGACGATCTTCACCAAGCCGCGGGACAAGCGCACCGAGGACTACATCACCGGCCGCTACGGTTAGCTCGGTCGCCAAGCTAGCAAGCAGGCGCATAACGCGGTCATCGCGCTTAACCGCGTCTTAATCGGCGAGCGCTAGACTAATTGCAGTGCACACACTCCTTCCCACACGAGGAGACTAGGTAACCGTGTCATTTTTGTTGGTTCGCGCCGCCATCGTTGCGGCGGCGATCGTTCTGGGCGCTTCCGCGCTGGCACCGGCGGCAACACAGGCAACACCGGTCGCGCAGGCGGACGCAACACCCGATTTCGGATCGCCCCCCTCGGGCCAAATCCCGATCCTCTACAACGACCGCCACGTGTATTCCAAGCCCGACGTGCTCAAGCAAGGGCGCGTGCTCGCCGCACTCGCACGCAACGGCACGATCTACGTGCCGTTGCGCTCGATGTTCGAGCAGATGGGCGCGGCGGTCTCGTTCGATCCGTCGAGCCAGATGGCGACGGTCTCGAAGCCCGGCGCCGAGGTCAAGGTGACCGTCGGCAAACCGGAAGTCATCGTCAATGGCGAGTCGCGCCCGCTCGACGTTCCGCCGATCGTCGTCAACGGCGTGGTGATGGTTCCGATCCGCGTCATCTCCGAAGGCATGGGTGCCTACGTGCAGTGGGTTCCCGATCGGCGTCTGGTCGTGGTGCGGTACATCCCGGCCACGCCGCCGCCTCCGACCGAAGCGCCGCCGCCGCCGCCCGTTCCGACCGCGACGCTCGCGCCGCCGCCGCCGACACCCAATCCCCTCAAGCTCGGCGGCTATTTCCGCTCGTACTACTTCACGCGGCAGAACGCGTCGAACAACCCGGGTACGGAGTTCAATTTCTCGCCCGGCGCCAAGTACAATTCGAACGGCGTTAACCAGGCGACGTGGAACAGCGCGATCGCCGTTCACGGCGACTACGCCTTCGGCACCTCCGGCTGGGACATCGGCGGCACGTACCTCTACGCGAACCCAATCGATGGACCGTGCGTCGTGCCCGCCAACCACGCGAAGGGCGCGGTCTGCGTCTCGCAGACGCCGCCCAACACGAACGCCGACGATACGCTGCCCGGCTTCACGATGAGCACCTTCTACGAAGCCTACCTGAAGTACAAGGCGCACGGATTCGACGGCGCACTCGGCAACGTGCTGTTCAACACGCCGTGGGCCAACCCGTCGGACTCGCGGCTCAAGCCGGCTGCCTTCCAGGGCGCCTACCTGAGCTATACCGCGCCCTCGTTCTGGACCATCGAAGGCGCCGACATGCTGACCTTCGAGAACCGCACCAGCTCGGACTTCAGTCATCAGACGCTGCTGACGAGCTATCCCGCCGGAAACCCCGGGCTGGCCTCGAATATCTTCGTCCCCAACGGCAACGGCATCAACACCAACGGGTTCACGATGGGCAAGCTCGGCTACGCCAACCCGGCGGGCATCTCCGCAAACGGATACTTCTATGGCGTCAGCGACATCGTGACCATGTGGTGGGGCGATGCCAAATATACGTTCGGCGGCAGCCGGTTCGCCCCGTACGTCGCCCTGCAGGGCGGCTCGGAGAGCAACAACGGCAAGTCGTACATCGGAAAGATCGACAGCCAGGTCTTCGGAGCGCAGATCGGGGCCAACGTCACGAAGAACATCGGCGTGGCGCTCGGCTACGATCAAATCCCGTGGAAGAACGATACGGTCTTTCTGCCGAAGAACGTCACCTGCAGCAATACGAACTATCAGATCACCGCGAAGGGTGCGACGCTGGCGTACTTGCTCCCGTCGAACGCGGCGCAGTGCTTCAACAACCCCAACGGAACGGCGCAAGTCTACTACGGCGGATGGGCGAGCCCGTACACCGACGCCTATGCGACCGATCCGCTCTTCACGACGCAGATCTCGCAAGGCATGGCCGACCGGCGCGCTCCGGGCACGTCGTGGAAGGCCGCGCTGACGTTTACGTCCACGAACAAGCGCTGGGTCTTCATCGCGAGCGATGCGTGGTACAATTACGGCAACGCGCTCGCTTCGGAGAACACGAACGAGTGGAACCTCGACGGTCAGTATCACTTCAGCCCCGTCGGCAAGGGTCCGTATCGCGGTCTCTTGTTGCGGTATCGCTACGCGCAGCGCTCGCTGTCGAACACGTTCTGCGGTGCGTCGGACACGACGTGCCCGGGCGGCACACCGGTCGGCTCGAGCGACCTCGGTGGACTTCCCCTGTTCAAGTACAATCGCGCCCAGCTCGAGTACGACTTCTAGACCTCGACCCTTCGAAACGCACGAAGAGGGCCCGGCCGGACATCCCGGCCGGGCTATTTTTTTTCATACGCAGAAGGATTAGTAACCCAAGTCATCAATTGCAAGAAAAAGTGATTTGAGTCAATTCTGATAAAAGGAGGTTCCTGCTCGCGATGAAGGTGGTTATAACGGTCGCCCTGGCTTGGGGCGTCGTGGCGGTGAGCCCGATTTCGGCCCCGGCGGCAACCGAGGAAGCGCCGATGGCCCAGGCGGGCTCGACGCCGGCGGCCGATTTCGGATCGCCACCGTCCGGGGCGATCCCGCTTCTCTACAACGACCGTCACGTCTATGCCACGCCCGACACCCTCAAGCAGGGGCGAGTGCTGGCCGCACTCGCGCGCGGCGGAACGATTTACGTCCCGTTGCGTTCGATGTTCGAGCAGATGGGAGCCTCGGTCTCGTTCGACTCTGCGGGGCGTACCGCCACCATCTCCAAACCCGGCGCGGAAGTCGTGGTGACCGTCGGTAAGCCCGCGGTCATCGTCAACGGCGAATCGCGGCCCCTCGACGTTCCGCCGATCGTGTACCACGGCGTGGTGCTGGTGCCGATCCGCGTGATCTCCGAGGGTATGGGTGCCTACGTCCAGTGGGTTCCCGACAGGCGTTTGGTCGTCGTACGATACGTACCCGCGCCGCCGCCGCCGACGGAGGCTCCTCCGCCTCCGCGGCCCGTTCCCGAGGCGACGCTTGCGCCGCCGAAGCCGACGCCCAATCCACTGCGTCTCGGCGGCTTCTTCCGCTCGTACTACTTCACGCGGCAGAACGCAACGAACAACCCCGGCACGCAGTTCGACTTCTCGCCCGGCGCCAAGTACGTTTCAAACGGCGTAAACCAGGCTTCGTGGAACAGCGCCATCGCGCTTCACGGCGATTACGATTTTCCAAACTCTGGGTGGGGCGTCGGCGGCACGTATCTCTATGCCAATCCGATGGACGGGCCGTGCGTCGTGGCGCAGAACCATCTCAAGAACGCGCCCGCGCCGTCGCCGAACTGCGTGCAGCAGGTACCGCCGAATACCAATCCCGACGATACGCTTCCGGGATTTACCCTGAGCACGTTCTATGAAGCGTACGTCAAATATAGCGGGCACGGCTGGAACGGCACTTTTGGAAATCAACTGTTCAACACCCCCTGGGCGCGGCCGGCCGACGTGCGCCTCAAGCCCGCGGCGTTCGAAGGCGGTGACCTAAGCTACACCTGGCCGAACGGTCTCAGCATCGAGGGCGCCGACATGTTGGCGTTCGAGCCAAGGACGAGCTCCGCGTTTTCTCGCCAGACGCTGTTGACCGGATATCCGGCCGGCAACAGCGGACTGCCTTCCAACATCAACGTGCCCGGCGGTCAGGGTATCGACACCAACGGATTGGGCTACGGACGAGTAGGCTATGCCGGGCATGACCTATCGGTCAACGGATACTTTTATGGCGTTAGCGATATCGTCAACATCTGGTGGTTCGACGGGCAGTATACCCTTAATTCCAGCCGGTGGGCACCCTTCATCGCGTTGCAGGGGGGAACCGAAGCGAATGCCGGCGCTTCGGTCATCGGCAAAATTCAGAGCGAAAGCATCGGCGCGCAGCTCGGAGCGAATCTAACGCGCAACGTCCAGCTTACCGTTGGTTACGATTCGATCCCGTGGCGATCCGATTCGGTCTTCCTGCCCTCAGGCGTAAGCTGCAGCAATACCAACCATCAGATAACCGCCAAGGGAACGACCTTCGCATATTTCCTGCCACTCAACGTCGGACAATGCGAAACGAGCCCCAACGGGAGGACTCAAATCTACTACGGTGGTTGGGCCAGCCCGTACACCGACAACTACGCGAACGACGCGTTCTTCACGACGAGCCCGACGCAGGGTATGGCGGATCGCCGGGCGCCAGGTACTTCCTGGAAGGTCGGCATGCAATACACCTCGACCGATCGCAAGTGGATCTTCATCGCTTCGGACGCATGGTACAACTACGGCAACGCGCTGGCGCCTCAGTACACGAATCTGTGGGTGCTGGACGGTCAATACCACTTTAGTCAAGCGAAGAAGGGACCGTACCGCGGGTTATTGCTGCGCTATCGCTACATCGAGCGCGCGCAATCGAATACGTACTGCGGAGCCGCCGGGACCAATTGCCCCCCGGGAACGCCCAACGGTTCATCATATTTGGGCGGACTGCCGATCTTCAAATACAATCGCGCTATGCTGGAGTACGACTTCTAATCATGAAGAACGCAAACACGAAACGGACCTTGAGGGCGGCGCTCCTCCTCGTCGCCCTCTCGGCGGCGGTCTCGGGGGCGAGCCTCGCCGCGCAGCCTCCGCCGCCGGCGACGATCCTCAACGTTTCCTACGACCCGACGCGCGAGCTGTACGACGACTATAACGCCGTCTTCGCCAAGTATTGGAAGAAGAAGACCGGTCAAGACGTCACCGTGCAGCAGTCCAACGGCGGCTCCGGAAAGCAAGCCCGGGCCGTCATCGACGGCCTGGCGGCCGACGTCGTCACGCTCGCGCTTGCCTACGACATCGACGCGATCTCGCAAAAGGCAAAGCTGCTGCCGCCCAACTGGCAGACGCGCCTGCCGTATAAGAGCACGCCGTATACGTCCACGATCGTCCTCCTCGTGCGGCAGGGCAATCCCAAGCACATCCGCGATTGGGACGACCTGGTGAAGCCCGGTGTTTCGGTCATCACGCCGAATCCCAAGACGTCCGGCGGTGCGCGCTGGAACTTCCTGGCGGCGTGGGCGTACGCGACGAGCCGGCCGGGCGGCAACGCCGCATCGGCCAAGGCGTTCGTCACGAAGCTCTACAAGAACGTGCCGGTCCTCGACTCGGGCGCCCGCGGCTCGACGACGACGTTCGTCGAGCGCGGGATCGGCGACGTCGAGATCGCGTGGGAGAACGACGCGTTGCTGGCCGTCAACAAGCTGGGCAGAGGGCGCTTCGAGATCGTGCGTCCCTCGCTGAGCATCCTCGCCGAGCCGCCGGTGGCGCTCGTGGACGCCGTCGTCGCCAAGAAGGGGACCCGCGCGGTCGCTCAGGGATACCTGGACTACCTCTTCTCGCCTCAGGCGCAAGAGATCATTGCCCGCCACTACTTCCGGCCGCGGCTCGCCGCGGTCGCGAAGAAGTACGCGGCGCAGTTTCCGGCGATGAAGCTGGTCGACATCGATCGCTTCGGCGGTTGGACGAAGGCGCAGCGGGCGTACTTCGCCGACGGCGGCGTGTTCGACCAAATCTATCAGTCGAATCAGTAACATGCTCGTCAAGTTCGGCCTACGTCGCCGCAGCATCATTCCGGGGTTCGGGTTGACGCTCGGATTCACGCTGGTCTATCTGTCGCTGATCGTGCTGATTCCGGTGGCGGCGACGTTCGTCGAGACCTCGAAGATCGGGTGGCACGCCTTCTGGCGAATCGTCACGACGCCGCGCGCGATCGCGTCGTACGAGCTCTCGTTCGGCGCGTCGCTCCTCGGGGCGGCGATCAACCTCGTGATGGGAACGCTGGTCGCGTGGGTGCTCGTGCGATATCGCTTTCCGGCAAAGCGCTTGCTCGACTCGCTGGTGGACTTGCCGTTCGCGCTGCCCACCGCGGTCGCCGGGATCGCGCTCACCACGCTCTACGCGTCGAACGGATGGTTCGGCCACACGCTGGCGCAACTCGGAATCCACGTTGCGTTCACGCGTCTGGGCATCGTCGTGGCGCTCACGTTCATCGGTTTGCCCTTCGTGGTGCGAACGGTGCAGCCGGTGCTCGAGGACCTGGACAAGGAGCTCGAGGAGGTGGCGGCGAGTCTCGGCGCGTCGCGCCTCCAAACGTTCGTACGCGTGCTGTTTCCGGGGATCGCTCCCGCCGCGCTCACCGGGTTCGCGCTCGCCTTCGCGCGTGGAGTCGGCGAATACGGCTCGGTGATCTTCATCGCCGGCAACATGCCGATGCGCACCGAGATCACGCCGCTGCTGATCGTTACGAAGCTCGAGGAATACGACTATGCGGGGGCGACCGCCATCGCGGTCGTCATGCTGGTGATCTCGTTCGTTCTGCTCGTGGCGATCAACGCGCTCCAGCGCTGGAGCGCGCGGCGAGAGAGCGCCGATGCCCCGGCCGCGGTGGCGTTGACGCCCGCACTGGCCGCCAATGGTTAGCGCCCTGCCGGGGCGCACCGTCACGGCGGTCACCGAGTCGGCGGCCGTCCGCGGCCTGCTGATCGGCATCGCGGTCGCGTTCCTGGGCGCCTTCCTCGTGGCGCCCCTGCTGCTCGTGTTCGTGACGGCGTTCGGTCAGGGAGTTGCGGCATATCTGCAAAGCTTCGCCAATCCCGATACGCTGTCGGCCATACGCTTGACGCTGATCGCCGCCGGGATCGCGGTGCCGGCGAACCTGGTCTTCGGCGTCGCCGCGGCGTGGGCCATCGGCAAGTTCGAGTTCGCCGGCAAGAGCCTGCTGATCTCGCTGATCGATCTCCCGTTCTCGATCTCGCCCGTCGTGGCCGGGCTGACGTACGTGCTGCTCTTCGGCGCGCAGGGACTGCTGGGACCGTGGCTGGCGGCCCACGACGTCAAGATCATCTTCGCCGTGCCGGGCATCGTGCTGGCCACGATCTTCGTCACGTTTCCGTTCATCGCGCGCGAGCTGCTGCCGCTCATCGCGGTTCAGGGCAACGACGAAGAGGAGGCCGCGCTGACGCTCGGCGCGAGCGGGTGGCAAACGTTCCTGCGCGTGACGCTGCCCAACGTCAAGTGGGCCCTGCTCTACGGCGTCATTCTGTGCAACGCGCGCGCAATGGGCGAGTTCGGCGCGGTGTCCGTCGTCTCGGGTCACATCCGCGGGCTGACGGATACCATGCCGCTGCAAATCGAAGTGCTGTATAACGATTACTTGTTCGTGCCCGCGTTCGCGGTCGCGTCGCTCCTCGCGCTGCTGGCGCTCGCCACGCTGGTGCTCAAGAGCCTCGTCGAGTGGCGCGCGCACGGGGTCGCAGAGAAGGTCGCATGAGCATCACCGTTCGCCAGATCACGAAGAAGTTCGGGCACTTCGCGGCCCTCGACGCCGTCGATCTCGATATCCCGCGCGGGCGGTTGGTGGCGCTGCTCGGGCCGTCGGGCTCGGGTAAGACGACGCTGCTGCGCATCATCGCCGGCCTCGAAACGGCCGACTCGGGCAAGGTACGGTTCGACGGCCAGGACTTCAGCAGCCGCAGCGCGCGCGAGCGCCGCGTCGGCTTCGTCTTTCAACACTACGCGCTCTTCCGCCACATGACCGTCTTCGAGAACGTCGCCTTCGGACTGCGAGTGCGTCCCCGCGGCACGCGGCCCGCGGCGCAACGTATCCGCGAACGCGTCGGCGAGCTGCTCGAGCTCATCCAGCTGCGAAATCAGGCGGGACGTTATCCGTCGCAGCTGTCGGGCGGACAGCGTCAACGGGTCGCCCTGGCGCGAGCCCTGGCGGTCGAGCCCAGCGTCCTGTTGCTGGACGAGCCGTTCGGCGCGCTCGACGCGAAGGTGCGCCTGGAGCTGCGCCGGTGGCTGCGCCAACTGCACGACGAGGTCGGGGTGACCAGCGTCTTCGTGACGCACGATCAAGACGAGGCGCTCGAGGTCGCCGATCAGGTCGCCGTGATGAATCGCGGCAAGATCGAGCAGGTCGGCACGCCCGACGATGTATATCACCGCCCCGCCACGTCGTTCGTCTACAACTTCCTCGGCAACGTCAACCTGTTCCACGGACGCATTGACGATGGAACGGCGCGCATTCACCGCGAGGAGACCGGCCATCTCGTGTTCGTGCGTCCGCACGCGCTGGAGATCGCGCGGCAGCCCAACGGCGCCGACCACTTCAGGGCCAAAACGAAGCACATCAACGCGGCCGGTCCACTGGTCAAGATCGAGGCGATCACCGAGTGGGGTGCGGTCGTCCACGTCGAGATGCCGCAAGAGCGCTTCCGCGCGCTCGACCTCCGCACCGACGAAGAGGTGTTCATCACTCCGCGCGATCTCGCCGTTTTCGCAAAGGAGTAGGTTTCCCGGGGCTTCCGTGAAATTACGGGGCCCTCATGGCTTCGTCGATGAAGGCCCTGGTCAAGCCTGGCGCCGGCCCGGGTTTTGCGTTGACCGACGTCCCGATACCGCAGGTCGCTCCCGGCGACGTGCTGATCCGCGTCGAGAAGGCGGGCCTGTGCGGGACCGATCACCACATCTACGCCTGGGACGCGTGGGCCCAACGGCGGATCAAGCCCCCGCTGGTCGTCGGCCACGAGTTCATGGGAACGGTCGCGGCCGTCGGCGACTTGGTGCGCTCCGTTCGTCCCGGCGATCGAGTGGCCGCCGAAGGTCACGTCGCCGACCTCACGTGCCGGCTCTGCCGCACCGGCCAGGCGCATATCTGCGAGCACGTGGAGATCGTCGGCGTCGATCGCGACGGCGCGTTCGCCGAGTACGTCGCGATTCCGGAGTATAACGTCTGGCGGCTCGACCCCGCGATTCCCGACGAGTGCGCGGCGATCTTCGATCCGCTCGGCAACGCCGTGCACACGGTGATGGCGGCCGGCGTCAGCGTGAAGAGCGTGGTGATCAGCGGCGTCGGCTCGATCGGCCTGCTGGCGATCCAGGTTGCGCGCGCCGCGGGCGCGCTGGCCATCTACGCGGTCGACGTGAATCCGGCGCGGCTCGAGCTGGCGAAGAAGTTGGGCGCCGACGCCGCGTTCGTTGCGACGCGAGACGACGTGCCGTCCGAGATCGCGCGCTTGACCAACGGCGACGGCGCCGACGTTCTGCTGGAGATGTCGGGCAGCGGCGCCGCCATCGACACCGGGCTGAACCTGTTGCGCAACGGGGGGACGGCCGCGCTGCTCGGGATCCCGTCGAATCCCGTGACGCTCGACCTGGCGGAACGCGTGATCTTCAAGGGCATCGCGGTGCTGGGCATCAACGGGCGCCGCATGTTCGAGACCTGGTATCAGGCCGAGGCGCTCGTCAAGACCGGGCGCGTCGACCCGCGGGCCGTCATCACGCACGTGCTTCCGTACGCCGAATTCGACCGCGCCTTCGAGCTGATGGAGAAGGGCGAAGCGGTCAAGATCGTCTTGGATTTCAAAGGAGACATCGGCTAGCATGAACCAGGCATTCGAAGAGAAGCTGCAGACCGACCTCGACGCGCTGAAGAAGGCCGGGACGTATAAGCATCTGCGTCATATCACGACGCCCATGGCGCCCGAGGTGCACATGGAAGAGGCCGGCGACGTCATCGTGCTCTCGAGCAACAACTACTTGGGGCTCGCGGACAATCCGGACGTGATCGCCGCCGGAAAGCGCGGACTCGACCGCTACGGCGCCGGGACCGCGTCGGTACGATTCATCTGCGGCACCTTCGACGTGCACCGCACCCTCGAGGAGCGCATCGCCGGATTCTTGGGCACGGAGGCGGCGCTCACGTACGTCTCGTGCTGGAACGCCAACACCGGCCTCTTCCCGACGATCTGCGACGAGAAGTCGGCCATCGTCTCGGACGAGCTGAACCACGCGTCGATCATCGACGGAGTGCGCCTCGCGTCGAAGGCGCGGCGCGAGCGTTACAAGCATGGCGACATGCGCGATCTCGAGGAGAAACTGCGCGCCGTGCAAGGGCGTTTCCCCATCGTCATCGTGACCGACGGCGTCTTCTCGATGGAGGGCGACCTCGCCAAGCTGCCGGAGATCGTGGGGCTGGCGAAGCAGCACGGCGCGATCGTGGTCGTGGACGATTCGCACGGCACGGGCGTGATGGGCAAGACGGGCCGCGGAACGATCGAGCACTACGGCCTGACGGGCCAGGTGGACGTCATCACCGGCACGCTGGGCAAGGCGCTCGGCGGCGCCGCCGGCGGATTCGTCGCCGGTAGCGAGGCGCTGATCGACACGCTGATCCAACGCTCGCGGCCGCAGCTGTTCTCCAACGCCCTTCCGGCGACGGTGGCGTGCAGCTCGCTCGCCGCGATCGACTACCTCGACGCGCATCCCGAGCTCGTGCAGAAGCTGCGCGAGAACACGCGGTACTTTCGCAACGGGCTCGAGCGCATCGGTTACAAGCCGCTCGAGAGCGAGAGCGCGATCGTGCCGATCATCGTCGGTGAGACGGCCTTCGCGATCGCGCTGAGCGACAAGCTGCTCAAGGCGGGGGTCTTTGTGACGGGCTTCGGTTATCCGGTCGTGCCCGAGGGCACGGCGCGCGTCCGAGTGCAGACGAGCGCCGCGCTGACGAAGGACGAGATGGACAGGGCATTGGCCGCGTTCGAAAGCGTGGGCCGAGAAGCAGGGCTGCTCCCCGGGTAAGAACTCACCGGTCGTGGCCGCATCGTTGAACCGCATGGCTTTCTCCCGGCTGGGCGTCGTGCTAAAGCCAAGCGAGATGCCGGACGACCGATTGGGGGTGCTCAACCCGGCGTCCGCGCGTCTGCGCGACGGCTCGCTGCGGATCTACCCGCGAATGGTCGCGCCGGGGAACGTTTCACGCATCGGGTCGTTCGCGGCGCGCGAGCTGCCGGACAGTTCGCTCGATCTCGAGCCGTGCGGGTTCGCCCTCGAACCGTCCGCTTCGTACGAACTGAGCGACGCGCCGGGCGGCTACGGGTGCGAGGACCCGCGCGTCACGTTCGTGCCGGCGCTGGATCGCTATCTCATGGCGTACGTCGCTCTCGGACCCGGCGGTCCGGATGTGGCCGTCGCGGTCTCTTACGACGGCGTGGAGTGGGAGCGCTTGGGGCTGCTCAAATTTCGGGACAGCGGCGATTCGTGCGCGGACAAAGACGCGGCGTTCTTTCCGGAGCCCGTCACGTCGCCGTCGGGCGTGGAATCGCTCGCGTTCTATCACCGGCCCACGCTGCAGCTCTCCGTGAAAGACGGCAGGGAGGCGCTGGCACTCATCGAGTCGTTACCTCCGGCGGAACGCGAGGGAATCGCGATCGGCTACGTCCCGCTCGAGCCCGTGCGAGGCGATATCCGCGCGCTGTGCAGCGTCGCGGAGTCGCATCGCCTCCAGTTGCCGCCTGCGCGCTGGGGGGCGATCAAGGCCGGCGCGGGCACGCCGCCGGTGCGAATCGAGGAAGGATGGCTCGCAGTCGTGCACGGCGTCGACGAACTGCAGCATCCCGACGGCGACACGCTGTTGCGCTACTGCGCCGGCGTCATCGTCCACGATGCTCGCCGCCTCGACCGCGTCATCTTCCGCTCGCCGGAGCCCCTGTTCGTTCCGCAGACGGGCGGCGAACTGCGCGGTGCGGTCGGCCACGTGGTCTTCCCCACCGCGATCGATCGGCTCGACGAACGTACCTTCGACGTGTACTACGGGATGGCAGACTTCGAGATCGCACGCGGCCGGCTGACGCTGGAGTGAGTCGCGGGCGAGCGCGAAAACGATTGCCGGCACCCCAAACCGTTTTGCGCCGTCGAGCATATGGCGGGTATGAGACAGCTATCCATCACGCTCCTCGCGGCGCTGCTCGCCGCAGCGGCGCCCGCACTGGCGACCGCACCGAACGTCCAGATCAAAAATGATGCCTTCGCCCCCGCGGTGCTGACGATCGCCGCCGGGCAGGCCGTCACGTTCGCGAACGACGACGACGACGCGCACACGGTCACCGCGACCGACGGGTCCTTCGACTCGAAGGGACTCGACACGAACGCGCGCTGGCGTCACGTGTTCGCCAAGCCCGGCACGTACGCGTATTTTTGTGCGCTGCACCCCTTCATGAAGGGCACGATCGTCGTCAAGGCGGCGAACCCGTGAGGCGCGGTTCCTTCTTGGAGCACGTCGCGTGGACCGGCGCCGGCATCGCGTACTCGCTCGGCGCGAGCGGGCTGCTGGCGGGGCGCGCCGTCGCCGCGGGAACCGCTGGGACCGTCGAGTTCGTCCAGATCAGCGACAGTCACATCGGCTTTCACCAAGCCGCCAATCCCGACGTGGCGGGCACGCTCGAGATGGCGATCGACGCGATCAACGCGATGCCCGTGCAGCCGGCCTTCGTGGTGCACACGGGCGACATCACGCACCTGTCGACGGCGCAGCAGTTCGACGACGCGCGCGCACTGCTTTCGCAGCTGCGCGCGCCGCTGGTGGCGCTGCCCGGCGAGCACGACGTGATCGGCAACGATTTCAAGCCGTACCTCGCAAACTTCAAGGTGCCGCACTCCACCGCCGGCGGTTGGGCGTCGTGGGACGCGGCGGGCGTGCACTACGTGGTGTTGCTCAACGTCTTCGACTTCGAAAAGCTCGGTCTGCTGGGCAGCGAACAACTCTCCTGGCTGGCGAACGATGTGGCGGCAGTGGCCGCCTCGACGCCGGTCGTCGTGTTCACGCACGTTCCGCTCTACGCGCTCTACCCGCGGTGGGGTTGGACGACCGAAGACGGAACGAAGGCGCTCGCGCTGCTGCAGAAGTTCGACCGGGTGACCGTGCTCAACGGGCACATCCATCAGATCGTGACCCATCAAGAGGGCAATATCCGATTTGCGAGCGCCGACGCCACGGCCTACCCGCAGCCGAAACCGAGCGCGGCGGCGAAGCCAGGTCCGGTGACGCTCGCGCACGACGATTTGCTCCGCGCCATCGGCTACCGGACCGTGGAGATCGAGGCCGGCAATCTTCGGCTCGAGGACCGCGCGTTGGGCTGACGGGTGCGCGACGAGGCGCTGGAAGGTGCATTCGCGCTCCGGCAATCCGCGGCGTACGAGGCGGCGTATCGGCGGTTCGGCGCGCGGATGCACGCTACGGCGCTAAGGCTGCTGCGCGACCCCGAAGCGGCGCGAGAGTGCGTGCACGACGTCTTCCTGCACCTGTGGCGAAGCGGCGCGGCCTACGCGGCCGACCGCGGCAGCTTGGAAGCGTTCTTGGTGACCTGCGCGCGCAACCGCGCCCTGACGCGCCTTCGCGAGAGCGGCCGAATTCGCGCCGCCGCCGCGCGGCTCGACCCGCCGGGCGACTACGCGCTCGAAGAGGATCCGATCGAACGCGACCGCATCGCGCGTGCCGTGGCGACGCTGACGGATGGTCAAGCCGCGGTGGTGCGGCGCGCGTATTTTGGCGGCCTCACGCTCAACGAGGTCGCCTCGGAGCTCGCCATCCCCATCGGCACGGTGAAGGGGCGTCTGAGCTCCGCGCTGCGCGCGCTGCGCCGCGAGCTGATACCGGAGGTCAACGATGCCGTCTGACGCGCACGTCGGCGAGAACGCCGAGCTCTACGCCGCCGGAGCGCTGAACGAGCGCGAACGTGCGGCCATCGACGCCCACGTTGCGTCCTGCGCGCAGTGCCGGCGCCGCGTTGGCGAGGCCGAGGAGACGGTGCTCGCGCTCGAGCGCGGGATCGCCGCCGCGTCCCTGCCGCCGGCGGCCTCGCCACCCGTGGTCGTGCCGCTCGCGCGCCGCGGAGCGCCGGCATGGTGGATACCCGCCGCTGCGGCGGCCGCGCTGATCCTTGGCTTGCTCTTCGGCCGCGCGCAGCGGCCCGCGCCCAATCCCGCGACGCTGGCGATGATTCACAGCCACTTCGCGCACGCGCAGTTCGCCGGTGCGGGTCCCGCGGCGAAGGCCATCTACGCGCGCGACCGCTCGTGGTACTACGTGATCGCGAGCGGCGCGAATCGCTTCGGCGTCTACGGGGTCGCGGCGGGGCACGCGACGTATCTCGGCGATACGCGGCCCGACGGCGCGACCAGCGAGCTGTTCGTACGCGTCGCGCAGCGCTTCGATCGGCTCGACCTGCGCGACGGCACCCGGACGGTCGAACGTGCGGCAATTCGCTAAAAAGGGAGGCGGGCTCGAAATTGGTTGCGGGGGGTGGATTTGAACCACCGACCTTCGGGTTATGAGCCCGACGAGCTACCGGACTGCTCCACCCCGCGATGCGAACGACTACTCTACGACGGGTTAGGTTGCAGCCCTGCCGTCCGGTTGTTCCGGCCCGGCGCGGTGCCCGGAGGGCCGGCGCCGAAAGCGGATTCGTGGCCACCGGCTCGCTTGCGGAGCGAATTCCCAAGATCCATCTGCACTGCCATCTCGAGGGCAGTCTGCGGGCCGCGACCTTTGTCGAGCTGGCCGCGAAGCGTGGGGTGCCGCTGAGATACCGCCCTTCGACTACGGCCCCTTCGACTCGCTTCGCTCGCTCGGGAGCCTCCGCTCAGGATGACAATGAGCGGAACGACCCATATCGCTTTGAGGACTTCCAGCAGTTTCTCTATATCTTCGCCGCCGTCAGCCGGTCGCTGCGCGAGCCCGAGGATTACGCGCGCCTGGCGCGCGAGTTCGTCGAAGATGCTCTGGCCCAAGGCGTGATCTACGGCGAGCTGTTCGTCTCGCCGCCCGTATGGACGTTCTTCAACCCCGAGCTCGACGTGCGCGCGACGATGGAGGCGATCGTCGCGGAGCTGCGTCGCGCCCGCCCGCGCGCCTCGTTCGCGCTGCTCCCGGATCTTACGCGCAACTTCGGTGCTGAGAACGCGCTGCAGACGGCGCGCTCGATGGTGGCGATGACCGACTTAGACGTCGTCGGCGTCTCGCTGGGCGGCGACGAGGCGCGCCATCCGGCCCGGCTCTTCGTGGAGGCGTTCGAGTTCGCTCGCGCGAGCGGTCTGCACCGCGTGGCACACGCCGGCGAAGCGGACGGGCCGGCGAGCGTGCGCGACGCCGTCGAAGTGCTGCGCGTCGAGCGAATCGGCCACGGCGTTCGCGCGCTCGAGGATGCGGGCACTGTCGAGATGCTCGCCGAGCGCGGCATCCCGCTGGAGATTTGTCCCACGTCCAACCGGCTGACGGGCACCGTCGTGGCGGGGCATCCCCATCCGTTCCTCGCGCTCGACCGGAGCGGATGCTCGGTGACGATCGACTGCGACGACCCGACGATCTTCGACACGTCGCTCGCGCGCGAGTACGAGCTGGTGGAAGGCGTCGCCGGCGCCGCCGGACTGGAACGATTCGTTCGCAACGCCGTTGACGCGACGTTTGCTGGCGAGCAGGAGAAGCGGGCGATGCACGAGCGAATAACCGGCGCCGTCGCGGAACTCCGCGGCACTCCGCGAAGTTAAGGCCTCTATGCCGGGTCACTCGCACTCGCACTTCGCCGAGTCCTTCGAGATGTATATGAAGGCGGTCTATCGCCTCGAGCGGGAAGGACCGGGCGTCACGACGTCCGCGTTAGCCACCGAGCTCGGGGTCGCGCCCGCCTCCGTCTCGGGAATGCTGAAGAAGCTCGTCAACGACGGCTTCGTGGAACACGAGGTGCGCGGCGACATCAAGCTGACGCGCAAGGGGCTCGAGGTCGCGGTCGGCGTCGTGCGGCGCAACCGGCTGGCGGAGCGCCTGCTCACCGACATCTTGGGCATGCCGTGGGACGAGGTCTACGCCGAGGCGTGCATCCTCGAACACGCCATCACGCCCCGCGTCGAGGAGCGCCTCATCACCGCGCTCGGCGATCCGCAGACGTGCCCGCACGGGCATCCTATACCGCCTGCCGATCTGACGGAGCCGGTGCGCGCCGGCACGCCGCTCGCGCAAGTCGAGGCTGGGGAGAACGTCACCGTCTCGGGCGTGACCGAGCAGATGCCCGAGATTCTGCGCTATCTGGGCGAGGTCGGTCTGCGTCCCGGCGCGCGGCTCTGCGTCGTGGAGAAGGCGCCGCTCGGCGGCCCGCTCACGATCGAAATCGGCGGCGAGCGCTTTGCCATCTCGCTGGAGCTCGCGCGAACGGTCATGACCGCGTGATTACGCGCATCCTCATCGCCCTCAACGTCGTCGGCTTCCTGTGGGAGCTCTCCGCCGGCGGTTCGGGCATGCTCTTCGGTTCGGGAGATCAGGCCGGCATCGAGCGCGTGCTCAACGCGGCCGCGCTCGTTCCGGCGTTCGTTTTGCAAAACGGGCAATGGTGGCGCATCGTCACCGGCGCCTTCCTCCACGGCGGCCTGATTCACATCGGCGTGAACATGCTCTCGCTGTGGTTCCTCGGCCGGTTCATCGAGTACGCGATGGGCTCGTGGCGCATGCTGCTGGTCTACGTGGTGTCGCTGGTGGCGTCGGGCCTCGGCGTGGTCTTCCTCAGCACGAATCCGTACGTCGCGACGGTCGGCGCCAGCGGGGCGATCTTCGGACTCTTCGGCGCGCTCTTCGCGATCGGGTTCAAGCTGGGGAAGCCCGGCATGGAGCTCGTGCGGGCCAACGTCGGAATCCTCGTGTTGAATCTCATCATCACGTTCACCGTGCCGCAGATCGCGTGGCAGGCCCACGTTGCCGGCCTCCTCGCGGGCTTCGTCATCACGTATGTGACCTACACGCCGCCGCGCCGCGTGGCGCCTGTCGTCGTGGACGCCGGAACCGGACGCGAGCTCGAGACCGAATACGAATCGCCGGATGCCGGCTAACCTCGACGAGGTCTTTGGCCGCTCGGGTCCCTTCGCGCGCTCGTTGAGCGGCTACGAGCCGCGCCCCGGACAGATCGCGATGGCGAAGCTCGTCGAGCGCGGCATCCTCGAGGGAGTGCACACGGTCGTCGAGGCGGGCACCGGCGTGGGCAAGTCGCTGGCCTATTTGGTACCGGCGTTTCGCAGCGGGAAGAAGGTAGTGCTCTCCACGGGCACGATCGCGCTGCAAGAGCAGCTCGTGCGCAAGGACATCCCGCTGGTGGAGAAGGCGCTGGGCGCGCCGCTGCGCGTGACCCTGCTCAAGGGCCGCGCGAACTACCTCTGCCGGCTGAAGCTGGAGCGCATGCGTGCGGACCGTCTGCTCGCGCCGTCGCGCTCGCTGCAGCGCGTGTGGGAGTGGGCCGACCGAACGCAGACCGGCGACCGCGCCGAACTGGCCTTCGTGCCGCCCGGCGACGAGTGGGAACAGCTCGACGCCGATGCCGACGAGTGCGTGGGCGAGCTGTGCTCGCACTTCAGCAAATGCTACTTCTTCGGGAAGCGCGACGAGGCGAAGTACGCCGACCTCGTGGTCGTCAATCACGCGCTGTTCTTTCTCGACCTCGCCGTCGGCGGCGGGTTGCTGCCGGCCTACGACGTGGTGGTGCTGGACGAGGCGCATCAGTGCGAGCGGTGGGCCACCGAGGCGCTGACGTCCGCGCTCTCCGGAGCGACGATCGGCCGTATGCTGCGCAAGCTTCGCCGCGTCTACGACCTGCCTGCGGACTTCGAGCACGAGTTCGACGAGGGGGTGCGCGGGCTCGAGAGCGCCCTGGCCCGAGTGCCGTTCGATCGCTATCCTCTGGCGGCCAACGACGACGCGTGGCCGGCGCTGGAGCCGCTGCGCGCGACGCTCTATCGTCTCGAGAACTGGTTGTTCGCCAACGCGCTCACCGCCTTGAAGCGCCGTGCGGAGAACGAGGCCGAGGCGGAACGGCGGCGGGACCTGGCGCTGCGTTCCGTGCTCGCGCACGAATCGGTGATCGATCGAGCGGGCGCCGCCGTGCCGGAGACGATCGCGTGGGTGGAGCGCGGCGAGGGCGACGGACGCTACTGCGTGAACTGCGCGCCGCACGACGTCGCCGCTTTCCTGCGCGCCTCGCTGTTCGAGCGCGTGCACAGCGTCGTGCTCACGAGCGCCACGCTCGCGACCCACGGATCGTTCGCGTTCGTTCGCCGAACGCTGGGCATTGACGACGCGCAGGAGCTGGTCGCGCCGTCGCCCTTCGACTACGCCAATCAGGCGCGGCTCTTCGTCGCACCGCCCGAGGTGAATCCCAAGTCGTCGGAGTTCGCGCGCCGCGCCGCGCCGCTGGTCGAAGAGTGTCTCGACCGAAGCGGCGGCCGCGCGTTCGTGCTCTTCACGTCGTACGCGCGGATGCGCGAGGTGCACGACCTCGTGCGCGAGCGCCTCGCGTTCCCGGTGCGCGTGCAGGGCCAGCTGCCGCGCTCGCACCTGCTCGACTGGTTTCGAACGACGCCGCGCGCCGTGCTCTTCGCCACCGCCACCTTCTGGGAGGGCATCGACGTCGTGGGCGACGCGCTGTCGTGCGTCATCATCGACCGGCTGCCGTTTCCCTCACCGAGCGATCCGCTGGTCATGGCGCGAGTGCGCGCGCTCGAGGAGCGCGGCCTCGACGGCTTCGAGCACTACATGATTCCCGCTGCGACGGTGCGGCTGAAGCAGGGCTTCGGGCGCCTCATCCGCAGCAGCAGCGACCGCGGGCTGGTCGCGTTGCTCGACGGCCGCGCGGCTTCGACGCGCTACGGCGAAACGATTCTGTCGGCATTGCCTCCCGCCACGCGGATTCTGCACCTGCAAGAGCTGGACGCGTTCTTCACTCTTCCTGAGTGACTTCCACCCTCGCGCGTTCCCGAAGCTCTTTGACGATCGAGGAGTCCGCGAGCGTCGTCGTGTCGCCGAGCGTTCGCCCTTCGGCGATGTCGCGTAGGAGCCGGCGCATGATCTTGCCGCTTCGCGTCTTGGGCAGCTCCTGCGTGAACGTGATGTACTTCGGGCGTGTGAACTTCCCGAGCTTCGTCGCCACGTGGTCGCGCAGCTCGTCGGCGAACTCGGGCGAACCGGCCGCCGCGCCCTTGAGCGAGACGAAAGCGTAGATGGCCTGGCCGGTCGTCTCGTCGAGTTTGCCGCACACGGCCGCCTCGGCGACCGCCGGGTGGTCCACCAGGGCGCTCTCGACCTCGGTGGTCGAGATGCGGTGTCCGCTGACGTTCATCACGTCGTCAATGCGTCCCATGAACCAGTAGTTGCCGTCGCGATCGCGCCGGCCGCCGTCGCCGGCGAAGTACCGGTGCGCGAACCGCGACCAGTAGGTCTGGACGTAGCGCTCGTCGTCGCCCCAGATCCCGCGCAGCATGCCCGGCCACGGTCGCGTGAGCACGACGTAGCCGCCGCCGCCGAGCGGCACCGGCTCGCCGCGGTCGTTGACCACGTCGGCCGCGATGCCCGGCAGCGGCTTCGTGGCGCTGCCCGGGAGCAGCGTCGTGACGCCGGGCAACGGCGCGATCATGATGCCGCCGGTCTCCGTCTGCCACCACGTATCCACGACCGGCACGCGGTTGCCGCCGATCCACTCGCGGTACCACATCCACGCTTCGGGGTTGATCGGCTCGCCGACGGTCCCCAGCAGGCGCAGCGACGACAGGTCGTGGCGAGCCGGGAACTCGACGCCCCACTTCATGAAGGTGCGGATCGCCGTCGGCGCCGTGTACATGATGGTCACGCCGTAGCGCTCGACGATCTCCCAGAAGCGGTCCTTGTCGGGATGGTCGGGCGTGCCTTCGTAGATCACGCTCGTCGCGCCGTTGGCGAGCGGTCCGTAGACGATATACGAGTGTCCCGTCACCCAGCCGATGTCGGCCGTGCACCAGTAAACGTCGCTCTCTTCTTTGAGGTCGAAGACGAGCTTGTGCGTCATCGCCGCGTGCGTCAGATACCCGGCCGTCGTGTGCTTGATGCCCTTGGGCTTGGCCGTGGTGCCGCTCGTGTACAGCAGGAACAGCAGGTCCTCGGCGTCCATCGCCTCGGGGCTGCACTCCGCGGGCTGGCCCGCGATCACCTCGTCCCACCAGTAGTCGCGTCCTTCGTGCATGAAGACGTCGTCGCCGATGCGCCGCGCCACGACGCAATGCCGGATCGAAGGCGTTCGCTCCATCGCGATATCGCAGTTGCGCTTGAGCGGCACCTTGGCGCCGCGGCGCCAGCCGTAGTCGGCGGTGATGAGGGCGACGCACGAGGCGTCGTTGACGCGGTCGACGATCGAGTCGGGCGAGAAGCCGCCGAAGATGACCGAGTGCGCCGCGCCGATGCGCGCGCAGGCGAGCATCGCGACCGGCAGCTCGGGAATCATGGGCATGTAGATGGCGACGCGGTCGCCACGGCCGATACCGAGCGCGCGCAGGCCGTTGGCGAACCGGTTCACGTCCTCGAGCAGCTCGCGGTAGGTGATCGTTCGGCGGTCGCCCGGCTCCCCTTCGAAGTAGTACGCGATCTTGTCGCCGTTGCCGTCGCGCACGTGGCGGTCCAGGCAGTTGGCCGACACGTTGAGCTTTCCGTCGCCGAACCATCGCGCGAACGGTTCGTTCCATTCCAGCGTGACGGTGAACGGTTCGATCCACTCGAGCTTGCGCGCCCACGATGCCCAGAACTCGAGATAGTCTCGCTCGGCTTGCTCGTAGATCTCCGGCGACGCGTTGGCTGCGGCGGCGAACTCGGGCGAGGGCGGAAAGCGCCGGCTCTCTTCGAGTAGCGCCTCGATTGCGGAGCTGCTCATGCAGCGCAGCGTTACCTAGGCGGAAGAGCCATGCCTGCCGAATATCTCTCGCACCTGAGATGCTGGCTGCACTCGTCCTGGCGGCGCTGACCGCCCCGTCAACGGGGCTCGCAACAATCCGTTACGACGCGCCTCCGCCGAACTTCGTCTTTCCAACCGCCCACGGAACGCGGTCGCTCACCGACTTTCGCGGCAAAGTAGTCGTGATTGACTTTTGGGCGAGCTGGTGTCACGTCTGCACCGCGGAGCTGCGGGAGTTCGTGCGAGCCCGCGACACCTACGACAACGTCGCCGTCGTCACGATCTCCGCGGAGAGTCCCGACGTAGCCTCCCGCTTCCTCCGCCAATCGAACATCGCGCTGCCGTTGGTCGAAGACCTCGAGGGGACGGTCTTTCACATCTACTCGGTCTCCGCAATCCCCGTGACGCTCGTCCTGGCCCCAAGCGGCGCCGTGACGTTCGTGTCGGTCGGCGGGTTGAGCTGGGACGAGCTCTCGCAAGCAATCGAGCGAGCGCAGGCTTCGCCTCCGGCTAGCACTCCCGGCGCCGGAGTGCTACAGTAGGGGGCGTGATAGAGAACAGCGGCCTCGGAAAACGGAAGGCCTATATCTTGGCGACGGTCGTCTACGAGTACATCGCGACGGCCGAACCGGTCGGCTCGCAGTCGCTCACCCAGAAGTACAACCTGGGGATCAGCTCGGCCACCGTTCGGAACGAGATGGCGGAGCTCGAGGCCGGCGGCTACCTAGTGCAGCCGCACACCTCGGCGGGACGGATCCCGTCGGACGCCGGCTACCGCACCTACGTCGACCGCTTGATGGAGCCCGAGGAGCTGCTCGACGAAGAGCGCCGGCGCATCCACGACGAGCTGGGCGACGCGACCCGCGAGCTCGACGAGATCATCGATCACACGACGCGCCTGCTGGGGCGCCTGTCGAATAATTTGGCCTTCGTGACGAAGCCGCAGCAAGAGGGGCAGCTCTTCAAACACATCCAGCTGATCTGGCTCTCGCCGCACACCGGCGTGGCGATCGTCGTCACGTCGCTGGGCGTCGCGGCGCAGAGCCTGTTCGAGCTGGGAGCCGAGGTGCAGCCCGACGATCTGACGCGCTTCTCCAACGCGCTCAACGCGCGCCTCGCCGACCGTTCGCTGCGCGACGTGACCGAGAGCGAGGTCGCGCTCGCCGCGCAGGAGGCGGGGGTATCCGACGATCTCCGCGGCGCGGTCGTGAAGGCGGCCCACACGGCGCGCTCCGCCGAACAGCCGGCGATCGCCGCAGCCGGCGCGCAAAACCTGCTCGACCAGCCGGAGTTCCAAGACTTGCGCAAACTGCGCTCGATTCTCCGAATCGTCGAGGAACAAAAGACGCTCTACGAAATCGTTTCGGATGGCATGAGCGCCGAAACGCCCAGCGTGAAGATCGGCCACGAACTCGGCAGCGACGAGCTGGCCGATCTCTCGGTCGTCACCGTGCCGTATCGCTTCGGATCGCAGGCTCTCGGCATGCTCTCGATCCTCGGTCCGCGGCGCATGCCCTACGCGCGTCTGCTCGCTCTCGCCTCCGGCACCGCCGAAACGCTGAGTCAGCGTCTCTCGGACGTCGAGGACCTACCCCAAGCATAAGATGCCCACGAGGGATTACTACGAAGTCCTCGGCGTCGATCGGGATGCATCGGGGGATACGATCAAACGAGCCTATCGCGGGCTCGCGCGCGAGCATCACCCGGACGTCGCGCCCGATAAGTCCATGGCCGAGCACCGCTTCAAGGAAATCAACGAGGCGTACGAGGTGCTTTCGGATCCCCGCAAGCGCGCGCACTACGACCGGTTCGGCGCCGTCGGCAACGGCTCGGCTGGCGGCCCGGCGGATTTCGGATTCGGGAGCGGCGCCTTCGGCGACATCTTCGACATGTTCTTCGGCAACGTGCGCGGCGCGGCGCAGCAACGGCGCGCCGGGCCGGAGCGCGGCTCCGACCTGCGCTACGACGTGGAGATCACGCTCGAAGAAGCGTTCGCCGGCACGACCAAGGAGATCGCGTTCGACCGCCTCGCCAACTGCGATGCGTGTCACGGCAGCGGCGCGAAACCCGGCACGATGATCGTGGCGTGCGATCGCTGCGGCGGAACGGGCGCGGTGCGAACCGCGCGGCACACGCCGCTCGGCCAGATCGTCACCCAAACGGCGTGCCCGCACTGCCACGGCGAAGGCCACGTGATCCCGCATCCTTGCGACCGCTGCGGCGGCCGCGGCCGCGGCGAAACCGAGACGCGGCTGACGGTGACCGTCCCGCCCGGCGTTGACGACGGTTCGCGCATTCGTATCGCCGGCAGCGGTGAGGGTGGAACGCACGGCGGACCGCCGGGCGATCTCTTCGTCTATTTGCGCGTCGCGCCGCATCCGGTGTTCAAGCGCAACGGCCGCGATACGTTCGTTGACGTGCCGGTGAGCTTTCCGCAGGCGGCGCTCGGCGCCGCGATCGAGGTGCCGACGCTGGGCGGGCACGTGGAGATGACGCTGCCGCCGGGCACGCAAACGGGCACCACGCTGCGCCTGCGCGGGCACGGCATGCCGAGCGTGCGCGCGTCGCATCGCGGCGACCATCACGTTACGATCTACGTCGTCGTTCCGACGAAGGTCAACCGGCGGCAGCGCGAGCTGCTCGAGGAGTACGCGGACGCCGGCGGCGACGCCATCGAGGAGCGCACCTTCTTCGAGCGGGTGAAGGACGCGTTTCGTCCCGAGTGACGGCGCGCCGGTTCTTCGTCGAAGGCACGCGCGAAGTCGGGAGCACCGTCGAGATCGACGGCGGCGACGCGCGTAAGATCGCACGAGTGTTGCGCTTGCATGCGGGCGACCGCATCGAAGTCGTCGACTCCGCCGCGACGTCGTTTGCCGCGTCGATCGACGACGTCGGCCCCGTCGTGCGCGTCCACCTCGTCGAGGTCGCCGGCGGCGATCGTCCGGAGGCGCTCGCGGTTGACGTCGCGCAAGCCGTGCCGAAGGGGACGCGCATGGATGGCGTGGTGGAGAAGTGCACCGAGCTCGGGGCCGCGGGCTTTCTTCCGTTCTATTGCGAGCGCAGCGTGGGGCGCGCGGCCGGAGAGGAGAAGCTGGCGCGCTGGCGGCGCCTGGCACGCACCGCGGCGCAGCAGTGCGGACGCGACACGGTGCCCGCGGTCGAGTCGCCGCTGGCGTTCGACGCGCTGGTAGCGCGATTCGCGGAGTACGACGCCGTAGTCTTCGCGTGGGAGCTGGCTCCGCGCGCGTCACTGCACCAGGCGCTGCGTTCGGCGCTTCCGGCGGCGGGCCGCGCGTTGGTGGTCGTCGGACCCGAAGGCGGATTCACGCACGCCGAAGCCGATGCCGCCCGCGCGGCAGGCGCCGCGGTGATCTCGCTCGGACCGCGCATTCTGCGAACCGACACCGCCGCCATCGCGCTGTTGGCGGTGATCGGCTCCTTGGCGTCGTAGAAACATCGATCGCGCATGCCGCTTCCCTTTTCGATCGTGATTCCGACCTATAACGAAGCCGCGGGCATCGGGAAACTGATCGCCGCGCTCGATGCGACGTTCCGCGCCGGCGCGCTCGACGGCGAGATCATCGTCGTTGACGACAACTCCCCCGACGGCACGGGCCAGGTCGTGGACGATCTCTCGCGCACCTATCCGGTGCGCTGCCTGCATCGCAGCGGCAAGCTCGGGCTCTCGAGCGCCGTTATCGACGGCTGGGCGATCGCGCGCGCCGAATCCGTGGCGCTCGGCGCCATGGACGCGGACTTCAGCCACGACGTGGCGGCCCTGCCGCACATGGTGGCGGCGCTGGAGTCGGGCAGCTACGGCCTGGCCGTGGGCAGCCGGTACGTTCCCGGCGGTGGAATCAAGAACTGGCCGGCGCGCCGGGTGATCACGTCGCGCGTCGCGTGCTGGCTCGCGCGGCCGCTCACGCCCGTGAAGGACGTCACCAGCGGCTACTTCCTGGTGCGGCGCGACGCACTGACCGGCGTGACGCTCGATCCGATCGGCTTCAAGATCGGGCTCGAGGTGATCGCGAAGGCGAAGTACGGGAAAGCGCTCGAGGTCCCGTACGTGTTCACCGACCGCGTGGCCGGCGAGTCGAAACTCAACCAGCGCGAGATCTTCAACTACATCAAGCAGCTCGGCAAGCTCTACGCGGCGGCGCTGCGGCCGTCCGCGAAAAGAAACGAGGCTGATGCCGATGCCTGACTGGAAGGCGTCGCGGCGCGCCAAGGGGGCGCAGGACAACGATGCGGCGCAGTGGAGCAAGTGTCTGAAGTGCGGCGAGGTGCTCTACCGCCGCGACCTGGCCGCCAACTCGTACGTGTGCAGCCGCTGCGGCCATCATTTCCGCATGGCCGCGTACGATCGCATCGAGTCCATCGCCGACGGGGAGTTCTCGGAGATCGGCGGCGACGTGGCCTCCACCGATCCGTTGGGCTGGTCAGACAAGAAGTCGTATCCCGCTAAGCTGATGTCCGACCGCGAGAAGAGCGGGCTCTCCGAATCGGTCGTCTGCGGCTTTGCGACCGTCGGCGGCTTCCCGGTCGCGCTCGCCGTGATGGACTTTCACTTCCGAGGCGGCACGATGGGGCGCGTGACGGGCGAGCGGATCACGCTGCTGCTCGAAGAGGCGCGCCGCCGCAAGCTGCCGTGCGTGATTTTCACCGCATCGGGCGGGGCGCGCATGGAAGAGGGTATGCTGGCGCTGATGCAGATGGCGAAGACGACGGCGGCGGTCGCCCGGTTCATGGACGACGGCAATCCGCTGATCGTGGTGTTGACCGACCCCACGACCGGCGGCGTCTCGGCATCGTTCGCGTTCCAAGCCGACCTCATCGTCGCCGAATCGAAGGCGATGATCGGGTTCGCGGGGCGCCGCGTCATCGAGCAGACGATCCGCCAGCGACTGCCCGACCAGTTCCAGACGGCCGAGTTCCTGCTGGAGAAGGGCGCCATCGACATGGTGGTCGACCGGCGTAAGCTCAAAGAGACGCTGGTGCACCTGCTCGAATACGTGAAGCATGAGCAATAACGTCATCGTCGAGCGCGAGAAGGGTTTGGTCGAGCTCGAGCGGCGTATTGCCGAGCTGCGCCAAGCGTCGGCGGCGCAGCCGCTCGACATGTCGAGCGAGATCGCGGCGCTGGAGCGGAAATATCAGGAGATCCTCCACGAGCTCTTCGGGACGCTGTCGCCGTGGGAGAAGGTCAACATGGCGCGCCATCCCAGCCGTCCGACGTCGCTCGACTACATCGCGCGGTTCGACCGGTTCGACGAACTCCACGGCGACCGTCACTTCCGCGACGACCCGTCGATCGTCGGCGGCTTCGCGTTCCTGCGCTCGCGTCCGGTCGTGGCGATCGGCCAGCAGCGGGGGCGCGACACGAAGGAGAACCTGCGGCGCAACTTCGGCATGCCGGCGCCGGAAGGGTACCGCAAGGCAACGCGGCTGGCGAAACTCGCGGCGCGATTCGGGCTGCCGCTGGTGACGTTCGTAGACACCAAAGGCGCCGACCCGGGGATCAGCTCCGAGGAGCACGCCCAGTCCGAAGCCATCGCGACGTGCCTGCAGACGTTCGTGACGGCCGGCGTGCCGATCGTCGCGACCATCGTGGGCGAGGGCGGCTCGGGCGGCGCGCTGGCGCTCGCGATTGCGGATTGGGTGCTGATGCTCGAACACAGCACCTACTCGGTCGCCTCGCCGGAAGGCTGCGCGGCAATCCTGTGGTCCGACGCCGGAAAGGCGGAGGAAGCCGCGGCGCGGTTGAAGTTGACCGCCGATGATTTGCGCCGCTTCGGCATCGTGGATGAGGTGATCGCGGAACCGCTCGGTGGCGCCCACCGCAACGCGCAGGACGTCGTGACGCGCACGCTCGATGCCATCGTGGCCGCGCTGCAGCGCCTCGCCCCGCTCTCGCCGGGCGGACTTCTCGAGGAGCGGTATCGAAAGTATCGCCGTTTGGGAGAGTGGCAGACCGAAGGCCTGGCGCCGATCGGGAGCGGCCATTGAGGCGTCGCACCGCGCCGGTGCTTCGGTTCGCGGGTCGCATGACGGCGACCGCCATCGCACTCCTCGTCGCGACCCTCGTCGGCATCCAGTTCGCGCGGGCGATCGGGGAGAACGTCGCCGCGGCGCACGAGCTGGCGTCCATTCGCTCCGACATCGCGACGCTGAAGGCTCGGCGCGAAGACCAGCTGCACGAGCTGCGCCGCCTGCGCGATCCGCAGGGCGCGGTGCCCGAAATCCACGATCGGCTGCGCCTCGTGCGGCCGAACGAGGCGCTGATCTTCGTGTCACCCCAGCCGGCAGCCGATTCGTCGCCCGCTCCGTGAACGGCACCTCGGGCGGCATTGTGATCAACCTCAACACCTACGGCGCGACCGTGCGCCTCGACGAAGGCGAGCTCGCGAGCGCGAGCCTGCTCGACGTCGAGAGCCACCGGGACGAGTACCAGCGGTCGCTCGAGCGGCGCAAGCGGCTCGCGTTCGAGGTACGCCGCGAAGGGCGTCGCTGTGCGGTCTCTCTGGCGCCGCAGATTCGCGACGACGACTTCGAGGAGCAAATCTCTGCCTATCTGCGCAGCACGCAGGAGTGGGAGCCGGCCGATCGCGTTCCGGCCGCCGAGCGGCACTTCTTGCGCAAGAAGCGCCGCGCCGCGCTCTTTGAATCCAAGCATCGTTGAGCAAACGCTACGCGATCGTCTCGATCGGCACGAACTCGACGCGCCTGCTGCTGGCCGACGTCGAGCCGGAAAGCCCGCGCGTTGAGGTCGTGCGTTCCACCGGGACGCGCATCGGCGAGGGGCTGGGCGAGCGCGGACGCCTGGGCGACGAGCCGATGGCGCGAACGCTCGACGCGATCGCGCAGCACGCGCGCGCCGCGAAAGGGCATTACGTCCGCCTCTTCGTCGTGGGCACGAGCGCGCTGCGAAGAGCGGAGAACGGCGAGGAGTTCGCTCAGCGCGTTACGGCGCTGCTAGGCGTTCCGCTGCGCGTGCTCTCCGGCGACGAGGAGGCGGTCGCGTCGTATCGCGGCGCGCTGACCGCGTTCGGTCCGCTGCGGGGTGAACGAGCGGGCGTGCTCGACGTCGGCGGCGGGAGCACCGAGTATGCCTGCGGCGACTCGCCGCAGCCGGAGAAGGTGGTGTCGTGCGAGATCGGCGCCGTCCGTCTCACCGAGGCCGTTTCGTCGCTGGCGGGCAACGCCGGCGCGGTGAGCGACGCCGACATCGAGAAGGCGCGGACGCTTGCACGCGACGCCCTGAAGCCGATCGCAGAGTGTCCCGGAGTCGAGCACCTGGCATTCGTCGGCGGAACCGCGACGACGACGGCCGCGATCGTCCGCGGTAAACCTGGGCCGGCGCCCACGACCACGCTGACGCGTTCGGATCTGGAGCGAACCCTGGAGCGTTTGCGGAAGATGAATCTCGATCAGCGCAAGGCCGTGGTGGGCATGCGGGCGCAACGCGCCGACATTCTGCCGGCGGGCATCGTGCTGCTCGAGACGGCGCTCGAGCTGCTCGGCCGCGACGACGCGGTCGCGACGACGTCGGACCTGCTGCTGGGCGTTTTGCTGCAGGAGCGCGACGCTGCAGGAGGACCCGCCGCGCCAATGCGCGCAGCTTCCGCTACGCGAAGGGGATTTCGGCCATGAACGACACGCAGATACACGAACACATCGAGAACCTGATTGGCGAAGAGCACCGGCTTTTGGAACACGGCGAAAACGGCAAGCTCACCGCCGTCGATCGCGAACGCCTCGAGGCGATCTCGGTCCGGCTCGATCAATATTGGGACCTGTTACGCCAGCGGCGGGCGCGGCGCGACGCGGGACAAGACCCCGGCGTGGCGCACATTCGCAGCGGCGACGTCGTGGAACACTACCAGCAGTAAATCGGCCTCCGTTGTCATCCTGAGCGAAGCGCCGAAGGCGCGAAGTCGAAGGGCTGAGCGCAGCGAGCGTAGCGAGCGAAGTCGAAGGGCGGCCCGCAAAGACGGGATGGTGGTGGAACTGGCAGACACAGCAGACTTAAAATCTGCAGCCCGAAAGGGCGTCCGGGTTCGACTCCCGGCCATCCCATTGCGTGTCATCCTGAGCTTGTCGAAGGATGACCTTGGCCTGTTAAAGTGATGGAAGCCCATCTCAGCCCAATCTCTCTCACCAATGCTAAGGTTAACGCCATCGTTACGCTCGTTCCCGAAGAGACTCTGCTGGTGCAAGCCGACGATGCCGTTCACGTTGCTGAGGCCGAGAGCGCGCCTCTGTGGCGCGGCACCACCCCCACCTAGCGCGTACAGGGTGACAGACCGGTGCGGGAACCAGCGCTTTCCGAGCGAATCGCACAGGCGTGAAAAGCCAGGCACGCGCATGGCTTGTCGCTCTCGGTCTTGCCGCTTGCTCGGGTGGCGGTATTCTCTTTGTCCCTAACGTGCCCGGCGGATCGACTGCGCCTGGCTCGCGCGTCGTCGATGCCAGTTCCTCGGCCTGCGAGGTATCATACGAGGGCGTCGTATGGTACGCACTCCCGGCCCGAAGTTTCTCGCCGATCGACTACTTGCGAACGCGCTGCAACTCTGCGGCGCTGAGCGCTAATCCGAATCCGCCCCGGCCTGCGTGGGCGATTCCCAACGGACCGACACAGACGCGCTTCGTCGCAACGTCGCTTCAGCAGGCCTACTCGCTTGCCGGAATGCAGAGCATCGAAGGCTCCGCCGTCGCCGCGCATCTTCCGGAATCGTGGATGATCGCCAACTTCGAGTACCTGAAGGACGACACGCCGCTCTATCAGTCCTACCACCAGAAAAACGGCGACGACGCCGAGGCGCAAGACGAGGGAAGGCTTATCGAAGAGATGCAGAGCCGGTTCTCGTGGTATGTTCCCGAGGTCAGCGTCGAAGGCGCCGGCCACGAGCGCAAGATCGCGCACTTGATGTCGCAAGGCTACCACGCGTTCTGGGGCATCACTTGGAATAGCCACGGCGTCGACGGGACATGGGACTACGGCGCGCCCTGGGGAAGCTATTGTTCGGACCCGAGCTCGTACAAGCGTCCCGATCGCAACGGCCAATGCCCGCTTCTCGCCCTCGAGTGGACGGCCCGCGATCTAACCCGCGCTTACTTGAGCGGAGACGAAGACTACTTCTCGACCGATCCCGACGACTTGCAGCAACGGGGCGGATTCACGCCTCAGACGGGCGCGACGTTCATTCGGGAGATCGCCGACGCGTACGCGGCGATTGGTCAAACGCAGCCGGTCGTCATGATGTCGCAGCAGGAGACCCACGACGAGATCAACCCCGGTGACCCGGAGATCCTCGGCGCACTCTACGATCAGGCGGTGCACGACCGCATGAGGCTGGAAACGCTGGCAGAAGTGGCTGTCGACGGGCCGACCTTCTCGGCCGCGCCGCGCGCCGCTGCATTTCCGTTTATCCCAGGCGGCGTCGCCGTCCCGTCGTCGATCCTAAACGGGCAGACGCTCTATCCGGCGACGATCGATTATCACGATAAGATCGCCGGCATGTCGTTCCTGGCCGGGCACACGCTGCCGACGCGCGTCTTCGAATACGCCCAGGACGCGACGTCGTACTACAACGTACCGCTGATCGGATTTCCGTCTTCTGATTTTCCGACCCTGACGGGCGCAGCCGTTCACCACGGCGTGCTCAGCATCGCGCTGAGCGCGCCGGTTACCATGCATATCGGCATCGCGATTTGGGCCAACCCGCATACACTGGGAATCACCGCGCGGGGTGCGATTCCGGCGGGTCGAGCAGGCGAAGTCATCACCTTCGACGTGAAAGCCGGTCCGAATCAGTTCTCGTTCGCCTGCCCCGGCTGCAAGAGTACGACGTTCGCGTACTCGACGTAGCGGGCGACGTCGCGGGAGCCCGCGAGGGGTTGCGCGCTAGGGGGATTCGCGCCTCGGTTGCCAGTTGTCGGGTTATGCAGACGTGAGGTGAAACGAGCTGCGAACGAAGCGCTACTCCCGCGGAGCGGGGCTACGACAAGCTGCTTTTTGGGGGCGATCTTAGGTTTCGAGCTGGCGCCGGTAGTCAGCGGCATCGAAATGACCGTGCGACTCTACAATGTGACCGTCGTCGCCGAACCGCCATTCCTCGAATCCGCTGATGCGAACGCGTCTTCCGCCGCCGCCGGGCCCCGTATTGGTGCCGGACAGCGTCCACCGATAGATCGTCTTGCCGTCGTGTTCGGCGACGCCGTCCAGCGCGACTGCGAGATCCGGGAACGCCTCCATGAAGCTTTGCGCCGCGTCCGCGATGGCGGCGCGTCCCTTCGACGGAATGCCGTCATTGATGGTCAGCGGTCCGTCCGTTGAAAAGAAGGCCGCGACTGCGACGGGATCCTGACCGCACCACGCCGCAGTATACCGCTCGGCAAACGCGCGAATGCTCGTTGCTTCGCGCTTACGGATCTCGACGTCCACGAATCTGGTAAACTTCTCCCCGAATCTGCTTCTACCGACCCGCGTCCACCACGTCCGGACGCCCTCGCGGTCGAGCCAATAGCGAATCACGGCGTAAAACTCTGCCCAGCCGTCATCCTGCAGCGTTCCCATTCGCAACTTGAAACTCGGCCGTTGAGTAGAACCAACGGTCGGGGACCCTAGTGCGATGGAGTAGCCTTACAGATGGAGTAGCCTTACAAACGAACACTTTTCGGTAACGGACAGGACCGGCTGGAACCCCCGAGTAGTGGTTCGACTCCCGGCCATCCCAAAAAGGCTCGTCCGAGGTTCCTTTGACGTCAGGTCGATTCACTTCCAGTTGCCGCCGACCCAAAAGATCAGCGGCAACTGGATTGTTGAGCTGCGGCGCTATCCGCCCAGTGCGTTGTCAGGGCTGACCGCGATCGGCCACTCGCCAGCGTTGCCCGTGAGCTTGGTCTTGAACGCGGTGCCGTTGGGATAGGCAACGCTCTCAATGACGAACGGAATGCTGACTTCGGTGCTGACGTAGAGCTGCTTTTCGTTGGCGCTCAGCGACAGTGCGAACGGCGATCCATCGACGCTGATCTGCTTCGATGGGCTGGTCTGACCCGCCGGGAAGTAGTCGACCGAGCTGCCGTAGAGCACGATGAGGTTTCCCGAGCGATCGACCTCTAAAGCGCCAGGATAGCGCGGAAGGCCGAGATCCTTGCCGCTGGTCGAACCCGGTGCAAACTCCTCAACGGCGCTGCCGGCTGCGTACAGGTTATCGTGCGCATCGGTCGCGAGGTATTCTGCAAAGTACGGTATCGTGAGCGACGGAGACGTCTGCCCCTTTGGATAGACCGTAATCGTGTTGTTGCCGACGTTGGCACAGTAGATGGTGCCGGCGGCATCCACCGTGATGCCGGTTGGCGAGTTCACGCCGCTGCTGATCGTGATGAACGGCGAGGTCTGACCGCGTTTGTACGCCGTGATCGTGTTGTTGCCGATGTTGGTCGCATAGACACTTCCCTGCTTGTCCACGAAGAGCCGCTCTGGATTGGACAAACCAGTGGTGATCTGGCCCTTCTCCTTACCATTGACGCCCCTCGAAGCGAAAATGGTGATGGTGTTGTTGTCGTAACTGCCCCAGTAGATCAGGCCTTTGCGACTTTTGTGTCTCCGGTCGGGGGAAATCCAGCCCCTCGACTGCGAGCGCGTGTTTTGCGAATGCGGGCCGCGGCCTTGCGCAAGCATCCGATTTTGCGCGACACTTCGGCCGGCATCCGGGCCGCTCGCGGGAACATTCGCGCTGGAAATGCCGGAAGTCGAGCAGCCTGCGGTCAGCGCGCCAAGCAGGGTGATCGGCGCCCAGCGCCGGGCGAACGAGACGATGGCAAGCAATGAGTACCTCCTTAAGCAACTGAGATTTTTGATGACCTGACAATTCGCCGGCTGGCGCACACCTCCCCGTTGTCCCGCGCCGGACGTCGACGCGCCGCTGGCCATCGGCAAGCAAACGTACCAACACCAAGGTTATTAGCGCCAGTTTGGTGGCGCGACTGCCCTTGAAACGAAGCGTGCGACTACGAGATCACCGAGCGGAAGGCGTGGCGTGCGAGGCATTAACCCGTAACATGTTGTCACGGACGGGTCGGAAACAGTTGGGATAGGAAGGGACGATCGGGTATCCAGCGCAGCGAAAAGTGTGACGGATTAACACTTTTCGGGAACGGTCGGTATCGGCTGCCTGCTGTCAGGACAATGTCGGAATGCGGGACTTCGCGGTGGCGTGAAAGGGGCTTAACGTTGCATTTGGACCACGTCCATGGCGATCGGCGTGACAATCGCCGTGAAGACCTTCGCTTACTCTGCCCCAATTGCGATAGTCAGACCGAGACTTATTACGGAAAAATAGACGACTTAGGGCAACGGACCGTTATTCATCGTTCACCGGAAAACCTTAACCCCGAGACGTTAGCTCTGGGCGTGCTGCGCTAAAAGACCTTCAACCATCAAGGCCGGGCGCCAGTGTTTTACCGCCTCGAACGAAGCGACGTCAGCTCTTCGCGCGCGGCTCTCGTAAGTGCATGATCTGAGCCGAGCACCTTTTCCCGAATCGCCAATGCCCGTGCGTAGAGCGGCTCCGCCTCCTGGAGGCGTGCCTCAGCCTCATACAAGCGCCCAAGGTCGTTCAGGCTCGCAGCAACGTGCGGATGATCCGGGCCGAGGGCATTCTCCCGAATCGCCAGCGCGCGCTCGAGCAGCGCCTTCGTCTCGTCCTGACGCCCCAGTTCGGCGTACAAGTTCGCCAGGTCGCTCAAGCTCGTTGCAACATCGGGATGATCTGGACCGAGTACCTTCTCCCGAACGGCCAGCGCGCGCTTCAGCAACGGCTCCGCCTCGTCGAAACGGCCTAGCCGATGGTAGGAAACCGCGAGGCTGTTTAGGCTGTGCGCGACATTGGGGTGATCTGGACCGAGCGCCTTCTCCCGTATCGCCAGCGCGCGGGCGTTCAGAGGCTCCGCTTCCTCGAAGCGGGCCTGCCGATTATACAAGAGGCCGAGGTTGTTCAGGCTCGTTGCAACCTCGGGATGATCGGGACCGAGGGCCTTCTCCCAAATGACGAGTGCGCGGTTCAGCAGCGGCTCCGTTTCCTCGTAGTGCTCTTGCTGAAAGTGCAGGTTCGCGAGGTCGTTCAGGCTCGTCGCAACCTCAGGATGATCCGGTCCAAGGGCCTTCGTGCGAATGGCCAAAGCGCGCGCAAGGTGCGCCTCCGACTCGCCGAATCGGCCCTGCCGATGGTACAAGACGCCGAGGTCGTTCAAGCTCGTCGCAACATCGGGATGATCGGGCGCGAGCGCCTTCTCACGGATCGTCAGCGCGCGCGCGTGCAGCGACTCGGCTTCCGAATAACGACCCTGCTGATAGTACCAGAACGCGAGGTCGTTCAAGCTCGTCGCAATATCGGGGTGATCCCCGGCAAGGGTCGTCTCCCGAATCGTTAACGCGCGTTTGAGAAGCGGTTCCGCCTCATCGTAACGGCCTTGTAAATAGTACAAGGTCGCGAGATCGTTGAGGCTCGCGGAAACGTCGGGATGATCCGCAGCGAGTGCGTGCTCGAAGATGGCCAGCGCTCGTTGGAGCAGGGGTTCGGCGACGTCGAACAGCCCGCGGTCTCGGAGGTACGATGCACACCGGTTCGCGAGGCGCCCGGCCGATAGCATAGCTATCTCGCCCGGCAAGGCACTCAATGCAGCTCGCGCATGCGGCAGCAGCAAGTAACACTGCGGCCACGTTGCGAACTCAACTTCAGGAAACGCGGCATTGGCTGCGACGACGGCACATTGTTGCCAGGCGAGCGCGTTTGGGACAATGTCTCGTGCGGCAAGTTGAACGAGGCGATGGATGTTGTAGCTGCACGACGACTCCGAGAAGGTCAGCAGCGAAAGCCGATCGAGCGCGCCAAGGGCTTCGTCCAGGAGCAGTTCGTCTGCTATCGTCGAGCGTAGATCGAGCGCCGACACGCCTTCCGATAATTCCGGCTGCAGCTCCGCGGGGTAGTTGCCGATCGGCTGGCGAAAAAGTTCGTCGGGAATTGCATCGGGCGCAAACGATGCTGCGAAGCACAGGACGGCCGCCGCACCGGCGGCTTCGTTCTCGGCTTGCAAAATCGCCGTACTGAATGTGGCAAACACGGAGAGTGGATACTCCGCGGTGCGGGGCGCCTTCTTGAGGCGCTCGCTAACCCGTTCCAGATAGCGCCCCGGCGTCACCATCCGCATTTCGCGCAGCGAGGCCGCTGCGTGTGCCAGCGCTAAGGGAAGAGCACCGAGTGCCTCGGAGATGGCCCGCGCATCGGCCTCCGTGAGATCCGCGCGGCCACTCTCGCGCTGAAGATACCCGATTGCCGTCGCGAGTGACCAGATCGGCAGAGCGACCGCGGTGATGCCCGCGCTCCAGGCCGCGTTGCGCGACGTGGCCAGCGCGCTCGTACCCGACCGGGGTAACCAAGTTCGCAACAACCGCTCGTCTTCGAGGTTGTCAAAGATGAGTAAGACCGGCTTGGCAAACCCGCTCAGCATGGAACTCGTCACCTGCTGTGCCGCGGCGCGCCGGTCCGCGTGCTGATCGAGTCCCCGCACGAACAGCGCCCCTAGGCGTAAGAGTCCGTCGATGATCGCGTCTTCGGTCTGCGCGTTGAGCCACCAGATGACAGAATACTTCTCCCGACTCCGCCACGCGTACTCGCGGGCAACGGAGGATTTGCCGACGCCGCCTAACCCGTGCACGGCCGCAATCGCGCCTGCGTTCGAGAGCGCCGTGGAAAGGGCCAGCAATTCTTCTTCGCGTCCACTAAATCCGGGAACCGGACGGATTGCCTCGGCGTCCACGATCGTGCGCGGCGCTCGCCAATACCTGCCGCTGACGCTCGACTCGCGACGATCCTCGCGCACGGCACTGAGGATGGTACTTTCCAGCAGCGCGCGATTGTCGCGCATAGGGACGACGTCCCAATACGCCAGTCCGCTCAGGAGCCCAACTGGTTCACACTCGGCCACGCGCAGCAGAATCAAGCGCGATTTGGTGTTGAGTGGATCGTCCGCAATCGCGTTCTGCCATTCGGCCTGGCAATGGTCGCTGCGCAGATACTCCGGCGAAAGCAGCGCGACGACACGCGCGCCCTCGGCGAGCGCCGCGTGCATGCGCTCCATGAAGTTGCGGTTGGCGAAGTCCCACTGCTGGAGGATGGCCGTGTAGCCGGCGGCCTCCAAGATCGCGGCAATGACGGCTGCTAAATCTGCGTCGGCACCGGCCCTGCTGATAAGCAGCGCCTTCGGCGGGTTCGTCTTGGGTGCTCGTTCCACGCCTCCCACCTGTTACGCTCTGCCGATGCCTCCATAAGCCGTGGGTAAAATGACCGGTTGGCCATCCGGCTGCAATTGCTTTTGGCACTATTGGCTCTGCGCCCTTGCACCGAGGGCCGGTTGGATAGAAGAGCCGGTCGGGGACGCACGCTTCGGCTCTCGACTCCCCGGCCATCCCAAGACCCAAGGTCAACCGCGGCCGGTGCCGCGTCTTGAACGAAAGACCTAACGTACAGCCGGCGTTACAGAATCGAGCTGGCTAAGCACCCATTGCGCGAGGTACTCACGATAGCCCGGCAGCACTCTCTCTCCGATTTGGATATCGTGACTCGCCGCCTCGAAAAAAAGATCGGCTCATTCGGGTACGTCGGTACGAACGGCGCGATCTGGGCCGATCCCACCAAAGATACCAAACATGTTCTTGCGACGAATAACGTGCCTTCCGGCTCCTATTTCGAGAATAAAGGCGTCGAGTACGCCGTGCCGAGCGGCCCATCGCGATTCGGGAAATAGTGCTGCGGAATAGCCTGACGGATTAGGCGCATTGTAGATGTTTTGCAAGTGTTGAGCCCAAGCGCGTCATCCGGTGACGAGCCCGCCGAAGCGAGCTCGTCACGGAATTGCCGCTAACGCTATCGCGGAATTGCGGATTTGCGAAGATCCCAGAGCCAGGCATACGGATTTCGTAGTCGAATCCGCTGGGTCTCTGGTAGCGTAGCCTTAGGCGCGGACGCGCCTTTCGGTAAAATGTCGCCCGATCGGCCAGGGACCAATATAACAGCGCGCTCTATGCCCTGGTTATCGACGGTTGCTCCCACGATCTCCCCACGATCGTTAATGTTAGCGCCAAATAGTACAGTTACGTCCTTGCTCGACGGAATGAGCGTGTTGAGATCGGTCATCGACCCGTTCTGCCAGAGGTAGCCTCGGCAGTCCCCGTTCGCGTCGCATGATTGGCCGACGACCTGCCCCTCATCGTTGATCCCACCGGCAAAGCTATCGACGTCGCCGGGCAACGCGCCAAGATCGCTCATCGTGCCACGCTGCCAGAGAAAAGTATGAGTCACCATGTTTCCGGACAGGCTCGAGTTGCCGATGACCTGATGCCGGCTATTGATGTCCAGCGCTATGTTGACGCTGCCTCCGAGGCTGCCGAGGTTGATCGGTGAAGCGTTGTGCCAGAGAAGCGCGTGAGCTGTTGCAGCGGCGCACGAGCCTGAATTCCCAACGGCCTCCTGCCCGGATTGGGTAATCGTGTACGCATACGAAACGGTATCGCCGGAGTATGGCGGCAGGGTTGTGATCTTGCCGTTCGGCTGCCAAATGACCCCCAGGTAATCGAGGACGTGCGGCGGACTGCAACCCGGATCCTGAGTACGCGTCTCGGCGGCACCAACCATCTGGCCGCGCTCGTTCACGTCGTTGGTGTTGTCGTTGTTTCCGCCAAGCGTCGGGAGCGACGTCATCTTACCGTGCCGCCAGCTAAACCCGAGGCAAATGTGTGAGGTGCCAAAACCGCAGAAATTTTCGCCGTAGGGGTCGGTGTCGGAGGTCTCGGACCACCCGACGAACTGCCCCTCGGCGCCATGGTTATACTGGAAAATCGCGCTGTTCGGACCGCCCAGCGTGCCCAGATCGATCGTACGCGGCGGATGTTCCCAGACCTGGGCGTGCAGGATAGTGTTTCCGCTTAGAAGCGATGTTCCGCTGGCTTGTCCACTGTGGTTGATGTTAATGGCGAAGCTAACGCTTCCCCCGAGGGAGTCGAGCGTGACGAGATTGTAGTGCGTGCCCCCTTTTCTCGACCGTACGTTCGACTTAGGTTGAATAGTGCTTTGCTGCGTCGATGCGGATGGGGCGAAGCTCGATGACGAAGCGCCGCCGCCGCAGCCGGACAGTACGGCACTGACCGCTAATGCGGCTGCCGCATAAACGGGCGTGATCGAAATTCTCATTGATAGATGCTCCTTTGATAGATGCTCCTTTGCACCAAGAAGGTGCGATGGCCGCGTGCCGTTGATGCCAACGGTAACGTTTATGTCGCTTATATTGTGACGTTTTTTTTGAAATACAAGCGACCCGCCCTAAGCTTCCTCACAATCAATATTATCTTAGGATTTCCGTCGCGCATTCGGCCCCCATCCGCGGCGACGGCGGTGCGTATCGAGCTTGGCTCGTACGGCTACTGCGTGTCGAGCGGCGTGTCGGATGGGGGCTGGTGCAAGAAATACTCCGGCGAGAATCTTCGAATGACAGGCGCCCGTGCTTTGCGGCGTCCAGGACCGTCGTTTCGGGGGCAACGATGTTGGCGTTTCAGTCGAGGCCCTAGCGCCCGTACTCGATCGCCTCGAACGGCTCCCACATGCCGGGCAGGAGCGCGAGCCGAGTTCGCGGGGGCTGTCGGCGGTTGCGCAGCCGGAGGTCGGCGCGTTAGCGGCGGGATATCCGGCGAAGAAATTGACGAGACTACGGTTTTCCTGAAATTATGACGACGACGTTCTTGATGGGAAGAGTCGTCGACGCACGGCCGCGAGATCGCCTTGTGCGCTGCGCGGCGGCCCGGAATTCGAAGAGCAGTCGGCGCGAATTAGACCAAGCCATGTCCCTGCGAGAGGCGCTTGGGAGCCATGGAGGGCTTGTTTCCGATGCCCTCCGCCTCGTCCCTACGTTACACGGTTCGCGAGCGCGTGAAGGCGCGAATGATGATCAGCAAGATAATCGCCCCGATGACGGCGCAGACGAAGCTGCCGAAGTTGAATCCGGTCACGCCGATGTGGCCGAACATCGAGTACACGAATCCGCCGATGACGGCGCCGAGGATTCCGACGATGATGTCGCCGAGGATCCCGCCCGGACCGTCACCGGGAACGAGAAACTTCGCCACGGCTCCCGCGATGAGCCCGAAGATGATCCACGCCAAAATACCCACTCGTTTTGTACCTCCCCGCGAAGCAGTTTGGCGCTTTATCCCCCGGCGGCGCGAAGTTTAAACGACCGCGCCGCCGCGGTGCGCGCTTTAGCTGCCCGGCATCTTGGAGCTGAACTTGAGCGTGTAGTTCGAGGGAAACGGATCCGCGCAGTGATCGGCGCGATAGACCTTACCGCCGACCGTCGTCGCGGTCGACACGCAGAGCTGACCGGTCACCGGCAGGCTCGAAAACTGCACTTGCCCGACGCCGTTGGTCGGGTCCGAGGCGATCGCTCCGGTCGCCTCGCCGTCGAGGATCCCGTTAGATAAGGTGACTTCTAGCTGCGAAACCGGTGCGCCCTTGGCGGTAGTCACCGTGATCGTCGTAGCGGCGGCATTCGGTCCAGCAGGCGTCGTGCTCGCCGACGAATCGTTGCACGCGGCGAGCGCAGCGGCTGCGACCGCGAGTCCCAAGCAACGAACGAAAGACATTGAAAACCTCCTTCAGCTTTTGCCTACAGTGGATTCTAGCCGTCCCGATGGCGGCTGCCTCTCGATCGCTGTGAGGAACGGATTAGACTTCGCTACGTCGTCCAGATGGCGCGACAGGCGCGAATGCCGTCGGCGATGCCGGCGGTGACGACCGCCGAATCGTTGGGCGTCTCGGTGCGCGATTCGAAGCCGCTGTCGTCCCACGCGTACCAACCGACGTCGCGCGCGCCGTACGCGCAGAACGCCGTCGCTTGCTTTCGCATCTCCGCGCGCGTCAAGCCCGGCTGATAGAAGTGCCACTCGTACGAACCGCCCCACGCCTGGCCGATGCCGTAGAGCGGCGTCTGGGCCAGGTGCCAGCCGCGTTTCTCCAAGCTGCGCGCCATCGCGGGCAGCAACACCGTCATCGACCAGTCGAGGCGCTTGCCGTTCGACGGATGACGGCGCCCGAACGGTGAGTAGTTGTACCACCCCACCACGTCGCAGCCGCCGTTCGAATAGTTTGCGGCGGTGCCGGGATCCCAGTCCACTTTCCCCGGCTTCGCGATGCCGGCGCCGAAACCGCAGATCGCGGGCAGCCCCGGCGTCTGCGCGGCAATCTCAGAATGCACTTTTCGCAGCAGCTCGCGGCCGCTGCCGTCGTCCCACCACGCCCAGTCGTCGAGCACCCAGTAGCCCACGACGTAGGGCCGTTTCGCGTCGTGCGCCAGAATGCGCGAGGCATCGCGGAGTACGATCGCCTCTGATTTGATGCGCGGGTTTTCGTCGGTGCGGCAATACGGGTTGTAGCCGTAACTGCTCGGCGGCGGCTTGACCGTGTGCGTGCGGTGGCACTCCCAATAGAAGAGCAGGCCCGAGATGCTGCCGTCGATCACCGAGATCCCGTGCGCGGCCAGCGCCTTTTGGAGCGCGCTGCCCGGCGGCGGCGATCCGCCGTACAGAATCGTCGTGTCGATACCTTGGGCGCCGGCCGTCGCGGCGCGCTTCGGCGTGTCCACGCTGAAGCCGACGATCGCGTGATCCGCCAGGCGCGGTCTAACCGCGCCTCGAGCCGCGGCTTCGTTCGGCAGCGCCTGCACGGCGCCGTGCGGCGCCGTGCAGCCGGCGATCGCGACGGCGGCGAGCGCCGCCCAGCCGCGAACGCGCGCGTTCATGCTAGTGGACGAGCGTCGTCGTGTCGGGACCGATGCCGCTCACTTCGATCACGATCGGACCTTTGGCCATCGCGTAGTGGCGAACGCCGCCCGGTACCGACGCCACCGTGCCGGGGCCGAGCGCCTTCATCGTGGCGACGTTCATCGTGTCGCCGATCCCGACGAGAAACGTTCCGCTGATGACGACGACGTTCTCCGTGATGCGATGGTAGTGCGGGGGCACCTTCTCGCCGTCGGGCGCTCTCAGGAAGTAGGCGTAATAAGCGCCGGCCTTGCTCGGATCGCCGACGATGGGCGCCATTTCGAAGCCCTTGAAGCCCGGAACGGCCTTCCAGGTGGCGGTTTCCGGCGACACGATCACCGGCGCCGGCGCCGCCGACGCAATGGCCGACAGCGCCGCGAACGCGATCGCTACCAGCGAGAGACGCGAGAGTTGCATGTCGAATTCCTCCGTGATTATTTGGCTGCGTGGGGCGATGCGATTGCGGTCAGCAGGTCGGGCGTTCCGGCGACGCGCTCGAGATGCGGGTAGCGCGGGCCGTCGTGATAGTCGAGTGAGAGCGTCTGATACCACTTCGTCTGCATCACGATCAGTACGATCGGCGACGTCGAGTGCACCGCGCGGTTCACCGCGAAGTCCATCGTCTCCGGCGAAAACTGCTGTCCGTCGACCGCCAGCACTTTCATGCCGGGAGCCAGGCCGGCGCGCCATGCCGGAGAGTCTTCACGCACGTCCCTCACGTCGCCGTCGTAGCTCAGGTTGGCGCCGTACGCATACCATCCGGTCACGCTCTTCTCGGCGTCGCGCCCGCCGAGAAACACGTTGGGCTGCGCGGTGTAGACCAGTTTCCAGCCCGCGCGGGCCAGCTCGTCGGTGGGCGGATGCATCTGCGGCCGGTACACGTATTGCTGGAAGAAGCCGCTCCAATCGTAGGGCTCCACCTCGTTGAGCAAGCTCTCGACTTGCGCGCGCGTGTAGGTCACGACCATGGGGCCCGTCGTGCTCGGCTCGGTGAAGCGGTGGAGGAAGGTGTCGAGCGATCGCGCGCCGTTCGAACGCTGGCGGATGATGGTATCGGCATCGAGCCAGATCAGGCCGCCTTCGTCGTAGAAGTCGCCCGAGCCGCGCCGGATCGCCGAGTAGTCGCCGCGCGCCACGTAGTAGTACGGCGCGCCGGTCGTGATGTCGATGATCGGCGTCGTGCTGCGGCCGGTTTCGTAGTCGAGCGTGGCGTAGGTGCTCGCGACGTACTCGGGATAGAGCTTCGGGTCGCGGATCCCCGAGCGGAACGAGATCACGTCGCCGATGTACTGGTTCAGCCCCTCGTACACCCACAGCAGATCCGTCCACTGCGGCACTTGGAAGTTCGGCGTCGTCAGGTCGGCCGGCCGGCGATACTTGCCGTTCCACGAGTGCGAGAACTCGTGCGTCACCAAGTCGCCCTCGGTAAGCGACTCGCGCGGCTCGGTGAGAAAATCGGCGGGGGCGCGGTCGTCGCTGGACTGATGGTGCTCGATGCCTTCAAATCCGACCGAGTCGCTGAGGGTGAGCAGCGCGTGGTAGTCGAGGAAGTGGCGCGAGCCGTACATGGCAAATGCCTCGGCCGGCACGCGCCGGTAGGCCGCGAGCAAGGCCCCCGGAATCTCGAGCGACTGCGGGTAGTCGGCGAACGCGTCGAGCTGGACGAATGCGTCGCCGTCGCGCCACAGGTCCCACTTCCGCACGTAGCGGCCGAGGTCGAGCGGTGAGTCCACCAGCATCTCGAGCGGCGTCACGGCGAAGTCGATCCGATCGCCGCTGCGCGAGGCGCCGCGCAGGGCGGTCGCATAGTCCCAGTCGGGCGGCAGAACGATTGACGGCTTCACGAAATACCGGCGGGAGTCGATGCCGTCCTGATAGAGCAGCGCGCGGTTCCAGTTGACCACGGCCAGCGAGTGCGTGGACATCACGTCGCCCGGCGCGTTCATCAGCACGTCGAAGTCTACGTCGAGCGTCCGCACGCCGGCCGGTACGTCAACGTGAAACGCGTAGAGGTCCACCGGATCGCGGTGCCAGTCGAGCGCGGTTCCACCCGCCGTGACCCGCAGTGCGGCCAGGTCGTTGAGCGGTCCCGTCGGCCCGTGCTCGCCCGGGATCCACTTCGGATACACGATCGTAAACGCGCCCGGGGCGGCGGGCACTTGCTCGTGCACGCGCATGATGCCGGCAGACGCGCGCGAGGCGTCGAGCACGACCGTGGCGGGGCGTTCTCGAGTCGCGTACGGCGTCGCGGCGATAAACTCGGCCGCTGACGCAGCGAGCGGGATCGCGACGAGTACGATGGGGGCGACGAGAAGCGGGCGCAACATCCTGGCCCGGTTCTCAGCCTCCCGAGAGCGACCTGCCGCCTTTCGGCAGGTCCGGCGGCGCCCGGCCACCAAATGCCCACGGTTCTTCATTACCATCCCCGCATTCCGACGGAGGTCGCTATAACCACGTGAAGATCGTGGTGACGGTTAAGCTCGTTCCCGACCCCAATGCCGAGAAGCGAATCGATCCGCAAACCAAGCGGTTGGTGCGGACCGGCGTGGAGACGGTGCTCAATCCCTACGACGAGTACGCGCTCGAGGCCGGGCTGCAGCTCAAAGAGCGAGCCGGCGGCGACACGCGCGTCACCGTTTTCTCGATGTCGCCCGAGCCGCTGAAAGAGACGCTCCGCAAGGCCCTGGCGATGGGTGCCGACGACGCCGTCTTGCTCAGCGATGCCGGCCTCGAGGGCAGCGACGTTTGGGCGACGGCGTACGCGATCTCCCACGCGCTACGCAAGCTCGAGTTCGATCTGCTGATCGTGGGCGGGCTCACCGACGATAGCAGCACGGGTGCGGTTCCCGGTGCGCTCGCGGAGCATCTCGGACTTCCGTGCGTGACCAACGCGCGGAAGGTGGAGATCGCAGGCGGCGGCTTAGCGGTCGAGCGCGAGACCGACGCCGGCTATCAGACGGTGCGCACGCCGCTGCCCGCCCTCATCACGACGGCGCTGACCTTCGGCGAGCCGCGCTACGCGTCGCTCAAAGGCATCATGGGTGCCAAGAAAAAGACCATCGCAACGACCACGTTGCCGGACCTCGCACTCGAGCTGCCCGTCGGCGAAGTCGGCTCGAAGACCGAGCTGCGCGAGTTCGCTCCGCCGCCGGTTCGCGGGAAGGGCGAGACCGTCGAGGCGACCGATGGCGGGGCCGGCGCCCAGGCGATCTTCAATTTCTTGAGAGACAAAAAGCTGGTCTGATGATGAAGAACGTCATCGTTTACGTCGAGCACCGCCAGGGGCAGACCCGCAAGGTCACGTTCGAGCTTGCGACCGAGGCGCGGCGGCTTGCCGACGCGCTCGGCGGAAAGGCCGCCGCCGTCGTCACCGGGCCGGGTGCCGCGAAGCTCGCCGAGTCGCTCGGGCGTTATCCGCTCGACGAGATCTACGTCAACGACGATCCCGAGGTTGAGGCGTTTCTGCTCGATCCGGCGGTGGACTATCTCGCCGCGGCCGCGAGGGCGGCCGGTCCCTCGCTGCTGCTCATTCCGAACACGCTCTCGGGACGCGACGTAGCAGGGCGGCTGATGGTTCGGCTGGACGCGGGCATCGTGGCCGACGTCGTTGACGTGCAGGTCGCGGACGACGCGGTGATCTGCACCTCGCCGAAGCTCGGCGGCGCGCTCGTCACGAAATGCGCGCTGCGGCCCGCGGAGTACGGCATCGCGACGGTCCGGCCCAACTCGTTTGGGGCCGCGCCCGGCGGGTCGGGCGCAACCGTCGTGGCGTTGGAGAAGCCGGCGGCATCGTATTCCGCCAAAGTCGAGAGCGACGTCGAGGAAGGCGCGGGCGAACTGGCACTCGAGGAAGCGCCGGTCGTCGTTGCCGGCGGACGAGGCTTGGGCGGGCCGGAGCCCTTCGACGCGCTCCTGAGACCGCTCGCCAAAGCGCTCGGCGGCGCCGTCGGGGCGTCCCGGGCCGCCGCCGACGCCGGGTGGGTGCCGTATAACCTCCAAATCGGGCAGACCGGGAAGACCGTGACCCCGAAGTTATATATTGCCGTGGGAATCTCGGGAGCCATTCAGCACAAAGTCGGCATGCGCGCGTCGGGAACGATCGTTGCCATCAATAAAGACGCCGCGGCGCCGATCGCCGAGTTCTCCGATCTGCTCGTGGTCGGCGACGCGTTCCGCATCGTCCCCGAGCTCACGAAATTGATCGAACAAACAAAAGGAAGCCACTCTTGAAACGTTTCGGACTCATTCTACTGATCGCGCTCGCGAGCGTCGTGGGCGTCGCGGCGACGACACCGCACGCGCAAGCCGGAATCTTCGGCGGCGCCAAGAAGAGCGGCACGCCCAGCCCCTCGCCGTCTCCGTCGGCTCTACCGACGGCCAGCCCCGAGCCGCCCTCGATCGCGATCCCGCGGCTGCAGGCGAAGCTGAAGGCAAACCCCAGCGATCAAACGACGATGGCCCAGCTCGCGGCCGAGTACCTGCAGGTCGGGCGCCCCGACGTCGCGCTGCAGTACACGCAGCACCTCCTGCAGATGGGCGACAAGACCGCGCAAGTCTACTACTTCGACGGCTTCGCCAACGAGCAGATGAACAATCTACCGGTGGCGACCTACGATCTCGAGCAGGCCGCCAATCTCGACCCAACCAACCTCGGGATTCTCGCGCAGCTGGCCGACATCTACCTTCGAACGAATCGCACCAGCGACGCCGAACGCATCGCCAAACGGGCGGTGACGTTCAACAAGACCAACGCGGGCGCGCTCTCCACGCTCGGCAGCGTTTATGCGTCGGAACAGCACTTCGACGACGCGCGCGCCCAGTTCGAAGCCGCCTTCGCCCTCGATCCGAAGGACGTGGCGCCGCTCTTCCAAATCGCCACGACCTACGCGCAGCAAGACAACGAGCCGATGGCGCTGCAGACCATCGCGCGCGTCTTGGCCGTGGACCCGCGCAACATTCAGGCGCTGGTCTTCAAGGCCGACCTCTACTCGCGCCAGCACGACGACCCGAAGGCCACCGCCGCCTTCGACGACGCCATCGTCGCCGCGCCCACCGACGACGAGAAGGTGACGATCATGGTGCGTAAGGCCGGCTACTTCTTCCAGGAGAAGAAGGACGCGCAAGGCGTCGCGATCCTGCAGCAGATGACCACGCAGTTCCCGAAAATCCCGAGCGGCTTCGTGGCGTTCGGCAACTACTATGCCGGCCAGCGCCAATACGACAAGGCGGCGGCGCAGTGGCAGACGGCGCTCGCGCTGGATCCCAACAGCGCCGGCGCGCTGCTCGGGCTCGGCGAGGTGGCGATGCAGGGCGGCAAGCTCAACGACAGCATCAACTACTTCAAGCACTACACGCAGATCTCGCCCGACGCGCAGGGCTACGCGCTGCTCGGCCAGGCCTACTCGCGCCTGCACGACTACTCGGGAGCCCGCGACGCCTGCGGTAAGAGCTTCGAGATCCAACGCTCGCCCGCGACCCTAGGATGCGTCGCCGGCGCCGACTTCGAGTTGAAGAACTACAAGGAAGCGGCGCAGATCTTCGACGCGCTCGACAAGGCCGCCAAGGGATACCTCGACGCGAATCCGCCGCTGCTCTATATCGCGGCGAGGTCGTACGCCAGCGCCAACCAGTGCACGAAAGCCGCGGCCGCCTACAAGCGGCTGCTGCCGATGATGAAGAAGGGGACCAAGGACTACGACAGCGTCCGCAAGGGCGTGTCGTCCCCGTGCGCCTCGTCCAAACACTCCGGCTGACGCGCTGAAGTTCGTCACCGACCCGCTCTACGCGCAGCATCTGCGCGGCGTCGCCCATCCCGAGCGTCCGGATCGCGTCGAGCTCGTGGAAGCGCGCCTGCGCGCGGCGGGCGTGCTGGGCGAGCCGCTTGCTGCGCGCGACGCCACCGACCAGGAGATCGAGCGCGTGCACGATCGTGCCTATCGCGAGCTGGCGCTGCGCGAGATCGGCGGGCTAACGAGCGCGCGCTACCTTTCGACCGGCGATACCGTCGTTGACGCGACGTCGTACCGCGCCGCGCTGCGCGCCGCGGGCGGCGCGATCGCGGCAGTCGAAACCAGCACCGCGAACGGTGAGGCGGTCTTCGCCCTCGTGCGTCCGCCCGGCCACCACGCCGAGCCCGACCGCGGCATGGGCTTCTGCGTGTTCAACAACGTCGCGATCGCCGCACGCGCTTATCAAGCCGCTCGGGGCGGCCGCGTGTTGATCGTCGACTTCGACTACCATCACGGCAACGGCACCGAGGCGGCCGCCGGCGGCGGCCTGTCGTACGTCTCGACGCACGCCGTTCCCGCCTATCCGGGCACCGGCGCCGGGAGCTACCGGCGCGACGGCGACGTCGTGGCGAACGTTCCGCTGCCCGCGAGCGGCGTTTCGACCGAAACGTTCGTCGCGGTGTGGGAAACCGTGCTGCCGGCCGTCGCCCGTGCCGCTCGCCCCGACGCGCTGATCGTGAGCGCGGGCTTCGACTACGTCGCGGGCGATATCGTCGGCGATCTCGGCGTCGGCGTCGAGGCGGCAGCCTGGGTCGCGGCGGCGATACGCCGCGTGGCGGAAGAGTTTTGCGGCGGAGCGGTCGCCTACGTGCTGGAAGGCGGATACGGGATCGACGCCATCGCGCGCTCGGTCGCCGACATCGCAGTAGTCCACCGCCGGTCCGACGCGCCGGCTCGCGCGGCCGACCGCCGCGCCATTCCGCGCGACGTGCGCGCGAGCATCCAGGCGTTGGAACGAGCCGCTCAAGGACACTCTTAAGGAATTACGAACTAGCCCGCTTAAACCGGGCAGCGCCCGGCGCTGCCCCCGCTTTATTTGAAAACTTCAGGAGGTTCGAATGGTACGGAGATCGCTCCGGCATCTTGGGACCGTGCTGATGATGCTCGTCGCATTCGTCTGCCAGGAAACATGGGCACTGGCAAGCGTGACGGGCGGACTCACGGGAAGCGTCACCGATGCCGCCACATCCGCTCCCGTCGCGGGAGCGAAGGTCACTGCAACGAGCCCCTCACAAAGCGCGACGACCACCACCGACGCCGCGGGCCACTTCACGTTCTTGACGCTCGGGCCCGACACGTACACCGTTACGGTGTCGAAGGCCGGGTACGAGCCGATCAGCGTTCCCGGTCAAGTCGTCTTCGCCGACACCGTGCAATCGGTCACGGTGCGGGTGCAGAAGTCGCTGACGACGATCGCGCGCGTCACGTCGACCGCCGGCGGAGCGCTGGTGAAATCCGGCACCACCGCCGACGTCTACTCGATCAATAGCGCCACGCAGGCCGCGACCGCCGCGCTCGGCGGCGGCGGCCTCATCAATCAGGCGTATTCCGCGATCTCGACGGTCCCGGGCGCCTACGTCATTCCGAACCAGAGCGGCTACTACGCCACGATCAACATTCGCGGCGGCGACTACGATCAAGTCGGTTACGAGTTCGACGGCGTCCCGGTCAACCGTTCGTTCGACAACTACGCCTCGAGCTCGGCGTCGTCGCTCGGCAACGCCGAGGTGCAGGTCTATACCGGCGCCAACCCGGCGACCTCCGAAGGCCAAGGCCTTTCCGGCTTCATCAATCAGGTGATCAAGACCGGCACGTATCCGGGCTACGGCACGGGCTCGCTCACGGTCGGGACGCCGCTCTTTTCGCACCGCGCGGCAATCGAGATCGGGGGGTCCACGCCCGATCGGCTCTTCTCGTATTACATCGGCGTCGCCGGGAACAATCAGACGTACAACGGTGTCAACAGCAACAACGGCTCCGAGTACGATAATTGGCTCGGCCCACCGCTCGGCATCGTGGGCGGACCGCAGGGCAGCCCGTTTGCTCCCGGCTGGTCGCTCTACTACGGCGGCACCGGGAACTCGTATTTCCCGCTCGGGCCGGCCGGCAACTACGGCGCTTTCGCCACGATCTACGCGCGTAACGTCGTCACCAACTTTCACATCGGCATCCCGCACCATAACGATGCGGGCCGGGACGACATCCAGCTCCTCTACACCGACGAGGCGCTGAAGAACCAGTTCTACATCTCCGGCAACGACGTAGCGTCGCCGTTCTGCACCGGCGCAGCCGCGGCGTCGGGCACCGCCTGCATGAATCTGATCAACGGCGAGCTCGACTCGCTCTTCACCGGCGGCGGCAGCGGCTACGGGTATGGTACGTCGGTCCCGGTCACGTATCTCAACAGGTACACGTGGGGATGTGCGCCGGCCATTGGTAAGACGTTCAGCGCCTCATCGCTCAACGGCATGACGAGCTGCGTGCGACCCTATGGTTTCCCGAACGGAACGGACGTAGGCTCGCCCACGAATCCCAGCGTCATCCCGTCGGACCTTCGCGACACTTCCTGGAACGATACGGCGATCACCAAGATCCAGTATACGAAGAACTTCGGGTCGAGCGCGTATCTGCGGCTCTACGGCTATACGTTCTACAGCGACTGGTTCCTCAACGGCGCGTACAGCACGAGTTTCTGCAACTTCGTCTGCCCGCTGGCCCCCGACTACGAGCTCAACACGCACAGCCGGGGTCTCAGCGCCGAGTTCCAAGATCAGCTCAGTCAGCAGCACCTGCTGAGCATTCAGGGCTCGTACACCACCGCATCCATCGTTCGCGACAACAACGGCTTCTACGGCGTGGGCGGCAGCGAAGCGGTGATCGTGAACTCGGCCAATCCATACGCCGGCTACTGCTTCGACGGTTCGAAGAAGGGTGCCGTCGTGAACTGCCACGATAACACCTACGGGCTGTCGGCGCCGTCTACAAACCCGCCGACGTTCGGCCTGCCGTCGCTGGGCGGCGCTTCGTGCGCGGTTCCCGGCCAGCCCCAAGACGGAAACAACTGCACCTACATGGTCGCCGAGAACGGCCTCGCCGGCACCTACAGCGGCACCAAGCCGAACTTCTACTCGGCGTCCATGACCGATCAGTACCGCCCCACCGACAAGTGGCTCATCAACGCGGGCCTTCGCCTCGACAACTACGGGTTCATCGGACAGAATACGCTCACGCCGCCGCTCGGCGGGTCGGCACAAGCCCGCGCGTTCTGGTTCAACGCGTACAATCTCGACAATTGCGTCAACAATGCGACGGGCGTTCCGGGCGAGAATCCGACGCCGGGCGCTCCGTGCCCCGCCGGTTCGCACTCGGCGAACGTCCAGAACATTCCGTCGCAGACCTATACGTTCAACATCTGGCAGCCGCGCATCAGCGGAACCTACACCTCGAATCCTAACGACGTCTTCCGGTTCTCGTACGGGCGCTACAGCGAGGCGCCGAACACCGCGTTCGAGCAGTACAACACGCGGCAGGAAGATCTGGCCGACTACATCGGCTCGCACTTCCTCGCCTTCGGCAGAAACACGCCCGGCTATCCTATTCAGCCGCCCACCTCGATCAACTACGACCTCTCGTGGGAGCACCGGTTCAAGGGAACGGACCTGTCGTTCAAGCTCACGCCGTTCCTCCGCCAGACGCAAGACCAAATTCAGCAGTTCTTCCTCGATCCGATCCAGGGATTCGTGTCCGGTTTGAACGTCGGCAGCCAGCGCAGCGAGGGGGTCGAGTTCCAGATGCAAAAGGGCGACTTCTCGCGCGACGGCATCTCGGGGCTGCTCTCGTTCGCCTACACCAACTCGTACATCCACTACGGGCCGATTGCGGCCGGAGCCTCGGGCACGACGGTGCTGGCCGGAATCAACTCGTCGATCGCTCAATACAACGCCTACACCAAATACTGCGCCACGCATCCAAGCTCGAATACCAACTCGATGTGTGGTGGCACGACCAGCCAAAACGGGACCGCCAACGCGTGCTATAAAGCTGACGGAACGCCGGTTGGCGCAAAGCCGGGCGGCGGCTGTCCGCACAACACCATCGCAAATCCCTACTGGAACTCGCCGCCGCAAGCGCTGGTGGATACCGGCGCAAACTTTCCGACCTTCGACACGTTCCCCGGCGCACTGGGTCTGAATCCACAGGGGTTCGGCTCTCCGTACGTCGGCACGCTCGTACTGAACTACAAGCACCAAAAGTTCGCCATCACGCCGTCCGTGCAATTCCAAGGCGGCACCAAGTACGGGATCCCGATCTCCGAAGCCGGCATCGACCCGGCCGCCGGGTGCGGAAAGCCTCTCTACGGCGACCGCTACAATGCCTCGACCTGCCTTGGGGGAGTGGTGGCCATTCCCGATCCGTACACCGGGGCGTACGATGCCCTCGGAGCGTTCACGCAGCCCAACGAGATTATCGCCAACCTGCAGCTGTCATATGACGTCAGCCCGCGCATCCAGCTCGTCGGAATCTTGACGAACATCGTCAACTATTGTTGGGGAGGGAGTCAAGAGCCGTGGTCGTTCACCGACGGCAACATCTGCGCGTATGGAAACGGGACCAGCGAGCTGGGAGGCACGATCTATCCGGTCGCTCCGTACGGCACGCCCGGCGCGATCGTCAATCCGCCCGGTTATCCCGGCTCGAAGATCCAGCCGTTCAGAAAGTTCCCCTACGAGCCGAGCTTCGGGCCGGCATTGGTATCGGCCGAGAACTTCTCGACCAAAGCCCCGATTCAGTTCTACATAACGGCAAACATCAAGCTCTAGGAAAACGCAGAACGAGGAAAAGCCCTGACGGTTTCGTCAGGGCTTTTCTATCGAGGTCGCGAGCCGGCGGAGATCGACGAGGCCCAGCTCGCCGACCAGCGTGTAATGCAGGTCGCCGTCGCTCCACGCGAGGAGCGCCGTCGAGCCGTCTTCGGCATATTGCGCGTCGCAGCCGTCAACCTGGAGGGTTTGCGGCTGGAAGCGCGTCATGTCGAGCGCCGACGACTTGACGTTCTCGAACAGCGAGACGGTGCGGATGCCGTCCGAGTAGAGAAAGTGCACGGTGACCACGCCGCGGAGCTCGACGAGATTGCCCTCGACGGGCGAGAAGCCGTCGGGCAGCGATTGCGGCTCGCGCGCGGCGAAGCCGGCGCCGCGCACGACGCGGTCGAGATCCTCCGAGGGCTCGCCGAACGCCGGGCCGTGCACCCGCGCATACTGCTTGGGCAACGCGAAATGGCTCGGCGGCACGGCCCGTACGAAGCGGATCTCGTCGAAGCGCACCTCGCTCACCAGCGAACCGTCCGGAGCGAACTCTTCTTTGTCGAGCACGATCTTGGTGGCTTCATCGATGCGCACGAGCATGATCGAGTGTTTCGTCCGCTTGCTGATCAGCGTCACGTCGATCGTGCGGCGTCCGTCGAACGTCTCGGCGCCCGTTCGCACGATCCGGTAGTTCTCGCGCAGCAGCGTGAAGTTGGCGTTGAGCGCCGTCGCCTCGTCGGCCGCGTCGTTCCGCGTCTCGACGATTCGATTCCGCTTGGCGTCAATGGCGAAGCTCGCGTCGCCGCTATCGACCACCGAGTCGCCGGCGAGGACGGATGGAGCGCTGTAGAGGCGCCGCGTCTGGCTGGGGGCGCGGTGTTCGATGCGGTAGACCGAAGCCTCCGCCGAGCGGCTGCCGAGCCGCAGCACCTGCACGGTTCCGGTAAAGGATACCTTCGACGGCGCCGCCGACGCCTCGAAGAGCAGGGCTTCGACCGGCGCGAGGCCCGACGCTTGCGCGCCGGCGTGGGTGGGCTTCTGCGGCGAGTGCGCCTGCTGCGCGCTCGCGAACGCGACGCCGCCGGCGACCAGCGCGATCGCGAGCACGCTACCGGGTTTCATCAACCGGCCGTTCGTCGGAGTAGGAGGCATCGGAGGTGAGCATCGCCGGCATCGGAGCGTCCTCGGAGAAGGGCGCGTTGGCCGAGAGCGCGGCGTGGCTGTCCACGTAATAGGCCGCGTCGATCGTCGTCGCTCGCACGGGAGCACGGACCGTCACAAAGCCGATGTAGAGCGCGACGGCGACCGCCGCGGCGGCGGGGACGAGAATCACGGGCCGCAGCGCCGACCGCAGGCGCTCCAGCGCGCTCGGCTTCTGCGCGACGGCGGCGCGAATGTTCGCGACCACGCTCTCGGGCAGTTCGCGCTCTTCGGCGGCGGCGTGCGTTCGCAGCAGGCCGGTCAGCGCGGCTTCGTCGGCGTGCGCCTGCGCGCACTCCCCGCACGCCGCAACGTGAGCGTGCACTGCGGCGTCGTCGCGGGGCGGAAGTTCGCCGTGGAGGAAGTCCACGAGCTGTTCCCTGGTCGGATGCGTTTCGTTCATGATGACGACTTCATATGGTGAGTGACGAGGTTGCGGAGTTGCCCGCGGGCACGGTGCAGCCGCGACCGGACCGTTCCTACCGAGCAGCCCACGATCTGCCCGATCTCCTGATAGCTGCAGCCTTCAACGTCGGCGAGCAGCACGATCTCGCGTTGCTCTGCCGAGAGCCCCGCGAGTGCTTTGGAAACCGGTTCGCTCAGATAGCCTTCTAAATACTCCTCGATCGGTTGAATTGCGAGCGGACGGCCGCTGCCGTACTGTTGCGGCTCGTTGTCTTGGGGGATCTCTTCCTGATAACGTCCCTTGCGCCGCCGAAGTTCGTCGCGGTGCAGATTCGTGACGATGCGATAGATCCAGGAGAGGAAGGAGGTGCCTGGCTTAAAGCTCTTCCAGGCCTTGAAGACGCGAATGAAGGCCTCTTGAGTGAGGTCGCGGGCATCGGCTTCGTTGCGCGTCAGGCGGTAGGCGAAGTTATAGGTCGCCTTGCCATGTTGCTCGATGGCACGCTCTAAGAAAGCCTGTTGTTCCATGCCCTTCTCCGACGCTTCCTTGCCCCGCTCGAAAGGTCATGCTTCCGTCCGTCGCCACAGCACGCGAGCAACCGCCCATAGACCCAGCAGCGAGAAGAAAGTCAGGAGCGTGAAGAGCGAGAGCTCGAGCAGCGCGATGCCGGCGGATTGACTGCCCCCGCACAGCGCGATGGCCTCGGCGACGAGCGCCAGTTTGAAGCGCTCGAAGGGGTTGCTGGCGAGGCCCGAGACCGCGCGCGCTTGGGCCAGCACGCCCTCGGGATCCCAGCTGCCCGTCTCGACGATGTCGGCGATCCGGCTGCCGGGCGCCACGATAAAGAGGCGGTCGTCGTGCAGAAAGTTGCTGGTGCTGACCCGCATCGAGCTGATCCCGAACTGATCGAGCACGCGCGTGATGGTCGAACCGGTCCCCGTCAGCAGCGCCCAGTTGTCGCCGCGAGCGCCGTGCTCCGCGGCGTACGCGCGCAGGATCGCGGGAGAATCGTACTGCGGATCGAGCGTGATTTCGCCGATCGCAAAGCGCGCCGGATCGAGCCGTTTCTGGAGATACGCGAACTTCTCGGTGATGGCGGGACAGAGCGTACGGTCCGGGCAGCGCGTGAAAACGAACGAGAGCAGCAGCGTCTTGCTGCCGAAGGCCGATCCCAGCTGCACCGGCCGCCCGTTCTGGTCGACGAGTTCGGCGGCCGGCAGACGCGAGCCGATCGTGACCGGCACGACGCGGCCTGCGTCGGGAAGGCCGGGCGCGAACGCGGCGGCGGCGACCGGCGAGCGCAGCGTGGGCGAGGCCCTTCGGTCGTCGAGCAGCGCGTCGATGGAGGTGTTGGGCGCAAAGGTCGCCCGCGGTTCGAACCGGTAGCGGCGAATCTCTGCGGGGCGCATGGCTGGGACGACGTCGGTGCGTACGATCGCCGAGCGGTCGGGCAAGGTTTGGATCACCACGCCGTGCACGGGAATCAGCGTCGCCAGCGCGGCGGCCAGGAGCGCCGTCATGGGCTTATTCTACCAGGGGTTCGCGGCGCCGGGGCGCAACGATTGTCGCCGATGGAAATTGCGGTCTTCGTAGTCCGCGCCGTTTTGGGCGCCCTGCTGTTGCTTGCGGGCGGCCTCAAGATCGGTCATTCGACCGAGCTGGCCGCCGCGATCGCGGGATTTCGCCTGGTGCCGGCGGCCGTCGCGGGGCCGCTCGCCTTGGCGCTGCCGTATCTCGAGATCCTGCTCGGCGGCTATCTCGTGGCCGGCCTGTTCACGCGCATCGTCGCCGCCGCGGCCGCCGCGCAGTTTCTCATCTACGCGGGCGCGGTCGCCTCGGCCGTGGTCCGGCACATCCCGGCGAACTGCGGCTGCTTCGGCCCCGCCGATTCGGCCGTCGCCGATTGGCCTCACGTCGCGTTCGATTTGACGCTCGCGGCCGCGAGCGCGTTCGTTGCGTGGCGGGCGCCGGGTGCGCTCGCCGTCGACCGCAAGTTGGGCGGCGCGTGAACCGGCGATCGCTGTCGCTCGCGACGATCGGAGTCCTCGCCGTCATCGCGATCGCCGCCGTGCTGTATTACTTTTACGGGCCCGAGCGCCGGCGCGTGCAGACCGCGTCGCAGTCGCCGATCGTCGGCAAGGCCCAGGTCGGGCGGCCCGCCCCGTGGTTCGAGGTCGCGACGACGGCCGGCCTCTTCGACCTCAACAAGACGACGAAGCCGGTGTTCCTCGAAGTGTTCGCCACCTGGTGTCCGCATTGTCAGCGCGAGACCGCGGTCGTGGACAAACTCTACCGGAAGTATCGCAACGCCGTCGATTTCGTCGCCGTCTCCGGAAGCGACACGGCGATGGACGGCACGTCGGCGTCCTCGCAGCGCGACGTGCTCGACTGGACGCGCCGGTTCCACGTGGAGTATCCGGTCGCGTACGATCCGCTCCTCAGCGTCGCCAACCTCTATCTACAGGGCGGGTTCCCGACGTTCGCCGTGATCGCGCGCGACAAGCGCGTGACCTATCTCGACAGCGGCGAGGTCTCCTACCGCGACCTCGACGTTGCGATCGCGAAAATCGCGCGTTAGCGCGAACGGTCAGACGCCCGGCGGGAACGCGTAGTTCGGCGGCGCGACGAGGGGCATGCCGATTTCGAGCACGACCTGCTGGTGGGCGCCGAGCGGAATCGAGCTCAGGTCGCCGTCGTACTTCGCCCCGTTCACGTAGGCCGTGACGGGTCCGGAGAGCCCGGCGACGCCTTCCCGCGTGAGCGGCTGTCCCCAGATGTCGAAGAGCATGCCGAGCGTGTACGGGCCGCCTTGCGGCGGGCCGATGTCCGGCGCTTCGATGTGAATGATGCCGCTGGCGTCGTGCGTGTGGATCCAATAGAGGCAGCCGCCCGAGATGTTCGGCGCGAAGCCGACGTACTCGGGCACCTGCATCTGCTTGCCGTTGTAGAAGATGGCAAGGTGCGTGTGCACGTGTAGCGTCGCGTACTCTTGCGTGCCGCAGGCGATGCCGTCGATGGTGCGGCCGCGCCCGCCCGAGGGCGTGTCGGGATACTTCTCCTTTGTAAATTTCGCACCCAGACTCTCGCCGTTGGTGAGCTGGATCGGCTTCGCGCTGGCGTTCGGCCCCGGCGTCGGCGTCGCGTTGGCCTGTGTCACCGAACGGCTCTGCCACAAATTGAAGCCGACGAATACGAGGACGATGGCGACCACGGCGATGCCGATTCCGATGTAAATCGGACGCATCGGGTCGCGGCGCGGTGGGGGTGCGGCGCCTCCGCGCTGCTGGCGGCGGCGTTCTGCGCGGGTCGGTTCTGACATCGGCTTCCTTTTAAGAGATGGCTTTCAGGGGGGCGGTGACCGCTGCGTCCTCGATCTCGAGGTGCCGTTGCGGCACCAAGTAGTTGGTGACGTAATCCACGACGGCATCCGCGAGCGGCGTGACCGGGCGGTCGTAGCCGGTCGAGGAGAGCCGACGCATGCGGGCGCACGTATAGTATTGGTACTTGCCCCGCAAGTGCGGCGGCATCTCGACGAACTCGATGCGTTCCGGAAGCTCGAGCGCGTGAAAGATCGGGCGTACGAGCTGCAGCCACGTGTGCGGCCGGCCGGACCCGACGTTGAACAACCCCGTCGCGCCGCTCTGCCCGAGATGAAGCGTCATTTCGACCGCGTCCTTGACGTAGATGAAGTCGCGCTGCTGCTCGCCGTCGCGATACTCGGGGCGGTAGCTTTTGAAGAGACGCACGCTGCCCGACTCGCGGATCTGCTCGAACGCCTTCTGCACGATGCTGCGCATCTCGCCCTTATGATCTTCGTTTGGCCCGAACACGTTGAAGTACTTCACCCCGCAGATCTTCGCGTCGAGCCCCGTACGCTGGGCGTAGAGATCGAAGAGATGCTTCGAATACGCGTAGGCATTGAGGGGACGAAACGAATGCAGGGCGGCCTCGTCGGAGAGATCCGCCTCGATCCCGCCGTAGGTGGCGGCGGACGAAGCGTAGACCAGGCGAGCGTCGTGATCCACGGCCCACTGCGCCAGGTTCTTCGTGTACTGGTAGTTGTTCCGCAGCAGATAGTCGGCGTCGGTCTCCGTGGTTGACGAGCACGCGCCGAGGTGAAAGATGGTGCGAACGTCGCCGAACGAGCGCCCCTGCATCAGGCCGGACTCGAAGTCGTCGGCGTCGGCGTAGTCGGCGATACGCAGCGGGACGAGGTGCTTCCACTTCTCGGACCGATCCAGCCGGTCGACGACCAGGATGTCCTCGATGCCGCGACGGTTCAGGCCCCAAATTAGGGCGCTGCCAATGAGGCCGGCGCCCCCGGTAACGACAATTTTCCCGCGGTTGAGATCGTGCATAGCTCCGAAAATTCTAATCCCGCGGGCTCCGGGCCGAGTCCTTCGGGCCGGACGTCGCCGCTCGACGGCGCCGATAACAAAACGTAACACCTGCGAATCATTCGCATATTAAGGCCGAGAGGGCCGCTGCGTCAGGGGTGCCCCATCTGAGCGCCGATGGTGAACGTCCGGGGAGGCGCGTAATGATTGCCCTGCGCGTTGAGGAGCGTCACGTAAAATCTGTCGTTCAGGAGATTTTGGATTCCCAGAGTGAGCGCGAGTTTTGGCCCGATCGGAATGCCTTTGCCGACGTTAAAGATCGTGTGCGGCGTCGCCGCACAGTATCCTGGGGTGCCGTCGGGGCATATATCCGACGAGAGGCCGCTGCCGTACTCGGCGTCGGCGGAAAACCACCCGCCGCTCGCGTCATTGGTCAGGATCCCACCCGCCACGCTATAGGCTTGGTTGTGATCGGCGGGCGTGAAACCGGTTGGCGAGCCGAAGCACGGAGCGAGAAGTTGCGTCTCGCATCCCTCGTTCAGCGAGACCGTGTGTGCGACGGATAGATAGGCCCTTCCGTTACGCGGAAGGGACTGCACATAGTTGACTGCCTCTTGCGAGAGCCGGCCGAGTACGTAGTTGATGTCCTGGTGCAGGAGCGTGACGCCGACCTGGGTGTCGTCGATGAGGTCGTTGGCGTTCTTTTGCCACACACGAAGGCCGAGTTCTCCTGCGCCGAGCGGGATGTGACCGCCTAGCTCGAGCTGGGTGTCGCGCTCGGGTTTGAGGTCAAACTGCGCGAGGCTCGGCTGCAGGGGAAGGTTCAGCAGTCGCGCGGCCGTCGGCGAGACGTTTTCGAAAGAGAACGGCTCGAAGAAGCGCCCCACGTAGGCGTAGACGTTGGCACGTTTGCCGAAATACCGGGTCACTTTCAACCGCGGACTGACCGCGCCGAAACCCTGCGAAAACTCCGTGGACTTAATCGTAAAGAAATCGTAGCGAATCCCGTAGTCGGCTTCCCAGAGGCTGCTCATCCGCCAGCTGTCTTGGACGTACGACTGATAGGTGTTGCCGAGGTTGGGCGCATGGTCGACGACGGTCGTCGGCGCCGCTGGGGTTCCCGGCGTCAGGATCGGCGCCAAGAAGTTGTTGGGTTGCAGCGTAAACGCGTAGTCCTTGTCGATCCGAGCCAGATCGTAGGAGAGGCCCGCGCGAACGTCGTGCACCCCGAATCGCTGGGAGTAATCGCCTTGCACGATGTAGTCGATCGCCGTCCGAGTGTCGGCGAGCGAGTAGCCGCAGGTGGTCGGGCCGAAGTTCCCGGTCTTGACCGCATCCTGGCAATCGGCCGGCGTTCCGCCGTTCCCGAACGGCGGCGGCTCGACGTTGAGCGCCTCGCCGTAGATCCAATCGTCGACGGGGTCGCCATAATCCGCGATGTGGGAGACCTTTAGCGCGGGACCAAACGTGATTCCGCCGCGGTCGCCCAGCGCGTGGCGGAACTGAAGGCTGAAGAAGCTGTCCTCTTGCGTCTCGTTGTCGTCGGTCGTTGCGGGCTCGCCATGTTCGACGTCGTTCGGGATTTGGAACGTGCCGTAACTATGCACGAACGTGAGGTTCGTGAAGCTGTTGCCGCCGGCCGGAATCGCAACGTCGGCGTACTGGTTGACGTTGCTTGCGGCGTTATGCGGCGAAGCGAAGTTGGGGGGATCGAGCCCGCGCGTGGTCTGCGAGCCGCCGAGCGATACGGCGTAGCCGCCGCCTCCCGCGAGGGGGGCGTGGAAATCCAGCGTCGTGTTGAGGTTGGTGTAAGAACCAACCGTCGACAGGTCGTCAAAACCGGCGGCTCCGGTGCCGGATTTGGTGGTGAGGTTCAGGATCGAGCCGAATTTGAGGCCGTACTGAGCGGGGTACGCACCTTCGATGACGTCGACGTACGACAGATCGTTGAGGTCAATCTCGCTGCCGATGTCCCGATTGAGCCCCTGGGGAAGCGCGACGCCGTTGATCTGATAGTTGATGACGCCGTGGTCTCCGTTGATGTGGACGACGCCGTTGGCGCCACGCACCGCGCCGGGTAGCTGTATGAGCATCTCCGGGAAGCTGTTGTTATAGGGAAGACGGGTCAGATCGGCGCCGTTCAAGGTGATGTCGCTGCCGCTGCCCCGGATGGGGAGCGTACGTGAGACCGTGACTTGCCCGATCTGCTTAAGTGGCGTGAGCGAGAGCACGACCATCGCACCATCGCTACCGAGGTCGACTCGGAGCCGCGCGCGCAAGTCGCCCCGCCGAGCCTCCACGTCGTACGTTCCGAGCGCGAGGGGCGGAAAAGAGAATCGTCCGCTCGCATCCGTCAGCGTTCTGACGGTTACGTTGTTCCCGGACGCCGTTACCTCGACTCGGCCGGCCGGCGCCCCGTCGGCCGAAACCGTTCCGCTGAGGAAGGCGCTCGCGCTCGTCGCCTCCACCGGCGCGGCGCAAATGATACCGGCGGCAAGACCGATGATCGCGGCGCCGATACCGTGCCGCACGAATTGACTCATGCATTTCCTCGGAGGGTAGCCAGTGGTTATGATAATAGCGTATCATTATCAAATATGCAAGCCCGGTACGCGGGAGGCGTGCGGCGCGGGGAAAAACATGAGCGCTAGTGAGGACGTCGTGAACGAAAGCGGCCGCAGGACGAGGCAACGCGGCGCGCTCTGGGAGACCATCGAGCGTGCCGAGCGACCGCTCAGCGTGGCCGAGCTGCTAGAGGGCGCCTCGCGGCGCGCCGAAGGGCTGGGGATCGCGACGGTCTATCGCGCGGTCGGGGCATTGCTCGAGGCCGGCGCCATCGAGCCCGTGGAAATCCCAGGGGAGCCCACACGGTACGAGCGCTCCGATAAAGGCCACCACCACCATTTCCAGTGCGAGAAGTGCGACCGCGTCTTCGACATCGCAGGGTGCCTGGAAAACGTGCGCAAACTGGCGCCCCCGAAGTTTCGCGTCAAAGAGCATGCCGTGACGCTTTACGGGCTGTGCGCCAGCTGCGCACATTGATGTCAGGGCACTAGTCTAAAACGGCGCCGAGAGGCGTAGCAGATAGGTCGTGCCGTTCGAGATTTGCGTCGTGTTGAACCCGTTCGCGACCTTGATCGCATATTGATGGTTCAGCACGTTGTCCACGATGAGCTGGATGCCAAGGCCGCGGTCTTGACCGCTGCGGCCCGGCGTGAGGTTTCGCCCCGCGGCGATGTCGAACGTCGTGTGCGCCGGAAGCCGCCCGCTGAGATTAGCGTTGGCGCTTTCGAACGCCACCGGAAAGCCGCTACCGTAGTTGCCTTGCAGCGTCGTGAACCACCCTCGGTCGCGGCCGAATCGCCACGTGTACGCCGCGCTCGATACAATGGTTTCGTCGTGGTCTTCGGGGGCGAGCTGGGAGACACACGAGGCACCCGGTTCGTTCGTGTTGGGCGGAAACAGGAAGGTTGCGCCCGACACGCAGGCGGCGAGTGCACCGGAGTAGGTCATGTTGAACCACCACGCGTTGCCGTTCGGAAGGCGGTTTTGCAAGCGCAGCTCGACGCCGTTGTCAATGCCGATGGCGTTGTTGAAGACGGCGAAGAGCGGCGTATTGAGCAACTGCGTCGTGTCGAGGATGTTCACCGCCGTGCGCCGGAAGAGATTTAGCGATCCGGTGAAGGTGGGATTGAACGCATATTGCCAGCCCATTTCGGTGTAGGAGTCCCTCTCGGGTTGCAGGTCGTAGACCGGCTCGCCCGTGCATCCTTGCAGAACGATGCAATCCTGGCGGACATCTTCGAGCAGCGGAGCGGCGTAGAAGCGACCGTAGAACGCGTGAAATGTGTTTTTGCCGCCGTCCCAGAGATTAAGCCCGATGCGCGGGCTGAACATCCATCCGCTCGTGTAGCCGGTGGAATGGTCGTATCGCAGACCATAGTTGAGTAACACGTTGTTGGAAATATGCCAGCTGTCTTCACCGTAGATTCCGACCTGGGAACCCGCCTGGCCTTGATCCGGAGGAGCGGTGAGGTAATAGGGTTGGTCGTGCGTGCCGCTCGTGGCGCCGCAGCCCTCGGCGTAATAGCACGCAAAAGCTTGACTCGCGACGAGAAACTCGCGGTCACCGTCAATGCCGATTTTCCACGCGTGTTTGCCTGTAGCGCGGAAATCGGAGGCGCGGACTCCGACATAACTCGCGTACGTGTTCGAAAGCAGCCCGACGTTGTGGAGCTGCCCGTCGCCCGAGCCGGAGCCGTCGGCGGGCTGATCGCAGCCAAGGCAGCGAGCGCCGGCATCGAAGTTCGGTGTAACGCCGAGCACGTCGTTTGGCAAGTCGCCGTCGTAGTTGATTCGAGTCGAGCGCCACCATGGAATTACCTGGAAGACGCCGTTGCCGTCTTTGGACGTCAGCGTGTAGTTGAGGTTCGAGAACCGGTCGTATTCGCGCTGCACGTCGTCGGTGCCGGCCGGCGTGTAGATGGGATCGTAGGGGTTGTTTGGGTCGGTATTGATCGGAATCTGGAACTGCGCCAGCTGATTCGAATAGTCGAAGGCCAGCGTGCTGCGGGGCGTCAGCTGCGTGATAAAGCGCAAGAACTGATCGCTCTGCGACGAGTTGTCGTGGATCGCGTCGAACGTCGGCGCGTCCAGTCCCCGAGCATTGCTTTGGGTGTTGGCATCGAGGAACATTTCGCTCGAGCCGAAGCGCGCCGCGGTCTCGAGCTGGCCGACGCCCTGCGACTGATTGCCAAAACCGCCTTCCACGACGCCGTAAACTCCAGGCGGTACGTCGGTCGGGCGGCTGCTGATGATGTTGACGACGCCGCCCATGCGGTCGCCGCCGAACTCGGCGGGAATCGCGCCGGTATAGAGCTCGATCGAGTCGATGATCTTCGGATCGATGATCTCCGCGAAGTTCGACGTGGTCGCGAGCGGCAGCGGGGCGCCGTCGATGTTATACATGACGCCGTGAAAGCCGTTGATGACGGGCTCGTTGTAGGAGAATGGAATAACGCCTGGCAGGGTCGCGAGCGTGCGGTCGAGGCTGTTCTGGGCCGGCGAGGTCTGGATCTCCGACCGCGTGATTTGGTGAACGGACGGCGGATTGGACGTCACGCCGGTGTGCGCCGTGACCACCGCTTGAGCGATCTGCTTGAGCGTCGAGAGCGGCAAATCCACGGTCGAAACGAGGCCGCTCGTTACCGTGAGGGATACCTGGAGCGGCGTGATCCCGGACGGTGACGCGGTCAACCGGTAGTCGCCGAATGGGACTTCCGAGAAAACGTACTCGCCGTTATTGGCGGTCTTCGTCGTGAACTTGGATCCCTCGCCTTCGAGGGTGACGGGTATCCCCGCCGTCCGCTTGCCGTCGATCGTGACGGTGCCTCGAACGAGGCCGTTCACCGCGGCAAGCGCGGGGACCGCGTATGAAAACGCCAAGAGCGCGGCAACGCATGCCGCAATGAGCCGAGACATGATTCCTCCGATCGTGAAGTGAGTGCGATCGAGCGCGCTTACGCGCGGGCGAACGCGATCGGAGGCGGACGGGCGAAGCGGCGACGGACGCAGGGAGTCCGCCGCTGCGCCGGGCGTACGTACGGCCGGCGACGCCACGACGGCGCGCGCCCGCTGAACGAAGTGCGCAGGATGGCGAAGACGGCGCCGGCGATGAGGCCGGTGAGCGCGCGTGCGGCGCGCAGCACGAGCCACGCGGCGACGGCGATGCCGATCAGCGCGGCGAGCGGTACGGGGCCGCCGTGACGCGGTTCCGCCGCCTCGACGGCGGCGTACCACAGCACGCCGCTCGCCAGCAGCGCACCGAGACTCGGAAGGCGTTCGCGCAGGCGAGCCGCCAAGACGCTGCCGTCGGCGACCCCGCGAGAACCGCTCCAGGCGACCGCGCCAAAGAAGAAGGCGAGCCCGGCGAAGGCGGCAAGCGCCGTTTGGACGAGCAGTGCGTGGAACGCGCCCCCGACCACGTGGCTGCCGCCGAAGAGGGCCGCATGGGCCGCCAAGGCGGCAAGCAAGCCCAGCGCGAGTGCGCCCGGAACCTTCCCAAGGGTCACGCGGGTCTTTTCTAGGAGGCGCCAAGGGGAGACCTTGGGGCGGCGTCGTACGACCCTCCCCCCTGGCGAATCTTGTCCCCAGCGGGATTGGGTATCCGAAGGAAAACCGACGATGATGAGCGCGCGACCACTCGCCGAAAATGCCGACACCGTTAGCTTGGTGTGTGCGTTGCTCGTGCGCTTTCCGGAACTCGCGTCGATCCGGTCCCTCCCCGGCGACCGGACCATTCGCCTGACCTTTGCGGTTCGCCAGCGTCTCGATCGCGCGGCGCAGAGCTCGATCGCCGAGGCGGTCGAAGAGCACGTTGACGGCTTCCTGGCATTGACCAGGGAAGAGCCGCGCGTTCTACGGGTCGAGTGCGAGAGCGACCGGTCGCTGACGTTCATCCACGTCACGCGCGATCTCGACAGCTTTTCCAAGGAAGAGCTGGAGCTCCAGGTCGGCTTCTTCAGCGACCGCTGCGGCGAGGCTCTCGTCCGCAACCCGCACCCCGACGATCACCTAGAGGCGGATCCGGCGGCCGAAGACGAGGCCGCGCTCTACGCCATCGAGGCTCTGCGCGACCCGGCGCAATCCAAGAGTTTGGTCGGATTTAGAGAAGAGAAGCGCGTACTCGTCTACTTCTTGAAATCCCAAAAGAAAGCGAAGGCCTCGGCGCGCCGATAGAGAGTCGCCTCAACCTCCTCATCATCGGGGACGTTGTGGGTTCCCCGGGACGCGACGTGCTAAAGCGGTGCGTCGCCCTATTGCGGGAGCAGTACCAGATCCATGCCTGCATCGCCAACGGCGAGAACGCCGCCGGCGGTTTCGGTTTGACCGCCCAGACCGCCGAGGAGATGTTCTCGAGCGGAATCGACTTCATCACGGGCGGGAACCACATCTTCGACAAACGGGACTTTGGGGAGTACCTGGAGACCACCAACCGCGTCATCCGGCCGGCGAACTACCCGCCCACCGTGCCGGGGCGCGGCGCCGGGACCTTCACGGCCGGCGGAGTGACGGTGGGGGTGCTTAATCTCATGGGTAGAACCTTTATGACACCGGTCGACGATCCGTTCCGGTGTGCCGACGCGTATGTGGCAGAGCTGCGCGAACGCACCCCGGTCGTCATCGTCGACGTCCACGCCGAAGCGACCTCGGAAAAGATCGCGCTTGGGCGGTACCTCGACGGTCGAGTCTCTTGCTTGTTCGGGACGCACACGCACGTCCAGACGGCGGACGAGCAGATTCTCCCCGGCGGGACCGCGTTCATCAGCGATCTGGGCATGACGGGCCCGACCGAAGGTATCATCGGGATGGAATCGGGTGCCGTGCTCGATCGGTTTCTCACCGGTCTTTCGGAGCGCTTCAGCGTTCAGAAGACCGGTCCGAAGCAGTTCTGCGGCGCCGTGGTGTCGGTCGACCCGGCCTCCGGGAGGGCCAATGAGATTAAACGAGTCTTTTTGAAGGGTATCGCATGAGCTTGGACGTGACCTTAAAGGTCTCGGCAAAAAGCAATCCCAACGCGGTGGCCGGCGCCCTGGCCGCGGCGCTGCGCGAGCGCACGACCTCGGAGCTGCAGGCGGTCGGGGCCGGAGCCATCAACCAGGCCATCAAGGCCGTGGCGATTGCGCGCAGCTACCTCAAGAGCGCCCAGCTCGACCTGGTCTGCACCCCCTCGTTCGTCGTGGTGGCCATCGGCGAGAGCGAGCGCACCGCCATCTCGCTGCTGGTCGAACGCCGTAAACTAGAAGAGAGAGTCGTCGCCGTTGAAAGTTGATCTTCATTCGCACACCAACATGAGCGACGGGACCCTGGCCCCGCAAGCGCTCGCCGATTTCATGGGCGAGCGGGGCGTGGAGCTCTTCTCGATCTCCGATCACGACACGCTGGCCGCCTACGGCCAGTTCGACCCGCCGGCCGGCGCCCGCGTCATCACGGGAATCGAGATCAACACGACCTGGCGCAACAACGAAGTGCACGTGCTCGGATACGGCGTGCCCCTGGGACCGTCGGCCATCAACGAGCTGCTCGAGTACAACCAGGAACAACGGCGGCTGCGTGCCGTGACGATGGTCGAGAAGCTGCGCGAGGCCGGCTATGCGATCACGCTCGAAGACGTGCTCTTCGAGTCGGGTGGTGCCTTCGCGATCGGCCGCCCCCACGTCGCGAAGGCCTTGGTTCGCAAGGGTATCGTCGACAGCGTGGACGCGGCCTTCCGCGAGGCGCTGAGCCGCGGACGGCCGGGCTACGTGCCGCAAATTTACACCACGCCGCAGCACGCCATCGAGACGATCGCTGCCGCGGGCGGCGTTCCGGTCCTGGCGCATCCCGGGCGCCTGAAAGACCGCGAGCTCATCGACGACCTCGCCGGGGCCGGTATCGGCCTGCGCGGGCTCGAGGTGTTCTATCCCCTCCACGATGCGGCCGACCGGCGCGAGTTCGCCGAGATCGCGAAGCGCTACGGCCTGGTAATGACCGCCGGCATGGACTTCCACGACATCCGCTATCACACGCAGGGCGTCGGAATGGAAGTGGACGCCGAGGCCATCGCTCCCTTCCTCGAGCTGGTCGAAGTCCTGGCGTGATCGCGGCGTCGGCGGCGGCCCTGGCGCTGGCGATCAACGCGCCGACGCTTACGCCGCGGCTCGCGCACTCGGTCGTCGCCGGCGAGGTCTACGACCTCGACTCGCAGCGCGTGCTCTACGCGCGCAACCCCGCGGTGCTGATGGTGGCGGCGTCCACAACCAAGCTGCTCACGGAAGGCACGAGCCTCGCGCTGCTCGGGCCCGGCTTCCGCTGGACGACGCCGGTCTATCGCGCCGGTTCGATTGACGCCCAGGGCGTGCTCCACGGCGATCTGGTGCTCGTCGCCAGCGGCGACCCCAACCTTTCCCAGCGCATGCAACCCGACGGCACGTTGGCGTTCGAGAACGAGGACCACGCCTACGACGGCTCGGCCGAGACGAAGGCCGTACCGGGCGATCCGCTCGCCGTGCTTCGCGACCTCGCGGCGCAGGTCGTCAAGGCCGGAATCGAGCGCGTGGACGGCCGGGTGCTGGTGGACGCGTCGCTGTTTCCCGACCAGGGGCCCGAGGGCGGCACCGGCGTGGTGGTATCGCCGATCGTCGTCAACGACAACGTGGTTGACGTGACCGTGACGCCCGGCGCGAACGCGGGCGATCCGGTGTCGATCGCGGTCTCGCCCGCGACGCCGTACGTCACGTTCGTCAATCGCGCGACGACCGGCCCGCCGAAGAGCGACGCCACGATCGACTTGAGCGCGGACGTTCGCGACGCCGCTGGCAACCACACCGTGACGATCACCGGAGTGCAGGCCGCGGGGCCGAGCGTGCTCTATGCCTATCGCGTGCCCGAGCCGGCGGCCTTCGCGCGAGCGGCGCTCGCGCTCGCGCTGCACGATGCGGGCGTGCCGGTCGCCGGTGGTTCGCCGGCCGACGTCGCGGCGCTTCGCGCGGACTACGTGCCGGCAAACCTCGTCGCGCAGCACGTCTCGCCGCCGCTCTCCGAAGACGCCTACATCACGCTGAAGGTCAGCGACAATCTACACGCCGCGCTGATGCCGTATATGTGGGCGGTCTACAAGGCGCAGGCGAAAGCCGACTATCTCAAGTCCGGCTTCGCGCTCGAGAACCGGCTGCTCCAGTCGGCCGGCCTCGACACGAGCCAGGCCGCGCAGGAAGACGGCGAGGGCAGCAGCGCCTTCTTCACGCCCGACTTCATGGTGCGTTATTTGGCGTGGGTGCGCGCGCAGCCGTGGTATCCGCAGCTCTATCGCGGGCTGCCGATCATGGGCGTGGACGGGACGCTCGTCAGCGTCCAGCGCGGTTCGCCCGCACGCGGTAAGGTGCACGCCAAGACCGGCACCGACGGCAGCACGAACTACCTCGACAACGGCGGAGTGGTGGAGAAGGGCCTCGCCGGGTACATCACCACGCGCGGCGGCCGCCACGTAGCATTCGCGTTCTACATCGGCGCCATGCGCGGGCCCAAGGACGAGGACACTGGCGAGGTCGCGGGCCAGATCCTCGGCGGCATGGCCGCCGCTACCTATCTGAATCTATAGCGCTTCGCGCACGCGCGCGAGAATCCGCGACCCTTCTTGTTCCACGGCCGCGAGCTGCGAAGCTTGCTCTTCGACCGCCGCCGCGTCGCGCATGTAGCGGTGGTTGACGCGCACGTTGTACGCGCTGGCCGCCACGGAGGCGAAGGCGAGCTCGGCGGCGCAGCCGACGTCGCTCGCGAGCGCGCCGCGAGGTTCTTCGACGAGCCGGTCGGCGAGCTCGAGCACGCCCAGGGCGAGCCGGGCGGCGTGCAGCGGCGCCTCGGCCGCGGCGTGCAGCGCGCGCTCGATCGCCGCCGCACGCGCGGCGCGCTCCGCATCGTTGCGCTTGGGCAACGCCTGCGCCGCGACGACGGCGCCGTACGCGGATTCGTCGCGCCGGCGCGCTTCGCCGAGGTCTTCGAGCAGTTGGTCGGCTCGCGCGACGAGCTCGGCGATCGGCGGCGAGAGGATGCGACCCACCATCGCCGCCAGGGCGGCGCCGAGGGCGCCCGCGAGCGCCGCGGCGCTGCCGCCGCCGGGAACCGGGTCGCTCGAGGCGAGGCGGCGCAGATAATCGTCGATCGCTTCCACGCGCTCCAGGTTAGTGCATGGGGGTTCGGCGAGCCTGCGGCGAAAGGGCGGCGAGCCTTTTCTTGTACCTGCAGGAGTTGTAAAGAGTGCCCCTTTTGGATCGAGCCCCCGTCGCGGGCAGCGTTAAAGACCCTGGCCTGGCGGAGGCTGGACGATCGAGGATCGCGTGGGCGGCCGGCTACATGCCGGTGCTCGGCCAGATTCGCGATCGTTTCGAAGTCGAGAAGCCGCTGCAAGGCGTTCGCATCGGCGCGTGCTTGCACGTGACCACCGAGACCGCGAACCTGATGCTCGCGCTGCAGGCCGGCGGCGCGTCCATCGCGCTCTGCGCGAGCAATCCGCTCTCCACGCAAGACGACGTTGCGGCGGCGCTCTGCGAGTACGGCATCGCGACCTACGCGATCAAGGGCGAAGACAACGCGACCTATTACTCGCACATCGAGTCGGTGATCGCCACGCACCCGCAGATCTCCATGGACGACGGCTGCGATCTGGTCACGACGATCTTTACCAAGCACAAGGACCAGCTCGGCGAGCTCATCGGCGGCTGCGAGGAGACCACGACCGGCGTCATCCGCCTGCGGGCGATGCAGCGCGACGGCGTGCTGCCCTATCCGATCGTCGCCGTGAATAACGCGCTGACAAAGTACATGTTCGACAACCGCTACGGAACGGGGCAGTCCACGCTCGACGGCATCGTGCGCGCGACGAACGTGCTGCTGGCGGGCCGGACGCTCGTGGTGGTCGGCTACGGCTGGTGCGGGCGAGGCATCGCGTCGCGGGCGGCCGGCATGGGCGCGCACGTCATCGTCACCGAGGTGGATCCGCGCAAGGCGATCGAAGCGGTGATGGACGGCTACCGCGTGATGCCGATGAACGACGCCGCGAAGGTCGGCGACATCTTCGTCACCGTGACCGGCAACTATCACGTGGTGCGCGAGGAGCACTTCCGGCTGATGAAGGACGGCGCGATCGTCTGCAACTCCGGCCACTTCAACGACGAGCTCGACCTCGAGGCGATCCGCCGGATCGCGCGCGGCAAGAGCGAGCCGCGGGCGTTCGTGGAGCAATACGAGCTTCACGACGGGCGACGCGTCTGCATCCTCGCCGACGGCCGCCTGATCAATCTCGCCGCCGCCGAGGGACACCCCGCCGCGGTGATGGACATGTCGTTCTCGAATCAGGCGCTGGTGACGGCCTATCTCGTGGCGCATCACGACGAGCTGGAGAAGGGCCACGTCTACGACGTGCCCGTCGAGATCGACGAGGAAGTCGCGCGGCTCAAGCTGTCCTCGATGGGCGTCGACATCGACGTGCTGACTCCGGAGCAGGTGAAGTACATCGCCTCCTGGAGCGAAGGGACGTAGGCGAGCACATGGCCTATCAGCGGCTGTTTACCAGCGAATCGGTTACCGAGGGCCATCCCGACAAGCTGGCCGATCAGATCTCCGATGCGGTTCTCGACTCCCTGTTGAAGGACGATCCGAACTCGCGCGTAGCGGTGGAGACGTTCGCCATCACCGGCCAGATCCACATCGCCGGCGAGGTGACGACGAAGACCTACGTGGACATTCCGAAGATCGCGCGCGAGGTCGTGCGCGACGTCGGCTACACGCGCTCGGCCATCGGATTCGACGCCGAGACGTGCGGGGTGAGCGTTTCGATCGACGAGCAGTCGCCGGACATCGCGCTGGGCGTGGATCGTTCGTATGAGTCGCGCGCCGGCGACGACGACGAGTTCGAGCGCCTCGGCGCGGGCGACCAAGGTATGATGTTCGGCTATGCCTGCCGCGAGACGGAAGAGCTGATGCCGCTTCCGATCGTGCTGGCGCACAATCTGACGCGCCACCTCGCGGCGATGCGCAAGAACGGCGATATTCCGTACCTTCGTCCCGACGGCAAGTCGCAGGTGACGATCGAGTACGAGGGCGATCGTCCCGTGCGGGTCGAGGCCGTGGTGGTGTCCACGCAGCACGATCCGGAGATTCCGCTGGAAGAGATTCGCCGCGAGATCACCGACAAAGTGATCGATCACGTGATCCCGGGCTCGATGCGCGACGAACGCACGCGCGTCTACGTGAATCCCACCGGCCGGTTCGTCGTCGGCGGCCCAAAGGGCGACGCGGGCCTGACCGGCCGCAAGATCATCGCCGACACGTACGGCGGCATGGCACGCCACGGGGGCGGCGCCTTCTCGGGCAAAGACCCCACGAAGGTGGATCGCTCGGGGGCATACGCGGCGCGATGGGTGGCCAAGAACGTGGTCGCCGCCGGACTCGCGGATCGCTGCGAGGTGCAGGTGGCGTACGCCATCGGCGTCGCGCATCCGATGAGCGTCTTCGTCGAAACGTTCGGCACGGCTCACGTGCCGGAGGACCGCATCGCGCGGGCCGTCATGGAGATCTTCGATCTCCGGCCGGCGGCGATCATCCATCATCTCGATTTGCGGCGCCCCATCTACAAACAGACGGCGTCGTACGGTCACTTCGGACGTCCGGATCTCGACCTGCCGTGGGAGCGCGCCGATCGCGTCGAAGCGCTTCGCCGAGCCACTTCATTCCATGGAGAGCAACTGCGTGTTCCGAACTTTGCAAGCTAACGCCGCGGTATTCGCCGCGCTCGTCGCCGTCGCGGCGCTGGCGCCGGCGGGTGCGACCACGCTCACGCCGTCGCAGACGTTCAAGGCCGGAACGAAGATCGCGTGCGTCCTCGACGAGGCGATCAACTCGACGACGCTCAAGTCAGGCACGGACTTCAAGCTCAAGGTCGTGGATACGTCGCATCCGGCACTCATGAACTCGGAGATTCACGGCGTCGTGACCGAGGTGGATCAGCCGTCGGGCACCAACCGCGCGCGCATCGCCTTCTTGTTGACCAGCATCCATCTGCCCAACGGCAGCAAGAAGATGATCGTTGCCTACGTGGTCAACAAGCGCGTCACGCCGTACAATCCCGTGGCGGTCGCGCAGAACAAGCAGCAGATGATGGCCGCGCCCCCGTTGCCCAACGGCACGGTGACGCCCGGCCCGATCGCGTGGCAGATGCGCATCGGCGGCGGCGGATCGCCCAGCGTTTCCAACCGGCCGACGACCACCGTGGGCGGTTACGTGTATGCGGCGACCGCGAACGAGCCGATCGTAGTCCCGCAAGGCCAATCGGTGACGATCGAACTCCAACAGGATCTAAAAATTCCGTAGCGCCACCTCTTGACGTCACGTCGGGTCGAGCAGCTGCTCCATCGTGCATTGACGCGGGGGCTTATCCGGACGCCAGCGCAGCAGGCGCGCGGCGTGACGGAATCGCCGCGCGGTCACGTGGTCGAAGGCGACCTCCACGACCACCTGCGGCCGCACGGGGAACCACTCCGACTCCTTGCCGCGGCGCCAGCGGCTCGGGCCGCCCGGCGCAGTGCCGGTAAAGCCGGGCGGCTCGACGATGGGCCGCAGCAGCTCGCCGGCCCGGCGGCGCTCGCTCGCGCCCATCGAGCCGACGAAGCCGACGTGATGCAGCTTACCCTCGTCGTCGTACAGGCCGAGCAGCAGCGACGCGATCGTCCCGTCGGACGAAGCGCGGAATCCTCCGACGACGCAATCGGCGGTATAACTGCGCTTGATCTTGGCCGCGGCGTCGCGGCTGCCGAATGCGTAGGGAACGTCGCGCTTTGCGATGACGCCGTCGAGCCGCGCCAGGCTCCCGCCGAGCCATTGCCGCGCGAGCGCGAGGTCGGAAGTCGCCGGCGAGAGCCGCACGGTCCCGCTCGGCGCGAAGTTGCGCTCGACGAAGCTCTCGAGCCGGGCGCGACGGGCCTCGAGCGTGCGCTCGTATACGGCGCTGCGATCGTCCACGAGCAGGTCGAAGAGCACGTACACCGCGGGCGTCTCGCGCGCGAGCGTCCGCACGCGGCTTTCCGCCGGATGGATTCGCTGCAGAAGAGCGTCGAAGTCGGCGCCGTCGCCGCTTGGAATCAACAGCTCGCCGTCGGTGACGAACTTCTGCCGGCCGCAGTCGAGCAGCGCGGCGACGATCTCGGGGAAGTAGCGGGTGAGCGATTCGCCCGACTTCGACTGCAGCTCGACGTCGCCGCCCTCGCGGAACGCTATGCAGCGAAAGCCGTCCCACTTCGGCTCGTAGGACCATTCGCGTCCCTCGGGGATGCGTGCGAGCGGACGCGTCTCCATCGGTTCGATGGGCGGCCGCAGGAGCAGCGCTTCAAACCGCAAGGTTGAAGCGGCCGCGACTGGAGAGCAGCGGTTTCCACAGGTCGCCGAGCCGCGCGATTCGCTCGGCGACGTCGAGCATGGTGAAATCGCCCGGTTCGCAGCCGGCCTCGATCTCCGACCACTCGACCGGCGTGGAGACCATGGCGGCCTCGTTCGCTCGGACCGAATAGATCGACGCGAGCGTCCGTCCCCACGCGTTCTGGTTGTAATCCACCAGCACGTGGCGCTTCGGGCGCTTGGCGACGCGATATTCGGCCGTGAGCACGTCGGGATGTGCGCGAGCCATCTGATGACCGATTTCCTTGGCGGTCTCCCATACCTCGTGCTGCGTCGGCCCGACCCGGATCGCGACGTAGATATGCACGCCCTTGCTGCCGGTCGTCTTGACGAACGGGGTCATGCGCAGGCCGCGGAGCACGTCGGCGACGATCAGCGCGCCTTCCCGTACGACCGAGAACGGCGTCTCCGGCGTCGGATCGAGATCGAAGTGGATGTAGAGCGGGCGATTCGGATCGTCGCAGAGCGCGTACCACGGGTTGAGATCGATGCAGCCGAGGTTGATCATCCATAGCAGCGATGCCCGATCGTCAATGACGGGAAAGTCGATGACGTTGCCCGAGCGGTGCTCGATGGTGCACGTGCGGAGCCATTCCGGTCGCGGCGACGGCGTGCGCTTCATATAGAAGAAGTCGCCGGTGACGCCGTGCGGGTAGCGCTTCATCACCATCGGCCGGTCCGAGACGTGCGGCAGCAGCGCGCCGGCGACGCTCAGGTAGTAGCGAAGCAGATCGCCCTTGGTCAGGCCCAGCTTGGGAAAGTAAACTTTCCGCAGGTTGGTGAGCGCGACGCGCCGCCCGTCGACCTCGATGGTCGCGTCGTCAACGCCGGTGGGAATGAGAGGCGCGGCGGTACCGCGCTTCGTACGCTCGGTCACAGCGCCATATACCCGCTAGGGAGGGGAGCGTTCCTGGCCGTGGAAGCCTGGTCGGCCAATCCCGGTTAGCTCAGTTGGTAGAGCAGCTGACTGTTAATCAGCGGGTCGCTGGTTCGAGTCCAGCACCGGGAGCCATTTGAAAAGCCCGAGACCATCGGGCTTTTTTGTTTTGGTTGCAGCGGCAGATGCCTCGTTCGGAACACCCGGTTGACCTCCGCCGCGGGAAACGCAACGCGGCGGCGAACCACTTCACGCGTCCACAGCGCCCGCTCGAATCCAACCGGAGGTTACGATGCACGCCGTCTCTCGTCTGGTGCTCACTGCGCTCGTCGTTGCTTCGACGGCACGCATCGCAGCGGCGTCGGCGCAGCCGGATCCCCGGCTCGCCGCGCTCGATGGGCTTGCCCCGTTCAGCCTGCTGCTGAGTACGCCTGCGGGGCGCGAAGCTCTGGCCGCCAATCAGCGGGTCACGTGGGACGTGCAGCGTGGCGGCAGCGGTCGTGCCGACGGCACGAAACAGCCCTTGTTGCGGCCCTTTCCTCGGCAGCAAGAGCAGGCGCTCCGGGACGCGTTCATCACGAGTGGTAACGCATACGGATTGGCCGATGGACTCGGCTCGGGTCTCGCGCACGCCTATCGCAGTCTGGCCGGCTACGCGAGCCACGACGACGGGGCCACGGCCACGGCGACCGGCAAGCTCCCGGCAGTCTCGGCGCTGCTCGCGTACGCGAGTTCGGTGACCGCCGCGGACGCGGCGGCGGCGAAGTACTTTTTTGCCAACGGCGACTCACCGGACGAGACGACGCAGTGCAGAGGCGCTGACATAGACGGAGCGGCCGCGATCCTCGAACGCTCCGGCGCGACGACCGACGTGTACGGCCAGGCGTACCTCTTGCCCGGCGGCGTCAGGGATCCGAGCCCCGGCGCGGACCCGTGCGGCAACTCGCGTCCTTTTCAAACGGACCATCGTCTGCTCATGTACACCGGCGCGGATTTTTGGGGACTCCGCTCGGGAAACGCGCTGTACCTCGACGGTCCGACGCAGGATCTTCGATCGAGCCCGGCGTTCCCGAGCGGCCACACGACCTACGGCTACACGGAGTCGGTGCTGCTGGGCGTTCTCGTGCCGCGGCGCTACGCGCAAATGGTCGTGCGGGGTGCGAATATGGTAACGATCGCATCGTCCTCGGCGCACACTATGCGATGGACGTTCTGGGCGGACGGACGCTCGCGCTGCACGATCTGGCACATCTACTCGCGAACGATCCTCAGTATCTGAATCTCACGACCAAAGGCGCCCCGCCCGTGGCGGACTTCCGCCACGAAGGAGAGGCGGCACGCGCGGAGCTGCAGAGCACACTCACCGTTGCCTGTCGCCGGTCGCATCCCGGCTGTGGCGAAGATACTGGCCGCTTTCACGATACGGACGCAAACTCGGCGTTCTACGAATCGACGCAGACGTACGGGCTGCCCGTCGTGAACCAAAGCGCGGCCGGCGGAACTGAGGACGTTTCGGCCGTCGCGCCGGACGCCGGCTATCTGTTGACGGCGGTGTTTCCGAAGCTGTCGCTCAAACAGGCCGACGACATACTAACGGCGACCGAAGGCCCGGGCGGCGGTTTCCTCGACACCGGCAGCGAGTTCGGGGTTTACTCCCGCATCGATCTCTATAAGGCGCTGACTGCGGCGGCGAAGCAGGGCGGCTAATACTGCGGCATGCGCCGATTCGTGAGCGCGCCGCTCGCGCCGGCGAGCGAAGAGTTCGTCACGGAGGGCGGGGGGAACGAGCCGCCGGTGCCGCGTGCCTTTCGGTGGGCTCAACGGACGTTATCGATCGCTGCGGTCCTGCGGTCGTGGCGATCCACGAAGTCCGATCGAGGCGACGCGTACCTCGACCGGCATTGGTTCGAGCTCGAGACGACGACGGGAGCGAGAATCGAAATCTACTACGACAGGCACGCGCGGCGCGGCAAGGCACGGTGGTGGCTCTACGCGATCACGGACTAGCTCGTAGCTGCCACTTGCGCAACGCCACGACGGCCCACACCGCTTCGACTACTCCGAACGGCCACGTACCCGCCAGCCACGCATATGCCGACGCGGCGGCACACGCTCCGGCGAACCCTAAGGTGAAGCTGCGGGCGCGGCCTTCCAGCGCGTAACACGCCATCATGGCGGTGACGGCGAGAGCGCCGAAGAGCGTCAGTGGCGTCATCCAGTTGCAGCTTCGGCCCTACCGGGGGCTCACCCGCCGCCGCATCCACGGGAGACGGGCTTTCCGACGCGCGTATGGAAAGTCGAGCGTCGGAAAAATAATGGCCGGAATCGCTAGTGAGATGATATGAACGACGACAAGCTACCCTATCCGGATGACGAGATTGAGGACGTCGCGCCCGACGTCGCCTCGCACGAAGAGCTGCCGCTCAAACCGTCGGAAGCTGCGCGACGCGAACAGGAAAAATATGGAGAGAGCAGCCTCGACGAAAACCGTCAGGACCAGTGGGACGTCCATCATGGCGAGCCCGACGACATCGTCTAGGCGGCCGCCGACGGCCGAACGGGGTGCTCCGCCGCCCCTCGATTAGCTCTCGAGATCGAACGTTACGCGCAAGCGCTGCCGGGGAGCGTCCGTCACGAGCCGCGCGACGTACGGTGCGTCCTTCACGAGCCAAAAGGTCATGAAGTTCTCGCCTTCGTCCGGGTAGTATCTTGCGGCGAACGTCGCTCGAACGACGAACGCTTCGACGGCGCGCCCTGCGACCTGAATTTGTTCGAGTCGCAAGACTTCGATGGGTACGAGCTGGATTTCGGCATCGGTCGGTCCGAAGGTGATCAGCGTCGTCTTGTACGATGGCGCGAGCGGGAGTGCCAGCAAGGCTAAGCCGAACTGGCCGCCGTTGAAATCGCTATACCCTTTGGGTAGGCGCGCGGTGGACGTTTTCAGGATACCGAGATCGGCGCCGCTCGAGGAGTACGAGGTCGCAGTATCGTCCGAAAATGCGCGCGCGAAAATCTCGCCCTCGGACGTGTTGAAGGTGTCGGCGATCGGCGCCAGCGAGCCGGCCTCGAAGATCGAAACCCAGGTACGGCTTCGCCCGTTGCTTTGCAACGATACTTGCGTGCGCCGGACGGCCTTCTTGCCGGCGACGGTGATCGTGTCCAGCGTGTCCTTCCATTGGGTAGTGACCACCGGCTTGTCGTTGACGGTAGCGACGACCTTATACGTGTGGAAATACGGCTGCAGGTCGACGCCCGCGTAGGCGGCGGGCGGCGCCGCGGCGGCGAGACTCAACGCAGCGAGCACTATTGCCCGGCCAGGGGCCGTGCGGTGCGATCGCGTGCGTTCTCTCATTATCGTTACTATAGCGCGACGGCTCGTTGCACGTCATCAAAGAAGTGTCAAGAGTCGTTTCGTTTGAACGTTCCAAACCGGCCGGTGCAAAAACCTACCGACTGGTAGCTTGTTATTTTTTCCTTTAGCGATCAGCTAGCCGGTGCTCAGAGGTTCAGCGACGTGAGCGGGTTCGTGTCGTAGGTCGTGACACCCGCCGCGTTGGCAGCCGAGATCTTTGCCGAGCCCGACGGCGACCGAACGATGTGCGTTGCGACTTTCTGATCTAACGATTTCACGTAGACTCCGTTGATCTCGACGGTCAGCAGATCGTAGCGGCCCCGAGGAACGAACAGCGTATAGTCGTTCTGCAACGTATCGCCGGGGTCGAGATCGGTCGACTGCGTGCTGGTGGGGTCGCCTCGCCGCGTCACGTAGGCGATGCTGTAGATCGGTTCGGGCCGGCTGGTGCGGAAGAGTGCCTGATACTTGTATCGAGTGTCCGGCTCGGGCGGCGTGGCCTTCTCACCCGTGGGCGCCACGCGCTCGCCGTAGACGTTCATCGCGAGGCCCAAAAAATTTGCCGGCACGGTGCCGAAGTTGTGCATGGTCTGGTGGACGCGCACGGCGATCAGCCCGTTCCTTTCGCCGAGCCGCTGCATGGTTGCGGTGAAGTTGACCTCCGGACTCGCCCACGACGGCTTGATCCGGTTTTCGTAGGCGAAGATGTAGAAGGCCCACGCGCCGGCCGCGACGATGGCAACCACCTCGACGACGTCGCGGATCAGGCCGACCGTCGTCCTCCGCTTCGCATCGTGGCGTCCGAACAACACGCCGACGGATTTTCGTTGCGAAAACGCGACCCCTGCTCTACGGAATCGGGGGAACGAAAGAGGGGCGCCCCACCGTGGCGGAACCGCTCGCAGCGCACGGCTCCCAATAGTCAAGAAAAAGTAAAGTTGACCGTCGTGCATATTGCCGTCCGAGCGGGCGTGGTATCATGCCGCCTAGGAGGTTGCTACTATGACGAGTCCGCGTAGTTTTCGCTTTACAGCGGCGTATGGAATTATCGGTGCCGCGATCCTGGCGTTGGGTGTTGCCGCCTGTTCCTCTCCAGCAACGTCGCCATCGTTCGCCCCGAGCGGAGGGCAAGCCGCTCCCCAAAAGCGCGCCACGAGCTGTCCGGCGTCGGTCGTGTACGTCGTGTCGGCCTACACGGCTTCGATCGCGATTTACGCGAACGTCGCGCGGGGCGCAAAACCGTGCGGCAGCATCACAGGTTTTCAAACGCCACAGGGGCTCTTCACCGACTCGGCCGGCAATCTTTGGGTCGCCGACGCCGGTGCGCGGAAAGTGTATGAGTTTGCGCCGGGCGCTGCGGCGCCGACGATGACGCTGGACGATCCGAACGGCACGCCCAACGCGGTGGCCGTGGACGAGGCGTCGCATACCGTCTACGTGGCCGATTACAAAAACGACGTGAGCCCGACGAACGTCGTCGAGGTGTATGCGAACGGAAACACGACGCCGACCGGAACGCTGACCGATCCTGACGGCCGCAACGCCGGATTCGTCGCGGTCGATAATCAGGGGAACGTCTACGCGTCGTTTATGACGCAGTCCAACAAGGCGATTGTGGACGAATGGACTGCCGCTGCGGGCGCGCCGAAGAATCTCGGATTGCGCCTCGTCGGAGCCGGATCTATCGTCACCACGAAGACCGGCGCCCTGGCCGTCTGCGACATGTACTCGTATCGTTGCGGCCTCTTCGAACTCGGCCAGACGCGCATGTCGCATGTCTTCGGTCACATGGGGCGCCATCGCCAACCCGACGGGATCTCTCCCGACAAGAGGCCGTGGCTCATGCCCGAGGCACTCGCGGTAGATCGCGACGAGCATCGTGCGTACGTCACCTCCGTGACGCTATCGGCGTGGAGGTTCCCGGGGCCGCGGAACCGTCCCAACCACAAGCCGAGCGTCGAGATCAAGCTGCCCGGCACGCCCGCCGGCGAGGGCGTCGCCGTCTACCCCGGGTCGAAGCCCGGAGCGCCTTACTACTAACGGTCTCTACCAGCGGCGGGCGCTGATCGGCGAGTCCGAATCGGCGCCTCGCGGCACCAAGAAGTAGATGACCAGCGCCAGATAGGCGCCGAAGCTCACGACCGGAAGCACCAGCGCGATGAGCGTCGCGCCGATATAGACCATCTGCCCGAGGCGATACCCGCGCACCGTCGCAGAGATCGCCGCACGATCCACGTCGGGCTCGAAGGCGTCGGAACGCACGAGGTGCCAGAGCATCAGGTTGAAGAACGCGAAGCAGGCCGAGAGAACCACGCCGTAGAGGAACGTTGACGGCGCGCGAGTCGGGTACGTGCCGAGCGTCGTCGTCGCGAACGGAATCAGTACGGTGCCCGCGAGCAGCTGGAGATTCCAGAAGACGGTCCGCCGGTCAACCTCACGCACCAGCCTGAAGAGCGCGTGATGGTTCTGCCACAACAGGCCGATCACCGAGAAGCTCAACCCGTAGGCGATGAGGCTCGGCCAGAGCCGCAGCAGCGCGGCCGTGAGCTCGTTGTTCGACGGCGAGCGCATTTCCGGCAGCACGAATCCGAGGGCTAACAGCGTGATCGCGAAGGCAAAGACCCCGTCGGAGAAAGCCTCGAATCGCGCTTTGTTCATAGGTGGTCGAGGCCTTCGGCGCTCCAGCGGATTCGCCCCGTCGCCTGCATCGCCACGAAGAGCGTCAGGATCGCTCCGATCGTGATGGTGAGCCCGCTCCAGCCTTCGTTGAACAGCGCGTACGAGAACAGGATTAGGTAGACGAGCTGCGCGAGTCCGCTCTCCACGGCCGCAAATCGCCAGCCCACGACCAGCCGCAGGTACGAGATCGTCAGGAAGAGCGTAACCAGCGAGCAAATCGTGAACGCCGCCTCGATCGGAATGCGGTCGACGAGGTACGCGAAGAGCAGGTGGAACGCGAAGAACGAGGCGGCGAGGAAAAAGTAGTTGATCGGATGCAGCTCGATGCGTCGCAGCGTCGTGATCACCAGCATTACAAAGAAGTAGAAGAAGAGCGCGACCGGCGCCCAAAACGTGATCCGCTGGGCGAGCGGCCCGGGCTGCATGGGCGACGGAAACGTCATACCGATGTCGTTGCCCGTCACCAGCGTCGAATAGCGCCACGTCAGCCGGCGCCCGTGCGGCACGCGCTGCTCGACCGTAGGGAGGAGCGTTTGCGGCGGAAAGTCGATCGCATCGAAGTTCGTCGTCATGACGAGCGATAAATCGTTCACGGAGCTCACGTCGGTCCCGAATCGGTACGTCCAGGTGCCCATGCCGCGCGAGCGATAGGCGAGATCGATCGTCGTCGCGCTGCCGGGCGCCAAGTCGAAGGCGACCGAACCCTGATTTAACGCCGTCGCGCCGTCCAAACGACGACCTCCGATCGAAGCGCCGAAATCGGCGAAGGTGCCGTCGGTCGAGGGGAAGGAGAAGTGCACGGAGAGCCGCCGCGCGGTCGTGTCGTTGCGCACCCGATAGCGGCCGGCAAAGGCGACGTTGTAGAGGTTGTACCAGAGCAGACCGTCGCGCCGCTGTTCGAGGTCGAGCCGCACGTCGATCCGGCTCGCGCGCAGCGGCACGTCAATCGTCTCGTAGCCCCGCTCGATGCGCTTCTTATCCTTGTTGTAGGTCTCGACCGCGACTCGAGCGCTCACCTGCGGTGCCGGCTGCGTCTGCGCGCTGCCCCACTGCGAAGTGAGCTTCTCGCGCTGGGTCGAGTCCGATCGATCGGTTCGCTGCACGAGGGTCGCCCCCAAAACCATCCACGCCAGGGCGGCGCAGCCGAAGATAAACGTGAGTGCGATCAGGCGTTTGACCATGACTTTTCCTCGCGCGGAACGATTGTTCCTTTGGATTGCAAAGTATGTTACTTTGTAACACAAAGTAAGCCTGCGCGCAAGCCCGTGGGAGCGGCCGATGGCGACGTCGCATACCGGCGCATGAGTCCGAGGGAGGCGGTCGCCGCCGCGCTGGCGCTCGGTGTTGTCGCGGCGTGCAGCCGCGGTTCGGCCATTCCCGCAGCGCCGGGAGCGCGCGCGGGCACGCAGGCGGCCGCCAAGTGCGAGCCCGTCTTCTATAAGCCGCGCGGCGCGGCCGCGCCTCAGCGCATCGTGCCGCACGGCCCGGGCCTCGTGCTCGGGGGCGGCGGCAGAGACGTCAATGCCGAGTTCGTCTGGATCCACGACACCGTCGCCGGGTCGCCGCATCGGCGCGCCGGCGATCTCGTGGTGTTGCGCGCGTACGGCGACAACGACTACGACCGCTACATCTACCGTCTCGCGCCGTTTCACTCGGTGCGCACGCTGCTGCTCCCGCCGTGCACGCCGCCCGTTACGCTGCGGGCCGCGGCGGCGATCGTCGAACGCTCGACGGCCGTGTTCTTCGCGGGCGGCGACCAGGCCGACTACGTGCCGTGGAAGGATACGGCGTTGTCGCGCGCGGTGCAGCGCGTCTACGACGACGGTGGCGTGGTCGGCGGAACGAGCGCGGGAGAGGCGATACTCGGCCGCTACGTGTTCGACGCGCGCTACGACGATCGCCGCGACGCGACGTCGGTCAACGCCGTCAACAATCCGTACGAGCGGCTGATCAGCTTCACGTACGACTTTTTCCGCTTTCCGCCGCTCGACGGCGCCGTGGCCGACATGCACTTCGTCACGCGCGACCGTTTCGGCCGCACCGCCGTCTTCATGGCGCGGCAGATTGCCGACGACCGCGTGCGGCGGCGTCCGCCGGTCGTGTTGGGCATCGGCGTTGACGAGCGCAGCGGGCTCGTCGTCGACAAACGCGGCATCGCGACGCTGCTGATACGCGGGAAGGGGGGCTCGGCCTTCCTGATCCGCGGCGGTCCGGCGGTGCGCATCGAGCGCGGGCGTCCGTTCGTCTCGGACACGCTGACCGTCACGAAGATGAGCAAGCAAGGCGAACGCTTCGACCTCAACGCGTGGTGCGGTCGCGAACCCACGTATTCGGTCACGGTCGACGGCCGCGGGCCGCACCGCAACATGTACTCGCCGCGCGATCCCTACGATCCGCCGCCGGGCGCCAAGATCCCGACGTGCGGCACGTGACCCGACGCGTCTCGATGCCGATCGCGGATCGGCCGCAAAGGGAGCGCGCAAGCCGCCCGCAGGGCAGGTTTTCTCGGTCGTTCCGCTGCATCGTCGAGCCTCGGAGGATTCCGATGCGTTCGACGATGCGGCTCGTTCTTGCGGCCCTTTGCGTTCCGGCCGAGGCCGCGGGCGATGCGGAGGCGATGCAGGCGATCGCCGCGCGCGAACAGGCCGCGCGCGACGCCTTTTACGTTCCCGCCGGCCTGCTCGAGAACGCCTCCTACCACACGATCGATCGCGTGTTCACGAGCTTTCCCGAGATCGTCTTTGCCGGCGGCAGGAAAGACGTCGCGAAGAGAGGCTACGATCGCATGCTGCAGGCGGTGACCGACGCGACGGCCGCGCTGCAGGCGCAGCGAGCTACGACACCGAGTTCGTAAGCGCGTCGAGCGCGCGGTCGATCGCCGCGATTCGATCGTCCATGCCGGTCACGCCGTAGCGGTCTGCAATTTCCGACATCGGCGCGTACGCGACGCGAACCGCGCCGTCGTCGTCCCATACCACCAGCTTGAGCGGAAGTTCGAGCGCGATCGGCGGGAAGCGTTCCATCAGCGGCGTTCCCGCCTTCGGATTCCCGAACACGAGCAGCGTCGTCGGCCGGAGCGCGAGTCCCGCCGATGCGGCGGCCGCGGACTGGTCCACGGTCGCAAAGATCGTGTTGCCGCCCGACTCGATTGCGGCCGAGAGCTTCGCGACAGTCTCGGCGTAAGGGTAGCGGCTCTGCTTGACCATGCTGCGCGCCTACGCCCTCGGCGCGCCGGCTCCTCGCGTTTGCGTGCCGCAAGGATGCGGTAGAAAGCCCGGAACGGCATGGACGCTCCAGCGGCGGCTCGCGAAGCAGGCTTACGGTACGTCGACGATCGCCAACCCGGCATCGCCCGACGGCGGCGTGGCCGGCATTTCGCCTACGTCTATCCCGACGGTCGCCCGGTTCGCGACGAGCGCGAGGTGCGGCGAATCCGCGCGCTGGCGATTCCACCGGCATATACGAACGTATGGATCTCGCCAATCGCCAACGGGCACGTGCAGGCGACGGCCCGCGACGCGCGCGGCCGCAAGCAGTACCGGTACCACAAGCGCTGGAGCGAGGTGCGCGACGAGGCCAAGTATCATCGTTTGGCCGCGTTCGGGCGCGCGCTCCCGGCCGTGCGCGCCGCCGTCGCCAAGGATCTAGGCGCCGCCGAGCTTTCGCGACGGAAGGTGCTGGCTGCGATCGTTGCCATCCTGGATACCACCGGCGTGCGCGTCGGAAACGAAGAGTACGCGGCGGCGAACGGATCGTTCGGGCTCACGACGCTGCGCACGCGCCACGTCAGCCTCAACGGCTCGCAGGTCCGGCTGCGGTTCCGCGGCAAGACGGGCCGCGAGCACCGTATCACGCTCGACGATCGGCGGCTCGCGCGCATCGTGAAGCGCTGCCGCGACCTGCCGGGCGAGGAGCTTTTCACTTACGCTGACGACTCGGGCGCGATCAATGCCGTAGGCTCCGACGACGTCAACGCCTACATTCGCGAGATCGCGGGCGACGAGTTTTCCGCCAAGGATTTTCGCACTTGGATCGGCACCGTCGAGTGCATCGCGGGTCTCGCCGAGCCGGCCGAGGACGACGGCGATGCGAAGCAGCGCATCGTCGCGGCGCTCGCCCGAGTCGCCGAGCGTCTCGGAAACACTCCGGCGGTCTGCCGCAAGGCCTACGTGCATCCCGCGGTGCTCGAGACGTACGCGCGGCTTCGGCGTTTGCCGGCTCGCAAGGCGCCGGCGGCGGGCGCGCGGCGCCGGGCTCAGCTTACCGCCGAGGAGCGCTTCGCGCTCCGCCTCGTCCGGCGGTGGGAGCGGGAGCGAGCCGAGATTGTCGTATGATTAAGATGCTTCCCGGATCCAGCCAGGGCCCGGGTAGCGAGGGGAGGGGGCCGGCTTCGCGCCGGTCCCCTCTTTCAAGGCAGGAGCGGCACGCAAGCGGTCGTACCCTTGCGGCCCGACCTAATTCACGCCACACGAATCGAGAGGATGGACGAGCGGCGAATCGCGCTCTCCGGAGAGTACGACGTCACGCGACGGCGTGAGTTGAGCGCGCTGTTCGAGTCGCTCGACGGAAACGAGCCGCTCGCAATCGACCTCTCCGACGTGACCTATATCGACGCGACGGCGCTGCGCGAGCTCTCCACGCTCCGGCTGCGCGATCCCGGCCGTTCGATCGCGTTGCTCGGCGCGAACGCCAACCTGCGACGCGTTTTTGCGCTCGTAGGCTTCGACCGCGTCTTCGACATTCCGGAATCCGAACCGTAGCGCTAGGTGCGGTGCCGCTCCTCCGCCGCGACGAGCGCGTCGCACTTGGCGGCGAAGATGAAGTCGCTCTCGGTCAGGCCGCCGATCTTGTGCGTCCAGATTTCCACCGCGAGTCGTCCCCACGAAACGTGCAGATCGGGATGGTGTTGCTGCTGCTCGGCCATCTCGCCAATCCGCTGTGCCGCCCGCATCGCCCCGGCGAAGGTATCGAAGCGATACGTGCAGGTGAGCAGCTTCACCGGCCCGCGCTTTTCGTCGCGCCGCTCGATTACGTGCCATCCCGGGCCGAGCTGCGCGAAAAGCGGCGCCATCTGCGCGTCGTCGAGCGGAGGAACGCCGCCGCGACAAGGCACGCAGGCCCGATCGGCGAGGCCGCTCACTGGGGCGGCGCGGCGCCGGTGTTTTCGGCCCCGAAGTCGTAGTTTTTGAAGTCGGCGTTCGCCGATAAGGCCATGTGCGGCTCGTCGATGTCGGCCGTCAGCGTAGCGGGAAGCAGAAAGCCGTCCACGTCGCTCGAGATCACGTTCATGTCGAGGTGCGTTCCGTCGTTATAGGTCGCCTCCACCTTACTCGCCTGCCCTCGCGGCCCGAGCGCGACGGTCGCATTCTTGAGCGACGCGTCGAGCGAATGAAGCGCATAGATCCGCCGGCCGTTGCGTTCGCTAATTTGTTCGTACGTGAAGCGCCCCGGCCACATCAACGGATCGAGCATGGATAGGTCGGCATCGTGACGTTGCCGCGGCACGAACCACGGAACTTGGTCGAAATGCACCACGTAGCTCACGCCCGGTTGGAAGACGCCGTCGCCCAACATGTGAAAATGCAGCCACGGAAAGTGGCGCATGGCCATGGCAACGTCGACTTTGAACGTATAGCCGGGGGGTTCGGGATCGCCGTCCGCCGCGGGCAGCGGCGCGGCCGCGGCGGCGCGGAAGGCCGGCGCCAGCGAGAGTAATATGAGGGACGCGCCGCCCGCAACGGCGCCCTTGGACACGTGCATCCTGCTAGTCGTACCCTTCGAAGCCGCGCATCTTACTTCCGGCCTTTGAGACGGCGCACGTGCGGGAGTTTCGACGCCGTCTGCAAAGAGCCGCTCGATGGCTCTCTTGCCTCGTCATGCGGTGTTACTTGCATTCGAAGGACCCGACCGGTATTCGATGGTCGGCGGCCTCGGGACTCGGGTGACCGAGCTGAGCGGCGCGCTTGCCGACGCCGGCGTGAGCACGACGCTGGTCTTCGTGGGCGACCCGAGGCGCCCCGCGGCCGAGCGTGTCTCGCCCGGCCTGGAGTACCGGCGCTGGTGTCAAAGCCTGTCGTCGAAGTTTCCGGGTGGCGTCTACGAAGGCGAGCTCGGAAAAATGCACGACTACACCGCGAGCGTTCCGCCGTTCGTGACCGAATCGATCGTTGCACCGGCCGCCGAGCGCGGAGAGCCGGTGATGATCGTCGCGGAGGAATGGCAGACCGCGGCATGCACGATCGCGCTCGACGCGATGCTGACGCAGCGCGGCTTGCGCGACCGCGCGATCCTCGCCTGGAACGCGAACAACACCTACGGCTTCGACACCATTGATTGGGGATCGCTGGCACGCGCGGCACGGATCACGACCGTGAGCCGATACATGAAGTTCGAGCTGCAACGGCGCGGCGTCGAAGCGAGCGTCATTCCAAACGGCATTCCCGAGCGGCTCGTCGACGGGGCGTCCCGCGACCTCGTGCGCCAGGCCCAAGAGCAGCTCCGCCGCCCGCTCTTCGTCAAGGTCGCCCGGTTCGAAGAAGACAAGCGGTGGATGCAGGCCGTCGAGGCGTTCGCCCAGGTGCGTGCGCGACATCCAAATGCCACGCTGCTGACGCGGGGTGGGCGCGAGTCGTACGGCGGCGCCGTCTTCGAACGCGCGCGCGCGCTGGGCGTCGGCGTCGAGCACGTGGCGCCCGACTCCGGCGACCCGAGTGCGGTCATCGGCGCCTTGGCTCGTGCGTCGGATCCGATCGTGGACGTTCGCTCGTTCATCCCCGAGGCGGCGTTGCTGGCGCTGTACCGGGCCGCCGACGCCGTGCTCGCAAACAGCGGCCGCGAGCCGTTCGGGTTGGTTGGACTCGAAGTGATGGCGGTGGGAGGCGTCGCGGTCACCGGGTCGACGGGAGAAGATTACGCGCAGCCGTTCGAAAACGCAATCGTTTGCGATACCGGCGATGCGCTCGAGCTCGCGAGCGGTCTCGAGGCGGTCCTCGCCGACGGCGAGCTCGCCCGGACGATTCGTGCCGGTGCGATCGCGACCGCGCGGCGGTATACGTGGCCGCGCGTTCTGGAGATTCTCTCTCGAAAGCTGGAGGTGAGCGGATGATGCGCCCGAGCGAACGTTGGATCGTGTTGGCGGCCGGTTTCGTCGTCATGTCGGTCGCTGGAACGATCTTCTCGTGGAGTCTCTACACGCGGCCGCTCATCGCGTTCTTCGGATGGAGCAGCATCCAGGTCGCGCTCGTCTTTTCGCTGGTCATCGTCTTCTTCGCGCTGGGAGCGGTGGCCGGCGGCTTCGCGCACGACCGGTTCGGCCCGCGCGGCGTTGCGTTCGCCGGGGCGGCGCTCTGGGGAGCGGGCAGTTTGCTCGCGGGACTCGGACTCCAGCGCTTCGGACTATGGTGGCTCTACCTCACCTACGGTGCGATCGGGGGATTCGGCTGCGGCATGGTCTACGTCGTTCCGGGGGCGACCATCACGAAGTGGTTTCCGGAAGAGCGCGGGCTCGCAAACGGGGTCATCCTGGGCGGCTATGGTTTGGGCTCGCTCGGGTTCAATCTCGTCGTGGGCTCGATCGAGACGTTCCGGCGCGTCGCCAACAGCGCCGACACCGTCGTCGCGGCGCGCAACGCCGCGACGATGACCGGGCGCCCGTTCGTGATGGCGCCGGGCATCGCGGCCGCCGACATCGCCGTGATCGCACACGTGTTCTTCGTCTCCGGCATCGTGTTCTTGATCGTCGGCGCACTGAGCGCGCTGGTGCTCCATCCGCCGCCGGCCGGCTTCAGCGTTGCCAAGGCGGCCGCGAAGCTCGCGCTGGAACGCGACTTCAGGCCGCGTGAGATGCTGAAGACGGGCGCGTTCTACATGATGTGGCTCGTGGTATTCCTCAACGCCACCTGCGGGCTCGCGCTCTTCAGTAATGCCGTGCCGATCTACTCGAAGGTCAGCGGTCTCACCGCCGCGTCGGCGACGGTGCTCTTCGGATATCTGTCGGCCGCGAACGGCGTCGGCCGCTTCGTGTGGGCGTGGTGGTCGGATTTCATCGGCCGGCGCGCATCGCTCGCAATCTGCTTCGCGCTACAAGGGCTCGCGCTGCTCTTCGTCGCGAAGGCGGCGAATGCGGAGTCGGCAGCCATAGCCTTCGCGCTGATGATGCTCTGCTTCGGCGGGATCTTCGGCATCGCGCCCGCGGTCATGGCGGATTTCTTCGGCACCCGGTTCCTCGGCGAGGATTATTCGTTCATCATCACGGCCGCCGCGGCAGCGGGCATCATCGGGCCGCTGGCGGTGGCCGGCCTCGAGGACGCCACTGGCTCGGTCACGGCGTGGCTTCTTCCGGCGGCCATCGCGATGCTCGCGGGGACGGTGGTGCCGCTGCTCGCGCGCAAGCCGGCGGCTCCGCCGGCGCAGCCGTAGCCTTTCGAAGCTACGGCGCTACGCGAAACACGGTTCCGTACGACGGCGGACGTCCGCCGTTCACCGTGGTTCCGTAGAGCTTGCCGCCCTGGTACGTGAGCGCCGACTCCGGGTGCACGCCGTCGGGCGTGCGATCGAAGCTGTAGAGGAGCGCCTCGAGCCCGGACGCCGTGGCCTCGTACACGGCGCCGTTACCGTGCGCTCCGCCGCCGCGCGCCGCTCCGTAGAGAACGTCGTTCACCGCGATCGGGGGCGCTGCAGGATAGGCCGCGTCGCCCTTCGGCGTACCGCGGAACGCGTGGACGATATGATAGCGATTGTAACCGTCCATCGAGAAGAGAACGCCTTTGCCGTCGGGACCGCCGGCGGAGGTCGCGCCGAAGACCTTTCCGTGAAACACCGTGATCCCGACCGGATTCTCGCCGTCGTTGCCCGTGAAGCTGTGCTCGATCAGGACGAGATGGGTATGAGGATCGACTCTGTAAATCGTGCCGTCGTTGCCCGAACCGCCGTTAGTGGTGACGCCGTAGAGCACGCCGTTGTACGGAATCAGGTTACCGATCGGGTTCGCACCGTCGCTGCCGCCCGAAAACACGTGCAGCTGCCGTTCGTCGCCATATTTACCCACCGAATAGATCGTACCGAGGTCGCCGCCGTGCTCGGTCGTGCCGTAGAGACGCCCGTTGTACTTCAGCAGGCCGCCGTTAGGATTGGCTCCGTCGGCTCCGCCCATGAAGCTGTAGACGATGCGCTCGCGACCGGCGGCCGTCACCGCGAAGACGGTCCCGCATTCGCCCGAGCACGTGTCGCGGCCGCCCGCGTAAGTCGTGCCGTAGAGCTCGCTGCTCATCGCGGTGAGGCCGGCTTGCGGGTACGCGCCGTCGGGCGCGCCCGTGAACCTATACAGCACGGATTCGAAACCGGCCGAACTGATCCAGTAGACGGTGCCGCACGAGTTGCAGGGCGATCCGTTATAGCCGCCCAGCGACGTCGTTCCGAAGAGTACTCCCTTGAACGCGATGAGTCCCGACGTCGGCTGTTCGCCGTCGGGCGGACCTTCGAAGCTGTAGAGCGATTTGTAGCCGGTCTTGGCGGCGGCGATGCCGCCGCCGGTCGTCGCATGCGACGCGGCATGCACCTGGCCGGCAACGGGCGGCTGGGTCGTGCCGCCGCATCCTGCGACCAGATAAACGGTAAAAACGCTCAGCGCATAACGGCTAACGTCGGAAATTCGCATACCACGCTCCTCGCCCATCAGTCCCAATGGGCACGGGGAAGGTTATCGAGCGGGATCCAAAAGCCTTGCGCGGCTAGCCGCGTGCAAGTTCCTCGATCCGCGACGCGATTTCGTCGGCGTAGCGATTGGCTTCGTGCTCGGAGCGGCCCTCGGCGTAGACGTTGAAGAGCGGGTCGGCGGCGTCCGGCAACACCAACACCCAACCGCCCTCGCGCGCCACCCGGATGCCGTCGGTCAGCTCGACGTCTTCACCGTTGGTTTCGTCGAGCAGGCGGCGCATGATTTGACCCTTGCGCTCCCACGGACAGCGGTCGCGGCGCGACGCTAGGTATGACGGCGGCAGCTCGTCGACGATCTCGCTGAGCTTGCGCCGCTGGTCCGCGAGGAGCTCCATCACCTTCGCGGCGCCGTAGAGCGAGTCGAACACCGGCGCGAACTCCGGAAAGATGAGCTCGAAGTTTGCACCGCCCGCGAACGCGAGCGACGATCCCTCGCGCGCCGCCAGCGCCATGAGCGAGCGGCGGTCGGTCCGCGTGCGGATCACCGTGGCGCCGCGCTCGCGCGCGACGAGCTCGATCGCCGTGGGAGCCATCACCGGAACCGCGATCCGCGCGCCCGGCGTCGCGCCGGCCACGAGCGCCGTCAGCAGCGCCAGCAGTCGGCTGCCCTCGACGATCCGGCCTCGATCGTCCACGAGCGCGAGCGATTCGCCGCGCCAGTCGAGCAAGATCCCGAGTCCGGCACGCAGCGACGTGGTCACGTTCGCAAGCTGTTCCAAGTGGCGCGCACGATCGGCCGCGAACGTGAGTGCCTTCGCTCCGTCGAAGAAAGCGTTGATCGCAACCATCTCGATGCCGAGGCCGCTCAGGATTCGCGGCAGGATCAGCGAGGCGTCGCCGTGCGCGTAGTCGATGACCACGCGCAGGTTGGCACCGGAAACCGATCGCGGCGCGAGCGCCTCGATGAACCCGCTGCTGTACGCCTCGATCGAGCGCTCCGGAAAGTCGAGCAGCCCCACGGCCTCCATCGGCGTGCGGCGAAAATCCTCGCGGAAGAAGATGTTCTCGATCCTCCGTTCGGTGCTCGTGTCGAGGTTCACACCATGAGCATCGAAAAACTCGATCAAGAACTGGTCGGGGTCGTTCGGGGAAATGCCGGTGTGCACGCCCGCGCCGCCCGACATTCGCGCCGCGTAGCGCGAGACCGGGATCGGCACCTCGCGCAGATCGTGCACGTTCGTGCCGACGGCGAGCAGGCCGGCGATGATGCAGCGGTTCGTCAGCCGCGATGCGGGGTGACCGTCGCGGCTCGTCATCACGCTCTGGCCGGGGCGCAGCACCGAGCCCAGCGCTTGACCGAGCTTCAGCGCGAACTCGGGAGTGATCTCGATGTTCGCAAGCCCGCTCACGCCGTCGGCTCCGAAGAGCGAGCCGGGCCACTTGATGCCGTAGATCAGCGACATCGACACGATGGAGCCGGACGCGACCGACTTGTCCGGCCACAGCTTGATACCGGCCGGCACCGTCGCGCCGCTGCCGAGCGTGCTGCCGCGTCCGATGACGGCGCCTTCCATCACCGTCACGCGGTCCTTGACGATCGCGCGATCGGCGAGCGTGCACCCCGTCAACGCCGCGTTCTCGCCGACGTAGACGTCCTCCCAGGCGACGGTTCGCGTCAGCCGCGCGCCCTGCGCCACGATCGACGACGCGCCCAGCGCGGTCATCTCTTCGACGACCGCACCGCGTTCGATCGTGACGTTCGCGCCGATGCAGACGGGGCCGCGCACGACCGCGTCGGGAGAGACGCGCGCGTTCTCGCCGGTCCAGACGCCGGGGTGAATTTCCGCGCCCGGAATCTCCACCTTTACGACCCCGCGCAGCGCGTCGTAATTCGCCTGCAGATATTGCTGCAGGTTGCCGATGTCGCTCCAGTAGCCGCCGGTCACGTGACCGTAGAGCGCGCGGCCGTCGCGCAGCATGAAGGGGAAGATGTCCTTCGCGAAGTCGTAGCTCCGGCCGGCCTCCATGTATTCGAACACCTCGGGCTCGAGCACGTAGATGCCGGTGTTGATCGTGTCGGAGAAGACCTCGCCCCACGACGGCTTCTCGAGAAAGCGCGTGATGCGGCCGTCTTCGCCGGTCACGACGACGCCGAACTCCAGCGGGTTGGCGACGCGCTGCAGCGCGATCGTAGCGACGGCGCCGCTGCGCCGGTGCGCCGCCACGAGGTCGCTCAGATCGATGTCGGTCAATGCGTCGCCGGAGACGACGACGAAGCGGCCGTCCCCGAGGCGCCCCTGCGCGAGCTTCACCGCGCCGGCCGTTCCCAGCGGCGTGTCCTCGACGACGTACTCCATCGCTACGCCCGCGGCGCCGCCGTCGCCGAAGTAGTTTTCGATTTCGTCGGCCAGGTAATGGAGCGTCGCGACCACCTCGCCGATGCCGTGGCGGCGCAGCAGGTCCACGATGTGGTGCATCACCGGTTTGTTCGCGACGGGAACCAGCGGCTTGGGCCGCCGCGACGTCAGCGGGCGCAAGCGCGAGCCCTCGCCGCCGGCCATCACCACGGCCTTCACGCCGTCGCCTCGAGCACGAGCGCGCTCAGCGGCGGCACTTCGAGCGACGGCGACGTCGAGATCGCCGCGCTCGCGCCGTCGCCTCCGTAGCGGCGCGAGTTCGTGTCGATCGCCACGCGGTACGCTCCGGCAAGCGAAGCGGCCAGGGCAACCGCGCGCGGTTCCGTGGTCAAGTTGATCGCGATCGCGATGCGGCCGCAATCGGCGCCCGCAGCTCGCGCGAAGGAGAGAACGCCGGGGCCGGCATCGCCGAGCAACGCGAGTCCCGCCGGCTCGGCGTCGAGCCGGTGCAGCGCGGGCGACCGGCGGTAGAGGGCGTTGCAGTCAAGCACGAGGTTGCGCACGCCGGCGTGCATCTCCTCATCGAGCAGGCTCCAGTCGAGCTGCGCGTCGTGGTCCCACTCGCGCTCGTCGCCGAGCTCGGAGCCCATGAAGAGCAGTTTCTTTCCGGGATAGACGAACGCGAATGCGAGCAGGACCCGCAGATTCGCGAACCGCTCGCGATCGTCGCCCGGCATCTTCTGGAGCAGCGAGCCGTGCGGAGGCGCGACCTCGTCGTGCGAGAGCGGCAGCACGTAGCGTTCTCCGTGCGCGTATGAAAACGTTCGCGTCAACGCCGTCCAGCGATCCGCGCGTTCGCCGGCGGGCGCCGCAAAGAACGCGAGCGTGTCGCGCAGCCAGCCCAAGTTCCACTTGTAGGTGAATCCGAGTCCGCCCGAGGCGACGGGAGCCGTCACCTTCGGCCAGATCGTCGATTCTTCGGCGAACGTCGCCACGTCCGGATGCCGTAACGCGATCGTTTCGTTGAAGCGGCGGAGAAACTCGATCGCCTCGAGGTTTTCGTTGCCGCCGCGAACGTTCGGCGTCCACTCTCCCGGCGCGCGGCCGTAGTCGAGATAGAGCATTGACGACACGGCGTCGACGCGCATGCCGTCGCCGTGAAACTCCTCCAGCCAGTAGAGCGCGCTCGAGATCAGGAAGTCGGCGACCTCCGCGCGGCCGTAATCGTACGCCAACGTGTTCCACTCGGGGGCGCGGCCGCGGTCCGGGTCGGGGTGCTCGTAGAGCGGCGTGCCGTCGAAGAGCGCCAGACCGTGCGGATCGCTGGGAAAGTGGCCCGGCACCCAGTCGAAGATCACGCCCAACTCGAGCTCGTGAGCGCGCTCGACGAACGCGCGCAGATCCTCGGGCGTTCCGTACCGGCTCGTCGGCGCGAACAACCCCGTCGGCTGATAGCCCCACGATCCCTCGAACGGGTGCTCGGCGAGCGGCAGCAGCTCGACGTGGGTGAAGCCCATGTCGCGCGCGTAGGGCAGCAGCTCGGCGGCCGCCTCGCGATAGCTCGTTGGGCGGCCGTCCTCGCGTCGTCTCCAGGAGCCGAGGTGAACCTCGTAGATCGATACCGGCGCGGTGCTCGCGATGCGGCTCGCGCGCTCGCGCATCCAGCGCGCGTCGCGCCACGCGCGTGGCGGATCGCTCCACACGATCGACGCGTTGCCGGGCAATGCCTCGGCGTAGCGCGCCAGAGGATCGCTCTTGAGCGGCAGCGTCTCTCCCGCCGCCCCCTCGATCGCGTACTTGTAGCGCGCGCCTTCGCGCGCGCCGGGCACGAAGGTTTCCCAGACGCCGTCGTTGCTGCGGCCCATCGGGTTCCGGTGCGCGTCCCAGCCGTTGAAATCGCCGACGACGTTGACGCGCCGAGCGTTGGGAGCCCACACGGCGAAGGCGACGCCGTCGACGCCGCCGCCGCATCGCACGTGCGATCCGAGCGAATCCCATAAATGGGTCACAAGCTCGGCACGTCGTTCGCCGACACGCGCGTGTAATCCGTCGTCCAGTTGGTCTCCCACGTTCGGCCGCCGTCGGCGGAGAACGCCTGTTCGAAGCGCGGATGGTCGCCCGCGCCTTCGATGTGGCCACGCGGCGGAGGACATCGCAGGTCGCCGACTTCGAGGTTCCCGGTTGCGGGCGTCAGCAGCGGCACCGCGAGCGCCGCCTGCAGGACGATCGAGAGAAAGATCATGGAGCCCTCCGTTCACGCTAGGGGACTTCGGCCTCCATCTCCTGCGGGTCTTGCTCGGGCTTGAAAAGGGCTTGTGCGATGGCGGTGGGCACGATCGCGGTGAGGATGACCACCGTCACGAGCGTAGTGTATTGAGACTGATTGATGTAGTGGTGCGTCAGCCCATAGAGGCTGGAGATCGTGCCGAACGTTAGGCCCGTCGCCATCATCAGCGTTAGGTAGTTGGCGTTGGCGCCGCCATAGCGGAAGACGGTTCGCGCGACCGGCAGCACGCCGAGAATCTTCGCGCCGACCTTCACGAAGAACAGCGTGGCGATGAGGCCGATGCCCGAGACGGCGGCGCCGAACTCCACGTACGTACCGGCTTTCAAGAAATAGAAGGGCGCGAGCAGCGTCATCGTCATCGTCTGCAAGCGCCGCTTGACGTCGGGCAGCACGATCATCATACCCGCGCACGCGAGACCGAGGAAGTACGCGGGCAGAACGCCCTCGCTCTTGGCCGACGTGGCGAGGGCTGCCAGCAGGAAGATGATCGCGAAGAGCACGCGCAGCGCCGGCTCGCTCACGTAGCGGCCGGTGCGTTCGATCGCCGCGGGGAGCACTTTGGGAACGATCGCGACCGCCACCGCTATCGCCGCAGCCAAGGCCGCCAGCCACAGGTTGTAGTTTGCGAAGAGCAGGCCCAGCGCGACGACGGTGCCCAGATCGGTGAAGAAGCACGCGGCCAGGATCAGCTGGCCGAACTCCTTACCGGCGAGGCCCGATTCGATCATCACGGCGTAGACGACGGCAACCGACGTGGTCGACATCGCGATGCCGGCGATCTTGGCGGCGTCCGGCGTCCAGTGGGCGACGAAGTGCGTGTAGGCGATCGCGGCCAGAAACGGCGCCGCGAACGACGCCGCGCCGATCGCCGACGCGGGTACCAGCTGCCGCCGGAGGACGGCCGGATCGATCTCGGCGCCGGCGAGAAACGTGAGTAGAATGCTGCCGAAGCCCGCGACGAAGTCGATCCAGGCGTTCGTGTGCAGCGCGATGAGATTACCGGCCAGCATGCCGACGATGATCTCGATCAGCGCGGCCGGCATCTTCAGGCGGATGGCCAAGAAGCCGCTGGCAGCCGCCAGCGACATCCAGATTCCAGCGGTGAGCCACATAGAAAAAGCTCCCGTCAAAGCAAGTTTTGAACAGGAGCCATCAGCCGGTCGGCGGTTTACGGGAGCTCCATCCCGTTGTCGTTAACGACCGCTTCTCAGGAGAACGGGTGTTTTCCTTGGCTGCAGTACTCGCCGTGCTGCTGGATGAGCTTGGCGACCAGCGCGGTCCAGCCGGTCTGATGGCTTGCGCCCAACCCGCTGCCGTTGTCGCCGTGGAAATATTCGTAGAACGGAATGTAGTCGCGCCACAGCGGGCTGCGCGAAAAGAGTTCGTTCGCGCCGAAAACCGGGCGCCGGCCGTCCGCGTCGAGCGTGAATAGGCGCATGAGCCGGTGCGAGAGCTCCATCGAGACGTCCCACAGGGTCATGAACTTCCCCGACCCCGCCGGCATCTCGACCTTGAGGTCGTCGCCGTAGAAATAATGGAACTTCTGCAGCGCTTCGATGATGAGGTAGTTGATCGGGAACCAGACCGGGCCGCGCCAGTTCGAGTTGCCTCCGAAGAGCGGCGTGGTCGACTCGGCTGGTTCGTAGTCGATGCGGTAGTCGATGCCGGCGTACTCCAACGAGTAGGGATGCTCCGCGTGCTCGCGCGAGAGCGAGCGAACCCCGTACGGCGAAAGGAACGCCGTCTCGTCGAGCATTCGTTGCAGCAGCCGCAGCAGCTGCGTGCGGTCGACGATGGAGAGGATGCGCCGGACGCCGATGCCGCCCGCCTGCATCTCGGCGATGTTCTCCATGAGATCCGGGCGGTTTCGGGCGAACCACTCCACCCGTTTGGCGAAGTTCGGCAGCTTCTCGCGAATGGTGCCGTCGAACGTCTCTACCGCGAGCAGCGGAATGAGTCCGACGAGCGACCGGATCTGCAACGGGATCACCTTGCCGCCCGCGTGCAGGTAATCGTAGTAGAAGCCGTCGGCGTCGTCCCACAGGCCCCGGTCCTCGTCGCCGCCGATCTTGTTCATCGCGTCGGCGATCAGAAGGAAGTGCTCGAAGAACTTCGACGCAATATCTTCGTAGACGGGCTTGTGCTGCGCGAGCTCGAGCGCGATGCGCAACAGGTTGAGCGTGAAGACGCCCATCCAGCTCGTGCCGTCCGCCTGGTCGAGCCGGCCGCCTTCCGGCAACGGCGCGCTGCGATCGAAGAGACCGATGTTGTCGAGCCCGAGGAAGCCCCCTTGAAAGACGTTACGGCCCCCGACGTCCTTGCGATTCACCCACCACGTGAAGGTGAGCAATAGTTTTTGGAAGACGCGCTCGAGGAAGAAGTAGTCGGCACGCCCGGTCCGCTTGCGCTCGATCTTGAACACGCGATACGCCGCCCACGCCTGCACCGGCGGATTGACGTCGCCGAAGCCCCACTCGTAGGCCGGCACCTGGCCGTTGGGATGCATGTAGAATTCGCGCGTCAGCAGCGAGAGCTGAACCTTCGCAAACTCCGGGTCGACGATCGTCAGCGCGACGCAGTGAAACGCCAGATCCCACGCGGCGAACCACGGATACTCCCACGTGTCGGGCATCGCGAGGACGTCGTCGCTGTAGAAGTGGTCCCAGCCGCTGTTGCGGCCGCGATCGCGCTCGGCCGGGGGCGGCGGCTGCAGCGGGTCGCCGCGTAGCCAATCGTGCACGACGTAGTTGTAAAACTGCTTGCTCCAGAGCAGTCCCGCGAGCGCCTGCCGCTGGACGGCGCGCTCGTCGTCGCTGACGGGAAACCGGTTGAGGTCGCGATAGAACTCGTCGGCCTCGGCGATGCGCCGATCGAAGATGGCGTCGAAGTCGCCGAACGGCCTGCGTAACGCGCGGGCGCACAAGCGCAGCCGGACGGTCCGGCTCTCACCCGGCCCGAGCGCGAGCTCGTAGCGTGCGGCGCACTTCGTGCCCACCGTGCCCGGATTGACCGCGTCGCGCCTCCCGTCGACGACGCAGTCGTTGATGCCGTCCTTGACGTACGGGCCGGCGTTGGGGGCGTCGAAGAGCCGCCGGTTGTTGGTCTCGTTCTCGGTGAAGAGCAGCTCCGCGGCATCCTCGCAGTAGAGGCGCATGACGCCGAGCCGCTCGTGCGTCGCGAGGACGGTGGGGTGGCCCGGAGCGGGCTGCTCGGCCTCGAGCGACGGCTTGGCGACGCCGGCCTTCCACGACCACACGTTGCGAAACCACAGCGTCGGCAGCAGCGTGAGGTTCGCGGGCTCCGCCGCCCGGTTCACGACGCTGATCCTCGCGAGCACGTCGTCGGGAGAAGCCTTAGCGTACTCCACGAACACGTCGAAGAAACGATCGTCGTCGAGGATGCCGGTATCTACCAATTCGAACTCCGGATCGAGGCGCGTTCTCCGCTGGTTCTCGTCCACCAGCCGCGCATACGGATACTCGGACTGCGGATAGCGATAGAGCATCTTCATGTAGGCGTGCGTCGGCAGACAGTCGAGGAAGAAGTAGTACTCCTTGACGTCCTCGCCGTGATTGCCCTCGGGTCCGGTAAGTCCGAAGAGGCGCTCCTTGAGGAACGGGTCCTTGCCGTTCCACATCGCGACGGCGAAGCAGAGCTCCTGATAGCGGTCGCAGATGCCGCCGATGCCATCTTCGCCCCACCGATACGCGCGCGATCGCGCCTGGTCGTGTGGGAGATAATCCCACGCGTCCCCGTCGGCGCTGTAGTCCTCGCGAACCGTGCCCCACTGCCGCTCGCTGAGGTACGGCCCCCAGCGATGCCACGCGGCGCGGTCGCGGCCGCGTTCCAGGCGCCGGCGCTCGGCGCTCAAACGAAATCTCGAATCAGCGCCGCGATCTCGGCGCTGCGCTCGACGATTGCGTAGTGCGCGGAGTCGGGGAGCACGGCGAACCGTGCGTTCGGCAGCAGGCCGGCAACTCGCGCGCGCGCGTCGTCCGGCGCGTCGTGCTCCGGCGCGATCACGAGCGCGGGAGCTCGAATCGCGCGCGTCGCGTCGGCGAAGCATGCGAATGCCCACGATTCGAAGCTTTCCAGCGCGGCCGCGCGCGGCGTCGCATCCGCGATCGCGCACAGGCGCTCGAGCGCCGCTTCGTCGGGTGGGCTCGCCAGCGTTCGGCTCAGCCATCTTCTCCGCGCGGCGCCGTCGCCGGCCGTCGAGCGCAGAAAAGCCTCGCCCTTGGGCGAATAGCCGCCGCCGCTCGCTGGGACCGGAGCGACGAGAACGAGGGCGCGCACCGATTGCGGCGCATCGAGCGCCAGCCGCAACGCCGCCGTCGCGCCCATCGAATGGCCGACGACGACGGCCGGCCCGACGCGCAGCGCAGCGATGAGGTCGCGCAGGTCGGCGGCGTGGCGCTCGAGCGCGTAAGGACCGGGCGCGTTTGCGGACGCGCCGGAGCCGCGCAGATCGACCGTCACGCTCCGCATCGAAGGTCCCAGCGCGTCGATGACGCCGCGCCAAACCGACCCGTCAGCCTGCCAACCGTGAACGAAAACGAGCGCGGGCGCCCCAGAGCCGGTGTCCGAGAACGCGAGCCCGGCGCCGTCGCTGGCGCGAAAGCGATTCATCGCAGCAGGCTGCGCCGTTACTTGGGTACCGCGCTCACTTGATCGGCGGTGATGGGGCTCGCATTGTTGCCCCAGGACGCGCGAACGTAGGTGAGCGTCGCGGCGATGTCCGCGTCGGAGATTTGCGGGCTCCACGCCGGCATCATTCCGTTGTAGGGCTTTCCCGCCACCGAAACGGGCCCCGTGAGGCCGTACTTGACGACATGAATCACCTTCGCCGGGTCGCCCGTCACGGCGGCGTTGCCGGCCAGGGGCGGGAACGTTCCCGCCACGCCTTTGCCGTTGGCTTGATGGCAGCTGGCGCAGTCGGCCAGGAAGAGTTTAGCCCCCGCGGCGGCCGACGCCGCCGATGCGGCCGGCGCGCTCGAGGACGAGGCGGAAGCGCCGTTCGATCCCTTCGAACACGCCGTGACGGCGAGCACGACCATCGCTGCCGGGAGGAGCGTCTTCGCGAAATTCATCCGGGGCACGTTCGACGCTCGGCGGCGGTACCCTGACGAAGGGGCCGCTCACGACGGCGTCGGAGCATTCCCAATGATCTCCATGCGAACGTGCCTGCGCTTCGCGGCGATCGTCGCCGTGCTGCTCGCTGTACCTGGGGCTGCCGCGCCGAGCGATCCGACCGGGCCGCAATGGCGACGTTCGGCTCGCAGGACCTCGAGCAGATCATGGTCGCGACGCACCCGTTACACCGAGCTAATCTACGAACCGATGCTGGAAGTGATGCGCTCCCTGCGCGCGAACGGCTATGGCACCTACATCGTGACGGGAGGGGGCAAGAGTTCGTGCGAGCGTACTCCGACGAGACCTGCGGCGTCGAATCCGACCAGCTGGACCGTCATCAGCATGCGGCGCGACTGGAAGCGCGTCTTCGAGTTCGAGCGCTGACGTGAAAGGCTTCTGGGGCAGCCGCGGATCCGTCGTCCTCGTCGAGGTCGTCTACCTGCTGATCCTCTTCGCGCTGGCAGTCGCCTATCTCACCGATCCCAATCCCGCGAGCCGGCTGCATCAGCTGTTCCCGGCGACGCTGGGCTCGCTGCCGATCGGCGTCGCGTGGTTCGGCGCGCTCGGCGCCGTCGTCATCTCGCTCTCGGGCGTCTTCGATCATCGCAAGGATTGGGATCCCGACTGGGGCCTCTGGCATTTCACGCGGCCGCTGATGGGCATCAGCCTGGCCGTCGTCGCGTGCCTGATCTTTCAATCCGGAGTCCTGGCCGCCAATCCCAGTGCCGGCACGCAGCTGGCCAATGCCTCGGGCGCGGGCGCGCAGGCGCCGCAGAACCTGCTGTACTATCTGATCGCTTTCGTCGTCGGCTATCGCGAGGAGGTGTTCCGCGAGCTCATCAAGCGCGTGGCCGACGTCATCCTCACGCCGTCACAAACGCCGGGCGCGCCCGCCGCGGTGAGCGCGATGGCGCCGAACAGCGGACCCGTCGGCGGCGGCAGCACGGTGAAGATCACCGGCTCGGGCCTCGCCGGCACGACGGCCGTCGCGTTCGGTTCGGTCGCGGCGCAATTTGCGATCGACTCCGACGCGCAGATTTCGGCGACGGCGCCGCAATCCGGAGCGCCGGGAGCGGTCGCCGTGACGGTGACCACGAAGGCCGGGAGTGCCGCAGCCGGCGAGTTTACGTACGTATAGAAAACGAGCTACAGCCGATAGCGAAGGCGTAGCTGCGCGGTGCGCCCCATCGGATACGACTGCGGCACGTATCCCGCCGTCCCGTAGGTCCACGGCACGACCTGGGTGCGGCCGTCGTTCGTCGGCACGCCGTTGCCCAACGTGTAGAGACAGCCTTTACAGTACTGCGCGCCGTAGGCGCGCGCGTACAGGCCGTTGCCGCCGGTGTAGCCCGGCGGACCGATGAGGTACGGATTGCCCTGCAGCTGCGTCGGCGCCGCCACCGCGAAGAGGTTGGTGACGTCCAGCATCGCCGTGAGACGGGACGAGACGTCGGCCTCCGCGTGCACCGAGACCAGCGTCTGCGCCGGCGTGCGCAGCGTGTTCGGATCGGCGCCCTCGTTCGTGCCGAGCGATCCGATGTAAGGGTTGCCGGCCGCGTCGTACGGTAGCGCCGGATTCTTCAGGAAGTAGTAGCTGTAGCCGGGATTGACGTAGTTGTCGTTTCGCACGAGCTCCGCCGCGCCCGTTTTCGGATTGACGATCCAGGCCATCGTGCCGTTGCCGTAAGGATAGCCGCTTTCGAACGAGATCAGCGGCGTGACGCGAACGCGCCGGTGCGCCAGGCCGAGCTCGTAGCTCAGGGTGGCGGTGAAGTCGGGCACGTATCCGGCGGGATACAGGTGCCCGGCCAGGATCGCGGCCGGATTGAGGTCGTTGTAGGCAAACTGATCGACGCTCGAGGTGTACGTGCGCGCGTAGTTCGCGACGAACTGCAGCCCGCCGCGCCGCAGGAAGAACTCGATCCCGCGCGACTGCAGCAACCCCGCGTTCGTCGGCACGCCCACGGCGTTGGGGTTCTGCGCCGTGGCGCGAAAGTTGAACGGCAGCACGTCGATCCGGTTCTTTTCGAAATTCGCATAGAGCGTGAACCGGAACGTCAGCGGGCCGGAGCGCTCGTATGCCAGGCTGTAGTCGTCGGCGGTCTGCGGCGAGAGCGCGACCGGCGCGGCCTGCGCCGTAGAATCCGTGCGTTGCACCTCGAGGGGAAGCGGCGGGACCGACGTGTGGTCGAACGTCGCCCGAACGGCGGCGTTGCCGGGCAGCGAGTACGCAAGCCCCAGGTGCGGATCGATCGCGGCGACGCCGTAGGCGAGTCCCTCGCCGGTGAGCGCGTGCTGCGCGACGTATCGCAGCGTCCCCGTCGCGGTCAGGCGGTCGTCGATCGTCCACGTGTCGGCGGCGTAGATCAGATATTGATTGAGGCGCGGGTTCGAGGTCACGAGCTCGTCCGCGGTCGGCACGAGCTGATCGAGGTCCGCCGTGTCGATCGAATACTGCGCGCCGGCACGGACCACGTGCTTCTCACCGGCTTGGTCTTCGAAATCGTAGCCGATGCCGTCTTGGCGTTGGCTCTGCTGCGACCACAGCGAGATGACCCCGTCGGGGAACGAGAGGTCGTCCCAATAGGGTCCGTTCGCGACCGCGTTGGTTTGAGAGCGATAGACGTAGACGCGGCCCAGCGAGTGGTGCCAGTCGTGCAGCCACTGCAGCTTCCCGACGAAGTACGTGCCTCGCGCGCGCGACGGCGTTTCGACCTGTGCGTTCGGATTGGACGGCTGGCCCGGAAACGACGTCGCGCTCGAGTCGAACGTCGACCATTTCTGCCCCGCGTACGGCGTGTCGTACTGATCGTACGTCGCGACGCCCGAGAGCAGCGTCGCCGAGAAATCGTCGCGCTGGTCGGCTTGGAAGTGAACGTTCCCCGACCACGACGATGCCGCTCGCGTCTGCAGCGCGAGGCCGTACGTACCGATCTCGCCGGGATAGAACGTAACCCCGTCGCCGTACGGGAAGTAGGCCGTTCCGGCGGATATCGCGAGCGCGTAGCGCCAGCGGAGGTCTGGCGTCGCCCATCGTTCGGCGGCCTGCACCTCGCCGTATTGCGCGCCGGCGCCGACGGCGAGTTGAAACGCGCCGCGCGCCGGATACGTTCCGATCGCCGGGATTTCGTTCACCACGCCGCCGAGTGCGTTCTGACTGGAGTCGGTGAAGCCGCTTAGGGTGAGCGTCGTTGCGCCGACCCCGGTCGTTCCCAGCTGCGCGCCGACGATGTTGCCGCCGGGTTCGGCGATCAGCCCTTGCGGCACCGGGACGGAATCGTAGTCGAAGACGGTGTCCTGCACCTTGCCGCCGCGCACGATCGCGTTGGCGAACGAGTCGAGCTGCACGCCCGGGACGCCGGCCAGCGCGCCCTGCACGGAGCCTTGCGTGTAGTTGGCCAACCCCGACGACGATTCGCTCGGATACGTCGCGCGCGCGGCCTCGCCGGTCACCGTAAACGTGTCGCTCGTGCTGCCGGCCGGAAAGGCCTCGCCGCGGGCTTCGACGCGCGCGATTTCGCGAAGTTGCGGCCGCAGCGCGAACGCGATGTCCTCGCGCTCGCCGGGCAGCACGATCGCGACGTCGCTAGTCTCTTCGTAGCCCGCGGCGCGCACGGTGACGACGTACGTGTCGGGCACGACGCCGAGCATCACGAAGCGTCCGGAGCCGTCGCTGGTTGAGGCGTAGCGCCCCGACGGCGAACGCGCCGCGATCTGCGCGCCGGCCACCGGAGCGCCGCCCGCGCCGCGCACGGTGCCGACGATCGATCCCGTCGTGAGCTCCGACGCTCCCGCTGGCTTCGCGTTGGCGAGCAGTGCGGCCGCGGCCGCAAGGGGAAGGAGCCGGAACAGGTCCGAACTCCGCCGACTACGCCAGGAGGAACGAATCATGCCTTCCACGATTTCTCTCGGTTCCACCGGAGACGACGTCAAACGCCTGCAGCGTGTTTTCGCACGCCACCTCATGTGGAATCCGTTCGGCCCCATCACCGGCTCGTTCGATGCCGGCCTGGAAACCGCCGTCAAGACGTTTCAGCAGAGCCAAGGATTGACCGTAGACGGCATCGTCGGACCCGCGACGTGGGCGGCGCTCCCGAGTTATCGCGAGGCGTCGCCGGAACTGCAGCAGGACTCGAAGGGACCAGGCGTTGCCTGGCTTCAAAAGGCGCTCGCCGGCGGCGACGTCGCGGTCTCGTTCACGCCCTACGGGGGTGCGATCGACGGTATCTTCGGTCCCGCGACCGCGACGGCCGTGCGCGCATTGCAAACGTGGGCGGGCATAACGTCCGACGGCATCGTCGGCGACGATACGTGGTTCGTGTGGCTGACGCCGGGGAGCGCCCAGCAGCTTACGCTCGAAGGCGCGTGCGGGTTGACGAGCGGTCTCTTGTAGCGAAACGGTTGCAAAACTACCGAGGTAGTCGGCGCTCGTACATGCGTTAAGCGTGCGTTAATCGCGCGCTTTTTTTGTTTCCGCGACGGCAGGTAACGTTCATCGCGGCGTGCGAAAGCGCAACGCACCCCTTTTCACTCACTACGTCACCGAGCAGCGAATGGAAGACAATCTTAGATTCGATTCGGCGGTTCGGCCCGCATTACTCGCCGTCGCAATGCTTGCGCTGCTGGCCGCGATTTTCCAAGTCTTCTTGCGATACGAATACATTCCCAGAGGCCCCGTGCTCTGGAGGATCGATCGCGTGACGAGTCAGGCGTGCCGCGTCGACGGCGCACGAGTCGATTGCGTGGCGACGCCGCCGAGCACGAGCATCAGCCCCAGCATGAGCCTCAGCACCAGCACGAGCACGACCGTTCGGCGGTTTCGGGGCAAGTCCGGCCGCTGAGCGGCCGAGTCGCACTAGGTTCGCGGCGTCAGACGCAGCGCCGCCGCGGCGTAGTCGAACTGCACGACGAACTGCTGCAAGAACGCGGCGCCCAGGTGGCCGAACGCCGTACCCTGCAGCGTTTGGGTCGTACCGATGCGCTGCGCGCCGGTGCGATAGTCGCCGATGCGCACCTGCGGGATCTCGCCGATAAGCTCGACGCTGCTTCCGCCGATGCCGCCGACCGTGCGCCGCTGCGTCACGGCGAACAGGCCCGGATGCTTGGAATAGAAATCGTATGCGAGGTTGATGTTCGATTCGTCGCCCGTGTCGACGGCGAGCTGCGCGTCGATTGCGCCGAGGCCGACGGTGACGACCGGGACGAAGTTCTCGAACGACATCGGCAGCGTGATCGCGCCGCGGACCGGCGCCGCTGCCAGCCGCACGACGTGGGCGGCGCCGTCGATCTGCACGCTGGTCGAACCCAGCACGTCGGCTCCGAGCACCACGTCGTAACCGTAGCGCCGAAGGTCGTTGAGCACCGCGTAGTAGGCATCGCCGTAGGTCGCGTTTCCGACGCGCAGCGGACCGGCGCGAACGACTTGCGTGGTGTATCCGCCGAGCCCGCGCACCGCGTACGTGCCGACGACCGGCGCCGCGAGGCGGCTCGCGAGCTCGGAGCTCACCGACAGCCCCGAGTTACCCGAATCGAACAGGCAGCGCACCGCAACGCCGCCCACGCTGCAATCCGCGATCGGCGTCACCGACTTCGGATCGGTCGGTATCGCGGCGGGGCTTCCCTTGAACGACGGCACGAGACCGTGCGGCGTTGCGAAGGCCGACGACACCGACGCGCGGTCGTCGTAACGCTCGAACGTCTGTCCGTCGTGCAGCACGAGGTACGGAAGCGTGAATCCGCCGACGCGGCGGTAGTTGCGGTATTCGAAGGTCTCGCTGCCGCTCGCATCGCGCGCGAGGCGAATCAAGGCCGTTTGCGGATCGACGTACAGCCGCAACGGAACGGCGTTGACGTCGCCCACCACGATCGTTCGGTACGACCGTCCTCCGAATTCGGCGTTCCCCGCCCCGCCGATCCGGCCGCCGTGCGCCAAGAACGACGGCGAGAGAAACGAGAGCGATGCGACGAGCCGCAGCGAGCGCAGAAAGGGCTCGGGCTCGAGCGAACGAGCGACCGTCGTACCGTTCATGTTGATCGAGTAGACGTGGGCGCCGTCGAAATACGTGCCGCTGCAGAGCTCGCCGGTGCAGTGGCGCACCGTGATCCGTAGCCCTTGGCTGTCGCTGGATACGACGCTCTGCTGGCCGGACAGCGTGAGCCGGGAGACCGACACGAAGTGACCCTGCCAGACGGGGCCGGCGGCGGCGCGCATCCGTTCGAGCAATCGCACCGCGTCGCCGCCGCCTCCGCTCGCCCCGAGCGTCGCGATCGCGACCGCGAAGAGCAGAGCGGTCCGTGCGGCGAAACCCATGGCCGATGGAGTTCGAGTCGCTCGACGGCTACCTTCTCGACGGGTCGCCGTCGAAGGCCGACGTCGTGCGAGAGATCCTCGACGGCCGCCCGGCCGTCGAGGGGGCGGCGCCGTTTTACGAGGGGATCGCGCGCCTGGGGGCGCGGACGCCGGACTTGACACTCATCGCGCTGCGCCTGGTGCTCGCGGGGAGGAAAGCCGACGACGGGGCGGTGACGTGGCTGCGCGGAATCGTCGACCGCGCGCGTGCCGGCGATGCCGCCGCCCGCGAGGAGTACCGCACGATCGATCGGCCCGGGAACCTCTGAAGAAGTCCATGTACCGGTCGTTTGAATCGCAAAACCGCCAGATGCAAGGAGAAGGCGAGAGAGCATACTCCAAAGAGTCTGTGACCGAGCCTTCGACAACGCAGGTGGCGGCTTTGCGGTTAAACCCTCTGGGCAGCGGCAGTTTTGCCGCATCTCTTCGTTGCGTCCTCGGTCACAGAGCTCTCGACTATGCTCCCTCGGCTGCGCCTCGATCTGCGGAAAAACTGCTCGCTGCGACCGGTGCAGCGACTTCTTCAGAGGTTCCCTAGTGATCTCGACGCGCTCGCTCGTCGTCCGTTATCCGGGAGGTGCGAGGCGAGCGCTCGATGACGTGTCCATCGAGGCGGCCGGCGGCTCGACGCTGGCGGTGGTCGGACCGTCGGGCGCCGGCAAGACCACTTTGCTTCGCGTGATCGCCGGGCTCGCTCGCGCGACGAGCGGCGACGTTCGCCTCGACGGCGAGTCGATCGTCGGCCGTCCGCCGCAAGAGCGCCGCGTCGCGCTGGTCTTTCAAGACGACGCGCTGTTCGCGAACATGTCCGTGCGCGACAACCTGCGTTTCGCGCTGCGCCGGCGCGATGCCGGGGCGCAAACGCGCATCGAGACCACGGCGCGATCGTTGCACGTCGCCGAGCACCTCGATCGGCGTCCGCGTCTGCTCTCCGGAGGCGAGCGCCAACGCGCCTCGCTGGCTCGCGCGCTGCTCTCCGATCCGGCGGCACTGCTGCTGGACGAGCCGCTCGCGCATCTCGATCCGTCGCTGCGCCGCAGCGTGCGCGACGAGGTGACGGGAGTTCGTCAGCATTTCGCCGGGCCGATCGTGTACGTCACGCACGACCACGTCGAGGCGATGAGCGTTGCGAACGTCCTTGCGGTTCTGATCGCCGGACGGGTGGAGGATGCGGGCGCGCCGCGGCGCGTGTACGATTCTCCGCAAACGTTGGCAGTCGCGCGGTTCCTCGGCGAACGACCTATGAACCTTTTCGAGTACGGCGGAGCGATCGTCGGTATCCGCCCGGAGCGAATCGCGGTGGCGCCCGGCGGCGCGCTCGCCGGAAACGTCGCGCGACGCGAGGAGACGGGAGCGGACGCCTACCTCGAGGTAGCGACGGAGCGCGGAATGCTCGCCGTGCGCGTTGCGGCCGGCGGCGGCCCGCGTGCGGGCGATCGCATCGAGCTGGACCTTCCTGCGGACGCGGTGCGCCGCTTCGACGCGACGACTGGGAAAGCGATCGCGTGAGCGACGCGGGCCGCCTCGCACGGGGCGTCGTGGCGGCCGGCATCACCGGCGCGCGCGGCGACGAACGACCGGCCGGCGTCGGCGCATACGTATTGTTTGGAGGCGAGGGCGTTACGCTGCGGGACATCCGCGCGCTCACCGACGAGCTGCGGGCGCGCGAACCGGAGTCGCCTCCGTTGATCGCGATCGATCAGGAGGGCGGGCGCGTCGCTCGGCTGCGCGACGGCGTCGAGCCCATTCCGCCGATGATGGCCGTCGGCGCGGCCGGCGACGTCGATCCGGCGCGTCGCGCGGGCGAACAGATCGCGTTCGATCTGCGCCGCGCGGGGGCAACGCTCGACTTCGCTCCGGTGCTCGATCTGGCGCTCGATCCGGGGAACGCCGTGATCGGCACGCGGTCGTTCGGCGACGATCCGAGCCGCGTTGCCGCGCTCGGCGCGGCGCTCGCCGCCGGACTGTTGCGCGGCGGCATCGTTCCCTGCTACAAGCACTTTCCCGGCCACGGGTCGACCGCGACGGACTCACACGATATTCTGCCGCGGATCGATGCCGGCGAGGCGGCGCTGCGCGCGCGCGATCTCGTGCCGTTCGCGGCGGTCGCGCGCGACGCCGCGGCGATGATGACGGGGCATTTGCTGGTGAACGCGTTCGACTCCGAGCATCCGGCCACGCTCTCGTCGCGGATCTCCGTGGATCTGCTGCGCGGAGAACTGGGTTTTCGCGGCGCGGTGGTGACCGACTGCATGGAGATGGGCGCCGTGGCGCCGCGCAGCGTCGCGGACCGTGCGGTGGCCGCCGTCGCGGCCGGTGCCGACTTGCTCGTCTTCAGTCACGACGCCGGCGCCGCGCGCGAGGCCATTGACGCGCTCGCGCGGGCCGTCGAGCGCGGCGTGCTCTCGCTCGCGCGGATAGCGGAGGCGCACGCCCGAGTGATGCAACTGCGCGCGGCCGGCGCCGCGCCGCTGCCGCTCGAGGAGTTCCCGCCCCATCCCGGCATCGGCCGCGAGATCGCGCGGCGCGCCGTAACGCTGCTGCGGGGCCTTCCGCACGCCGATCCGCTGACGTCGATCGCCGTTTCGTTCGGTGCGGCGCGTCCGCTGCTGGATCGCGAGGCGCCCGCGCTCGAAGAGTTTCTCGCGTCGCTCGATCCCGCGGCGGAAGAGCGCGAGGCGTTGCTGGGCGCGCTCGCCGCGCGGCAACGGCGCCCAATCGTGCTCGCCCGCGCCGCTCACCGGCACGCGGGGCAGGCGGAAGCCATCGCGCGGATTCTCGAGCGCCACCCCGGCGCGATGATCGTCTCGGTCGGCGAGCCGTTCGACGCTCCGCTCTTCTCCGCGGCGCGCCACGTGCTCGCCGCGTACGGCGACGATCCGGCGTCCGTCGCGGGACTCGCGGACGTCATCTTCGGCGGGTCGATGCCCACGGGGATGCTGCCGGTGCATCCGGCGTGACGCCGATCGAACGCGCCCTCGACGACGGGCTCGGCACGCAGTTCACGGCCGCCGTGGCGCGAATCGAGCATCGCGGCCGCGTCGTCTACGAGCGCGCGTGGGGCGTCACGCGCGCGGATTCGCTCGCGCGTCCGATCTATGCCGACACGCGCTTCGATTTGGCGTCGCTAACGAAGCCGTTCGTGAGCACGCTCGTCCTGCAGCTGGTCGCTCGTAAGCGCCTCGCGCTCGACGAACCCCTCGCCGCCATCCTGCCGGAATGGAGCGACGGCGAGCACGCGCAGATTACGCCGCGGATGCTGCTCGCGCATACGTCGGGGATGAACTCGGGCGCCGATTATCGGACCATCGTCAACGAAAACGTGGCCGACTTCGCGTTGCGCGCTCCGCTCGTCGCGAGGCCCGGCGAGCGGGTGATCTACAGCGATCTCGGTTTCATCGCCTTGGGCGTCGTGCTCGAGCGCGTGGCCGGAGCGTCGCTCGGCGCGGCGGTTGCGCGCTCGTTCGGAGCGTCGCCGGCGTTCCGTCCGGCCGCGCGCGATCGCGCCGCGATCCCGGCGACCGAAGACGATGGCTGGCGGGGACGCGTGCAGGGTTTCGTGCACGACGAGAAGGCGTATCTCATGCTCGGCGTCGCGGGCCACGCCGGCCTCTTCGGGACGGCCGCCGACGTCGCTTCGCTCGCGCAATGCTATCTTGCGCCGCTGCACGGGCGCTCGTCCGCGCTCCTCCCGAACGAGCTCGCGCGTGAGGCGATCGCAGAACAGGCGACGGATCCCGTGCTGCGCCGCGGGCTCGGCTGGGCGCTGAAGACCACCGACGAAAACTCGTGCGGCCGTTCTATGGATCGTTCGTCTTTCGGCCACACCGGATTCGTGGGGACGTGCGTGTGGGCCGACCCGACGCGCGATCTCGCCGGCGTACTGCTGACGAACGCGGTGTATTTTGGCCGCGACGAAGATACGCGCGACTTGCGCGCGGCGTTCTACGAAGCGATGGTCGAGTCGGTGGGCGGCTGATGCTCGCGGTCGGCTTGATGAGCGGGACGTCGCTCGACGGCGTCGACGCTGCGCTCGTTTCGGTGCGCCCTCGCGGGGAGGGATATTCGCTGGAGCTGCTGCGTTTCCAAACGCATTCGTTCGACGACGCTTTGAGCGAGGCGCTGCGCGGCGCCCTGCCGCCGAACGCAGGCAGCGCCGCCGCACTCGCGCGGTTGCATCGGAATCTCGGCGGCGCCTTCGGACGAGCCGCGCGATCGGTTGCGGGCAGCGACGACGTCGCGTTCGTCGCTTCGCACGGTCAAACGATCTGGCACGACGGCGGTGCCGGCGTGACGCTCCAGCTGGGCGACGCGTTCGCGGTTCGCGAGCTCGCGGGCGTCACGGTCTGTTTCGATTTTCGCAGCGCCGATTGCGCGGCGGGCGGTCAGGGCGCACCGCTGGTCGCGCGCGTGGACGCCTTGTTGCTGGGTGGTACGAACGAGGACCGCGTCGCGCTCAACCTGGGCGGAATCGCCAACGTCACGTTGCTTCGCGCCGGCGCCGCGCCGGAGTGCGCGATCGCGTTCGACACGGGGCCCGGCAACATGCTGCTCGACGCGTTCGTGCGCGAACGCACGGGCGGCGCGCAGGCCTTCGACCGCGACGGCACGTTCGCCGCGGCGGGCCGGGCCGACGCGCGACTGGTCGAGGCGATGCTGGCCGATGCCTACTTCGCGGCCCCGCCGCCGAAGACGACGGGCCGCGAACGCTTCGGCGGTGACTTCCTCGACCGCTTCCGCCCGGCGATCGACGGTATCTCGCTCGAAGACGGAGCGGCGACGCTCGCGGAGCTCACGGCGGCGTCGGTCGCGCAGGCCATCCGGCGCGAGGGATTCGACGGCGCGCGGCTCACCGTGTCGGGCGGCGGGGCGCACAACGCCGAGTTGCTCGCGCGGATCGCGGCACGGCACGGGCGTGCGAACGTCGAAACGTCGGACGCCGTGGGGATTCCGGTGGATGCCAAGGAGGCGATGGCGTTTGCCGTGCTCGGCTACGAGACGCTGCGCGGACGAGCTGCCAACGTGCCGGGCGCGACGGGCGCGCGCCGCGCCGTGGCGTTGGGAGCGATCGCCCCGGTACGCCTTCGAGAGCTGCTCGAACGCGTCGCCGCCGAAGTGGAAGCGTCTCGATGAGCGAGCCCCTTCCACCGACGGAGGCTGCGAACGAGCGCAGCGCGGGCCTCGACCTGCTCGGAACGCCGGCGCTCGTCGAACTGCTCGTACGCGAGCAGCGCGGCGCCGTCGACGCCGTTAGCGCGCAATCTGCGGCCATCGCGCGCGCAGTCGACGCAATCGCCGTAAAGCTCGCCGCCGGCGGCACGTTGCACTACGTTGGGGCCGGGAGCAGCGGCCGGATCGCCGCGCTCGATGCGGCCGAGATGCCGCCGACGTTCGGGACGCGGCCCGAGCTAGTTCGCGCGCACGTCGCGGGCGGAGTGCCGGCGCTGACGCGCGCGATCGAGGGCGCCGAGGACGACGGAGCGGCGGGCGACGCGGCGCTGGCCGCGTGTGCGGGGAACGATGCGGTCGTCGGAATCTCCGCGAGCGGCGGCGCGGCGTTCGTCGTCGCCGCGATCGAGCGGGCGCGCCGCGCGGGCGCCTTCACGCTCGCTCTGACGAGCGTTGCCGACTCGGCGCTCGCGCGCGCGGCGGAGCAGGCGATCGTGTTCGATACGGGGGCCGAGGCGCTGGCCGGATCGACGCGCCTGAAGGCCGGCACGGCGCAGAAGATCGCGCTGAACGCGATTTCGACGGCGACGATGGTGCGTCTGGGAAAGGTGCACGACAATCTCATGGTCGACCTGGTCGCGAGCAACGCGAAGCTGCGAAAGCGTGCGCGCAGGCTGGTCGCGGCCGTCGCGAACGTCGGCGAGGAGCGCGCGGAGGCCGTGCTCGAGGATGCGGACGGCAACGTGAAGGTGGCGATCGTGATGCTTCGCCGCGGCGTCGGCTCGCGCGCCGCACGCGCGCTCCTCGAGCGGCACCGCGGCTCGCTGCGCGCGCTGCTCTAATGCATCTCGCTGGCCTGCTCGCCGCCGCGATCGCGTTCGTTCCCATGGACGATCGGCCCGTCACCGCGCAGCTGCCGGTGATGCTCGGCCGCATCGCCGGAGTGCCGGTCGAGGCGCCGCCGCCCCCGCTTCTGGGACGCTTTCTGGTGCGCGGACGCTCCGACGACCTGATCGCGTGGCTCAATCGCGAGAGGTCGCGAAATGTCGCCAGCTTCGTGATCTCGACCGACATGCTCGCGTACGGCGGCCTGATCGCGTCGCGCGTCCCCGGTCCGTCGTACGCCGACGCCTACTTCCGGTTGGCGGAGCTGTCGCATCTGCGCGCCGCCAATCCGCGGGCGTGGATCGGAGCGTTCGGAACGATCATGCGGCTCGCGCCGACCGGCGTTCCGGCCGGCACGCCGTACTTCGCGGCGTACCCGGTCTGGACGTACCTGCAAGCGTACGCGAACCTTCACGATCCGCCGGCCTCGCCATCCGAAGCGGCGCGCGCGCAGCGTCTCCGCGACGTCGCCGGACCGGTGCTCGACGACTACCTCGCGACGCGAGCGCGCGATCTCGCCGTCGACCGCCATCTGCTCGCGATGACCGCGGCGGGCGTCATCGACCTGCTCGTGCTCGGGCAGGACGATGCCGGACCCGTGGGGCTTCACCTACGCGACGTCAGCGCGCTTCAAGGCGATCTCGCGGCCTCGGGCGCGCAGGCGCGCGCGTCGATCGAGCCCGGCGCGGACGAGTTGGGCATGGCGCTGGTCGCGCGTTCGCTCGCGCGCGCCGCCGCGTGGACGCCGCGCATCGGCGTGCGTTACTCGACCGCGGGCGGCGCGTCGTATCAGGACCCGATCGAGTACGCGCCGGTCGACGGGGCGATCGCCGCACTGATCCGCGTCAGCGGAGGCACACGCGACGACGACCGTCCGGACATCGTGCTGTACGTGCGCGTGCCCAATACGCCGGCGGCACAGGACGACGCGTTCGCCGCCGCGATGCGCGACGATGCCGAGCGTGGTCGATCGGTCGCGCTCGCGGACCTCTCGTTCTTGACGTCGTACGCCGATCAGGCGGCCTTCGCGCAACGCATCTTGGACTCGGGACTCGCGGCGCGCTTGGATGCGTACGCATCGTGGAACACGAACGCGAACACCACCGGCACCGCGCTCGCCGAGGCGATCGCCGCAGGCGCGGGGCGGCGCATGCGCACGTACGATGCGCTGGCGCACCGCACGTTCACGTTCGTCCGGTTCCTCGACGACTATGCGTTTCACGACGAGGTGCGGCCCGATCTCAACGCGACGCTCGCCGCGCGGGGCGTGACGGACCACTCGATGCTCGCTCCCCGAGACGCGGCGGCGACGGCGGAACGCGACCGCGCGCTGCTCTGGGGCTATGCCGAGACGATTTTGGCGCGACTCGATCCGGGCTATCACATCGCCGCGCTTTCGATCGGGCTTCCCTGGAGCCGCACGTTCGAGACCTCGATCGACGCGGGCATCGCGCCTAACCTCTGAGACAAAAAGAGAACAGGATGGCCGGCAAGCCGGTCATCCTGTTTCGGTTCCCTTAGCTGGGAGCTTGTGCTGCTACTGCCTCGAACGCGGGTTGTAGGCCGCGCCTTCAACGTCATCGCTGGCGCTGAAGCCATTGTTGAAGCTGTACCAGTACGTGAGCGACGTCGGGCTATAGTAGTAGACGTCGACCTGACCGAGAGCGTAATCGCCCGTCGCGAAGGTCATCGATTGCTTGTTCAGGTGACCGAAGACCGCATCGTTCAGGAGCGGGAACGGACCGCCGACCATCGTGCAAGCCGGGTTGCAACCCGAGTACACGCGGACCGCCGGGGTGAAGGCATCGATCGAAACGAGGTTGCCGTTCGCGTCGATGTCCAAGCCGCCGTAGTACGTGTTGGCGAAGCCAGTCGTGGCTTGTCCGCCACCCGAGCAGCCCGGGAAGTACGTCAGAGTAGCCGTACCGAGGCTGTTGGTAGCCGAACCCCAGCAATCGCCGTTGTTGGCCATGGCGACGCCGGCGACTTCGTACATGTTCGGATTGGTGAGGTTCGCGGTGCAGCCCGCCGAGAGCGAGCAGAGCGAGATGCTGCCGGCGCCGGACGTATCGAAGATGTTGCCGACGGCGATCGTTCCGGTCGCAGCGTTCGGGCTCGAGGCGTCGGACGGCTGGCCGTAGTAGTCGCTGATCGAGCCGATCTCGGATCCGCACATGCCGGGGCCCTGGTAGACGATGACCGTGCGGCTGCCGCCGTCCGGATCGATCAGGTTGCCCTTGCCGTCAACGGCAACGCTATTCACATAGCTGCCGCCGATCGAGCAGGTCGGAGGACCGTTCGACGTGTTCTTGTGCGGATAGCCGTTGATGATGGTAGCGAAGAACTGGCTACCGTAGATGCCGCCCTCGGCGGCGCGCTTCTTGGCATCCGGCGAGATTTTCGCTCTCAGCGAGTTGCCGCGAAGGCCGACTTGGCCCTTCGGGACGACGCTGGCCGGATACGAGAAGTGCGGGATGAACTTCCCGTGAGAGTCAAAACCGGACTGCGTTTGCCCAGCGGTGCTCGGTCCCGACGTACCCGGGGACATGTTCCCGGAGCAGCCCGCTAGTAACGCCACAGCGACCGTTGTACACAGCGCTGTTGATAACAATCGCATAGAGTGTGTCTCCTTAGCAGTAGCTGGAGTATAGCCGGGGATCCCCCGGGTCTACCGGTTGTTCGGCAGGGTTCTGCCCGCTCCCCCATCTTGGCGGCCCAAGCAGTGGTCAATAATTGCCATGGCGCCGGAGGGATCGAGCGGCAGCGCGACGGCGCCGTCGGCGAGGCAGAGGCGGTTGAGCCCCCACGCCTCCGAGGCGTCCGTTCCCTCGGGCGGCGCGACCGCGAAGCGCGCCCGTCCGAGCTCCCCGGCGAACCGCATCGTGTGGGCTGCGCCGCCCGTGCGCTCGCTCGAAACCAGCACGACGGCGCACGCGAGCTTCGCCTGGAGGCGATCGCGAGCGACCATGGAATCGGCCGTCGCCGGCGAGCCGGGCGACACGAGCGTCGCCACCGCTCCGCCGGCGCCGACGATCGCGCGAGCGAGCGCCTCGTACTCCGGCGGGTCGGTCCTCCCGAACCCGTAGCCGACGAACGCCACGGTAGGCGCGCCAGCCGCCAGCGCGCCGCGGTGAGCGGCAGCGTCGATGCCCGGGGCGAGGCCCGCGATCACCGGTCCCCGTAGCCCGAACGCCAGCCGATAGGCGAACGCTTCGGCCTCGGCCGGGGGCGTTCGGCTGCCGATCACGGCGACACCGGCCGCCGGCAGGCGTCCCCGGACGTACAGCGTCATCTGGGCGCTCCGGACTCCTTTAATGAAGGCGAGCCGTCACGGCACACGATCCCACTCGACGTAGGAGCCGTCGAGCGCCGCGACGTCGTGGCAGCCGATGAGACGCAGCGTGCGGATCACGCCCGAGCGCAAGATCTCGATCGCGCGCGCGACGCCGGCGCCGCCGCCCGCGGCAAGTCCGTAAGCGTAGGCTCGTCCGACCAGCACGGCGCGCGCCCCCAGACACAACGCTTTCACGACGTCGCTTCCGCGCCGGATGCCGCTGTCGAGCAGCACCTCGCAGCGATCGCCGACGGCCGCGACGACCTCGGGCAGCGCGCGGAGCGTCGGCGCAACGCCGTCGAGCTGGCGTCCGCCGTGATTGGAGACGACGATCGCGTGCGCGCCCGCATCGGCGGCGCGACGCGCGTCCTCACCGGTTAGGATGCCCTTGATAACGACGGGACCGCCCCACGCTGCGGCAATCCACGAAAGATCTTCCCACGCGACGGTCGAGCGTTCGAGCGCGCCCGCGACGTCGTCGTACGGCATCGGTTCCCCGTCGCTCGACACGACGTTGGGGAATTTCATCAATCCGCCGTCGCGCATGAAATCGGCGAACCAGCGCGGGCGCGCGAGGAACTGCCACGCATAGGGCAGCCGCTGCAGCGGACTGCCTTTAACCATCGCGTGCGCGCCGTTGCGCAGATCCCGCTCGCGCAAACCGGCCACCGGCGTGTCCACGGTGACGACGAGTGCGGAGTAGCCCGCAGCGCGCGCGCGGCGAATCGCGGCCGTCGCGACCTCGCGGCCGCCGACCAGATACAGCTGGTACCACGCGGGACCGGTCGTCGCCGCCTTGACGTCTTCCAGGCGGCATCCCGAGAGCGTGGACAGGACGTACGCGGTTCCGGCCGCACCCGCTTGCGCCGCAGCCACGCACTCGCCCCGCGGAAAGAAGAGACGGCTGCTGCCGACGGGCGCGAGGAGAAACGGAAGGTCGAGCGTCGTGCCCAAGACGGTCGTCCGCACGCTGCACGGCGTCGCGGCGACCGCGTTACGCGGGCGAAACGTGACGGTCTCGAAGACGCGCGAGTTCTCGCGCAGCGTCAGCTCGGCGTCCGCGCCGCCATCGATATAGTCGAAAACCACGCGCGGAAGCCGGCGCCGCGCGATGCGGCGCAGATCGTCGATGTTAACGGCGCCGTTCATCGCCGGCGTTGGCCGCCGTGGTGCATCGAGGGCTTGACGTTGGCCTTCGGTAGGCGATAACCTGTCGTCGCATCATGGACGTACGATTCGTCGCTACGGCATTCGCGACCGCATTCACGATCATCGATCCGATCGGGATGATTCCGATGACGCTCGGCTCGACGGCGCGCGTCTCGCCGGAGCGGCGCAATCAGATCGTGGATCAGGCCGTGCTGGTGGCCGGCGGTCTGATTCTCTTCATGGGCGTCGTGGGGCGCATCATCCTGGATTATCTCGGCATCACGTTGCCGGCGTTCATGATCGCGGGCGGGATTTTGCTGTTCCTGATCGCGATCGACATGCTCTTCGCTCGTCCGACGCGCGCGAAGCGAACGCAAGAAGAAGAGCTCGAGGCCGCCGCGGCGGAAAACCCGGCCGTCTTCCCGCTGGCGGTTCCGATGATCGCGGGACCCGGCACGATCGCGACGGTGCTGCTGCTCGTGAACCTCTCTCGAGGCGACCGGCTGGAACTCGCGGTCGTCGCCCTCGCCTACGCCGTCGCGCTGCTCGTGACGTGGCTTTGCATGCGCGGCTCGTCGCTGCTGCAGCGCGTCATCGGAACGACCGGCATCCACGTGGTCAGCCGTCTGCTCGGAATCATCCTCGCCGCGCTGGCGGTGCAGTTCGTCCTCAACGGCCTCGCGCAGACGCCGCTGCTACGGCACTGAAACGCCGCCGTTGCCCGCGGCCCACTGCTGGTAGACTTCCTTTTCGATCGGCGGCAGCTGCGCGTCGGTCGGGAGCCGGAAGCCGAGCAGCGGGAGCGGGAACGGGATCGGGTGGGGAGGCTCTTTGAACGGATCGGAGCCGGGATCGAAGCAGAACGGCCACACGATGTCGCCGCTTTCCATCGCGCCGTCGGGATACGTGAACTCGTAGCGTCCGTAGTAGCAGTCGCGACCCTGGTCGCGCCAGCTTCGCACGGGCGTAATGATGCCGTTGCCGTGCTCGTTGCCGCGCATCGAAGATGGAACCTGGAAAGCGTAGCTCTTGTTGCTCGATTGGCGGGCCGACGGGTCGATCGTCGGAATCGCGTGGGGATCGTTTTGCCGATTCAGCTGCGCGACCTCGCGGGCGAATCCCGCCCGATCGCGCGCGATCCGCGACGGCACCGGAGCGTGCTGCTGCGGGGGCTCGGGTGAGGCCGGCGACGACACTTCCTTTGCGATCTCGTGACGTAGCGTCGTCGCCGGCGCCGACTCGCGCTGGCGCACGTGGCGGGCGGGGCGCGGCCGCGGCGCGGGCGTCGGCGGCGCGACCTTCGCGATCGTCACGACGTGCGTCTGCGAAACGACCTCGCGGCTGCCGCGCGGAACGATGATTCGAGCGACTGCATAAAAGAGCAGGGTCAGGACGACGAGATGGATGGCGGCCGACGCGATCGTCGACCAGAGGAGCGCTCGGCGGCGCCTGTCGCTGGTTCCCGAGATCAACGCTGGCAGAGTTCGATGAGGACTCCGTGCGTCGCCTTCGGATGCAGGAACGCAATCAGGTTTCCGTGCGCCCCGCGGCGCGCGTGCTCGTCGATCAGACGAACCCCCGCGGCCCTGAGCTCGGAGAGCTTCGCCTCGATGTCGGGCACGCGGTAGGCCGTGTGGTGCAGCTTCGCGGCCGCGTCGCCTCGAAAGCGCGCGATCGGCGAGTCGTCGTCGAGCGGCCGCAGCAACTCGACGCACGATTCCCCTGCCTCCAAGCCGACCGCCTCGACGCCTTGGTCGTAGACGATCTCGCGATAGATCTCCTTGAAGCCGAGCGTCTCGGTGTAGAGCCGCAGCGTTGCCTCGAGGTCCTTCACGACGATGGCGACGTGGTCGATCACCACGAGGCGACGACTTCCTTGGGCCGATACGTTCCGAACACGTCCCGCAAGACGTCGCAGATCTCGCCGAGCGTGACGCCGGCGTCCACCGCATCGACGAAATGAGGCATCAGGTTCTCCGACCCGGCGGCCGCGGCGCGGATGCGAGCGAGATGGTCGCGCACGGCGCTGGCGTCGCGTGCCGCGCGGACGGCGGCGAGCCGCGCAACTTGATCGCGCTCGACCGATTCGTCGATTCGCTGCAGCGCGACCTCGGGCACGACGCCGCTCTCGGCGAACTTGTTGACGCCGACGACGACGCGCTCGCCGCGTTCGATCGCCTGCTGCGCTCGATAGGCCGAGTCGGCGATGCGCGCCTGCATCCAGCCGCTCTCGATGGCGGCGATGCTGCCGCCCATCGCGTCGACCTCCTCGATGCCGGCGCGCGCGCGGCGGATCAGCTCGCCGGTGAGCGTCTCGACGTAGTACGACCCCGCGAGCGGGTCGACGACGTCGGCGACGCCCGACTCGTAGCCGATGATCTGCTGCGTGCGCAGCGCGACCTTCGCGCTCTGCGCGGTGGGCAGCGCGAGCGCCTCGTCTTGGCCGTTGGTATGCAGCGACTGCGTGCCGCCCAGCACGGCGGCGAGCGCCTGGAGCGCGACGCGCACCACGTTGTTCTCGGGCTCTTGCGCCGTGAGCGTGGAGCCGCCGGTCTGCGTGTGGAAGCGCAGCATCTGCGAGCGCGGATCGGTGCAGCCGAACTCGTCGCGGGTGATGTGCGCCCACAGGTACCGGGCCGCGCGAAACTTAGCGACTTCCTCGAAGAAATCGTTGTGCGCGTTCCAGAAGAAGGAGATGCGCGGCGCGACCAGGTCGAGCTCGATGCCGGCGTCGCGCGCCGCCCGAAGATACGCCTTGCCGTTGGAGAGCGTGAAGGCGACCTCTTCCACCGCGGTCGAGCCCGCCTCGCGAATGTGGTACCCGGAGATCGAGATCGCGTTCCACTGCGGAACCTCGCGGGCGCAGTAGGCCATCACGTCGGTGACGAGACGCATCGAGGGCCCGGGCGGATAGATGTACGTCCCGCGCGCCACGTACTCTTTGAGGACGTCGTTTTGCACCGTGCCGCCGAGCTTGTCGAACGAAATGCCGCGCCGGCGTGCGACGGCGAGCAACAGCGCCAACACGATCGCCGCCGGAGCGTTGATCGTCATCGAGACGGTGACGCGATCGAGAGGCACGCCGTCGAGCAGCGTCTCCATGTCGGCGATCGAGTCGATCGCGACGCCGACTTTCCCGACCTCACCCCGCGCCTGCGGCGCGTCGGAGTCGTAGCCGAGCTGCGTCGGCAGGTCGAAGGCGACGGAGAGCCCGGTCTGCCCGCGCTCCAGCAGGTAGCGATAGCGCGCGTTCGACTCCGCCGCCGTCGCGAAGCCCGCGTACTGCCGCATGGTCCACAGCCGGCCACGGTACATGTCCTTGCGAATGCCGCGCCCGTACGGAAAAGAGCCCGGCTCGCCCAGCTGCGGCCGCTCGCCCTCGACCGCGTCGTAGACGGGCCGGATCGGAATGCCGGAATCGTTGAGCTCGCGCGCCATCGCCCTGATACTACGCCGGACGCCCGCAGCGCGCCCGCCCGTGGGCCTAACGCGTCGCGAGGACGCGGAGCGCCGACGCGTAGCCGGTCTCGAACGCCGTCTCGTCCACCGCTTTGGCCGCGTCGTTGAGCGTCGCCGAGAAGCAGATCTGCGTCCCGCGCTTCGTCGTGACCATCGTGGTCAGGTTGATGATGCCGACGTCCGAGCCTCCCTTGAACGCGATCCGGCGAAAAGCGTCGCTCAGGTCGATGCCCGGATTGATCGTCATCAACGGCAACGCGGCGACGCCTCGCATCAGGGCGCACAGCGTCCTGACGCTGTAGTGCCATTCGACGGCGAGATCGGGCGTGGTCGACAGCGTGCGCAGGCGGGGTAACGGCAGCGCGTCGACGCCGCGCAACACCGCCGCGCGTTGACTCGGCGTGCCGGCCGCAATGTAGCGAGCGCGCAATGCGGCGCCCTCGTCCGATTTCAGTGCGAACATCTCGCGGGTGGTGAGGAACGGCTCGTTGTCGCCCGCGTACGGCGCGAGGCCGGCCGGACCGACGAGCCGCGCGAGCGCGTCGGCGGCGGTGTTGTCGCTGATGGAGATCATCTCCGCCGCGTAGGTCGCGACGGTGAGCGGCGTTCCCGCGGGCCAGCGCTGCAGCACGCCGCTGGGCAGGCTCTTCCAGGCATCGCGCAGCGGCACGGCGTCGCTCCAGCGGCGGCGTCCGCCCCGAATCTGATCGAGCAAGCCGTTGAGCACCGCGAGCTTGAACGCGGAACCCACGGCAAGCGCCTGCGAAGGAGCGCGAGCCGCCAGCTCGCTGCGGCCCTCTTCGACGACGTACGACAGCGTGGCGCCCGAGCTCGCGAGGTTTCGCAGTGCGTCGTCCAGCGACGACGCGGTGATTGCCGGCGGCTTGAAGAGCAGGCCGTCGATCTTATACTGTGCGTCGAGGTGGATCAGCACGTCGTCGGTGCCTTTGGCGAAGTGGGCGACGAACTTCTCCGGCGTGACGTCGAGGCTCGCGTACGGGCCGAGCGTCTTCGTTAACGACGCGATCGCGTCGTCGACTTGGCTGACGGTCACCTGCGCGAGGAAGCTATCCGCGAACCACGACGCGTCCGCGTGACCGGTGCGCAGCATCGTATCTACCCGGTTGCGCGCGACGTCGATCGGCGAGGACGCTGCGCTCGGTATGGGCGATGGGTTCCCTGCCGGCGCGGCGCCGATCAGCGCAACGAGCGCGGCGAACGTTATAGATCGCATTCGGCCGGCCTTCGCGGCGTCGCCGAGCGCGCCCCGTGCGTCACTCCAGGGTCAGCAGCGGCGACCCGCTCTCGACGCTGGATCCGGCCTGCGCGTGCACGGCGGTGACGGTCCCGCCGCGGTGCGCGCGGATCTCGTTCATCATCTTCATCGCCTCGACGACGGCCACGATCTGGCCTTCCGCCACGCTGTCGCCGCGGCCGGCCCGCAACTCGACCACGACGCCGTGCATCGGGGAGACCACGGCGTCGCCGGTCGCGGCGTTCGCGCCGCGGCGCAGCGCCGCCAGGCGCGGCGCCGTGCGGCGACGCGGGGCGGGCGCCGGCGCGGAGGACGGTTTGGGCGGCGGGGGCCGCCACGAGCGCGCGAACGCCTCGAGCGTGGCGGTCCCGTAGCTCGCGTCGGCCACGGCCGGATGGTCGCAGAGGGCGCGCAGCAGGGACAGCGTCGTGGGAACGCCTTCGATCGCATATTCGTCGATCGCGCGCCGCAGCCGAGCGATGGCGGCATCGCGATCGGGCGCCCACACGACGAGCTTCGCGACGAGCGAGTCGTACTCGCTCGGAATCGTCCAGCCGGCGTAGGCGGCCGAGTCGACGCGCACGCCGAGCCCGCCCGGCTCGCGGTACGCGACGATCGTGCCCGGCGCGGGCCGGAACTCGCGCGCCGGATCTTCGGCGTTGACGCGCGCCTCGATCGAAACGCCGCGGAAGACCAGGTCGCTCTGCGTGTAGCCGAGCGGCTCGCCGGCCGCGATGCGAATCTGCTCGCGCACCAGGTCGACGCCGGAGATCATCTCCGTGACGGTGTGCTCCACTTGAATGCGCGTGTTCATTTCCAAGAAGTAGAACTCGTCGCCGGTGACGAGACACTCGATGGTTCCGGCGGAATCGTAGGCGATGGCTTCGGCGGCGCGCAGCCCTGCAGCGCGCATCGCCGCGCGCACGCGCTCCGGGATCGTCGCGGGCGTCTCTTCCCACAGCTTCTGGTGGCGGCGCTGCAGGGAACAGTCGCGTTCGCCGAAGTGCACGACGCTGCCGTGCTTGTCGGCGAGCAGCTGCAGCTCGACGTGCTTCGGATTCTCGAGATAACGCTCGGCGTAGATCGTCCCATCCTTGAAATAGGCTTCGGCCTCGCGGCGCGCGGTCTCGAACGCGGGCTCCAGTTCGTCCAGCGTGTGCGCGACTTTCAGTCCCTTGCCGCCGCCGCCGGCGGCCGCCTTGAGCGCGAGCGGCAGGCCGTAGGTCTGCGCGGCGCGGCGCGCGGCGGCGACGTCGGGCACCGCCGTGACGCCGCCGGGCACGAACGGCACGCCGGCGGCCTGCATCGCCTGCCGCGCGCGCAGCTTGTCGCCCATCGCGTCGATCGCGTCGGCGTGCGGCCCGATCCAAACGAAACCGTCCTTCACGACGCGGCGCGCGAACGCTGCGTTCTCGGCCAGAAAGCCGTAGCCGGGGTGAATCGCCTGCGCCCCCGACCGGCGCGCGGCGTCGACGATCTTGCCGGCGTCGAGATAGCTCAGGCTCGGGGCCGCCGGCCCGATGTGATAGGCCTCGTCGGCCAGCTCGACGTGCAGCGCGCCGCGGTCGGCGTCGGAGTAGACCGCGACGGTCGCGATGCCTAGCTCGCGCGCCGTGCGAATGACGCGCACGGCGATCTCCCCGCGATTCGCGATCAGTATCTTGCTAAACAAAGGAGGGCGGATACATTCCCATCGCGTGGTAGCCGGCATCGACGAAGTGCACGTCGGCCGTCACCGCGCTCGCCAGATCGGACGCGAGGTAGACCGCGGCGTTGCCCACGTCCTCGGGCGTGACGTTGCGGCGCAGCGGGGCTACCTTCGGCACCACGTCGAGAATTCGCGAGAAACCACCGACCTGGCGCGAGCTCGCGGTCTTGATCGGCCCGGCCGAGATCGCGTTGACGCGAATGCCGCGATCGCCCAAGTCGAACGCGAGGTAACGCACCGTCGACTCGAGCGCCGCCTTTGCGATGCCCATCAGGTTGTAGTTGGGAACGATCTGCGTCGCGCCGAGGTAGGTCATGGCGACGATCGAGGCGTTCTCGCTGAACGATTCGCGCAGCGTCGCGACGAGTGCGATCAACGAGTACGCCGACACGTCGAGCGCCAGTGCGAAGCCGGGGCGCGACGTATCGAATACTCTGCCCGCGAGGTCTTCTTTGTTGGCGAACGCGATCGAGTGCACCAGCGTGTCGAGGCGGCCGAACTCGCGGTCGAGCCGCTCGCGCATCGCCTGCAGCGACGCGTCGTTGGAGACGTCGCATTCGACGGCCGGACCGCCCAGGTCGGCGGCCAGCTTTTCGACCTCGCCCTTCACGCGCTCGCCCTGATAGGTGAGCGCGATCGCCGCGCCGTGCTCGTGCAGCTTGTGTGCGATTCCGGTTGCGATCGACCAGCGGTTGGCGACTCCGGTCACCAGCGCGCGCTTACCTTCCAACAGTTTCACTCGGTCACCAACTCCTCTTGCACTCTATAACGGTATGTTGCCGTGCTTGCGTTCGGGCCGCGCGACGTGTTTGTCGCGCAGCATGTCGAGCGCCCCGGCAATCGCGGCGCGCGTCTTGCGCGCCTCGATCACGTCGTCCACGTAGCCGCGTTGCGCGGCGATGTAGGGGTTCGCGAAACGCTCCGTGTACTCGTCGATCAGCTCCTGCATCTTCGCCTCTTTGTCGTTTGCGGCGGCGATCTCGCGGCGGAAGATCGTCTTCACGGCGCTCTCGGCTCCCATCACCGCGATCTCCGCGGTCGGCCACGCCAGGTTCACGTCGGCGCGGATGTGCTTGCTCGCCATCACGTCGTACGCGCCTCCGTAGGCCTTGCGAGTGATGACCGTGATCTTCGGCACCGTGGCCTCGGCGAAGGCGTAGAGGAGCTTGGCGCCGTGCAGGATGATGCCGCCGTACTCCTGATCCGTTCCCGGCAAGAAACCGGGCACGTCGACGAACGTGACGAGCGGGATGTTGAACGCGTCGCAGAAGCGCACGAACCGCGCCGCCTTTACCGACGATCGCGTGTCGAGGACGCCCGCCAGCACGCTGGGCTGATTGCCGACGATTCCGATCGAGCGGCCGTTCACGCGCCCGAAGCCGCAGATGATGTTCTGCGCGTAGAGCGGCGCAATCTCCAAGAAGTCGCCGTAGTCGACGATGCCGTCGATCACCTCGCGCATGTCGTAGGGTTTGTTCGGCGCGTCGGGCACGAGATCGTCGAGCGCCGTCACCAGGCGATTCGGGTCGTCGTCGCAGTCGTAGCTCGGCGGCTCCTCGGCGTTGTTCTGGGGGAGGAACGAGAAAAGAGCGCGCGTCAGATCGAAGAGGTTCGCCTCGTCCGCCGCCACGAGGTGGGCGACCCCGCTGCGGGTGGCGTGCGTGTTCGCACCGCCGAGTTGCTCGAACGTGACGTCCTCGCCGGTGACCGTCTTGATGATCTCGGGTCCGGTGATGAACATCTGCGAGATTTTCTCGGTCATCAGAATGAAGTCGGTGATCGCCGGGGAGTAGACGGCGCCGCCGGCGCAGGGGCCGGCGATCAAGCTGATCTGCGGAATCACCCCGCTGGCCTGCACGTTCCGCCAGAAGATCTCGGCATAGCCGCCCAACGAGACCACGCCCTCTTGGATGCGCGCACCGCCCGAGTCGTTGATGCCGATCAGCGGCGATCCCGTGCGCACCGCGAGGTCCATCACCTTGCAGATCTTCTCGGCGAAGGCTTCGCCGAGCGAGCCGCCGAGCACGGTGAAGTCTTGCGAGAAGAGGAAGATCTGGCGGCCGTCGATCGTCGCGCGGCCCGTGATCACGCCGTCGCCGAGAAACTCTTTTTCGTCGAGACCGAACGCATTCGTGCGATGCACGACGAAGCGATCGAACTCGACGAACGAACCCTCGTCGACTAGTCCCTCGACGCGCTCGCGCGCCGTGCGTTTCCCGCGCTCGTGCTGCTTGGCGGTCGCCTCGGCGCCGGCCGGCGTTTCCGACAGCTCGCGCTTCTTTGCGAGCTCGTCGTATCTCTCGGAGCGGCTCTTCACGCGGTCAGCTTTGTCCGCCGCCCCAAATTGTCATCCTGAGCGCAGGCACCAACCTTGTCATCCTGAGCGGAGGCGCGTAGCGCCGAAGTCGAAGGGCGAAGGGCGAAGGGCGAAGGGTGAGCGCAGGGGTAGGCTCGCTACGGCGCCCGTGGAATAGGCCGCTCATGCCACGACTCGCTGTTGCTGCTCTTCTTGTTGCCTTCGCGTCGCTCGTGCCCGGAAGCGGCATCGGAGCGCAGTCGCAGGTGCCGCACGGGTTTCCGACGCCGCCGCCCGTCCCGCGGCCGCGCCCCTACGCCACGACGATCTACGGTACGTCGGTCACCGATCCGTATCGTTACTTCGAAAACATGCAGAACCCCGAAGTCGTCTCGTTCTTCAAGGATCAGAACGCCTACACGCGGGCGGTTCTCGGTAACCTCGGCCCGGCTCGCGACGCGCTCTTCGCGCGCATCAAAGAGCTCGACAACGCCGGCGCTTCGGTCAGCGGCGTCACGGTCGACGGACCGTACTACTTCTACGAAAAGCTCAACCCGGGCGACAACTCGCCGAAGCTCTACGTCCGCCGGGCCGCGGGCGGCGACGAGCGCGTGCTGATCGACCCGCAGAGCCTGGCGTCGGCCGGCAAGCATTACACCATCAATTACTTCCTGCCGTCGCTCGACGGCAAGTACGTGGCGTACGGCATCTCGGAGGGCGGCTCCGAGGCGGCCGTGATTCACGTGGTCGAGACCGCAACGGGCAACGTGTTGCCCGACGCGATCGACCGCTGCTACTACATCGGCGCCACGAGCTGGCGCCCCGACGGGAACTCGTTCTACTACGTGCGCTTTCCGAAGCTGCAGCCGGGCGAGTCGGAAAACGACAAGGAGACGCGGGCCGTCGCCTTCGTTCACGTACTCGGCAACGATCCCGACCGCGACGTGCCGGTCTTCGGCTACGGCGTCAATCCGAAGATCGCGTTCGGCGCGACCGACTTTCCCATCGTCGCCGGCTCGCCGGTCTCGGCCTACACCCTCGGCGTCGTCGTGCACGGCGTGCAGAACGAGGCGACGATCTACGCGACCAAGGCGACGTCGTTGGACTCGGGCGGCGCGGCCTGGACGCCGGTGGCGACGACGGCGGATGCCGTGACGAACTACGACTTCAAAGGCTCGACCATCTACATGGTGACGCATAAGAACGCGCCGACCTTCAAGGTGATCGCGACGTCGCTGGCGCGTCCCGACGCGGCGGCCGCGCGGACGGTGGTGGCCGCGGGCAGGCCGATCGTCGAGCAGGTCGGCGTCGCCGCCGACGGGCTCTACGTTCTCTCGCGCGACGGCGGGTTCGGACGGATCTCCCGGATCGCGCTCTCCGACGACGGCGCGCCCGGAGCTGCCGCGCGCGTGCGGCTGCCGTACGGCGGCGCGATCAACTCGATCGTGACGGATCCGCGCGTGAGCGGCGTGGTATTCGGCCTGACGTCGTGGACGCACTCGCTGCTCTACTACGCCGCCGATGCCGCCGGCGCCGTGAGCGACACGCAACTCAAGGCCGTCGCGAACGTGGACATGTCGCCCTACACCTCGAGCGAAGTGAAGGCGCGCAGCGCCGACGGCACCATGGTGCCGCTCTCCCTCATTTATAAGAAGGGGCTCGCGCTCGATGGATCCCATCCGACGTATCTCAACGCGTACGGGTCGTACGGCATCGAGCTCAACCCGTCGTTCAGCTCCACGCGCGTCGCGTGGCTCGAACGCGGCAGCGTCTACGCGATCTGCCACGTCCGGGGCGGCGGATGGTACGGCGAGGCGTGGCATCGGGCAGGGATGATCGCGACCAAGCCGCACACCTGGCAAGACTTCATCGGCTGCGGCCGGTGGCTCATCGCGCATAAGTACACGTCGTCCGCGCATCTCGCCGGCGAGGGCACGAGCGCCGGAGGCATCACGATCGGGCGAGCGATCACGTCGCAGCCGCCCCTGTTCGCGGCGGCCCTCGACGTCGTCGGCGCGAGTAACGCGATGCGCATGGAGTTCTCCCCGAACGGACCTCCCAACATACCGGAGTTCGGCACGGTGAAGAACGAGGTGGGGTTCAAGGCGCTCTACGCGATGGACGCCTACGAGCACGTGGTTCCGGGGACGCCGTACCCCGCCGTGATGCTGGTGACCGGTTACAACGATCCTCGCGTCTCGTCGTGGGAGCTCGCCAAGTTCACCGCGCGCCTCGCGCGTGCGACGACGAGCGGGCGTCCGATCCTGCTGCGCGTGGACTACGACGCCGGCCACGGATTCTTAGCGGCGTCCCGCACGCAGAGCGAGGAACTGTTAACCGACGAATACGCGTTCCTGCTCTGGCAGTGCGGCGATCCGGCGTTCGCGAGCATCCCGACGCGAATCTACCCGCACGCGGCCAACTACACGTCACACTAGACGCTCGTCCTTGTCACCCTGAGCAGCGCGCCGCAGGCGTCGTGTCGAAGGGCAGCTCGGCTCGACGAAGTGGGTCACCATTCTCGCGAAGACGCTCGTCGCGCCACCTCCGTGTGGCGCTTCTGCTTCGCTGCTTTTTCGGGAGAACAAAGTTTTGAAGCGGCCCTCCGGGCCGGCCCGAAAAAGTCAGAGACTTCGCTTGGAACGGTGACCCACTTCGTCGAGCCGAGCTGCCCTCGAATCTGCGCCTTCGGGCGCCGCGCTCATGGCGACGAGGAAATCGCTACCATATGCCGAGCATGACCTTGACGTCGTCCGAGGCCATGGTGGCCGGATCCCAGGGCGGCGTGAAGGTGATCTCCACGTTCGCCTTCTTGACGCCCTCGATCGCGAGGACGTGATCCTCGACGGACTTCTTGAACATCGGCCCGACGGGGCACATGGGCGAGGTCAGCGTCATCATGACGGTGACGGTCTCGCCGTTCTCGCCTTCGGTGGTGATGTCGTAGACCAGACCGAGCTCCAGAATGCCGAGGTTCAGCTCGGGATCCTTGACTTCAACCAGCGCTTCGCGCACCTGTTCGACAGTCGGCATCTTTCTAGGTTTTCGTGCGCCGAGGGGCAAACCTGTCACAGGACTATCCAGGCAGGCGTGCGGGGACGAGCGCAACTGCTTCCGAGCCGCAACGATTGTAGGTGGTCGTAGGTAGTTGCAGGTAGGAAAGGAAGAGCCAGATCGATGTCCATGTGGGAGCCCTTCACCGAGCGAGCTAGGCGCAGCATCGTGCTCGCTCAGGAAGAGGCGCAGCGTCTCGGAAACAACTATATCGGGACCGAGCATATCCTGCTCGGCATCATCTCCGAAGGCGAGAGCCTGGCCGCCAAAGTCCTCGAATCGCTCGGCGTCAACCTCTCCAAAGTCCGCCAGGAGGTCGAAGCGATCGTCGGCCGCGGCGGGCAGACCGTTCAGCAGGAGATGGTCTTCACGCCGCGCGCGAAGCGGGTGATCGAGCTTGCGTTCGAAGAGGCGCGGCAGCTCAACCACAACTACATCGGTACCGAGCACTTGCTCCTGGGCCTGATCCGGGAAGGCGAGGGCGTCGCCGCGCGCGTGCTGACCAACCTGGGCGTCGACCCGGCAAAGGTACGCGTGCAGACGACCTCGCTGCTGGGCGCCGAGGGCCAGCCGGCCACCCCCAAAGGCAAGAGCAAGACGCCCACACTCGACGCCTACGGGCGCGATCTCACCCAGCTCGCGCGCGACAACAAGCTCGATCCGGTCATCGGACGCAACACGGAGATCGAGCGCGTCATCCAGATTCTCTCGCGGCGTACCAAGAACAATCCGGCTCTGATCGGCGAGCCCGGCGTCGGCAAGACCGCCATCGCGGAGGGCTTGGCTCAGCGCGTCATCAAGGGCGACATTCCCGAGCCGCTGCGCGAGCGCCGCGTCATCACGCTCGATCTCGCGGGCCTCGTCGCCGGCACCAAGTACCGCGGCGAGTTCGAGGAGCGCATGAAGCGGGTGATGGACGAGATCCGCGGCGCCGCAGGCGAGATCATCCTCTTTATCGACGAGCTGCACACGCTCGTCGGCGCCGGCGCGGCCGAAGGGGCGATCGATGCCAGCAACATCATCAAACCGGCGCTCGCCCGCGGCGAGCTGCAGTGCATCGGCGCGACGACGCTCAACGAGTTTCGCAAGCACATCGAAAAGGACTCGGCGCTCGAGCGCCGCTTCCAGCCGGTGATGGTCGGCGAGCCCACGGTCGAGGAAACGATCGAAATTCTCAAGGGGCTGCGCGAGCGCTACCAGGCGCACCACAAGGTGGAGATCACGGACGAGGCGCTGGCAGCCGCGGCCAAGCTCGGCGACCGCTACATCACCGATCGCTTCTTGCCCGATAAGGCCGTTGACCTCATCGACGAGGCCAGCTCGCGCGTACGCCTGCAGGCGATGATGCCGCCGCCCACTATTCGCGAGGCGGACGCGCAGTTGCGCCAGCTCATCGCCGAAAAAGAGGCCGTCGTCAAGAGCCAGGACTTCGACAAAGCCGCGAGCATCCGCGATCGCGAGGAGAAGCTGCGCCTCGAGAAGGCCAACCTCGAGCAGGAGTGGCGCGACCGAAAGGCGGCGTCCGACCGCGTCTTGCGCGTGACCGCCGAAAACATCGCCGAGATCGTCGCCGCGTGGACGAAGATCCCCGTGCACCGCCTGGCGCAGGCGGAGACGGAGAAGCTGCTCAAGATGGGCGAGTTGCTGCACGAGCGCGTCGTAGGCCAGGAAGAGGCGATCAACGTGCTCACCCGCGCGATCCGCCGTTCGCGCGCGGGCCTGAAGAATCCGAACCGCCCGATCGGGTCGTTCATCTTCCTCGGTCCGACCGGCGTCGGCAAGACGGAAGTCGCGCGCAGCGTCGCGGCGTTTCTTTTCGACGACGAAGAATCCATGATCCGAATCGACATGTCGGAGTACATGGAGAAGTACTCGGTCAGCCGGCTCGTCGGCGCACCACCGGGCTACGTCGGGTACGAAGAGGGCGGCCAACTGACCGAAGCGGTGCGCCGCCGCCCGTACTCGGTCGTGCTGCTCGACGAGATCGAAAAGGCGCATCCCGACGTGTTCAATCTGCTCCTGCAGGTGCTCGAGGACGGCCGCCTGACCGACTCTCAGGGCCGCCAGGTCGACTTCAAGAACTCGGTCATCATCATGACGAGCAACGTCGGGGCAACGGGCATGACGACCACCACCGACATCGGCTTCCGTCAGTCGAAGCTTTCGGCCGAAGACGAAGTCAAGGCGTACGAGCGGATGAAAGGTCGCGTGCTCGAGGAGGTCAAGCAGACCTTCCGTCCGGAGTTCCTCAACCGCGTGGACGAGGTCATCGTCTTCCACCAGCTCACGCGCGAGCAGATCGAGGCGATCGTCACGCTCGAGCTGGCGAAGGTCGTGCGCGAGGTCCGGGCCCAGGAAATGGAGCTCAAGATCACCGAAGCCGCCAAGGCGCTGCTCGCGAGAAAGGGCTGGGATCCGCAGTTCGGCGCGCGCCCGCTGCGCCGCGCCATCCAGCGGAACGTGGAGGACGAGCTCGCCGAAGAGATGCTCAAGGGCGCCGTCGTGTCGGGCGATCACATCCTGGCCGACGTGGATCCCGACGATCCGGAGAAGCTGAAGTTCTCGAAGATTCCCTCGGTGGAGCCGCCGGCCGCCCCACCGGCGGAACCCGCCGTGACCTAAGACGACGCTCCTCCTCGCAATCGTCCTTGCGCAGGCGACCCCGGGTCAACTCACGCTCTCGACCGGGAGCGTGAGCCTCAATCCGGCGCAGCAGCAGACGATATCGGTCGGCGGTGCCGTCGCGCCGCTGACGGCGACGCTCGATCGGAAGCTGGTCACGGTGAGCGTGAGTCCCGATTCCACCCAAGTCACGATCACGGCAACGCAGGCGACGGGCACCGATACCCTGCATCTCGTCGACGGCGCGGGCGCGCAGGCGGACGTGGCGATTCGCGTCGCCTTCAATGCCGGGACGATCGTGCCGCAAACGACGCTCACCGTCACCGGCGATCCCGCCGACCCGGTGTGGCTCGCGCGGCAGGCCGCCGGCGCCGTGGCGCGCCTCACCAAGTCGCAACCCGGCACGCAGACCACGATCGCGCCGGTCACGCCCCCGCCCGATCCACTCCCGCCCGGCGCGACGATGCAGTTCGCCGTGCCCGTGCAAATCGGCGGCAGCCCCCAGTTCTTCGATCAGACGGGAACGACGACGGTGGACGTGGTGAACCGCTCGCTCCCGCCGTTCGTGCCCGATCTGCTCTTCTACGACGACGACCCGGAGCACGTGACGCAAGACGGCGTCCTCTTCCGCGGCACGGTCGCGGCCGATCGCCCCACGCGCCTCTATTACTATCACGACGCGGCCGCGGATACTCGCCGCCTCGTCGTCGCGCTGACCTCCGCGCCGCAGGACGCGGCCGAGGTCCACGTCGTTGACGCGCCGGCGGGGCCGAACGCCGACGTCATGCAAGTCGGCCACGCAGTGACCAGAAACTTCTTGCTGACCAAGGCGCGGGGCCAGGGCGTGGTCGTCGACCTGTCGGGGGACGCGCCGTATCTGCTTGCCGACGTGACGCTCACCGCGCGGCAACTCGCGGCCGGCGCGGTCGACCTGCGGGTGCTCTCGGGCGGTCCGGTCGTCGTGACGGTGCTCGCGGTCTCGCCGGGCGTCGACCCGCGGACGCTGCTAGGCGGCGACGTGCTGCCGGGCGACGGTCATCATCGCACGGGAATCTTCGCGATCCCCGGTTTCGGCGATCACGCGCTGACCTACTCGGCGGGCGGAGCCGACGCCACGCTCGTGATCGGCGACACCGACCCGACGCCGCGTAACACCGACGCCGCCGCCGCCGGGCACGACTACGGCGACTACGGCGTGGTGCACACGCTCGACCTCACGCTCTCGAATCCGGGAGCTTCCCCCGCCACCGCCTACCTGTTCTTCCGGCCGATCGCCGGTCCGGCGCGCGGCGCCTTTCTGATCGACGGCAACGTCGTCGACGTCGGCTGCGTGCGCGCGCCGGTGCCCTATCAGATAACGTCATTCGATCTGGCGCCCGGACAGACGCAACGCACCGTGGTGCAGACGATGACCGACGGCGGCTCGTTCTATCCGGTTCAGATCGGCGTCTCGGCGACGGCGCCGCAGCCCACGCCGCCCCCGATCTCATCGCCCGATGGCTGCTTCCCGAAGCCCGAAACGTCGGCCGAACCGCAATGAGCGCCCCCGAGGGGGAGTCCAAGGTCGTCCTGTTGGTCCGGCTGCTCAACGCCATCGATCGCGGGATCTACTCGTTCGAGGGACTGAAGGACCGCATCGCCGAGGAGGGGCGCCGCCCCAGCACGCGCACCCTGCGCCGCTACCTCGCGATCCTCGCCGATGCCGGCTTCCCGATCTACTTCGACCGGGCGCCGAACGTCTATCGCTTTGCGGGCGGCTACAGCCTCAAGCGTCTCGATCTCTCCAGCGGCGAGCTCTTCGGTCTCGTCGCGCTGCGCTCGCTGGGCGCGAGCATCGGCGGTACGATCGGCGCGTCGATCGACGAGGTGGCCGAGAAACTGGTCGGCAGCGCCGAGCGCGGCGCCCGCGCACGCGTGGATGCCGCGTCCCCGGTAGCGTTCCGCCTCTCCGAGATCCGTCTCGACGAGCCAGGCGAGCGCGCATTCGCGCGGCTCTCGGCCGGCGAGCGCGCGTCGCGCAGCGTCCGCTTCGCATACTCCGATAAGGAGGGGCGCCGCACGAAGCGCACGGTCGACCCATACGGCTTCGTCATCAACGCGGGCCGGGTCTACTGCGTTGCCTACGATCACCGCCGGCGCGACCTGCGGACCTTCGCCGTCGACAACGTGAGCGAGCCGGCGATGCTCGCCGAGACCTTCGTGCGTCCGAGCGGTTTCAGCGTCGAGGCGTACGCGGCCGCGTCGATCAGCGGCGTGCTGCACGCCGACGAGACGACCGAGGTCCGCGTGCGTTTTGCGCCGCGCGTGGCCAAAGCGGCGGTGGCCGCGCGCGTCGTCGCCGAGCGCGAGGTCCGCCAACTGGACGACGGCTCGGCGGAGATCGCGTACCGCGTCGCGGACGTGGACGAGCTCGTGCGCTGGATCCTCGGTTGGGGCGCCCAAGCCGAGATCGTAGAGCCGCCGGAAGCCCGCGCGCGAATCGCCGCGCTCGCCTCCGAGATATCTAGCAAATACACCGAGCGAAGCTCCACCCCGAGGTAAACAGTCCCGCGTCGGGTCGCTCGTCGCCCACGTCCTGTGGGCGCCTGCTACGCCGCGCTCGCGCCACACTCAAGGAAGATTTGTTGACATCCTGTCAATGGCGCTCGCGTCGGAGTCCCCGCCGCGGGACCGTTTACCTCGACGCGCAGCTTCGCTCGGAGAGAGGCCAGAATTACGAAACCCGTCGCGGCTTTCACCGCGGCGGGTTCCGACGTATTCACTCACCTGCCTCGCCTGTTTGGCTACCATGCGGAAGCCCCACTGACGCCGGCGCGGCGGTTTGACCGTTGCTGCGGAATCACCGCTCATCGCAATGTTTCGCGCGTTTGCATTGGTCGCGAACGATACGTTCGTCACACTTCGAAATTGAATTCGAAGCTTATGAATCGTAGCATGCGGCTGGCGGAATCGACAAGCGGCCGCTTGGGGAATTCACAACCTGTCCACAATTTTTTTTCGTTATGCACAAAACGCTCGGCGTTGCTGCTGCGCGGGTAGGTTCGCGCGTCCCAGCGAAGGGAGCCGCCGATGGTATTCTTGGCAGTCGCGATGCTCGCGCAGAGCTATTTTGGAGGGTTGCCGATCGACGGGATCCGCTGCGATCGCACGGAGGGCGCGGCGGAGCACGTCCACGCGTCGCTGCAGCTGTACGAAAGCGGTCGTGCGGTGGCCGTGCCGGCGAACATCGGCATGCCGCAGGCCGCCGGGTGTCTCTACTGGATCCACACCCACAGCGGCGACGGAATGATTCACATCGAGTCGCCGGTAAAGCGCTCGTTCACGCTAGGGCAGTTCTTCGACATCTGGGGGCCCGACTTGAGCTGGACGAAGGCCGCGAGCCTCAGTGCGCCGCACGGGCAGCGCCTCTCGATCTGGGTCAACGGGAAGGCCTGGCACGGCAGCAACCCGCGAGCGATCGTGTTGCGCGACCGCGAGACGATCGTGATTCAGAGCGGTCCGCCGTTCGCGAAGCCCGTCGTTCCCGACTGGTCGCAGTTTTGACCGCTGTCGAGATCGACGGCCGGCACCTCACCCTCGAGCAGATTGACGCGGTAGCCGGCGGAGCGCCGGTAACGATCGCCCCCCCCGCGCGCGAGCGGGTAACGCGGGCGCGCGAGTTCGTCGAACGCAGGTTCGCGGGCGGCGAGACCATCTACGGCGTCACGACCGGCTTCGGGCGGCTCGCGAACGTGTCGGTCGCTCCGGCCGACGCCGTTGCGCTGCAGCTGAACCTTGTCCGCAGCCACGCCGCCGGCACCGGCGAGCCGCTCGCGGTTCCGCTCGTCCGCGCTGCGGGCGCGCTGCGGGCGAACTCGCTTTCGGCGGGCCATTCGGGCGTGAAGCCCGAGACGCTCGACCTCATCGTCGCGATGCTCGATCGCGGTGTGACGCCGGTGGTGCCGTGCCAAGGGTCGGTCGGCGCCAGCGGCGACCTGGCGCCGCTCGCGCACATGACGCTCTCGCTGATCGGCGAGGGCGAGGCGTTCTACCGCGGGGAGCGGCTGCCTAGCGCTGCGGCACTGAAGGCCGCCGGCCTCGCGCCCGTCGCGCTCGGCGCGAAGGAAGGCCTCGCGCTGATCAACGGGACGCAGGTGATGACGGCGATCGCCGCGCTCGGCGTCCTGCGAGCCGAACGCCTCGCGGCTGCGGCCGACGTGATCGGCGCGATGTCGCTCGAGGCGTATCTCGGCACGGAGCGCGTCTTCGACCGCCGCCTCAACGATCTGCGCCCGCACCCCGGCCAGGAGTTCGTGGCGGCGAACTTGCGCGCGCTGCTCGACGGGTCGCAGATCGTGGCGTCGCACGCGGACTGCGACCGCGTCCAAGATCCGTACTCGTTCCGCTGCATCCCGGTGGTGCACGGCGCGGTGCGCGACTCGACCGCGCACGTGCGCCGCGTCACCGAGATCGAGGCGAACTCGGTGACCGACAATCCGCTCGTCTTCCCCGACGACGGCGAGTTCATCTCGGGCGGTAACTTCCACGGCGAGCCCATCGCCCTCGCCATAGACTTCCTCAAGCTGGCGATCTCGGAGCTGGCGTCGATCGCCGAGCGGCGCCTCTACCTGCTGCTCAACGCGGAAGACCGAGGGCTGCCGCTCTTTCTCACCGAGCGCCGCGGCCTGCAGTCGGGGCTGATGATCGTGCAGTACACCGCGGCCGCGCTGGTCAACGACGACAAGGGGCTGGCGTGGCCCTCGAGCGTGGACTCGATACCGACCTCGGCCGGGCAGGAGGACCACGTCAGCATGGGCATGACGTCGGCGAACAACCTGCAGCGCGTGCTCGACAACGTCGAAGGCGCGCTGGCCTGCGAGCTGCTCGGCGCGCTCGCGGCGACCGACTTCCGGCGACCGCTGCGGTCGGGGCGGGGCACCCATGCCGCGCACTCACTCGCGCGCGAGACGATCGCGCCCTTGACCGACGACCGCCCGCCCGCGCCGGACATCGCCGCGGGCCGCGAGCTGATCCGGTCGCAGCGGCTCGTCCGCGCCGCCGAGGCCGCGACCGGGCGTCAGCTCACAGCGACACGTTGAACTGCAGGTAGGCGTTAAACGGGTTCGGTAGGACGAACGCGTTCGTGTCGGCGTACGCCGGGATGAAGGGCTGTTTGAACGCCGGATTGAGCCCGACGCCGTTGGCCCCGCGGTCGTTCGGCGACGTGCCGTTGTAGAAGTTCGAGACGTAGTAATAGTTTGTTTGATACCCGCACGTGTAGCTGTTCGGCGGGTACTGTTTCGTCCAGGGCTCCGACGAGCCGCCGAAGCACGCGTTGAACAGATTCGCGAGCAGACCGGTCACCTTCACGCGCGGCGTCAGCTGATAGCCGAGCTGCAGGCTGAAGTTGATCTGACTGGGCTCGCGGAACGCGCCGAAGGTATCGAACGAGCCCGTCTCCGGGTTTGGAATGAAGAGCGAGCCGGGCGACGTTCCGCTCTGTGTCGCCGCCGAGAAACAGGTCGTGTAGTCGGCTTGGAACGGGTTCTTGGTGTGAATCGGCGAGTTGACGAACCCCGCCGAGTTGCTCTTGCAGACTCGCGGGTCGTTCCCGTAGACGTCGGACGGATTTCCGTAGGTGGATCCTTCGTTGAACGTCAGCGCCGGCGTCACGTTGAACTTGTTGTGCTTGTAGTTCACCAGAATGCTGGCGACGTTCGGCGAGATGTAGGCGTAGTCGAGGCCGACCGGGTACCAGCCGTCCCGATCGAGCAGCGGCTGCGGCTTCATCGCGTAATATGGATTCCAGATCGGTGGATTGTATCGCGGCTTCAGCGCAACGCACTTCGGGTCGGGATAGACGTTCCCGAGGTGATTCTCATAGCACTGCGAACCGCCGCCGGCCTTGGTGAGGCCGTTAAAGTTTTGGATGTCCTGATTGTAGGAGTCGATCGGATTGATCGAGGTGCCCGGAAAATTGGCCCATCGTTCTGCGGCGTTGGTGTACGTGTACGATATTACGAACGACAGGCCGTTCTTGGTGAAGTCGCCCTTGGTAAACTCCGTCTCGAAACCGGCGACGCGCTCGACCCCCGAGTTCAAGCCGCCGGCCAGCCCGAAAGGCAGCCCGATGCTATAAATCTGGTTCGTCGCGTAGCGATAGTACGGCGTCACCTTGATGGACATGTCGGTGCCCTTGAAGCGCCGCTCGTACGAAAGGTCGTAGTTATCGGAGTACTGCACCAGCGGATCGTGGCGCGGCGTCGTATAGCCGTACTGCCAGAAGGCCTGAAAGAGATCGAAGGCGAGATTGTTGTCTTTGGCGTTGTATTGGACCTGATAGGTCTGCGGCTCTTGCGCGTAGCGCCCGGCCGACAGGCGCAAAACCGTGTCGGGATTGAGGCTGTACGTCATGCCGAGCTGCGGCGTGAACGCGTAGTCGTTGATCGTAGGGCTGTAAACGTTGCTCAGCAGCAGATGGCCGTTCTTTCCGTCGGGGTGGACGGTCTGAACCGGGTGGGCCGGAATCGAGTTGTCGACCGGACAGGTAAAGCCGACGAACGGAATCGGCGGGCGGCCGCTCGCGGGAGGCGTGGCGATGAAGTACGGCGACAGCGTCGCCGGGTTGTAGCAAAACTCGCGCTGCCCGGCCAAAAACCAGAAGTTCTGACCGTTGTTCGAAGTATTGCTCAGGTTGTATCCGTAGTCTTCTTCGCGGAGCCCGAGCTGGACGTTCAGCTTGTCGGTGGGATTCCACTGATCTTGCAGCGCCACCGCGTAGAAGTTGGGCTCGACCGTGTTGAGAAATCCCGAGTTGCCCGTGAAGGTGACCTGCCAGTTCGCGCCGGGCACGACGGCTCCGGGCGCCGGGTCGACGAACGTGCCGCTCGTCAAGGGACTGTTGCACGGCGCCGGCTGACCCTGCTGGTAGACTTGGCCGCCCTTATAGATGGTGCCGGTATAGAAGGCGAAGCACTGTTTTCCGTTCGTTAAATTCGTCGCGCTCGTGTAGGGGTTGTTGTTGAAGTTGGTATTGTTGTAGCGGTTGGTCGAGGCGTCGACGTAGTTCGCGTCCAGCGTCACCAGGTGCTCGGGGCTGAGCTGATTGGCGTACGTAAACGACAGGCCGCGCGTGTGGGACTCGAGCTCGTAGTCGTAGCTGAGGCCGCCGAAGCCGAAAAACGGCGTGCCCCAGCTCAGCGCGCTGGTCTGCAGCCAATCCGAGTAGAACGTGTAGCCGTAGATTCTAAAATAGGCGTTCGACCCGATGTTGTGCTGGTATTGAACCTTGGCGATGGACGCGTTGTTCGAATAGGAATCGCGGTTGTCCGGAGGCACCGCCGAAAACGTGCCGGCCGCGCATTGGCCGGGGACGGGGGTGGCGCCGTAAAAACCGTAGGGATCGACGTTGGCGCAGCGGCCGCCGGGCGAGCCCGGAGCAAAGTAGGCGATCGGCTTCAAGGCCGACGCGTTCTGCCCGAAACGCGTTCCGCTCGGCCAGGTCACGAAATCGGGCCAGACTTCCGGCACCGTCTCGCCGTACACCACCTGGCTGAGCTGCGTGATGACGTTGGGGCCGAGGTCGTTCATCGAACTGTAGAACCCGGTCTGGAGCGACACGACGTTGTAGAGAACCTGGATGTCGTCGCGGCCCGAGTCGCGCCGGTGAGGAATGCCGAAGTGGAGGTTGACCACGTTTTCGCGGTCGGCGAGGTTCGACACGCCGAAGGCGTTGTACGCGGGCGTGATCGTCTGATAGCAGCCCGGGTTGTGGCCGAGCCCGTCCTTGCGCAGCGTGTTGACCGGCAGCGGGACGGAGCCAGGCATGCCCTGGTATCCGAAGGGGTTGTAGACCGGCGACGGATTGGGCCCGTCGTAGAACGCCGGATTGCTCGGGAACGAGTAGGTGCACGTGGGGAACACGCCGCCGAAGTACTGCCGGATAGTGTTGAACCCGATCGCGGGATAACCCCACACGTTGCCGAGATTCGACCCGTTGAACTGGTCGAGGTAGCGGAAGTCCTGATTGTAGCCGCCGATGCCGACGTAGTAGGAGAAGAGCCGGTCGGGGGTCGCACCGCCGGCTTCGACCTGCAAGTTATGATAGTACGTCGTCGTGCCGATGCCGCCGCTCACCGAGGCATAGCCCGGGTACGTGCCCGTCTTGATGACCTGATTGATGAAACCCGCCAATCCCGACGTGCTTTCGCCGGCAGTCCCGCCGCCCGCGTAGACCTGCAGTTCTTGCTGGCCGAGCGTGCCCGCCGTGCTTCCGGGATAGTTGTCAAACGACCGGTTGACCGGCACGCCGTCGAACTCGTAGCCCACCTGGTCGAAGTTGCCGCCCCGGATGTATACGACCTCATTCCAGCCTTGCTGGTTAGGGGGCACGAACGTACCCGGCACCGTCGCGATGGCCGAATACGCGTTGTTCAGGTTGCCGCCGCCGCCGATCCCCGCCGCGGCCGCCGTAACCGCCGCGTTCACGGAGTAGACGTCGCTGGTCGTACCGGACTTGACGAGGTCCATGTTCGACCGCGAGGTGACGTGCGCGATCGTCCGCAGCGACGGCACGAGCGTGACGCGGAGCGTCTGCAGCTGATCGGCGAAAACGGAGATGCCGGTCAGCGACGACGTCTCGAAGCCATCCTTCGCGGCGGAGATCGTGTAGGTGTCGGGCGCGAGCGAGAGCAGCGCGAACCGTCCGGCCGCATCGGTGGTCACGGCCACGGTCTGCGATGGGCTGGCGGCGACGACGCGCACGCCCGCGATCGGGGCCTTCGTGGTGCCGTTGACGACCGCGCCGGTGATGGACCCCGTCGTGCCGGCGAACGCCGGGCCGGGGGCGACGAAAAATCCACCGGCGAGAGTGAGAAGAAAGAGCGACCGCTTAAACGAGTGCATGTTCGACCCCGAGAGCAGAGTGGGCTACATGCGTTGGCGCTGTTCGTGCATCGCCCACCGTTGTCATTCTAAGCGCACCGCGGTCGAGGGGCGTGACGGCAAAGGGCGCCGGGAACGCTTGCGAGAATTGCGCCGCACATGAGCGTCATCGCCCGCCGCGCTCCCGTTCGGGCGCCGCGCGGCACCGAAATTTCGTGCTTGGGCTGGCCGCAAGAAGCCGCGCTGCGGATGTTGATGAATAACCTCGATCCCGACGTCGCCGAACGCCCGGAGGACCTGGTCGTTTACGGCGGCAACGGCCGCGCGGCGCGGTCGTGGGAGGCGTTCGACGCCATCGTTCGTACGTTGCGCCGCCTGCGCGGCGACGAGACGCTGATCGTTCAAAGCGGCAAGCCGGTCGCGGTCTTCAAGACCCACGCGCGCGCCCCGCGCGTCCTCATCGCCAACTCGAACCTGGTCGGGAAGTGGGCGGACTGGAGCGTCTTCCGCGAGCTCGAGGCGAAAGGCTTGACGATGTACGGCCAGATGACGGCCGGCTCGTGGATCTACATCGGCACGCAAGGCATCGTTCAAGGAACGTACGAGACCTTTGCCGAGCTGGCGCGCCAGCACTTCGGCGGCTCGCTCCAGGGCCGCGTCACGCTGACGGCCGGAGTCGGCGGCATGGGCGGCGCGCAGCCGCTGGCAATCGCCATGAACGGCGGCATCGCCCTGGTGGTCGACGTGGACCGGTCGCGCTTGGAGCGGCGGCGCGACCTGCGTTACCTCGACCGCGTCGCCGACTCGCGCGAGGAGGCGCTGCGCGAGGTGGACCGCGCCAAGGCGACGGGCGAGGCCCTCTCGGTGGGTTACGAAGGCAACGCGGCCGAGGAGTTCCCGCGCCTCTACGACCTCGGTTTTCGTCCCGACGCCGTGACCGATCAAACGTCGGCGCACGACCTGCTCAACGGCTACGTTCCCGCCGGCCTCTCGTTCGAACGAGCCGCAGAGCTGCGTAACCGCGATCCGGACGAGTATCAGCGACGCGCGCTGGAGAGCTGCGGCGCGCACGTCGCCGCCATGGTTCGCTACCTCGACGCGGGCGCCGTGGTGTTCGACTACGGCAACAACATTCGCGCGCAGGCGCAGCGGGCGGGTTTCGCCCGCGCCTTCGCGTTTCCGGGGTTCGTGCCGGCCTTCATCCGGCCGCTCTTCTGCCGCGGCTCCGGGCCGTTTCGCTTCGCCGCGCTCTCGGGGGATCCGGCCGACATCGCGCGCTGCGACGAGAAGCTGCTCGAGTTGTTTCCCGCCGACGCCTCGCTGGCGCGCTGGCTGCGTCTCGCGCGCGAACGCGTTTCGTTTCAAGGGCTGCCGGCGCGCATCTGCTGGCTGGGTTACGGCGATCGCGCGAAGGCCGGGCTCGCGTTCAACGACCTGGTGCGCGACGGTGCGGTCGGCGCGCCGATCGTCATCGGGCGCGACCACCTCGACACGGGCAGCGTCGCGTCGCCGTACCGCGAGACGGAGTCCATGCGCGACGGCAGCGACGCGATCGCCGATTGGCCGATCCTCAACGCGCTGCTCAACACCGCGGCGGGCGCTCACTGGGTGAGCTTCCATCACGGCGGCGGCGTCGGCATCGGTTACTCCCTGCACGCGGGCATGGTGGTCGTTGCGGACGGCAGCGACGACGCGCGCGAACGGCTCGGCTGCGTGCTGACGACCGATCCCGGGATGGGCGTCGTTCGCCACGCCGACGCGGGCTACGAGATCGCAATCGAAACGGCGGACGCGAAGGGCATCGATTGGCGTCTCTGATCGTCCGTGCCAAGACGATCGTCACGTGCGACACCGAGACTCCACAGTGCGGAATCGACTTCGACGCGCTCGGCCGGGTCGACGACGCCGCGATTCTGATCGAAGACGGGCTCGTCTCGTCGGTCGGCAAAAGCTCTGCCGTGGAGGGGGACGGCGACGTCGTCGACCTGCGCGACTGCATCATCTTTCCCGGCTTCGTGGACGCACACGCGCACCCGCTGTTCGCGGGCGATCGCGAACCCGATTTCGCCGCGCGGCTGCGCGGCGAGCGGCCGCCGCTCGGCATGCTCTATACGGTCGAGCGCACGCGCGACGCTCTGCTCGATCCTGCGGCGTTCTACGAGCGCACGATCCAACCGCGACTCGAGACGATCCTGGCGCACGGCACGACGACCCTCGAGACGAAGACCGGCTACGCGCTGCACAAGCCGGGCGAGGCCGAGCTGCTCGACCTGATCGCGCGCCATCGGGCCGACGTCGACGTGCCGAACCTCGTGGCCACCTTTCTCGGGGCGCACGCGCTCCCGCCGGAGTTTTTGCGCGAGGAGGCGTTCGTCGACTATCTGATCGATCAGGTAATTCCGGCGGCGGCGGCGCACGGCGCGGCGTACGCCGACGCGTTCTGCGAACCCGGATTCTTCTCGGTCGCGCAGACGCGCCGCTATCTGGACGCGGCGCGGCTGCACGGCATGCGTCTGCGGGTGCACTGCGACGAGATGGCGTACGGCGGCGCCGCGGCGATGGCCGCCGAGCTCGACGTCGACGCGGTCGACCACTGCAACTTCATCGAGGATCGCGACGTCCGCGCGATCGCGGAGCGCGGTATCGTAACCGTCGCGTGCCCGGCGACCATCGCGTATCTCGACCTGCCGCGGAGCGTACCGGCGCGCGCGCTGCTCGAGGCCGGGGGTATGGTCGCGCTTGCCAGCGACTACAACCCGGGAACGTCGCCGTGCTTCAATCTGCAGACGGTGGCGTACTTCGGGCGCAAGCTCTTCGGACTCTCGGCTGCCGAGTCGCTCTACGGCGTCACGCGCGCCGCGGCGCACTCGCTGCGCGTCGAGGCCGGCCGGCTTCGTCCCGGCGCTCCCGCGGATTTCGTTGCTTTGCGCCTCGATTCGCCGGACGAGTTCGGCTGGCAGTTCGGCGGCAACCTCGCCGCGGCGGTCTTCAAGAAGGGCGTGATCGTGGCGGCATGACGAGCGAGCTCGTGCGCTGCGCCCGCGCCATCGTCTCGGGCGGGGTGCGGAAAGATTACGCGTTCGCGGTGCGCGACGGCGTCATCGCCGACGCCGGCGACTTCTCCGAGGTGCGCGAGCGGGCGCGCGACCTGAGCCACCGGTCGTTTCCCGACGACCGGCTCGTCGTGCCGGGATTCGTGAACGGGCACAGTCACGCGTATCAGATCCTGCTGCGCGGCTGGGCCGACGACTTGCCGTTTGCGAAGTGGCGCAGCGACGCACTCTACCGCGTCGTGCCGCAGCTCACGGCCGGCGACGTGTACTGGACGTTCGTCGCGGCATTCTCGGAAATGCTGGCCGCGGGCATCACCACCGTCGCCGAGTTCTTCTATTTAAACGGCGAGGGCAACGAGCGTGCGGAGGCCGCGATCCGCGCCGCGAGCGACACCGGCATCCGGTTGGTCTTCGCGCGCACGTGGATGGATGCCGGCTACGCCCCGCCGGAGTTCCGCGAGACGATCGAGACTGCGGCGGAACGTACGCGGGAACTCATGGAGTCGCATCCCGACGCGAACGTCTGCGTGGCGCCTCACTCGCTGCACGCGGCCTCGCCCGACATGATTCGCGCGGCCGCCGAGTTCGCGCGCGAGACCGGCTGCATGCTGCACGTTCACGTCGCGGAGGCGGCCTACGAGGGACAAGCGACGCTGGAACGGTTCGGCAAGACGCCCGTTGCGCTGCTCGAGAGCCTGGGCGCGCTGGACGAACGTACCGTCGCAATCCACGCGATTTATCTCAGCGAGGACGACGAGGCGGCGCTCGCGCGTTCGGGCGCCCGCGTGATCCACAATCCCATGACCAATCAATATCTCGGCGACGGGATCTGCGACGTGACGAAGCTGCAGTCGCTGGGCGTCACCGTGGGCCTCGGCACCGACGCGGACGTGCGGCCGTCGCTCATTGAGGAGATGCGTGCCGCCGCGCTCCTGCAGAAGATTCGCTATCTCGACGGCGCAGCGCTCGGCGCCGCGCGGGCGTTCGCCCTGGGCACGGCGCAGGGCGCGCGGGCTCTGCGGGTGCCGGGCGGCGACCTGCTGGCCGGCGCGCCGGCCGACTACGTCGTGCTCGACGCGTCGAAAATCGATCCGTGGTCGCCGCCGCTGCCGGCGCTGATCTATCGCGGCGAGGACGCCTGGGTGCAGGCGACGTTCGCGCGCGGGCGGCGCGTCTACGTCGGCGAACCGTCGCCGCTCGCCCGGCGCGCCCGGGAAGCGCTGACGAAGGTCGCGAAACGCGTCGTTCCATGAGCACCGTTGGTGCTCGAAACGCTCGGAGGTTCAAGACGGCATGCGCGCACTCGTCCTTCTCTCCATCGTCGGGGTTACGCTCGCTGGTCTCATCGCTTGCGGCGGCGGGAAATCCAGCCACTCCAACAACGCCGCCAGCGCCGGCGCTTCGCAATCGGCGCAGTCCTCGGCGCCCATGGATGGCGCCGGCGCGAACGCGCAGCCGCCCAACTGCGGCGCCGTGCAGGCGGTCTGGGTGAATCTCAAGACCAAGGTCTATCACGAGCCGGGCGACCCGTATTACGGCAAGACCGCCCACGGCGAGTATCTCTGCCCGTCGTCGGCCAAGGCCAAGGGCTTCCGGCCCTCGGGCGGCGCCATGACCCACCACAGCTAGCCTAGGGGCGGCGGCGCCAAGCAGGCAGGTGCGTGCAAGCACTTGCATTGGCCGCGGCTGCGATGGTAGACTCTGCGTGCAAGTACCCACTTGCACAACGAGCGAAGTCGTAACGCGAGGCGCCGCAGCGAAGCATGGAGTCTATCGTCATCGAGTATCGTCCCGAACCATCGCGGGCGATTGAGGCTGCCGTTTTGGCGGCCGCGCAGACCGGAGCGCGGGTCGTGCTCGACCTCGGCGCACTCGAAAGCCTCGACACCGACGGGGTGCGATGCTTGATCGGCCTGCTGCGCGCGACGCGCGGTGCGGGCGGCGAACTTGCGCTGCGAACGAACCGCGCCGAAGTGCTGCGCACCCTCTCCGTCACCGGGCTCGACAAGCTCTTTCCGCTCGTCGAAGCCCAGGCAGCGTAGCGATGCGGGGTCTCGCAGTCGCCCTCGGCGCTGCCGCGCTCTGCACCGCTCCGTGCGCAGCAGGGCAGGCGGTTTCCGCAACCAACGCGGCGCCGCTCGACGCGCGCACGGTCGTCGCCCGCATGGCCGACCGCAATCCGACGCTGCGATCGTTTCGCGCGCGAGTTCACGTTGACGTGCGGATGCTGAACTTTCCCTATCTCGCGCCGAAGCTCGACGGCACGACCTACTTCAAGCGCCCCGACTACTACGTGGTCGTCTTCGATCGGATGCCGAGCTACGCGCGCGGCTTCGGCCGGCTCTTCGACGACGTCGGCAGCCCGCGGGCGTGGGAGAAGAACCAGAACATCGTCACCGACGGCATGGTATGGCTCGACGGCCGGCCTACGATCGTGCTGCGCCTGACCAAGAAGATTCATAGCGACATTCTCGACCACACGCTCGCATACGTCGATTCCTACAGCTACGCGCTGCTGCGGATGGAGTGGTACTACACGAACGGCGGCAAGATCACGATGTCAGAGTGGTATCGCACGCAGGGCGCCTACTCGGTGCTCGCACAGCAGCACGCCACGATCGACATTCCGCACGTGCGCGCCGTCGCCGACGCGACCTACGGCGACTACCAGGCGAACGTTCCGGTCGCTGCGAGCGACGACGCGCCGTGATCGAGACTCGCCGCCCCGGCGAAGGGGTCCGCTCCGCCTCGCCGGAGGAGACCCGCGAACGCATACTGATCGCGGCGCGCGAGGTGATCGGCCGCAAGGGCAAGCGCGGCGCGACGACGCGCGAGATCGCCGACGTGGCGGGCGTCAACGAGGCGACGCTGTTCCGCCACTTCGGCACCAAGGAGGCGCTGCTGGTCGCATGCGCGCAGCACTTCTGCGGCCACCTGCAGCTCGCCGGGGTTGCCGCGCAGCTCACGGGGGAACTCGCCGACGATCTGCTCGTGATCGCGCGCATGATGTTCGACCGCTTCGAGTCGCTGCAGGACATGATTCGCTGGTCGCTGGTCGAGCAGGAGTACGAAAAGGACATCTTCGCGCAGACTGCGTGGCGTCCGCAGCTCGCGATCCTGACGGTGCTGACCGAGTTCATGCAGCGCCGCATCGACGCCGGCGAACTCCGCGGCGACGGCCAGCGCCTCGCCATGGTCTTTCTGGGGCTCATCTTCATGCACGCCCTCGGTCGCAGGAAGTTTCCCGACTCGTCCCTGCATCGGGGCCGGCCCGATGAGGCGTTGCGGTTTTATATCGACGTCTTTCTCAATGGAGTAAGGAACCAGTAATGGATACGCGAGAGCTGGATCAGCAAAAAGCGGTCACCGAACGGAAGAGCAACGGCCCGGGGCGGGCCGCGGCCGACGATTCGGACGACCTCGACGCCGGCGAGTCGCGCGGGCGGCCGCGCAAGCGGCTGCTCTTCCTCATCGGCGCTGCCGTCGTCATCGTGCTGGCGCTCGTTTGGGGCGTCCCGTGGCTGACCTACATGCTGTCGCACGAAGGCACCGACGACGCGCACGTGGGGGCCGACGAGGTCGCGGTGACCAGCAAGATTCCCGAGCGCATCACGCAGATTCTGGTCGACACGAACCAGCCGGTTCATCGCGGGCAGCTCCTGATCGTGCTCGACGACAAGGACGAGCTGGCCAAGCTGCGGCAGGCGCGCGCGCAGTACGACCTCGCGATGGCGAATCAGCGGGCGACGACGGAGCAGGGCCAGGGCGGCGTTTCGCAGGCCAGCGGCGCGATCGCCAACGTATCGGCGCAGGTGCCGGCCGCCCAAGACCTCGTGGCGCAAGCGACGGCGCAGATGCACGCAGCGCAGGCGCAGGTGCCGGCGGCCCAACAGGCCTACGCCAAGGCGCAGGCCGACTACAATCGCGTCAGCTCGCTGGTGAGCACCGGCGACGTCGCCTCGCAGCAGCTCGACGCCGTGCGCGCGCAGTCGGCGGGCGCGGCCGCGCAGCTGCGTGCGGCACAAGACCAAGTGGGCGTGGCGGAGGCCGCGGTGGCCGCGGCGCAGGCGCGCGTCGCCGCCTCGCAAGCCGGCGTCTCCGAGGCGACCGGCGCGCTGACCACGGCGCGCGGCAAGCTTGCGCAGGCGTCGGATCCGAGTCAAGCCGAGGCCGCCGCCGCGCAGCTGTATCTGGCGAAGCAGGCATTGAGCTACACCCACATCTATTCGCCGATCGACGGGTACGTGGGCGAGAAGAGCGCCGAGGTCGGCCAGACGATCGGCGCCGGAATAACGCTCATGACGATCGTGCCCCACCGCATCTTCATCACCGCGAACTACAAAGAGACGCAGATGGGCAAGATGCGCGTCGGGCAGAAGGTCGACATCAAGGTCGACGCCTACAAGGGCGTCACGTTCCACGGGCACGTCGCCTCGATCAACCCGGCGTCGGAGAACACCTACGCGCTGGTGCCGGCGCAGAACGCCAGCGGAAACTTCGTCAAGGTGACCCAGCGCATTCCGGTGCGCATCGAAGTGGACGACCCGCGGTCCGACATGCCGCTGCGGCCGGGGATGAGCGTCGAAACCTACGTCAACGTGAAATAGCGCGTGTTTCGCAGCGAGTACGAAAGCCCGGTCGTCGAGCACGGATGGCGCAGGGCCATCATCAGCATTGCGGTCATCACCGCAACGCTGCTCGAGATCATCGACGTCACCATCGTCAACGTGTCGCTGCCGAACATCCAGGGCAACTTCGGCGTCGGCGTGGACCTGGGCGCGTGGGTCGTCACGGCCTATCTCATCGCCAACGTCGTCGTGATTCCGCTCAACCCGTGGTTTGCGGCGCGGTTCGGCCGCCGCCAGTACTTCTTCACGTCGATCGTGATCTTCACGATCGCCTCGCTGATGTGCGGCCTCTCCAACAGCCTCGGGCAGCTCGTCTTCTGGCGGCTGGTCCAGGGCCTGGGCGGCGGCGGCCTCATCGCGACGTCGCAGGCGATTCTCCGCGACACGTACGGCATCAAGGAGCAAGGCAAGGCGCAGGGCGTGTTCGCGATGGGCGTGATCGTCGGCCCGGCGCTGGGCCCCGTCATCGGCGGGTGGATCACCGACAACTGGAACTGGCACTGGATCTTTTACGTCAACATCCCGATCGGCATCGTCGCTGCGACGCTGATCTGGAACTTCCTGCGCAACCCCGTCGAGGGGCATTACCGCCGTCTCGATTGGATCGGCCTGATCCTGATGTGCATCGGGCTCGGCTCGATGCAGTTCGTGCTGGAGAACGGACAGCAGTACGACTGGTTCGACGACGCGCGGATTCGTTGGTTTACGTTCTTATCCGTCGCGGGGCTCGCGTCGTTCGTCTGGTGGACGCTGCGCTCGCCGTTTCCGGTCGTGGATCTGCGCGTCTTGAAACTACGGCAGGTCGCTGCGGGCAGCATCCTCGGAGCCGTGCTCGGCGTAAGCCTCTACGGCTCGATCATCATTCTGCCGCAGTATCTCATCAACTCGCTCGGGTTTACGGCGACGCTTTCCGGAGCGACGGTCATGGTCCGCGCCGGTGCCGTTTTGGTCTTCACGCCGCTCACCGCGTTCTTGGCCGGCCGCGGGCTCGTGGATCCGCGCCTGCAGGCGGCGATCGGCTTCGCCATCCTAGCGCTCTCGAACTGGATGCTGGCCAATATCACGACCCCGCTCTCGGATTTTCATAGCTTGATCTTGCCGTTGATCCTCAGCGGCATCGGTCTCGCGCAGATCTTCGTGCCGCTCTCGGTCGCCGTCATCGGCAGCGTGCCCGACAAAGAGGTGCCCGCGACCGCGGCCTTCTTCAACCTCTCGCGCCAGATCGGGGGAAGCGTCGCCGCGGCGATCCTCATCACGCTCTTGGTGCGCGGCTTCACGATCCATCAAACGGAGCTGGCCGCGACGCAGTCGCTGGATCGCCTTCCGACGGAACGTTACGTGCAGCTCGGCGGCGGCCAGCAGAACCGCGTGGCGATGGATCGCCTGCGGATCTTGGTCTCGGCGCAATCGGCCGTTCAATCGTACGCCGACACCTCGCGCTGGGTCGCCGTCATCACGATCGGCCTGGCCCCGCTCGTGCTCTTGCTTCGACGGCCGCGCATCGGCGTGGCCCTGGGAGAATAACGATGACACACACTCGTGCTCTATCCGCGTTCGTCGCCGCCGCCGCGCTGGCGGCGGCGGTGCTGCCCGTGCAGCGGCTCTCCGCACAGCCGGACGACGCGCTGCCCAAACGCGTCATCATCCCCACGGCGATCCCCACGCTGATCATGCCGCCGGTGCCGAGCGTCGCGCCGGGCTACCGCGCGCCGCAGGTTCAGCCGAGCGCCGCCCAAATCGTCGGCGTCACGCAGCAGCGTTTCGTCGGCATCTCGCTGCAGGACGCGATCGCCATGGCGCTGCTCAAGAATCCGAACCTCGCGGTCTCCGCTTCGGATTTCCGCGTGGCCCGCTACAACATCGTCGAAGCGAAGGGCCAGTTCGACGTGCAGCTGCACCTGCAGCCCTCGTCGAACTTCTCCGTGAATCCGCCGTCGAACTTTCTCGAAGCGGGACCCGGGGAGGTCGGGAAGTACACGCCGGGGCCGACATTTACGGAAGGACCCGGTAACATCATCCAGCACCAGTCGTCGTTCCAGTACGGCGTCGGCGGCCAGACCGTCGAGGGCGGAACGTATCAGGCCGGAATTCAGCAGAGCCGCACCTACAACAACACCATCTTCAACGCGTACAACCCCTACTATCTCGCGACGCTCAACTTGTCGGTGACGCAGCCGCTGCTCAAGAACTTCGGCACCAACGCCGCGAAGCGCCGGCTCAAGCTGGCCATGGTCAACGCCGACGCATCGACCGCGCAGAGCCTCGTGGACACGTCCAGCGCGCTCTCGCAGGTCGAGAACACGTACTGGGATCTCGTCGCGGCCTGGCGCAACGTCGTGATCCAACAAGAGGCGCTCAAGGAAGCGATCGCGCAGCAGCAGAGCAACGTGCGGCTCGCGAAGCGCGGCGAGGGCGCTCCGATCGACGCCGTCGAGTCCGAAACGCAGGTGGCCAACTTCGCCGACGGCGTGTTCTCCGCGTTCCAAGAGGTGTCGCGCCTGCAGACCGAGCTCAAGGGCCTGATCGTCGCCGATCCGGGCGATCCCATCTGGCAGGCAAACCTCGTGCCGTCCTCGTCGGTGCTGCAGCTGCCCACCGCCAACGATTTGGCGACGGTCATCGCTTTAGGCGAAGAGAACCGGCCCGAGGTCCGACAGGCGCACGACAAGCAGCTCCAGGCCGATCTGGATCGCGCCTTCGCGCGGAATCAGTCGCTGCCGCAAGCCGACGCGCAAATCCAATACCTCAGCAACGGCTTCGCCGGATTGCTCGCACCAACGCCCGCTTTCTTGACGAACGCGTGCGTCAACAACAATAACCTGCTGGCCTGTCCGACGCCGCCGCCGCAGACGCAGGGCAAGATGGCCTTCGCCTATCACAACATGTGGGCCGCCTACTTCCCGACGTTCAACATCGCGCTGGTCGTCGGCTACCCGATTCAGGGCAACCTCGCGCGCGGCATGCGCGGCGTGGCGAGCGAGGAGGAGACGCAGGCGAAGCTGCTGCTGCAAGGCGTCGCCGAGCGCATCGGCGCCGAGGCGCGCAACGCGGTGCAGGCTTATCAGTCGAGCCTTTCGCGGCTCTCGGCGGCGCGCAAGTCGCGCGAGGCCGCCGAGTCGGTCTACGCGAGCGAGCTGCGCAAGTTCCACAACGGCGCCTCGACGACGTTCCTCGTGCTGCAGCGCCAGGTGGAGCTGGAGCAGTCGCGCGGACTCGAGCTGCGCGCGCAGACCGATCTGAACCGGGCCGTCGTCGAGTTGCAGCGCGTCGAAGGGACGATCCTTACCACCAACGGCGTCAATCTCAAAACCCTCGGCTCCGAGGCGCTCGCGCGCTAGCACCACGTTCTCGATGAAAGCTCGCGCGCTTCCGGCGATCGTCGCGATCGCCGCCGTGCTCCTCGCGGTGCTGCCGTCGCAGCGCACGTCCGCCGATCCGGCCGCGGGTCTGCCGCGCCGCGTGCTGCTGCCCACGGAGATTCCCTCGCCGAATATGGCGGCCGTGCCGAGCGTTGCGCCCGGCTATCGCGCTCCCAATGCCGAGCCGAGCGCGGCGACGCTCGTCGGCATCACCGAGCGGCCGTTCGTGGGCATCGGGCTGCAGGATGCCGTGGCGATGGCGCTGCTGAAGAATCCGAATCTCGCAGTCTCGGCATCGAACGTGCGGCTCGCCAAATACCGCGTCGTCGAGGCGAAGTCGAACTTCGACGTGCAGCTCAAGCTCGAGCCGTCGTCGAGCTTCTCGGTGACGCCGCCCGAGAACGTGTTCTTCGCGGGGCCCGGCGAGCCGGGCCGGTACCTCTGCTACAACCAGTTCACCCAACAGTACTACGAGTGTTCGACCAGCGGACCCGGCAACATCATCCAGCATCAGTCGTCGTTCCAATACGGCATCAACGGTCAGAGCGTGAACGGCACGAGCTACTCGGCGGGCATCGTGCAGACGCGCACCTTCAACAACACGATCATCAACACGTTCAACCCCACCTACCAGGCCGCGCTCACGCTCTCGGTCACGCAGCCGCTGCTCAAGAACTTCGGCATGAACGTGGTGAAGCGCGACCTCAAGCTCTCCACGATCAACGCGGACTCCAACGAGGCGCAGGCCCTGGTCGACGCGTCGAACACGATCGCCCAGGTCGAGGACTCGTACTGGAACTTGGTCGCCGCGTGGCGCGCGGTCGCGATCCAGGAGGACGCGCTCAGAGAGGCCGCGCTGCAGCAGCGCAGCGTCATCCGCCTGGCGACCCGCGGCGTGGCGCCGCCGTCGGGTGCCGTCGAGGCGGCGCGGCAGGTAGCCAACTTTCAGGCCGGCGTTTATACCGCGTTGCAGACCGTCGCGCAGCTGCAGATCCAACTGAAGAGCCTGATCGTGGCCGACCCGAAGGATCCGATTTGGCAGGCGAACCTCGTGCCGTCGTCACCCGCGCAGCAGCTGCCGGCCGCCGGCGACCTTGCGGCCGTCGTTGCGCTGGCTCAGATCAACCGTCCCGAGGTGCGCCAGGCCACGGATCAGCGTCGGTCCGCCGATATCGACCGCGCTTACGCCAAGAATCAGGGGCTGCCGCAGGCGGACCTGCAGATTCTCTACATGAGCAACGGGTTCGCGGGTCTTCTAGCGCCGCTGCCCTCTTTCGAAGTGAACTCGTGCTCCTTGCCGACGGGTGGATGTCCCACGCCGCCGCCCGGTTCGCAGGGGACGATGGCCTATGCGTATCACAACCTCTGGGCCGGGGCGTATCCCAGCTTCAACATCTCGCTGAACTTCAACATCCCGCTCGAGAACAACACCGCGCGCGGCCTCGAGCAGACCGCCGCGCAGGAAGAAGATCAGGCGGCGCTCGCGATGCAGAGCGTCAACCAGCGCATCGGCGCCGAGGCGCGCGACGCGCTGCAGAGCTATCAGTCGGCGCTCTCGCGCCTCTCCGCCGCGGGCAAGGCGCGCGAATCCGCCGAGGCCGTCTACGCCAGCGAGGCCCGCAAGTTCAGCAACGGCGCCTCGACGACGTACCTCGTGCTGCAGCGCCAGGTCGAGCTGGAGCAGGCCCGCGGGCGCGAGCTGCAGGCGCAGACCGAGCTCAACAAGGCCGTCGTCGAGCTCCAGCGCGTGCAGGGCACGATCCTCCATGACAACGGCGTGAACCTCACGACGCTGGGCTCGAAAGCGCTCGCACACTAAGCCAGCTCGCCGTAGGTCACGCTGGCGATGCCGTTGCGCGCGATCGCGTCGCGAACGCGGGCGCTGGTGAGCGCGGCCAGCTCCTGGGCCCACGCGTAACGCTCGGTGCCCCGGTCGGCGCCGGCGAACGCGCCGGTGGCCGGATGGAAGAAGATCTCCGTTACGCCGTCGGGCAGGCGATCGAGAATCTGCAAAACGCGCTCTTCGGTGAGGCCGCCGGCCTCGTTGACGCCGTAGGCGTAGTCGTTGCAGGCGATGCCCGCACGGCGGGCGCGCGCTCGCATGAGTGCGAGCCACGGCTCGATGCTGCGCGTGCCGCCGAACGGCTCGCGCGGAATTCGGACGGCGCGCAGGCCGTACTCGCGGCCCACGCTCAGCAACAGGCGGAACACCGTCGGATGCACGTGCATGTGCGACTGTGCGTCGGCGTGATCGAGCGCGAGGCCCGTCTGCGCGAAGCGCTCGAACTGAGCGCGGATCTCCGCCGCCATCTGCGCGCGAACGCCGGGGCGGAAGAAGAAGCGGAAACCGGCGCGGACGAGGCCGGTGAGGAACTCCCCGCGGCCGTCCACCAGATCGGGAACCCGCTCGGGCGGCAGAACCGGCCGGCCGTGGACGAGCGCCACGTGCAGGCCGACGGCGAGCCGCGGCACGCGGCGCGCGCGTTCCACAGCATCCTCCGCGGCCGGCGCGCCGACCATGAGGCTCGCGGAGCGCAGAACGCCGTCGCGGGCGGCGCGTTCGACCGCTTCGTTGACCTCGGGGGCGATCCCAAAATCGTCGGCGTTGACGATCAGCCGCTTCACGGCTCCGGCGTCAGTGCTTCTCTTTGAGCATCCCGGCGGCCAGCTCGTCGACCATCCAAATCAGCCGCCCGGAGACGGGCGCCACGATCTGCGCGGGGTACTTGGATGGGTCGCCGGGGCCTTCGTAGACGGCCGCGAGCGCCACGGCTTTGTCGAGGCCCTCGACGGCGAAGACGACCGTGCGCGCGAGGTTGATCACCTTCGGCGTGATCGTTACGCGCCACATCATCTGCGATTTCGAGTAGACCGCGCGCACGAGCGCCTCGTCGTCGACGTCGGGCGCCGCGCCGGGAAAGAGCGACGCGGTGTGGCCGTCGGGCCCGAGCCCGAGCATGACGAGATCGAACACCGGCGCGTTGCCGAGATCGGCGCGCAAAATGGATGCGTACTCGTTGGCCGCGTGGCCCGGATCGGCTTCGCCCGCGATGCGGTGAACGTTAGCGGACGGAATCGGCACGGCGTCGAGAAACGCCTTCTGCGCCATCCGGTAGTTCGACTGCTCGTCGTCCGGCGGCACGCATCGCTCGTCGCCGAAGTAGACGAACGTGTCGCTCCACGAAAGCTGCTCGACCAGCGGCTCGCGAGCCAACAGCTCGTAGGCGGAGCGGGGCGTGTTGCCGCCGGAGAGCGCGACGTAGAACGCCCCGCGATCCGCCATCGCGACGTTGCCCGTCGTCACGAACAGTTCGGCCAGCGCGGCGGCGAGCGCCTCGGGAGTGCGATAGAGCTGCAGTTCCCCGCGGCCGGTCATGTGCGTCCCCTTCTCATCGACAGTATCTGGCCGGCGGATGCCAGCGCCTGGTGAAACACCCGGTCGTTCTCGCCCCACAGGATCGCGCGCTCGACCAGCGCGGCGATGCCGGGATTTTTGATCGCGCGATAGCGCGGCGCGTGCCGCGACGAGCCCGTGACGCTCAGGAGAATCGCTTCCGCGTCGTCGTCGGCCTCCGCCACGAAGCTCGAGCTCGACGTCCCGAGTGCGACCCTTCGCAGGCGCCGCGGCTCGCCTTCGAGGCGAATTTGGAAATCGATCTCCCCGCCGGCGGCGGTGAGCAGCGAGTCTTCCGTATGCGGCGTCCACCGCAGCCGGCTCGCGAGCCACCCCAGCAGATAGAACGCCTCCGGCTCGGAGCCGCAGCCGATTTCGACCGATTCCAGCTCGGCGAGTTCTCGCACGTCGTCGCCGTCGAAGAAGATCGCGAGGCATTCCTGCCACGGCTCGAGCCGCAGATAGGCAATGTCCGAGAGCGGAACGCCGGGGTGCGCGTCGACGTAGTCCACCAGCTGGCAGAGGGCGGCGTGTCCCGTGTCGAGCAGCGAGCTGTTGTAGACGACGGTCTGCGCGAGCTCCGCGAGCGCTGCGAAGCGGGCGTCCGCGTCGATGCCGCATGCGATCCACAGCAGCACGATCGGAGCGTCGGGGGCGCGGAGCGCGCTCACCGCCGAGCGCAGCATCTCGGGCCCGCTGCCCTTGACGCCCAGCTCGATCCACTCGGCGGCCTCGACGCGATTGAGGCGTTCGTCGCGGCACGCGTCGAGCACGATCACCCTCGACGGATGCTTCGCGCTCAGGGTGCGGATGCGTTCCCGGGCCAGCTCGCCGATCGCCTCGTCTTCGAACAGCATCACGACGGTCATCGTCGCGACGCTGGCGTCGCGGCCGCGCCGGCGGCTCGACGCGGAGAGGTCGTTGAACAGCGAGCTAAGGTCCGGCGTCACAGACGGCGCCAGTCCGCGAACAAGACGTTCGCGCACTCGGGTCCCTGGCTTCCCGCCGCGTAGTTGGGGAACGAGAAGTCCTTGGTGCCCTGCCACACCTCGAGGATTGGCGTGACGATCTCCCAGGCCCGCTCCACCGCGTCCCAGCGCGTGAACAGCGTCTGGTCGCCGAGGATCGCGTCGCCGATGAGACGTTCGTACGCGGGCGGCGACACCACCCCGAACCCGGTGCCGTAGTTGAAATCCATGTAAACGCTGCGAATGTGCGCCTTGGGTCCGGGCACCTTGGCCTCGAACCGCATCGAGATGCCTTCGTCGGGCTCGATCTTGATCACGAGCACGTTCGGATCGATGTGGTCGGTCGAGTCGCCGTAGAAGCGGTGTGGAATCGGCTTGAACGTGACCGCGACCTCGGCGACCTTGCGCGGCAGGCGCTTCCCGGAGCGCAAATAGAACGGTACGCCGGCCCAGCGCCAGTTCTCGATGTTGAACTTCACCGCCGCGTACGTGTCGGTGTTGGAGTCGGGCGCCACGTCGTCTTCCTCGCGGTACCCCTTTACGGGGCGGCCGTCGATCGTCCCGGGACCGTACTGGCCGCGCGCCGACATCGACCAGACGTCGGCCGCCGCCGGCGGCTCGATCGCGGAGAGCACCTTGTACTTCTCGTTGCGGATGTCGTCGGCATTCGAGCTGATGGGTGGTTCCATCGCAACCAACGCCAGCAGGTTGATCACGTGGTTCTGGATCATGTCGCGCAGCGCGCCGGCGTGGTCGTAGTAGCCGCCGCGTTCCTCGACGCCCAGCGACTCGGCCGACGTGATCTGCACGTTCTGCACGTAGTTCCGGTTCCAGATCGGCTCGAAGATCGTGTTCGCGAAGCGCAGGGCGAGGATATCCTGCACCGGCTCCTTGCCGAGGTAGTGGTCGATTCGATAGATCTCGTTCTCGGGGAAGGCCGCCTCGATCGCGCTCTGCAGCTTGCGCGCCGACTCGAGATCGGTTCCGAACGGCTTCTCGACGATGATCCGCGTCCATCCGTCGGCGCTCTTGTCGAGCCCCGCGCGCTTGAGGTGCTTAATGATTTCGGGGAAGACCGGCGGCGGCGTCGAGAGGTAGAACAGGTGGTTGCCGGCGGTTCCTAAGTTCTTGTCGTTCTCGGCGAGGCGGTTCTTGAGGTCGACGAAGTGCCGCGTGTCGTTGAAGTCGGCGGTGATGTAGCTGATCCGCTTCGCGAAGTCGTCCCAGATGGCGCCCTGCGGCTTGGAGCCGGGGGGCATGAACTGATCGAGCTGCTGGCGGCAGTAGTCGCGGAACTGATCGTCGGTGTACGGCGTCCGGGCGAAGCCGACGAGCGCGAAATCGGCCGGAAGCGTGCCGCCCAGGCGCATCGAGTAGACCGCCGGCAGCAGCATGCGTTTGAACAGGTCGCCGCTTGCGCCGAAGAAGACGATGCTGCACGGGTTGCTGACGCGAGCGCCGGCCAGGCCCTCGCGGAGCGGGTTCGCCGTTTCGCCGGCCGTTTGGATCATGCGCGGACCGCGAGCGCGTCGTCGACCGCCGCGAGCAGCGCGCGCAGCGCAGGCTCGACCGCACCCTTGAGGTGCACGCGAACGCCGCGGCGATGCCGTTTGTCGAGCGACATCCAGTCGCCCAGCGCCTGCGCTGCGAGCAGCGTGCGGAACCCCACGTTCATGCCGGGGATCACCGGGTCGTCCGGATCGTCGGCGACGATCTGGAGCACGACGCACGTGTCCGGGCCGCCCTTGTGCAGCTGTCCGGTAGAGTGCAGGAACCGCGGCCCGAAGCCGACGGTCGTCGCGACGCGGTGGGCGTCGCGCACCTTCACGCGCAGATCGGTGAGCAGCTTGGTATGTTCGTCGTTGCGCGCGATGTAGGCGGTGATGGCGTTGTAGTCGTGCGGCCGCAGCTGCGCGAACAGCCCGGCCAGCGCCTGCACCGGATTCTCTGCGGCGACGTCGCTGCTGCCCGACAGGAACGTAACGCTGAACGCGGGTCCCTCGACGTTGGGCTTCGGCTCGTCGAAGCTGCCGTTGCGCGCGTACTGCGCGAGCAGGGCGACGGTATTGTCCTTGGACTCCTGCACGTTGGGCTGATCGAAGGCGTCGATGCCTAAGATGACGCCCGCGGCGGCGACGGCAATCTCCCAAAGGTAGAACTGTTCGCCGACGTCGTAGCGGTCGTTCATGTCGAGGCGGATGACGGGATGGCCCGCGGCCTCGAGCGCACGCAGCTTCTCCTCGATGCCGGGTTCGGGATCGGGGAGATTCGCGCCGACGTACGCGAACGTGCGGTCCTCGGCGTAGTCGCTGGGAGCGCCGAGCGGCTCGCCCTCGATCGGGACGATTCCTTTCCCGAGTTTGCCGGTGGATTCGGCGACCAGCTGCTCGGCCCACGCACCGAACGCCTTGACCGCGGGGTGCGTGACGATGGTGAGCTTGTCGCGTCCGTTGACGGCGAGGCCGCCGATCGCCGCGCCGAAACGGACGCCCGGCGCGCTGCGCGGGTCGACGGTGCGGTCGTTGGCGTGCATCGCGCCGAGCGCCCGATCCAGCAGCAAGTTCACGTCGTAGCCGGCAATTGCCGACGGCGCGATGCCGACGAACGACAGCGCCGAGTAGCGTCCGCCGATGTTCGGGTCGTTTTCAAAATCCGCGAGGAACGATTCGTCCTGCGCCTCCTTGTCGAGCTTCGTTCCGGGATCGGTGATCGCGACGAAGTTGCGTCCCGCCATGGCGGCGCCGCGTTCCTTCGAGACCTTTTCGTGGAAATAGCAGTAGAACGCGTTGGGCTCGGTGGTCGTGCCGCTCTTGCTCGAGATGATGAAGAGCGTCGACGGGATGTCGATCTGCGCCTCGAGCTCTTTGATCTGCGCCGGGCAGGTCGAGTCGAGCACGAAGAGCCGCGGATAGCCGCCGATCGGTCCGAACGTGTCGGCGAGGATGTCGGGTGCCAGCGAACTGCCGCCCATGCCGCAGACGACGGCGGAGTCGTACTGTTCCTTGGCGTCGCCGGCGAACGAGCGCAGCGCCGCCACTTCCTCGAGCATGTGCTGCTGGATGTCGAGCCAGCCCAAGGACTTCTTGATGATCGCGACGGCGTCGGCCTCGTTCGACCACAGCGTCGCGTCGTGCGCCCAGATCCGCTTGAGGAAATCCTCGTTCGCGAGGCGGTCGAGCGCCATCTGATAATCGCTCTCGTGCTTTCCGAGCGCGAGGCGCACGCGCTGCGCCCCGCCCGATGCCAACAGCTTCTGCTTGTACACGATCGCGCCGAGCAGCGCCGCAAACGAGTCGGAGAAGAGCTTGACGCCTTCGACCTGGAGGTCGTGGGTGACGTCGAAGAGCGAGATCTTCGCCTCCTGCAGGCCGCGCATGACGTCGGCGGCTTCGCGGAGATCGGCCTCGACGGTATCGGGGACCACGTTGCCGTGATCGAGCAGCGCGTCGAGCGTGGCGGGCGGCATCGTGTTGACGGTGTCCGGTCCGACGACGGTCTCGACGTACATGAGGTCGGGATAGTGAGGATTTTTCGTCGACGTCGAGGCCCACAGCGGACGCTGCACGGCGGCGCCCTTCGCGCGCAGCGCGGCGAACTCGGCGCCCTCGAAGATCTCTTTGAATTTCTGATACGTCAGCTTGAGTCCGGCGACACCGGCCTTCCCCAACAGGTGGTCGAGCTTCTCGCCCTTTGCGATCCGGTCTTGGAGCAGCTTGTCGACGGCCGTGTCGATGCGGCTCACGAAGACCGAGTTCACGGAGCGAATTTTGTCGACCGGCTTGCCCTCGTCTGCGCGCCGGCGCAGACCTTTCACGTAGGCGAGCGCGGCGCGCTCGTACATCTCGATGGAGAAGATCAGCGTGACGTTGATGTTGTAGCCGCGATAGATCGACTCTTCGATCGCCGGGAGGCCCTCTTTGGTGCCGGGAATCTTGATCATCACGTTCGGCCGGCTCACGCGGTCCCAGAGCTGCTTCACCATCGCGATGGTGCCCTCGGTGTCGTGCGCGAGCAGCGGCGAGACCTCGAGGCTCACGAAGCCGTCGTTCCCGCCCGACGACTCGAAGACCGACGTAAACGCGTCGCATGCGCTCTGAATGTCTTGGATGGCGAGGTCCCAGAAGAGCGAGTCGGCGCTCTGCTCCGTGCCGATGAGCGTGGAAAGCTGCTCGTCGTAATCGGTGCCCGCCCCGATCGCCTTCTCGAAGATCGTCGGGTTGCTCGTCATGCCGCGCAGCCCTTTCTCGATGAGGCGGTCGAGCTCGCCCGAGGCAAACATGCTGCGGCGCACGTTGTCGAGCCATACGCTCTGCCCGGCGTCGAGCAGTTGCTGGACTTGATTCTTCATCGATCGTCTCCTAACGGGCGGCGAGAGCAAACTTCTTGAGGGCGAGGTCGGCGACGTTATCCGGGGTGAACCCGTAGGCCTTGGCGATTGCCGCCGCGGGCGCCGACGTGCCGAATCTGTCGATGCCGAACGCGAAGCCGCGGTCGCCCACGTACTTGGCCCACCCGAGTGTGGCGCCGGCCTCGATGGACATGCGCGCCGTCACGGCCGGTGGAAGGACCTGGTCGCGATAGCCCCGCGGCTGGGCGTCGAACAGCTCCCAACACGGCATGGACACCACCCGCGTGGCGATGCCCTTCTCGTCGAGGATCTTCTTCGCATCGACGGCGAGCGCGACTTCCGAGCCCGTCCCGATCAGGATCACGTCGGGATTGCCGCCCGGCGCGTCGGCCAGCACGTACGCGCCCCTGCTCACGGCGGCGTCGCGAGCGCCTAGGAACGGCAGCTTCTGCCGGGTGAGCACCAGCACGGTCGGCGCGCCCTTGCACGCGATCGCGACTTTCCACGCTTCCAGCGTCTCCAGCGAATCGGCGGGCCGGATCACGAAGCAGTTCGGCGTCGCGCGCAGCATCGCGAGCTGCTCGATCGGCTCGTGCGTCGGGCCGTCTTCGCCGAGGAAGACCGAGTCGTGCGTGAAGACATAGATAGAACGGATGCCGGTGAGACACGCGAGGCGCAGCGCCGGCTTGAGGTAATCCACGAAGTTGAAGAACGTGGCGGCGAACGGCAGCAGGCCGCCGTGCAGCGAGATGCCGCTGGTCGCCGCCGCCATGGCGTGTTCGCGGACACCGTAGTGGATGTTGCGTCCGGCGTAATCGTTGGGCTCGAAGTCCCCGCAGTTCTTGAGATACGTTTTCGTCGAGGGGTCGAGGTCGGCCGATCCGCCGACGAGCTCGGGGAGCGCCGTGGCGATGGCGTTCATCACCGTGCCGCCGGCGTCGCGCGTCGCGATGCTGCCGTTCTCGGCGGTGAACGTGGGCCAGGGGAGATTCGGCGGCAGCTCGCACGCGAGTGCGCGCTCGAGCTGGCCCGATAGGTCGGCGTTGGCGCGCTTCCAGGCGTCGTACGTTGCACGCCACTGGTTCTCCAACTCGGCGCCCTTCGCGCCGACCTCGCGATAAAACGCGAGCACGTCGTCGGGGACGTAGAAGTCGGGCTCGAGCGGCCAGCCGAGCAGCTCCTTCGACTTCTTGACGTTGTCGGGTCCCAGCGGCTCGCCGTGCGCGAGATAACTGTCCTGGCGCGGCGACCCGTAGCCGATGTGCGTCCGGACGGCGATGAAGGACGGCCGGTCGGTGACGTTCTTTGCCACGCCGATCGCGTTATCGATCGCCGCGACGTCGTTGCCGCGATCGGCGTCGATGAACTGGGTATGCCAACCGCTGGCTTCGAAGCGCGCGACCGGGTCGTCGGAGAGCGCGACGTCCGTCGGTCCCGCGAGCGAGACGAGGTTGTCGTCGTAGAAGACGATCAGCTTTCCGAGCTTGAGGTGACCCGCCAGCGAGATTGCCTCTTGGCTGATCCCTTCCATGAGATCGCCGTCGCCGCAGAGACAGTACGTGTAGTGGTCCACGATCGCCGCGTCGTCGCGGTTGTAGACGGCGCCGAGATGCGCCTGTGCGATGGCCATTCCCACGGAGTTGGCAACGCCTTGTCCGAGCGGTCCGGTCGTGGCCTCGACTCCCGCGGTGCGTTCGGCCTCGGGGTGACCGGGCGTCTTGCTTCCGAGCTGCCGAAAGCTCTTGAGATCGTCGAGCGTGAGGTCGTACCCGGTGAGGTAGAGCAGCGCATAGAGGAGCATCGAGCCGTGACCCGCGGACAGGACGAACCGGTCGCGGTTGAGCCAATGAGGGTCCCGCGGGTTGAAGTGCAGGTGCCGCGTCCACAGCGTGTAGGCCAGCGCCGCGGCGCCCATCGGCAGGCCCGGATGCCCCGAGTTGGCCTTCTGGACCGCGTCGACCGCTAGAAAGCGGATCGCGTTGATACGTTGCTCCTCGGCCGGCGAGTTGGGCACGGAACCTCCTTTAATAGAGCGTTATCCCCGCAGGGGAGTGGTGGATTTCGCGTTCGGCGGAACTTTTCTTACCCGCCGCTAAAGATTGAACGATGACCGGCGATGCATTGCGCGAGCGGATCGAAGCGCTCGCTCGTGGCGAGGGAAATCCGCGCGGCCCGGAGGGCCGAGCCGTCGACGACGTCGTGGAGCGGCTCGACGACGGAACGCTGCGCGTCGCGGAGCCCCGCGACGGCGAGTGGATCGTCAACGCCTGGGTGAAGGAAGCGATCCTCCTCTACTTCGCTCGGCGCGAGATTGTTTGGATGGGCGACCGGGTCAACGACGCCATCATCTATTACGACAAGCTGCCGGTCAAGCGAAACTACGAGCAGCTCGGCGTGCGCTGCGTTCCGCCGGGCGTCGCCCGTTACGGGAGCTTCCTCGGGCGCGGCGTCATCCTGATGCCCGGCTACGTCAACATCGGCGCCTACGTCGACGACGGCAGCATGATCGACACGTGGGCGACGGTCGGGTCGTGCGCGCAGATCGGTAAGGGCGTCCACCTTTCGGGAGGCGTCGGCATCGGCGGCGTGCTCGAGCCGCCGCAGGCCGCGCCGGTCATCGTCGAAGACGGGGCCTTCGTCGGCTCGCGATGCATCGTCGTGGAGGGCGTGCGCGTGGAGCGCGAGGCGGTGCTGGGAGCGGGCGTCGTCTTGACCGCGAGCACGCCCATCGTCGACGTGCGCGGGAGCGAGCCGGTGACGACCAAGGGCCGCGTGCCCGCCCGCGCGGTCGTGATTCCCGGCTCGGTGCCGAAACGCTACCCCGCCGGCGAGTACGCGACGCCCTGCGCGCTGATCGTCGGCACGCGCAGCGCGTCCACCGATCTGAAGACGTCGCTGAACGCGGCGCTGCGCGATTACGAGCTGGCCGTATGAATCCGCGCGTCCTGGAGATCGCGCCCTCGCTGATTCGCGAGATCTCGAGCCTGAAACGAAGCAGCTCGGTGGACCTCGGCCTCGGCGAGCCGTCGCTGTTGCCGAACCGCGACCACTTCGAAGCCGCGATGCGATACGTGGAAGAACGAGGCGTCAAGTACTCGCCCAACGCGGGCGACCCCGAGCTGCGCGACGCGATCGCCCGCTACTACGGCTATCCAAACATGGCCCGCGCCGAGAACGTGTGCGTGACCGTCGGCTCGCAAGAGGCGATGTACGTGACCGTCAAGACGCTCCTCGATCCCGCGCGCGACGAACTGCTCGTCGTCGAGCCGGCGTTTCCGTCGTACCGGAAGATGGCCGCGCTCGAAGGAATCGCCGCGCGCAGCGTCGCGATGACCGAAGACGAGGACTTTGCGTTCGACGCCGAGCGCATCGTCGCGGCGATCGGCGAACGCACGCGCGCCGTCGTGATCTGCTCGCCATGCAATCCCACCGCACGCGTGCTCACTCAGGATGCCGCGGCGACCCTCGTCCGCGCGCTGGAACGGCGCGGCGGCGATCCGGTCTGGCTGATCCACGACGAGATCTACCGCGAGCAGACGTTCGTCGACGGTGCCGTGGACCTGGCGCGCCACTATCCGCACACCGTCGTGACGAACTCGCTCAGCAAGAGCAACGCCCTCACCGGCCTGCGCCTCGGGTGGATCCTCGCGCCGGTCGAGTTCGTGGAGCAGGCGATCAAGGTGCACGCCTGGGCGACGTCGTGCGCCGACACGTTCGCGCAGCGCGTGGGCTTGCACGTCTTCACCGCGCCGGGCGCGCTGCGAGAACACGCCGGCTGGTACGAGGCGAGGCGCGAAGAGCTGCTCGCGGCGCTGCGCTCGAGCGGTCTGCGCTTCGTCCCCGTCGACGGCACGTTCTACGCCTGCGTCCGGCTGCCGCAGGGCGCGCGATCGTTGGCGGCCGCCCACGAGCTGATCGAACGCCACGACGTCGTTGCGATTCCGGGCGTCGCGTTCGGCGATTCGATGGAGGGCTGGCTGCGCTTGAGCTGGGTGGGTGCGCCGGAGCTCGTGCGAACCGGCATCGAACGCATCGCCGCCTACTGTACGTCTACCTTGTCATCGTAACCCACCTCGTCACCCTTAGCGCGGAGCTGATCCTCGGTGCTCCAGAACGAGGGGCTCACCGTTCCAAGCGAACTCTCTGACTTTTTCGGGCCGGCCCGGAGGGCCGCTTCAAAACTTCGTGCTCCCGAAAAAGCAGCGAAACAGAAGCGCCACATGGAGGTGGCGCGACGAGCGTCTTCGCGGGAACGATGAGCCCCTCGTTTGGGAGCGCGTGTGGATCGCTGCGCGCGCCCTTAGCCCGGGTGCGCTTCGGCTGCGCGTTGCGGAAAGCGCACGATGCAGATGACGACGAGCGCGGCGACGATCGCCGACGCGAGCGGCCGGCCGATTGCGAGGCCGCCGTCGGCGTGCGGCTTGTCGAGAAAGTCGCCGAGCGTCGCGCCGAGCGGGCGCGTCAAGATGAAGGCCGCCCAGAACAGCGTCGCTCGCGAGATCGCCGTGCGATAGTAGGCCGCTGCGACGCCGGCGAGCCCCGCGCCAAAGACCGCCGCGCCTCCGACGTACCCCAGCCCCGACGCGGCGACCCAATCGCCGAGCGCCGTGCCCAGCGTCTGCGAGAACGTAATCGTGGCCCAGTAGAACGTCTCGACGCGGGGCGTCCGCACCGTATCGATCGAGACCGAGCCCTCGAGCGCGTACCATAGGCCGAGCGTCGCGAGCACGCAGCCGAGCAGCACCAGCGAGCCGCCCAGATAGCCGATTCCGAGCGACCGGTCGACGAAGTCGGCCATCGTGGTTCCGGCGGTCGTTGACGCGACGATCGTCGCCCAGTAGAGGAGCGGATTGAATCGCGTCGCCGCGATCTGCAGCCAGACCAGGATCGCGAGCACCGAGAGAAAGATCGTGCTCGCCGCGGCGTATCCCAGGTTGAAGGTCATCGAAAGCGTATCGCCGCCGGTCTCTCCCAGGGTCGTCGCCGCGATCTTCGTGAGCCAAAAGCCGAGGGTGACGGCCGGAACTTTGCTCGAGCTCACCGCTTAACGTCCTCTAAGCGATCCACACCGTCTGAACGTTCACGAACTCGTGGATGCCGAACGCGGAGAGCTCGCGTCCGTAGCCGCTCTTCTTGACGCCGCCGAACGGCAGGCGCGGGTCGCTTGCGACCATGCCGTTGACGAACACCGAGCCCGCCTCGACGCGGGCCGCGATCGCTTCGGCGGCGGGAACGTCGCGCGTCCACACGCTGGAGCCGAGGCCGTACTGGGACGCGTTGGCGAGCTCGAGCGCGTGCTCGCGGTCGCGGGCGCGCACGACGGCCGCGGCCGGCCCGAAGACTTCCTCGTCGAACATGCGCGTGCCCGGGACCACGCCTTCGACGATCGTCGGTTCGTAAAAGAAACCCTCGCCCTGGAGCCGCTTGCCGCCCAGCGCCGCGCGCGCGCCCGCCGCGACGGTCGAGCTCACCTGTTCGTCGATCGTATCGCGCAGGTCGCGCCGCGCGCACGGGCCGATCTGCACGCGTTCTTCCATCGGATTTCCAACGACTTGGGCGCCCGCGCGCTCGACGAAGCGGGTCAAGAACTCGTCGTAGACGCCGTCTTCGATGATGAATCGCTTGGCGGCGATGCAGCTCTCGCCGTTGTTCTGAAAGCGCGCCGTCACCGCGGTGCGTGCCGCCGTCTCGAGATCGGCGTCGGAGAAGACGACGAAGGCGTCGGAACCGCCGAGCTCGAGCACGCACTTCTTGAGGGTCTCGCCGGCCGCGCTCGCGACGGCGGCGCCGGCGACCTCGCTGCCGGTGAGCGTGACGGCGGCGACGCGCGGATCGCGGACGACCGGGGCGATGCCCTCTCCGCGTGCGACGAGCACGCCGAAGAGCCCGTCCGGCGCGCCCGCGTCGCGGAAGACGCGCTCCAGCTCGAGCGCGCAACGCGTCGTGTTGGCCGCGTGCTTGAGCAGCAGCGCGTTGCCGGCCATCAGGGCGGGGGCCGCCGCCCGCACGACCTGCCAGAAGGGAAAGTTCCACGGCATTACCGCGAGCACGACGCCCAGCGGCCGGAAGGCGACGTAGCTGCGCGCTGCGTTCGACGGCGCGGGTTGCGGCGCCAGCATCTCGGCGCCGTGGCCGGCGAAGTAGTCGAATGCCCACGCGCACTTCTCGACCTCGGCGCGCGCCTGGACGATCGGTTTGCCCATCTCGCGAACCGCGGTCACCGCGAGCGCGTCGCTCTCCGCGCGCAGGCGCGCGGCGCACCCACGCAACAGCGCGGCGCGATCGTCGAGCGACGCCGCGCTCCAGCCGCGCGACGCGCGTGCGGCGGCGGCGACTCGCGCCTCGATCTGCGACGGGTCCATCAGCGGGATTCGCTCGAGCACGCGCCCGGTCGCCGGATCGATCGTCTCGATCATAGCGCGCGATACGCCCACGGTCCCGAGGGCCCGGCGTAGACCTCGATCAGCTTGCCGGGCCGCAGGTAGTCGCGTGCGACCCGCTGGACGTCGGCCGCGGTGATGCGCGCGAAGCGTTCGTCGAGCGTGCCGTAATAGTTGAGCGGCAGATCGTTGGTCTCGATGTCGATCAGCTGCTTCGCCTGGCCGGTCGAGGACGCTTCTTCGAGCAACGCGTTGCCGGCGAGCCGGATCTTCGCCTCTTGCAGCTCGGTCGCGGAGACGGGTTGGTCTTGCAGCGCGATCAGCTGTCTGCGGACGAGATCCACGGCTTCGACGACGCGCTGCGGCGACGCGCTGAGCTCGATTCGAAAGTCGCCGCGGTCGCCGTCGGACTCCAGCGAGCTGCTCACGCTGTACACGAGGCCGCGCTTCTGGCGAAGCTCTTGCCACAGTCGCGACTCGAAGGCTCCGCTGCCGCCCAGAATCTGGTTGAGCACGAGGAACGTGTCGTAATCCTTGCTCGAGCGCGAGAGAGCGGGCTGGCCGAGACGGATGTAGACTTGATTGGCGGCCGTCCCGATGTAATCGTGCCCGCTGGTCGCCGCCGGAATCGGCATCAGCCGCGGGTCGGGCTTCGCGCCGCTCACTCGCCACGTTCCGAACGTCGCTTCGAGCGCGGCGCGCACGCGTTGTGGCGACACGTCTCCCACGACCGCGATCGTCGTGAGATCCGGACGCCAATAGGTGGCCGCGTACGCCAGCAGATCGTCGCGCCCGATCGCCGTCACGCTCTGCGCGGTCGGCTGCCGCAGCGTCGGATCGCCGGGCGCGAGCAACAGCCGGTTGTAGGCCCGGTCGATCTGCACCCCGGAGATGTTCCCTTCGGATTGCAGGCTGTTCGCCAGCTGCGACCGCTCGATGCCGAACCACGGATCCGCGAACGTGGGATGTGCTTCGCCGTCGGCGACGATCGCGACGATGCGCTCGAAGTCGCCGGGCGTCCCCTGCGCCGAGAACGTTTGGCCGGTTTCGACGAACGCGCCCATCTCGTCGGTCGCCTTGCGCCGCTGCGCGAACGGATACTGCTCGCTGCCGTAGTCGGCCGCCGACGACGCGAGGCGCGCGATGCCTTCCTTCCCCGGCGACTCGAACGCGGGCGACGTCGCGATCCTGCCGCGCAGCACGAACGTCGGGCGGTCGTTCTTCACCTGAACGAGCACGCGCAGCCCGTTCGAGAGCCGGAACTCGACGGGAGCCAGGGTGCTGCGCGCCGTGGTGGGCGTTCGCACCGCCTTGGCGATCCACGCGGGCTCGACGATCGGTCCGTTGGGAACCCGTTTGGAGAAGTCGTCGCTCGCCTCGGCACTGCTCTTCTGCGAGCTGCCGCGCGGCGGGCTCTCGTTGGGCGTGAGATGTCCCACGACCGTCGGCTTGCGCAGGTACGTGCGGGTGGCCGCGACCAGGTCGTCGCCGGTCAGCGCCGCGAGTCGCGTATCCTCGGACGAGATCTTCTCGCCGACGATACCGTAAGTGTAACCGGCGAGGCTGCCGATGCCGTCGATCGAGTCGGCGGAGTAGAGACGCTCGGCGATGGTCAGCCGCTTGGCGGCCACGACCAAATCGGGATCGTATCCGTTCTGCAGCACCGAGTCGAGCGTGGCTTGAAACACCGACTGGGCCTCGGCCGCCGTGCGTCCGGGGTTGAGCACGATGAAGACGTGCAGCAGGCCGCCGCGCAGCTGCGTGTCGGCGTTGGCCTCGATCGCGAGCGCGATGTTGCTTTGCACCAGCGCACGATAGAACGGCGAACGCTGGTTCTCCAGCAGCGTCGAGAGCGTGCTGATCGCCGGCTCGCCGCGTTGCGTGTCGCCCGGAATCGCATAGGCGAGGTCGAGGATCTCGAACGGGAACGGGAACTCCGCTTCGACCGTCTTACCCGCGGATGCGACGGGGTTTGCGTTTTGCCGGGCGGGCAACGTCTTCGACGGAATCGCGCCGAAGTAGCGCTGAGCCTTGGCGAAAATCGTGGCGTGCGACACGTCGCCGGCGACCACGAGCGTCGCGTTGTTGGGCGCGTACCACTCGCGGTAATACCGTGCGATGTCGGCGACGGTGGCGCGGGCCACGTCTTCGCGGCTCCCGAGCGGCGTCCGTCCCGCGGGCTGGCCGGGAAACGCCGCGGCGCGGACCCGCGCGAGCAAGTTGAAGAAGGGCGAGCTGGCGTCGCCGTCGAGCTCGTTGAGCACCGCGTTCCGCTCGATCGCCCAATCCGCCGCGCGCAAGGCCGCATGCTGCATTCGATCGGCCTCGATGTAGAGCGCCACGTCAACCTTGTCGGCCGGCATCTCGAAGTAGAACTGCGTGTAGTCGTAGCTCGTCTCGCCGTTCATCTGGGCCCCCAGCCGCGCGGTGATATCGTCGAGGCCGCCGCCCGAGATCTGCGGCGTCCCTCGAAACAACATGTGCTCGAGCGCGTGGGCGAGGCCGGTCTTTCCGGGCGTCTCCTGCAGCGAGCCAAAGCCGTACCAGACGGCGCTCTGGACGACCGGAGCGGCGCGATCCTCCACGACGACCACGCGCAATCCGTTGCGCAGGGTGGTCGTGAAGATGCCGCCGTCGCCGGGCCCGCTCTGCGCCGCCGCGGCGGCCGGAACGAGCAGCGCGATGACGAGCGCGAGGACGAAACGTTTCACAGGCTATCGACTCCCAAATAATACGCCGCGGCCGTCTCGACCGCGGCCCGCGGAACGCAGCCGATCAGCTCGCAGCGTAAGAGCTCGATGCCGCGTTGCGCGGCCAACCGGCGGATCAGCTCCACGACGCGATAGAGCGGGGTTGCAGCATAATCCGTGACGTTGAGAGAGACCTGCACGCGATCGGCGCCGCGGGGCAGCCCCAGCGCGCGCAGCGAGCGCAGGCCCCCGTCCCGCTCGCGGACGGCGCGGGCGATCGCTGCGGCTGCGGCGAGATCGGCACTCGCCAGCTCGACGTTGAACGCGATGAGGACGTCGCGCGCCCCGATGGCGATCGCGCCGGCCGTCGCGTGCCGCGCCGGTCCGCCTTCGTCGGGCGCCCAGCCCGCGTTCGCACGGATCTCCGGAAGCAGCGAGCGCTCGGAGCGCTTCGCCGCTGCGCCGTAATAGAAGGAAGGGATGCCGTGGCGCCGCCAGATCTCGGCGCCGGCGCGATGGGCCAGGGCGGCGGCATCGGGGAGCCCGGCGCCCGCGAGCGGCACGAACGGGAGAACGTCGAGCGCCCCGATGCGGGGATGCACGCCGGAGTGCCGGCGCAGGTCGATGCGTTCGAGGGCGACGCCGGCGAGCGCGACCGCAGCGTCGAGCACCTGCTCGGCATCGCCCACCACCGTCAAGACGCTGCGATGGTGCACCCGATCGCTGCTGCGATCGAGCAACCGCGCGCCGGTCGCCTCGACGGCGGCGCAGGCCGCGTCGATCGCCGCGGAGTCGCGACCTTCCGACAGGTTCGGCACGATTTCGAAGAGCGCCACGACGGTCGTCTTCGAAGGGCGGTTGCGACGCGCCCCTTCCGATTCGGCTTAAAGAACCCCGTGCGCGGGTAATGCAGCCAGCATGAGTTTCAAGGAAGAGTTGGACAAAGGCCTCGACGTGGTCAAGAAGGCGGCCGCGAACGTCAAGGACGCGGTCACGGAAGCGGCGCATCGCGGCGCCGCCGATGGTGAGGAAGCGAAGCGCGACCTCGCCGGCGACGAGATGACGCCGGGCGAGAAGCTCGGCTCGGTGGTCAATCAGGCGAAGGAGACCACGCTCGCCGACGTGGACCGCCTGAAGCGCGACGTGCGAGGAACCTAGCCGATCGCGAGCCGGATCGCTTCGGAAACGTCGCGCGCGACGGCCGGCGAAACGATCTGCGTATAACCCAGTTTGCGCGCCTCCGCTTCGCGGCGGTCGGCCGCGCCGACGGCGCGCACCTCGCCGGATAGCCCCAGCTCCCCGTAAGCCGCGACCGAACTCGGGATCGCGACGTTGCGAAACGACGACGCGATGGCGAGCGCGATCCCAAGGTCCGCGGCGGGCTCGGCGACGCGCAATCCTCCGGCGACCGAGGCGTAGACGTCGTGCGTTCCCAGAGCGAAACCGGCGCGCCGCTCGAGCACCGCCAGGATCATTGCGAGCCGCTGCTGGTCGAGGTTATTGGCGAGCCGGCGCGGCGTGCCGTAGCTGGTCTCGCCGACCAGGGCCTGCACCTCGATCAGCACGGGTCGCGAACCGACGATGGACGCGACGACGCACGAGCCGCTGGGACGCGCGGTGCGCGTTCCGAGGAAGAGCTCCGAGGGATTGGCGACCTCGCGCAAGCCCTCGTCGTGCATCGCGAAGACGCAGATCTCGTCGATCGAACCGAAACGGTTCTTATAGGCGCGCAAGATTCGGTATTCGCCGCTCGCCTCGCCCTCGAAGTAGAGCACCGTGTCGACCAGGTGCTCGAGCAATCGCGGCCCCGCGATCGCTCCGTCCTTCGTCACGTGACCAACGATGAAGGTCGCGCACCCCGTCCGCTTCGCGAAGGCCATCAGCGCCTGCGTGCAGTCGCGAACCTGCGTCACGCTGCCCGCATAGGCTTCCGACTCCGGCAGCCAGACGGTCTGGATCGAATCCACGATCGCGGCCAGCGGCGGGTGCCGCTCGAGCCGGTCGAGCACCGCTCGAAGGTTCGTCTCGGGGAACACGAGCAGCCGGTCCGCGTCCTGCCGCAGCACCCGCTCCGCGCGGAGCTTCACCTGCGCCGCCGACTCCTCGCCGCAGACGTAGACCACTTCTCCGTGCCCGGCCAGCCGCGCCGCGATCTGCAGCAGCAGCGTCGACTTCCCGGCGCCGGGCGGTCCTCCGACCAGGGTCATGCTGCCGGGGACGATTCCACCGCCGAGGACCGCGTCGAACTCGGGCATGCCCGCCCGCAGGCGCGCGACGTCCGCCGAGCCTACCTCGTTCAGCGGCACCGGTTCCGCGGGTTGCGCGGCGTCGGGACGCCGGTCGCGCGGAGCGGCGACCCGCATCGGCCGCTCGTCGAACGAGTTCCAGGCGTCGCACTGCGGGCAGCGCCCAAGCCAGCGGGCGGATTCGAATCCGCACCCCGAACAGAAGTAAACCGATCGCGCTTTTGCCAACGTGGGCGCTACGCTTCTACGGCCCGGCGCGGGGCCGCTGCTTCGCCCGGTCGAATCCGGCCGCGTGCCCGCCTCAGACGACGGCCGAACGCACCTGCAGATCGCCATCGACGGGCCGGCCGCGTCGGGGAAGACGACGGTCGCTCGCGCCACGGCGGCTCGGTTGCGCGTGCTCTACCTCGACACGGGGGCGATGTACCGCGCGGTCGCCTACTTAGCGCTGCGCACCGGCACCGACGTGGACAACGCCGCCGCGCTCGCCCACCTGGTGAACGACGCGCCGATCAACGTGACGCTCGACGAGTCGGCGCCGCTGGGGTTTCGGGTGTTCGCCGGCGGCAAGGAGCTCGACGAAGAGGCGCTGCAGAGCAACGAGGTGACCGCCATCGTCTCGACGGTGGCCGCGCACGCCGAGGTCAGGTCCGCGATGGTGCGCGCGCAACGCGACATCGCGCGCAAAGGCTCCGTGGTGATGGCCGGGCGCGACATCGGCACGGTCGTCTTGCCGGAAGCGCGCGTGAAGATCTTCCTCACCGCGTCGGTCCCCGCGCGCATCGCGCGCCGCCGCTTGCAGCTCGAAACGGCCGGCGTCGCCGTCGATCCTCGCCGGCTCGCCGAGGAGATCGAAGAGCGCGACCGGCTCGATCGGACCCGTCCGATCTCGCCGCTCGTGCCGGCGCCCGACGCGCACGTCATCGACTCGAGCGACGTGAACGCCGGACGAGTCGTGGACGAGATCTGCGAGATCGTCGCGGGAGTGCGGTCATAAACGCGGGCTTCTACGACTTCGCGAAAGTCTTCGTGCGGCTGCTCGCGCGCACCGTCTGGCGCGCGAGGGTGTACGGCACCGAGAACGTGCCGGCGCGCGGTCCGCTGATCGTCGCGTGCAACCACGCCTCCTATCTCGATCCGCCGCTGATGGGCTGCCTCTGTCCGCGCCGCCTGAGCTACATGGCGAAGAAGGAGCTGTTCGAGATCCCGGCGCTCGGGCCGATGATCCGCGCCCTGGGAGCGTACCCGGTCGACCGGCGAGGCAGCGCGACCGCCGCGATCAAGCGGTCGCTGCAGGTGCTCGACGCCGGCGGAGCGGTCGGGATCTTCCCCGAGGGCACCCGGAACCGCGACGGGACCGTCGCGCCCCAGACCGGGGTCGCCCTGCTGGCCGCGTTGGCCGGCGCGCCCGTCGTGCCCGCGTGCATCCTGGGCAGCAGCCGGGCGCTGCGCTTCGGCCGCGTTGACGTGGCGTTCGGTGCGCCGCTTGCGTTGCCGGGCGGCCGGAAAGCAACGCGCGACGACTTGGCGAAGTTTACGGCGGAGATCATGAACGCGATCGAAGCGCTGGCTGGGAGTATCCGTGGAAATTCGTAAGGCGTCCGTCCAAGGGTTTTGCTTCGGGGTTGCGATCACCGTCAAGAAGGCCGAGGAGGCAATTGCCTCACGGGGTGACGTGACGACCCTCGGGCATGTCGTGCACAACCCGCAGATGGTTGAGTCGCTGGCGGCGCGCGGCTTGAAGAACGCGCACGCGGTCGACGAGGTCGACGCCGGCGCGCTGTTCGTGCGGGCCCACGGGCTGCCCGTCGACGTCTTCGAGAAGGCGAAGGAGAAGAACCTCGAGATCATCGACGCGACGTGCCCGATGGTCACGAAGATCCACGTGCAGGCCGAGAAGCTCAAGGCGGACGGCTACAAGATCGTGGTGATCGGCGACCCGAATCACCCCGAGGTGAAGGGCACGCTGAGCCACGTGCCGGGAGCGTGGTGCATCCAGACCACGGCCGACGTCGAGAAGCTGCCGCGCTCGAGCCGCGTGGGCGTCGTGGTGCAGTCCACGTGGTCCGGCGAGGGATTCACGGACGTCGTTCGCGCGCTCTCCGCCAAGTACTACGAGGTGCGCGCCGTCAACACGATCTGCACCGACACCCACAACCGCCAGAACGAAGCGCTGCGCCTGGCCGAGGGCGTCGAGGTCATGGTCGTGGTCGGCGGCAAGACGTCGGCGAACACCAAACACCTCGCGGACCTCTCGGAATCGCATGGCGCGCGCGCCTATCACATCGAGGGTCCCGACGAGCTGCAAGCAACGTGGTTCGACGGCGTGCGCGTCGCGGGCCTGATGTCGGGCGCGTCCACGCCGGGATGGCTCGTCGATCAGGTCGAGGCGCGAATGGAGGAGCTGGCAGCCCCTGCTTAACCTCACGACGCTTGCCGAGCGTTTTGAAGGCGCTCTCGAAGAGCGGATTACCGGATATCGGGGATCGAGAGAGATCTCCGATATGCTTTTGCGCCACTTCGGCTACGCGCCGTACGGACCGGCGCGGCGCGGCAAGCGGCTGCGTCCGCAGATGGTGATGCGCGTCGCGACCGGGGAGGGCGCGCCGGTCGAGAACGCGCTGGACGCTGCAGTGGCCGTCGAAATCTTTCACAACTACTCGCTGGTGCACGACGACATCGAGGATCGCGACGAGCTGCGCCACGGACGCCCGACCCTGTGGAGCGCCTACGGCGTCGCCCGCGCGATCAATGCCGGCGATGCGATGTGCGCGCTCAGCTTCCTCAGCCTGGAGCACGCCGCGCGGCGGCTCGACGCGCCGCGCGTCTTGCAGATGCTGGCGCTGCTTCACGAGGCGCACGCCGTCATGTGCGAGGGGCAGTCGCTCGATCTCTACTTCGAATCGCAGCGCCGCGTAGATCTGCCCGGGTACTACCGAATGATCGAGTGCAAGACCGCGCAGCTCTTCGACGCGTCGTGCCGGCTCGGCGCGCACGCCGCCGGCTGCGGCGCGGCCGCGGTCGAAGGCTACGGCGCGGTCGGACGCGCGTACGGCATGGCGTTTCAGATCCGCGACGACGTGTCGGGGATCTGGTCGACGGTCGACCAGACCGGAAAGACCGTGGCTTCGGACATCGCTCGGCGCAAGTGGACCTTTCCGGTCGTCTGGGCGGTCGCGCAGCCGCCGTCGGCTGCGCGCGCCGCCGTCGCCGCCGCCTACGCCTCGGGAGAGCCGCTCGACGCCGCGACCGTCGAGGGCGTGGTTGACGCGCTCGATTCGCTCGGCGCGCGTGACGCCGCCGTCGCAGCCGCCGCGGAGCATCTCGCGGTGCTGGAGCGCCACCCCAACGCGGAGCTGCGCGAGTTTCTCTGCGGCACGCTCGGCCTGACGCCGGCTCGATAGAGGAGCGGGACGCAGCGTGAACGCGAACCAGTCGGTCCGCGCGCCCGCCAGGCGGGACGCGCTGGCGTGGGGGCTGCCCGCGCTGCTCGTCGCGGGTCTGCTGCTTCGTCTGTTCTTCATCAAGAACGAAGGCTTCAAGACGGACGTCTCGACGTACGTCGCGTGGGCGCTCGCGCTCCGCGCGCACGGATTCGCGTCGTTCTATTCGACGATCGGCTTTGCGGATTACCCGCCCGGCTACTTCTACGTGCTCGCCGCCGTCGGACATCTTTGGCATTTGGCGTTCGGCGCGCACGACGGCGGCTTCGCCGTGCTGCGTGCGATGGTCAAGCTGCCCGCGATTTTCGCCGACCTCGGCGTGGGCGCGCTGCTTTACGTCATCGTGCGCCGATTCGCGAGCGCAGCGGTCGCGCTCGGAACCGCCGCTCTCTATCTGCTCAATCCCGCCGTCGTTTGCATCTCGGCGATCTGGGGACAGGTCGACTCGATCTCGGGCGGGCTCGCGCTGTTCGCGATCTACGCGCTGCTGCGCGCCGGTGACGAGTCAAGCGGCGCCGCTGGTCATCCCGAGCAGCCGCGAAGCGGCGTGTCGAAGGAGGCATGGATCGTCGGTGCGTGGCTGCTCTTCGCGTACTCGCTGCTCATCAAGCCGCAGGCTGCGGTGTTGCTGCCGCTGCTGCTCGCCTTTGCGTTCGCCGATCCGCTCCGGCGGAAGGCGCGCATCGCGGCGACCGCGATCGGCATCGGCGCCGCCCTGCTGCTGACGCTCGCGCTGACGGAGCCGTTCCATCCCAGCAACCCCGTCGCCGCGCTCGGGTGGCTGTATAACCTCTACTCCCATAGCGCGGGCGTGTATCCGTACAACAGCGTCAACGCGTTCAATCTGTGGGCGCTGCGCGGCACGTTGTGGCTGCCCGATAGCCAGCCGATCTTCGCCGTGCCGCAGTGGCTCTGGGGCGTGGTCTTGGTCGTCGCGGCGCTGGCGCTCATCGTGTGGCGCTACCTGCAGGCGCGCACGCCGCGCGCGTTGCTCGAGGGTTGCGCCATCGCCGGCCTGGCGTTCTTCGTGCTGGCGACGCGCATGCACGAGCGCTATCTCTTCAACGGCCTGCTCTTCACGATCGCCTGCGTGCCCTTCGCGCGGCGCTACCTATGGGGCGCGGTGGCGCTGTCCGGCGTCCTGCTGGCCAACCTCATGTACGGGCTGCAGTACCTCTACGTCGTGACGAACAGCGTGCCGGGCGTCAACTCGCAGAACCTGTGGGGGCCGTGGACGACCGTTCTCTCGCTGGTTGCGGTGGGGACGTTCTTCGTGTTGGGGTATCAGTATCTGGGCGCGACCGAGGCGGCAACCGCCGGCGACGTCGCCGCGCCGCGCGAACGCCCGGCGTCCGCCGAGGCGGGCGAGACCGTCCGCGACTGGTTCGCGCCGCGCGAAGGCCTGGCGACGATGCGCGCGCTCGACTACGCGATCGCGGGCGCGCTGGGCGTCGGCAACTTCATCCTCTCGTTCGTCGGTTATTGGTGGCCGCCGGGCAAGGTGTTCGACGAAATTTACTTCGCGCGTGCCGGCGAAGAGTATCTGCAGAACCTGCGGATCTACGAGAACACGCACCCGCCGCTGACCAAGCTGCTGATCACGCTCTCGATCGCGCTGTTCGGCGGCATGCCCAAGGGGCACGGCCTCGGAGGCTGGACGGGCCTCAACGCCGTGATCGGTCACGTCGCCAACGGCGACAACTCCTACGGCTGGCGCTTTCTCGACGTCGTGTTCGGCGCGCTGGTCGTCATGCTTCTCTACGCCTTCGCCAAGCGCGTCACCGGTTCGACGCTCTTCGCAACGCTGACGGCGCTGCTGCTGACCTTCGACGGCATGCACTTCGTTCAGTCGCGCATCGCGACGCCGGAAGGCTTCGTCGTGTTCTTTGCGACGCTCGCGTCCTACGCGTTCTACCGCTTCTGGATCAGCTCGCAGGTCGGCGAGCGTTCGAACGTCGTCGTGCCGCGGGCGGCCTTCGCGATCGGCGCCTCTGCGGCCGCGGCGGGCGGCCTCGCCGTGGCGCTCCTCGGCCGGTTGTGGTGGGGATTCGACGGACACGCCGCCACCGTTGCGGGGGTGTACGTCGCGTGCGCGTGCTACCTCGCAGCCCGTTACGCCGTCTTTCCCCGCCTGTTCGGCGACGGCCGCACCGAGCTCACGTACGCCGAGGGGTCGTACGCGCTGCGCGGCGACGCCGGAACCGAGCTGTTCGCCGCCGACGGCGGAAAGATCGACGCGCGCGGTAAGATCGAGGCCGGCGCGCTCTCCGCGAGCAAGGCCGGCTCCCTGGTCTATCGAGACGATCCGTTGACGATCGAGTATCGCCGCGACGCGAGCGTACGCTACGAGACGCCCGAAGGCGACGCCACCTACGCCGCCGGCGAGATTCGAGCCGGAGCGGCCGTCGAGCGCGGGCGCTCGGCGAAACTGTGGCTGATTCTGTTCACCGTGGCGTTGGGGTTGCTGGTCAGCAGCAAGTGGTACGGCGTGATGGGCTTCGGCGTGAGCTTCAGCCTGCTCGTTGCCATCTGGCTGCAGCGCTACTTCTTCGAGGGACGCCCCACGTTGTGGGGCAATCCGCGCGGCTTCCGCATCGACGCCGCGCTGCTCACCATCGTGGTCGTGAGCGCGACGGTCTACGTGCTGGCCTGGGTGCCCGACTTGGTCCGGCAAGCTCCCGATCCCGGCGAGATCCACAACTTCAACGATGTCGTCGACCGGCAGCGCACCATGTACGACTACCACCACAACTTGCGAGCGACGCACCCGTATTCGTCCAAGCCGTGGGAGTGGCCGGTCGACTGGGTGCCGATCGCCTATTTCTACCAAGACCAACGCAAGAACGCGGCGGATCCGAAGGGCTGCTGCGTCTACGAGATCACGTCGCTGCCGAATCCCGCGATCCTCTGGTTCGGGTTGCTCTGCGTCCCGTGGGTGGGCGTCTTGGCGTGGCGGGAACGGAACAAGGCCTACGCCTTGATCGTGATCACGTACCTGCTGCAGTGGCTGCCGTGGATTCCGTCGCCGCGCCTGACGTTCGCCTATCATTTCTACGACAACATTCCGCTGATCTGCCTGTGCAACGTCATCGTGCTGCAGCGTCTGGCGCGGTGGGCGAAGGCGCGCGAGAAGGTCCGTTGGCTGGGCGGCCTCGGCGTCGGGGCGTACATGGCGGCGGCCGCGCTTGCGTTCGTCTATTTCTACCCCATTTTGGCGGCGCACCCCATCAGCTGGGACGCGTGGCACGCACGGATGTGGTTCCCGACCTGGATTATCGGGCCGGGTTAGCGAAGAGGCGGCGCGAGGAACGTACGATGTCGGGACACTCGAAGTGGCATAACATCAAGCTGAAGAAGGGCAAGGTCGACGCCCAGCGCGGCGCTTTGTTCACGAAGCTCAGCAAAGAGATCATCCTCGCCGCGAAGGGCGGCTCGCCGGACCCCGAAGCCAACTACCGCCTCAAGATGGCGGTCGAGAAGGCGCGCGAGTTCAACATGCCCCAGGAGAACATCAAGCGCGCGATCGCGCGCGCGGCCGGTGCGAGCGACGCGGCCGCAATCGAGGAAATTCGCTACGAGGGCTACGGCCCCAACGCGCTGGCCGTGGTCGTGGACGCGGCCACGGACAATCGCAATCGCACGGCCGGCGAGCTGCGCTTTCTCTTCAGCCGTCACGAAGGCAGCCTGGGCGAGACCGGCAGCGTCGGCTGGATGTTCGATCCGGTCGGCGTCGTCGAGCTCGATCCCGCGGGCAAGTCGGAGGAGGCGCTGATGGAAGAGGCGCTGATCGACGGCGTCGAGGACATTGAGTACGACGAGGATCTCGCGGTGATCTACACGCAGCCCGCGCGGCTCGCGGGCGTTCGCGACGACCTGCGCGCCAGCGGCGCTAAGATCTCCGACGCGTACCTCGGCATGCGCCCGAAGACCAAGCTCGAGCTGCACGACGGCGAGCTGACCGCCGCGCTGGCGTTTCTCGACGCGCTGGAAGAGCACGAAGACGTGCAGCGCGTTTTCAGCAACCTCGATTTCGGTTGCGTGCCGGCGGAGGCGCTCGCCTGAGATCGTCGCTCGAAACCTATCTGCCGCGCGATTGGATCTTTCCGATCGTTCTCGCGATTTTCGTCGCGGTGGTGGTATGGTTCGGACGCCAGATCTACGACTTTCTCTTGCCCTCGTCGGCGACCGTGACGCTGCCCTCGTTCGTAGGCCAGACGCTCGGTGACGCAAACGCCGAGGTCGCGCGCCTGAAGCTGAGCTCCGCGGTGGTGGATCACACCACGAGCGATCGCTACCCGCAGGGCGTCGTCATCATGCAGCGTCCCGAGGCAGGCGCCGCGGTTCGCGAGGGACGCCAGGTCTCGTTCGTGCTGAGCGACGGCATCGTCGCGCGCCTCATGCCCGACCTGCGCTATCAGTCGCTGCGCGAGGTGCAGCTCGACCTCTCGCAGGCGCACCTGCAGCTCGGAAAGATCTCGTATGCGAAGAGCGACGTGATCCCCGAGGGTCACGTGATCTCGCAGAACCCCGCGCCGCTCGTGAACGTGCATCAGGGCGACGCCGTACAGCTCGTCGTAAGCCGCGGCGGAAAGGCGAGCATCGTGGTTCCCAACTTCGTGGGACTTACGATCGATCAGGCGCGCGCGCTCGCTTCCGAGGGCGGGATGAAGCTGGGACAGATCGTGTGGACCCCGCTCGGCCGCAACGCCCCGCCGCACGGAATGGTGGCACGGCAGATGCCGCCGCCGAAGGCCAAGATCGCGTCGTACGATCCGGTCGCGCTGCAGGTGAGCGCGGGCCCGAACGAATCGGGCTACATCCTGCGCCAGGTGCACGTGCTCGTTTCGGTGCCCGCCAACGAGAACTCGAGCTCGCCGAACCCCGACCAGCTCGACGTGCGGCTCGCACTCACTGACGCAACGGGGCAGTACGATCTCTACCACGCGTTCGCGCAACCCGGGCAGAAACTCGACTTTACGGTGACGGCGCTGGGCACGTCGGTGCTCGACATGTACGTCAACGGCGCGCTGGCCGGCGAAACGCGCCTGGGCACCGAGCCGGCGAAAGTGTACGGCGCCAAGCCATCGTCGTCGCCGTCCCATGATTTCTAGAGGCGCCGAGCGAAGGTCGGCCACGTGACCCTGCTCGCTCCGTCGCTGCTTTCGGCCGATTTTGCGCGCATCGCCGAGCAGATCGCGAGCGTGCAGGAAGGCGGGGCGGACTACCTTCATCTCGACGTCATGGACGGCCGCTTCGTGCCGAACATCACGTGGGGCCCAAAGATCATCGGCGACTTGCGTAAGCTCTCGCCGCTCGTGTTCGACGCGCACCTGATGATCGTCGAGCCGGAGCGCTACGTGGACGATTTCCGCGCCGTCGGCTGCGACCGCATCACGTTTCACCTCGAAGCGACGCCGCTGGCGCAGCGGCTACTCGTGCACGTCCGCGAGCTGGGCGCGAAGGCCGGCCTGGCGCTCTGCCCGCAGACGCCGGTCGAGATGCTGCAGGACGTGATCGAAGACTGCGACACCGTGCTCGTGATGAGCGTGAACCCCGGATTCTCGGGACAGAAATTCATCGCGCGCGCGATCGAGAAGGTTCGCGAGGCGCGGGCGATGATCGATCGCCGCAACCCCGCGTGCCTCATCGAAGTGGACGGCGGCGTGGGCGCGGAGAACGCGCGAGCGCTCGTCGATGCCGGCGCCGACGTGCTGGTGATGGGCTCGGCGGTCTTCGGCGCGCCCGATCCGGCGGCCGAGCTGCGCCGCGTGCGCGCGCTCTTGGCGTGAACGAAGAAGAGATACTCGAGGCGATTCGTCCCTTCACCACGGGCATCGGCGACGACGCCGCGCTCTGGCAGCCGTCGCGCTCGTGCCGCAGCGCGATCTCGAGCGACATGCTGGTCGAGGGCGTCGACTTCACGCGCCACGCGATGACCCTGGCCGACGCCGGGTGGCGAGCGATGGCGGCGAACGTGAGCGACCTCGCCGCGATGGGCGCGCGGGCGGTGCTGGCGACGGTCGCCCTCGGTCTGCCTGCGACGATCGTTCTCGACGACGTTCTCGATCTCTATCGCGGCCTGTTCGCGTGCGCGCAACGCTGCAAGCTCGCCATCGCCGGCGGGGATCTGTCGCGCGCGGACGCGATCGTCATCGCCATCACCGTCGTCGGCGAGGTGCGTCCGTCGAACGCGAAGACGCGCGACGGGGGCCGGCCGGGCGACGTGATCGCGGTCACCGGCCCGCTGGGCGCCGCGCGCGCCGGCCTCGAACTCGCACGCGCGGCGCATCGCGTTCCGGCCGCCGCCGCGGACGAGGCGCTGCGCGCGTTTCGACGCCCGGAGCCGCGCGACGCAGAAGGACGCTTTTTGGCGGCGAGCCGCCACGTGCGCGCGATGATGGACTGTTCCGACGGGCTGTCGAGCGACCTGGCGAGGCTCGCGGCAGCGAGCAGCTGCGGGGCGATCGTCAACGGCGTTCCCGTTGCGAACGCCGCGTTAGCGGTGGCCCGTGCGCTGGGCGAGGACCCGCAGCGCTTTGCGCTCGCGGGCGGAGAAGACTTCGAGTTGATCGCCGCCGTCGCGCCGCGCGCGTACGCGCATCTTGCGGCGCGCTATCGGGCCCGATTCGGGAAGGCGCTGATGCGGGTGGGCGAGTTACGCGCCGGGACGGGAGTTCTCTGGAACGGAGCGGAGCTCGAACGTTCGGGCTGGGATCACTTCACGCTAGGGGTTCCCTAGGCGCGCCGCGTCACCCGGTTGGAGCGCAGGCACGCCGTGCAGACGCGGGCCGTGCGGTGGACGCCGCGGTCGTCGATGCGGACCGACTGCAAATTCGGAAGCCAGCGACGCTTCGTTTTATTCATCGCGTGACTGACGTTATTGCCCGCTTTCGGGCCCTTGCCGCAAACCTCGCACCGCTTCGCCATAGCTGGGGGATAGTACCACGAGCCCCGACCCCCCGGCAACCCCAAGCATCGAGCCCGAAAAGTTGACGCTAGGCAAGGATTCCGGGGGTGGCCCCCAAAGAGCGACGGCCATGAGCCGCGCGCGCATCGCTATCGATGCGATGGGAGGGGACCACGCTCCCGACGAGATCGTTGCGGGTGCGCTGCTCGCCGCGGCCGAGTTCGACGCCACCGTCTTGCTGATCGGCGACGAGGCACGCGTTCGCCCGCTTCTGCGCGGCCCGGGCGCCGACCGGGTGACCGTCATCCACGCGCCCGAGTCGGTCGCGATGGATCTCGCGCCGTCGGTCGCCGTGCGGACCTGCGAGCGTACCTCGCTCGGCGTCGCCGTGAACCTGGTCAAGCGGGGCGAGGCCGACGCGGTGATCTCGGCGGGGAACAGCGGCGCGTTTCTGGCGGTCGCGCTGATCAAGCTGCGCACGATCGAAGGCATCTCGCGTCCGGCCATTGCGACGGTCTGGCCCGCGCTGCACGGGCCCACGGTTCTCCTCGACTCGGGCGCGAACGTCGACTGCCGGCCCGAGTGGCTCGAACAGTTCGCGATCATGGGTTCGGCCTACGCGACCGCGGTGCTCGGCATCGCGCAGCCCCGCGTCGGCGTGCTCTCGGTGGGCGAGGAGCGCAGCAAGGGCAACGCGCTCGTGCTCGAGGCCGCGCGCCTGCTGGAGGTTGCGCCGGTGCGGTTCATCGGCAACGTGGAAGGCGGCGACCTGTTCCACAACATCGCCGACGTCATCGTCGCCGACGGCTTCGTCGGCAACGTCGTGCTCAAGACCGGCGAGGGACTCTTCGCCGACCTGGCGCACGTGATGCGCGACACGCTGCTGGGCGGGAACCTGTTGACCAAAATCGGGACGGCGATGCTTGCGCCCGCGCTCAAGCGGCTGCGCAAACGATTCGATTACGAGACCTACGGCGGCGCACCGCTGCTGGGGCTGCGGGGCAACTGCATCGTCACGCACGGTCGAGCGGGACGCAACGCCATCAAACATGCCGTCGGTGCGGCGGTGCAGGAAGTCAACCACGACGTCGTCGGCAAGATTACGGGGCTCATCGCACCGCATCTCGCCGCGACGTAAACGAAGCCGCGCCGTGGCCGGCGTCTACGTCCACCTGCCGTTCTGTCCGTACCTCTGCCCGTACTGCGACTTTGCGAAATGGCCGCTGCGTGCGAGCGCCGCGCGGCGCTACTTCGACGCGCTCGCGGCGGAGATCGAGCGCGAGCCGGGGTGTCCGGCCGCCACCATGTACGTCGGCGGAGGAACGCCCAACGCCTACGACCGGTCGGACGTCGCCGCGCTGCTCGGGCTGCTGCGCGGGCGCTTCCCCGGCGCCGCCGAGGTCACGATCGAGATCAACCCGGAGCTGGTGCGCGAGGGCGACTTCGCCGCCTACCGCGATGCCGGCATCACTCGGCTGTCGATCGGCGTGCAGTCGTTCGAGCCGTCCGAGATCCTGACGCTCGGCCGCAGGCACACCGTCGAGCAGGTCGCCGCGGTGGTCGCCGCGGCGCGCGCTGCGCGATTCGACTCGCTCTCGCTCGATCTCATCTTCGCCGTGCCCGGACAGGCGGCCGAAAGCTGGCGGCGTACGCTCGCGTCCGCGATCGCGCTCGACGTGGACCATTGCTCGGCATACGGGCTGACGGTGGAGGACGGGACGCCGTTTGCCGCGTGGCGTGCGCGCGATCCCGGCGCGTTCTTCGACGACGCGGGCGAAGCCGAGCTCTACGGCATCGCGATCGAGACGCTCGCGGCCGCCGGCTACGAGCAGTACGAGATCAGCAACTTCGCGCGCCCGGGACATCGCTGCGCGCACAATCTCAACTACTGGGCGAACGGCGAGTACGTCGGTCTCGGCGTCGGCGCCGCGTCGTACCGCGACGGCCTGCGAAGCGTGCATACGCGCTCCCTTACGGAGTACGTGTTGGCCGCGCGCGCCGGCCGGCCGATCCCCTCGGACGGCGAGCGGCTGGAAGGCCGCAGGCGCGTGGGGGAGGCGATGATGCTCGCGTTGCGGACCGCGCAGGGGGTTGGGCTGAGCGAGTTCAAAGAACGTTATGGCATCGACGTAATGGAAGATTACGCCCCTGTCGTTACGCGATTCGCACGAACGGGACTGCTGGAGCGCGTCGGTGATAGCGTGCGATTGACCCGGCGGGGTATCTTTCTTGCCAATGACGTCTGCGGAGCCTTCGTAACATTCGAGTAAAGCCGGCCAACCTCTCCGAGACCGTCTTGCGCGCCGCCTTCATCGTCGTCTTCGGCGTGACGGGCTTTCTGTTGGGCCGCGAGGCGTACTTCAGCCTGCTGTCGCCGCACTTCGCGAACGAGGCTTTGCAGGTGGCGTTTCTCATCCTGTCGCCGGTCGCAGGCGCGCTGGTCGGCGCGCTGCTGGCGCCGTTCGCGCAAGCGCTGTTCGAGGTGCAGCTGCGTCAGGCCGAAGGGGCGATGGAGCGGCTGACGCCCGCGGAGATCGCGGGCGGCGCCGTGGGGCTCGTCGTCGGCCTGCTCGTCGCATTTCTCATCAAGGGCATCGTCTTCGAGCTGATCTCCGACTTCGGCCGCGCGGGCACGTACGTCGCGATCGTGCTCTACCTGATCGTCGCCATCTTCGCCGCGTATCTCGGCGCGCGCATCGGCGCCAAGATCCGCATCGTTCCCGTGCCCCGCGGCTCCGCGTCCGGCGCCCAAGGCGTGCCCAAGATCGTCGACACCTCGACGATCGTTGACGGGCGGATCGTCGAGATCGTGGAGAGCGGCTTCCTCGACGGCGCCCTGATCGTGCCGCGCTTCGTCCTGCGCGAGCTGCAGGCGATCTCCGACTCGGTGGATCCGCTCAAGCGCACCCGCGGGCGCCGCGGCTTCGACGTGCTCAGCCGGTTGCAGGAGCTGGCGATGCTCGAGATCAGCGAGCGCGACTACAACGATATGGCTCCGGGAAACGTTGACGCGCGGCTCGTGCGCCTGGCGCACGAGCTGGGTGCGAAGCTCGTGACCAACGACTACAACTTGAACCGCGTCGCGCAAGTCGAGGGCGTGACGGTGCTCAACGTCAACGAGCTGGCGAACGCGGTCAAGCCGGTCGTGCTTCCGGGCGAGGAGCTGCACGTGGCGGTGCTCCGCGAAGGAAAAGAGTTCCACCAGGGCGTCGGCTATCTCGAGGACGGCACGATGATCGTCGTGGAGCACGGGCGGCGTTTGATCGGCGAAGAGACCGACGTGATCGTGACCAGCGTGCTGCAGACGGTCGCCGGGCGAATGATCTTTGCCCGGCCGAAGCGCGAGGGCGTCGCCTCGTGAAGTGGGCCGCGGTCGTCGTCGCGGCGGGGCGCGGAACGCGACTGGGCGCCCCGAAGCAGTTTCTCGAGCTCGCCGGGCTGCCGATGGTCGGATGGTCGATTCAGACCTTCGCCGAGATGCCCGAGATCGAGGAAGTGGTGGTGGCCACGGAGCCGGAGTCGATCGACGCCATGCGCGCGCTCGCCGCTCGGGTCGCGCCCGAACGGCCGGCGCGGGTCGTCCGCGGCGGCGCGACGCGTCAGGAGAGCGTCTACGAAGGTCTGCGTGCGATATCCGGCGCGTGCGACGCGGTGCTGGTACACGACGGCGCGCGGCCGTTGGTGCTCGCGGCCGACGTGCGCGCGGGGATGCGCGAGGTGCGCCCGGGCCGGGCGTCGCTGCTGGCGGCGCCGGTCGTCGATACCATCAAAGCCATCGAACCGGATTCGCGCCGCGTGCGCGCGACGCTCGATCGCACGGCGCTCTGGGCGGCGCAGACGCCTCAGTTCGCGATGGCGGCCGAACTCTCGGCGGCGCACGAGCGCGCGCGTCGCGAACGGATCGCGACGACCGACGACGCGGCGCTGCTTGAAGCGAGCGGCGTCGAGGTGATCGCGGTCGCGGCGAGCAGCGAGAACTTCAAGGTGACGCTGCCGGGCGACGTGGAGCGCGCTCGCGCGATTCTCGAGGCGCGCGGCTGACGATGCGAATCGGCCACGGGTTCGACGCGCACCGCCTCGTCGAGGGTCGTACCCTGGTGCTGGGCGGCGTTCGCGTGCCCTACGAGCGCGGATCGTTGGGCCACTCCGACGGCGACGTGCTCGCTCACGCGCTCGCCGACGCGCTGCTCGGGGCGGCGGCGCTCGACGACCTGGGCTCGCGCTTTCCGGCGAACGACGCGCGCTGGAAGAATGCCGACTCGATGGAGCTGCTGGAGCGGTGCGCCGGGGCCGTACGCGAGGCGGGCTTCGACATCGCCAACGTCGACGCGACGATCGTCGTGGATCGGCCGAAGCTTTCGCCGCATATCGCGGCGATGCGCGCGAACGTCGCGGCGCGTTTGAGCGTCGGTGTCGACGCGGTGGGGGTCAAGGCAAAGACGAGCGAGGGCATGGGCTATACCGGCGACGGAAGCGGCGTCGCCGTGTACGCGGTGGCCTTACTCCTCGACCGCGACGAACGCAAAGCTCTCGTCCGCGAGTAACCCCGACTTCGCATCGTAGGTATTGACGCGGAACGTCGCACGTTTCCGGGGGCACCGCGCCTGCGAAGCGTTGCTGAGGATGTTGAAGGCCGACGTGCCCTCCACGACCATCGCCGCGCAACCGCTTGCAAAGTATCCGGCGGAGAAGCGAATCTGGTATTGACCGGGTCCGAGGCGCGAGGCGGTAAAACCGCTTCCGCGCTGCACGCTGCCGTCGGGGTTGATCTGGCCGCCGGCCGAACGTGCATTGCCGCCGGCCGGCACGCCGTAACGGACGCCGCTCTGCGCCGAGGCCGCTCCCGCTGCCGCCACGAGAGCGAGGGCGAGCACGAAGAGACGATTCATGTGGCGCTCCTTTCGTGCGCTTCCTTCGTGGGGCCGCCCCGCAGCCTCTCGTTGACGGCCTGGGTTAAACTGTTGCAAATGGCCTTCCAGGACGTCCTGGCCGACCTGCGGGCGCCCCTCGAGCGGGATCCCGCGGCGCGAGGCTGGCTCGACGTCGTGCTCTCGTATCCCGGCTTCCATGCGCTGGTCGCGCACCGGCTGCTGCATCCGCTTGAACGCGCCGGTATTCCGGTTCTGCCCCGCTTCCTCGCCAACGTAGCGCGCTTTTTTACCGGCGTCGAGATCCATCCCGGAGCGACGATCGGGAAGGGGATCTTCATCGATCACGGCAGCGGGGTGGTCATCGGAGAGACGGCGGAAATCGGCGACGGATGCACTATCTACCAGGGCGTTACGCTCGGCGGAACGAGCCTCTCGCACGGCAAGCGTCATCCGACGCTCGGCCGTAACGTGACGGTCGGCGTCAACTCCAGCGTCCTCGGTGCGATCGTGCTCGGCGACAACGCGAAGGTCGGGGGCGGATCGGTCGTCGTGAAGGACGTGCCCGCGAACGCGACCGTCGTGGGCGTTCCCGCGCGCGTGGTAGCGCAGGACGGCAAACCCATCCGCGTCGTGACGGACCGCCCGCAGGTGGACATGCCCGACCCGACGACCGACGCGATCGTCCGGCTGAAGCGCCGGCTCGAGCTGCTCGAAAAGCGGCTCGCGGAGCTCGAGCAGAGCGAATCCTCCGACGAAGCCTGGAGCTGGGTCATCTAGTTCGCGCCGGTGAAGCTCTATAACACCCGGACGCGCAGCGTCGAGGAGTTCGAGCCGTTGCGCGCCGGCGAGGTTCGCATTTACGTGTGCGGGCTCACGCCTTCGGCGCAAGCCCATTTAGGCCACGCGCGCTCGTTTCTCTTCTTCGACGTCCTTCGGCGCTACCTGGCGCATCGCGGATACCGCGTGACCTACGTTCAGAACGTCACCGACATCGACGATCGCAGCATCAACGCGGCCCGCGAGTCCGGCGAAGAGTATCACGCCATCATCGAGCGCTACTACGCCGAGTTCAAGGCGTCGATGCGCAAGCTCGGCGTGCTCGAGTACGACCGCGAGCCGTATGCCACGCAGTTCATCGAGCCGATCCAGGCAATGATCCGCGAGCTCGTCGCGGGCGGGCACGCGTACGTCACGCAGGACGGAGTCTACTATCGCGTCGCGACGTTCGCCGGCTACGGACGCCTGGCGAACCGCAACGTTGACGAGCTGGAGTCCGGCGCGCGCATTGACGTCGACGAGAACAAGGAGGATCCGCTGGACTTCGCGCTGTGGAAGTTCGCGAAGCCCGGCGAGCCGCGGTGGGCGTTCGAGCCCTACGGTGCGGGGCGGCCGGGCTGGCACATCGAGTGCAGCGCGATGGCGCGGGCGCTGCTCGATCCCGACGGCCACGGCTTCGACATTCACGGCGGAGGCGCCGATCTGATCTTTCCGCACCACGAAAACGAGATCGCACAGAGCGAGCCGCTCATGGCGCGGCCTCCGATGGCGAACTTCTGGGCGCACGGCGGCCTGCTGCTCTTCGACAACCGCAAGATGGCGAAGTCGCTCGGCAACTTCGAGCCGCTCTCGGCGCTGCTCGAGCGACACGATCCGCAGGCGATCCGCTGGCTCTTTCTGCAGACCGGGTATCGCAAGGTGATGAACTTCACCGAAGATTCCATCGGCGCGGCGGGCGTCGGCCTCGCACGCGTGAAGGCGGCGTACCGCGCGCTGGTGCGTGCGAACGCGCCGAGCGCGCCGGCCGCCGAACTGGACGCGCGGATGGAAGCGGCGCTCGACGACGACGTGAATACGGCCGCGGCCCTGGCGGTGCTCTACGAGTTTTCCGGGCGCCCCGATACGAGCCCGCAGCGACTGGCCTATTGGCTCGGCGTGCTCGGCGTCGCGCCTAACGACTCGTGGCTCGACGAGCCGGTCGCGGAGCTTGCGCCCGACTTCGTCGAGCGCCTGCGGGCCGCTTTGCACGAGGCCGGCGTGGATGCGGCCGTCGACGGCGCCGCGCCGCGCGAGGCGATCGCGCGCGTGGTCGATTTGCGCGACGACGCCCGCCGCGCGAAGGACTGGGCCGCGTCGGATCGCCTGCGCGACGCGTTGCAGCACTGCGGCATCGAGATCAAGGATTCGAAGGAAGGCACCACGTGGAGCGTCGCGGGCGCAGGCTGAACGCGCGCGGACCCGGGCGGGCACCCGCGCTCGATTTCGACGATCTGATCTACGGCATTCATGCGGTCGGCGAAACGCTCGCCGCCGGCGAGCCGCTGAGGTCGATTCACGTCGCCGCCGATCGCTCGAAGGATGCGGCGTTGCGCGCGCTGCTCGCGGTCGCAAAGGAGCGAAACGTGCGCGTGCGGTTCGAGCGGCGGGATTTCTTCGACCGCGTCCCGTTCAAGGCGCACCAAGGCGTCGTCGCCATCGGCCAGCCCTTCGAGTACGCGTCGCTGCAAGACGTCATCGCGGGGCGGCGCGATCGCGGCACGCCGCCGCTGATCGTCGTGCTCGATCACCTGACCGACCCCCACAACGTCGGGGCGATCATTCGGACGGCCGAGGCCGCAGGGGCCGACGGCGTCGTGCTCCCGGAGCGGAGGTCGGCCGGCGTGAACGCGACCGTTCGTAAGGCCGCGGCGGGCGCGACGGCCCATCTGCCGATTGCGCGCATCGCCAACGTGGCCGACGCCTTGCGGCGGCTGAAGAAGGCCGGCATCTGGATCGCGGGTGCCGACACGAGCGCCGCGGCCACGGACTTGAGCGCGGCCGATCTCAACCGGCCCCTGGCGCTGGTGATCGGGTCCGAGGGGACGGGCCTCTCCCAGGTCGTCAAGGGGGAGTGCGACTACTTGGTTCGGCTGCCGATGCGGGGCAAAGTGGCCTCCCTGAACGCCTCTGTGGCTGCCGCTATCCTGATTTACGACGCCTTAAGACAGCGAGAGGGCTCGCTTCGTCCTTGACGAGGGAGGGGGAACCTCCTATATACTAGCCTCGACGTGCCGCGCCCGACGGGCTGCGGCCTGCGCATGCGGCTCGTCTTACCCACGAGGCAGATAGAAAATTATGGCAATAACCCATCCAGCGTCGGATGGAGTCGAGTATCAGCAGCGGGTCGACGAGGACCTGGTTGCCATCGCGAAGACCGGCGACAACCTCGCGATGGAGTATCTTCTTAACAAATATAAGAATTTCGTTCGCATCAAGGCCAAGAGCTACTTCCTGATTGGGGCGGACCGAGAGGACATCATCCAAGAGGGTATGATCGGCCTCTACAAAGCCGTCCGCGACTTCAAGGCCGACAAGCTCTCGAGCTTCCGCGCCTTCGCGGAGCTCTGCATCACGCGCCAGATCATCACGGCGATCAAGACGGCGACGCGGCAGAAGCATATCCCGCTCAATCAGTACATCTCGCTCAACAAGCCGATTTACGACGAGGATAGCGAGCGAACGTTGCTCGACGTCATGGCTTCGCAGAAGACCTCCGACCCCGAGGAACTGGTCGTCACGCAAGAGGTCTCCGACGACATCCGCCAGCGCATCCGCCAGAATCTCTCCGAGCTCGAGTCGCAGGTGCTCGAGTCGTACCTCGAGGGCAAGAGCTACCAGGAGATGGCGCGCGACCTCGGGCGCCACGTGAAGTCGATCGACAACGCGCTGCAGCGCGTAAAGCGCAAGATCGAAAAGAACCTCGCGGAGTTCGAGTTCCAGTAAAGCGTTGACGGCGCCGGCGCCGCTGCACATCGGAATCGTTGCGTGCTCGGCACCCGGTGCCGCGCTCGCGGAGTACTGCGCGCATATGGAACGCGACGACTGGGAGGGGGTTGCCGAGCTGATGCTCGGCTCCGCGCGAAAGCTCGCGGAGTGCGGCGCGGATTTCCTGATCTGCCCCGACAACACGATTCACCAGGCGCTGCGGCTGATTGAGTCGCGGTCGCCGCGGCCGTGGCTGCACATCGCAGACGTCGTTGCCGAGGAGGCGGCGCACCGCGGCTACCGTCGGCTCGGCCTGACGGGAACGCGCTGGCTCGTCGCGAGCGGCGTCTATCCGGAGCCGCTGGCGGCCCGCGGGATCGAGTGCGTGCGTCCGAACGACGAAGAACGCGAGGAGATCGACCGCATCATCATGGACGAGCTCGTCCACGCCGCCTTCAAAGCGCAGTCCGTCGCTTATTGCCAGAGCGTCATCGAGCGCTTGGAAGACGCCGGCTGCGATGCCGTCGTCCTGGGCTGCACGGAGCTCCCGCTGATCCTCAGCGATTCGAACTCGTCGCTGCCGGTGCTCGACTCAACCCGGCTCCTCGCGCGCGCCGCCATTCGCCGCGCCGCCGCCTAGGCGTTCGACGACCGCCCGATAGACCGCGTCCTTCTCCTCGACGGGATCCACCACCATCACGACCGTTTCGCCCTGCGCAGGCTCGATGCACACGGTGACGCGACCGCGCGCGCAAACGTCCATGCAGCTCGTGCTGATCGCGCGGATGGGTCCCCAGCGGCCATCATCCTTCAGGCGTCGCTTGAGCCAGTCGCGGAGATGAAAGTCGCCGATTCGCTCGGCGACCTCGGGATCTTCGTCGGGGATGCGCTCCTTGAAGCAACGCTCGCAGACCAGCACGAGACCGGATTGCGTCCACTTGGGCTTGACGGGCTGCAACGCTGCCTTCGCTATTGTTGCGCGGGCTGGAGGGCGCCGAAGATATTTCCGGCGGGGTCTGTGAAGTAGGCGAGCAGTCCGACGCCGGGAACCTCGTGCTTCTCGACCGCAATCGATCCGCCGTTGCTCAGGACGGCGCTCTGCGTTTGGTCCACCGACTCGACGTCAATGGTGCTCACGTACGCGTTCACGGCGCTGCCGGGCAGCGGCCCGTCTCCCATCCGCCGCACGATGCCGCCGTCGATGCCACGACCCTCGCCGGTGGAGACCAGCCAATAGTCCACCGGCCCTTCCCACTTCGTGACGTTCCAACCGAAGACGGTCGAGTAGAACTTGGCGACCGCATCCGGATCGGCCGCGTGAATCTCGAAGTGAACGACTCGTGGCATAGTAGATCTTTCCTAGCGCAAAGTGATGGAGCCGACGGTGGGATTCGAACCCACGATCCCGATTTCTCGGGGGCCCGATTACAAATCGGGTGCGTTAGACCGCTTCGCTACGTCGGCAGTGGCAGCCGTACTTGCATCGACCGTTCCCTCAAAACCTCTTGGTTGACCGTTCTTTCGGGACCCGGCGCCTCTGTATGTGGCCTGAACGGATTTCCACGCCCGCCGAGGCGATGAGCGCGACCTCGGCCTCGGTTAAGAGCACGAAATGTCGGAGTTAGTGAGTGGCAGTTTGGGCAAAGCAGTGTAAGGTTGGTGAGTCGGTTATTTTGCCAATCTCCATCAATGTGTTCTACTTCAATCGGGACCCTTCCGGTTTTAGGATGGCGTTGCGACCATCCGCACCTAAGACAACAATTTCCGTAGTAGTCTCTTAAAATACGAGCCAATAATTGGGGCTCGACTGTACCGTAAACGCCGCCTTGCGCAAAGAACGCTTCCGCTTTGGCAGTGTAGAGATGGGCGTGCATGCAACGAAGGGAGCAGTAGCGGCTTCTATATAGACGGACGAGATTTCCGCAGCACAGACAACGCCCCCGAGGTTTCTTTTGCATACTGTGGCAGCACTGTAGGGAGCACCGCCTTAAACTAAAATATCGATGTGCCAGATGGGTGGCACAATAACCGCCGCAGGGAAAAGTCCCTAGGACGATTTGGTCGTGCGTTTCCGCTCCCACAGCGTGCGCGTGTAGAGCGTGCGCAGGCCGCAGCGCTGGAAGTTGCGTTCCGAGATGCTGCCGGGTTTCGCCGTCGCGCGCAGCAGCGTCGCGCCGGCCTCGCGCGCTCGCGCGATGCGGTCGCGGATCATCGTAAGGTGCCAGCCCCGGCCGCGATGGTTCGGCAGCGTCGAGCCGGCGAAGAACGCCGCGCAGCCCTCACGCACGTCCATCGCGCACGTCGCGGCGATCGCTCCGTCGTCGCGTACTTCGAGCGGCACCACGCCGTCCGACGACGCTAGGACCAGCGCGATCGTGTCGTCGCCCGGTGCCGGCGTCTCGCTTTCGACGAACCCGCGCGCCGACGCGTGCGCCCACTCCTCGACGTTCGCGGCGACGCGAACGCGGTCGTCGCTAACCGCGTGCGTGTCGAGATCGCGCGAGGCGAGAACGTTCTCGTACTCGGCGGGAGCGTAGCCGGCGGCCGCCAAGGCGGCCCCGAGCGACGGATCTGCGAACGGCGTCACGAAGACCCGCGGCGTCGTTCCGCGCGACTCATAGAACTCGGTGATGGCGGCGACGTCGGCGTCGCCGGCCGGCACGCACACGCCCACGCCGAACGCCTGCGAGAGCGGCGAGTCGACGCCGGTGAAGCGCGCGAAGCCGCCCGCGACCTCGATGCTCTCGGCGCCCACCTCGGGGAACAGCCGACGCACCGTCTCCACCCCTTGCCGCGTGCCCGCAAGCTCGGCCCGGCGGAGCATCTCGTCGATCTCTTGCGTCAGCACAACCGCGCTATGTTCGCAGCGCCGGGAAAGCCCCCTAGGCGCGGCCCGCGCCCGAGTCGAAACGCCCGCCCATGAAGTTTGCTATGAGACCCTTCTCCGGTGCATTGCTCGTCGCGGCGCTCGGCGCCGCCGGCGGATCCTCGATGGTGACGCTGCAATCCTCGAGCATCGGCTTCAAGGACGCGCTGGCCGCGTGTCCGGGCGGCACGATGGCCGCGATCTCGTTGACGCTCGGACACGTGCGCGTTGCGGAGTCGCCCGGCGTCGCTTCGGATATTGACGACGCGAACACGATGTCACAGATGATCGAACTGTCGAACGGAACCAAGGGCGCGAAGGTGACCGTCAACGCGCACGCCGGAACCGTCTCGGCCAAGCACGTCACGGCGGCGGCGTCGAAACGCGTCGCCTGCGTCGCGCCAGACTAAAGTCTAAAAGTGGTACGGCCGTGATGCTCGCGTCTCTCGTGCTTGCTACCGCGCTGCCGGCAACGGCGTCGCCGCTCGCCGGACTGCGCTATCTCGTCGGTACGTGGAACTGCACGTACGCCGCAGGAACGATACGCATGGCCTACGATGCCACGTACGCCTACGATCGCGATGGCCACACGTTGCGGCAGGTCGCTTCCTGGGCGGGCGGCGGCGGCGACGAAGAGCTACTCGCATACGACGCGCGGCGCCGCGGCTGGACGGCGGTCGTTATCGACGACCACGGGACCGCCACGATCATGCGAGCGGCCGGGGGCGGTCCGTACCACATCGCCTACCGCAGCGTCTATCCCGACGCAAGCATCGCCGAAACGTTCGATCGCATCTCGGCGACGAAGTATATGCTGCACGCGACGGTGCGCTCGGGCGGCAAAACGATCACCTCCGTCGACACCTGCGTGCGCGAGAAAACCCAGCCTTAAACGAAAGGGGGTTTCATGAAACGGCGTAGAGATCGTGCCCCGTCGCGAAGAGCACGAGTACGGCAAGTTCGCGTGGATCGTGGATCCGGACGGAAATCGCGTCGAGCTATGGGAGCCTCCGCGCGAAGAGGCTAACGGCTAAGCTAGATTCCCGAGACGATCCAGTCGGCGATCACGTACTGCGCGCCCGTGCTCGTGATCGTCAGCGTGCCGTTGCCCAGCGTATCGGTGCGGAAGGTCGCCACCGGCGCGCGCGCGTCGCTGATCGTTCCGCTGACCTGTAGCGGCCGGCGGGCGGCAGCCGTGGTAACATAGAGGCTCTCGCCGCTCGAGAACCGCGCTCCCTCGACGTCGAGGCTCGTTAGCGTGCCGCGATGGAACGTCATCGCGATGGGAATCGAAAACGCGCTGGCCGACGTACCGCCCTTCACCACGAACGGCGGCAGGGTCATCGGGCACGTCGCGCGCGCGCCGCTCCGGCCGACGGAGAGGCCGCCGATGGAACTCTGGACGACGGCGCCGCTGGCGTTCGCCAGCCACGTGGAGGAGCCGCGCGCGTCGATCGTGCGCGAGCCGCCCGACAGCGCGCCGCTCTCCCAGCCGAAGGTCGCGTCGAGCGAGGGGATTCCTCGGGCGCTGAAGCCGGCCGAACTCTGGCAATACTCGGTGACGTAACCCGCGGCCGGCCGGATCACCAGCGTCGAGCGCGAGACGATCTGCTTGGCGCGTGCCGACGATGGCGCGCGGTTCGAGTGGGCGAGCGAGCGTTGCGCACGGCTGATATCGCGCACGTACGAGCCGAGGGCGTCGGTCACGGCGATCGCCGACTTCGCGCTGGCGGTCCCCGAACTGCGGTGGGCGTCGAGGGCGTCCGCGGCGTCGCTCACCGTCTGCAGCCCGTCGCCGGCAAACGGCAACGAGACCCCGGATTGCCCGAGGCCGGCGCCGGCACAACCGGCGAGGCTAAACCCTAGAAGTGCGGCAACCGCGAGGGCCGCCAGGCGAGCCATCGTCGTGAGAAGACTCCAAAGTTCGCAGGCGAGTTTGCTATGGCTTCCATGGTAAGGTACCCATTTAGGGGGGACATGAGAGGTTCATGAGGAGGCCCTTTAAGGGTAACCGGCGTCACCGCCCGAGGAGCCCGTAGCCTCCCTATCGTACCCAGGGAAGCCCCTCGTGCCAAGGGGCGCGTTCGAGGGTAGGTGGCCGAGTGGTTAATGGCACCAGACTGTAAATCTGGCGCGCGAAAGCGCTACGCTGGTTCGAATCCAGCCCTGCCCAAATTTTCGCGGGCGTTGCATAGTGGTAATGCCCTTGCCTTCCAAGCAAGAGTCGCGGGTTCGATTCCCGCCGCCCGCTCCACCCGCACCGGGTGATTTTCCGCCCCCGACAGAAAATGCCGGGTATGCGAAATCTTGGAGTCTTCGCCTCGGCGGCCATTGGCATTGGAGCCCTGGCCTTCTCCGCGTGTTCCGGCACCGGTCTGCAGGATCGCAGTCCGGCACCGCCGCTTTCGACGGCCGCCACGCGCGCCGCCGGGAGCCTCGCGCACTCGGGCTTGGCCAGGGTGCCGGCGTTGGCGCAGGTCCGCACCGCAGCGCAACGTGGCGTCGGACACCGCAAGGGCGGCGTGAAGCTCCTCTACGTGGACGATTTCATCACCAACTCCGTCGCAATCTTCGATAACGACGGGTGGGCGAGCGCCGGTACCATCGCCGATCCGAACGCGGGCCCCGACGGCAACTGGGTCGATAAGGCCGGCAATCTCTACGTCGCCAACTATCGCGCGCGCAACGTTACGGAGTACGCTCCCGGCGCGACGGCGCCGACGTTCACCTATGCGAGCGGCATGAGCGATCCGGTCGGCGTGACGACCGACGAGGCCGGCAACGTGTACGAGGCCGACTTCGACGGCGGCTTCGTCAACGAGTACGATCAGGCCACCGACGCCGTCGTGGCATCGTGCAGCCCCGGCGGCAGCGTCGAAGGCGTCGCCGTCGACCCCAGCGGCGACGTGTTCGCTGACTACGTCGAGGGCTCGCAGGGACACATCATCGAATATTTCGGCGGCCTCAGCGGCTGCCCCGGCGTCGTGCTGGGCGTTGATCTGCAGTACCCGGGCGGCATGGTCGCCGACAAGAACGGCGGGTTGGTCGTCTGCGATCAGGTTGCCGCGACGGTGGACATCATCAAGCCGCCGTATGGCAGCGTCGCAACGAAACTTGGAAAAGGCTGGCTCGAGCCGTTCCACGTGACGATCAGCCACGCCAAAAAGCAGGCGTACGTCACGGACGCGGGTTCGGGCGCCGTCGTCGTGCTTACGTTCCCGGGCGGCGACACGGTCGCGACCCTGAACGCGGCCAACGGCCTCGGCCTCCCTTCGAGCGCGGTGGACAGCAAGAACTTCATTCCCTAAGCCGCGCTCGGCAAGCTCGCCTGAGGAGCGGGCTGGAAGACCACCGCTCTTTAGCCCGGCGAGCAAAGGGAGCGCATGCCACTCAGCGAATGCTGGCAATCCCTTGCTTCGGACCGCGCTATCGCGACGATAGTGCGGTCTGTGCCTCACTAAGGAGACTCGACAACATGCGCTTATCTATGGCGACCGCAATTAGCGTTGCCCTGGCGGCATCTCTGTTTGCGGGTTGTTCCACCTCGTCGCAGGGCACGTCGGCCCTGCCCGGTTCCTCCTCCGCCGGCGCGCCGATGGGACACGGCGCCGGCGCCCCCAGCTGGCAGATCCCGCACGGCAAGATCTCGCCGCTGCAGCGGTTGAAGATGCAGATCGCCGGCAAGCTTCCCGGCCCCGCGACGCGCGGCGCCCTCAAATGGCAGCTCGGCCGCCTCCAAGGGCACGCCCGTCCCCACTACCGTTTCCATCCCAATATCGCCGCGAAGATGTGGTCGGACGACACCGACTTCGGTTACCTCCTCGGCCTCAGCAAGAAGTTCAAGACCCTCTCGGCGATCAACACCGAAGCCGACGGCTGCTACGATCCGATCACGGTTAAGATCGACCATAGCCACAACATCTGGACCGCGTGCGAGGCCAACTCGACGTTCGAAGCCGGCGCGGCGCAAGAATACAGCAGCTCCGGAACGGCGCTGGGCACGTATAACGTCGGTTGCCCCACCAACATCCCGCCCAGCCAGTGCGCGTACTTCTTCAGCGAGACGTTCGACCAGTTCGAGAACTCGAGCTACGTCTTCGCGAACCTGACGTACTATGAGAACTGCTACTTCGTCGGCAGCTCCGAGTACTGCGGCTTCGGCGAAGGCTTCGAATACTGGCCGAACGGCAGCCCGGCGTCGCAGCCGAAGCTGATCGACGTCACTACGGCTGGCACAAACTACGTCTACGACATCTACTATGCCGACATCGACAGCTCGAGCAACATCTGGTTTACGTACTACGGCTGCGCGAGCAGCTATCCGTACAACTGCGGCTACGGCGTGGGCGAGGTCACGTCGCCGACCACGTCGCCGTCGACCGTCTCAATCGCGTCTCCGGGAACCCTCGAGTTCGCGGGCGGCGTCTACACCAGCAACGGCGGCACCCGCGTCTGGGTGACCGACCAGGAACTCCGCACGACCACCGAATGGACCGGCGGCGTGATGGGTTCCGTGATCGGCCCGACGGCCACCGATATCGAAGGCCTGGGCGATCCCGTCGCCGGAGGCTTCAACTCGACGGATACCAAGTTAGGGTTGGGCGATGCCTACGGCTGGTCCGACGGCTGCACGGTCTCAACCAATATCTGCAAGGTCCACGCGAGCGCCGACATGCCCGACGGGGCCGAAGGCTTCGCGTACCAGCCCTCCGACAAGTAAGCACGTCTAGCAATCCACATCGCTTAGCAGGGCAAACGGGAACGGGGTCCTCTGCGGAGGGCCCCGTTTTTCTCGCCAAGAAGAGGAGGGAAGCGTTTTACGCCTTTTTTACTTTTTGCTAATTGGAGAACGTATGAGAACGAGTTTAACGGTGCTGGCTCTAGGCGCATGTCTCATGGCGGCGAGCGTGCAGCCGAGTTCTGCGCAAGGCATGGCCTCCGCGATGATGCCCAAGTGCGCGTCCGGCGATTCGGTCGTGGGCGTCAACATGACCACGAAGATGTACATGACGCAGGCTCAGATGAAGGCCAAGTCGGCCGGAATGACCCCGGAGCAAAAACAGGCGATGATGAAGAAGAACAACGTCAAGCTGATGTGCAAGTCGCAGGCGACCGCGATGGGCGCCAAGCCCGCGCCCTAGCCGGCAATCAGTCGTCGTCGGGTGACTGCGTGGATACCGGCCGGGCCAGAAAGTAACGCGCAGAGTACCTCGCTCGGATGTGCCGGAAGCGCCGCGGCTTCGATCCGAAGTCGAAGCAGTCGCCGAGATCGTCGGATCGTACGTCCGTCGTTCCGAGCGAGGGCAGCCCGAAGGTCTCTTCCGTAAATTTCAAGATGCTCCCGAACTCGTGCTGCGAGTGCGATACGTAGCCCGCTCTTGCGTACGGCGAGATCGCGATCAGGGGTACGCGAAAGCCGAGTTCGAACGAGTCGTACGTGGGCGGCCTGACGTGATCGTACCAGCCGCCCCAGTCGTCCCACAGCAAGAAGATGGCGGTCGAGTTCCAGTATTTGCTCTCGCCGATCTCGTTCACGACCGAGGCCACCCACGACGGCCCGCTGCCGTCGTTGGTGCCGGCGTGATCGGATTCGGCTGCGTCCGGAGTCACCCACGTGATCTTTGCCAGGCTGCCGTGCGCGACGTCGGCGAGCACCCGTTCCGACGGTGAAATCACGTTGGCGTACGACCTCCCGTAGCGGATCGATCGAATCGCGTCGGGCGCGTGCCACGCGCCGTCCTTCGGCCGCGCCTGGTAGTAGTGCCAGCCGATCGAGTACTCGTCGGCGAGTTGCATCAGCGAGATGCGGTCGAAACACGGATAGACCCTCCGGTTCTCGTTCCCGCGCACGTCGATCACCTGCACGATCGAACCCTGCGGCGAGTCGCAGCCGCCGGTGAACTTGCCGGCGGCGGTCAACGGCTCTTCGGAGGCCTGCAGCGTCGAACCGTAGCCGATCGTCGCGCTGCCGCTGACGAGGTATTGATGGGCCGGAAAGCTGGGGCCCTGATCGGTCTCGAACGTGTCGTCCGCAAACGCATACTGCTGCGCCATGTCCCAATACGGCTGGACCTCGTCTTTCGGAACGTAGCCGTAGGCGGCCACGGTCGTGGGCGGGCACTCGCTGGGCGGCGTCTTCTTCTTGCACGCCATCTGCTCGAGATCGAAGCCGTTGAGGTTGCCCCCGGCATACTCGGTTTTGAACGCCGAGTGCGCGTGCGACAGGTCGTAGGGCGCGACGAGCGACTCGGGCTGCAGCTCGACCGTTTGGCCGTGCGAGTTCTGCCCCGACTGCGCCGTGTCCGCGCCCGGCAAGCCGTTGAAGAGATCGTCGACGGTGCGATTCTCCTGCACGATGATGACGACGTGCCTGATCGGCGACGTTTTCGGCGAGCGCCCGAGCGTGGCGGCTGGGCCGCCCGCGGGGTCACCGCCCGTCGCGCCGCCGCACGCCGTCAGCGCCGCCGCGACAACGGCGATGCAGAGTCGTCGAATCGCGGCCATCAGACGCTACCTATCCGACGGGACCGGCGCGACGCTGAGGTTGTCTTGGTTCACGTTGATGCCCACGACGCCGGCCCATTTGTTGTGCGCGACGGCGCCGGAGTCGATCCACCCCCACGCGTCGCCGAGCGCCATGCGCGAGTCGTCGGCGGTGAAGCCGCCGTCGATGGGCGAGCCATATCCCGCGTAGTCGGCGATCGTCGGGCCTAAAATGGCCGGCTTCTCGCTCTTCGCGAAGGGAAGCGCATAGCGAGCGATCGTGCGCGCGTCGGGCTCTACGACGTTGAGCGTCTTGCCGCCGTTGCTCACCGATAGGCCCTGCAGGTAGGTCGTGCCGGGCGGAATGAGATTGACGATCGCCGGACTCGCGCTCGCCGGGTGCTTGATCTCGTCAACGAGATAACCGCACGCGCTCGACGACGTGCAGCCGTAGCCGGACACGTAGAGATTGCCCGCGCGGTCGGTATCGAGATAATAGGCGTTCTGGAGGTTTGAGTCGGCGATGCCCGACGGGCCGGCGCTCGACGCGCCGGCGTTCCACCAGCTGAGCGGGTAGGTGTAGTAGGTGCAGTTGCCGGAGACGCACGTCTCCGAGAACTCGTTTGCGGCGAACACGTGACCGTGCGAGTCGGTGGCGACGTCGTTGGCGAATCCGTAGAACGCGCAGTCGCTGCCGCAAGCGAAGCTGTCGTCGTACGTGGCCGAAGGCGTGCCCGAGCCGCGCGCGTATTCCTGCACCGCTCCGCCCTGCGCCCGTGCGTTGTCGTAGCACGACGTCCACAGGTTCTGCGCGTGGTCGACCTTGATGCCGTAGTTGTAGTAGCAGCCGTTCGCGACGGTGTCGATGGCGGTGACCGTCACGTTGCCCTTCGCGTTCTGGCCGAAGATGTAGCCGAAGTAGCCGTCGCTGACCCACGTTCCGACCGCCGCGTTCGGATCGAAGCGCAGGTGGGGGTGCTCGCGGTTGCGGATCTCGCCGAGGATGTGCTTCAGCACGGCGCGCCGTAGCGCGCTCGGCACCTTGCCCGCAATCTGCAGCTTCAGCATCTTGACCGGGCCTACGTAGACGCGCCGCGCCGCGGCGGTCACGCCCTGCGAGAGCCCGGGCGGATACGGGACGGCCGTCCGCACCGAGCAGCCCGCGAGCGTCGCGCCGATCAGCACGAGTGCGGTTCGGCGAGCGGACGACCGCAGGGTCATTGCGCTACTCGTCGTCGTCCGGATCGAGATTCGACGGAGGCCGGCTCAGGAAGTATCGTGCCGAGTACTGCGAGGGAATGTGCCGGAAGCGGTGCGCGCCGCCGTGAAAGTCGAAGCAGCCCGAGAGGTCGGCGGAGCGGGCGTCGGTCGTGCCCAACGAGGGCAAGCCGAACGTCTTTTCGGCGAATTTGAGGATGCTGCCGAGTTCGTAATGCTGGTGCGCGACGTAATGCTGCTTCGCGTACGGCGAGATCACGATGAGCGGCACGCGGAAGCCGAGCTCGAACGAGTCGTAGATCTTGGGTTTGGCGTGATCGTACCAGCCGCCCCAATCGTCCCACACCACGAAGATGGCGGTTGAGTCCCAGTACCGGCTCTCGCCGATCGCGTTTACGACGGATGCCACCCACGACGGGCCGGTGCCGTCGGTAATGCCGGCGTGATCGGAGGCGCGCGCCGTCGGCGTCACCCACACGATGTTTGCGAGGTGCCCGGCGGCGACGTCGTTGAGAATCTGCGCCGACGGGTTCACGACGTCCGCGAACGACGCGCTGCTGCGGATCGGCCGTAGGGCGTCGGGAGCGTGCCACGCACCGTCGAGCGGCCGCGCCTGATAGTAGCGCCAGCTGACCGAGGCGTCGTTCGCCAGCGCCATCAGCGACGTGCGATCGAAGCACGGAAAGACGGTTTGATTCTCGTGGCCCTGCTCGTCAATGACGCTGACCGACGATCCGTTGGGTGAGTCGCAGCCGCCCGTGAAGTGGCGGGTGGCCGTGCGCGGCTCCTCGGACGCGCGTAAGGGCGATCCGTCGTAAACGGTGGAGGTTCCGCTCACGAGGTACTGATGCGCGGGGAAGCTCGGTCCCTGATCGGTCTCGAAGGTCTCGTCGGCCAGCGTGTACTGCCGCGCCATTTCCCAGTACGGCTGGATCTCGCCGCGCGGCAGATAGGCGTAGGCCCGGTCGCCGCGCGGCGGGCACTTTGGCTGGCCCGTATGATGCCTGCAGTTGGAGTGGACGCGGTCGAACCCGTTCATGCCGCCGTTCGCGTACTCGGTGAGGAACCCGGTGTGCGAATGGGAGAGGTCGTACGGCGCCGTCATCGAGACGGGCCGCAACGGCACCCGCTGTCCTTTGGAGTTCGTCCCCGCATCCACCGTGTCGGCGCCGGGGAAACCGCGGAAGATATTATCTACCGTGCGGTTCTCCTGGATGATGATCACCACGTGGCTGATGGGAGAACGGCCCGGCGGAGGATCGGAGGAACCGGCCGGAATCGACGGACCGGATTGTCCGCCGCATCCGGCCGCGAGCGCGGCCGCTGCGGCCGCCATGAACCAGCGCTGCGCCTGGGCGACGCCGCGGGCTCTAGCGACCGATGACGACCGTGCCGGTGCCACGCATCACATGCCTCCCGGCATCATGTTGCAGTCGATCATCTTGTTGAGGAGCGGGCCGGCGACGATGTTGACGAAGTCCGTGCGCGCCTGCGCGTTCCCCTTGAGCTTCGACGACATGCCGCTCGAGCTCGAGCCCGAGCCGCCCTGTTTCATCTGCGACATCATGCTCGCGAAGTCGCTGCAGCTCTGGCCGTTGATCTTCGTCACCATCTGATGCGCCGCGTTGACCGCGACCTTGTCGGCCATCTGCTGGCGCACTTGCGCGTGCGCCGGGGCCACGAGCGAGAAGATCGCCAAGTACGCAACCGCGCCCAAGGCGACACGGCGCACCGTCTTAGAAGAAAGATACATGAAAAAGTGTCCCTCCTGCGCGCACCGATTTCGTCGGTGGCACCCTCTTTCCATGCCCGCGCTTGCCGGTAGGGGCCGGGGCCGTCAACGGAGTATCGCTGCCGGAGTCGAGTCTCCGCCGTCGTAGCTTAGTGGTAAAGCACGCCCTTGGTAAGGGCGAGAGCACCGGTTCAATCCCGGTCGACGGCTCCATTCCCCGCATCAAGAGGGTGAACCGCTATCGTCCGTTGCGCATCGCTCGCCGCCGTGACGCTGCTCGCGGTTGCGGCGGCCGGCCCGGTGCCTACGACGACAAAGGCACGTTCGTCGTCATCAACCTCAACCAAAGCATTCCGCTTCAAGATCCACGGATTCAGCGGCACCAAGGTCGGTGAGACGCCGATCGGAGGGGCCGCCGACGTCTACAACTTCTCGCTCTGCGCCGGCCAGGCGGTGCAGTTCTACGCGTATCCAAAAGGTGGACGGGCGGTCAAGGTGCCGCTCGGCTTCAGCGGGCCTCAAGCCGGGGTCGTCAGCGAGTCGAAGTAACGACCGTCACTCGTTGCAGTTCATCGCCTTTTTGATGAACGCGTCGGCGGCATCGCTCCACGGGCGCTTGAAGTCCGCCGGCCAGTGCGTTTGGTCCGACCAAAGACGATTAAGCCCGCGATGGATGTCGGCGTCGCCTTGGGTGAACTGGCGAACCAAGGCGCTCCAGCGCTCCGCGAGCGCGCGCCCCGAGTCGCCCGCCGGATCGACGCCGCCCGCTGCGGCCTCTTCGACCTCGGCCAGCAACGCGGTCCAGGCGCGCTCGCCTTTTTCGATGAGGTCGCGCGGAACGTCGCGCATGCGGTCTTCCAGCTTCTCGCGTGCCTCTGCCGAATAGTAGTTCTTGGTCCACTCCCAATCGTTTTGCATTCTGAATACCTCAAACACGGAGCGGAGCGTGCCCCAGACGTCGGCCGATTCGTCGCGCGCGAGCGCGCGCTCGGCCTCGTCGATCGCGGCCATCGCCGACTCCAGGCGGCGCTTCTGCCGCCCGATCAGTTCGCGCTGCATTCGCAGCGCGGTGACCAGCGGCTGCGGCGATCCGCGCAGCAGCTCCTTGATTTGGTCGAGGTTGAAACCGACGAAACGCAGCGCCAGGATCTGCTCGAGCCGCTCGAGTTCCGCTTGTCCGTAGAGCCGGTAGCCGGCGTCGGTCAGCGCGGCCGGCTTGAGCAGACCGAGACGGTCGTAGACGTGCAGCGTCCGAACCGTAACTCCGGCCTGGCGTGCGAATTCCTTGATCTGGAGCAGCCCGGCAACCATCGTTTGCATCGTATACCTCGGGCACCAGCCTACTCCCTGACCTAACGTCGGGGTCAAGCGGCGCTGAACGTCTTTTTGCTCGGATTCTAACCCCCGGTCCGGCCGCCGGGCGCTATACTATTGAGTGATATGGAGTCGCGCACGTTCTCGATCGCCGCAAAAAGTCTCGCCGCGTTGTGCGCGGCGCTCTGCCTCGCGCTGCCGGTCCTGGCCGGCGCGCAGCAGCAGCCCTACCCGCAGCAAGAGCCCTATCCGCAGCAGCAAGAGCCCTATCCGCAACAAGAGCCGTATCCGCAGCAGCAGCCGTATCCGCAGCAGCAGCCGGTCGCGCCCGCAGGCCCCGCGCCGTCGTACGCGGTGCCGCCTCCGAGCTACGGACTGCACGGCGGAATCAAGGGCGTCGTGACGGGGTTCGACGGTCAATGGATCGTGTACATGCACGACGACAAGGGCTACACCGACCATATCACGCTGCACCAAGGCACGATCATCAATCCGACCGGCATCCGTCTTCTCGAAGGCATGAAGGTGACCGTCTACGGTTACGGCGACGGCCCGACGTACCAGGCCAACCGAATTGACGTGGCCGCATCTCCGTACTCCCCGTATTACGGATACGGCGGCAGCCCGTACGGCAGCTATTATCCGTACGGCGGCTATGGCGGCTATGGCGGCTATGGCGGCTACGGCGGCTACGGCGGCTACGGCGGCTACGGCTATCCGTACGGCTACGGTTATCCCTACGGCTACGGCTATCCGTGGGGCTTCGGCCTCGGCGTCAACTGGGGTTGGGGCTGGGGCTGGGGATGGCGCGGCGGCGGCTGCTGCTGGGGTGGCGGCCGCGGCTGGGGCGGCCGGCCGTGGAACGGCGGCGGCGGGACCGTTCACGGCGGAGTCCACGGCACGGTAAACGGCCGGCCTCCGCGGTAGCGGAGCGCGGCGAGCGCCCTACCAGAGCGCTCCCTCCGCGACCAGCACGTAGAGAATCGGTCCGAGCCCCCACACGATACTGACGACGAACCAGACGACCTTCTTCGCCGTCGTCATGTCGCCGCGCGCGATCAGGTTGATCCACATCAGGATCATCGCGATCGGGTGCAAGATCAGCGAGAGCAGAATTTCGAAAAGGAGCTTCATGCGGGCTATTGCGCCCTGCATCGCTTTGGCGCCTTCGCTCGTTATGGGAACGCAAGGAGCCTAACGATGAAGCACGACGTTACCCCCGAAATTCAGAAGAGCGACGCTGAATGGCGGCAGCAGCTCGGCTCGGAGCGCTACCACGTTCTGCGCGAAGCGGGCACCGAAGCGCCGTTCACCGGCAAGCTGCTGCAGCTCAAAGACGACGGCACGTACGTCTGCGGCGGGTGCGGTCAAGCGCTCTTCGGCGCCGACGCGAAATACGATTCGCACTGCGGTTGGCCGAGTTTCACGCATCCCGAAGAACGAGAAAACGTCCGGCTGCTCGACGACAACAGCCACGGAATGCACCGCATCGAGGTGCGGTGCAAGCGCTGCGACTCGCACCTCGGCCACGTCTTCGACGACGGCCCGGGGCCGGCTGGAACCCGCTACTGCATCAACTCGGCATCCCTCGATTTCGCACCGGCCGACAAGGCCTGACGCACGCGTCGTGACGATCGAGGCGCAGTTTCCCGACGAACAGACCGCCGGCGGCAGCTTCAAGCGTCAGGAGGACGAGTTCCGCGATTGGGTGCGCGCCGATGGAGGCGGTGAGTATCCCGCACGGGCGGGCCGCTACCACCTCTACGTGTCGCTCGCGTGTCCGTGGGCGAGCCGCACCGTCATCGTCCGCAAGCTCAAGGGGCTCGAAGACGCGATCGGCATGACCGTCGTCGATCCGGTTCGCGACGAGCGCGGCTGGCGATTCATGCCGGCCGAACCCGATCCGCTCAACGGCTGGGCGTTCTTGAGCGAGGCCTACTTCGCCACCGATCCCGGCTATCGCGCGCGCGTCACCGTGCCGGTGCTGTGGGACGCGCAGCGCAAGCGTATCGTCAGCAACTCCGACGACGACATCATGCGCATGCTCGAAAGCGAGTTCGACGCGTTCGCGGCCCATCCGCAGCTCGACCTCTATCCGCGCGACCTTCGCGCCCGGATAGACGCGCTTAACGCACTGCTCTACGAAACGGTCAACAACGGCGTCTATCGCGCCGGCTTTGCGACCCGTCAGGAGCCGTACGAACGCGCGGCTCGTCGCGTGTTCGAAACCCTCGACGCGATGGAAGACCGCCTGCGCGACCGGCGCTATCTCTTCGGCCCGCAGCCCGTCGAGACCGATTGGCGCTTCTTCGTGACGATCGTGCGCTTCGATCCCGTCTATTTCGGACACTTCAAGTGCAATCTGCGCCGCATCGCCGACTACCCGAACCTCTACGGCTATCTGCGCGATCTCTACCAGATCGACGGGATCGCCGAGACGGTCGACTTCGATCAGATCAAACGCCACTATTACTACACGCACGACGACATCAATCCGACGCGCATCGTGCCGATCGGACCGATCATGGATCTGACGGCGCCGCACGGACGGGAGGGGCTCGGCGCACCGACGAACGCCTAGACCTCTCGGAGGGTCTCATGTTCGACGTCGAGGAGTTCGCTGCCGATTGCCGCGCCGCGCTGGCGCAAGACCGTTCGTCCGCGGCCGTTCGCGAAGTCGTCGCGCGCGCAGTCAGCAGTCCCGCCGCAATGCTCTCGGCACTCGGCGAACCGGAGCGCGCGCAGATCCAACCGCTCTATCGTTCGCCCGAACTGACGATCCTCAACGTGATATGGGCTCCGAAGATGACCATCTTTCCCCACAACCACGACATGTGGGCGGTGATCGGCATCTACTCGGGCCGCGAAGACAACGTGTTTTGGCGGCGGCTTCCGGACGATTCGCACAAGGTCGAAGCGGCCGGAGCGAAATCGCTCTGCGACCGAGATACCGTTCCGCTCGGCCGCGACATCATCCATTCGGTCACGAATCCGATCGGGCGGCTCACGGGCGCCATTCACGTATACGGCGGCGATTTTTTCAACGCCCATCGCAGCGAGTGGGATCCCGAGTCGCTGCTCGAACGGCCCTGCGATCCGCAGCGGCTCGTCGAGATTTTCGAAGAAGAAAACCGGCGGCTCCGATTGGCCTGACGGCGCCTTGACAATCGAACATATGTTCGATAGCATGATTCTCCCATGGCGGCGCCGGCATCCTCTGCCCCCTGCTATTTCGCCCCTGCCGGGGGGCGCAAAAGAGCGTTCGAGCTTCTCAAAGCCCGCCTGAACGCCGAGCCCGCCGCCCTTCCGGCGGAAAGCCTCATCCCGACCGCAATTCCCGAACTCGACCACCTCCTCGGCGGCGGCTTCCCCGCCGGCAGCATGGCGACGCTCGAGGGAGAGACGGGGCGCTGGAGCCTCGCGGCCGCTCTCGCGGCGCGAATGACCCGCCGGAGCCTGGTCGCGATCCTCGACGACGGCGCCCTCTACCCGCCGGCGCTCGCCGAAGCGGGAGCGTGCCTCGAACGAGTCCTGATCGTTCCCGCTCGCAAGGCGCTCGCGATGGCGCGTGCGGCCGACATCCTCTTGCGTTCGCGCATCTGCCGCCTGGTGTTGATGCCGGCGATCGCTCTGCGCGACGCGGTCTGGGCTCGCCTAGCGACGCTCGCGCATCGCAGCGGCGTCCTCTTGATCGTGGTTGCGGCGCACGCGGGCGCGGCGCTGACGGCCGCGGCGGCCGTGCGCTTGCACTGCGCGCCGGCAAAAATCCTGACGCTCGGTCAGCGCGGGCTGTGGGGAACCGTCGCGGGTTTCGAGCTCTGCGTCGGCCTGCGCAAGCACCGGCACGCGATCGCGGGACGAACGGTGCGCGTGCGCGTGGGACGCGAGGAGCGCGGCGATGCTGCTCTGCGTTAGCGTCGCTTCGGCGACGCAAGAGATGCCGCACGAGCTCTGGGAGGAGATGCTCGACTCGCTCGATGCGGTTTCACCGCTCGTCGACGACGTTCGGCCGGGTCTGGCGTTTCTCGACATGCGGGGCATCGCCGGCGACGCGCCGGCGTGGATCGCGCGGACGCATTCCACGCTGCTTCCCTTCGGGCTCGCACCGAGGATCGGAATGGGGCCGAGCAAGATCGCAGCGCAGGCCGCAGCGCACGTTGCCGACGGCAGCGTCTGCGTATCCGGCGCCGAGGGCGAGCTGCTCGCGCCGCTGCCGCTGAGCTTGCTGGAGATCGATCCCGCGACGATCGAACGGCTCCGCCTGCTCGGCATCCGGCGGCTCGGCGACCTGGCCCGATTGCCGCACGGGCCCTTCGTGCGCCGCTTCGGCAGCGCATCGTCGAGCTGGCACGAGCTCGCGCGGGGCATCGACCGCCGCCCCTTCGTCGCGCGCGGCCACGCCGTTGCGATCGAGGCGTCAATTTTCGGCGAGGGGCGTGCCGCCGACGAGGCTCAGGTATTCTTCGCCCTGCGGGTGGTGCTGGCGCGCGTCTGCTCCGATCTCGAGCGTTGCGGCAAGCGCGCCGGCGCGCTGCGATTGGCGATCGAGCTGGAGGACGCCGGTGCCTGCGACTTCGACGTGCCCCTGGCGACGCCGACCGCGCACGAGCGCACGATGTTCGACATGCTGCGCGCCAAACTCGAGGGCACGACGTTTGCGGCGGCGATCGTCGGGCTGCGCGTCGCGGCGCTGCAGTTGGAAGAAGGAGGAGAGGCGCAGCCGCTCTTCTGCGCCGACGATCTCGATCCGCAGCGCGTCGCGGTCACGATCGCACGGCTCGAGGCGGCGCTCGGGGCCGGCGTCGCTCGAGCCCAAACGCGCGATGCCCATCTGCTCGAAGAGCGCTTTAGCTACGAACCCTTTACGCTGCCGCCGCGCGACATGCTCGAGAAGCCGCACGTGCACGCCGAGCTGGTGCCGCAGCTGCGGCTCCTGGAAGTGCGCGAAGTTCCCGTCTTGCTGCGGGGCGGCGAGCCCGCGGTCGTCGATCGGGAAGCCGTTCGCGAATGTTCCGGTCCGTGGCGCGTCGCCGAACGGGCGCATACTATCCCGAGCGAGGCCCAAGGGCCGGTCACGCGCGATGAATACGACGTCGTGCTGGAGAGCGGAACCTTCGCCCGCATTTACCGCCAAGGCTCGCACTGGTACCTCCGCGGCGTCTATCAGTGATCCTTGTGAAGCATAGTCTCCGTCTATAGGTTGAGGCATAGACGATGAAAAGCGTCCAACTTTTGCCTCAATCTATAAACGGGGAATATGCAGAACTCCACGCGTGGTCGAACTTCAGCTTCCTGCAGGGCGGATCGCATCCCGAAGAGCTGATAGAGACGGCGGGGCAACTCGGTCTGGCGGCGATCGCGCTGACCGATCGCGACGGACTCTACGGTGCGGTGCGATTCTCGACCCACGCGCGGCAGCGCGGAGTCGAGGCGATTCTCGGCAGCGAGCTCACCTTCGAAGACGGCTCGCGCATCGTGCTCCTCATCGAAGACGAGCGCGGTTACTCGCATCTCTGCGAGCTGATCTCGCGGGCGCAGATGCGGGGCAGTAAGGGCGACGCGCGTCTTCGGCTGGAGGATTTCGAAGGCCGCAGCGACGGGTTGACCGCGCTCTCCGGCGGACCGTTCGGCCGCATCGAGCGCGCGCTCCAGGACGGTCCCGAGGCGGCGGCCCGCGAGGCCCGCCGTTTGAGCGCGATCTTCGAAAACCGCTTCTATGTCGAACTCCAGCAGCACCTCACGCCGCAGGAGACGCAGCGCAACCTGCGGCTGGTGCGTCTCGCGCAGGAGTGCCGATTGCCGATCGTGGCGACCAACGCGGTCGTCTACGCCGTCGAGGACGACGCTCTGGTTGCGGACGTGCTCGCATGCGTTCGCGACGGCGTGACGCTCGCCGCCGCGCGCGCTGCCAACCGCCTTCGCCCCAACGCCGAGTATCGTCTCAAGTCCGCCGCCGCGATGCGGCGGCTCTTCGCACGGCATCCCGAGGCGATCGCCTCGAGCGCCGTCATCGCCCGCCGCTGCCGTTTTCGTCTCGAGCGACTGGCGGGGCAGTTTCCGGCCTTTCCCGTGCCGCCGGGGAGCTCGCCGCAACGCTACCTGCGCGAGCTCGTCTACGAAGGGGCCGCCAAGCGCTACGACGTGCCGCTCGCGACGAACGTCGAGCGGCAGCTCGAATACGAGCTCGGTCTCATCGCGAAGATGGATCTAGCGGGCTACTTCTTGATCGTTTGGGACATCGTACGCAAGGCCGGCGAGCTCGGCGTGCTCTGCCAGGGGCGCGGCTCGGCGGCGAACTCGGCGGTCTGCTACGCGCTCGGCATCACCGCGGTCGATCCGATCGGAATGAACCTGCTCTTCGAGCGCTTCATGTCCGAGGAGCGCCGCGAGATTCCCGATATCGACATCGATTTCGCCCATCAAGACCGCGAGCTCGTCATTCAGTACGTCTACGAGCGCTACGGCCGCGCGAATGCGGCGATGGTCGCCGAGGTGATCAGCTATAGAGCGCGGTCGGCAATTCGCGACGTCGGCAAGGTGCTGGGCCTGAGTTTGGACGAGGTCGGCGCGATCGCGCGCGAGTTCGATGCGCGCGAGACGCTGCCCGGCGATGCCGGCCCCGACCTGCTGTTCAGCCTCTGCCGCCGGATCGCGAGCTTTCCGCGTCACCTAGGAATTCATTCGGGCGGAATGCTGATCACGCGCGACCCGCTGGTGAGCGTAGCGCCGGTCGAGTGGGCGACGATGCGCGATCGCACCGTCGTGCAATGGGATAAAGACGACCTGCAAGATCTCGGCCTGATCAAGATCGACTTACTGGGGCTCGGGATGCTCTCGCTCTTGCGCGAGGCGTTCACGCTCTATCGGCGATGCGTCGGGCGCGGCGATTCGTGGCTGCCGCCGGCCGTCGCGCGCGATCTCGAGCTGCACACGATCCCCGCCGGCGACGAGCAGACCTATGCGATGATGCGGCGCGCCGATACGATCGGCGTCTTTCAAATCGAATCGCGGGCGCAGCAATCCATGCTGCCGCGTCTCAAACCGGCGTGCTTCTACGACATCGTGATGCAAGTCGCGATCATCCGCCCCGGGCCCATCCAAGGGCAGATGATCCATCCGTTCTTACGCCGGCGGTCGGGCGCCGAAGCCGTGACCTATCCGCATCCGAAGCTCAAGCCGGTTTTGGAGCGCACGCTCGGCGTTCCGCTCTTTCAAGAACAGGGGATGCGATTGGCGATCGAGGCGGCCGGTTTCTCGCCGGGCGAGGCCGATCGGCTGCGCCGCGCGATGGGACACAAACGTTCGCGCGAACGCATGGAGGAGATTCACGCGAAACTCGTCGACGGCATGGTCGCCAACGGCATCGATCGCGACGCCGCGGAGCAGCTCTTCCACATGCTGGAAGGCTTCGCCGACTACGGCTTCCCCGAGTCGCACGCCGCCAGCTTCGCGCTGCTGGCCTACGCCTCGGCGTATCTGAAGTGCCACCTTCCGGCCGTCTTCGCGGCGGCCATACTCAACGTGCAGCCGATGGGCTTTTACTCGACCGAGGTGCTCGTCAACGACGCCCGGCGCCACGGCGTGGCGATCCGGCCGATCGAGGTGAACGCGAGCAGATATTGGTCGCACGTCGAGCACGACGGCGCGCTGCGGCTGGGATTTCACCTCGTGCGAGGGCTCGGCGACGTGCAGCGCAAGCGGTTGGAGTCGGCGCTCGCGGGCGGAAGCTTCGACGACGTGCTGGCCTTCGCGCAGCGAACGCAGCTCGAGCGCGAGACGCTCGAGAACCTCGCCATCGCGGGCGCCTTCGCACCGTGGTACGCGTCGCGCCGCGAAGCCATGTGGGCGTTGCGCGGCATCGACGAGCGCGAGGCGCGCGGCGAGCTCGGCGCGCTCATGGATTGCGAGGAACCGGCCGCGCGGCTCGAATCGCCGGCGCGCAAAGAGCTCGCTGCGTTCGATCTCTGGTCGACCGGTGTCACGCCGTCGGGCCAGGTGATGGAGCACTTTCGAACGCTCCTCGCCGAGCAGCGCGTCGTTCCCGCGGCGCGGCTGCGGTCGCTCCCGCGCAACGCGCGGTGCCGCGCCGGCGGACTCGTCGTCACGCGCCAGCGTCCCGGAACGGCGAAGGGCTTCGTCTTTCTCACGCTCGAGGACGAGACGGGACTCGTCAACGTCATCGTCCGTCCCGACGTCTACGAAGCCTTTCGTCGCCCGATCCGCTGCTCGTCAACGCTCATCGTCGAGGGAACGCTGCAGAAGGAGGGCGGCTGCGTCGACGTCCTCGCGCAGAAGATCTGGAGCTTCGATGACGAGGGCATCACTCGCACCCTCGCCATCCACAGCTTTCAGTAGGCGGGGACTCGGACGGGCTGCGGCGGAACTTGCGCGCATGCTGAAAGTCAATACAAACGAGCTGGAGCCTACGAAGTGGGCGTCGCCCAAAGGCAAGTTTGCCGGCGAGGGCATCGAGGTGTCGGAGGCGCTGGGCCGCAACCGCGACTCGACGGATCTGCTGGAGCGGCACCCGTTCGACGTCGAGATCCTCCGCATTCCGCCGGGTAAGGCGCCCTATCCGTATCACTCGCACAGCGCGCAGTGGGAGTTCTATCACGTGATTTCGGGCTCGGGAACGCTCCGGCACGATGGAGGCTCCACGCCGGTCGCCGCCGGCGACGCCTGCATCTTCAAACCCGGCGAGCCGCACCAGTTCGTGAACGACGGTAGGGAGCAGCTCGTGATCTACGTGATCGCCGACAATCCGATCGGGGAGTCGTGTCACTACCCCGACAGCGACAAGTGGGTCGTGCGATCGCCGCACCGCCGCCTGATCCGTTCCGAAGCCCTCGATTACTTCGACGGCGAGGAATGACCGGCCGGAAGACCGGCGGCCCCCGCTCCTGCTACAAGAGCAACGGCGCGCCAAAGACCGCGTTCGAAACGAAGAAGGCCGCGGAGCGCGCGATCCCGCGAACGGCACGCGGCCTGCAGCCCTACCGCTGCGCGCAGCACGGCTGGCACCTGGGACACTAGCGCGGGGCCGGAACGACGGCAGGGCTCAACCCGAACGTGAACAATGCCCGCTTACGATGACGCCGCGCACCTACGCGCCTCTCGTGCTGACGCTGGCTTTGCTCGTCGTTTTGATCGGCGCGCTGGTGGTGGGCGGCTGGCGGCTGCGTTCGATCGTCGCCGACTCGTTTCGGAGCGCGGAGGGCATTCGCGTGGCGCGCATCCGCGCGGCCGACGTTCTTCGCGCGCAGCTCGACGAGGAGACCGGCATCCGCGGATATGCGACCATCCACGAGCAGGTGCTGCTCGGCCCGTACTATCAAGGCGTCGCGGCCTTTCCCGGAGCGGTGCGGCGGCTGCGGCAAGCCTTGGAGGACCGGCACCTCGGGCAGGGGGTGCGCGCTCTCGACGATGCGGTGTACGTGAACCGACGCTGGAACGCGCACGTCGCCGCACCGTTACGCTACCGAAAAAAAGCGACCTCCTATTTGGAGCTGCACGGAAAGTGGCTCATCGACCGATTTCGCATTGACGTCGCCCGGATCGAGACCGCGCTGGCCAACCAAGAAGCCCTTATCGACCGGCGCACCGAGGGCGCAACCCTGCTCGTCGGCATCTTCGCGGCGGCCGCCGTCGTGGTCGTCGTCGTGGCGGCGGTTCTGTTTGCGGTTCAGCAATACCGGCTGAGCGTGCGCCTCGAGCGCCAGCGCGAACAACAGGCGGTCGAACGGACGAAGGCGGCCGAGACGCGGGCCGCCCTCGACGCCGAACGGCGGATCGCAGACACGCTGCAGGAGGCGTTCTCACAGCGTCTCTTTCCCGCGCTCCCGGCGCTCCGCTTCAGCGCCACGTATCTGCCCGCCAGCGAAGAGGCCAAGGTCGGCGGCGATTGGTACGATGCGCTGGCCCTGTCGGAGGATCGCGTGCTCGTCGCCATCGGCGACGTGACGGGACACGGCTTGGACGCGGTCATCGCGATGAACCGCACGCGGCAGCTGGTGATCTCGGGCGCGCTCCTCGATCCGAATCCCACTCGCGTACTCGAACGCGTCAACGCCGCGCTCGTTCGCGACGACGCCTCGCCGAGCACCGCGATCGTGGGAATCGTCGACACGCGCACCTACGAGTTCGTCTACGCATCGGCCGGCCACCCGCCGCCGGTCTTGCTCGAGCCCAACGGGCCGGCGCGGCTGCTGGAGTTCGGCTCGATGCCGCTCGGGGTCAGCGCCGACACGACGTTTGGAGCGCGCCGCGTCGCCACGGCGCCCGGGGCAATGATCGTGCTGTACACCGACGGGGTGACCGAGCACTCGCGGGATCTGGCGGCCGGTGAGGCCGCGCTGCTCGAGGCGATCGAGTCGGCCGCGCGGCATCCCGACGGCGACGCCGCGGGGGCGATCCGCGATCGAATCTTCGGCAGCCGCGGCGTTTCCGACGACGTGGCCATCCTTACCGTGCGCTTCGAAACCGTGACGGGCGGTGCCGCCCTCGCGCCGGAAGCGACGGCCGGCACGTTTACCGCGGCTGCCCGGACGGGAAAGCTCTCGAAGTCGGGCCCGATTGCACTTCGGAGGACTGCGTGAACCAAAGCGATCCAATTCAGACGATCCGCCTCAGCGGCGAACTGGAGATCGGACGCAAAAACGAGATTCGCGACGCGCTGCGTCTCTCTGAGAGCGCCGGCGCCGTCCTGCTGGACTTGGCGGACGTGACGTATGCCGACTCGATCGCCCTCACCGAGCTGTTGCGATTCTGCGTTACGGCCCAGCGCGACGATTTGCCGGTGGCCCTGGTCATTCGGACGCCGCAGTTCGCGCGGCTCGTGCAGTACGCGGGGCTCGCCGGCGCATTCAAGATCTTTGCCGAGCACGGCGAGGCGCTCGACTACCTCGTGGAGCAAGCCCGGCAGTGAGCCGGGCCTCGGAACTGCGTCTCAGCTGTCCCGCGCAGTCGCGCTACGTCGCCCAAGTGCGGCACGCGCTCGAAGCCTTCTTGCAGGCGTTGCAGTTCGATCGAGATTTCCTCGACGACGTCACGACCGCTGCGGGCGAGGCCCTCGCCAACGTCGTCGAGCACGCCTACGCGCGAAGCACGACGCAAGACGCGCGCTCTCTCGAGCTTCGAGCACGAGTGCTGCGCAGCGGCAAGCTCGCGATCGACGTCTCCGACGATGGAGCGTTCATCGATCGCACGCCGCTTCCGGGCAGAGGCTTCGGGCTGCGAATCATCCGCGCCGTGGCCGGTAAGCTTACGATCGATACGGCCGAAGGAACGCGCTTGCGGATGACGTTCGACGGCCTCCCGCGCAGTGCGCGCGCCACCGCGAAATAATGATGCACGTCATTCTTTTCATCGGGGGATTCCGCGCGAGGCTCGCGTAAAGTAGCTCAGGTCACCCTGCTACAAATAAGGAGAACGCGCATGCGTTGTACTCGGCCGCTGGCTTTAGCGGCTCTCGCGCTCTTCCTCGCAGCCTGTAACGGAAACGCCAACCTCCCCGCGACGACGCCCAACCTGCCCGCCGAAAACACGCCGCCGTCGGCGGCCGCTCATCCGCCGCAGATCGCGGCGCTGCGGCGAGTCCACCGCTCGTCGGCGAGCGGCAAGATCCAACACGTCATCATCATCGTTCAAGAGAATCGCTCCTTCAACAATCTTTTCTACGGCTATCCCGGCGCGACGACCGCAAAGACCGGTTACACGCACACCGGTCAACAGGTAACGCTGCAGCCCGTCGGGCTGGAGACCACCTGGGATCTCGATCACAGCTCGACCTCGTTCTTCGAAGCGTGCAACGGAACCGGCAGCTTCCCCGGAACCGACTGCCAAATGAACGGCTTCGACGAAGAGTACGTCGGCTGCGGCCACCAAGGGCAGCAGCAGTGCCCCAATCCCAACCCTCAGTACAGCTACGTGCCGCGCTACGAGACGAAGCCCTATTTCGAGATGGCCAAACAGTACGTGCTGGCCGACCAGATGTACGCGTCGAACTTCGACGCGAGCAGCTTCATCTCGCATCAATACATCATCTCGGGCCAAGCCGAATCCGCCGTCAATTATCCATACGGCGCGTGGGGCTGCCCGGGAGGCTCGGGCGACATGATCAGCAAGGTCACGCAGCAGCGTCAGATCAGCGGCACCGAAGTCGTTTGCTGGGATCCGACGACGTTGGGCGACGAGCTCGATACCGCCGGCATCTCGTGGGGCTTCTACACCGCCAATATCAACGGCGACGGCAACATCTGGAGCGCCTACCAGGCGATCAAGCACATCTACTACGGCCAAGACTGGAAAAACGACATCATCACGCCTCAGACACAGTTCTTCAACGACGTCTCGAACGGCAAGCTGCGCGCCGTCAGTTGGATCACGCCGACGTGCGGGAACTCCGATCACGCGGGGTGCGGCTCGAATACCGGCCCGTCGTGGGTCGCGTCGCTGGTCAACGCGGTCGGCGAATCGCAATACTGGAACTCGACCGCGATCTTCATCTTCTGGGACGACTACGGCGGCTGGTTCGATTCCGAACCGCCGGCGATGCTCGACTACGACGGGCTCGGCCTGCGAATCCCGATGGTGATCGTCTCGCCCTACGCGAAGAAGAGGTACGTTTCGCACGTGCATTACGAGCACGGAAGCATCCTGCGCTTCATCGAGGATCTGTTCGGGCTCGGTCAGCTCGCCGCGAGCGACGCCCGCGCGACGTCGCCGGAGCAGGATGCCTTCAACTTCAAGAAGTCTCCGCGTAAGTTCAAAGTCATCAAGGCCCCGCACGACAAGGCGTACTTCCTGCATCAGCCGCTCGACACGCGATGGCCCGACACGCAGTAACCGCTACCTAAGGAGACCCCGAATGCGTTGTATTCATCTCGGAAGACGGTCGCTCGCAATCGCGGCCGTTGGGACCTTCCTCTCTGCTTGCAACGGCAACAACATCACGAGCACCGCGCCCGCGCTGCCGGCGGCCAACCGCCTTTCGGCAGCAGCGCAAGCGGTCGTCCCGCCGCGGCCGCGGATCCGTCGGGGCGTCATTCGATCCGGCGGCGCGGGCAAGATCAAACACGTGATCATCCTCGTTCAGGAGAACCGCTCGTTCAACAATCTCTTTTACGGCTTTCCGGGCGCCAAAACGGCGAAGTACGGCTATACCACGTCCAATCAAAAGATCGCGCTGCAGCCGATCGGGCTCGAGACGTCGTGGGACCTCGACCACAGCTCGACGTCGTTCTTCCAGGCCTGTAACGGGACCGGCAGCTTCCCGGGCACCGACTGCCGGATGAACGGCTTCAACCAAGAGTGGGTCGGCTGCGGCGGCGCCGGCGAGCCGAAATGTCCTAACCCCAACCCGCAGTACAGCTACGTGCCGCACACCGAGACGAAGCCGTATTTCTTCATGGGCAAACAGTACGTATTGGCGGATCAGATGTACGCGTCGAACTTCGATGCAAGCAGCTTCATCTCGCATCAGTACATCATCTCGGCGCAGGCCGAGTCGGCGGTGAACTATCCGTGGGGGGCCTGGGGCTGCCCCGGCGGATCGGGCGACATGATCAGCACGGTCAATCAGCAGCGGCACATCGGCGGCTACGAGGTCGTCTGCTGGGACCCGACGACGCTGGGCGACGAGCTCGACGCGGCGGGGATCCCGTGGGCATTCTACACCGCGAACGTCAACGGCGACCTGGGCATCTGGAGCGCGTACCAGGCGATCAAACACATCTACTACGGCCAAGACTGGCAAAAAGACATCCTCACGCCGCAGACGACGTTCTTCAGCGACGTCTCGAACGGCAATTTGCGCGCGGTCAGCTGGATCACGCCGACCTGGGAGAACTCCGACCATGCGGGCTCCGGCTCGAACACCGGCCCGTCGTGGGTTGCGTCGGTGGTCAACGCGGTCGGCCAATCCCAATACTGGGATTCGACCGCGATCTTCATCTTCTGGGACGACTACGGCGGCTGGTACGATCCGGAGGCGCCCGCGATGCTCGACTACGACGGTCTCGGGCTGCGAATCCCGATGCTGATCGTGTCGCCGTACGCGCGCAAGGGGCGCGTCTCGCACGTCCACTACGAGCACGGCAGCATCCTGCGGTTCGTCGAAGACGTCTTCGGGCTCGGACGGCTCGCCGCGAGCGACGCTCGAGCGGCCTCGCCGGAGAAGGACGCGTTCAACTTCAAGAAGCCGCCGCGCCCGTTCCAGACGATCCCGTCGGAGTACGACAAGGCGTACTTCATGCACCAGCCGATCGACACGCATGCGCCCGACAACCAATGAAGCCGATCGCAGCCGCGGCGGTCGCGGCGTTTCTGTCGGGCTGCACCGCCGCCGGCGTTTCGCCGGCGGCGTTTTCCGCTGCGGCCTCGTCGAGCGCGGCGCGGGACGACGGCGGGAGCGGCAAGATCGAGCACGTCGTGATCGTCGTACAGGAGAACCGCTCGTTCAACGACCTGTTCTACGGCTTTCCCGGCGCGAAGACCGTCAAGTACGGCTACGACTCCTACGGGAAGAAGATCGAACTTGCGCCGATCGGGCTCGAGACGACCTGGGATATCGATCACAGCTCGACGTCGTTCTTCCAGGCGTGCGATGGAATGGGGAGCTTCCCGGGCACCGACTGCCGCATGAACGGTTTCAACCTGGAATTCGTGAGCTGCGGCCAACGCGGACCGTCCTGCCCCAACCCGGATCCGCAATACGGCTACGTGCCCCACTCGGAGACCAAGCCGTACTTCGCGATGGCGCAGCAGTACGTCTTAAGCGACGAGATGTTCGCATCCAACTTCGATGCGAGCAGCTTCATCTCGCATCAATACATCATCGCCGGCCAGGCCGAATCGGCCGTCAACTTTCCGATCAGCAACTGGGGCTGCGCGAGCGGCCCGGGCGACAACATCAACATGGTCACCCAGCAGCGCCAAATCAAAGGGAGGGAGGATGCGTGCTGGGATCCTACGACGCTGGGCGACGAGCTCGACGACGCCGGCGTTTCGTGGGCGTACTATACGTCGAAGACCTTCGGCGACGGGAACATCTGGAGCGCGTATCAGTCGATCAAACACATCTACGACGGACCGGACTGGAAGCAAGACGTGATCACGCCGCAAACGCAGTTCTTCGACGACGTCTCGAACGGAAAACTACGGGCGGTCAGCTGGATAACGCCGACCTGCGAGAACTCCGATCACGCGGGCTGCGGTTCGAACACGGGCCCGTCGTGGGTCGCGTCGCTGGTCAACGCGATCGGGCAGTCGCCGTACTGGAAGTCCACCGCCATCTTCATTTTCTGGGACGATTACGGCGGCTGGTACGATTCGCAGCCCCCTGCCCTGGTTGACTACGACGGGCTCGGAATGCGAGTACCGATGCTGATCGTGTCGCCGTACGCGCGTAAGGGGCGCGTCTCGCACGTCCACTACGAACACGGCAGCATCCTCCGCTTCGTGGAAGACGTCTTCGGCCTACCCCGGCTCTCGGCCAGCGACGCTCGCGCGGCATCTCCCGCGAAAGATTGCTTCGACTTCCATCGGCCGCCGCGGAAGTTTGAAGTGATTCCGGCCGCGTTGCATAAAGAGTACTACATGCACCGGCCGCCCGACGCGCGCGTACCCGACGCCGAATGACTTGATCGGGCGCCGGAGCTTCTTAACTTCTCTCGCCGCGGCCGGCCTCGCGCCGGCCGCGGCGAGAGCGGCGAACGCGTCTGCGGAGCCGCTGCGCTCGTCGCTCGTGCTCAGCGGCGGCGGCGCGCGCGGCGCCTACGAGGCGGGCGTCGTCGGGGCGCTCGCGGCGGTCGCGGGAACTGCCGACGGCGCGGCGCTGCCGCCCTACGAACTCGTTTGCGGAGCGTCAATCGGGGCGCTCAACGGCTGGTTCGTGGCGACGGGGCAATACACGAAGCTGCGCGAGCTCTGGTACGGCATCGCCGGCGCGCAAATCATCCGTCCGAAACGCCAATACGCCGCGCTGCGCGACCCCGAGAGCGGCCTGCTCGACCGAGCCGCGGCCGCGGTGAGCGTCTCCCGGCTCACGCGGAATGAAAGCGGCATCTTACAGAGCGAGCCGGTCGCCGACTGGATCGCCCGCAACGTCGATCCCTCGACCCCGCTCGTGATGCCGTTGATCTGGGCCGTGACGAACCTCACGCATCAGCGGCCCGAATACTTCTTCATCGACCCGCACGAGCGAACGGTGGGCTTCAGCACGCGCGTCACGGAGGCGCTGCGGATCTCGCTCGGTCCCCAGACCGAAGTGCGCGAGGCCACCCCGGACTTGCTGCTCACGGCGCTCTTTGCGTCGGCTGCGATACCCGTCGCCTTCGATCCGGTGATGATGCCCGGGCCGGACGGCACCCTCAACGCCTACTGCGACGGCGGAGTCGCGAGCAACTCGCCCGTCGGCATCGCGCACTCGATCGCCGACGCCGCCGACGTGATCTTGCTCGATCCGCCCTTCGAGCCCGAGCCGGCGCTCGACGACGCCGTCGAGGTAGCGTTCGGCGCGTACGGCACGATGCAGCGCAAGCTGCTCGAGGTCGAGATGCGCACGGCCTACTTTCAGTCCGTGGGACGACGGGCGCTCGAACGCCTCACCGCGGCCGACGTCGGACGGGTGACGCGCGGAAACAAACTGCTCGCGAACTACGTCGAGAGCGTTCCGCAGACCGAATTGCGGTATATCCGGCCGACTAAGACGTTGCCGGTTACCACCGTCGGCTTCTCCGACGCGGCAGGGATCGTCGCGACCTACCGCACCGGCTGGGAAGACGTCGCCCGCGGCTTCTCGCCGTACGACTGGGAGACGTTCGTCCTCTAGGCCGCTCTATTTCCCCGACGGCATCGCGAGGAAGCCGTTCGTGTTTCCGCCGCCGTCAACGTAGTAGCCCACGAGATCGTGATGGTTCTGGATCCCGGTGATGACCGACGTTCCACCACTGTCCGGATCGTCGATCGGGGCGACCCACTGCGGCGTTCCGAGCAGATTGTCGAGCACAAACCCGTGTACGGCGCCCGCCGAGTCGGTGTACATGCCGGCGATCTCGTCCTGCCAGTTGATGCTCAGCGCCTCGGTCATCTTGGCGCTTCCTTTATAAGTGAACTCCGTGTAGACGCCGCCCTTCAAGAAGAAGCCCTCGGTGGATCCGTCCGACTTCGTGAAGTAGCCGACGATGTCGCCCTTGCCATTGATGCCCGTCGCCACCGCGCTTACCGAGCCGGGCGGAACGATGCCGTGGAACTGGCCGGTCGGAACGATCAGCTCGAAGGCGTGTTTGACGTTGTTCGTGTCGGTGTAGTAGCCCACGCCGAGGTTCGAATCGCTCAGACCCAGGATCTTGGTCACGTTCGTGTCGCCGTGGGTATGCGGGTCCTTGTAGCTGTCCCAGAAGCCGTTGGCCGTGTAGATGAACCCAAACGTTCCGACGTTGGTCGTATACCAGCCGGCGATATCGTTGTGGTTGTCCATGGCCGTGAGGACGGTGTTGGCCGCCCCGGGATACAGCTCGGTGCGGTAGTGCGAGTTCCCGTACTTGCGGATGATGTAGCCCACGCTCGGATCCGAGGGGCTGCCGCTGCCGTAGTAGCCGCAGATCTTTCCGAGATTGTTGATGCCGAGCAGCTCGTTGAACGCCGGATCGTCGGGGTTGTTCAGCTTTCTGAAGTTGTAGGCGCTGGTCTTGCGCACACTGCTGCTTGCGTCGCTCGGCGACGTTAATGCAGGAGTGGCCGATGAAGGTCCGCTGCACGCGGCGATCCCCGGAACGACGATTCCGAGGCCGAGGACGGTCAGCGCTTGCTTACATGAGCGAAGTAGAGAGTGAGACATGTGAAGTTCCCTCATTGGATGGCGATAGATGACGGGTCGCGGCCTCCGCCATTGGGACAGCACGAAGCCGGGGGCTCCTCAAACGCGTGGAGGGACCCCAAGCGATGCCCAATGGTACCCCGATCCCGCTAGGTTTATTTAAAGTAAGTGCAAAGTTTGCCAAGCGGCCCTATCCTTGGAGGCTATTTGGTACTAGTATATTCGTACTACTAGTTTTGCTTCCTGGCGCCCCCAGCGCCGAAAGGCTTAGACATAAATGCGTAACATGATCGTCGTGGCTTCCCTCGCCGTAGCCGCTTCATTACTCGGCGGCTGCGCAGGCGGCGGCCTGACCGGCGGTTCTATGCTGCCTCCAGCGAGCCGGATGCATAATTCCGACGTTGTGGGCGCCGGCCCAGCGATGCGGTCCAACGACGTGATCGGCGGCGGCCCGGCCATGCGCGGCAACGCTCGCATGCACCGGCACGAGGTAGTCGGCGGTGGTCCGGCCATGAAGCCGGGCGACGTTACCGGCGGCGGACCGGGGATGAAGCCGGGCGACGTTACGGGCGGCGGACCTGGGATGAAGCCGGGCGACGTTGTGGGTGCTGGGCCGGCTCCGGCCCACTAGGCCGTATTGGAAGGGACCGTGCGGCCGATGTGGTACAATGACGGCAGCATTGTCCGGCGATGAAAAACGCGGGGCCCTAAAATCATGCTTTTAACCAGTTGACGGGGACGATGTTTACAAGCGCGATACTTAGCCGCTCCGGCTTCGATGCCGGAGAGTTCGATCGAGCCTACGCGGCTGCGGACTTTGACCGCTGCCGCCAGCTCGTTGCTGCGGGGGACTGCTTCGATGCAGTCCTCGCGGGAGCGCGCGTCGCGATCCGCGAGCGCCGCTACATGGAGGTCATCGCAGCGCTCACCGACCTCCCGAAAGACTCTCCGGAGGCCCGGATCCCGCGGGACGTGCTGCTCGGCGCGGCGCTTGGGTTCACGCGCGACTTCGCCGCCGGGCGCCGGCTGATCGATCGCGCGCTGACCGCGATGGCGCGCGACCACGAGTGGTATTACGACGCGGTCCATTACCGCGGCCTGATCGCATGGATGAAGCAGGACTACCGCGACGCGGCAGCGGCCGCCGATGAGCAACTCGAGTCGGACGACCGGAACAACCGGGCCCGGGCGCGGATCCTGCTCTCGTGGGTCGCGCTCCGCCGCGGCGAGATTCTCCGCCAGGTGGACGAGCTGCAGAAGGCGCTGGACGAGCTGGATCAGGCCGATTTGCCCGATCAGTTCCTGCGCGCGAACGCCCTCACCACGCTCGGGCTGCTCTGCCGGGAGTTACCGCTGCAGGAGGTGGGCGATCGCGTCCGCAGCGTCTTCGAGTCCCTTCCGTGGACGCCGTCCCTGCAGCTCGACCGCTTCCACGTGACGCGTTTCCTGGGCGCCATCGACGAACTCGACGGCAACGAGTTGGCCGCCTTCGCCGGTTTCCGTAAGGCCGCGCGGCTGGCGCCCTCAGAGCACTGGAGCGTCTTCTGCTACCTCGACCGCGCCCTGCTCGCGAAGAACACGGGCGAGATGGCCTTCGCAACGGAACAGCTGCTCGAGGCGCACGAGATCGCGCAACGCGTGCCGTGGAACGAGGCGAACGGCGAAGAGCGCGCGGCGCTCCTCGTGCTGGCGGAGCTCTTCGCGCACGACGATCCTCCGATAGCGGAGCAGTATCTCGCGCGGTTCCGAACGCTCTCGAGTTCCGTCATCCCCATCCTTTCGTACGGGACCGACCCGCGCGTCAAAGGATTCGAGGCCTACTCGCAGGGCATCGCGTGGCTGCGCCTCGGAGACGCCGACGAAGGAAAGGCGGCCCTCACCGAAGCGTGGTCCATCTTCGAAGATTTCAACTATGCGTGGCGAGCGGCGCTCTGCGCGCTGGCAATGTTCGACGCGACGCACGACCGGCGCTGGGCGACGCGGGCCGCGCGCCAAATCGAGCCGTGGCCGCACAGCTGGATCGCACGCCGGGTCGCCGAGGCGTCGAGCAACTCGGTGCTCCGTCTCGACCGGATTCCGCCGGCGAAGCGCGAGGTTCTCGAGCTCGTTCGCGCCGGACGCCGTAACACGGAGATCGCGAAGGAGTTGGGCCGCAGTCCGAACACCGTGCGCAACCAATTGTCGCAGCTCTTCCAGACGTTCAACGTCAAGAGCCGCGCCGAGCTGGTGGCCGTGCTCTCGAAGCCGGTGGTGCCGATCAACGCCTTCATGCGCCGCCACCACACCAACTAACGCTTCGCGAAATCCCGGCAATTGAGGGGCTGCGACCTCGGTTCGCGGCCCTAATGTTTTGCACGAAGTGGGTATGAGAGCGATGTGGCGCGCAACGGAGGCGAGACCCAGCCGGCCTCGATCGTTCAGAAGGCGGCCGCGGAGCTGGTGGGCACCTTTGCGATCACGCTGGTCGCGACGACGGTGGACGTGCTCTACTTTACGCGCGCCGGCAACGTCGACTTCGTGTCGCGATGGCTCGCGCGCGGATTCATTACGACCGCGCTGATCTACGCGTTCTCCGGCATCTCGGGCGCTCACCTCGACCCCGCGGTCTCGCTCGGTTTCGCCGTTCGCCGCGCGATGCCGGTCGGACAGATGCTGTGGTACTGGGTTGCGCAGTTTGCCGGCGGACTCGCCGCGGCGCTGCTGGTCTTTGCGTTATGGGGGCATGCGATCGCGCTCGGTGCGAGCCATCCCGGCCCTCAGTTCACCCGCGCCGAGGCCGTTGCCGCCGAAACAGTGGTGACGTTCATTCTGATGACGGTAATCCTGTTGACCGCCGAGGAAGACGCGGCCGTCGGCAAGCAGTCCGCGCTGGCCGTCGGACTGACCGTCGCCGCGTGCGGTTTCTTCGACGGACCGGTCAGCGGCGCGTCGATGAATCCCGCGCGGTCCATCCCGCCGCAAATCCTCGGCGGCACGGCCGATCTCGCATGGATCTACCTCGCGGGACCGTTCGCGGGCGCGCTCCTGGCCGCGCTGATCGCGATGCTGTTCTTCGCGCGTCCCAATCGCGGCGAGCGGCGAGCGGCTAAGGGACGTTGAGCGGCCGCACCGTCAGCGGAACCTCGCCGAGGGCGCGAAACGTTCGCTCCTCTTCCCACTGCGGCCACCAACCCGCCACCAGCGTGTCCAGCGGCCCCCAGATCACGACCCAGCCCGCGACGATGAGGCTTTCCGCTGCGAGCGTGCGCAGCGCCTCGGGGACGAACGCGAGGCGCCCGACCGCCGTGGAAGCCGCCAGGCTGATCCCGAAGAAGAAGATGCCGACCAGCAGCGTCCGCAAGCCCACCCATCGCATCGCAGCGAGTTTGCGGCGCGCCTCGGCGACCGCGTGATGGCAGTAACGGCGGAACGCGCGCTGCACGTCGGCCTCCGTGTGGTGGGTCATCGCTTCGGCCGGCACCACCACGCAGAGACGAGCCGTCCGCAGCCGTGAGACGAGATGCGGGAGCTGCGCCAGCCGGGCTATGCTTCCGATGGCCTCGACGTCGTCGCTGAACGGGTCGAACTCCCGGTCGCGAAAGAGGTCGCGAACGTCGTCAACGTTGATCTCGATCGGATTTTCGTGCGTGGACGGCATGATCGTTGTAGTCTCCTCTCGCGGCGGCGGGAAAAGGGTTCGCGCCGAGCCGGGCGTGAAGGTTTCGACGTGCAACTTCCTACGGGCACGGTCGTTTTCTTGTTTTCGGACATCGAAGGCAGCACGCGCCGCTGGGAACGCTACGGTGACGCGATGCGCGACGCCTTGCGCCGGCACGACGAGATTTTGCGCTCCGAGATCGAGGCGCATCGGGGCTACGTCTTCAAGACGATCGGCGACGCGTTTTGCGCGGCGTTCCGGACGATCGGTGACGGGCTCGCAGCTGCGGTCGGCGTCCAGCGGCGCATCGCTCGCGAAGACTTCGGCAAAATAGAAGGCCTCGCCGTGCGAATGGCGCTGCACGCCGGCGAGACGGACGAACGCGGAGGCGACTACTTCGGCCCGGCGGTGAACCGCACCGCGCGCCTGCTCTCGGCCGGACACGGCGGCCAGATCCTGCTGTCGCGCGTCGCGGCGGACCTCGCGCTCCGCGACCTTCCCGACGGCATCACGCTGCGCCATCTCGGCACGCTGCCCCTGCGCGACATTGACGAGCCCGAGAGCGTCTACCAGCCGGTCGGGGCCGACCTGCGCGCGGAGTTCAAAGCGCTGCGCGCGCTCGAAACTCCGCCCAACAACCTTCCGCGCCAGACGACGAGCTTCGTCGGCCGCAACGACGACTTGCTGCGCGTCGAGGCGCTGCTGCACGGCGGGGCGGTGGTGACGATCGTCGGCGCCGGGGGCATCGGCAAGACGAGGCTCGCGCTCGAGGTCGCCTGGAGCCTGCTCGCCGACCAGCGTGACGGCGGGTGGTTCGTTGATCTGTCGTCCATCGTCAGCGCGCCGGCGGTGCCGGATGCAATGCTCTCCGCGCTGGGCGCGCCGCGTCTGCCCGATCGCGCTCCCGAGGAATCGCTCCTCGCCTTTCTCGAGAAGCGCGAACTGTTGCTGATCCTCGACAACAGCGAGCATCTCGTGACGGCGGTTGCCGTTATCGCCGCGCAGATCGCGGCGCGCTGCCCGCTCGTGACGGTGCTCGTGACCAGCCGCGAACCGCTCGACATCTCGTGCGAGCGGATCTATCGCCTGGAGACTCTCGATGCGCGCGCCGCGGCTGCGTTGTTCGCCGATCGTGCGCGCGCGGTCGATCCCGCGTTCCGGGTCGAAGGCAACGCCGACGCGATCGAGGAGATCTGCGAGCGTCTCGACGGCATCGCGCTGGCCGTGGAGCTCGCGGCGGCGCGCGTGCGCGCGATGCCGGTCGCGGAGCTCGCCGCGCATCTGCAGCTGCGTCTGCTGGCCGGCGGCCGCGACCGGCGCCCGCGCCAACAGACGATGCGCGCGCTCATTGACTGGAGCTACGACCTGCTATCGGAAGACGAGCGGCGCGTTCTCCGGCGGTGCTCGGTGTTCGTTCGCGGATTCACGGCGGAGGTCGCACGCGCGGTGTGTGGCGACGGCGCGGGCGAGCTCGAAATGCTCGAAGCGCTGGGGTCGCTCGTGGACAAGTCGCTGGTCGTGGCCGACGCCCGGGCGGCCCGCTACCGCCTGCTCGAGCCGATTCGCGAGTACGCCGCGCAGAAGCTGGCCGACGCGGGAGAGTTGCAGGAGATCATGCGCCGGCACGCCGCCGCATTCGCGGCGGTCGCACGGTCGGCATACGATGAGTACGATACGGATCCCGCTCCCGACTGGCTCGCACGGATGGAGCGCGATCTCGCTAACTTTCGGGCCGCGCTGCGCTGGAGCGTCGAGGAAGCGAACGATCGCGCGGTCGGCGCCCGCATCGCCGCCGGCACGACCCCGATCTTCGTGCGGCTCGCGCTGCTCGCCGAGGGCATCGGCTGGTGCGAGCGCGTGTTGACGGCTGATTCCGCGTTGCCGGAGACGGTGGAAGCGCCGCTGCACTACGGGCTTTCCATGCTCTACGGCAACCAGGGCGTGGTGAAGAAGGTGCTCGCCGAAGCGCTGGCCGCGGCCGAGCTCTTCCGCCGCACCGGGGACGAGCGAGGCCTCAGCCGCGCGCTCGCGCAGGCCGCCACGCGCTTCGCGTCCGAGGGCCGTCACGACGAGTCGCGAGCCGCCGCGCTGGAAGCGCTGGAGCTGGCGCGCGCGAGCGGCGACCGCCGGCTGTTGGCCGATACGCTGCGCCGCTGCGCGACCGCCTTCGCGAACGAAGGCGTCGAACGAGTCCGCGCGCTCTTCGCCGAGAGCGTCGAGCTTTTTGGGCCGCTCGGGCGCGACGACGAAACGGCGCGCGCGCTGGAATGGTGGGGGCAGTGGGAGGCGGAGGCCGGCGACTACCGGGCCGCGGCGGATCGCCTGCTCGAGGCGCGGTCGCTCGCGCGCAGCGACCTCGCGACGATGTACTATGCGAACAACCTCGCGAGCTTCTATTTGGCGATCGGCGATCTCGCCCGCGCGCAGCCGTTCGCGCGCGAATCGCTCGCCCTTGCCGCCAAGGCGCGCCATCCGATTCTCGTGCCGGCGGCGATTGCGTACATCGCGATCGCGGACCGCGAGCGCGACGTTACGCGGGCGGCGCGGCTCTTTGCCTATGCCGAGGGCGCACTTCGCGCCGCCGACTGGGAACTCGTGGATTACGAACGCGAGCTCTTCGAGCGCCTTCAGACCGCTCTCGCCGCGGCCGTGCCCGAGCCGGAGCTGTCGCGCCTGCTCGAGGAGGGCGCCGCCTGGAACGAGGACCGCGCCGTCGCGAACGCGCTATCGGCCTAGGATCTCCCTAGCACATTTTCAGACCGCCGACGTCTGCGTCGGCGCCCGGCTTGGCGTAGTAGCACTTCTGCTTCATCGTAAACGTCCCGCTCTCGGTCGAGCAGCCGTTGGCGGATTGATACGATCCGTGCAGGGTGTGCTTCGCGGCGTCGTACGTGCCGCCGATCGTATAGACGCAGACGGCCGAGCCGATCGTCGCCGCCGAGGTGCCGCTAAACGTGGTGCCGCTCACCTCGAACGACGCCGACATCGCCGACGAGCGAGATCCCTCCGTCTGCGTCATCGAGCCGCCGACGGCCGTTTGATACTGTGCGAAGGACGCCTCGATCTTGCCCTTCTTGTAGCGGCTGTCCTTGACGTTGCCGGCGTACTCTCCGCTATAGTTTCGCGCCGCCGCGTCGCCGCTCGCGCGTGCCGCTGTGCTCGATTGCCCGGTTCCGGCGGCCGGCGCTCCCGCGCCGCCGCTGCCGCAGGCGGCCAGGGCAATCGCCATAACGAGCGTGAGGGATGCTTGTCCCAATGCGTTCTTCATGGAGGATGATACCGCTCGAAGCTACTAAGAGCCTCTCTAACGTTGCGTTTGGAGGAGCGGATGAGGAGCTTTTTGCTGAGCGGCTCGACTCGAGCGATGCTCGTGGCTGCGTTAATGCTGCCGACGTGCGGCCCCGCGATCGCGGGCACGACCGGCACGATCACCGGGACCGTCGTGGATGCGACGACGAGGGCGCCGATCCCGGATGCGCGCGTCACCGCTTCGAGCCCGTCGCAAGTCGCGCACGTGACGAGCGACGCGTCCGGACGTTTTATCTTCCTCTCGCTCGCCCCCGACACGTACACGATCTCCGCGGAGCGGCCCGGCTACACGATGGTGTCGGTGGCCGGCATCTCGGTCTTCGCCGACCAGAGTCAATCCGTGCCGATCGCGCTCCAAAAGAGTCTCAAAGAGATCGCCCGCGTGCAGTCGCGGTCGTCGCTGAGCCCGGTGCGGCCCGGAACGGGCACCGACGTCTACTCCGTCAACCCGGCGCTGACGGGCGCCGCGTCGACGCTGGGCGGCGGCGGCGGACTCAACAACGCCTACTCGGCGATCGCCGCGATGCCGGGTTCGTACGTTCCGCCCAACCAAGTGGGCGTCAATCAGACCGTTTACATCCGCGGCGGATACTACGACCAGATCGGTTATGAGTACGACGGCGTCCCGATCAATCGGTCGTTCGACAACTATCCCGGAAACTCAGAAACGACGCTCGGTCAGCAGGAGCTGCAGATCTACACGGGCGGCGGCGGGGCGGACGCGAACGCGACCGGGCTTGCGGGCTTCATCAACCAGGTCATCAAGACCGGAACGTTTCCCGGCTACGCGACGGGCGGGTTGGGCATCGGAACGCCGACGTTCTACCACGACGCGCGGGTCGAGGCGGGCGGATCCACTCCCGACCGCATGTTTTCGTACTACGTCGGCATCAGCGGCACGAATCAGGCGCTGCGGTACTTCGACCAGTACAACGGCGCCAGCCTCATCTCGGCGATCCCGTACGGCTACTGGCCGTCATACGTCACGACGGAACTCCCGTTCTGGCCGGCCGTCTACCCCGGCTGCCGGAACAATACGACGTACAACAATCCGGCCGTCAACAAAGGCCTCATCTCCAACGACCCGGGCTGCTTCGGCTCGTATCCGTCGAATTTCGGGCAGCCGTCCGCGTTCGACAGCCGCGACGTGGTTGCCAACGTTCACGTCGGCATCCCGCACCGCAACGACGCCGGCCGCGACGACGCCCAGCTGCTCTTCATGTCGTCGGCGAACTACACGCAATTCTACTCGAGCCTCGACGATGCCGGTCCGCTGGGGATGGGCATCGAGAACGACGGCCTCTTGGAGTCGCCGCCCGACTTCTACGACGGGCACATCAACCAGTGGGGCGACTTCTACACGTTCCCTACGAACACGCAGTGGCTGGCCTCCGCTTCGACGCCCAAGGTCGCCTACTTTTATCCCGGCTCGCCGACGGGGCGCTGCGCCAACGTGACGGACGTTCCGAACGCGTGCCCGCTCAACAACCACGGCGTGCAAATCGCGCAGCTGGTGCCGTCGAACTTCCGCGACGCGCGCTGGGACACCACCAACATCTTCAAGGCCCAGTATCAGAAGAACCTCGGGACGACGGCGTACGTGCGATTCTTCGGATACACGTTCTACTCGAATACCAACCGCGCCACCCCCAACGGGTGGGGCAACAACGTGTCGCTGGGCGTGACCAACTACCAGTACGAGGTCGACTCGCACACCGGCGGCCTGGAGATGCAGTTCGCCGATCAGATCTCCAACCAGCACCTGCTCGAGGGCATGGTCTCGTATATCACGTCGAACACGCTGCGCTATGCGAACCGCAACTACGACAACACCGGCGGACAACAGATCAGCAACTTCACCAACGGCTCCGAGTGTTTCGCGACGGGCAACAGCCCGCGCTACCATATCGGCGATCCGGCGCCGTGCAACAAGTACGTTTCGCAAGGCCGCTTCGACGCTCCCTACGGCTACCTCAACAGCCAGGACCCGTGTGCCGACGGCGAAGTTCCCGCGGGCTCGCCGGCCTGCGCGGACGGCGCGTCAATGCGGCTGACCTATCTGGGGAACATGGCCGACATCAACGCGGTCGTGCCGAAGCTGACCAACGCGTCGCTGAGCGACCAGTGGCGCCCCGGCGACAAATGGTACGTCAACGGCGCCGTGCGCTTCGAAGGCGACACGTACGGCCTTGCGAACACCAACGACCCCGCGACGAACTTCTGGTTCGCGGCCGCGCGCCGCGAGTTCTGCGTGAACCCGGTCACGCGGCAGCCGATCTTCGTGCCGCAGCCGCCTCAGAGCATCTACGTCTACACGCCCTACGTCTCGTTCAAATGCCCGGTCGACAAGTCAACCGGCTCGGCGGTGCAGACGGTGCATCCGGACGGCACCGACGGCATTCTGCTGACGAACAGCTATCCGTCGTCCTACACCGTCTCGTACGTGCTGCCGCGCATCTCGATGACCTACACGGTCGACCCCGACACGGTTCTGCGGGCGTCCGCGGGGCGATACGCGCAGCAGCCGCAGAACTACGAGATCCAGTACGACACGCTCCAGCCCAACCTCGCGTCGACGCTGCTGGGCTTCATCCCCTTCGGGTACAGCTCGCCGCTGCACGAGGCGCAGCCGCAGTATTCGAACAATTACGACTTCTCGATCGAGCACCATTTCAAGGGCACCGACCTGGCCGTGAAGGTGACGCCCTACTACCGGTGGGGCACCGACCAGCTCTACGAGACGCCCGATTTGCCAAGCCTCGGCGTCTCGCCCTCGTTTAACGCCGGCACGCTGCGCGTCGACGGCGTCGAGTTGCTCGTGACGAAGGGCGACTTCACGAGGAACGGTTTCTCGGGCACGTTCTCGTACACGTATACCAACGCGGCGGAGAAGTGGAGCAACTACCTCAACAGCACCGTCGGCCCCGTCGATCAGTACAATCAGGACATTCAGGAGTTCAACGCGCTCACGCAAGCCGGCGGGGGCGCCGAATGCTATAAGAGCAACGGCAAGGGAATTCCCGCGCCGAAATGCGGGCCGTCGTCGATCCTCAATCCGTACTTCCACATGTCGCCCGAGGCGACGCTCGACCCGCAGGGGTGGTACGCACCCGGGCTCGACTTCCCGTATCTCTCCCCGAACACGTTTGCGCTGGTTTTGAACTACCGTCATAACAAGCTCGCGATCACGCCGGCGATGGAGCTGCAGGAAGGCACGACGTACGGCACGCCCGCCGACGTGCAGGGCCTGGATCCGCGCAGCTGCTTCGCCAATCAGGGCAGCCTGGGAATCAAGAACGTCAACCCGCTGACCGCCGATTATACGTCGTGCGGGCACGCGCTGACGAGCGACGGGACGACGCCCGGCTACCTGTACATTCCCAACCCGCAGACCGGGTCGTTCGACACGTTCGGACAGTTCCGGCAGCCGTGGCAGTTCAATCTCGGCTTGCAGGCGTCGTACGACTTCACTCCCCGTATCACCGCGCGCGCGGTCGTGACGAATCTGGTGAACGAGTGCTTCGGCGGCTCGAGCACGGCGTGGACGCGGGCGTTTGCCCCCAGCAGCGTGATCTGCGGCTACAGCACGAACACGTTCTACAACGGAGGCCACTTCTACAACGGGAGCAGCCCCAACGACACCGCCGCGAACGGAGTGCCGGAGACCAAGTACTTCTCGCAGACGTTCGTGCCGTCGTTCGGCGACGCGTTCTCGGGCAACTTTCCGCTGGCGCTGAACATGTACTTCTCGGTGCAGGTCAAGCTCTAGTGCAGGTCAAGCTCTAGTGCCGGTCGGCGCCTAGTGTCCGTCTCCTCGCGATGGCTGCTCGCCGGCGTGCTGGCGTACGGCCCGCTGATGCTCTTCGCCGACTCGCACACGCGCAACGCGTGGCCGGATCAGTTCGTGCTTGGCCTAGTGACGCTCGGGGCGCTGTGGTTCTTCTCGCGGTGGCTGCCGCCGCGGGATCGCGGCGTGGTGTGGGTCTGCGCGGCCGTCTCGACGGGTTTCGAGGCGATGGGTTCGCTCGTTTGGGGCGCGTATCACTATCGGTTCGGCGGAATTCCGTTCTTCGTTCCGTTCGGGCACGGCCTGATCTACGTATTCGGCCTCACGCTGGCATCGACGGAGTTCGTGCGCCGCAACGAGCGTAGGTTCTGCCTGGCGATCCTGGCGGTCGCGGTGCTCTGGGCCGTCGGCGGCCTCACTGCGTTCCCATCGCTGACCGGGCGCGTCGACGTTCACGGCTTCGTGTGGCTGCCGCTCTTCGCATACGTCCTCATCTACAGCCCGCGCCGCGCCTTCTTCGCGGCGCTCTTCATCGCGACGACGGACGTCGAGCTTTTCGGCACGTGGTTCCACAGCTGGATGTGGCTGCCCCAGACGCCGTGGCTGCACGTGGCGTCGGGCAATCCGCCGTCGGCGATCGCCGGCGGCTATGCGATCATTGACGGCACGGTCTTGGTGGTCGCGGAACTGCTGCGCGGGTTGCGTTCGCAGCTCGTGCTGCGTCGCGAGTTCGCGCCGTAGCGAGCATGGCGCCCGGCGAGCCGCGGCTCGCGACGGCGCGCGACCTCGTCGCGATCGCGCCGCTCTTCGACGCCTACCGCGAGTTCTTCGCGGGCGACCACGATCTCGCGGAGTCGGAGCGGTTCTTGGCGGAGCGCTTCGCGAAGGACGACGCCGTGGTGTTCGTCGCGGGGAGCGACGGCGGCGCCGAAGGCTTCATCACGCTCTATCCCCTCTGGTCGTCGTGGCACTGCCGCCGCGTCTGGTTCCTGAGCGATCTCTACGTCAAGGAATCGTCGCGGGGGCGCGGCATCGGACGCCGGCTCGTCGAGCGAGTCGTCGCGTACGCGCGCGAGACCGGCGCCTCGAGCGTCATGGTCGAGCTGCCGCGGCGCGAGCCGCACCTCAAGGAGTTCTACGCCGGGCTGGGCTTTCGCGAGGACGAGCTGTTCGAGCTCGCCCGCTATTCGCTAGGAGAGGGCGATTCGCGGAAGGAAACGCTCGGCAGCAAACGCTCGGCCTCGTAAAGGAGTTGTGGTATGCGCAGATCATTCGGTTTCGTTGCGGCGATCGCGGTCGCGGCGAGCCTCGCCGGAACGTCTTCGGCGCGCGCCGCCGACCTGACGGACAAGATGGCGGCGTACTCGTACCTGCTCGGCGCTCCGTGGAACTGCGTGACGAGCGTGCCCGCGATGATGGGTCAGCCCGCCCACACGGATCAGGGCACCGCGACCTTCGAGATCGCGCCGGGTAACACCGTGCACAATCACGTGGCGACGCCGACGTATTCCGGCGACTTCTATTTCGGCTACAGCGACCGCGTTGGATCGTACTGGCAAGTCGACGCCGACAACATGGGCGCGCACGCGTTTCTGACGTCCACCGACGGCAAGGGCTATACGGGAACGTCGTCTATGGGGCCGCTGTCGATGCAAGACGAGGTCACGTACACCAAAGTCGGCGACAACAAAGTCACCGTTCGCGAGGTGCTGACGGGCGCGGCCCCGAGCGTCACGATCGACAGCACCTGCACGCGTTAGCCCGATGGAGCCACTCGACCGCCGGGCGTTCTTGGTCAGCACAGGAGCCGCGACGGCTGCGCTAGCGACCGGCGCTCCGGCGCCCGCGGCGTCGCCCGCGAGCGGTCCCGTTTTTCTCACGACGTGGGAATGGGGCATCGAAGCGAACGCGCGCGGGGCGCAGGTGCTGGCCTCGGGCGGCTCGCTGCTCGACGCAATCGAGAAGGGCATCAACGTGGTCGAGGACGACCCCAACGTCGACAGCGTCGGCTACGGCGGTCTGCCCAACTCGCAGGGCGAGGTGGAGCTCGACGCGGGCATCATGGACGGGACGCGTCATCGCGCGGGCTCCGTCTGCAACCTCCACAAGATCAAGAATCCCATTTCGGTCGCGCGACTCGTGATGGAGAAGACGCGGCACACGACGATGGCCGGCGACGGCGCGCTGCAGTTCGCCATCGCGATGGGATTCGAGCCCCAGCAGCTGCTCACGCCCAAGAGCCTCGAGGCGTGGCTGAAGTGGAAGAACACGCCGAATCACGAGACGTACTGGATCGACGCGGACCATCACGACACCGTGGGCATGGTCGGCATCGACGGCAACGGGCACGTCGCGGCGGGCTGCTCCACGAGCGGGCTGGAGTGGAAGATTCCGGGACGGGTCGCCGACTCGCCGCTGGTCGGCAGCGGCTACTACGCCGACGACGCCGCCGGCGCCGCGTCGGCGACCGGCAACGGCGACGTGATGGTGAACTACTGCACCTCGATTTTCATCGTGCAGGCGATGGCGCGCGGCGCGCACCCGCAAGACGCCTGCGCCGAGGCCATGGAATACATGACGAAGACGGCGCCCAACCTGCACGACGACATGTATTGCGTCATCGCTATCGACCCGAGCGGGCGAACCGGAGCGCTATCGATGAACTCCAAGCAGCCCCTGCAGTACGCGCTGTGGCGCAACGGCAGCGGCGCCATGCACGCGGCGCCCGCTTACCTGGGTTAACGCCGCCGCGTGAAGGCCGCCGTCCGGCTCGCCGCGCTCCTGTGGGGCGCCTTGGGCGCGGCCGTCGCCGCGCTTCCGGCGCCGGCGCAGACGCTGAACATCCCGATCGAGTCGGGGATCCGGCCCATCCACACGGAGACGCTCTTTCACGAGCTGTTCGCGGACTTCTTCAAGGAGTCCGACGGCACGACGTACGTGCAGACCGGAGACATCCCCGCGATGTGGCTACGCGACTCGGCCGCGCAAACCATTCCATACATCCGTTTCGTGAGCCGGTATACGCAGCTGCACGCCGTGTTCGAAGGCGTCATCCAGCGCGACGCCAAGAACATCCTCGTCGATCCTTACGCCGAGGCGTTCAGCGCCGACTATCACGTTTGGGAGCGCAAATGGGAGATCGATTCGCTGGCGTGGCCGGTCTTTCTCGTGTTCGTCTATTTTGCGAACACCCACGACCGCACGATCTTCACGCCGACCCTCCACACCGCGATGCGCACGATCGTGAGCACTTTAGAGTGCGAGCAGCGCCACGCGGCGTGCAGCCATTACGCGTGGGCGGAGCGCGTGCCGACCCACGAGCGATACAATCCGAACACGGGCCTGATCTGGAGCGCCTTCCGGCCGTCCGACGATCCGGTGGCGTATCGGTTCAACGTCCCGCAGAACGCGATGGCCGTCGTCGCGATGCGGCTGCTCGCTCGCGCCGCGCGGCAAGCCTTCAACGACGACGATCTCGCTCGCCGCGCCACGGCGCTCGCGTCGAAAGTCCAGGCCGGCGTCGAGCGCTACGGAAAGACCTATAATAGGAAATTCGGATGGATGTACGCGTACGAGACCGACGGGTACGGCCACGTCAAGCTCATGGACGACGCAAATATTCCCAACCTCACGACGCTGCCGTGGTACGGGTGGTGCGGCGACGACGATCCCACCTATTCCGCTACCCGCCGCTTCACGCTGAGCGTCAGCGATCCGTATTACTACACGGGCAAGTACGCCACGGGGCTCGGCAGCCCGCACACGCCCAAGGGTTGGGTCTGGCCGCTCGGCATCATCGGCGCGGGCCTCACGGCGACGCGTCGCCCGGACATCGTCAGCGCAATCTCCATGCTCGACCGGAGCGACACCATCGATGGCCTGATGCACGAATCGGTCGACCCCAACGATCCGTCGCGTTTCACGCGGCCGGAGTTCGGCTGGGCCAACGCCTTCTGGGCCGACCTGCTGTTTCGAACCGTCGCGGGCTATCCGGCGACGCCGCTCGGCCTGTTGAGCGCGGCAGTCCCGGGCGAGCGGCAAAGCGAGATACCGACGATCACCCCGCCGTGGAGTCAGCTTGCAGACCGCGAGGAGATCGTGCGTACCTTGGGGCGACTCATCGCGCAGGCGCCTCGCTCCTGGTAAGCGGCGGAGGCCTTCGCGCGGCCGACTGAGAACCTCCCAGCGCGAATGACGCGAATGAATCGACCGTTTGCCGCGGCGTTCGCGGCTATGCTGCTCGCCGCTTGCTCTGTGGGGCGAGACGGTGCCATGCCGCAGCCCGGATCCGCGGGCGCATCCCGATCGGCTCCGCTCGCGGCGGGGAACGTCTACGTCGCCAATTGGTACGGCAGCGACGTCACGGTCTATGCATCGGGCGGCAAGCCGCTGCTGCGCAGCATTACGACCGGCGTCCAGTTTCCGGACTCGCTGACGTTCGACAAGTCGGGGAGCCTTTACGTGGGCAACTACGGCGACGCCAGCGGGAGCATCAACAGCAGCGTCTCCGTCTACGGCGGCGGCAAAGCGACGCCGGGACGCGTGCTTACCGACGGCGTGCGTGGTCCCTACGCGCTCGCGATCGCCCCGTCGGGCAAGCTCTACGTGGCGAACTACGGTGCGGGCACGGTGACCGTGTACGGGCGCGGCTCGCAGCTGGCGCAGCAGACCATTCTGAAGGGCATCAAGGGGCCCGAGGCGCTGGCCTTCGACCACGGCGGCAATCTTTTCGTGGCGAACTGGAACAACAGCACGGTCACCGTGTATCCGCCCGGCAAAGGCAAGCCGCTCCGCACGCTGGTGCGAGGCGTCCGGACGCCCGACGCGCTTGCGTTCGACGATAACGGGAACCTCTACGTGGCCAACTACCACGGCAACTCGGTCGCGATCTTCGCACCCGGTCAGAAGACGCCGCGCGCGGTGATCAAGAAGGACGTGCGGCAGCCGCGCAGCCTCATCTCGGTGTCCGGCACGCTCTACGTGTTGAACTACCAGAACAACACCGTGTCGTCGTACGACGAGAGCACGCGAGCGCTCGAGAGCGTGATCTCCGACGGCATCGCGTGTCCCACGACCATGGCGATGGGCAAATCGAGCACGCTGTACGTTGCGAATACCTGCCCGAGCACGCTGTCGGTCTACGATGCGTCGCAGGGCAAGCTGCTCCGCTCGATCGCCAACGGCCTCGACGGACCCGTGGCGATCGCCGTATCTCCTTAGTGCTCTGGGGCCGAGGCGTGCCGCTCGCCGCCGCTGCGGCGCTGGCCGCCTGCGGCCAGGGGGCGCCCCTCGCGGGCCAAGCGGGCGCCTCGCCGCCGTCGTTCGCCCGCCGCTCAAACCTCGAGCAGACCGGCCCTTCGTCGAAGATCGCGCACGTCGTCATCGTCTTCCAGGAGAATCGCACGACCGACGACCTGTTCAACGGCTTACCCGGGGCCGATACGGTGCGCAGCGGGCTCAACTCCAAGGGCCAAGTCGTCAAGCTCCTGCCGATCAGCCTCAGCGCGCCCTACGACATCGGACACAAACACTCCGATTTCAAAACCGAGTACGATGGCGGCAAGCTGGACGGTTTCGACAAAGATTCGTCCAACTGCGAAGGCGCCGGTCTCTGCCCGCCAAAGAATCTGCGCACGTACGGCTACGTGCCCCGCGACGAGGTCAAACCGTATTTCGTGATGGCGCAGCGCTACGCGTTCGCCGACCGCATGTTCCAGACGAATCAAGGGCCGAGTTTTCCGGCGCACCAGTACATCATCAGCGGCACGTCGACCGTCACGAACGGGTCGTCGCTGCGGGCGGCCGACAATCCGATCAGCCCCCAGGGAGGGCGCGTCGGCGGCTGCGACTCGACGCCCGGTTCGCTCGTGGCGCTCATTGACGATGCCGGAAAGTTGAGCGCGAACGCCTATCCGTGTTTCAAGCGTCTCTCGCTGATGGAGCTCGCCGATCGCGCGGGAATCAGCTGGCGCTACTACGTCGACACGCCGGGCGCCGGCATCTGGAACGGGCCCGACGCGATCTTTCACGTTCGCACGAGCCGCGAATACGAGACGAACGTCGTCTCGCCGTCTTCCCAAGTGCTGAAGGACGTCGCGGCCGGGACGCTTGCCGACGTCGTGTGGGTGACGCCGAGCAACGTCGCGTCGGACCACGCGCGGGCGACCAACGGGTCGGGTCCGTCGTGGGTCGCGTCGGTCGTCAACGCGATCGGCGAGAGCCAGTACTGGAACGACACGGCCATCGTGATTACGTGGGACGACTGGGGCGGCTGGTACGACCACGTTCCGCCGCCCATCTACAACTCGTACGAGCTCGGCTTCCGCGTGCCGCTGATCGTGATCTCGCCATATGCGAAGACGCATTACATCTCGCACGCGCAGCACGAGTTCGGCAGCGTGCTCAAGTTCACCGAGGAGGTTTTCGGATTGCCCTCGCTCGGCACGACCGACGTCCGCGCCGACGACCTGGCCGACTGCTTCGACTTCTCGCAGCCGCCGGCGAAGTTCAAGCGCATTCCGGCGAAGTTTCCGCCCGCTTACTTTTTGAAGCAGGGCGTTTCACACGACCTGCCCGATTACTAAATCGACACGATGAAACCGGCACGCCTCCTCGCACCGATCGCGCTCGCGCTGGGCGCCGCATGTTCGGCGACCGGCTCGCCGCCGTCCGGACCGATCGTTCCGCCGGTGAGCGAACAGAGCGACGGCGGCTCGGTCGGCAAGTACGTGCGGCACGTCGTGATCGTCGTTCAAGAGAATCGCAGCTTTGAGAATTTCTTTGCCGGTTATCCCGGGGCGGACGCGCCGGCGTATGGCTACGCCATCGGTAAGAAGGGCAACCGGCGCAAGATCAACTTGCGCCAGATCACGTTCGACGGTCCCGACCTTCGCCACGATTGGTATTCGTCGCTCCACGACTGGGACGATGGAAAGATGGACGGGTTCGACGAGTTCGGCACCAAGAATCCGCACAACGGTCCCGATCCGGCCTACTCGTACGTCGCACACGAGCTGATCGCGCCGTACCGGACGATGGCGCAGCGCTACGTGCTCGCCGATCACATGTTTCCGACCGAATTCGGCGGCAGCTTTACCGGGCACCTGACGCTGATCGCCGGCACCGACAACCTGACGCCGACGAAGGCCGAGGTCGATTTCCCGAACCACACGCCGGACGATTGCGACGCACCTCCGGGGACGATCAGCGGGGTCGTCGGGCCGTCGCGTAAGGTCAGCTATACCGGGCCTTTTCCGTGCTTCATGCAGTTCAACACGATGGCGACGACGCTCGACGCGGCCGGCGTTTCGTGGAAGATCTACGCAACGCGGGTGCTCGACGGGGGCATGTGGGAGCCGTTCGAGGCGATCAAGAGCGTTCGCTATGGTAAGGATTGGCCCGGCAACATCGTGGCGCCGCAAAACAAATTCCTTACCGACGTAAAGAACGGCAAGCTCGCGGGCGTGACGTGGATCACGCCGAGCCGGCAAGATTCCGACCACCCCGCGGCGCACAGCGACCGCGGTCCGTCGTGGGTGGCGTCGATCGTGAACGCCGTCGGCGAGAGCAAGTTTTGGGATTCCACCGCGGTCGTCGTCGTGTGGGACGACTGGGGCGGATGGTACGACAACGTGGCCCCTCCGCAGCCCGATTTTCGCGGCCTGGGAATTCGCGTCCCGTGCCTCATCGTCTCGCCGTACGCCAAGAAGGGATACGTCGAACACACTCGTTACGAATACGGCAGCATCCTGAAGTTCGTCGAGCAGGCATTTGGGCTTCCCCGCCTCGGCCCGACCGAGGACGGATATACCGACACGCGTGCGACCAGCATCGTCAACAGCTTCAATTTCAATCTGCCGCCGCGTGCCTTCGATCCGATCCCCTCGAAATATCCGATGTCGGTCTTCATCTCCGAACCACCGTCGGACGAGCCGGTTGACACGGAATAGCGCCCTTGCGGGGGCGCTGCTTCTGTGGGCCGCGACCGCCTGCTCTGCAAGCGGCGGCGTTACGCCGCTCGCGCGCAGCCCAAGCGTTTCGGCTCCCGGCTCGACCAAGAGCGGCTACGAACTGCTCTACGGGTTCGGCGCGAAATTCAACGACGGCTACGCGTCGCTCTCGGACCTGATTGCGATCGGCAGCACGCTCTACGGCACCACCGAGTTCGGCGGCAAGACGACGGCGCAGTGCTACATCGGCTGCGGGACGGTCTTTAGCGTCACCGCGTCCGGCGCCGAGCGCGTGACGTACCGCTTCACCGGCGGAGGCGACGGATACGCGCCGTTGGCCGGACTCGTGGCGCTCGGCGGCAAGCTCTACGGCACGACGTCGCTCGGAGGCAGCGGATGTCCGGGCGGTTGCGGCACGGTGTTCGTGCTCGGCGCCGGCGGCAAACCCGAGAACGTGCTCTATCTTTTCCGCGGCGGGAAGGACGGGGCGCACCCGGCGGCGGGGCTGGTCGCGCTCGACGGCAAGCTGTACGGCACGACGCAATACGGCGGCAAGCGCACGCGACTCTGTTTCGAGGGTTGCGGCACGGTGTTTTCGCTCAGTGCGAGGGGCGTGGAGAACGTCGTGTATCGTTTCAAGGGCGGCGCCGACGGCGCGCTGCCGGCCGCGCGCCTGACGGCAATCGGCGGCACGCTCTACGGAACCACGGAGTACGGGGGGCGCACGACGGCGCTCTGCTCGACGGGATGCGGCACGGTCTTTTCGCTGAGCTCGGGCGGCGAGAAGAAGACGCTGCACGCGTTCGCCGACACGACCTCGTCGGCCGACGGCGCCTATCCGGCCGCGGGCGTCGTCGCCATGGGCGGACAGCTCTACGGCACGACGATCGCGGGCGGCGCGATCGGTGACGGAGCGGTCTATGCGGTCGACGAGTCGTCGGGCGCAGAACGCGTGGTTCACAGCTTCAGTTGCTGCGCGTCCGCTTCGGACGGTCAGTACCCGTACTCGCGTCTCGCAACTCTCGACGGCGCGCTCTACGGCACGACGCGCAACGGCGGCGCGTCGAACGCCGGCACGATTTTCACGCTGGACGCGTCGGGTGCGGAGCGCGTGCTCTATAGTTTCGGCGGCAAGCCCGACGCGGCAATTCCGCAGTCGGGGCTCACGCTTCACAACGGCGCGTTCTACGGCACCACGACGGCGGGCGGGGCCGGCTCCGAGGGAGCGATCTTCAAGCTAACTCCCTAATGCCGGGCTGCCGGGCAAGGAAGCGGCCGCGTTCCGACGAACGCGCCAACCTTGCTGTTCTCTTTAAGAAAGGCGATGTAGATGCGCCACCGAGCATTATTGGTCCTCAGCTCCCTCGCGTTCGTCCTCGCGCTTGTGGCCGCGCCCGCGGTCTCGACCGCGCAGCCCGCTCCCGCCCCCACGATGGTCCCGATGGCCAAGCCCGACTTCAGCTCCATGATGTTCCTCACCGGGACGTGGAACTGCACGCAAATGCTGCGCGGCAAGCAGCGTCCCGACACCAGCACGACGGCCGTCGACAGCGACGGCATGTGGATGGTGACGCAGGACGTCGCGCCACCGTTCGATCAATACCGCACGTTCGCGGTCAAGAGCACGAACTGGTTGACTTACGATCCCACCGCCAAGCTCTGGGTGACGATCGGCACCGATGACACCGGAGGATACTTCCTCGCCTCGACGCCCGGCTGGCAGGCCAACACGCTGACGTCGACCAGCAAGGGGCTCGACGGAACCAACGTGAGCGACGTGCTGACGAAGGTGAGCGAGACCGAGACGAACGACGTGCAGACCATCACCGATCCGCAAGGCAAGGTGACGACGGTCTCGATCCACTGCACCAAGTCGAGCAGCTAAGCACGCTCTAACCTACGGCGCGAGAAAGGGCAGATGCACTAGGCGGGCCGCGCCGTAGGCGAGCGCCAGGATTCCGACCGCCACCACGATCGCGTGGCGCGGATAACTCATCTTGGTGCTGATGCCCGCCAGGAACGAGACGCCCGCGAAGATCACGGTCAGGAGCACGAAGTCGTCGGAGTTGCGCGTCGCCGCCATCGCCTGCCCGAAGGCGGCCTTCGCGACCGCCTCGTCGGCGGCGGCGGTGGCGCTCGTCTTCAGAGCGTACTCCCTCATCACGAACGGCGACGACGGCGCCTTCGGGTTCGACAACGGCTTCGTGGCGAGCCAGTCGCGCATCACCGGACGCACCTCGGGGCGGAATCGCTGGTAGAGGAACTGCGCCTTGCGCGCGTCGCGGGCGTCGACTGCGTTCACGTAGTCGAGGAACACCGCGACGTCGATAACGGTTAGCGCGTTCGAGCGCGCCGCCGCCTCGGCGGAGTGCGTGCGGCTGGCGTTTGCTATGTTATAAAGCCGCGTCTGCTGGCCGCCCCAGCGCGCGGACTGATAGCCGCAGATCGCCGAGAGGACCGCTGCGACCGAAATCAGCACGACGGAGGCCACGTCCACGGCACGGTCGATCGACTTGGACTCGATCATTGTTCGTTCACCTCTGCCCCAGGCGCGCGAGGGCGTCGCGCATCGGTTCGCTCGGGATCTGCACGAGGCCCTCGAACGGCGCGTACATCGCGAGCATCACGTAGATCGCGCCCGACACGGCGAGCGCGCAGAGGCCCAGCGCGACGACGACGGTTGCGTTGCTCGGCGCGAAGAGCCCGAAGCCGACGAAGGTGATCGCGAACCAAAAGATGAGGACGACGAGCAGCGGCATCGAGATGCCGGACTCGCTCTGCTCGACCATCAGCCAGCGGATCTGCGCGAGCCCGATGGTGAGTCCGACCGCGGCCGCCTTGAGCGTGCGCTGGCTCTCGTTCGCCGGCGCCAGGTCCTCGATTCGATCGAGGACGGCCTCGCCGCGTACCGATGGGCCTAACGCCGCACCTTTCGATGCATCTTGCGGCCAGATCCGCTGCACCGCATCCGCCACGGTCCGGCGCAAGGCGGCGCGCGACGGCGCCGCCTCGGGGCCGTAATGGGCCAGCAGCCGGTCGAGCACGATCACCTGGGCGGCGACGTTGAGAATCTCGGTGCGCTGCGCGTTGTAGGAGCTCGTGGCCGCGCCCACCAGGAGGCCCAGCACCAGCCCCGCGATCGTGCCGATCGTGCCCAGCCCCATCCCGAGCAGGTGCCGCGACTCGTCGCTCAGATGATGCTGCGGAAGCGCCTTGCGGAGTCCGATGCCGGTCAGCGCGCCGCCGAAGAGGCACGCGAAGGTCAGCACGGCGATTACGGGCGCGTTCATATGGGACCTAGAATACCGCAGACTGCGGTTTTGGGATAGAAGTGATCCGGCGCTGCGCCGTACAATGGATGCCGAGTGCGCGGGCTCGGCGATCTTTCGGTGCTCTACGCGCTGCCGCTCTTTGCGGTGGCCTTCGCGGCCGTCGCCGTCGTGGCGCACTCGGCGTTGCGCACGTTCGTCTCGCCCGAACGGCTGAGCGAACACCACGAGGTCGCGGGCTTTCTCATGGGCGTCGTCGGCGTGCTGTACTCGGTGGTTTTGGGATTCTTGGTGGGAACGGTGTGGACGGGCTTCGCCTCGGCGCAGCAGACTGCGGATCTCGAAGCGGGGTACGTCGGCGACGCCTTCAACTTCGCCGGGCTGTTGCAAGCGCCGCAGCGCGTCGAAATCCAGCGCGCGGTCGCACGCTACGCGATGGCGGTGCGCGGCTCCGCCTGGGGAGCGGGCGGCGGATCCGAAGACGCAACCGGCCTGCTGCTCTACGGCGCGTTGCGGCGGACGCTGACCGCTCCGCCGGGCGCGGCGCGGGACGGGGAACTGCGCAGTCTCCAGAGTCTCGGCGATACGCGGCGGCTGCGCCTCGTTCAGGCGCGAAGCCGGCTTCCGGCGGGAATGCTCGAGGCGCTGCTGCTCGGTGCCGCCTTCGTGATCGCGTTCACGTTTTTCTTCGGCGTGCGGAGCTATGCGAAGCAGATGACGATGACGGCGTTACTGGCCGGCTCGATCGGGCTGTTCTTCGGACTCATCTTGGAGCTGAGCACTCCGTATTCGGGCTCGGTGCAGGTGTCGCGCGGCGCGTGGACCTACGTCATCCAGAGCAATCACCTCGCAGAGCTCGCCCGCTGAGAGCGCGAACTAGACCGGTAAGCGGCCGGGTGCTACACTAAGGCGAATTTATGAGTCCGGAAAAGCTCCTCGCGGCGATCATGCTCGCCTCACTGACGTTCGGCGCCGGGATGCAGGTCGATCGCGGCCATCTGTTCGCGAGCCTGAAGCGGGTCGGCTTGCTGGGCCGCGCTCTGCTGGCAAACTTCATCATCGTCCCGGCGGCCGGCGTGCTACTGGAAATGCTCTTTCGGCTGCCCGAGCACTCCGAGCACGTCGCGACCGGCTTCATGCTGATGGCCATCGCGCCGGGGGTGCCCTTCGTCCTCTCGTCGGTGAGAAAGCGCGGCGGCCGCCTGAGCCTCGCGGTGGAGCTGGCGATCTTTTTGCCGCTGCTGTCCATCGTCACGGTTCCGCTGACCGCGGCGATCCCCGGCGTGCTCCCGCCCGGCGCCGCGGAACGCCTGCCGATGTCGCAGTTTCTCACGACGCTGGTTCTCTTTCAGCTCGTGCCGCTGCTGGTGGGCATCGCCGTGGGCGAGCGGGCTCCGGCGTTGGCGGATCGCCTGAGTCGCCCCGTGCAGATCCTGTTCTTCGTTGCGGTCATCGCGCTGCTGGGGATCCTGACGCCGAAGCTGATCCAAAGCGTCGCGACCGTGTACGGCTCGAACGGAATGTGGGCGATGCTGTGCCTCGTGCTATTGTCGCTCGGAGCGGGCTGGCTCTTGGGAGGCCCCGCACGCGAGGACCGGCGCGTGCTCGGACTCGGGACCGCGCTGCGGAACATCGGTCTGGGCGCGCTGATCGCGTCCACGAGCCTCACCTCGGGGGTCGTCGCGACGGTCCTCACGTACTTCTTGATTCAATTCGTCGTGACGACGCTGTTCGGGGTGTACTTCACGCGTACGGCCAGTAAGGGGACGCCGGCATGACGCCGCTGATCATTTCGGACTTCGGATTCGCGAAGCTCACCCTCCTCGACTATATCTCGCTGATCGCGGCGACGACCAACGCGTTCAACGGCGCGCTGCTGGCGCGCCGGCCGGACCACTACAAGCACTTCACGGTCGTCGGAATCGTCATTCTGGCCTATGCGGGCGGCATCGGCGGCGGCATCATGCGCGACATCTTGGTGAACAAGGTCCCGGCGCCGCTCATCAATCCGTGGTACCTCATCCTGTGCCTTACCGCGGCGGCCGTAGCGTTGCTCGTGGACTACGCCAGCGAGCTGCGCTTCAAAGACGGCCTCTTTCAGTTCATGACGGCGTTCTCGCTGCCGTGGTATGCGATCGTCGGCGCACAGGCGGCGATCGGCGCGCACCTGGGATACGCGGCAGCGGTGCTCATCGGCATCATCGCCACGACCGCCGGACGTTGGATCATTGACGTCGCGTGCAACGTCGTGCCGAAGCAGCTCGTTCGCGGCGAGTTCTTCGTGACGGCAGCGGGGTTGACGGCCATCGCGTATCTCCTCTGCAGTCAGGTCTGGGGCTGGTCCACCGTCGTCTCCACCGGGATCGCCTTCGTGGTCGGATTCGGGTTCCGGCTGACGTCCCAGGCTCTGGGCTGGGAGGAGTGGGAGCCCTGGGAGCCGGAGGCGCTGACGCAGGGCGAGAAGAGCCGGAAGAAGCTGGGCGAAGGCCTGCACGCCGAGTTCGATCGGAACCCGGAGTAAAGAGGAGAGTAGAGTGGGCAAGACGGCGGGAAAGCCGCGCGCGGCTTCATTGGTAACCCATCGCGAATTCAAGCTGCTGCTGAAGCCGGAGAAGTTTCCGTCGCGGCGCGCGCTGCTCGAGTTCAACCAAGTGTTGGCGCGCATCGCGAAGAAGCTCGGCGTTCGCTACGAGCCCGTGGAATCGCTCGACTCGCAACTGCGCATCGTGCAGTTCTACGACACGGAAGCCGAGGATCTGCGTAAGAACAAGCTGATCTTCAGGATCCGCCAAGTGCGCGAGGGCGGCTGGCCCGACGAAACGTGGGAGCTCACGTTCAAATGCCGAGCGCCCGACTACGAGAAGGCGGCCGGGTTCGATACCGACACGACGCTGCCGCAGCTGCAGAAGAAGAAGTTCAAGGAAGAGCTGATTCGCGGTGAGGTCGCCGGCACGATGGAGAAGATCTACTCCAACAACGTGATCGTCGAAGCGCCCGAGATCGCCGCTGAGGTGCCGATCTCGCGGCTTGCCGACGCGCTGCCGCACCTCAAGACGCTTGGCGTGGGTCTGGACCAGATGCTTCGCGTCGTCAACGGCGCGAAGGTGTTCGAGATTCAGTCAACGCTGGGAACCCTCTACTTCGGACGCGGCGTCACCGCGCACGCGACCCTCGCGCTGTGGGCGCGCCCGGTGCCCGATCGGTTTCAGCCGCTCGTCGCCGAGTTCGGCTTCTCCACTCGCGTGTTGGGCGACGACAAAGAGAAGAAGGGCCAAGATGCCGCCGACGAGTTCTTCAAGGCGATGCAGTTGCCGCTGCGCGACTACCTATCGGACGGAACGACGAAGACGGCGTTGATCTATGGCGACGCCGGAGCCTGATCCCTAGCTAATCGGCAACTGCGCGAGGCCGGCTACCGTTACCGGCCTCGCGAACTTCCGTAAATACCGGCGCGGTCACGCCCCCGCGTGCCCGGCCATCGCTTTCTCGATGTGTTGCTTGACCGCTTCGAGGTTGAACGACGCCCCCTTCTGCATCGGCGGGAAGTCGATCGCACTCTGGGCGGCCTTCCCGACGACTTCTTGCACCAGAACGAAACGCCAGAAAGCATACGCAAAGAATGTATAGTAATTCAACGAGCCGCTCATGCCCGTTCGCTCGAAGGGATCGAGCCGAAGGTTCGTTAGGATCGGCCAGTCCACTTTTACCGTTCCGCCAAGCCAGCCGGCCGGTTGATCGATGAACCGGTACTTGTAGTCGTTGACGCGCACCGCGCCAAGGGTGCCTTCGGCGAAATAGAAGATCTCGTGCCGGTTCGACGGCCCCTTCCCGGTGATCATGTCGAGCTGATTGTAACCGTCGAGGTGCACCTTGTAGGTCCGATCGCCGATCTGTTTGCCTTTCTTGAGCTCCTCGACGATGTTCGGATTGCCGGCTGCGGCGACGAACGTCGGGAACCAATCGAGGCCCGACATGATGCCGTTCTCGATCGTGCCGGCCGGCACGTGACCCGGCCAGCGCACGATGCACGGCGCCCGGAAGCCGCCCTCGAGCACGGTTCCTTTTCCGCCGGCAAACGGCGTCTGGCCGCCGTCCGGCCAGGTGAAGTTCTCGGCACCGTTGTCGGTAGTGAACATGAGGATGGTGTTTTCGTCGAGGCCGTCGTCTTTGAGCTTCTTCATCACGGCGCCGACGATATCGTCGAGCTGCGCCATGCCCGCTTCCGAAATCGACCAGCCGTTCTCCGACGTACGCATCGCTTCGTATTGTGGCGAAAGGTGCGTGACGACGTGCATGCGCGTGGGGTTGAGCCACACGAAGAACGGTTTGCTATCCGCCTTGGCCTTGTCGATGAACTTCAGCGCGTGATCGAGGATCTCGTCATCAACGGTTTCCATGCGATCCGGGTAAAGCGTCCCGCAGTCTTCGATCTTTTGCTTGCCTACTTTGCCCCAGCGCGGTTGAACCGTAGCGTCGTCCGTATCGGTGGCCCAGCAATGGAGCATATTGCGCGGGCCGATCTTCTCTTTGAGGGCCTGCGGATAATTGCGATGTGAGGGGTCTTCCATCGCGTCGAGGTGGTACAGGTAACCGAAGAACTCGTCGAAGCCGTGCAGCGTCGGCAGGTACTGGTTGAGATCGCCGAGGTGATTCTTGCCGAACTGGCCGGTGGCGTATCCCATCGCCTTGAGAGCGGTCGCGATGGTCGGCGCTTCGTCGGGCATGCCGACCTTCGCCCCGGCCTGCCCGACCGTCGTCAGGCCCGTGCGAATGGGAAGCTCGCCGGTGATGAAGTTCGCGCGGCCGGCGGTGCAACTGGCCTCCGCGTAGTAGTCGGTGAAGCGCATGCCTTCGGCCGCGAGGCGGTCGAGGTTCGGCGTGCGGCTCGCCATGATTCCCTGGTGATAGGCGCCGATATTGAACCAGCCGATATCGTCGGCCATGATGGCGACGATGTTTGGTGCGTTTTGGGTTGCCATGCCGTTCCTTTCTCGCGCAGTGGCGAAGGGATGTTCGCGAAGATTGCGGGCGACGAGGGGGCGGGGGACGAGCTAGTTTTGCCGCCAAGACGAGGGCCCCTACTCGGCCGCGCGAAAATTGATGACGCATGATTGGGACGATGCGTGACGGTATGGTGCGGATCGGCGGCGGGACCTTCGCGATGGGATCCGACCGGTTCTATCCCGAGGAGGCGCCGGTGCGCAACGTGCGGGTCGAAGGCTTCTGGATCGATCCATATGCGGTCACCAATGCGGAGTTTTCGAAGTTCGTCCGCAAGACCGGCTACGTTACGATCGCCGAACGTGAGCTGAATCCCGCGGAGTTCCCCGGCGCGCCCGCCGAAAATTTGGTGCCCGGGGCACTCGTCTTTCACATGACCCCCGGTCCCGTGGATTTGCGTGACTACTCGCAGTGGTGGTCGTGGACGCCGGGAGCGTCGTGGAAGCGTCCGGAGGGGCCCGGAAGCTCGATCGACTCGCGGCCCGATCACCCGGTGGTGCACGTCGCCCTCGAGGACGTGGAGACGTATGCGGCCTGGGCCGGCAAACGGCTGCCGACCGAAGCCGAGTGGGAGTATGCGGCGCGCGGCGGCCTCGAAGGCAAGAGCTTCGTCTGGGGCGACGAGATGGAGCCCGGCGGACGGCCCGCAGCCAACACGTGGCAAGGCGATTTCCCGTGGAAGAGCACGCATCGGCATGGACCTCGCACGATGCCCGTCGGGAAGTTCGCACCGAACGGCTACGGGCTTTACGACATGGCCGGAAACGTGTGGGAGTGGACCGGCGATTGGTTCGTGCACGATCGGACGCTGGTCGAAGCGCCGTGCTGCGCCGCCGGCGCGCGCCAGCTCAGCTACGACCCCTGTCAGCCGAACGTTCCCATGCCGCGCAAGGTCCTCAAGGGCGGATCGTTCCTGTGTTCGCCCAGTTACTGTCTGCGGTTCCGGCCCGCCGCCCGCTCCCCGCAGGCGATCGACACCGGCATGTCTCACGTCGGTTTCCGCTGCGTGCGCGATTAACCGCCGCACGTTCGCCCGCGCCTTCGGGCCCGGACTGGTGTCTGGTGCCTCGGCAAACGATCCGACCACGGTCGGGACGATCGCCGTCGTCGGCGCCACCACCGGCTACGGCATGGCGTGGCTCGTCGTGCTCTTGCTGCCGATGCTGGCCGTCGTGCAAACCGTCGCCGCCTCCGTCGCCGCCGTCTCGCAGCTGAACCTGCAGCAAGCCATCGAACGAACCTTCGGGCGCGGCGTCGCGCTCGCCGGGGCCGTTGCCGTCGGCGCGATCGGCGCGTTCACGCTGGGCGCCGACGTGCAGGCGGGAGCGCAGGCGCTGACGCTGCTCGTCGGTATCCCGTACTACTACTTCGTCGTTCCGCTCGTGCTCGCCGCGGGCTGGCTGCTGGCGACGCAGTCGTACATCAAGGTCGAGCGCGCGCTGGCGTGGCTGACCCTGATCTTTTTCTGTTACGTCGCGAGTGCGATCGACGCACGGCCCAATTGGGGAGCCGTGCTGCGCGGAATTCTCGTTCCGCATTTCGCGCTTTCGCCCGCGTTCCTGACCGCCGCGATCGCGCTGTTGGGCACGACGCTCACGAGCTACGTCTACTTTTGGGAGTCCATCGAGGTGGCCGAGCGGCGACCGCCGTCGTCGGAGCTCGGTGCGGTGAACGCCGACGCCGTGATGGGGATGCTCGCGGCCGGCTCGAGTTTTCTCTTCATCCTCGTGGCGACGGCGGCCACGTCCGGGCGTCATCAGGCGATGCTGACCGCCGCCGACGCCGCGGTTGCGCTCAAGCCGCTCGCCGGATCGTGGGACAAGCCGCTGTTCGGCGTCGGACTGCTGGCGTCGGCGGCGATCGCCATTCCCGTGATCGCGGCCACGAACGGCTACGTGGCCGCGCAGACGTTCGGCGCGCCGGCAAGCCTAACGACGCGGCCGCGTGACGCGAGGGTCTTCTACGGCGCGATCTATGCGACGCTGCTCGCGGGCGCGGCGTTGGCGTTGCTGCCCGTCGCGACGATCGCGCTCCTCTACTGGGCCTCGGTGGTGGCCGGGCTGGTGACGCCGGTCACGCTCGCGCTCGCACTGCTCGTTGCGAGAAACCCGCAGACGATGCGGGGGCGCCCGATCTCGCGGCGGCTCGCCTGCGCGGGCTGGGCGGTGACCGGAATAATTTCCGCCGCCGTCGTGGCGTTCGTCGTCTCCGCGGTGCGTCTATAGGCTGAAGGTGTAGCCCAGCAACGGACCGGCCAGGCTGAGCTTCTGCACAGTCGAGACGGGCGTGAAGTCGTTGTAGTTGAGTGCGCGCCACAGCGCGATGATCGTCTGGCCGTGCGGGAACGCATAGCCGGCGCCCCCGTAGGCCTGCCACGTGGTGTTGCCGTTGCCGCTGCCGATGTCGGCATAGTACGGGATGTACCAGTGGTCGCCGCCGAAGAACGCGCGTCCCTTCAATCCCCAGATGATGTCGTTGGTGTAGGCGGACGCCGTCAACGACCCCGACGGCAAGGCGAAGTGTTTCTTCGTGATCGTCGCGGAGTAATCCACGTTGAGATTGACCGGGAACTGACGGATGCCGGCCAGCACCGTCAAATCGGCGTTGTGACCGTGCGCGACCGCCCAGCCCGCGGCAACCTCCCAGATCGCCGTCGAGAGCCGCGCCGAGCTGTCGATGGTCAGCGGCACGTGCACCTTGCCGAACGGCCCGCTGACGACCGAAAAGATCGACGCGGTCGTTGACGCGTTCAAGTAGATGGCGTCCCCGAACAGCTCGAACTCGTTCTTGCGATAATCGAACGCCAGCATGCCCGCCGTGTTGAGCTTCGGAATGTAGTCGCTCGGCCCGACCTGGATCGTGGCGACGATGGGATTGGCGCCGCCCCGCAGCTTGCGCAGCCCGGGAACCGAGAACTGAAAGTTACCCTTTAGCGTCGGGCCCCAGATATAGGGCGCGACCATGAAGTGGGAGCGCCCGTCGTACTGCCGGTCCATGAACGTCGGTTCCGCCGTCGAGGCGGGAGCGGGCGACGGAGGCTCTTGGGCGATGGCGACGGCGGTAGCGGCCGCGACCGCAAGCAAGGCGGCGGCGAAGGCAGATCCGAGCTGTGTGAATCTCATGGCGTCCGTCTTTCGCGCCCCCTCGACAGGGTTGCCTTCAACCGGCAATCAACTCCCTGGGTCCGAAGGGAGAAACGTAACCGCAAATGCCTGCAAAGAAGCCTAATATTTTAATTCTTTGGGGGGACGATATCGGCATCTGGAACGTCAGCCGCTTTAGCAACGGCATGATGGGATATCGAACGCCCAACATCGATCGCGTCGCCGACGAAGGCGGCCTCTTCACCGATTATTATTCGCAGCAGAGCTGCACCGCGGGGCGAGCCTGCTTCATTACCGGCCAGAACCCGATCCGAACGGGCCTGACAAAAGTCGGAATGCCCGGCGCCACCGTCGGGCTGCAGAAGGAAGACCCGACCATTGCCGAGTTGCTCAAACCGCTCGGGTACGCCACGGGGCAGTTCGGCAAGAACCACCTGGGCGACCGCAACGAATTCTTGCCGACGGTGCACGGCTTCGACGAGTTCTTCGGCAACCTGTATCATCTCAACGCCGAGGAAGAGCCCGAGCTGCCCGATTATCCGAAAGATCCGAAGTTCAAAGCAATGTTTGGGCCGCGCGGCGTGATGCACTGCAAAGCGACTGACAAAGATGACGCGACCGTCGACCCGCGCTGGGGGCGCGTCGGAAAACAGACGATCGAAGATACCGGCCCGCTCACGAAGAAGCGGATGGAGACCGTCGACGAGGAGATCACTGCCCGCGCTCTCGCGTGGATGGAGGAGCAGGCGAAGGCCGACAAGCCGTTCTTCCTGTGGTACAATTCGACGGCGATGCACTTCCGCACGCACGTCGCCGAGAAGAACCTCGGCAAGAGCGGTCAGGACCCGTACAGCGACCGCATGGTCGTGCACGACGAGCAGATCGGCATGATGCTCGACAAGCTCGACGAGCTAGGCATCGCCGACAACACCATCGTCATGTACTCCACGGATAACGGCCCCGAGAACGATACGTGGCCCGACGGCGCCAATACGCCGTTCCGCGGGCAGAAGGACTCGAACTGGGAGGGCGGCTGGCGCGTCCCATGCTTCATCCGCTGGCCGGGCACGATCAAGCCCGGCGCCGTCTACAACGGCATCGTTTCGCACATCGACATGTTTCCGACGCTGCTCGCTGCGGCGGGGAATCCGGACGTCAAACAGCAGCTGCTCGACGGATGCACGGTGGACGGGAAGAAGTTCAACGTGCATCTCGACGGTTATAACCAGATACCGTATTTCTCGGGCGAGGCAAAAGAGAGTCCCCGAAACGCGATCGTCTACTTCAGCGACGACGGCGACGTCATCGCCGTGCGCGTCGGAGACTACAAGTTCAACCTCTCGCTCCAGCGGGCCAATCAGATGCAGCAGTGGGCCGAGCCGTTCGTCAAGCTGCGCGTGCCGCACATCGTCAACCTGCGGCGCGACCCGTTCGAGCGAGGAGACTTCAATTCCAATACCTATTGGGATTGGGTCGTCAACCACGTACCGCAGATGTATCTGATGCAGGCCGTGATTGCGGGTGAGATCGAGGGGTTTGAGAAGTTCCCGCCCCGTCAGAAGCCCGCTTCGTTCAACCTCGACTCGGTCATGGAACAGGTAAAACAGCCGCACGGATAACGACGTGGTGGGCGGCTTCTACGAGAGCCACCCGTACCCGCCGCCGGCGGACGACATCGCGGCCTACCGGCGCTCGTGGAACGACGAGCGCCGGCGGGCCGATTCATTTCTCTTTTGGCCCGCCGAGCCGTATCGCGACGACCGCAGCATCTTGGTTGGGGGCTGCGGCACGATGCAGGCCGCGCACTACGCGCTGCGGTGGCCCAACGCCCGAGTCGTGGGCATCGACGCCGGCGTCGCCGGCATCGAGTTCGAACGGCGGCTAAAAGCCGCGCACGGCTTGCGCAACCTCGAGGTGCGCGTGCTCCCGATCGAACGCGCGGACGAGCTGGGCGAATCATTTGACTACGTCGTGTGCACGGGCGTGCTGCACCACGTCGCCGATCCCGACGCGGGCCTGCGAGCGCTGCATGGGGTGCTGGCGCCCGCGGGGGCGATGCACGTCATGGTCTACGCGCCATACGGGCGCGCGGGGGTGTACGCGATTCAGGAGTACTGCCGCAGCTTGGGGCTGGGCTGGAGCGATCGCGACGTCGACGACCTGGCGACCACGCTGCGCGCCCTACCGCCGGACCATCCGCTCGTACCCCTGCTGCGCGCGTCGCCGGACTTCGCGAGCAAGGCCGGGCTGGCCGACGCGCTGCTCCATCCGCGCGATCGCCCGTACGGCGTTCCGGAGTTTCTCGAGTTTCTGAAACGCGCCGATCTTCGCTTCGGCCGCTGGATTCGGCAGGCGCCGTACCTGCCGTCGTGCGGCGCGATCGCATCCACCCCGCATGCCGCGCGCATCGCCGCGCTGGGCGCCGAGCGACAGTACGCCGCGCTGGAGCTCTTTCGCGGCACGATGGTTCGGCACGCGGCAATCGCGTATCGCGCCGACGCGGGGTCGGCGCGCGGCGTTGACTTCGGAGGCGCGGAGTGGCCGGACTACGTGCCCGTGCGGGCGGCGGGGACCGTCGTCGTGCGCGAACGGCTGCCCGCCGGGGCGGCCGCGGTGCTCATCAACCGCAATCACACGTACACGGATCTCTATCTGCCGATCGACGCCGAGCAGGAACGAATGCTGGCCGCGATCGACGGCCGGCGCACGATCGCGGAGATCGCCGGCGAGCGCCGCGCGGACGGCGCGCGCGATTTCTTCGAACGGCTCTGGCGCTGGGATCAGGTCGTCTTCGATATCTCGCGATCGGGGCGTGCGACCGCTTCGTAGATCGCCCCGGCGCCCACGATGAGCGCCATCACCAAGAGCGTGATCCAGCCGTAGTTGAAGACGGCCCGTCCGCTGGAGAGCGAGCTCGGCCAGACGATGTCGAGCAGCATGAGCGATAGATAGAGCGCTCCGCCGATCGTCGCGGGCAGGCCCCACTTCCCAAGGGTGAAGACGCCGCTCGGCTTCCAGCCGCGAAGCCGCGCGACGAGCGCACCGGCGACGGTCAGGAGAAAGGCGAGGTAGATTCCCGACGTCGCGAAGGAAACGAGCGCGTAGAGCGCGTTGACGTGCGCCGGATAGTCGAACCACAGCACGTGCACGGTCTTGCTCGGGTTGATCAGCACGAGCAGCAGGAAGAGGAACGGAACGACGGTTCCGATGAGGATCGCGTTACCGGGCGTGCGGTGGCGCGCCGAGATGGCGCGGATCTTATTGCTCAGCGGGAGCGCGCCGTCACGCGCGAGGGCGAACGCGACGCGCGCACCGGCTCCTTGGACGGCGGTGCCGCAGCTGAAAAACGCCACGACGACCATCACCAAGAAGAAGTCTTGCAGCCACCCGGGCAGCTCGGCGAGGATGGCGTTCACGCCCCCGCCGACCACGCCGCCGATGCCCGCGGGCGGCGTGGCGAGCAGCAGCCCGAGCACCAGCACGAACGAAGCGATGCCGCCGTAGAGCAGCGCGTTGCGCATCGCCTTGGGCACCTGCCGCTGCGCCTCCAACGTCTCTTCGGAGATGTCGCCGGCCGATTCGAAGCCGTAGAAGATGTAGACGTTTGCGAGAACGGCGACCAGTGCCGCGCCCGTCCACCAGTTGCCGCCGAAGTCGAGCCCGAGCGGATTGCTCTTGAGATGCTCGACGCCCTGCGTCGTAAAGACGAAGCCGAAGCCCTGGTGGAATCCGAAGATCGCCAGCGCCAAAAATACGCCGAACGTCCCGATGGTCTCGACGTAAACGCCGAAGCGCGCGACGACGCCCATGATCTTCGCCCCGATCCAGTTCAGGATCGCCGACAGCACGATGATGGCGCCGGCGACGACGAAGATCGTGAGATGGTCGGCGGGATCGAGCTTGGTGTGGAACCAGATATTGGAGAGCGACGTCACGTAGCCGACGGCGCCGGAGTCGACCGACGCTACCGTGGCGAGCAACGCGAAGCCGTAGATCCAGCCGATGAACCAGCCGTATCGCCGGCCGACCGTGTATTTGCCGTACTGATAGAGCGCGCCGGAGAGCGGATACTCGCTCGCGAGCTCGCCGAAGACGAGCGCCACGAGCATCATCAGCCCGACGACGGCGACGATCGTCCAGATGTAGCGCGGGCCGCCGGTGCCGAGGCCCAACGTGTACAGCGAGTAGATGCCCACCATCGGGCTGAGGTAGCTGAAGGCAACCGAGAAGTTGTCGAAGAGCGAGAGCACTCTCGACAGCTCTTGACGGTAACCGAGGGCGGCGAGGCGGTCTCCCTCGCCCGGCGGCGTTTTAATGCCTAGACCACGTCCAGCCGGTGATGAGCCAGCCCGGCGCGAGCCGCTGCAACGCCACCGTGAAGACCGCACCGGTCTCCTTCACCGGCTTACCGTGGTCTTTGAATGAGAACGCTACCGGAACGACGACGTACGCGCGGGTTCCCGTGACGTCGACGCGCCACGGCGTGCCCATCGTCACCTTGCCGCCGGTGATTCCGTTCTTCTTTGCATCGGCGGCGTACGCCGACGCCCAGTCGGCGCACGCCGTCACGCCGTGCCATTCGTGCGGTGGAAAGTCGTCGATGATCGACGCCGGCGAGGCGCAGGCCGCGACGGCGAGTTTCAAATCGCCCGAGTTGAATCCGTTGGTGAATTGATTCACCACCGCCATCACGTCGCGCTCGGGCGACGCGACGGCCGGCCCGGCCGCCGCCGCCAAGGCGAAGGCGATCGCGAACAGCGCGGCCGAGCCGCGATACGACATGCCGTCCTCCTACATCTTCACCTTGGCCACGGTGATCATCGTCTTACCGCCCGACGTCGTGATCGTCACCGACGTCTGGCCCGATCCGGCCTCGCCGACGGTGAATACCGCGCTCTCGACCGGCGCGGTCACGTGCGATTTCTCGGAGCCGGCAGGCATGTTTTGCTGGTACCACGCGTAGACTTTGTCAAACGAGTCGTCGGTGCTCATCACCGAACCCGCCGCGCTGCCCATCATGTTGCTGCTGCTGCCGGACGCCTGGGTCACCGCGCCGGGGTAGGTGGGAATCGTGCCTGCGGCCGAGCTCGCGCTCGCCTCGGGAGCCGTGCTCTCTGCGGGCGCGCCGCTCTCGGCGGGGGAGGCGGCCGCGCTCGCCTCGGTCGAGGTGTTGTCCGAGGTCTTGCCGTTGCACGCCGTGACCGTCAGAAGGGCCACGACGACGGCGAGCGAGGTGAAGAATAAACGCATGTAGAGTCTCCTTCGGTTAGAACTGCATTCGCAGGATCTTGAGCTGTGGATCCACGACCGCGACCGGCCGCGCGCGAGCGGAGTCGAAATAGATGTACTTGCGGTCGTCGGGTCCGATCCCGCCGAACTCCCACTCGGTGACGCGCGCGTCGGGATAGTGAGACTCGGCGATGGCCTCGCGGATCGTGGGCGTCAGCCGCACGAAGGCGATGGCTTTGGGATCGAACGCGCGCGCGTCTACCTCGGTGGCGGTGATCGGGCCGCCGTTGAGCGACATCAGCTTCACCGGCGTGGGCCCGGTCAGCTTTCCGTCCGGAGCGACGGCGTAGCGATCGACGTTGATGTGGTGCGAGGGCTCCTGGACGTCAACCATCAAGCCGTTCATGCGGTCTGCGTTGATCGAGGTGATGCGCAGCGGCCGGCCGGAGCGCTCCGTGATCGTGTCGAGGGCGCGCATGACGGCGTTTCCGTCCGTGAGGAACGGATCGATCGGGCCCCCGCCCGGGTTAGCCGCCGCGAGACTGGGGTCGCCCGAACCGTAGGACGCGCCGTGGCCCGAGGATCCCGAACACGCCGCAAGGGCCGGGGCGGCGGCGCAAACGGCCGCGCGCGCGAAGTTTATGACGTGATTCATCGGCTTGATTGCGGGGACGAGCATTCGAGTGGATGCCTTACCGAGCCTCTCCAAGCAAGCCGGAGGTAGGCGCGTTGTCCGAGGGAAACCCTGTCCGCCCAGACCGTCGAAAAAGGAGCTTCTCATGAACGGATCCGTCAAATTCGCGGCGCCGCTGCTCGCAGCGCTCGCGGTCGCCGCCTGCAGCGCGGGCGGCTCGACCAATCCGCCGGTCGCGTCCGGCCCGACTGCGGCGCAATCCCGCGAGCTGCCCACGGGCAAAGGATTCGGAACGCCGGCCTGTCCCCAGGTCGTCGGCGTGCCGACGTGCCTCGCCCTGCTTCAATCGAAGAGCGGCATCAGTCCGGCGGTCGCCGGTTGGGCGCCGGCGGATTTTCAGGCGCGCTACAACCTGCCGTCGAGCACGAAGGGCGCGGGCCAGATCGTCGCGATCGTCGACGCCTTCGACAATCCCAACGTCGAGTCCGATCTCGCGGCGTACCGCACGAACTTCGGGCTGGGAACCGCAAACTTCGCCAAGTACAACCAAAAAGGCCAGAAGAGCCATTACCCCAAGGGCAACCAGGGTTGGGGCGTCGAGATCGACCTCGACGTCGAGATGGTCTCGGCCGTCTGCCCGAAGTGCACCATCTATCTCATCGAGACGAATAGCAACAGCTCGAAGAATCTCGAGAAGGGTGACCTCGAGGCCGTCAAACTCGGCGCGCACATCGTCAGCAACAGCTGGATCTGCTACGGGTCGGTCGACTGCGGGATCAACCCCAACGACTTCAATACGCCGGGCGTGATGTATCTGGCCGCGTCGGGCGACAACGGCTACAACCAAAACGGCGTTCCCGAAGCGCTGGGCAGCGTCGTCTCGGTCGGAGGCACCGTGCTTTCGAAGAACGGCTCGACGTACAACGAGAGCGCGTGGCGCGGCGCCGGCGGCGGATGCTCGGACAACGGCACCGGCAACGGCATCGCGAAGCCGTCGTGGCAGCACGACGGCGGTTGCTCGTTCCGCACCGATGCCGATGTGGCCGCGGTGGCGTTCGGCGTCGCCGAATACGACTCGTACGGTTACTCGGGCTGGATCACGATCGGCGGCACGAGCGTGGCCTCGCCGCTCGTCGGCGGCGTCTACGGGCTGGCGGGCAATGCCTCGAGCCAGGATGCCGGCAAGAAGCTGTGGACGCTAAAGGCTGGGAAGTACGCTAAGGAGCTGCACGACATCACGACCGGCAACGACGGCACCTGCGGCGGCAGCTATCTCTGCACGGCGGGCACCGGTTACGACGGCCCCACCGGCTGGGGAACGCCGAACGGAGTTGGCGCGTTTTAGCGCCAACTCTCCCCCGTCCCAGACCAACCGCACAAAGGAGCATCTGTTGAACGGATATCTCAAGCTTGCGGCGCCGCTCGTAGCGGCGGTCGCCGTCGCCGCCTGCAGCTCGGGCGGATCCTCCGGCGTACCCGGAGCCTCCGGCAGCGTCGCACGAGCCGGCGCCCCGCTGCGCTCGGTACCGGAGTGGCAGGCACGCGGACTCGCGCGACCGGCGTGCCCGATGGTCACCGGTAAGCCCACGTGCTTGGCGCTGATTCAATCGAAGAGCGGCATCAGTCCGGCCGTCGCCGGCTGGGCGCCGGCCGACTTCCAAGCGCGATACAAGCTGCCGTCGAGCACCAAGGGCTCGGGGCAGATCGTCGCGATCGTCGACGCATACGACAATCCCAACGTCGCGAACGACCTCGCGACCTACCGTTCGAACTTCGGCCTCGGAACGGCGAACTTTACGAAATACAACCAGACGGGACAGACCAGCAACTACCCGCAAGGCAACACGGGCTGGGGCGTCGAGGTCGATCTCGACGTGCAGATGGTCTCGGCCGTCTGCCCGAAGTGCACGATCTATTTGATCGAAGCCAATAGCTCCAACTCGTCCGATCTCGACGCCGCCGAGGCGGAGGCGGTGACGCTCGGCGCCCACATCGTCAGCAACAGCTTCATCTGCTACCAGTCGAACAGCTGCGACGACGTGAGCGACTTCGACAAGCCGGGCGTCGTCTACATCGCGGGCTCCGGTGACGCCGGTTACAACGAGAACGGCAATCCGGAGTCGTTCGCCTCGGTCGTTTCGGTCGGCGGCACCGTGCTGCAGAAGAACGGCTCGAACTACAGCGAGACGGCCTGGAACGGCGCCGGCGGCGGCTGCTCGAACAACGGCAGCGGCGTCGGCGTGACGAAGCCGTCGTGGCAGCACGACGCCAGTTGCGCGTATCGCACCGATTCGGACGTTTCGGCGATCGCGTGGCAAGTGGCCGAGTACGACAGCTACGGCTACGGCGGCTGGTTCACGGTCGGCGGCACGAGCGTTGCGACGCCCGTGACGGCGGGCGTGTTCGCCCTCGCGAGCAACGCCAGCAGCCAGACCGCCGCGAAGAAGTTCTGGTCGCTCAAAAAGAAGAAGCGCAAGAAGGAGCTTCACGACATCGTCAGCGGCAGCGACGGCTCGTGCGGCGGCAGTTATCTCTGCACCGCGCTCGCCGGTTACGACGGCCCGACCGGCTGGGGGACGCCCAACGGAATCAAGGCCTACTAGACCCGCACGCTACGTGTCCTGCGAGAGGCGGGTGCGCGAGCGCCCGCCTCTCGCCTATGCAAGGGGTAAACAAGCTCTCGTGGAACGGCCCCGCGATGCGAATGATGCTGACGCTTCGAATTCCCGCGCAGGCCGGCAACGCTGCGATCAAGGACGGACGCCTAGCGAAGGTGCTCTCGGCGACGCTCGAGCGGATCAAGCCCGAGGCGGCGTACTTCACCACGGTTGACGGCGACCGCGGCGGGTTCATCGTCTTCGATCTCAAGAATCCCGACGACATCCCGTCGATCGCCGAGCCGTTCTTTCTCGAGCTCGACGCGAAGGTCACGATGGCGCCGGTGATGACGCCGGACGACGTGCAGAGCGGGTTGGCGAAGGCCTTCTCGTCCTAACGCGATCCCCGAGCCTCGGGGCAAATAGGATCGCCGCTTTTGCTGCCGGAAGCAGCGTGTCATGTGCCGGAACATCAAGACCCTGCATAACTTCGCTCCGCCTGCGACGGACGACGAGATTCACGCGTCGGCCGTTCAGTTCGTACGGAAGTTGAGCGGCTTCACGCACCCGTCGAAAGCGAACGAGGCAGCGTTCGACGGCGCCGTCGATCGCGTGCACGCCGCGGCGCGGGAGTTGCTCGCAGCGCTGGTGACCAACGCGCCGCCGCGCAACCGCGAAACGGAGGCACTCAAGGCGAAGGAGCGCGCGAAATTGCGGTTCGCGTGATGCGATTGAAAGGCGGCACGGCCGCGTTGGCGGCCGCGGCGCTGGTGACGGCCGCAGCCGGCGCGGCCGCAACGGCCCGGCAGATCGTCGTTCCGAACGGCTGGCTGATCGCCGCTCCGCGGGGAACGATGACGGAGACGGACACGATGCCGCAGGGCGCGGCTGCGTCGCCGGACGGTGCGACGCTCGCCGTCGTCGAGTCGGGCTTCAATCCGCCCACACTGCGTCTCTATCGCACGTCGGATCTCGAACAGACCGCCCAGATCGCGCTGCGCGGCGCGTTCGGCCGGCCGCTGTGGCTCGACCCGGCGCACGTGCTCGTTGCGGGCGCCAACGCGGATGCGCTGCTGAAGGTTGACGTCGCGTCGCAAACCGTCACGCCGATCGCTCTCGGCAAGCATTCGTATCCAGTTGCCGTCGCGACGAACGGCGACGGCACGTTCGCCGTCGCGACCGACGGTGACGGATCGGTGCGCGTCGGGACGCTCGACGGCGTGGCGGGCGCCAAGCCCGTCCGCGTCGGCGCGCACCCCGGCGGCCTGGCGTTCGTGCCGCACGGAACGACGCTCTTCGCCTCGGATTGGGCGGGCAGCGACGTCAAGGCGATCGACGCTCGTACGCTCGCCGTCCGAACGATCGCGACCGGGCTCCATCCGTCGGCCATCCTGCCCGACGGCGCCCGCGTGTTCGTGGCGGAGAGCGACGGCGACAGCGTCGGCACGTACGACGTCGCGAGCGGCCGGCGTCTGGAATCGCTCTTCGTCGGCGACGCCTCGAACGGGCACCGGCTCGCGGGATCCTCGCCGAACGCGCTGGCGGCGAGCGGCGATACGCTTTACGTGAGCCTCGGCGCAGCCAATTCGATCGCGGCCGTGCGAAACGGGCGCGTCGTGGGACGGATTCCGGCCGGGTGGTACCCCACCGATATCGTCCCGATCGGCCGGCGCCTCTTCATCGTTGACGGCAAGGGCGAAGGGACGCGCCCAAATCCGAACTTCCCGTGGCAGCGGCGCAGCTTTTACGATTACGTGGCTGCGATCCAGTACGGCTCGATTCGCACGTGGGATCCCGCGGCGCAGGCCGCGGGAGCGGGCAATCCCCAAGGCGCGCGCGGCTGGGCGGCTCCGGCGCCCGCCGATACCGTGATTCGCGCGGGCGGGCCGATCCGCCACGTGTTCTTCATCCTGAAAGAGAACCGTTCGTACGACCAGGTGCTGGGCGACGTCGCGCTCGGCAACGGCGATGCGAAGCTGACCGGGTTCGGCGCGCGCGTCACGCCCAACGAGCACGCCCTGGCGGCGCGCTTCGGCCTGTTCGACAACGCGTACGCGAGCGGCGAGGTGAGCGAGAGCGGACACAACTGGGCCGACGCGGCGTTCGTCAACGACTACGTCGAACGCACGTGGCCCGCGACGTACGGCGATCGCGGCAACGAGGACGACTCGCTCTCGACCGCCGGAGCCGACGTTCCACGCAACGGATACATCTGGCAAGCTGCGCGGAAGGCGCGCGTTTCGTTCCGCGACTACGGCGAGATGACCGACGTGTCGAACGTCAACGGTCCGGGTGAAACCGCCGCGCTCAGCCTGGCCGGGCTGTACGACCCGCGCTACGTCGGTTGGAACCTCGACTATAGCGACCTCGACCGGGTGAAGGAGTGGCGCCGCGAGTTCGACGGCTTCATACGGCACGGGGACCTGCCGCAACTCGAGTACGTGTGGCTGCCCAACGACCACACCTACGGGTCGCGGCCCGGCAAGCTGACGCCGGTGTCGTACGTCGCGACGAACGATTACGCGCTGGGTCTGATGGTGGACGCCATCTCGCACTCGCGGGTATGGCGCTCGTCCGCGATCTTCGTGACCGAGGACGACGCCCAGGACGGGCCGGACCACGTGAGCGATCAGCGGACGACGCTCTTCGTCGTGTCTCCGTACGCTCGCGGCGGCCTCCAGCACGGCCGGTTTTCGACCGTGAGCGTCTTGCGGACCATGGAGCTGATCCTGGGGCTCCCGCCGCTCTCGGCCTACGACGCGATGGCGGTTCCACTCTACGCGGCGTTTTCGCCCGCCGCTCGGGCGGCGCCCTATCGCGCGTTGCCGCCGACGGTCGCGACCACCGCGCGGAATCGGCGGACGGCGTACGCTGCCGCCGTGACCGCGAGGCTGGATTTCAGCCGGCCCGATGCCAATCCCGGCGGGGTCTTGCGGGCGGCGAATGCATATGGTATAGTCGCCCCCAACATGTATCCCGTGTCCGCCAATGCGTATTATTATTACGGCCGCTCCGACCGAAGCCGGCTAGGTACGCCATTGCACTAACGAGATACTCGTCAACATGCAAAGCCGCCTCGCCGACGCGAGGCGGCTCTTTTTTATGCGAGGGAAAGGGGCCATGAGCGCAACGATCGGTTCGACCAGGGAGTTCCGCGAGTTCGAAGCGGCGGTTGCGAGGAGTATCGACCGGCACCCCATCGTGAGCGACAACGCGTATACGCGCTGGTTCGCCCGCGGCGAGGCCACGCTCGACGAGCTCCGCGACTTCACCGTGCAGTTCTCGGCGTTCAGCCATCTCTTCATCGAAGCTCAACTGCGCAAGTGCATCAACGCTCCCGACCTCGCAAGTTACCGCGCCGGCAAGGAGATTCTGCTCAACGAGCTCGGTGTGACGTTCGCGCAGTCGGGCAGCGTGGACGGGGGGACGTTCCGTTTCACGGCCGGCCACTTTGAGTGGCTCGCGCACTTCGCCCAAGCCCTGGGCCTGCAGTGGAGCGACATCGGAAAGCGCCGCCACGGACGCGCTTCGACGCTCGCGTTCTGCGACGCGCTGATGGCGTGGTACAGCGCCGAGGACGAATCGACGGCGGCCGGCGCCTCGTACGCGATCGAACATTGGGCCGCGGCCGGCTTTTGGAAGGAGCTCATCGCGGGCCTGCGCGCGATCAAGAAGAGCCGCATCGCCGAGCTTCCGCTCGGGTTCTGGACGTGGCACGACGCGCTGGAGGAGAACCACGCCGCGCACACCAGCGACGAGATGCGCGAAGCGTTTGCGAAGCCGGACTTCTCTCCCGAGCGGTTCCTGGCGGCGGGAGAGGCGATGCTCGAGGCCGTAGCCGGGTTTTGGAACGGATTGAACGATGCGCGCAAAACCTCCGCGATGGCGATGCACGGCGCTGCTTGAGGGCACGCTGATCTCGGCGCTGCTGGCCGGATGCGGCGGGGCCCCGCCGACCGCGCCGCCGGCCGGGAGCGCCTTCGATCCCGCCGCCCACGGTACGCGGCGATACGCGACGCGCTTTCCGCACGCGCAAGATCCGATCTCCGAGGGCGGTCGCTGGGCGAACGGCGGCGCCGACGGCATCGATTGGACCGACGTGCGCACGACGCCCGGCATGGCGTTCGGGACGATGCCCGGCGACGCGGGGTATCCGCAGGAATACGCCGACTCCACCGCCGTGCTGCGCGGCACGTGGGGGCCGGACCAGCACGTGCGCGCGACGCTGCGCGTGCTCGAGCCGTCGCAGTCGAGCGGCGTCTACGAAGAGGTGGAGCTGCGCGTGCGGACGACGATCGCGCCGCACAGCATCACCGGATACGAAATCAACTGCAGCGTCAATCCGAGCGACCCATACATGCAGGTGGTGCGATGGAACGGCGCGCTCGCCGATTTCACGCTGCTCGACGGGCGCGCGACCGGGTGCGCCGACGGCGATGTCCTCGAGGCGAAGGTGACCGGCACGGCGCGCGTCGAGATCGCGGTCTACAAGAACGGAATCCCGATGTTCACCGCCACCGATGCGAATCCGTGGACGACGGGCGGTCCGGGCATCGGATTCTTCCTCGAAGGTGCGACGGGATTGGACGCGCAGTACGGCTTTAGCCGCTTCCGCGCGCAGGCGCCGCGCCGGTAGCTACAATGGTCCGAATCGGTTGCCGCGCGGCGCTGCTGACCGCGGCGCTGTCGGCCTGGAGCTTCGGCGTGGCCGGCGCGCAGCTCGCGGGCGACCCGAGCCCGACCGATCCGAAGAACGTCTACGACGAGGCGACCAGGACGGCCGCCGAGGACGAAAACTTCGCGCCGAAGGACGCAAAGGACGACCAGCTCGCCCGCGCCGAGCGCATCGGCGTCCCCTCGCGATGGCCGCAGCTCTACGACGGCCCGCGTTTGAACGTGACCGGCTTCCTGAACGGCGGCATCGCGCCGTTCGTCATGTGGAACAACGCGTTCGCCGCGCCGGCCGGCTCGGTCAACGCGGGCCTTCCCGTGAATCCCGGCTGGGCCGAAGCCTACGTCGAACCCGGCGTCACCGCCGGCTATCGCCTTGGATCCGACGCGTACGCGTACGGCGGCCTCGCGTATATGGAGAGCGGCACGGTGGGCACCGACTTCACCGGCAGCGTCCCAGCGTGGTACGGGCTTCCGGAACAGCTGTACGCCGGCGTGCACGTGTCGCGGCTCTTCGGCGGAAACGCAACGCTCGACGCCTCGTATGGCCAGCAAGATTACGACAACGGCAACGGCATGCTGCTCGCGCTCGGCGCGACGAACGGCTTCAATCGCGGCGCCGCCTACGCATGGCCGCGCACGGCGTGGCGCCAGGCGGGGCTGTTGCGCGCCACGGACGGAAACTGGAGCGCGCAGCTGTTCTATCTGCGGCCGAACGAGGCGCCTGCGGATTTCGACGACACCGCGCTAAGCGGCGTCAATCTCGTCTGGAATCCGCCCGGACAGTTGCGGCTGGGCGTGCAGTACGTTTATTCGTCGTCCGACGTAGTGACCCGCAATCAGACGTCGACCTACGAGTTTCGCGCACGCCTGCATCCGTTGCGGACGGTGCCCAACTTCTGGCTGCAGGCGGAATACGCGGTTCAAGGCAAACCGCTGCTCGCTGCGGACGGGTGGATGGTGCAGGCGGAGTACAACTGCAAGAAGATGTGGTGGCAGCCGCTCTTCAACGCCGGCTACTTCAGTTTCTCGGGCGCGAAGCCGTCGGACACCGTCTGGCGCGGATTCGATCCGCTCTACTTCGGCGGATCGGTCCCCGCGTGGTTCGCCGGGTTCGCGCTCGAAAATCAGCTCGTGAATACGAACCTTCGGTACTTCGATGCGTCGGTCACGCTCTCGCCGCAGCGCCACGGCTCGCTGCAGCTGAACTACGTAAGCGCCGGCGTCGACCAGCTCCACTCGATCCTCACGACGCTGCCGCCCTCGGTGCCTCCGTCGGCGCGAGGTGGACTCCCCGCCTTCGGATACGGCAGCGAAGTCGCCGCCAGCTACACCGACAACCTCGGCCCGGCCCTCAGCGTGAATCCGTTTTACGCCTTCGCCTGGCCGGGCAGCGGCATCGCTGAAGAGTATCGCGCGCACGAAGGGACGGCGCGGAACTGGTCGTTCCTCGGGATCGTCCTAACCGCGACGTACTGATGCGAGCAGGGCGTTACTCCTTTGGCCGCCGTTCTAACACGAGCGTGCTAGAATGATTGCACCTTCGGGCGCCTGCCCGGAGCGCTCCGAGGAGGCACACGAGCGTGTCGGTCGCCTATCGCATTTTTATCGCCGTGTTGGCGTCAGCGTTCATCAGCGGAACCGCCATGGCGCAGAACGCGCCGCCGCCGCAGCAGCCGCCGCCGGGTCAGGGCGCGATGCCGGCGCCGCAGGCGACGCACCCGCCGTCGAAGTGTAAGACCAAACCCAACGGCTGCCCGAAGCGAAAGAACCAGCAAAAGAAGAAGAACGGCACGGCAGCCGCTCCGGGAACGATGCCGCAGCCCGCGCCGACGCACGCCTAAGCGGTAAGCCCATCGAACCCGTCTATCTCGGCGAGAGCGACGTCGCGCGGCTTTTGAGCTGGCACGAGCTCATCGCCGCGATGGAGCGCGTGCTCGCGGAGTTCTCGCGCGGCGACGTGCTGCAGCCGGTGCGCACGGTGCTCACGATCGAGGAGGGACGCCGGTATCTGGGATTGATGCCGGCCATCGCGGGTGACGTGATGGGCCTGAAGTTCGTCACGTTCTATCCCGCCAACGCCGGAACCGGCGTGCCCACGCACAACGCCACGATCCTGCTCTATCGCACCGGCACCGGCGAACCGCTGGCGGCGATGGACGGACGGTTGATCACCGAGATGCGCACCGCCGCCGTCTCCGCTGCGGTGACGAAGTATCTCGCGGCGCCGCAGAGCCGCGTGCTGGCGCTGCTCGGCAGCGGCGTGCAGGCGCGGTCGCACCTGCAGGCGCTTGCGTGCGTCCGCGATTTCTCCGAGATACGCGTCTGGAGCCGGACGGCGGAGCACGCGCGCCGCTTCGCGAGCGAACACGGCATCGTCGCGGTCGACTCTCCCGAAGCCGCGGTACGCGGCGCCGACGTCGTGGTCACGGCGACGGCGGCGCACGAACCGATCCTGCGCGGAGCGTGGCTCAAACCGGGCGCTCACGTCAACGCGGTCGGATCGTCGCGACCGGAGTGGCGCGAGCTCGACGACGAGGCGATGGCCGGGGTCGTGGTGGTTGACTCTCGCGAGGCCGCCGCGAAAGAGGCCGGCGACGTGATCCTGGCCGGCGCGACGATCTATGCGGAGGCCGGCGAGATCTTCGCAGGCACGAAGCCGCCGCGGCCGTCGGCGACGACCGTGTTCAAGTCGCTCGGGCTCGCGTGCGAAGACGTCGCCGCGGCGCAGCTCGTGATGGACGCGCGGCGACGCCGACTTTGAAGGCTATGAACGATTCGAAGGTTGACGCGCCGGGGTCCTCATGCTATCGTTCGGGTTTCCTTGCTTTCCCATCGCAACAGGAGGCCGGGCATAGGATGAAACTGACCGTCGGCGTCGCGCTGCTCGGGTGCGGCACGGTCGGCGCGAGCGTCGCCGACCGGCTGCTTCGAGAGCGGGATCGACTGGAACGCCGCAGCGGCGTGGCATACGAGCTTCGCGCGGTGGCGATCCGGGATCCGAACAAGCGGCGGCCGGACTCGCTCGACCGGCGCATCTTCACGCGCGACGCTCGCGCGATCGTTGACGACCCGGACGTCGACCTGGTGGTCGAGCTGATCGGCGGCACCACGGACGCCGCCGACCTGGTGGAGCGGGCACTCGACCGCGGCCGCCACGTCGTCACCGCCAACAAGGATCTGCTGGCCACGCAAGGCCCGCGGCTTCACGCGCTCGCCGCATCCCGCGGCGCGGCGCTGCGCTTCGAGGCCGCCGTCGGCGGCGCGGTCCCCGTGGTGCGTACGCTCGAGGAGGCGTTGGCGGGCGACGAGATCCTCGCGGTCGCCGGAGTGGTCAATGGAAGCTGCACGTCAATCCTGTCGGCGATGGAAGGCGGCGCGGCGTTCGGTGAGGCCCTCGCGCGCGCGCAGCGTCTCGGCTACGCCGAATCGGATCCGGCCAACGACGTCGAGGGCACCGACGCGGCGCACAAGCTCGCCGTCATCGCGCAGCTGGCATTCGGCCTCGCCGTCGTCTCGCCGCGCATTCGTCGAACCGGAATAGGCGCCGTGAGCCAGCGCGACGTATCGTGCGCCCACATGCAGGGCTTGCGCGTCCGGCTCGTTGCGGCGGCACGCAAGACGCAGGGCGGAATCGCCGCCGAGGTCGCGCCGCTCCTTGTGGCGCGCGAGCACGAGTTCGCGAATACCGAGGACGCCGAAAACGCGATTGCGATCGTCGCGCGGGACGCGGGGCGTTTGGTGCTGCGCGGGGCCGGAGCCGGCGGCGCGGCCACGGGGTCGGCCGTGCTCGGCGACGTCGTCTCCGTGTTGCGAGGGCTGCGCGCGCGAAACGACTCCATGAGGCGCGGACGGCTGGGCCTCGAACCGGCGATTGACGTTGCGCCGCTCTTCGAACGGCTGGCGCGCAACGACGAGCTGCCGCACTTGCGGGTGTGGGACGAGCGCGTGCTCGACGAGCCGGAACGAGCGCTGGTCAACGCTTAGGGAACCTGATGCGCGAACAGACCGTCGGCATCGGAGGCCTGCGGCTCGACGCCGGCGTTGACGTTCCGTCGGCGCAGCAGCGCGTCACGATCTACGGCACGCCGCGCGCCGACGGATCGAACGTGGTGCTGGTTGAGCACGCGCTGACCGGCTCGGGACGGGCGGCCGAGTGGTGGCCGGGCATCGTGGGCGCCGAGGCGCTCTTCGATCCGGGCAGTTGGTGCGTCGTGGGAATCAACGCGCTCGGCGGATGCTACGGCTCCACGACTCCCGCCGCGGGCGGTTTCGACCGCGTGAGCGTGCGCGACATCGTGCGGGCCGAGATGCTGGCGCTGTCGCAGCTCGGCATCGAGCACATCGCCGTCGCGATCGGCGGATCGCTCGGCGGGATGCGCGCGCTGCAATGGGCGGTCGACGCGCCGGACCGCGTGCGGTGCGCGGTCGTGGTCGGCGCGCACGATCACCACAGCGCGATGGGCGTCGCGCTCAACGCGCTGCAGCGCGAGGCGCTCGCGCTCGATCCAGCGCGCGGCCTGCGGCTGGCGCGCAAGATTGCGATGCTCACCTACAAGAGCGAAGAGTTGTTCAACGCGCGGCACGGACGCCGGCGCGATCGCTTCGGAAAGGCGGGCTTCGACGTCGAGGGTTACCTCGAGCATCAGGCCGACGCGTTCGAGACGCGCATGGATGCGGCGAGTTACGCGGCGCTGACGCACGCAATGGATTCCTTCGACGTGCGCGACGCGCACGCCACGCCGCCGGCGCCGAAGCTGATATTCGTCGGAATCGGTTCCGATTGGCTTTTCCGGCCGCAGGACGTCCGCGCCGCGGCACGTCGGTTGGCGCGACAGGGATTCGACGCGCGCTATCTCGAGCTACGCAGCGAACACGGTCACGATGCGTTCTTGGCGGAGCCGCGGGCGCTGCGCGCGCTGCTCGAACCGGAGCTTAAGACAAGAACGGCACGTTCGTGAACGATCGCATCATAGAAACCGAGCGGCTCGTGTTGCGCCGATGGCGCGACGGCGACGCCGCCGCGGCCGCGCCGATCTACGCAAAGCCCGAGGTCATGCGGTACATTCCTGGGGGCGTATGGGACCTCGCGCGAACCACGGCGATCGTCGAGCGACTGCGCGCGCGCGAGCGGGAGAACGGCTACGGCATCTATCCGGTCGTGCTCAAGGCGTCGGGTTTGACGATCGGCCACGCCGGGTTGGGTCCGCTCGAGGACACCGGCGAGGTCGAGGTCGCCTACGTGCTCGACTCGCCGCACTGGCGAAAGGGCCTCGCGACCGAGGCGGCGCGCGCGATCGTCGCCTACGGCTTTGCCGCGGCCGGTCTGGAGCGCATCGTCGCGGTCGCGTTTCCCGAGAACGAGGGATCGATCGGAGTGATGAAGCGCTGTGGGATGACGCTCGTCGGCCCGGCGCGCCACTTCGGCTACGACCTGATCAAGTACGAGATCGTGCGGCCCGAGCGGCACTAGTTTGAAGGGGCCGCCCTCCATCTTCGTGCTCGACGCGCGCAAACGCAAGCAGAACCCGAAGCAGGTCGTCACCGGAGCGTACCTGGCGCTTCCGATCGGAGTCGCGCTCGGCCCCTAGCGCCGTACGCCGTCAGCGCACAATGGACGCTTAAGCGGACGCGTGGCGGCCCTCGGCGCTGCCTGCTAGGCTGCCAAGGGCCGGGGCCGAGAGCTTTGCTCCATCAGGGCTCTGGCCACTGCGCCTTCTTACCCAGCCGGGCTGGGAACCTACACGTCCGGCGCGATCGAGTAGATCGTGCCGTCGTTGTGTGCGCCGCCGCCCTCGGTAGTGCCGTACAGCACGCCGTTTGCTTCGGTTAATCCGGGACTCGCTCCGCAGCCGTCGGCCCCGCCCTTGAAGGCATAGAGAACGGTCACTTTGCCCGATGGCGTTACCGCGAACACCGACCCGCACCGATAGAAACCTCCACCCTCGGCCGTTCCGTACATGGTGTTACCGACGACGATCAAACCGTTCGGAAAGGAGCCGGCGTCTCCGTCGCTGGTGAAGTTGTAAATCACCTTTTCGTGGCCGGTGGGCGTCATCTCGAAGACGGTTCCGCAGCCGTAACCCGAACCGGTGAGAGCGCAGTTCGACCGTCCTCCACTGAAGGTCGTGCCGTAGAATTTGCGTTTGAACGCCACCAGGCCGCTGTCGGGGAGTGCGCCGTCGTAAACGGAACGGCCGAATCGGTAGAGGATCTTCACGCTCCCCGACGGCGTCATTATAAAAGCGGATCCGCACCCGTAGCTAAACGGGCACGCCGTTCCGCCGCCGCCACTCGTCGTACCGTAGAAGTTGCCGCCGAGCTCCAAGAGTCCGCCCTGCGGGGTTCCGCCGTTTTTGCCGCCTTTGAATGTGTAGAGGATCGTCACCGCTCCCGACTTGAGCTTGAAAAGCAATCCGCAGCCCTTGGAGTTCATGAAGGCGCATTTGCCGGTGCCGCCGCCGCCCGCCTCGCCGTAGAACGCTCCGTTCGCTCGCGCCAGCGGCGCGTCGGGCTGGCTGCCTCGCGCGCCTCCCGGAAAGCGGTACAGCACGCGTTCCTTGCCGGTGGTCGCGATCCCAACGATCGTACCGCAGCCCTTCACGTGCCCGTCCTTGCAACCCGAGCCCCCGCCGAGGACCGTCGGGCCGACGAGATCCCGACTCGGCGCGAGCACGAGCGGTCCGCCCGGCGCCTCTCCGTCGCGGCCGCTCGTAAAAACGTGGAGAACCTGCTCGTGTCCCGACTCGTTCAAAGCGTACGCGGTTCCGCAGCCGTTGACGAAGGCGCACCCGCCGTCGCCGCCGAGGACGGTGGTTCCGTAGAGCACGCCGCCGGCGAGGATCGGCGGAGTTGCGGGATAAGCGCCGTCGCTTCCGCCGGCGAACGAATAGAGCACGGTCTCCACCGCGAGCGGTTGCGAGCGGTTCGGGGGCAGCATGGCGCTCGGAAAGTTGCGCGCGGGTTGCGAAGCGGAACACCCTGCCGCCAATGCGGCGGCCGCGCAGCCGGTGAGCGCATAGCGGCGAAAGTCCCAACGTTCCATCGGCTCTCCTCGCGTCGCGAAGGTCGGCGCTGCGCCTACTTTTTCGGCGCGCACGCCTCAATCACCGCCTTTTTGGAGGTTCGACTAAACGGCTACCAATGGAACGGACCCTTTGCGTGGGGCACGAGCCAGACGATCAGATCCCACTGCGTCGGAAACTCGAAGATCGTCGCGATGTAACTCGCGTCCGGCACTCGGCCGAGGTCTTCGATGATCTTGGGCGAGGGCGACTTGAGGTTGCCGCCGGCGCCGGTGAAGTCTTTGTCCCAGACCCACTGGTCGTAGATCATCTTGCCGTCCGGTTTCTTGATCACGAAGTGCACGTGCCCGTTGAACTCGTACCACCGGCCGGGATTGATTCCCCATAGTTGCGGCCGCGGCTCGCCGTTGGGACGCGGCACGGAGAAGTCGGCGCCCATCAGGTTTCCGCTCGTGTCGTACCATAACTGGCTCGGATGCGTGGGGTCCGCGGTCCACTGCCGATTGGCGTAGCTGATCGCGCCGGTTTCGTCGGGGCTCGTGTAACGCACGTAGCCGGCCTTCTCCGCGTCGGTCGCGTGCGGGAAGCGCGCCATAAGGTCGGCCTTCACCGAGTTGACGAACTGCTGTTCACTGGCGGAAGGCGGCCCGGTATACGTCGGGTCTTCGTCGGCCGGCGCCGGAGCGAACGAGGACGCGCAAAAAAGCGCCAGCAGGGCTGCCGTGAGGGAAACTTTCATAACCTGTAGGAGCGTGGCAGGGCGGGACGCTGTGACACGGGATAGGCGACGGGACACGGATTCCGCTTCGGTGACCTTAAGGAGTCAAACGGCCCGGGGTTGGGTAAAGGCGCGTCACCGCCAAGAAGCGGTTACACGCCGGCATAAGGAGATCGCATGTCCACGCCTGGGAATCCGGATCCGAACGACACCGAAGAGAGCCCCATTCCCGACGACGACGAAGACGACGGCGAAGACGAGCCCGATTGAAGCGCGATTCACCAACCGAAATCGAGAACCGGCGTCGCACGTACCGACGCCGGTTCTCTTATAGAAGGAGGGCACACCGTCGGGCGAATAGTTGCGCTCTACCACGGAAAGGAGCGCACGATGCGCCGTTTGCTGCTGATCACTTGGATTGGAGTTGTCGCGATCGTCGTTCCGGCTTCGGCGGCCACGGCGCCGCCGGCCGCGACCGTCGAGCCGGTGACGGACACCTACTTCGGAACGACGGTCGTCGACCCGTATCGTTGGATGGAAAAGGGTCCGAGCGATCCGCGCTTCCTCGCTTACCTGCGAGCGCAAAGCACTTACACCGCGTCCGTGCTGGCGCCGCTCGAGCCGGCCCGCGATGCGCTGCGGGCCAAGCTCTTAGCCCTCTCCGAGGGCGTTGCGCGCATCTCCGACTGGCAGAAGGCCAACGGCGATCTGTTTTTCGAGGAGCTCGATTCCGCTGCGTCGGTTTCCGTGCTTCGAGTGCAGTCGGGCTCGAACGCACCGCGTACGCTGCTGGATCCGGCGACGTTTGCCACCGCGAACACGCACGTCGCGATCGACTATTTCGCTCCGTCGCTCGACGGCGCGTACGTTGCAGTGGGAGCCGCCAAGGCCGGTTCGGAAGACGATACGATCCGCGTCGTCGAGACTGCGACGGGAAAGCTGTTGCCCGACGCGATCACGCGGACGCAATACGGCGGTCCGTCGTGGCGCGAGGATGGGCGCTCGTTCTACTACAGCCGGCTGCAGCCGCTCGCACCGGGTGCGTCGCCGGAATCGATCTACGTCAATCAGCGCGTGTATTTGCACGTGCTGGGCACGGACCCGGCGAAGGATCCGGCCGCGTTCGGACCGGGCGTCGATCCGAGCACCTCCGTGCCGGCCGCCGGCTTCAACGGCATCACGGTCGTCCCCAAGACGCCGTACTTGATCGCGTTTCATAGCGCGGGAACCACCGACCGCGCGACGATCTATCTCGGTCGCGAAGGCAGCACGAGGTGGGACACGCTCATCAAGCCGTCGGATCATTTGGCGACGAGCGGCTCGCAGCCGATCGCGGTTCGCGGCGCGAAACTGTTCGCGTTTCTGCAAGACGATCCGAACGGACGCGTGGTCCGATACGACCTGGCGAACCCGTCGGCGCCGCCGGTCACCGTCGTGGCCTCCAGCGATCGGGTCATCGAGGGCGTGTTCGGGACCGCGGACGGGCTCTACGTCCAGTACCGCGACGGCATCGTGTTCAGCATTTCCAAGCTCGACGACGACGGTGCCGTCGTGGGGCAGGTGCCGTTGCCCTATCAAGGCACCATCTATGGCATAGACGCGTCGCCCGTCGAGACGGGATTGCGTTTCGGCGTCACGTCGTGGATTCGGTCTCCCGCCCTGTTCGCATACGATCCCGCGGCCGGGAGCGTCAACGACACGCACATCATTCCGGTAGATCCCCTCGCCGTCTCGCGTCTCCGGGTCCGCGAGGTAACGGCGCCGTCGACCGACGGCGCTCAGGTGCCGATCTCGATCATCGTTCGCGACGATGCGGCGCTCGACGGCTCGCATCCGGCGCTGTTCGAGGGCTACGGCTCGTATGGAATTCCGACGGACCCGGGCTTCTCGGCAACGATGCTGGAATGGGTGCTTCGCGGCGGGGTGCTGGCCTACGCTCACGTGCGCGGCGGCGGCGAATACGGCGAACGGTGGCATCTCGCCGGGCAGAAGGCGACCAAACAGCATACGATCGACGACATGATCGCCACGGCGCGGTATCTGATCGAACAGAAATACACGTCGCCCAGCCACCTGGCGGTTCGCGGGACGAGCGCGGGCGGAATCGCGGTCGGCGGCGCAATCGCGCAGCATCCGGAGCTTTTCGGCGCCGCCGTGGATAACGTCGGCATGACGAATCTCATTCGCTTTCAGCAGACGCAGGGCGGCGCGGCGAACATTCCGGAGTTCGGCGACGTCACGAACTCGGGAGACTTCAAATACATGTACGCAGTTGACGCATACTCGCATATCAAGGACGGTACGCCGTATCCCGCGGTGATGGGCGTCACCGGCATCAACGATCCGCGAGTTCCCTCGTGGATGGTCGCCAAGATGATCGCGCGCTTACAGGCGGCGTCGTCGAGCGGAAAGCCGGTGGTTCTGCGCGTTGACTACGACGCCGGCCACGGCTTCGGCACCAGCCGGACGCAGCTGATGAACGAACGCGCCGACGAATGGACGTTTCTGCTCTGGCAGCTGGGCGATCCGGAGTTTCAGCCGCACTTGTGACGAACGATCCGTTCGCGGCCTTTCGATGTTAGGTGTCTTGGTGTTGCCGATCGCGCTCGCGTTCACGGCCGCGCCCGGCGACCAGTACTTTGGCAAGCTCAAGATGAGCGCCCTTCGGATACGATACGAAACGATGCAGCTCAAGAAGCGGTACGAGAACCACGACCTGCTTCCCGAACAGGCCGAGCACCTGTTGCTGCTGACCGAGGACGCCTTTCATCAATGGGCCCGCCTCTATCCGAAGGATCCGTGGTTGGCCTCGACCGGCTTTGCGATAGCCGAGCTCTACACCGAGCTGCCGGGGACGCTCGCTCGCAACCGTGCGGTGACGCTTTTCGTTTTCGTAAAATCGAATTTTCCGGCGTCATCGTACGCACATCAGAGCCGGGAAGTACTCCACCGTGGCGTTCCGACGAAGCCCGAGCCGGCGTGGGCGATCGCTACGCCGTCGCCCTCACCGTCGCCGACGCCGAGCGTCGGACCCTCGCCCGCGCCCTCGCCGACGCCGACTTAGCAGCCCGGATAACAGGGAGGGGGAGGGGGCGGCGGATACTGCGGATACTGCTGCGGATACTGCGGATACTGCTGCGGGTATTGCGGTTGGGACGGATATTGCGAATACGGCGAGTATTGACGCTGTGCCGTCTGCAACGGCATCGCCAGCGGGGTTGCGCTCGCGACGTCGTCGTGGAATCTTCCAAACGTCGCTTTGTGGCTTTGAAATAACGCGACGAGGTTGGCTTCGCGCTGCTCGTCACTCGGATGATCGGCGCCGCCGTCGCTGCCGACGCCCATCGCTTGACGGTGCTGCCTGAAGTTCCACACCATCCCCCACGGATTGAATCCAGCTTTAGCGCATAGATAGGCGCCGGCACGATCCGCGTTCATCTCGGCAGCCCGTTCGTAGGCCGCTGTGTTGGGATCTTGCGATTGACCACCCTGCAGCCCGTGGAAGACGGCGTACACGTCGTGGTGGATGTCGTGATTGACCTCATGGCAGAGAACGCCCGCGAGCTCGTCTCTATTCTTGAGAAACGACAGCAGCCCGGTCGTCACGTAGACGTTGCCGCCCGGCATGGACAATGCGTTTGGGGTCTGTTCGTTTAGCAAGATGAAATGAAACGGCGCAAAGTATTGCCGGTTAGCGACAGCCGCGACGGCGTCTCCGACTGGGTCGAGCGTTCGATAGAGCGGCGACTCCGGCGGGACGATCTCGCCGCGCCGCGCGTACTCCATGTAGCGCTGCCGGCCGACCTCGGTTTCCCAGCTCCTCTCTTGGGACGACGAGTCGGCCCATGCTGATCCGGGCAGGATGCAGAGGATTGCGGAAAACGCGGCGAGCACTCGCAGAATGGTCAACATCGCTCAACGCCCTTCCAGTTTCGCTCGGCGCCGCCCCGCGGAGTTCGCCGTACGACGGCTAAGAGTCGATGAGATTCGAAGGGCTGGAGGTTGTCGCGGCCGCCCAGGGTGTGGGCGCGCGCCGCGGAAACCTCATCCCGTGCCCGCCGCGCGTTGGAGCATTGCGTTTGTCGCGGTGCTGGCGTCTGTTTCGGCGCTCGCGGCGCCGGCGCGCGCACAAACGCAGACGGTCGTTTCGGTGCCCGCGACCGGAGCGTGGGTGGATACGGGCGTTAACCTGCAACGAGGGGAGTTGTTGGTCGTTCGGGTGCTTCCGCGTTCGTTAGCGACTGCGACGGAGCCTCCGGTGAGAGGCACTCTCGCAACGGACCTCATCGGCCGGATCGGCAAGGCCGCGTTTAAGGTCGGCAGTGCCTATCAGGGCGAAGCGGCGGCTTCGGGAGAGTTGTTCTTGCGCGTTAACGTTCGTGGGACCAACTACGACGACACCGTCGCAGCCGTGCGCGCCAGCATATACTACGTCGCGAAGGCCTCACCGCAGCCCAGCCTCGTACCGCTGCCGAACTTCGTTGGCATCAAATTCGGCGCCGCTGTAAAATCTCTGGCGCGACTTGGCCTCGCTTCCCAGCGCGAGACGCTCGCCTCGGACCGCCCAGCGGGAGAAATCGTGCGTCAGCGCCCCGAACTGGGCGTTGACGTCCGTACGATTAAGATCGTCGTCCTTGGCGTCTCGAACGGCTCGCTTTCGCCGGCCGGCACCGAGCCGAGAATGCCAAATCTGGTGGGGCGTTCGGGTGGCGACGCAAGGCGGGCCGTCGGATCGAGTCGCCCGATCAAGCCGATATTCATGAGCGGTCATTCCGACTTCCCCACGGGTCAGGTCTATCGCCAGTTTCCCGCTCCCGGAGTGGACCTCCGCACGGTGAGTGCGATCGAGATTTACGTTTCGACCGGTCCCCCGCCAACCGCTCCTACGGCCACCCCGTTCCAGCGACCGCGCCCGACCCCGCCACCCGCCTCGACTCCGCGACCGGCCTCGACTCCACGATCCACCTCGACGCCACGAGAAACCCCGACCGCTTCGCCAACGCGAACAGTACGACCAAGGCCGACGGCGCCGTCAACCCCAGCTCCGCGGCCGACGCCGCCCGCGTCACGCCCGCCAACTGCGTCACCGGCCGCGGCCGTCGCACCGCCGCGAATAGCCGCAGTTCCCCAGGTGGTCGGTTTTAGTCAGCGGGACGCAGTCGCAACGATCGACCGGAGCGACTTCCATTCCGTCAATCGAGGCGAGGAGCCGAGTGGACTCGCTCGAGGAGAGGTCACGCGAACGGACCCGGTCGCGGGCAGCGCGCTAAAATCCGGCGCCCTGGTGGGGTATTGGGTGGCCGACGGCACCAACGTGGTGCCCAACCTGATCGGTCGATCGAGTGCGGAGGCCGCCGCAACATTGCAGGAAAGCGGATTCCGCCTGGGCACGATCGTGCGTCAGTCGGACACCGACGAGCGCGTGACACATCAGGATCCAACCGCAGGATCGTTGGCTCCCGTTGGATCCGCCGTTACGATAACGGCCGGCAAGCGCAACGCCGCGTGGGTTTTCGTTCTGATCCCTGCCGGTTTGCTGCTAATGTTCGCGGGCGGTTTGGTCGTCCAACGCGCTCGCCTCGCCAGGATCACCCGCTCGCTGCTCGCCATTCACCCTTCACTGGATTTGGACGGGCCCACGCAGTTGAGCGGCGACATTCGGAGCGCGGGGCCGACCGTGAACCTTCAGGCGAGCTTGGAGCCCGGAACGCTTTCGACCGAAGGAGATTTTCCCGTCGTGAGGCACGAGGTGCGTGATGACTGAACAGAGTGCGCTGCAGGTGCGCGATCTTTTACCCGATGGATTGCAGCTGGGGCAAACCGTGGAAGAGGCCGTTCGAAGCGATCGCAGCATGGGCGCGGCCAAATTCGCATGGGGAGTTATCGGATCGGAAGCCACGAACGCGCTCAAGGGCGTTCTCAACCTCGACGTCTTCGAGGTCGTTGCACGCGTTTGGTGCGGAGCGAAGGAGCTTCACGATTTCGCGGACCGCTCTAAGCACCCGGCCGGTGAAAGATCGGTTCTGTACCTGGGCGAGCACGCTTTTACTAAAACGATGTACCCCACGCTCGCGGTCACGATCGGTCCGTACAAATGTCCTCCCCTGCGTTTCACGCTGGAGCTTGTGGCGACGGTTCGCTCGATAGCGCTGTCGATTTGCGACGGCTGCATTACGAGCATCGGCTCGGGTGACGGGGACATCAGCGGACGGCTAAGCTATGGTGACGTCGACCTCACGAAGAAGCAATCGAAAAAAGTCCCGTTTCCGGCGCGCGTGGAATTCAAGGCGCCGGGTCTCGCGATCATTTGATTTTTGAAGTGGATCCGATGAATGAAGCCTCCGAGGCCACGGTGCGCCGCGTCGAATTGAGCGGTGAATACGACCTGACGCGGCGCGACGAGGTAGCCGTACTCTTCGGGGAGTTGATCCCCGGCGGACCCGTCGTGGTGGACGTGACGAACGTCACGTACGTTGACTCGGCGTTTCTGCATGCCCTGACGGCCTTGCATTTTCGATTTAAAGAATGGGGCGTAACTCTCGTCGGCGCCCGGCCGCAAATCCGGCGCGTGCTCCAAGTCATGGACTTCGAGCGCCTCTTCACGCTCGTTGATGCCGAGCGTCGCCCGCCTCCGGGCACCGACGATCCCACCTCGTAAGGCGGATCTCGAGCGAGCGCTACTCAGAGCTGCCCGCGTCGCCTCGCGGTCGCACCGCCTCGAGGGCATCGTGCTCGCCGCGATTTATCGCGCAAGCCGATCGAACCAGCGGTATTGCAGCGCGGCAGCGACGGTTGAGAAGTTCTGACCGAACCGGCCCGTCAGCCAATGCGACCACGAAACCTTGGCCGAGAACCCCGGCCCGATTGGTTGCGCGAACGACAGACCGTAGCGCGAGTTCGAGAGTGCGTTGCGGGGCGTTCCGCCGCTTACCGTCGTCGCGCCACCGGCGGCGTAGCCCGCGTCCAACGCCAGCCACTGCCCCTGGCGAAAACTATATCCGGCGTGGACCTGATAAACGGCAAGCGGTGCTTGCCGGCGGTCGTGCCCGCCGAAGAAATCCGTATTTTCACCGAAGAGCCACAAAGCGGCGGCAAAGTCGGCGAACCACTTTCCCATCGGTATCTCCCCGCCGATCTCCGGTTTGAACGCCCACCGGTTCGAGCCGATGTTGATCAAGCGGGTCGGGTCGTACGTTCCCGTCGGCGCGATTGCGGTGACGCCCACTCCGAGCGTCGGACTCGGCGAGCGACGCGCAAACTGTTCCGGCGAAAGCCCCCGGCTTAAGAGGTCGACCGAGAACCGCAGGCGCAGGTCGGCGAACCCGTCTCGCGTCGCAGCCTCGGGTTGACCGTAGACGATCCCCGTTACACGGCCGCCAAGGTACGGCACTGCGATTCCCCACGTCGCCGTGCGGCCCGCGAGAGGGAAGGTGTGGGTAAAGCTTAGAGTTGCCGTCTTGATCGACGCATGAATGTTACTGACCGGAAGGGACGGATCGAGTGGCACGTCGCCCGTCGAACTCGTGAGCGTTCCAACGGCGAAGTTCGTGTCAGTCGGCGACGCCGAATAGATGCGAGGCTCGAGTTCTTGACCCCTTGCCCGCTCCGCGCCGCAGAGCAATACAAACGCCGGCAGCGCCGCGAAAAACAGCCCGACCGCCGCGACGCGGGAGGCGCGAACAACCTCGGAGTCCACACCTTTCTGCATACGTGCTCCGGCGCGTCCCTATCGCGCCGGCGGCACGTTCAAACAACCATTCGGCGCGGGCTTGCCGGCGAACCGCTCTTCTACCCACGGCGCATACAGCGGCTCGGATACCGGCGGGGTCGTGTAGTGCGTTTGGGCGCCCGCAAGCTCGACGCGGGCGACGTTGCCGCCGATCTTGCACATTTGATCGCGATATAGCTGTCCCATCACCGGCGGCACCGTCACATCGTCCCGTCCGTAGTAGATGATGACGGGAGCGACGGGCCTTACCGCGGGAACGCTGGACGCGACGAGAGCCTTAACCCACGCGAGAGCGTGCGTAGCTTTGGGTTGCATCAACGCTTTGTAGGTCGAGCCATAGTTGTAGTTCAGCGTATCGGCCAAGGCGTGGATGCATTTTCCCGTCATGATCCGGTTGACCGCCCGCGCGCCGTCGGGCGTAAAGACGTCCGTCAATTGCAGGTTCGAAAACGCAGTGGGGAGCGCCCAGAGGTTCATGGCAAGATGCGACCAGTTGAACACGCTGTTCGAGAACATACTCTCCATCCCGGTCAGCGCCGTTTCTGCGCTCGCCTCGTCGGAAGGCATTGACGTTACGGTCGCGGCGACGTCGGGCGGCGCCAGGGCGACGACGCCGACGAGATCGATCCCGTCGAATGCCGTGCCTTTCTGCGCGAGGTACGACGGCGAGCCCGCCGCGGCGATTACGGCGCCGGCGCCTTGCGACCAACCGTACAAGACGGCCTTTTTCCCCGCGCCGGCCTCTTTCAGGTCGCCCGCCGCACGAATCGAGTTGATCGCGTCGTGGGCCTGCGTGGGGGAGACCATATATTGGTGTATCCCACCGCCCCCCAAACCTTGGTAATCGGTAGCGACGACGATGTAGCCGTCACGGATGAAGCGATTGACGGCGGGTAAGCCGTAATCCGTCGTAGAGTTTCCTCCGATCAAGAAATACTCGTTGAGCGGCTGCGCCGGATTGACTTCCTGCGACGGCCCGCAGTTCTCGGCGGTTCCCGTGGTTCCGTGCGCCCACGCAGCCACCGGCCGGCCTCCTGGCGGCGGAGCCGCGGCGGGAGCGGCGAGTACCGCCGTTGCAATCGTCTTGCGACCGGCCATATCCGAAGAGATGTACGCGATGCGCCACGCGCGCGCGCCCGGAATCGTCGTCGCGATGCGCTCTTTCTTGACGATGTGGCCGAGCTTGCCGACGGGTTCCATGCGGGTGACCGACTCGTAGAAGGCCGGTAAATATACCGTTGTCGCGTCTGCAGCTGCATGCGGCGCTACGGCGACGAGTGAAGCGAGTAAGACTCGATCGAACATGGCCGGCTCCTTCCCGTTGCAACGCGCACTCGAAAACGAGAACGACGGGCTCGGGGTGAAGACCATGTTCGCCGCGGCCTAAGGATAATCCGCCGGCGGCAGCAGGTCTAGCTGCAGAGAAAACCGTGCGTATCGCCCGCTTTGTCGAAGTAATTTCCGGCAACATCGCCGCGATCGTTGATGCCGGTCAGGGTCGCGAAGCCGTTCGATTTTGGATTATCAAAGGATTGCCATTGAGGATGGCTCACCGGGCCGCTGAGCAAGAAGCCGTGCGTCACGCCCGACCGATCAACGTAAGAGCCAACGATCTGTTCCTGAAAGTTAAGGCCTAGTGCCTGCGTGCTCGTTGACTTCGGGTACGAAAAGACTTGGTAGGCGCCGTCCTTAAAAATGAAGCCCTTGGCGCCGCTCGGTCCCGCCAACCAGCCGACGATGTCGCCCTTGACGTTAATTCCAGTAGCCTGCGCGCCGACCGCTCCGGGCGGCTTGAGGTTGGCGAAGCTGCCCGTAGCGACGCCTAGCTCGAACGGGACGTCTGTACCTGAATGGTTTACGTAAAAGCCGACGGCGAGGTCGGAATTATTGAGTCCGAGTATCTCGGTCACTGCGTACTTGCCGTGGCCCTCATTCGGATCTCTGAAAACGGTCCAGATCTTGCTCTTTTTGATAAAGCCCCAGACGCCGGTGCGCTTTTTGGGGTCGACTATATATCCCGACAGTGTTTTTCCTATGAGGGACGTGATGGAGACACCCCGGCGATACCGGTAATAGCGGTAATCGTGCCGGCGATAGGGAGGAACGGTGACGTAATACACCACCGGGTCAGCCCCATTGCCGATGAAATAGCCGCTGATGTCCTGCGCGTCGCTTATCCCGATTAGCCAGTTATGTGCGGGGTGTTCGGGGTCATCGACTGTCCGGCACCGAAGCCCCGCCGAATCGCGAACGAAGTGCGAGCCGACCGCCGAGGAAGCTGACGGCAGTTGCGATACTGCCGGCGAAGTCGATGCCCCGCCGCATGCACAGAGTGCGGCGAGCGTGCCGGGCAGGCCGAGAGCCAAGGATCGAACGGTGAAAGTCATGAGCCCGTTCTATCACAAAGCCGTTGCACGATCTACACGATACATTTGATGCACAGAGCCGCGGAGCGCATGAATGACTCTTGTAATAAGACGATTTAAATAGCCCCAGCGGGAGTCGAAGTGTAAACCGGCGGTCCTGGCTAATCCGACCCGCTACTGAAAAGTCCGATATTGTAAGGGTTTCCCGACGGCCTCAGGCCTGAGCGATACTGCCCAAAACGCCCCGCTTCGACCCCCTCTGTTGCACGGCTGTTGCACGGAGCCCCACCGAGGCGTAGCTGTTCGGTCCTGCACCGAAGAGCGTCTGATATGTCCGAGCAAGAGTTGAAGCCTTGCCACGAGTGCGGATGGTTGTCGCCCCTAAAACTGCTTGGCGAAGAAGTGTTGACGAGCATGAATGACCGCTCGATCGCCGGGGTCGGAAGAGACTTCGCAATAGGTTGCCCCGTACATAGTCTAAGCAAGCAGCACTAATCAGAAAATGGGGAGCCACGGCAGCCTCCAGGAGGCCGAGCCAAAGAAGCGGTTTTCGAAAAGCGAGTATAAGCGCCTCAAGCAGCTTCTCAGTCCCGAAGCATGGAGGCTATTTTCGGACCCCTCCGTGGGCCGTTCGGCGGGCTCCTGAGTCTGGCGCGGGCCTTCTGTTATAATAATCGGTATGGTACACGTTAGCTTTAACATGGTCGTTCCAGGGCATCGCTCGGACGAGCACCCCAGCTTTCCGTTCTCCGTACCGTCTCTCGGTGACGTTCCTACTGTTGGAGACTACGTTGCGATGCCGCGGTGGAATCACCGCGAGAATCGGGAGTATCACCTGCTGGTCAAAGTTGTGGGCCGCCGCGTCCATATTCAGCTCGGCCCGGGCGATATGCACCGCGACCTCGAAGATTTCATTGTGACGCTTTTGGTTGAGGAAGCGACGGACGCCCCCGACTTTCGAGGTTAACTATCGCTAACGGGAACGCTGAGTGAATAGACGCCTTCGCTGACGTTAAGAAACCGCAGAAGAGCAGAATCGCGGACAGCCAAACGACTGCCGCCATCGATGGAAAGATCGCGAGCAAAAGCATCGCGAGCGTTGGAAGTAAAAACAGGGCTGATATGACACACTCTGCGCGGCTTACCCGCACAAAGTAAGCTATCCGAAATAGATGCCCCCACGTCATCCAAGCGTAAAGTAAGAAGAACAGGAGCGCCCCTATCCGCAGGGCCGCCCCTGTCACAAGGAGGATGAAAACCGGTGCGAGCATGGCAAATGCGATACACGCAGTCGCACCCTTTATCGCGCGCGTCTGTCGATCGTAAGTAGCGACCTTCGTGGGCTCCTTCGGAACAGAGCCAAGCCGAATCTGTAAGATAATAAGGCCGCCGGTCCACAGGACGGCGCTGACCGCGGAAAGAGCGGTACAAGCCTCTCGTAGGTGAGCTGTCATGATTTGAAGTTCGCCGCCGTCGGCACAAGGCGTAAAAGGCTCAAACCTATCAATGGCGCAAAGAATACGAGAAACGCAGAGAAGGTAGACGCCACATTGAGCTCTTTATTCTCTGCCACAGTTAAATCGGTGCGGACCACTTCTATACGCTTGAACGGTAACCTAGCCCCGTCATTTAGCTTCAATACTGTCAGGTCGGGGCCGATAGCACCTTTCCCGCCCAATCGTTCTTCAAGGATTGTGCCTGAAAATATTCTAAGGACAATCTCTTGTGTTTTTCCCACGCGCTCGGATAGAAAATAACGATCGAGCCGAGCATCATTTACTCCGCCGAAATAACAGCCAATAGCACCGTACATTAAAAACAGTACTGTGGCGCCGGCGATTATGTTAGAGCTTGTCCAAAACCTCTGAACTGCCTTTGTGGAGTTTGGGAAATCCACTAGTTTCGAAGGCGCGATTCGCGGAAATATTGTACCTAGCAGTGAGTGTGCGATTCCGCCCGCGAGCCCAACAAGCATGGCAATGCCAAAGGTCCGAAATACCTGTAGTACGTTCGAGATCAAGGCGAATATTAGATCATGTCCTGATCCAAACTGGCCGCCTTTATCGTACACAGCGATCAGACCATTCACATAAAGAGCTACGAGGCTGGAGAATAGTAGAAACATCACGGCAGCACCCACGAAAAAGTGGCCAGTGCGGCTTAACGGTCGTGAGTTTATTCGGAAACCTGAAAAGAGAAGCGCGATCGCCATTATGCCAGCGCCCGACAGTACGAGCGTTAGAACAGTTCTTACGATTGACGATGCGTCAACAACGATCAGTTCGCGCGGAACACCGAAGTAATCGCAATAACCGCTTTGATACAAGAAGTCATAAAAGTACGCTAAGACGGGCAACCCCGCTATTACTACGCCTTCCCGCAAGCCTACAACTTTGTTAGACCGCAGTTCAGTCATGGGTGGAGCGGGTTTGTTCTCGAAGCTTAGGGACAGGCCTCGGAACAATGCATTGGAGGATCATAGCATGGCTACGATTGGGTCTCTTGTTTGTACGCCGAGGCGCGGAGCAGTCTCGATCGAGACCATGCTTTGCCTGCGCGAGCACCTCAACGGCTATCCGAACAGGCTCCTCACGGCGTTCCGGAGGCCGATAGTTAAGCTCGGCGAGGGGGCGCGCGAGCCTAGTGCGGTAGAACTTAGGCGTGAAGTGCTACTGCCCATTTAAGCTCGCGCGATCGCCGACTTTGACGGCTTCCTTCTCACAGGCATAAGCACCGTGCTTCGTACGACCATACCAACGCTCACCCTTGTAGTGGTAGATCCCACTCGGGATATTGAGCCAGACGACGGTGTCCCGTGGGCAGTGAGTTTGCGCCGCGCTCTCGGTCGAGAATAACGGTGGCAGCGCATCGGCGGCGACCATGACGGCCGCTGCCGGTTGGGCTGCGATCGGCGCGATCGGGAGGACGAGAGTTGATGCGAACAGCGCCGCAGACAAAGCAAGGCGTCTGAACATAGTTGAAACCTCCGAGGTCAAAGGCTCAGATTCGAGCCTATTCTACCGCATAGAGTGACGGCCCGACAAGTGTCCCCTCGTGTCACCAGCGGTACCGGCGACCACGCATGGGACATGCCTGTGGGTTCGGCCGGGGCCAGCTATACAGCGATGGCGGCAGCCGAATCGCCCAGGCGGCCCGGGAGCCGAGCGCCCCGAGACGACTTCCGAGATCGCGGCTTAAGTGCTAAGATGACGGCGAAGGAGGCCCTATCCAATGGGTATTAGTCGTTGCGCATTTGAGCAACGGGCTGTCAGCTGTATTTTAGATCGTAGAGGTGCTGCTCTCGTCATTTTCAGTCTGGTCCTTGCAATCCGGCCGACAGCACTGGTCGCGGAGACAGCTCAAGATCACATCATTCATCTTCATCAGCGAGTAAGTACCTTTGCCGATCAAGTATTTGAGGCTGGTAGCTACAATGCTACTGACGTCGAACACAGCCTTCTTGCCATACAGCGGGAGGCCCACGCGCTCTCAGAGGCGACGCAGCGCGCCAAACATTGCCTACATGCAACAGCATACCGGTGACGTAAACGCATCGCTTGAGGCGATTCAAGTTGAAGATGACCTTCTCGATGTACAGATCGATAGCGTTTGGGATTATATTGACACCAAACGAGACGCGTTTAAAGCGTCGTACTACAGCGCAAACCAGCAAGAAACCGCTTTGGAACAAAGCCCACTCTAAGGCTATAGTGAATCTGCGAAAATGTTCCTGGCCATGGGTATCCGCAACTTCTGTGGCGGTTTTTCTGTGCGTGGGGGGCTGCAACAATGGAAAGCCGGCATCAGGAGTTACTGGAAACGGACCACTAGTACGTAGGGCGGCAACTCCGAGCATTGGCTTAGCCCGGCCTACGACTCGGCGCGCCGATACGCGTGCTGTCCCGGCCGATCGTCCGATCTTTTTCATTTTTGCTCGGACGAACGACGGCGATCTGGTGAGCGGCACCTGTTTCTATCTCAGCCGCCCCAGAGGTCGCTGGATTATCACAGCAAATCATGTTATCGCGGACGCCGATCCTAACAATATTTTAGCTCGTGTTGGAAAAGCTTCGATCAGACTGCGGGTAGTTTCCCAGGATCGTGCCTCAGATTTAGCGGCTTTGCTTCCATCGCAAACGATCCCCAATGCACCCCTCACCTTACGCGATACTAGTCCCCACAGAGGCGAAGTCGTTACCTTTACGGGCTTCCCAATACCGGACGTATTAGGTGCATCGTCGGCTGCCACCGTCCAAGGGCCCGTTCTGGACGACACCTCTACAGTGGGCGGAATCGCGGACTTCAAAATAGCAGCTCCAGCTACGGGCGGCGATAGTGGTGCACCAGTCCTGGATGCCGAGGGTTCTGTGGTGGGGGTTGTCGTTTATGCCACAGGCGACAAGCAGTCCGCGTATGCAGTTGAGGGATTCAACGTTCTCAAGTTGCTGGGAGAGATTGGACATGAATAAGACGGTTAGCATCAAGACTTTGCTTACGATCCTTCTAACGCTAGGTTTTACAGCATCCTCAACATTTGCGTTCATCTATTATCAAAGGGCGGCGGCGAATGAACTCCGGGCCGAGGCACTGAACAGGAGCCTGAACGACACCAATGCCCAGCTAAATAAGTCCAGATCGCAGCTAACCAACGCGCTTGGGCAGTTAAAGCAAACGACGGGGCAGCTTTCACAGGCACAAGCGGAAAGCCAACATCGACTCTCCCTCATCTTCGCGCAAGAGGACAATGTTAAGGTGCTCAAATCTTGCCTCACTGGTGTGGCGGCCGATGACACATATTTTCGCAAGGGAACAGATGCATTTTTTGCGTGGATGGATAGCAAAAGCGACGATGACTACGAGGCCGCGGTTGATAACATCAAAATAGGTCGAGCGGCTTTAGATTCTGTCTCCTCAGATTGCAGCAAGGCAGCTGACCTGGTCCAGTAACCGAAAGCGTCGCGAGCTAGACGCTGCCCTGATCGCCAAGTCGGCTCGTGAAAGTCCTAGGAGCTTCGCCTAGTTGCCCCACAGTGCCCTCACGCAGTAGGATTACATTTAGGCTTTCCTGACCAGAAGGGAAACGACGTTGGCGTAACCTGCCCTGAGGGTTCATACGGAGGATTAGCAAAAATGGCTGTTCGACGCAAGGCCAAACGAAAAGCGACGACCCGAAAAGTCACGCGACAGACCGTTCGAGTGACCCGGAAAGTCGTTCGCAAAAAGGCGGCCAAGAAAGTGGTTCGGAAGAAGACCGTTCGGAAAAAGGCTGTCGTCAGGAAGGCGAGTCGCAAGAAAGTCGCTCGAAAGAAGGCGACGCAAAAGCGCGTAGCAAGAAAAGCGGTCCGTCGGCTGATCGAAAGCTCTGGACCTCCGGGTGATCCCGTTGAAACCGACGACTAGTTGACGAGGGGACGATATGCCAACACAAGACTCCTCATTTGACGAATCCGAAATAACCGCCGCGGATCAGGCGTTTCGCACGGCGATAAGGCGAATATCTGCGGATCAGAGCGTAGCGGATGCCCGCGCAACGCGTTTACTTGAAGACCTTTCAGAGTCTCATGAGCCCGTCGTCGCCCTTGGCGACGAACCGGTCGTGGACTTAATGGAGCGGGCTCGACCATTTCTTCAAAGAGATGACCTTGTCGGCGCCTGGACCGTAATCGCGCCTCCGTCAAATCGCCTTACCCTCCGTCGACACGTTGAGCCAGCACCGCTTGAATGGGCCGCGCCGGTCGAGCCCGCTCCAATGGCGGAGCCAGCCGGCGATATTGTCGAACGGGATGACTAGATCTGCTGGCATAAGCAATGTTAAGCAGCGTATCCAAGATCGCTGACAAGCCTTTTATAATAGGCTTCTTGTTGCCGGCGCTTATCTTCGCCGTCGTACTTCCGCTACTTTTCCATATTCCGGATCGCCTAGCGTTTCTTTTCCCCCGGAAACAGGACACTAATCCGTTCGCAGATCTGACGTTCTTTGCTCTTGCCGTTTGGGTCATTGCAACGTTTCTCTTACGGTTTAACTACCTTACTTATCGGGTCTTGGAAGGCTACACGGCGCCGATGGCGTGGTTTGGTTGGTGCAAGCAGTACCATCAAAATAGACTCAAGCGTCTGCAAGACGAGGCCGATGCTGTTAAAGCATCAGGCGATATCGACCGAGCCACGAAGTTACGAGAACTATGGCTCGCTCAATATCCATCTAACGCGAAATGGGTGTTGCCTACAACCTTCGGTAATGCGATACGTAGTTTCGAGACATATTCTTATGATATTTACCGCGCCGACCTGATCGTACTATGGTCGCGTCTTGCGGCAGTGGTGCCGAAAGAGTACATGGCTCAAATAGACAACGCGCGCTGCCAGGCCGACTTCCTAGTCAGCCTGTGTCTTTTGGGATGGATTGTAGCCGCGATTGCGCTCGGCGACCTGATAGGGGAAGTGTCGCAACTCGGCTTTCGGGCGTTCCCTGACGATGCATTGCGGCTCGCTTACGTAATGGCTGGCGCATTGTTCGCTTCATGGGTATTTTATAGATGGTCGATACAGGCACTGCGCCCCTGGGGTGAGACCATTAAGGCCATGTCGGACTGCTATTTACCAGCTTTGGCAACGCAGCTGGGCTACGTTCTGCCGGACCAGGAGACTGAGCGCCGTCAGTTTTGGCGGACCATCGTTAAGAGGATGGTCTTCCGGCGAGAGTTTCCCAAGACGTTCAACCCGATCGTTCCCGCACCGGAGACGGCACCGTCCAAGCAAGGTGCGGAGGATGCGGCAGCCGTCAAGAAGATCCAAAGCGGCATTTTGCTGACTCTGGCTAGGTGTTTTGTGTGGGCCCTGTTTTTTGTAATACACCGCCGGCGAGATCAACGTGGCAAAGTCCATGGCCCTGACTAAGCGCTTGGACTCCACTGCCATTAGGCTTCGAGGACCGGCACTGTGAGGCGGCGCCAAATCATTTGGATCTGTTCGGCGTTGGCGGCAGTTGCTGCCGTTCTCTTGGCGTGGCTCTATGAATCGTCCCTGGGTCCTACCTACCGTGATACCGGCACAGACTTCGGGTTGGAAGGCAATGGTGTTCGCGTCGCCTTCACATTCACGCCACAGAAGTACGGCCGGGCGACTCTCTGGACATTGTCATAAAGCTCGGGAACATCCCCGGTAATGCGCCCAACACGGTTCCCCCCGGACCGGCGAACGAGGCCGACGGATCCTTTCCGGCAACCTTGTAGCTCCCGGCGATTGTACGGTCGAGCCTAAAGACGCAATCGTTTTACCTACTACCGGTTTGTCACTAGGTGAAATGGAATGGCATTGGATAGTTGACTGTGCGACCCAAGGCCGAAAGACGTTCGCGCCAACCCTGACCTTCATCAAGAACGGCGGGCAGGCCGCGACGAGAGGTAGCTCCGACGCCGTGGCCTACCGAGGTTACCTATCCGTGACAGTGACCAGGTCACTAAACGCAAATCATCTTGGCAAGCGTCTCCGCGGTGTTTCTTGCGGTCGTTGGGGTGCTCGTGAACTATTTGCTCCGGCAACGAGGTCCCGCTAAGACGTAAGGCGTCGGAGGGTGGCGCTGACTCGGCTTCACTCGCCGCACCGCTACCAAAGGTGAAGTGCAGAGCTGGGCTTGCATCGCGTTGCTGCTGCGCGGCAATAGCAGCATAACGGCGCAAATCGCTAAGGGGCTGGCTGTGCGGTCGGTGGCTAAGCCGAAACGATGCTGGGCGCCGCGGGCGTTCACGGAGCGAGGAGCAGAGGAATGAAGAGCTTGGGACTTAGTCGTTACGCCTTAGCGATTAGCGCGGCTTCCGCGTTGCTGGCCGGGTGCGGTGGATCGCAGCCGCCGATCGGCGCGCCGGGTGTGATGGTTCAAGGCCGCGCGAGCGCAGCGGACGCCGAGTGCCGCGCTTCGTGACGTACCAGATCGTATCGACCATTGTTGCTGGCTTAGCGGGCCTCGCGCTGGGCCTATGGTGGTTGTATCGCCTCAGTCGTATATGCGCTTGACGCTGAGGTATCGGCTCAAGTATCGTTTCATACCCTGGCCGTCACCGGAACAGGTCGAGTCGCGTTGGTGGCGCGTCGGCCTTCGCACGGCAGGGATCGCCGCGCTGGCTTTTACCGCGATGTACTATTATGCCGCGTACTACAACCTGTCTCGACGATAAAGAAAGTGGTCAGATGTGCTTCGGACCGATAGGAGCTGACGATGAAACTGCCGAGTTCGCGAGGAGATTGGGCGTTCAGTTTGACGTTCAGAGCAACCCCGTGCCCATCACCCGCCCACGCTGCGTTGAAGGGCCTTGGCCTTTGCATGGTCAGCAGCCGCGCGAGCACGGCGGCATAGCTGCGCGGATCGCGCAGCAGCCAAGTCCGCGCGGGGGCTCAGCGGTGCTAAGCCGAAACGATGCTAGGAGCCGTGGCGTTCACGGAGCGAGGAGCAGAGATATGAAGAGCTTGGGACTTAGCCGGTACGCCTTAGCGATCGGTGCCGCTTCGGCGTTGCTTGCTGGGTGCGGCGGATCGCAGCCGCCGATCGGCGCGCCCGGTGCGATGCCGCAAAGCCGCGCGACCACGACGCAGGCCCGGCACGGTAAGTCGTGGATGCTGCCGGAGGCGAAGAGGGAGAACTTGATATACACGGTGAGCAATCCGAGGGCGGTGCTGTCATACGATACAGGTAAACTCGTCGGAACGATTGTTTCGAGTTACGATTATGAAGGCGTATGTGCAGACGAGTCGGGAAACGTTTTTTACGGGGCCCTGACAGCAGCGTGTTTGAGTATGCTCACGGAGCGACTGAGCCAATAGTGACGCTGAACCTTCCCGGCTATGCCCCCTCGGCAAGTGGCTGCGCGAGCGATCCCGCCACGGGAAACCTTGCCGTTACGTACTACGACTTCGCTCCTAGTGGCACAGTGCCAGACGTCGCCGTTTTCACGAATGCGCGAGGAACCCCGACCGTGTACCAAACTAGGATTGCGTCGCAATTTTGTACGTATGACGATAATGGCGACTTATTTGCAGACGGTTATTTAGGAAATGGTGCAGCTATCGCCGAGCTCCCTAGCGGCAGCAGCTCCTTCGCGGTTTTGCCAATCAATAAGAGCATCGGAGGAAATCCGTCGTCGATTTTGTGGGATGGTAAGCACCTATCGGTGGAGAGTGTGTCCCACAGTTCAGTAATGTTCTCGCGCATCAAGATAACAGGTTCGACGGCAACGGTCGTAGGGACCGTGCATTTCCGAGGTAAGATGACGCACGGAGGTGCGTCGTGGCTCTTGGGAAGTGTCTTCTATCCCTTATGGCGCAAACAACGTGGTTAGGATTGGATTTTGGCAGTATCCAAAAGGCGGGAAAGCAATCCAAACCTTCACGCAAAAGGACTTTGGCGAACGGCTTACGTTTGCAAGGGGTCTAACGGTGTCGATCGCAGGATCGCGTTAGCCCGCCGAATCGGAACTATCGAGGCCCTTGTGTAACATCAATGTCCAGCCGAACGCGGCCTCGCCACGTTGCGGAATGAGCCTCGCCCAGGAGAGCCGAACCGATGCTGGGCGCCGTGCCGTTCACGGAGCGAGGAGCGAGAAATGCACAGCTTGGGACTTAGCCGCTACGCTTTAGCCATGGGCGCGGCTTCGGCATTGCTGGCGGGGTGCGGAGGATCGCAGCCGCTGATTAACGCGCCAGGCGCGATGCCGCAAAGCCGCGCGATCATCCCGCACAATAAACGTCGCGGGATCGTCGATGCTGCCGGAAGGGACGGGAATATCGATGGGCGCGGCATATCAGCGCCGTCGTTTCGAATCGTCTATAGTTTTCGCGGTGGAGGCGATGGTGCAGTCCCGCGGGCCGGATTAACCGCCCTATATGGTACCCTTTACGGCACAACGAGCGGGAGCGACAGGAGCGGAACCGTCTTTAGTGTTACGACGACGGGCACCCACAACGTGCTTCACTATTTCGCCGGGGGCAGCGATGGCGCCGATCCGAACGCGAGCTTGATCGCTGTCCGTGGCTCCTTACGGCACGACGTATTTCGGCGGCGGCCGAGAAGACGGCGGAACGGTTTTTCGCATCAGCCCAGCGGGTCAAGAAACGATTCTGCACGACTTCGGACAGCCCGGCGACGGCCGCTACCCTGAGGCGAGTTTGGTGGCGATAAAACGGCGTGCGCTACGGCACTACACACTGGGGCGGGATTGACTATCCGTGTGTTGACGTTGGTTGCGGCACCGTCTTTAGCGTAAGTTTAAGGAGCGGACTCGAGAGCCTTCTGTACGAGTTCCGCGGGTCGTTTGACCACACTCATGATGGCCAATCGCCTCAATCGAATCTGATCGTCGTAAACGGCAAATTTTATGGGACAACACTCTACGGCGGCTCGCACCAGACGAATACATTTTCGAGCTGGATCCGGTGGCGGGGAAGGAGCGTGTAGCGTACAGCTTCGCGCGCCACGATGATGGCGGTGGACCTGGCAGCGGCTTAGTCGAGCTCGACGGCAGACTTTACGGCACCACTTACGGCGGTGGTGTGCACAACGCGGGAACGGTTTTCCAAGTTGACCCGAAGAATGGTTCGGAGCGCATCATTCATGGTTTCGGGGCGGGCTCCGACGGATCGTTCCCGGCATCGAGCCTCGTCGTCGTCCACGGGATCTTGTACGGCACGACGGAATATGGTGGTGGAAACCAACGCTGTCTCGATAACTATATCCGCGTCGATTGCGGGACGGTCTTCAGCATTAGTCCAAGTGGCGACGAAAAAATACTTCATCGCTTTGGCGCCACCCGCGGCGACGGCAAAAAGCCGGCCGCATCAATGATCTATTTCAAAAAAGCGCTTTACGGCACCACGACTGCCGGCGGTATGTATGGGAACGGAACGATCTTTGCATTACGACCATGAGTTTGTTCGCGCGCGCGCTGCGCCAGCGCCGTCGGTCATCGATCGCGTAGCACCTAAGGGCTTAGCTGGGCTTAGCCAGCGCCGCCGCCCGATCGGCCTAGGCGGCATGGCGGAAGCGCGGCGAAACCGGAACTAATAACGCCCTTATGTAATATCCCTCCGCTGATCCTACCGTGTCTATCAGGCACTGGAAGGGGATGTCATCCGCCCGCGTGCTCATTTTGGCCGGTTGTGAGGGCAACTGCGGGAGCTAGTGGGACAAGAGTGGGACACATCGTGACCGCCCTGCCCCGCCCGCTGGAACGCTCGTCGCACCTGTCGAAAGCCGTACCTGTGGACGACTTGAACAAAGAAGACCTGCTGTCGGCAGTGGAGTCACAAGAAGCGGAAAACAAGAAGTTGAGCGGAGTTCAATCCGCGGCACTCCGGGACAACCCGAACAGCGCTCAAGCGGACGAGGCCAGCGAAGCGTACGCCGCAGGGGTTGAGCGGATGCAAGCCCTCATGGCCGAATGTCGAAGGCGTGGATACCTGTAGGGCCTCACTCCGGATCGCTATCCTGATATTCGTTGTCGGCGCATCCATCGCTAATGCCCTGGCCGCAAAGTTGTAGCACGATGCGCTCCGCTACCCTGAAGCCACGGAGCCACGGCCAAGTCCCGTCGTGACGGATACCCCAGCCGCCGACACTACGCAGCCCACGCCGTTCAAGTGGGAGGATGCGCCCGACCCCAATACCACGCCCTATCAGCTAAAGATACAGGGGCTCGTAACCGACACTGCCTGGATGCGCGAGGCGATCATCGTTACGATCGCGGGAGTGGCGTGGTTCCTCGTAGGAGGGCGGACGGCGCCTTGATAGATTCGCAAGCCGTAGAGGCCGGCGCAACCGTCGTCGCTGCATTGGGCGCGCTCGCGGCGGCATTATACACAAGGCGGGCCATAGAAGTGAACCGCAAGGCTGCCAGGACTCGACTGACGGTTGACCTTTTCGAGACAGCGATGGCGGCTAGGCTTATGCAGAACATAAATGCGCTCCTGAAATCCCGCCCTACGTTGACTAACTGCCGCGCCAATCTTGAAATGCGCCTCGCGATGCTAACCTCGCTTCCGCAAGAGGAACGCGAGCAGTACCTCGACTTACTCGGCATCATGGGCTATGCGGGAGAGCTATACACCCAGGGCGCCCTCGAAATAGAGGTTGTTCCGATCGCGGGCCGCGGACTTTATCGCGGTCGCGTTCTACTTGCTAGAGCCCGCAGTCGCGGACGGCCTTCGAAGCCGCCTGCTGCGCCAGAGTATGCTTACACTAGCTCGCGAGTGCGTGGCCTACCGCAACCGAACGCCGCGCACGTTTGACGATAAGCCAGAGTGGCGAACCTACACGATTCCCGCCTCGTTTCCGGACTAAAGATCGCCAGGGAAAAAGGCGAACCCCGCAGGTGCTACAACCTGGAGCTTTGACGGCTTCCGCGGGCTGAAAGATGGAGGTCGCGGCCATTCGCTCCGCTACGAAGCCCACAGCGTCGTCTAAGCCCTCAAGTACCTGGTGGCAACTGCACTATCGTGTGGGCACTTTGACGAGCCAATAGGCAACATCGTCGATCGTGGCTTTCTTTCGACCGCGGGTGACCTGCGGCGAGAACATAGCCCCTTCGTCCGTGTAGTACTTCACCAGCCAAGCCAGGATATGAGCCCGAGCCTCAGGCGAGAGAGCCTTCAGAGTGGCTTTCGCTTGTGCGACGGCCAGTGAATCGGTCTCGGGGTAGGTGAACTGCGGCGGTCTCGCCATGAGGCGAACAGTTGTTCGATTCCACGCTCGTCTCCCCTGGGATTCCACGAAGGGACCTCATGATATACCACATCCCGTCAAATCGCTTATGCTGGTGCAGCGGGCGCTTTCTTACCCTATTCGCTTGACATGCGAGTGGTCGGTATGTTATGATGAAAGAGTAGGGTGTTGAGCTGCGTGAGCAGCGGTTTTTCGTTTTCCCATTGGCGCGCCCTGCGCGGGTGCCCCTCGCGCCGAAGACCTAGGGGCTCGGAATAAAAGGCTCCTGAATAAGGGACCCCTCGTGAATCAGTTCGATCACCGCCGGGCGCAGCCCGCGCGGTGCGGCGGTGCCTGACCTATCCTCAACCGCTAAAGCCGTCAGATTATGCCTCGACTGCGAGATCGAGTTCGAGCCGAAGCACGGCCACCTGAGGTACTGCTCCAAGGAGCACTCCAAGAAGGCTCGCGACCGACGATACCAGGCTAAGCGCCCCGAGACCAAGACCGATCGCGTGATCGCCGTTAAAGGCAGCCGATGCTGCTCTAACTGCCGATCAAGGACGGGCCGGACCAAGGTTTTCCTTCTGGTGGGACGACTGGGATCGAGTAGAGGAGGTTATGGAGACTGCGATGGTTCTCTGCGCTACCCCTGTTTTTTTCGATTCAACAGTCAGCTAGCCAAGGAGCGAAAAAGGGTCCGGGTAGTGGAGGCCAGGGCCGAGCCGCCGATTCCAATC
>CAWGPY010000002.1:0-628477 GCA_963824595.1 Vulcanimicrobiota bacterium
CATCGATTGGTGCGCTCGAATGGGGATCGCAGTGTCCTTCCTCGCCTGGGACAGTACACTGCTGAACTGCATGGTTCCGGACGCTCCGCACGACGGACCCGCGAAACGGGCCCAGGCGGTTTCCGCGGTCACGGACGACGCCGTCAAACTGGCCCGGTACTTCCTGGAAAAGAAACTGGATTCCCAGAGTTCCGCCATAGAAAGAGATTTCCGCGACTCGGAATCGTGAACGTTTCGGGGCGGTCCACAGCAGCCTCGGAAATCCATGCATGTAAAGCCTCTCTGATGCGGCGACGACGCTCGTGGACTTCCTCGCGCTGGAAGGACGCGCCGCACAAGTCTACTGGAACTCCTGGTGAGTCGCCGCTCCCGTGGCGACCCTGGGCGCTGAAACGGATTTTGGCTCACTGGGCGGCCATCTCCAAGAACAAACGGGAGACGCGAACGAGTCCGAGACGCAACCGATCCGTTCAATGCGGTCTTGAACTACTGTTATACGCTCCTGGAAGTGGAGACGCGGGTCGCCTGCGAGGCCGTGGGGCTCGACCCCGACCTAGGGCTGCTCCACAGGACGATCGGCTGCGGCGAGTCGTTCATCTACGACCTGCTCGAACCGCTGCGCGCTAAGACGGACGTCTGGGCCTTGGAACTGCTGCACAAGGAGAAGCTACGTCCGTCGATGTTCCATGAGCTGAGAGACGGGATTGTACGGCTCGATCCCGACCTGACGGGTCTCCTCGCTTCGGTCCTGATGCCCCGTTTCCGAGAGGCCACTCTGGCGATCGCCAATGATTATGCCAAGCAGCTGCGCAGGATCAGCGTCCCGCGGCGGCTCGTTCGCGAGGCACCGAAGCCGATCGCGGAGCGGCGCGAGACCTGGGACCACGCCGACTGTGGCTACTGCAAGGAGCCGCTACCGCGCAAGGGGCTGAAAATCTGCGGGCGGCACTGCTATTTGCGATACAGCGTTGAGGTGGCAAAGCCGATCGAAAAGGCGCGGGCGCGACTTGCCGAAATGCGGGCTGCTAATTTAAGCCCAGGACACGGTGGCGAGGCAGCACGTAAGCGGGAGCGAAATGCGCAAAAAACAACCGGTTACACGTCAGCTGGTGCGGAGCCGGCAAGACAAGTCACATTTCGCAGATCTAACCGGATGAGTACGGCACTAAGAAAAGGGCGGTGTCGTTGCGGTAGTGGCAGACAATAAAGAACTGCCACCAGGCAATTGACGCGGCAGCCCGAGCGAAGGCCAAAGAGCCCGTAGCGAGTGATCCTGCCTTAAAAAAACAGGTCACCGTCGAAGTCCCACGCATCGGCCTACCTCATTCTTTGCTACACGCAGCGCTCGAAGGCGTAACTGACCCCAGACGGCAATGGGTCCATTCCATTAGGGTCATCAGGCATGTACTCTGTTGCGGCTGCTCTGCAAAAGCTCGACCAGGCGCCGCTCCGCGACGGACAAACGGTCGCTGCGACTCTTATGGACGGGGACTCATACCTTGCCCTCGGACCACCCGCCGTTCAAGGTTCCTCGGTAAACACCATGGTCCTTACCAGGACATGGCAACCAGGCGAATCTGTTGACGTCACCTTCTCGCTAAACAGCGCTGGCTACGTATCTCTCGTGCGAATCACCGCTCTTTCCGCGACCTCCTTTGAAGACGCTGAAATAAAAGCGCGAGAAACCATTCTACCGATTTTGAGCTATTTTTCGCTAAAGTACGATGTACCAGTCATTGTGGCGCAGCTAGATGTGACCGAGGCGTCAACTAACATACTGAGAACCTCGATACGAGTTGCACCTAAACCGACCGTGCCATCGGAAAGTCAAATTCTGCTGGGTCAATGATTCGCGGTCTCGCAAGTCTGTATAGAGAAGGCATGAATACGAGTTCCTCAACCTACGCCTTCCTCTGCTTCTACAAAATCGTCGAATCGATGGAACTTCGGCGCTCGCAAGTTGCGCAGATCTGCTTATATTTGCACTGCAGCCCAATCAGGTTCGAGACAATCAAGATCCCTAGCACGTAGATGAGTTAAAAGCACTCGCTCAGAAGGTTTTCCGAAGAACTACGAGTGGGACCCCATCACTCTTCAGCAAGTATTTAGACCGGAAACACATTCTAAGACGGTCTTCGCCGTAGCAAAGAAATATCTAGCGCCGCTAAGAAAGCGCGTGGCCCACGCCTTACTGGACTCCGGGGAATTTGCCAACCTCGATGATCCTAGTTTGATTCGCAACATTGAAGGCTGGTTGCCATTGGTGCGTTTCGCCGGTAGGTTCTTGATTCTCTCTGACCTCAATGCAAACTTGCCCGAAACGGTACAGGCGGAGTTTGAGAAAAAACTTACCCACACGAATTAGAGCCGTCAGGCGGTTAGGCGCCTTGTACATGGTGGAATGCCGGGCATCGATCAAAGGCGGCAGTGTAGCGATGGAGGCCGCGCCAATCGGAGACGTAAGCGCGGAACCAAAGGCATTACGCTAGGGCTGAGGAGCCACACTGATGGCGACGCTTGCGGGAAGCTCTCCACTTTTCTTTACCGAGGTCACTGTGCTTCCGCCGGCGGGATATTTCCAGAGCGCGACTTAACCCTTCATCGGCGCTAGAACGCGGCTGCCGATGATCCAGCTTCCACCGGTGGCCCGAGCTTTCAGTCCTCGCAGCGTGATCGTCGAAACGATTGTGGCAGACGAGCCTGCGATGCTTAAGCGGTGGATCACTTCAGGAAACTTGCTCCTCTTTACGTCCTTGGTGCTGCCGCAGTTAGAGCGAGGTATGTGCCATCCCATTGGATCCTGTCAACCTGCCCGACCGCGCTGCTAAGGCTGACGTGGACCACGCTTGCACTTCCTACCGGCAGTTCCGCCATCACAGAGCCATGGTCGATCATGAAGAGATTCCCCTGAGCATCGTAGCCTGGCTGACCCGTAATAGCGGCGTCGGTGTAAAACATGGGAGCGCCTTGTGCGTTATCGTAAATCGCGACCTTTACGCCGCCACCGTTGGTACTGTATTCGGTAACAGCAAGATTTCCTGATATCGAATCTACAGAACACCCAACCGGCACCCAATGCCGTTCGAGAGTCAGAAGTTCGACCGGGGTAGAGCCTCCGTGAGCGTACTCATAGACGTATGCTTGTGATACTGGTTCTTCGGGGAAAAAAGTCCCCACGAAGACATTGCCCTCGGAGTCGGCACATACTTTGCCGTCGGCTCCGGCTGGAAGACGTATCGTTTGCTGGTCCTTCAGGCCTGGGAAGGTGTAAACCTCAACGACTGCCTCAGCAGTCCCGACGTAGACCAAGTCACTACCGGAGCCGGTGCGACCCAAGCCGGATCGCTCTGCTGCACTTTGGCTCGACAAGCCAGAGGGCACTGCCGGAGCACTGCTTGATGCATTGCATCCTGAAACAGAGATGGCCGCAATGATGGTCAATACTGATAGCCGTTTCATGGTCGTCCTTCCGATTTTGTTCTTAACGCCGCGTGTCCCAAAAGCAAAACATAGCCCGCAATCCAATACGCCTCGCTCTATGCAGTCTGACGCGCAGGAGGCTTGCACAAGATTACCATAAAGCCGCGGCCCCTGGCCAGACGGCTCATGCTCTAGCCACCCATCGGTCTTAACGGTCAGAAGATCGAACCCGGTTTTACGGCTGCCGCCACGGCGCCCGATTCGGCTCAGCGCGGCACGACCTATGGCGGCACGGATATGCCGGGGGGCTTAGCGCGGGGGCTCACGTGGGCTAAGCCGAAACGATGCCGGGCGCCGTGGCGTTCACGGAGCGAGGAGCAGACCATATGAAAACCTTGGGACTTAGCTGCTACGCCGTCGCCATTGGCGTGGCTTCAGCATTGCTGGCCGGGTGCGGGGGATCGCAGCCGCCGATCGGGGCGCCAGGTGCGGCAGAGGGCCGAAGTACATCGCAGCTGTGGGGAGCGCAACCAGGATTTGGTTTACGCGACTGGACCATGCGGCGGAAATTTGCGTGCTTACCTATCCGCAGGGGCAGTTGGTCGCTCAAATAACGGTCATCGGCGCCGCTGGCGCAGATTGCGCGGATGCTGAAGGCAACGTGTGGGTGCCAAATGGCAACCAGGTCCTTGAGTTTGGACATGGTGATACAAGCCCTATTGCTACCTTGTCGCTACCGGGTACGGCCGCCGCATCGTGTTCCGTTGACCCTTTCACGGGCAATCTTGCCGTCGTGTTCAGCGGAAGCGGGGCGACAATGGCAGTTTTCGCAGCCGCAACCGGAACCCCAACGCTATACAACACGCACATGACCACGGAAGGCTGTGGATACGACAACGGGGGCAACCTGTTCGCGTCAGGGGTTAACGGCGCTGTAAACACCATTGCGCGACTTCCCGAATAATGGTACGGATTTTGCCTTTTTGAAGGTGAAGGATAAGCTAGGAAACCCGGGAAGCATACAATGGGACGGCAGTTATGTCACCTATGAAGGCACAACGAAGGATGCCATAAAGATTTCTCGGTTACATATTTCTGGAAATAAGGCATCTGTCGTCGGCAAGACCAGTATAGAAGGAACAAAACAGGCCTATCAATCATGGATTTACGGCGACCGTGTTGTCGTTCCGTACTCCACACAAGGCGTAGTAGCCAACAAGATTGGCATTTCGGCTTATCCGAAGAGTGGCAAAGCCGTCGTTAAATCGGCAACTCGGTGGAATCGAAATTTGAATCGTTGAGCAGCGGCGTAGCTGTAAGCCCAGGCTAGCCTCCGCGATCATAACCACCCAGCCTCGCTTCATGGGCTCCGAGGTTTGCTCAGCATCGCAGCTGCGCTAGCGCGGCAGCATAGGCGGCGCGGCTCATTGTGCGGCTTACGCCCGCTTTAGGGCGTCGCCTCGAATGCATGGCCGAATCGGAACTAATAGAGCCCTTATGTAATATCCCTCGGCGAAGCCCATCGTCGCCATCAGACACTGATTCGCGACGACGCCGTCGACGCCGCGGGCGGCGTCTTCGGGATGCTCGCGGGCGTGCATCGCCACGCCGTCGGCGATCGCGTTCGCGATGTCCGGCATCGACATGCAGCTGCCGTCGCGCGTCTCCAACCCGCCGCCGTCGCCGCCGCCGTGGTCCACGAGATCCACCCACGTCTGCTTCGCGCCGGCCGCCTGCGCCTCGTCGAGCGTGCGCGCCACGAAGCGCGCCAAGTTGCCTTCGTCGCTCATGTCGTCGGCCTCGACCGTCCGAGCGCCGGTGACGCCACCGTCGGCGATGGTATAGCGCTCGGTGTGGAGCTCGCCCGAGACGATCGCGTCGCGCCCCACCCGCAGGCGCGTCGTATCCTCGACCGTGAACTCGACGCGCGGGTCGGCCGCGCTGGTTCGCAGCGCCTGCGCGAGCGTCAGCTCCTGGGCGGCGTCGAGGTTGTTGTCGCCGTCGCGGTAGATGCCGAATTCGAGCGACCGGCGCGACGTCGTGGTGGTGAGGTTCTGCAGCATGGGGCCTCCTGACTGTCGTGAGTCAGGAGTCGTACTGCGACGAGCTGCCGCGACGACTAGCCGGCGACGGATGCAACCTTTCCCGGCTTTTGGCGGTCGAACATCCGCTGTGATAAACTCGCCATTGCCGGTTGCCGCACTCGCTATCAAGGGTACCGTTAAGGACCCGGACAGTTTGGAGCACTCCGAGCCGGTCTATGGGGGCTATGCGAACGCACGTGGTGAGATCGTATTGTTTGCCAAGGACCTCGCCTACCGCGTTGTCTTCAAGAACGAGATCTTGAAGGAACGGCCGCCCCTGAACCTTGGCGCGCAGACGCGCTACGATGCAACTGAAGCCGGAGAGACCTTCGAGTACGGGACTAAGACCTTCCGCAGGCTCAGCGCCGAGCAGATCGTGGAGATTTGTACGGCACGCCGCTTTAGGGTCGGATCACGATTCTGAACCTCAAATAGGTTCGGATGCGGCGCGGCTTGTACGTGCGAGGCGTGCACGCAGCGCGTTAAGGCCCCAAAATGGCGCTTTGCCTGAGTATGACGTGGCTGGGGATTGGGGTATACTGAGAGTCGTTCTCCCCGAGCTTTTTCTTTAGAAGAGGTGAACCATGGGTGCTCTGCGTACCGCACTCGCCGCAGTAGCGCTCGGCGGGCTCACGTGTACGGCGGCCGGTGCCGACCCGTCCACGCTGCAGGTGAAACTCTACGCTCAGAACCGGCCGGGGGAGACCGGCACGGCGACGTTCCAGCAAGTCCCCGAGGGCGTCAAGATCGTCGTGACCATGGGCGGCGGCCAAAACGGTACGCAACCCGTCCGTATCCACACGGGCACCTGCGCGAAGCGCAACCCGGTACCCACGTATACTCTCACCAACATCGTGGACGGGATCAGCACGACGACGATACCGGGCGTCAAGCTCGGCGATCTGCTCAAGGGAAATTACGTGATCGACATCCACGACAGCAGCGCCGACGAAACGAAGTACGTTGCCTGCGCGGCAATCGTAGCGCCGAACTAAAAACCCCTAGACCGCGGGCGCGTTGACCCCGGCGGTCGCGTAGAGGGCGCGCGTGTCGTACATGACGCCCCCCTTGATCGTCGTGCCGACGCTGCGCAGCTGTGCGACGTTCGCCAGGGGATCGCCGTGCACCACGATGGCGTCGGCCAGCTTTCCGGGTCGCAGCGAGCCGAGCGTGTCGTCCATGCGCATGACCCGCGCGGGCACGATCGTCGCCGTCTGCAGCACCTGCGCGTTGGGGATCCCCGCCTGCGCGTAGAGCTCCAGCTCGTGGATCAGATCGAAGCCGGGCAAGATGTCGTCGGTTCCGGCGACGATGCGAATGTCGTTGGCGTGCAAGAGTGCCACCATGTCGAGAAAGGCCTTTGCCGAGGCGCGGTACTTCGCGTCGAGGCCGGGCCCCATCGGCAGGCCGCCCGTGGTGAGCGTGCGGCGCACCTGCGGCGGCAGCCAATCCGCGATCTCGCCGAAGCCGGTGGACGCGACGTCGCCGGTCCGCGTCATCGCATCGGTGTAGAAGATGCCGACGGTCGGGTCGCTGACGATGTCTTTCGCTTTGAGCAGCGCGATGAATTCCTTCACCGCTTCGCTCTGCAAGTCAATGGTCCCGGCGCGCTGCGCGGCGGCGGTCAGGCGGACCGGCGTCTGCGTGCGATCCTTGGTGTCGGGCATGAAGTTCAAGAACAGGAAGTTGACGTGCTGGATCTCGTCGTAGCCGTCGTGCACGGCGTCCTGCGCGATCATCCCGGCGGGAATGTGGCCGCTCACCCGCATGCCGAGGCCGTGCGCCTCCTTCACGATCACGGGCACCAGCGCGGGATCCATCGAGCTGTAGATCTTGATCTGCACGGCGCCAAGCGCGTTCCACTCGCGCACCTGAGCAACGGCCTGATCCGGCGTCGCCGTCGTCGTTCCGATCGGCGCCGTGTACTTGCCGGTGCCGTCCATCAGCCCCGCGATGATGACGCGCGGACCCACCAGCTCGCCGCTCTCGAACTGCGCCTTGGTCTTGGCGATGTACTCCGGCGCGTTGCCGGGGTCGCGGATCGTCGTCACGCCCTCCGCGAGCAGCCGCGGCCCGAAGGACGCGTCGAGGTGCATGTGCGAGTTCCAGAGGCCCGGCAGCAGCGTCTTCCCCGTGCCGTCGATGCGGCGCGCGTCGCTGGGCACGCTCATCTCGGATCCGCCGACGGCGGCGACTTTGTCGCCGTGCAGGATCACCGTCGCGTTGGGTACGGCGGCGCCGGCCTCCGAGTCGAACAGCGTCACGTTGGTGATCGCGATGGCCGTGCCGGCGCGGTGCGGCAGCGATTGCGCGATCCGCTTGCCGAGCTCGGTCACGCGCGCGTTCTGCGCGCCGATCAGCTGCTGGAGCACGGGGCTCCAGCCGCGCTGGATCACGGCGCCCCACGTGCTGCCCGCCATGAAGAGCTCGCCGGCGTCGTCCAGCCAACAGCTGACCGGCGAGAAGTCGAGCCCGGTGGCTTCGTACATCGTCACGCGCTTCGCGCGCGCGCCGGCGCTCACCGACAGCGTCGTCACGGCTGCCACGCGCGTGAGGCCGATCGGCCACAGCTCCACCGACCCGTTGCGCGCGCGCAACGCCGCCCGCACGAGGATAGCGCCCTCCTCGGGCGTGCCGTCCATGCTCACGTAGAAGCGCGGCGACGCGGAGTGCTGCGTCTCCCGCTCGGCGGCGTTCGTCCACGTCGCGGTGCTTCCGCCGGCGGAGAAGCGCTCGTCAACGGTCACCTTCAAGTAGTTGTAACCCGTGGTGTGCAGCTTGGAGATCAGCCCCGCGCCGTCAACCGCGATCGTGCTGTGCACCTTGGGGCCGCGTCCGCGGTCGGCGAACTCGAAATGGACGTCCAGCGACCCGTCGGGCAGACGCACCGTCGTCTGCGAGCCTTTGAGCACGCCCGACGACAGATAATCGTAGCTCACGGCGGTGCCGTAGAGCTTCGCCGCGGCGAGCGCGGGGGCGGCGCACAGGAAGGCCGCGGCCGAGCCCGCCGCGGCGAGCCAATCGCGCCGGCGAATCGGCAGCTCTCCGGCCAAGCAGTGACTCATCTCCGATTGGGACAGCCCGAACAGCGTCGCGGCGCGATGCGAACGGCAACAGCACATGGGGACGGCTTTCTGCGCCGGGCTACGAAACGCATATCTGCGCGTCGCCGGGCGTACTATTCTGAAAGCCTGCTGATGGCCCCACTTATCCATCGAACAAGCGTTCGGAATGTAGGCTCGCCTTTGCGGGAAACTACCGGCTCGTGACCCACGATCACGACGTTTTGATCTTAGGCGCCGGCCTGGCCGGAATGCGGGCCGCGCTCGAAGCCGCCCGGTGCGGCGCCGACGTCGCCATCGTTACCAAAGTGCATCCGATCCGCAGCCATTCGAGCGCCGCGCAGGGCGGCATCAACGCCGCAATCGGCGAGGGGGACAGCTGGGAATCGCACGCGTTCGACACGATCAAGGGCAGCGATTATCTCGCCGATCAGGACGCGGTCGAGGTGATGTGCCAAGAGGCGCCGGCCGACATCATCGAGTTCGAGCACATGGGCGTGATCTTCTATCGCGACGACGACGGCAAGCTTGGCACGCGCGCGTTCGGCGGCGCGTCGCAGGCGCGCACCTACTTCGTGGGCGACATCACCGGTCAGGCGCTGCTCGTCACGCTCTACGATCAAATCCTCAAAGCCGGCGTCAAGGTCTATGAGGAATGGTTCGCCACCAACCTGTTCATGGAAAACGGCGCTTGCCGCGGCATGGTCGCGCTCGAGATGGTCACGGGCGAGCTGCATCTGCTCCGCGCGAAGGCGGTGGTCGTCGCGAGCGGCGGCCTCGGGCGCCTCTACGAACCGAGCACCAACGCGCTGATCTGCACCGGCGACGGCTACTCGCTCGCCTATCGCGCGGGCGCACCGCTGATGGACATGGCGATGGTGCAATACCATCCCACCACGTTGGCCGGCAGCGGCTTCTTGATGACGGAAGCGGCGCGCGGCGAGGGCGCCTATCTGCTGAACTCGCTCGGCGAGCGCTTCATGAAGAAGTACGCGCCGAACAAGATGGAGCTGGCGGCGCGCGACGTCACGTCGCGAGCGGAGGCCACGGAGATCGCCGAGGGCCGCGGCATCGACGGCAACGTGCTGCTCGATCTGCGACATCTCGGCCCCGACGTGATCCTGAAGAAGCTGCCGCAGATTCACGAGATGGCCGTGGACTATCTCGGAATCGACATGATCAAGGATCCGGTGCCGGTGCGGCCGGGCATGCACTATCAGATGGGCGGCGTCAAGACCAACGTCGAGGGCGCCACCGTCATCGCCGGGCTCTACGCTGCCGGCGAGGTCGCGTGCGTCAGCGTGCACGGCGGCAACCGCCTGGGCGCCAACTCCTTGCTCGATACGATCATCTTCGGCCGCCGCTCGGGCCGCGCGTCCGCCGGCTACGCGAAGGACACGCCGCGCAGCCAAGGCGGCGAGGATCTGCTGCAGTCCGAGCAAGCGCGGCTCCAAGGCCTGCTCGACCGGCCGTACAAGGGCGAGACCTGCGCGGGGCTGCGCCTCGAGCTCGCCACGATGATGGACGAGAAGGTGGGGCTCTACCGCAGCGACGCCGGCCTGCACGAAGCCCTGCGCCAGCTGCTCGAGTTCCGGAAACGCTACGAGAACGTGGCGGTGGGCGACAAGGGCCGCGTCTTCAATCAGGCGCTCACGTTCGTGCTGGAGCTGGGCTTCATGCTCGACTGCGGCGAGACCATCATCCGCGACGCAATCGTCCGCAAGGAGAGCCGCGGCGCGCACACGCACACCGATTACCCCGAGCGTAACGACTCCGACTGGCTGAAGCACACGCTGCTCACGCATCGCGGCGACGCGCAGGAGCCGGAGATCTCGCACGTGCCCGTTACCATCACCCGCTGGAAGCCCGAGGTACGCACGTACTAATGCAGTTTACGATTGAGGTCGGGCGCTATAATCCGGAGAATCGCTACGACGACAACGCCGTCGAAGGGCAGCAGTTTCCGCCGCCCTGGAGCGCGTCGCCGGTCCGGCGCTATCAGACCTTTACCGTCGACGTGCCCGAGCACGCCGTCGTTCTCGACGCGCTGATCGCGATCCGCGAGTATCAGGATCAGTCGCTCGCGGTGCGCTGCGCCTGTCGCAGCGCCATCTGCGGATCGTGCGCGATGTGGATCAATGGCCACGCGAACCTCGCGTGCAAGAGCAAGCTCGCCGAGTTCACGAAGGACGGAAAGACGCGCGTCGAGTCGCCGCCCTCGATGCCGATCATCCGCGACCTCGTCTGCGACATGAAGCCGTTCTGGGAGAAGCACTTAGCGGTGCGGCCCTGGCTCGAGAACAAGAAGCCGATCCCGCCGCCCGACGCCGAGTACCGCGTGCCGAACGCCTCGATGGAGGAGCTGATCCAGGAGGTCAGCTGCATCAGCTGCAGTGCGTGCCTCATGGACTGCGAGTCGTTTGCCGTCAACCCCGATTTCCTCGGTCCGCAGGCGCTCGCGCAGGCCTACCGCTACGTGGGCGACCCGCGCGACGACCAGACGCGCGAACGGCTGGGCGAGCTCAGCAAGCCGGGCGGCATCTGGGACTGCACGCACTGCTACGAGTGCGTGACGCAATGCCCCAAGGGCGTGGCGCCGCTCGAGCAGATCCTCAAGCTGCGCAAGCTCGCCGTCGACGCGGGCTTCACGCACAACGCGGGTACGCGTCACGCCGACGCGTTCGCCGAATCCATCAAGCACAGCGGGCGCCTCAACGAGCTTACGCTGATGCCCAAGTCGACCGGGCTGTTCAACATCGTCGGACAGCTCAAGACGCTCCCCAGCGCCATCAACATGGCGCGGGCCGGCAAGCTGCCGCCGATTTTTCACAAGACGATACCTGGCATCAAACGGATTAGGGCCATTTTCGAACGTGTCGGAGGACGGTTCAAGTGAAGGTTGCGTTCTATCCCGGCTGCGTCTCGAAAGGCGCGTGTCCGGAACTCTACGTCTCGGCGAAGGCGATCGCCGAGCCGCTCGGTCTCGAGCTGCACGAGCTGACGCAGGCGCCGTGCACCGGTGCGGGCGTGCTGAGCGAACAGAATCGGCCGCTGGCCGACGCGCTCAACGGTTTGACGCTCGCGATGGCCGAGGCCGAGAACGCCGACCTCATGACGATCTGCAGCACGTGCCAGGGCGTGCTTTCCGATCATAACTATCACCTCAAGCGCGATCCCGAGCGCCTCAACAAGGTGAACTCGACGATCGCCGATCAAGGCTTCGCGTACGCCGGCAAGACGACGGTGAAGCACCTGCTTTGGATGTTGTTCGAGGACATCGGCATCGACCGCGTCGCCGCCGCCATCAAGCGCAAGCTCACCGGTTTGAAGATCGCTCCGTTCTACGGGTGCTACATCCTGCGGCCGGTCGAGACGCTCGGCATTCGCGAGCGGCCCGAACGCAAGACGTATCTCGAGCGGCTCATCGCGCTGCTCGGCGCCGAGCCGGTGGAGTATCGCGGCGCGACTAAGTGCTGCGGCTTCCCGATGCTGACGATGAACCGCGACAAGGCGCTCGCGATGGGCGGCAACCACATCCTCGAGGCCAAGGACAAGGGCGCCGACCTGTTGGTGACGCCGTGCCCGCTCTGCCACCTCAACCTCGACGGGCAGCAGCCCGACGCCGCCCGCGTGCTCAAGCGCGAGATCGAGGTGCCGATCTTCCACCTGCCGCAGCTCCTGGGCCTCGCCTTCGGCATGGATCCCGAAGAGCTGCGTCTCGACCACCACGTGGTTTCCACGAAGGGCGCCCTGGAAAAGGTCGAGCTCAAGGTCTAGCGCCGCCCCCGACGCGCCGCATTTCTAACTCAACGTTTTGACCCCGTCAACGCGTTAACGCCGCGTTCCGTGGCATAATTGCCGCAAAGCTCAAAGGCTACACCAACTCTACCCGACTCCATTGTATGGAAAGGGCGTATTAGAATGAATGCCTCTAGGTTTTTCCATTCTGCCCTATGCGCTTACGCGGCCCTCGCGATCTTGGCGGGCTGCAGCGGGACGACGGCGATGCAATCGAGCATTCCGAGCCACGACACCGCTATGGCGGGGGGCGGATCATCGTACCGCGGATTCACCAACTCCATCCTCGGGTGCCCGTATCCGTCGGGCGACGTTTGGCAGAAAGATATCATGGCCGCGCAGATCGATCCGGATAGCGCCGCGAACATCAAGGCGGCCAACGATGCGGGCGGCGGCGGCGGCTTCACGGCCTACGCGCCGAAGACCGACGAACTGGTGAACATGGCGTCGAACGGCACGCCGCTGTTGAAAGTGCAGCCGAAAGTCAAATGGCACACGCCGTACTCGCCGTGGCCGTGGCAGTCGGGGTACTACATCGAACCGTTGAGCGACGCCCACGCGCTCGTTCTGCAGTCGCAGACGTGCCAGTATTACGAAGCCTACAACGTTTCGTACAGCAACGGGGCGCTCTCGATGTACAACGGTGGGAAGTGGGACCTCACGGCCCCGTTCCAGCGGCCTCCGATGGGCTCGATTTCGACGGCCAGCGGCATTCCGTTCGGACTGCTCGCCGTTCGCCCCGAGGAGCTGACGGCCGGCGTGATCACCCACGCGCTCGGATGGGACGGCGTGCGCAACACGTGGTCGCAGTCGGCGTGCGTGTCGCCGGCCGGCGTTACCGACTGTACCGACGACATCGTCTACAAGGGGCCGCCGGGCGACAAGCCGTTTCCGTACGGCGCGCACATCAGGCTCAAGATGAGCTTCAACGACGCGTCGTTCCCGCACGAAGCGAAGGCCGTGGCGGAGGCGCTCAAGCACTACGGAGCCTACGCCTACGACACCGGCTGCTGTAACGCGATCGTGTTTATCAACGATCAGTACGGTGCGCCGGTCTGGACGAGCGCCGACGCGTCGGCACTCGCGAAGATCAACGTCTCGAGCTTCGACCGGATAGTGGCGCCGTAAGCCTCCGGCCGTAAAAGCGACAGGGCCGCCGTCGGCTGGAGGACGGCGGCTCTTTGCTTTCTGCAGGCCAACGCCCGCCCCGGCTCAAACGGGAGGCACGTGGAAATCGAAGCTTTGATTCGGGCGATCCCGGATTTTCCGATCCCGGGAATTCTCTTCCGCGATATCACGCCGTTGCTGAAAGACAAGGACGGCTTTCGCGGCGCGATCGACCTGTTCGTGGAGCGGTTCAAAGATCGCGGCATCGAGCACGTCGTCGGCGTCGAGTCGCGCGGATACATTTTCGGCGCCCCGATCGCCTACGCCATCGGCGCCGGATTCATTCCGGTTCGCAAGCCCGGCAAACTTCCGTTCGACAAGCTCAGCGAAGAGTACGCGCTCGAGTACGGCACGAACGCCCTGGAGATCCACGCCGATGCGCTCGCACGGGGCGAGCGCGTGCTGGTGGTCGACGACTTGCTCGCGACCGGCGGCACCGCGGCCGCTACGGCGCGTCTGCTCGAGCGTCTCGGCGCGCGCGTCGAAGCGTTCGCGTTTCTCGTCGAGCTGACCGCGCTCGAGGGACGCAAGCGGCTCGGCGACGCCGACGTCGTGGCGTTCGTCTCGTACTGATGAAACACGCCGCCGCCGGCACGATCGCCGCCCTGCTGCTCGTGCTCGCGTCGGGAGCGCCCGGCATCGGGCGGCCGCACGCCGCGCCCACGGCCTCGCCGACGCCGGCGCCCGTCGCCGATCCGGCGATCACGAAGATCGCGCGCCAGCAGTTCGTCCAGTGGCAAGCCGGCGCGGTGAACAAATCGCTGTACGCGCCGCAGCTGCAGGCGCAGCTGACCGATGCGAAGATCGGCGACACGTCGCAGAAGCTCGGAGAGCTCGGCGCGTTGACCGACACGGTCTACGTCGGCCGCTGGATCAATCCGGACTTCCCCGCCGACACGCACGGCTACATCTATCAGATGCTCTGCTCGCAGGGCAAGGTCTACCTGTGGATGGCGATCGACGTCCAGGGCAAGATAGACTGGTTCACGTTCAAGAACCGGCTCGACGTCGAGAACGTCACCCCCTCCCCGTCGGAGACGCCGCCGGGCGCGCTATAATAGCGGGAACCTCATGACGATCGCCGAGCTGATCGAACGAGTCCGCCGCTACGAGCCCTCCGCCGACCCGGAGTGGCTGATGCGCGTCTACGAGCTTGCCGCCGCAGCCCACGAGGGGCAGCGCCGAGCCTCGGGCGAGTCGTTCGTCGAGCATCCGCTCGCCGTCGCCGGGATCCTCGCCGAGCTCGAGGTCGATCATCAGACGATCGCCGCCGCGCTGCTCCACGACGTGGTCGAAGACACGTCGGTTACCAGCGAGCAAGTGGCGGCCCAGTTCGGCGACGAGGTCGCGCGGCTGGTCGAGGGCGTCACGAAGCTGACCCGCATCCCGTATCAGTCGAAGGAAGACGCGCAGGTCGAAAACCTGCGCAAGATGTTCCTGGCCATGGCCAAGGACATTCGCGTCATCATCATCAAGCTCGCCGACCGCCTGCACAACATGCGGACGCTCGCGAGCCTCCCGCCCGCCAAGCAGCAGGCGATCGCGCGCGAGACCCTCGACATCTACGCGCCGATCGCGCACCGCCTCGGCATCTGGAAGATCAAGTGGGAGATCGAGGACGAGTGCCTGCGCTACCTCGACCCGCCGTCGTTCGGCGAGATCGTCGAGCGCGTCGCAAAGACGCGGCGCGAGCGCGAGGCCGACGTGGAGAAGGCGATCGCGCGGCTGCGCGACGAGTTCAAGGAGCTGAAGATCAACGCCGAGATCCAGGGGCGTCCCAAGCACTTCTACTCGATCTACTCCAAGATCAGCAAGGGCCGCGACTTCTCGACGATCTACGACCTGACCGCGATCCGGATCATCGTCGACTCCGTCAAGGACTGCTACGCGGCGCTCGGCGCCGTCCACGCGATGTGGACCCCGCTGCCGGGCCGCTTCAAAGATTACATCGCGATGCCCAAGCCCAACATGTACCAGTCGCTCCACACGACGGTCGTGGGCCCCAGCGGCGACCCGCTGGAGATCCAAATCCGCACCTGGGAGATGCACCGCACGAGCGAGTACGGGATCGCCGCCCACTGGCGCTACAAGGAGGGCGGCAAGGCCGATCAGTTCGAGAACAAGCTCTCGTGGCTGCGCGCGCTGCTCGAGTGGCAGAAGGACATGCGCGACTCGCGAGTGTTCATGGAGAACCTCAAGCTCGATCTCTTCGACTCGCAGGTGTTCGTGTTCTCGCCCCGCGGCGACGTCTACTCGATTCCCGCGGGCGGCACGCCGCTCGACTTCGCGTACCAGGTGCACACCGACGTCGGCAACCACTGCGTGGGGGCGAAGACCAACGGGCGCATCGTGCCGCTCGACTACGCGATGCAGAACGGCGACATCTGCGAGATCCTCGTCAACAAGTCGAGCGGCCGGCCCTCGCTCGACTGGCTCTCGATCGTCAAGACGTCGAGCGCGAAGCACAAGATCAAGCAGTGGTTCCGCAAAGAGCGCCGCGAGGAGAACGTTCTCGCCGGCCAGGAGGCGCTGGAACAAGAGCTGGTGCGCGCCGGACTGCGCACCGACGTCGCCCGCGGCGCGCTGCTCGAGCGCATCGCGACGCGCCTCAACTACGCGACGCCGACCGATCTTTACGCGGCCATCGGTTTCGGCGACGCGTCGGCGCAGGCGGTCGCGAATCGGGTCCGCGACGAGCTCAAGCACGACAACGTGGTCGACTTCACCGCGATCGGACGCAAGCCGGCGCGCAAGAGCGTGCGGCGCTCGAGCGGCGTGCGCATCGCGGGCGTCGACGACGTTCTGGTTCGGCTCTCGAAATGCTGCTCGCCCGTACCCGGCGATCCGATCATCGGCTACGTCACGATCGGGCGCGGCGTAAGCGTCCACCGCGCCGACTGCCCGAACGTGGCCTATATGAACGCCACGCCCGAGCGCATCTTGCAGGCGGAGTGGATCGACGACGCCGGCCTCACCCACGGCGTGGACGTCGAAGTCGAAGCGGACGACCGCTCGCAGCTGCTCCAAGACATCATGGGCGTCTTCTCCGAGCTCAAGACTCAGGTCAGCTCGGTGAACGCGCGGGTTCGCAAGGACGGCGTCGCGGTCGCGAGCCTGACCGTGCAGATCCGCGATCTCGACCACCTGCACAAGCTCCTGACCAAGCTCGAAAAGCTCAAGAACGTGCGCCGCGTCTATCGCGTGACGAAGCGCGAGCGCACCGCCCTCTAGTACGCGTCTGCTCACCGATCTCGCGACCCTCCACCTCGTCGTTCCGGCGGCCGCGGCGCTCGTCGCCGGCGCCATGAACAGCGTCGCAGGCGGCGGCAGCTTTTTGTCGTTTCCCGCGCTGCTCTTCGCGGGCGTGCCCGCCATCGCCGCGAACGCGACGAACAACGCGGCGATGTGGGTCGGCACGCTCGGCAGCGCGCGGGGCTATCGCGAAGAGGTAGCGGAGCACAAGCATCTGCTGCTGCCGGTGCTCTGCGTCAGCGTCGCCGGATCGCTGATCGGCGCGTGCCTGCTGCTCGCGACGCCGCAGGCCGTCTTCGTGCGGCTGATCCCGTGGCTGCTGCTCTTCGCGACGATCGTCTTCGCCGCGAGTCCCCTGTTGACGCGCCGCGCGATCGCGGCGCCGCGCCACGCGCCGTGGCAGCTCGCAGTACAGTTTTTCGTCGCGATCTACGGCGGCTATTTCGGGGCGGGCATGGGCATCTTGATGCTCGCCGTGCTTGCTTTCTCGGGCTTGCCGAGCTTCAACGCGCAGAACGCGATCAAGAACGTGCTATCGGCGGCGATCAACGGCGTCGCGCTGATCCCGTTCGTCGTCGCGCGCGTGGTGGATTGGCGTTTCGCGGTTCCGATGGCGATCGTCGCATTGCTCGGCGGATACCTTGGCGCGAGGATCTTTCGGCGCGTGCCCCAGCCGATCGCGCGCGCGATCGTCGTGCTCGTCGGAATCGCGATGACTATAGTATTTTTTGTGCGAATCTTCGCGTGAAAGGTGACGGCGGTCGCTTGTTCTCGCAGGTTGAGCAAAAAGGCGATACGAAAGGGCCGAGACTGATTACCATGCTACCAGCGAGGTTTACCATGGCGTTATCCAACAAGGGAGCGGCACTGCTCCTAGCGGGGGGAACCCTCCTCGCGTTATCGGCGTGCGGAGGAGGCGGTGCAGTTCCCACGGGATCGTCCGCCGTCCCCGGAGGCGCGTCGCAGTTCTCGAGCAGAACGAGCGATGCGTCGCCCGCCGATAGCACGTCGATCCTCAAGAAATTGAAGAAGGACGTGATCATCGGAACCACGGTCGATCCGGGCAACGGCGACAAGGGTCCGCGCGGCGTTTCGATCGCCAGGACGACCTACGGCATCAAGAAGGGCCAGCTCGCCGTCTGCAACTACTCCAACTCCGCCGGAGCGGCCGGCAAGGGAACGACGATCGAAATTCTCGATCCGAAGGCCGGCTCGCAGCCGACGACCTTCGTGCAGTCCAGCAAGATTTTGGGCTGCGCCGGCAACGCGTTCACGAACGCCAACGGCATCTTTGCGGCCGGCCTGATGAGCCACCAGCTCGTGTCGTTCGACAGCACCGGAAAACTCGTGAAGGCGTACGGCTCGCCCTTCAAGGGCCCGTTCTACAACGCCGACGCGTCCAACCCGGGGCTGTACTCCGCCGAGTACATGTTCACGAGCGACGCGACGTCGGGCACGATCATCAGCTTCAGTATCAACTACTACGGCAACCCTCACCCGCTCGAAATTGCCAAGGGCTTTGCCGTCAACAAGAAATCGGGCTGGGGGACGCTCGGGCCGTCGGGCGTGCAGTACTATCCGAAGAAGGACACGCTCTACATCGCGGACGGCGCCAACAACACGATCGTGTCGTTCAATAATGCGAGCGAACTGCTCGTAAAAGACGAGATCATCGTGAATAAGGACGGCAAGACGTTCACGTGCAAGTATCCCAAGACCACGTGCGGGAAGCTCGTGTACAGCGGCAGCCCGCTCGACGCGCCCGTCGCGATGGCGGTGCTGCCCAACGGCAACCTCGTGGCCGCCAACTCGGCGAACAATACGCTGGTCGAGCTGACTCCGGCCGGCACCGTGCTCGCCACGAAGGTCGTGGACAAGTCCAAGACGCCCGGCGTTTTCGGGATCATCGCGAGCGGCAAGACCGACGCGAACACGGTGATCTTCTACACCGACGCGAACGACGACAACCTCCACGAGCTCACGCCGTAAGCGGCGCGAGCGGAAAAGCGAGGGACCTCCGCCATGCGGAGGTCCCTTTCGTTTGTCGCGGTGGTGCGCGCTACTCGGTGTCGACCGGCTCGTTCGACGGCGGCTCTTTGAGGAAGCGTCCCATCGGGTACTTCGACCCGATCGGAACGAACTGGCGCGGCGACTGGGTGAAGTCGAAGGCGTCGTCGAGGCTGGCGGCGCGGCCGTCGGTGTAGCCCTTCGCCGTCGGGCCGATGCTCCCGGCCGGGATGTTGTTGGCCTCTTCGATGAAGCGCAGGATGCTGCCGAACTCCAGTTGCGTGTGCGTAACGTAGTTCTGCTTGGCATACGGCGAGATGATCAGGCAGGGCACGCGAATGCCGAGGCCGCGGTAATCGAGCTGCGGCGGCGGGACGTTGTCGTAAAAGCCGCCCCAGTCGTCCCAGACCACGACGATCGCGGTGTTCGGCCAGTACGAGCTCTCCCCGACCGCGTTGACCACCGACGCCACCCAGGACGGTCCCGTGTCGGCCGGCGGCGGAGCGCCGGGATGATCCGAATCTTGTTTGCTGGGCGTCACCCAGCTCACGTTTGCCAGCTGCCCGTAGCCGGGATCGGTGAGGATCTTCGTCTGCGGCGAGACGATCACGTTGGGATTCCAGTCGGGACCGTCGCGTACGTATTTGAGCGCCTCGAACGGTTCCCAGAAGCCGCCGTCGAGGAACTTCGTCGCGTAGTATTTCCACGACACGCCGGCATTGTCGAGCACCTCAGCGATCGAATTAAACTGTCCGAAGCATGGAAACGGACCGGCGAACCGATGCAGCTTGCGGTACGGTTTCTTTGAGATGTACGAGCTCTTGGTCCCGGGCGGTGAGTCGCAGTCGTCGGGCTTGTTGTTCGGAAAATCAACCTCGGCCTGACCGGGCAGCTTGATGTCGTCGGTGCCGGCCACGAGCGTCAGGTGCGCGGTGAAGCTGCCGCCGAACTCGGTCGGGAACATCTCGTCGGCCAGCACGTATTGCTGCGCCATCGTCCAGTAGGGCTGGATCTGCGACTGCTCGACATAGTCGTAGGCGAGGTACTGGCCATTCTTTATTCCCCAGTGGGAGAAGCCGTCCATCGCGCCGTTGTTCCAATCGACCATCGACGAGTTCCAGTCGTGGCGAAGATCGGGGTTGCTCTTGAACGTGTCCTGATGCAGCGTCACCTGGACGTCGCCGGGCGGGCAGGTTGGGCTCGAACTCGGGCGGCGCGCTAGCTGCAGCGGCGGCACTCGCTGCGCCGGCGCCGAGAAGCGCCGGTCGCGCCCGGGCGTCGGCGAAGCACAGCCGGTTAACGGAGCGTTCGCGCCGGGATAACCGGCGAAGAAGTTTTCGAGGCTGCGGTTCTCTTGGACGATGACGACGACGTGGGAGATGTACTTACTGACGGAGCCGCCGGCCGGCATCTCCGGAGGCATGGCGCGCGTCCCGAACGCCGTTCGGCCGTCATTCGACGAGCAAGCCACCGAGAGGGCCAGAGCAAGGAACGCCAAGACGGGAAGCGGCTTGGAAGGCATAGTGAGGCGCCTGTTTCCAAAGCCGCGCGGCCGACTCCTATAGAGGGATCGAGCGACCGCCGAGGGCCGATGGGAGAATCGGCCGGCGGCGCGAAATAGCCGGGTCTGCCTGCTGCCCGCTCCGCATAGAGAGTGGGCCGCCCGCCGCGCGGGCGTCCATAGTACGGAGGATACGTTGACCGATTACGAAGTGACCTACATTCTGCGCCCGGCGCTCGAAGAGAGCGAAGTCGAAGAGCGCGCCAACGCCATCGGCGAGATTCTCAAACAGCAGGGCGGCGAAGTCGTCGCCATCGAGCGGCTCGGCAAGAAGCGGCTCGCCTACGAGATCGACGACGTCCGCGAAGGCAACTACGTGGTGATGCAGTTCAAAAGCGAGGCCGCGGCCTCGAAAGAGCTCGAGCGCCAGCTCAAGCTGCACGAGGACGTTCTGCGAGCCCTCATCGTGCGGCTCGACGCCAAGATGATGACGCACATGGCGGCCTTGGCCGCCGCTGCGCCGCCGCCGCCACCGCCCCCGGCGTGAACCGCGGTTTTTCGGCAACATCTGTGCCACACAGGTGACACTCGGCGGGGATAGCCTCGACGCAACGACATAGCGAAAGAGAGTAAGGCATGGCAGGTTCATATAATCGCGTGATTCTCGTGGGCAATCTCACCCGCGACCCCGAGATCCGATACACGCAGTCCGGGAAGGGTGTGACGAAGTTCACCCTCGCGGTCAACAATCCGCGCAACAAGGAGGAGACGACCTTCGTCGACATCGTCGCCTGGGACCGTCTCGGCGAAACGTGCAACACGTACTTGAAGAAGGGCTCGAACTGCCTCGTCGAAGGCCGGCTCGTCATCCGCAGCTACGACGATAAGGACGGCAACAAGCGCAAAGCGACCGAAGTCGTGATCGACAACATGCAGATGCTCGGCTCACCGCGCGATCGCACGAGCTCGGACGACAGCGGCGGCGGGGGCTTCAACGGCGGCGGGAGCGCTCCGCGCCAGACCGCCAGCGCCGCCGAACCGGCCGGCAACGAGTTGGAAGACGAGATCCCGTTCTGAGGACGGCCGAAACGCCGTAAGGATTCGCCACTCCCGGGAAGGGGATACCGGGTTTGCCGGGTATTAGGGGCTCCTAATTGCTGAATTAGGGGTGCCTTATGTTGGGCCGGTTGGCCGCTTCCGTCGTCCTGGGGGTCGTCTTCGCGAGCGCGTGGTGCGCGCCGGCCGTGGCGCTTCCGGTCTTTGCCCACCGGTACGGCTTCACGTGCCAGCAGTGCCACACGACGGTGCCGCACCTCAACGCCTTCGGCACGTACTTCTTGCGCCACGGCTTCCGGCTACCCGGCGCCCCCGCGCGCGGCGTGTTTCCCATCTCGGTCAAGACCGAGTTGAACTATTCGAGCGGCGGCAGCGGCGACGCCGACGAGGCCGGCGGGAGCCCGCCGCTGCCGAAGTTCGTCGTGAACGAGATCGAGCTGCTCTCCGCCGGATCGCTGGGCAACAACACGAGCTTCTATCTCGAGCAGTACGCCGTCGACGGCGGCGAGCCGGGGCTGCCGCGCGACATGTGGGTGAACTTCGACAAGTACTCGTCGTCGAACCCGACCTCGACGGCGCTGCACGCCAAGCTCGGCCAGTTCACGCTGCCGCTGCTCTACGACCCCGAGACGCAGCGGCCGACGATCAGCGGCTACGGCCTCTACACGCAGACGGTCGTCAGCAATCCGTTCAACTTGTTCAACGACGGGCTCGGCGCCGATTTCTCCCTGACCAACGATCGCTCGGGCATCGAGGCGCATCTGGCGACCGTCGAGTCGTACATCCCGCAGAGCGGAGTCCCAAAGACCGGCATCAACCTGATGGGTACGGTCAGCGGCACCTTCGCCAACTATCTCACGCTGCAAGCGTATCGCTATCAGGGCCAAGCCGGTCTCACGCCGGTCGAGGATCGTTTCTGGCGGCAGGGCGTGCAGGCGCTCTACTCGCGCGGCAACTTCCAGCTGGGCGGAGCAATTCAGACCGGCTACGACAGCAGCGCCGACGGTTACGGTCTGGGCCTCCTCTCGTCCGGCGGATTCGTCCAGGCATCGTGGACGTTCAACAGCGCGACGGCGCTCTATGCGCGGTACGACGACATCTACGATCCGTTTAACCTGCGTCAGACCGACGGCGTGGTGGATCTCGTGCTCCGCCCGCGGCGCAACATGCGGCTCAATCTCGAAGGCAAGCGCGCGCAGGACGGCACGAACCAGTTCCTGGCGCAGCTTCTCTTCGCATATTAGGGGAACGCTATGATTCGATCTTACGTACGGTTGGCGATTCTGCTCGCAGCGGCCGGCTGCGGAGGCGGCGGCAGTTCCGGCGGGGGCGGCGCGATCCCTCCGGGCAATCCGCCGCCGTCCGGCACGCCGCTGCCCACGCCGCCGGTCGTCGCGTCGCATCACGGCGTCGCGAAGCTCGAGCTGGTTGCCGTCGTCAATCCCGCGACCGGATTGCCCGCGTTCGAGTATAACGGCCACGTCGGCGTCGCGCCGACGATCCGCATCAACCCGGGCGACAAGATCGTGATCGATTTGAAGAACCAGCTCGCGGGCAACGGAATGGCCAGCGACATGAACCTGCACTTCCACGGGTTGACGGTCTCGCCGAAGGTTCCGGCCGACGACGTTCTCGATATGATGGCGATGCCGGGCGGATCGCTGCATTACGTCGTGCCGGTTCCGCGATCGCAGCAGCCGGGACTCTATTGGTACCATCCGCACATTCACGGCGAGGTCGACTATCAGGTGGGCTTGGCGGGGATGTCCGGCGCGATCGTCGTGTCGGGGCTGACGAAGCTCTATCCCGGCCTGGCGAAGATGAAGGAGCGGATCGTCATCGTGCGCGACGTCGAAGACGCCGCAGGCTCGAAGGCGACGCACCGGTTCAAGCCGCTCGACGGCGATCAAAACAACGACCCGTGCGGCCCCGATCCGGGCATCCACATTACGCTCAACGGCGTCGTGCGGCCGAACATCGCCATCGCGCCGGGCGAGCGTCAGTTCTTCCGCGTCGTCAACGCGACGGGCCACCGACACCTGGCGCTGCAGGTCGACGGCTCCGCGATGCAGGTCGTTGCGAGCGACGGTTATCCGTTGAAATCCTACGCGAACGGCCCGCCGACGCTCGACACCACGCGCTACGTGCTGCCGCCCGCGGGACGGGTCGAGTTCGTCGTGACCGGACCGCGGGCGCCGAGCGCGTTTCGCACGCTCTGCTACAACTCCGGGCCGCGAGGCGATCCCGACGGTCCGCAGATTCTCGCCGACCTGCAGCCGCCCCGCCGCGGCGACGAGGATCAGTCCGGGCGCGCCGGCGCTGCCGCCGGCGACGTGCGCCCGGCGCGCTACGCGCCCATCGTGCCGCCCGACGCGCAGGTGACGCGCATCGTGCGCCTGACGGAAGACTCCAACGGCTTCTACATCAACGGCCAGGCCTTCGACCCGAACGCCCGCCCGATGTTCACCGTGCACGCCGGCACCGTGGAGAAGTGGACGATTCTCAATCTCACCGAAGAGGTGCACGATTTTCACATCCACCAGGTGCACTTCTTGGTGCAGAGCATCAACGGCGCGCCGGCGCCGCATCCGCACTGGGCCGACTCGTTCGTGGTGCCGACGCGCATCCCGGGGCCAAAGGGAACGTTCAAGCCCGGCGCGATCGAGGCGCTGATCGACTTTCGCCCGCTGGTGATCCGCGGGACGTTCGTCTTCCACTGCCACATCCTCGACCACGAGGACGGCGGAATGATGGCGAAGATCCAAGCGCTCTAATGCCGCGCGGGCGCGCGTCGAAGGGAGGGCGGGCAGCCGACGACAATGGTGCGAGGAATGGGCGCGAGCGCAGACGGCCGCTGGCGCTGGGTGCTTCCGACGATTCAGAACGCGCTGTTCGTCGTCGGTATCGCGGGCGCGGCTCTCCATGCCTTTCCGGTGCGGGTCGGACAGCGGCACGAGAACTGGCCGGTCTTCGACTTGACCACCCTCGTGTGGCTGGCCCCGGCCGTGTTCGCCATCCTGCTGCCGAATATTTCGGAAGTCGCCTGGGGCAGTTTCTCGATCAAAGTGCGCGAGCTGCGCAACGCGTCCGACGAATACGAGAAATCGTTGGAGAACCTCGCCAACCTCGTGCAAAACTGGTCGACGTCGGCCTCGATGTACCTCGCAAAGATGCGGGCCCCCGGCGAGGAGTTGCTGGAGACCAAGGATTCAATCTACGCGGACTACGTGCGCGACCGAATGGGCGAAGCGTACGAGATGCTCGCGACGAAGCCCGGCGAGACGCTGCGCTTAGGTCTGTGGCTCTACGATCCGGTTGCGGGCGAGATCGTGTTCGTCAGCGGATTTCGGCTCAGGCCCAAAGTCTCGGCCTACCGGCCCGGCGACGGAACGATCGGAAAGTCGTTCACCGAGAACCGCCACTTCAACGAGGCCGACATCCGCAACGTGCCGTCGTACAAGCCGAGCCGCGACGGCGACGACCCGCCCTATCGCGCGGTGCTTTGCGAGCCCGTTCGTTGGGACGACGAAGCGATCGGGATGATTACCGTCGACCGGTCGACGACCGGCTTTTTCGATTACGTCTCGGAGCAAGTGACGCAGGGCCTCGCCGCTCAATGCGCGCTGGCCGTGAAGGCCTATGAGGCTTCGCTGGCGGCTAGTACGTCGCCCGGCGGACCGACTCGCGAGCGCGGTTGATCATCACGCCGGTGCTCGACTCGGTGATCTGCGGCTCCTGGGCGTCCGAGAGCGCGGCGCGCCGGCGCAGCACGCTGATCGCTGCTGCGGTATCGCGTTGCGCGGGCGTCGGCGGGGGGACGAGCCGTTTGGAGGAGTCCATGCTCCCACGGTATTCGCCGGTCATCGTTGCCACCTCTCTCCCACGCGGTTCGCGACCCCCTAGGGTCGCGCGAGGGTTGCGGCCGGCGTGACGCCCGACCCGCAGCGGCGTCCGATCGCGGCGCGCGAGCGTCCGTGGGCGCGCGCCGTCACGCGCGCCCTGATCGCCGCGCGCCTATCTCCCGACGCGATCTCGCTCGCGAGCCTGACGTTCTCCGTCGCGGCCGGGTTCGCGCTGTGGTCGACGGGGCAGAGCCACGGCGCCGCGCGCGTCGGCGGCTTCCTCGCCGCAGCCGCGCTCATCCAGCTCCGGCTGGCCTGCAACATGTTCGACGGTATGGTTGCGTTCGGGAGCGGCCGCCGCTCGCCGCACGGCGAGCTGTTCAACGACATGCCCGACCGGTTCGCGGATCTCGCGATCCTCGTGGGCGCGGGCTACTCGCTGACGACGATTCCGTACGGCCGCGAGCTGGGGTGGCTGGCCGGTGCGCTCGCCGTGGTTACGGCGTACGTGCGCGTTCTCGGCGGCTCGATGGGCCTGCGGCAGAACTTCATCGGCCCGATGGCCAAGCCGCACCGCATGGCGGTGATGACGGTCGCGTGCCTGCTCGCGACGCTCGAGCCGCTGGCCCGCTGGCACGGGCAGACGATCGCCGCCGCGCTCGTCGTCGTGATCGCCGGCTCGCTGTGGACCATCGTCCGGCGCACGCGTTCGATCGTCGCGGATGCGGCGTCGCGGTGAGCTTGCTCGCGAGCTCGGTCGCGTCGGCCGCGCGTTTCGTCTGCGGCGCGCAGGTTGCGTGGCGCGAGCGTCCGCAAAACGAGCAGAGCGTGTTCTTCGCGAACCACACCAGCCATCTCGACTTCGCCGTGCTCTGGTCGTCCCTGCCGCGCGAGCTGCGCGCGGTGACGCGGCCGATCGCCGCGCAAGACTACTGGGATCGGGGCGTGCGGCGACGGCTCGCGGTCGACGTGTTCAACGCCATCCTCGTGCCGCGCCGGGGCGCGGACGGCGATCGCGCCGCGCACGCGCGCGATACCATCGCTCGGATCGCCGAAAGCATGGGCGATCGCTACTCGCTGATCGTCTTTCCCGAAGGAACGCGCGGCTCCGGCGACACGGTCGCGCCGTTCAAGAGCGGCCTCTACCATCTGTGCGAGCGCAAGCCGGGCCTGCAGCTGGTGCCCGCTTACATCGAGAATCTCAACCGCATCCTTCCCAAGGGCGAGTTTCTTCCGGTGCCGTTCATAAGCCGCGTGACCTTCGGCGCGCCGACGTTCCTGGAGCCCGGGGAGACGAAGGCCGCCTTTCTCCACCGCATGCGCGATGCGGTGCTCGCTCTCAAGCCCGAATGAACCTCGGGCAACGCCTCGGCAATCCGCAGCTGCTCGCGGCGTGCGGCGGAATCCTTGGGCTGCTCGTGGCGGCGTCGCTGATCGGCCTGGCCGCGCGCGCGGCGACGGCGAAGAATCCGGCGGCACGCGCCACGATCGACAACTTGAATCAGCGCATCGCCGCGTGGTGGGTGATGTGCCTGATCTTCGGGCTCACCCTCGTCGCCGGTCCGCTCGGCTCGCTCGTGCTGTTCGGCATGATCTCGTTTCTCGCGCTGCGCGAGTACCTCTCGTTGGTACAGACGCGCCGCGCCGACCACCACACGCTCTTCTGGACGTTCTTCATCTTCACGCCGCTGCAGTACTATCTGCTCGGGATCAAGTGGACGGGCTTCTTCATCGTCATCCCGGTCTACGCGTTTCTGTTCATCCCCGCGGCCATGGCGCTGGCGGGCGACACGCGGTCGTTCTTGGAGCGTGCCGCGAAGATCCAGTGGGGCCTGATGATCTGCGTCTACTGCCTGAGCTACGCGCCGGCGCTGCTGACGCTCGACATTCACGGCTACGGCCCCGACGCCAAGCTGCTGCTGTTCCTGGTGATCGTGACGCAGATGAGCGACGTGCTGCAGTACTTGTGGGGCAAGCTGCTCGGGCGTCATCCGATCGCGCCCAACGTCAGCCCGAACAAGACGTGGGAGGGATTCGTGGGCGGCGTGCTCAGCGCGACGGCGTTGGGAACCGGGATCTGGTGGCTGACGCCGTTCACTCCGGCGGCCGCCGCCGCGATTTCGCTGCTGATCGCGCTGCTCGGCTTCGCGGGCGGACTCGTGATGTCGTCGATCAAGCGCGACCGCGGCGTCAAGGATTACGGCACGCTCATCCAAGGGCACGGCGGCATCTTGGACCGCATGGACTCGCTGATCTTCGCCGCGCCGGTGTTCTTCCACGTCGTGCGGTTTTTCTACGGGCTCTGACCGCGCCGGCGACGAAGGGGACGGCGTTATGAGCGAACGATGGATTGTGCCCGGAAGCGAGCGTCCCGAGTATCCGGGCACGGTCGTGGGCGACGCGAATCCCGCGCAGGAGCTGACCGTGACGGTCGTGGTGCGTTCGAAGCGGCCGGGCACTCCGCCGGTGGGCGCGATGTCGCGCGCGGCCTTCGCCGACGAGTACGGGGCCGACGCCGCCGACCTCGACCAGGTTGCGTCGTTCGCGCGCGAGCACGGCCTGACCGTGGTCGAGAGCAGCTCCGCGCGCCGCAGCGTGATACTGCGCGGCAGCGTCGCGCAGATGAACGCCGCGTTCGGCGTGTCGCTGAAACGCTGCGAGCACGGCGACGACGCGTACCGCGGGCGGCGCGGCGGCGTCACCGTGCCGCCCGAGCTGGCCGGGATCGTGCAGGCCGTGCTGGGACTCGACGACCGACCGCAGGCCTCGCCGCGCGTGCGCATCGCGCCGCACGCCGCGACGTCGTTCACGCCGCCGCAGGTCGCGCAGCTGTACGATTTTCCGCGCGGCGTGACCGGCAGCGGGCAGTGTGTCGCGATCGTCGAGCTCGGCGGCGGGTTCAGCCAAGCCGACTACTCCGCCTACTTGACGGGCCTCGGGATTAAGGCGCAGACCGTGGTGGTCGTTGCGGTCGACGGCGCGAGCACCGCGCCGGGCCAGGACCGCGACGCCGACGTCGAGGTGATGCTCGACGCCGAGATCGTCGGCGCGGTCGCGCCTGGGGCGAGCGTCGCGATCTACTTCGCACCGAACACCGATCAGGGGTTCCTCGACGCGGTGACGACGGCGATCCACGATCAGAAGAATAAGCCGTCGGTGGTCTCGATCAGCTGGGGCTCGGCCGAGGCGAACTGGACGCAGCAGTCGCTCGACGCGCTCAACTCCGCCATCGCCGCGGGATCGGCGCTGGGCGTCACGGTCTGCGCCGCGTCCGGCGACGGCGGCTCGAGCGACGGTGTTGACGACGGTGCCGCGCACGTGGACTTTCCGGCGTCGAGCCCCTACGCGCTCGGATGCGGCGGCACGACGCTCGCCGGCTCGGGGACCACGATCTCGTCGGAGACTACGTGGGCCGACTCCGGCGGCGGCGTGAGCTCCGCGTTCGCGCGTCCGGCGTGGCAATCGAAGGCGAACGTCCCGTCGCCGCCGGCCGGAACGCAAGGCGGCCGCGGCGTTCCCGACGTCGCGGGCGACGCCGACCCGAACTCGGGGTTCAGCGTTCGCGTGGACGGCCAGACGATGGTGATCGGCGGAACCAGCGCGGTCGCCCCGCTGTGGGCGGCGCTCGTTGCGCTGATGAACCAGCAGCTCGGCCGGCACTTGGGATTCATCAACGCGAGCCTCTACGGCGTGCCGGGCTATCCGAGCAATCCCGGCCCGTTCCACGACATCACGACCGGCAGCAACGGCGCCTACGACGCCCGCGCCGGCTGGGACCCGTGCACCGGCCTCGGGACGCCCGACGGTGGACGCTTGACGCAAGCACTTACAGCATCTGGATAAAGGCGCCGTTTTTCCGGCGTTGTAAGCGGTCGGTAACGAACCCGCCGAAACGCCCCGAGGAGGACGACGAATGAATTCGACGGCCACGCCGACCAGCGGCGACCTGCGCGACTTCCTGATGCTGCCCTACACGGCGCTCGAAGAGTTGAATCTGCGCGCTAAGGCGCAGCGTCAAGAGCGCGTCCCACTGCACGCTCTGCAAGAGGAGCGCCTGCGGTATCTCGCCGACGAGCCCCGCATCAAGGCGCTGACGGTGCTCTTCAGCGACCTCGAGGGGCGCCTGCACATGCTCGACTACGACAAGAAGTTCTTGCTGCGCTCGCACGACAACCTCACCTTCGACGGCTCCTCGATCCGCGGGTTCACGCCGCAACGGGAAAGCGATCTCCGGCTCTCGCTCGACTGGAGCGCGTTCTATTGGGGGCCGGCCGACATCTTCGGACCCGGGAAGGTGCTGGTCTTTGCCGACGTCTTCGACCGCGACGGCAACCCGTTCGCGGGCGACATCCGCGGATCGCTGAAGAAGCTCGCCAACGACTGCTACGCGAAGGAAGGCTACACGCTCAACGCCGCCAACGAGATCGAGGGATTCCTCTTCAACGGGCTCGATGCCGAGCGCCGGTATCACGAGACCGGCAAGTTCGAGTACGTCAACACCGGCGGCTACTACCACTCCCTTCCCGGCGATCCGCTGCGCGACTTCATCGACACGGTGGCGGAAGTTCAGCGCGCGATGGGATTCCAAAACGAGAAGGACCACCCCGAGGTCGCGCCTTCGCAGTTCGAGATCAACTATAACTACGGCGAGGTGGTTGCGGCCGCCGATCAGATTCAGCTCTACAAGCTGATCTGCCGTCAGGTGGCCACGCGGCTCGGCATGACGGCGAGCTTCCTGCCCAAGCCGGTGGTCGGCGTCAACGGCAGCGGGATGCACACGAACGTCTCCGTCAGCAAGAACGGGAAGAATCTCTTCTGGGATCCGAAGGGCCAGGAACAGCTCAGCGGGTTCGGATGGAAGTTCGTCGACCGCATTCTCACGCACGGCAGCGACATCTGCCTGATGCTCAACTCGAGCGTCAACGCCTACCGGCGGCTCGATCCGCATTTCGAAGCTCCCAACCAGATCAAGGCTTCGGCGATCGACCGCGGCTCGATGATCCGCATTCCGATCGGCAACCAGCGCAGCATGCGCACCGAGGTCCGCTCGGTGGCGCCCGACGCGAACCCGTACATGGTGATGCTGTCCGTGTTCAAGACCGGCCTGGACGGCTCGACCGCAAGCCTCAAGAATCTGCGGCAAGCCAGCCGCTATCTGCCCGACAACATCTACGACGCGCTCGATGCGTTCCGCAAGTCGGAGTGGACGAGCAAACTGCTCGGGGACGACGTGAAGCAACGCTACGCGGATCTCAAGCAGGCCAGTGCGGACCGCTGCCCGCGCCTGCTCGGCACGATCGTCAAGGCGCAAGAAGTGCAGTACCACCACGAAGTCTATAACCAGTACTTGTGGAACCTATTCTAAACGGAGAATAGGCCTCGTTGAGATTGAGGAACGGAGCATTGGGGTTCCGTGAGCGAGGCGTCGCGACTTTTTCGGGCCAGCCATGGATGGCTGTTTCAAAACTTCGTTAGCCCGAAAAAGCGCGCGAGCAGGAGCGGCACAGGATGTGCCGCGACGAACGTCCGAGCGACGGAATCCCAATGCTCCGTTCCCAATCGGAACGAGCGTCTATTTGAAGTGCTCCGCTATAAATTCTATCCAGTAGTGAAATATGTCGGCCGTGCGCACCGGATCCGTCGGGAAGTGCCCGTCGACCGGCCACACGCGCAGCGTGGCGTCCTTGTGGTTGTCGCGCAGCGCGCGCCAGTACATTGACGACGTGGCGAAGCTGTCGCGGTTGTCGCCGACGTCGGATAGGATGAGCACCGGGGTGGTCACGGCGCCGGCGTAGGAGATCGCCGAGGCGCGCCGCCACTCGGCGGCGTTCCGTCCGACGAACGGCGAGCCGTGGAAGAGATCGGCGTCGGCGTCGCTGTCGTCGGAGGTGCCGTAGTCGGCGGTCCAGTCGTTCACCGACGCGCCCGAGACGGCGACGCGCCAGAAGTGATACTTCGAGATCAACCACGCCGTCATGATGCCGCCGTACGACCAGCCGCAGACGGCGATCCGCGATTCGTCCACGATGCCGCGCGCGCGCACGGCGGCAATCGCCGACACGATGTCTTTGCCTGGGCCGTCTTCGGGATCGTAGAGAATCGCGCGCTGGTACTTCAGGCCGAGGTTCGGGCTGCCGCGGTAGTTGGGCCGCAGCACGAGCCAGCCGCGCGCGGCCATCGCTTGCGCCCAGAAGTCGAACTCGAGCATCGACGCGTCCGACGGGCCGCCGTGAACGTAGACCACCAGCGGGTACTTGCGGCCGGCGACGAAGCCGGGCGGAACGTAGAGCACGCCGTCGGACCGCACGCCGGTGGACGTGGCGAACGTCAGTTGCTGCGCTGTCGCTAAGTCGAACTGCGTCAGCGGGGCATTGAATGCGGTGAGCTTCGCGGGCACGCCCGCCGGCGGCAGCGTGTAGAGCTCCGGGGGTTGCGCGGTCGCCGTCGCGACGAAGATCAGGGTGCCGTCGGCGGCGAGCGCGTTGCTCAGCGAGGGCGAGCTCGCGCCCCCGGTCGTGGTGAGCGGGGTGCCGGGAACGAGGCTGCCGGTGTCGAGCCGTTGCGCCGTTCCGTCGAGCGAGAGGCGGAAGAGCGCGTTCGTCAGCCCGTCGGGCGCGGTGACGACGAGGCTCTTCGAATCGTGCGACCACACCGCGTCGGCGATCGGCCGATCGATCGCGCCCGAGAGCGGCGTGCCCGGGCCGCCGGCAGGCGTGGTGACGTAGACCTGCGACACGTTGACCTGCGGATCTCCCGCCGAGTAGAGATACGCGATGCGGCTGCCGTCGGGCGAGAAGATCGGCGCGTCTTCCCACGCGCCGCGTCCCGTGAGCGGGCGAACCGTCTTCGTGGCCACGTCGAGCAGCGCGGCGCGCGAGGAGTTCTGGTCGTTGAGGATCGCGTTGGGAACCAGGGTGAAGCCGATCGTCTTGCCGTCGGGCGACCACGAGATCGAGTCGGCGGAGCTTTGCGCACCAAACGTCAGCTGCGTCGTGGCGCCGTCGTCGAGTGAGACCGCAAACAAGTGCGACGGGCGGGGCGACTCGCGCGCGACGATCGGTTCGGTGGTGAAGATGAAGCTGTCGCGAAAACGGTCCGCGCCGGTGCGCGTCGGGCTGGGGTCCGACGCCGCGTAGGCGATGGCGCGGCCGTCGGGACGCCACGCGAACCCGTCAATGCCGTCGCCCGCGTGCGTGACGGGACGCGCATCGCCGCCGCCCAGCGGCATCACGAAGATCTGCACGTGCGCGTCCTTGCCGGTGCCGTCGCGCGCGAGATAGGCGAGGCGCGTGGAGTCGGGCGAGAACTCCGGGTCGGAGATTCCCTCGCGATGCTCGACGACGGTCTTTTGCGCGCCGGTCGCGAGGTCCACGAGCACCAGCTCGCTCTGCCGCCGGTCGTCGTCCCATTGCACGCGCGCGACGACGAGCGCGGCGTGCTTGCCGTCCGGCGAAATCGCAGGCGACCGCAGGTCGACGAGTTTGGCGAAGTCGTCGCCGCCGATGCGCGGCAGCGCGAGGAGCGCGGCGAGGAGGACGTGCACGCGTTACGGGTCGCGAGCCGTGGCGGCGGCGGCAAGCGACATCGCCGTGAGAAACCAAGCGGCCAGCGCGCCCATGCCGACTAGTGTTCGACTACAGTGCGAATTCCATTCCGTCGTAGGCGATCTCCGCGCCGAGCTCGCCGACGGCTGCAAACGCCGCGGAGTTCGGGTCGAGCATCGGGTTGGAGTTGTTGAGATGCGTGAAGATGACCCGCGCGCGCGTTCCGCCGAGCTGCGCCAGCGTTCCATCCCGGCCGCCCACCGGCTGGTGGCCCAGGGTGCGCGCGCGTTTGGGCATCAGCTGCGCGGCCGCGAGCTCGTCGTCGGTGTAGAACGTGCCGTCGAGAAAAGCGACCGCCGCGCGATCGAGCGCAGCGGAAAGCAGGTCGTCTTGCCGGGCGAAGACCGGTGCGAACAGCAGTCGCTTCTCGCTCGAACGCTCGGCGATTTCGTAGGCGACGACCGCACCGCGCGCGATCCGCCGGCCGTCGTAGCCGGGCGTCGTACCCGACACCGCGATCGCGCGCACGTCGAGCTCGTTCCCCACGGGGTCGTCGGGGCCGGCCGGTTCGCACGCGGCGTCGAGCGGGACCTCTCGCCAGGAGTGCGGCGGTTCGGCGAACGGCGCGAAGGCGGGTTGCGCGATCGCTATCTCGCGCACGACGGCGCTCGACCGCACGACGAAACCGTCCGGCCCGTGCTGGCGCAGCGCGGTCAAGCCGCCGATGTGATCGACGTTTGCATCGGTCAGCAGCATGCCCGCGATCGGCGTGCCGCGCAGCTTCGGCGGGTGCAGCGGCGCGAACGACTCGACCTGTTCCGCGACGTCGGGCGAGCAGTTAAGCAGGATCCAGCGGCGGCCGCCGGCACTGACCGCCACGCTCGATTGGGTTCGGCGGGGCGCGACTCCCGCGCGCACGGCCGCGCAGTTGGCGCACGCGCAGTTCCACTGCGGCACGCCGCCCCCGGCGGCCGAGCCCAGCACGCGGACGATCACGCGCGGCGAGCGATCGGCTCGGTCTCGGGCGCGCCGTCGCGCAGCGCGGCGACGACGGCGTGGTCGGGACTCTTCGAGCACGCGGGATCGGTGGCGCCGGCGTCGCCGGTCAGCAGAAAGGCCTGGCAGCGGCAGCCGCCCCAGTCGATCTCGCGGCGATCGCACGAGCGGCACGGCTCGGGCATCCAGCCCGTTCCCCGGTACCGCTCGAAGGAGTCCGACGAGCTCCAGATCTGGTGCAGCGGGCGGTCGCGGACGTTCTCGAACGCGAGCGTGTCGATTGCCGCCGCCGCCGGACACGGCAGTACCGTGCCCGTCGGCGTGACGGTGAGGAACTGACTGCCCCAACCGTTCATGCACGGCTTCGGAAACTCGCCGAAGTAATCGGGAAGCACGTAGACGATCTCCATCGTCCCACGCAGCCGCTCGCGCGCGGCGGCGACGATCTCGTCGCCGCGCCGCACCTGCTCGCGCGTCGGCATCAGCGCCGCGCGATTGCGGTACGCCCAGCCGTAGAACTGCACGTTGGCCAGCTCCAGCCGCGCGATGCCCAGGCGCTCCGCGAACCCGATGACGTCGCCGATCGAGTCGTGATTCAAGCGATGCAGCACGCAGTTCAGCGTCAGCGCGACGGGGCGCTCGCGGACGCGCTGGAGCGCGTCAACTTTCTTGTCGTGCACGTCGGTGCCGGCGACGAGCGCCGCGAGCCGCGCCTCGGGGGCCTGGATGCTGATCTGCACGTGGTCCAGCCCGGCGTCGATCAGCCGGTCGAGCAGGGCGTCGTCGAGGAACGTTCCCTGCGTGATCAGATTTGTGTAGAGGCCGGCACGCGCCGCGGCCGCTACGATCGCCGGGAGATCGCGCCGCAAGGTCGGCTCGCCTCCGGAGAAGTGGCTCTGCACCACGCCCATCGCCGCGGCTTGTTCGACCACGTCGATCCACCGGCCGGTCGATAGCTCGTCGGCGTACGACTTCAGCGCGAGCGGATTGTAACAATACGGGCACTGCAAGTTGCAGCGATACGTCAGCTCGCAGAGCACCGAGAGCGGCCGCGGCGTCACGGAGCGTCGTCCCGCGCTTGTCGAAGGACGAAGCCTCGCTCCGCAAGCCGCGTAAAGAGATCGCGCAGGCCGTCGCCGGCCTCGCCGGGCGTCACGTCGAAGCGCGCGACCACGGCGTCGGCAATCTCTTGCAGCGTGCGATTGCCGTCGACGAGCTCGAGCGCGGCGGCGGCCGTGCCGTTGAGCTCGAGCATGCCTTCCGGCACGAGCAGCATGACCGCTCCGTCGGGCTCGCGCCGCAGGCGCACGCCCTTCCCGAACTTGGGCCGGGCGTCCGCGTTCACTTGAACACCCCGCAGGCGAGGGCCGTCGCATCGAGCACGCACCACAGCACGTCGCACTTGAAGCGCAGCGCGTCGACGCAGCGTTGCTGCACCTCCGGCGTCGTGGCCTCTTCCAACACCCACGCCAGCGCGCAGTCGGCATCGCGGCGCGCGAGCGGAATGCGGTGCTCGAAGTAGGCGAGGCCGGCCGGATCGACCCACGGATACTTCTCCACGATGGCGGCGATGCGGCGCTCCATCACCGGCGGTCCGAAGAGCTCGGTGAGCGACGACGCGACGGCCTCGATCCAGGGACGCGTGCGCGCAAACGCGACGTAGGCATCCACTGCGAAGCGCGTGCCCGGCGCGACGGGCCGTTCCGAGCGCACGTCGTCTTCGTCGAGGCCAACGGCCCGCGCCAGCCGCAGCCACGACGCGGTTCCACCGTCTTGCCCGCTGCCCGCGCCATCGTGATCGACGATGCGGGATATCCACGCGCGCCGGTGCGCCGCCGTCGGAAGAGCGGCGAGAATGAAGGCGTCTTTGACCGGGATTTGCTTTTGGTAGTAGTAGCGGTTGGCAACCCACGCCTGCACGGCGGCGCGGTCGAGCGTCCCAGCAACGAGACGCTGATGAAAGGGATGCTTGTCGTGATAGCGCTCCTCGCCGACGGCGTGGAGCCGCGCAACGAGGCCGGAGCCGTCCGTTGCGACCGTGGGTTAGAGCTTAGGCGTGCGAACCGGCGCCGTGAGGTAAGCGGTTACCTCGGCGCCGAGCGGGCGCTCGTGAAAGTCGGGTCGCTCCCAACGCTGGCGTGAGTCCTTCATGCGGTTCTCCTCGTTCGAACGCGTGTCTCTCTAGTATACACGCCCGGTCCATCCGCACCGAGCGAACGGGCGCTTGCATAGGCGAGCCGCCGGCGCATCAGCTCGCTGGGGATTCGGACCCGGTCGGCCAGCCGCAGGAAGGCGAGCAGCTGGACGTGCCACCACGTCATGTCGATCTCGAACCAGCGCAGACCGTGGCGCGCGGAGAACGGAAAGGCGTGATGGTTGTTGTGCCAGCCTTCTCCGAACGCTAGCGCCGCGACCCACCAGCAGTTGGTCGACTCGTCGGTGGTGCGGTAGGTCCGATAGCCGAGCATGTGGGCCGCGCTGTTGACGAACCAGGTCGAGTGGTACGCGAAGACGAGACGCACGAAGCCGCCCCACACGACCCACGACCAGCCGCCGATGAAGAACAGCGCGAGGCCGAGCGCGATCTGCAGCGGCAGCGCCAGCCGCGCCAGCGCGCGGTAGTAGGGGTCGGCGATGAGATCGGGCGCGTATCGCGCGATCTCATCTTCGCTCGGCATCGCCACGTTGTGGCGGTAGAGCCAATCCACGTGCGCCCACTGGAAGCCCATGCGAATGTTGTGGGGATCGTCATCCTGGTCGGCGTGCGCGTGATGCTTGCGATGGATTGCGACCCACCGGATCGGATCGCCCTGCAGCGCCAGCGTGCCGAAGAGCGCGAAGAGATACTCGAGCGGTTTGACCAGGCGGAAGCTTCGATGCGTCAGCACCCGGTGATAGCACAGCGTGATGCCGAGCACGCCGGTCAGGTATGAAAGAATCGCGGCCACGATTAAGCCGGAAACGTGAAAGAGTGCGGGTACGAACGCCGCCAGCGCGCCGAGATGGATCAGCGCGAGGCCCGCGCCGGTGCCGTATCTAGCCAATCGATTCATCGCGGCTTCCCGTTCAGCCGCCGGCGAAAAGAGCCTGCACGAGGCAGGCTCTTGGGGTTCTACGACTCCGCCGGCTTAAAGGCCGAAACGGACTAATAGGCTCGGCGAGTAGCGAAGCAGTCGCGGCAGTAGACGGGCTTGTCTCCGCGCGGCTGGAACGGTACCTCGGCAACGCCGCCGCACTGGCTGCAGGTCGCCTTGAACATCTCGCGCGGGCCGCCGCGGCTTCCGCCGCCGCCGCCGCCGCCGTTGGGCGAGCGACCGGCCTTACGGGCCGAGCGGCACTCCGTGCAACGGCTGGGCTTGTTCGTGAAGCCCTTCATTGCGAAAAACTCTTGTTCGCCCGACGTGAAGGGGAACGGTTGTCCGCAGTCAACGCAGGTGAGCGTTTCGTCTGTATACATGAATTGAGCGAATCTCCTAGGATTTATGGTTAACTGTGTTCTCGGGATCCGATTCGCTCAGTGCCTTGGAACCTTGCGGGGGTCGAAACCTCGGTAACCAGACCACTATACACCATCGCGGGCCCTCCGTCACGGCCAGGGTGGGTCGAAGGACTCCCTCGGCCCATACCGAACATACGTTCCGAAATCCGGCCTGCTTGCAGGGCGGTGGTGGCGCGAGTTTGTCGCTCCACCTGGCTAGGGTTCCGCCGCCCGGGGCGGATCGGAACCGGCAACCACCTAGTCGAGAGGAAAAACGAGATGCCTACAAAGATGAAGCGCGCGGTCAAGGACCGGCGCCCCAAGCGGAAGCCGTGCAATTTCTGCACGGACCGCGCCATCGCGGTGAGCTACCGCGACGTCGGCCGCCTCAGAAAGTACGTCTCCGAACGCGGGAAGATCGTCCCGCGGCGGATCTCGGGCAACTGTGCCAAGCACCAGCGAATGTTGACGGTAGCGGTGAAGCGCGCCCGTCTCATCGCGTTCCTCCCCTTCGGCTCCGAGTAGCCGGCCGGTGCGGCTGGTTCTCCTGACCGACGTCAAGGCGCTCGGCAAGCGCGGCGACGTGGTTGACGTCGCCGACGGCTACGCGCGAAACTTCCTGCTGCCGCGCAAGCTCGCGGGCGAGGCCGATAAAGGCGCGCTCGCCCAGCTCGACGCGCAGCATCGCGCCGCCCGGCGCCGCGAGGCGGAAGAGCTCGCCGAGGCGCAGGCGCTCGCGCAGCGCATCGAGTCGGCGAAGCTGTCGATCCGGGCGAAGGCCGGTGAGAACGGCAAGCTGTTCGGCGCGGTCACGAACGCCGACGTCGCCGCCGCCGTCGCCGCGCAGCTCTCGGTCGCGGTCGACAAGCATAAGGTCGAGCTCGCGGGGCAGATCAAGGCGCTGGGCACATATCCCGTCGAGGTCAAGCTGCAGAAAGGCGTCGTCGCGAAGACGACGGTGGACGTGGTTCCCGCCTAAGGGCGCGGTCGCGAGCATTCGGTGGCGCAACAGGTCTACGCAACGCGGTTTCGCCGCAAGTTCGGCGTCGAAGACGAGATGAGCCGGTACGTCGGCGCTCTCTACGAGATGCTGGCGTCGGTGCTCGGCCAAGACAAGCTCGTGCTTCGCGCGGGCAAGGTGAACGCGCTCAAGATGATGCGCTCGCAGAACCTTCCCGACCGGCTCTGCGGCCTGCAGCGCCTCGTGCTCGAAGATCCCACGCTGGAGCGCGCGACGACGCGCGCCCAGCAGCGCAAGGCGCTGGCCGAGGTCGAAGAGGCGATGGCCGACGTCATCGCGCAGCGGCACGCCGAGGACTCGATCGAACGGCGCGTCAACGAGAAGATGACCGAGCGTCATCAGGAGTACGTCAAGGATCTCAAGCTCGAGGCGCTGCGCGAGAGCGGCGGTCCCGAGACGCCCTCCTCGCAGGCGAAGCTCGACGAGCTGACGGCGCTCTCGCAGCGCAGCCTCGCCGCGTCCGCGCTGCAGCAGCTGCGGCCGCAGACGCTGCGCGACGTCGTGGGCCAGGAGCATGCGGTGCGGGCGCTGCTCGCGAAGATCAGCTCGCCGTTCCCGCAGCACGCGATTCTCTACGGTCCGCCGGGCGTCGGCAAGACCACGGTCGCGCGCCTCGTTTTGGAGGTCGCCAAGCTGCGGCCGCATACGCCGTTCGCCAAGGACGCGCCGTTCGTCGAGGCGAGCGGCCCGACGCTGCGCTGGGATCCGCGCGAAACCGTCAATCCGCTGCTCGGCAGCGTCCACGATCCGATCTACCAGGGCAGCCGCCGCGAGTTCGCCGACGCGGGCGTTCCCGAGCCGAAGCTGGGACTCGTCACGCGCGCTCACGGCGGAGTGCTGTTCATCGACGAGATCGGCGAGATGGAGCCCGCGCTGCAGTTCCGGCTGCTCAAGGTGCTCGAGGACAAGCGCGTGACGTTCGAGTCGTCGTACTTTGACGAAACGGCGCCCAACGTGCCCGAATACGTGAAGCGGCTCTTCCGCGAGGGCGCCCCGGCCGACTTCATCCTGATCGGCGCGACGACGCGCGAGCCCGACGACATCGATCCGGCGATCCGCTCGCGCTGCGCGGAGATTTTCTTCTCGCCGCTGACGCAGCATCAGATCCTCGCCATCGTCGAGGGCGCGGTGAAGCGGCTCGGCGTCAAGGCGGCGCGCGCGGTGCCGGCGCTGATCGCCTCGTACACCATCGAGGGGCGCAAGGCCGTGCAGATCGTCGCCGACGCGTACGGGCAGGCGCTCTACCGGATCTATCCCGGCAACCGCCGGGCCGAGAAGACGAAGAGCCCGCGCATCGTCGAGGACGACGTTCGCGCGGTCGTCCGCGCCGGCCGGCTGGTGCAGCACACGCTGGTGAAGGGCCGCGCCCGGCGCGAGGTGGGGAAAAGCTTCGGCCTGGGCGTGCTGCACCATTTGGGCAGCATCATCGAAATCGAAGCGGTGGCGTTTCGCGCCGCGCAGGCCGGCAAGGGCCGGATTCGCTTCAACGATACCGCGGGTACGATGGCCAAGGACTCGGTGTTCAACGCGACGAGCGTTTTGCGCGCGGTGACCGGCATAGACACCAACGACTTCGACCTGCACATCAACATCGTCGGCGGCGGAAACATTGACGGTCCATCGGCCGGCCTTGCGATCTTTCTCGCGCTCTACTCCGCCGTCACCAAGACGCCGCTGCCGCAGGACGTCGCGGTCACCGGCGAGCTGTCGATTCAAGGCAAGGTGCGCGGCGTCGGCGGCGTCGTCGAGAAGCTCTATGCCGCGCGCCAAGCCGGCATGAGGACCGTGTTGGTTCCGAAGGAGAACGCGCGCGAGGTTGACGCGGGGCTAACCGGGCTCGACGTCGTCGCGGTAGCCAACGTGACCCAGGTGCTGCGAGACCTGCCCGCGCCGCGGCGAAGAGCCCGCTGACCGCGAGTGCCACCACGTGTGGCACTCTCGACCGCTAAACTTTCTTCACCTATGCACAAGCGGCCCACAAGGCGTTCACCGCCGCGGCGCCGGACAGCCGGTCGACGCCCATGACTGCCGCACCGCTTCCGTCGCCGATCGAGCGCATTCCGCCCAACAATCTCGAGGCCGAGATGGCGGTGATCGGCTCCGTGCTCGTCGACCGCGAGATGTTTGCCGCCGTCGGCGAGATCGTGAGCCCGACGGATTTCTATGCGCACGTTCACGAAACGATTTTCGCGGTGCTGCTCGACCTCTACGAGCGCGGCCAGCCGCTCGATAAGATAACCGCTTCCGAGGAGTTGCGCCGGCGCGGCGTGCTCGAGCGGGTGGGCGGCCTCTCGTACATCAGCGCGCTGATGGACACCGTGCAGACGGCGGCGTCGGCGCGCTACTATGCGACGATCGTTCGCGAGAAGTCCGTGCTGCGCTCGCTCATCCATGCCGGAACGCAGATCACGCAGCTGGGCTTCGAGGGCGAACAGGACGTCCCGCAGGCGTTGGATCGCTCGGAACAGCTCGTCTACACGATCGGGGAGCGCCGCGGCGTCACCGAGTTCATGCCGGTGAGCCGTCTGATGAAAGACGCCTTCGATCAGATCGACCGCCTGTTCCACATGCACGGCGACCGGACCGGGCTCACCGCCGGCTTCCACGACGTCGATCAGATGACGACCGGCTTCCAGCCCGGCAACTTCGTAATCGTCGCCGCCCGGCCGGGCATGGGGAAGACGTCGTTCGCGCTCAACATGGCGGTCGCTGCCGCGCGCGAGCACTCGGGGCCGATCGCGTTCTTCTCGCTGGAGATGTCGAACAGCGAGCTGATCCAGCGGCTGATCTGCTCCGAGGCGCGCATCTCGATGAACGACATGCGCAAGGGCAACATCAAGCCGCATCAGTGGGAGGAGATTTCGCGCGCGATGGGCTCGCTCAACGAGCTGCCGATCTATCTCGACGATCTCGGCGCTCTCACGGTGACCGACGTGCGCAGCCGCTGCCGCCGGTTGAAGTCGACGGTCGGTCTCGCGGCGATCTTCATCGACTATTTGCAGCTGCTGCGTCCCGGCGTGCTCACGCGCAACGTCAACCGCAATGAGGAGCTCTCGGAGATCTGCCGCACGCTCAAGGCGACGGCGAAGGATTTAGACGTTCCGATCATCGCGCTCGCGCAGCTCAATCGAGGCGTGGAGATCCGCAGCGAGAAACGCCCCATGCTTGCAGACCTTCGTGATTGCCTCGCGGCGACGTCGCTCGTGACGAATGCGGATACCGGCGAGCGGATTCGAATGTCCGACATCGTCCGGATGGGGTTGCGGTTCAACGTCTGGGCGGCCGACGACCGGCTCAAGCTCGTCAAGCGTCCTATCGTAGATGCATGGTCCGTCGGCGAACGGGAGATCTTCCGCGTGACGACCCGCAGTGGCCGCACCATTCGTTGTACCGAAGGACACCGGTTCCTGAGCACTTCGGGCTGGCGCGAGCTGCGTGCCCTGGCGCCGGGCCGCTCGATCGCGGGACCACGGCGCTACGGTGCCACGGCGGACAAGCACGAGCGCGCGCTCTCGAAGCTCGTCCGTGAGAAGCAAACCGACGCCGCCCACTACGACCGAATCCCGCTCGAGGTCAACGACCGCGTGCGTTCGATGCGCCACGCGGCGCGATTGTCGCACGCCGCGCTGGGCTGGCGCGATCGGCGAAAGCGCATGTCGCGATCGACCTGCGCCATGCTGGCCACCCGCCTCGACGATCGGGAGCTCGCCGTACTGGCCCACTCGGACGTCGTCTGGGAGGATATCGTTTCGGTCGAATCCGAGGGCGTCGAAACGGCGTACGACCTGACCGTCGGAGATCTGCACAACTTCTGCGTGGATGGATTGATCACGCACAATTCCGGCTCGTTGGAGCAAGAAGCCGATTTCGTGGCGTTTCTCTATCGCGAGGGCTATTACAACCAAGAAGCCCCCGAACCCGACCTCACCGAGTTCATCATCGCCAAACATCGCAACGGTCCGACCGGCACGGTGAAGCTGCGCTTCCAGCGCGAGTTCACGCTCTTTTTGCCGTACGGCGACGAGTCGCACTACCCCTCGGCCTAAACCTCTCGCGGTGTAGCCCCCGACGCGGCAGGCAGGACGCCCGGCGCGCGCCTGCCAAGCTGTTAACCATGGTTTGCGTTACCCATGGCTAACAAGCGCGGCGACCTGCTCTCGGTGGGCTCCGACCGTTCCCCGGCACGGGCGCGGGAAGACTACGTCAAGGCGATCTATCAGCTGGGTGCCGACGGCCCGGTGCGCGCCGCCGCGCTGGCGCGCTACCTCAAGGTGAGTCGCGTCTCGGTGAGCAAGGCGAAGCGCCTGCTCGAGGCCGACGGCTTACTCGAGTCCGAATCGTCGCCGTCGCGGCCGCTGCGCCTCACGCGGCGAGGCTCCGCCCTGGCGGTGGCGATGGTCCGGCGTCACCGTCTGCTCGAAACGTTTCTGCACGTCTCGCTGGGCGTGCCGCTCGAACGCGTACACGCCGAGGCCGAGCGCATCGAGCACGTGATCTCCGACGACGTCGCGCTGCGCATCGCCGACTTGCTGCGCCGCCCCGCCACCGATCCCCACGGCCATCCGATTCCCTACGGCGACGGCGTGCCGGCGCGCGCACCACTGCCCACGCTGGCGACGCTCGCCGCCGGAAGCCGGGCGCGCGTCGTGAGCCTCGACGATCGCGACGACGACGCCGTGGCCGCCCTCGCCGGCGCGGGCGTGCTTCCCGGCGCGAACCTGCGCGTGGAGCGCAGCGACCGCGCGACCGTCTTCGTGCGCTGCGGGAAACGCTCGTTGGCGGTGCGACGGCGGCATGCCGCGATGGTGCGGGTTGCAACCTAGCTACGGCGTCGGCGTCGCGAGCCCGCGCGTCGTCGCCGCGGCACAGGACGTGCTGGCCGGCAACCGGCGCGGGCTACGCGCGCTGTTGCCGTTCGCCGGACCCGCGTTCGTGGCGTCGGTCGCGTACATGGATCCCGGCAACTTCGCCACCAACATCCAGGGCGGCGCGTCCTTCGGCTATCGCCTGCTCTGGGTGGTCGTGCTCGCCAACCTCATCGCGATGCTCTTCCAATGTTTATCGGCAAAACTGGGGATCGCGACGGGAAAGAACCTCGCCGAGCTCTCGCGCCAGCACGCGCCGAAACCGGTCGCGATCGCGATGTGGATCGTCAGCGAGTTCGGCGCGATGGCGACCGACCTCGCCGAGTTCCTCGGCGCGATGGTCGCGCTCAACCTGCTCTTCCACGTGCCGTTGCTGATCGGAGCGATCGTGACGGGCGTGGTGACGTATGCCATTCTCACGCTCCACCGCTACGGCTTCCGGACGATGGAGTCGCTCATCGGCTCGCTCGTCGGCGTGATCGCGGTCTGCTACGTGGTCGAGACGCTGCTCGCGCGGCCGAAGTGGGATCAGGTGCTCTACCACTCGTTCGTGCCGTGGCTGGGTGGGTCGTCGAGCGTGCTGCTCGCCGTCGGCATCGTCGGCGCCACGGTGATGCCGCACGCCATCTACCTGCACTCCGCGCTCACGCAGGATCGCATCGTCCCGCGCGAACGGCGCCACGTCCGAACGATCGTGCGCTTCTCGTACGTTGATGCCATCGTCGCGCTCACGATCGCGGGCCTCGTCAACGTGGCGATGATGTACATGTCGGCAGCCGTGTTCCACACCACGGGCCACGCCGCGGTGGCCGACATCAGCACGGCGTACCGCACGCTGACGCCGCTGCTCGGCAACCTCGCGGCGGCGGTCTTCCTGATCGCGCTTATGGCGTCGGGCATCTCCAGCTCGGTCGTCGGCACGATGGCCGGGCAGGTGATCATGCAGAGCTTCGTCGGGTTCACGGTGCCGCTGTGGGTGCGGCGCGTGGTCACGATGCTGCCCGCGATCGGCGTGGTGGCTCTCGGCGCGAACGTCACGCAGACGCTCGTCATCAGCCAGGTCGTCTTGAGCTTCGTGCTTCCGGTGCCGGTGATCGCGCTGGTGTTGCTGACATCGCGGGGCAAGACGATGGGAACGATGGTCAACTCGCGCTGGGTGACCGTCGTCGCGGCGGGCGCGGGGGTCGCGATCCTCGCGCTCAACGCGATCCTGATCTGGACCGCGTTCCGCCCCGCCTAGATGCCGGCGGCGATATAGCTGCGCGAGAGCTTCACGTACTCGCCGGCCGAGATCTCGATCCACGAGGCGGCCTCGCCCTCGAGCGGTTTCTTCACCGTGGCCGGGGCTCCGGCTGCGAGCACGCGCGCCGGAATGACCGCGCCTTGCGCGACGACGCTCCCCGCGCCGATCAGCGCCCCTTCGCCGATCGAGCATCCGTTGAGCAGCGTCGCGTTGCTGCCGATCAGCGCATACCGCTCGATGCGGCAATCCTCCATCACCGCGGCGTGGCCGACGGTCACGTCGTCGCCGACGAACGTTCCACCGTTCTCGCTCACGTGCAGGACGGCGTTGTCTTGAATCGACGTGCGCGCGCCCACGCGGATCGGTCCGTTGTCGCCGCGCAGCACGGCCCCGAACCAAATGCTGGACTCCGGGCCCACCTCGACGTCGCCGACGAGCACGGCCGTCGGCGCCACGAAGGCCGACGGATCGACCTTCGGCCGCTTGCCTCGATACTCGATGATCATGGGCGATGCTTCGGAGCGCGGAGCGTCGAACCTCGCAACATGCACCGCCACAAGACGCCGCTTCGCGGCGTGAAAGCGATACCGCATCCGAAGCCCGGCGACCCGAACTACACGGCCGTCAACTACGAGTACGCCGGCCGCACCGGGCACGTGCACGAGGTCGTCGAGATCGGCGGACGCTCGCTGGCGAAGGTCGGATTCGACGACCGGAAGATCGTCTATTACCTGCTGGACGATCTCGAACTCGACCACGGCGCGCACCGCGGCACGTTTCACGACGCCGACGCGAGCCGCTCCTAACCCGGCCGGGCAGGGGCGCGGCGAGGATCGTGGAAGGACCGGCGCTCGGGTCGCCCGCGTTGCGCGATCCGTACGCGCCGACGTAGCTCAACGGTAGAGCAATCGCTTCGTAAGCGATAGGTTATCGGTTCGAATCCGATCGTCGGCTGTGCTTTATATTGCTAAAGCCGCAGCTCCATGAACGTCGGCGATTCGTAGTCGACGTCGCCGTGCGGCGCGCACTCCTCGAAGCCGAGGCTGCGATACAGCAGATACGCAGGCTGCAGTTGCCCTTTGTGGGTGTCGAGCGCGACGCGGCGATAACCGTTCGCACGCGCTCGCTCGATGGCTCGCACGACGAGGATCCGCGCGGCGCCGCGGCCGCGGCCGTGCGGCGCGATGAAGAGGTGGCGTATCAGTGCGGTAGTGCCGTCGCGCGGCGTCATTGCGACGCAACCCACGTTCTCGCCCTCGATCGCCGCCAAGAACGCCGCATTCGGTTCGGCGAAGTCGCGCTGCAAGCCCGCGACGCTCGGCACCGGACCGTGGCGCAGCTCGGGCGGCAGATCCGCTTCGTATTCCAAGAACAGGCGGCGCAGTTCCTCAAAATCGCGCGCGCTCTCCGCGAGCCGGGCCTCGATCGCCATGCCGCGAGCTTTGCGGAGCAGCCGGACGGCTCCCTGGGCGATCGGCCGGGCGACGGAGCAGGCGGCTCGCAAGGGGGCGAACCTTCGAAGCCGTTGAAGCGTTCTCCGAACGAGTTACCTCGGACGAAGATGGAGCGAGACGAGTGACGGTTTCGAGACTAGGCCGTATTGCTTTGGGTGTCTACCTGGCGGCCGCATTTCTCGCCGCGTGCGCGACGCCGGCTCAGCTGGCGGGGCCGCTTGCGGGCGGAGCGGCCAACCCGGCCGCGGCCGTCGTGCACGGCGACGCCGCGTCAATGGCGGCCGGCCGGAACGGCGCGGCCCGTGGCGGCGAGCAGAGCATCCGGATGCATCGCGACGCCGTCAAGGGCGCGCTGGTTTATGCCGGCGGCGACGTGAGCTCGTACGTGTTGGCGTATCCCAGCGGCAAGCTCGTCGGGACCATCCCGATGGTTGCGTTGGGCGCCTGCTCCGATGCCAACGGCAACGTGTTCTTCACGGGGGCGGGCAGGATCGCGGAGTTCGCGCATGGCGGCACAACGCCGATCGCCACGTACTCCATCCCCGGTACCGTGTACGCGTGTTCGGTCGATCCGACGACCGGTAACATCGCGGCCGTCGTGCTGTGCCAGTCCGGCTGCGGCGGAGAGCTCGTCGTCATTCGGCCGGGTTCGGGCCTGTCTCCGACGTTCTATCGCGACGCCAACCTGCCCCAGATGCTGTATTGCGCGTACGACGACCAGGGCAACGTCTTCGTTGACGGTTACCAAGGATTGCAGTTCGGCATCGCCGAGCTTCCAGACACGGGCGGCGCGCTGACGGATATCGCCGTGGACACGAACATTCAATACGCCGAACAGGTTCAGTGGGATGGCCAGTATCTTTCTGTCGAGACGCGGATCCGCCCCGTGATCTATCAGATACAGCTCTCGGGTTCGACGGGCACCGTGATCAACGTCGTTCACCTTGCCGAAGTCGGAAAGCGCGGGACGCAGTCGTGGATTCAGAAGGGAAAGGTCGGCATTCCCACGGCCAGCCCGGGCTTGAACAAGCGGGCCGTCGAGATCGTCTTTTGGAACTATCCGGCGGGTGGAAAGCCGATCAACACGCTCAAGGGCTTCATCGGCGGCGGGCACCAGGCGCTCGACGCGGTTACGTTTAGCGTCGCGCCGCACAGCGGTCCCAGTCCGAGCCCGAGTCCGAGCATAAGTCCGACGCCGACCACGAACCCGACGACCACGCCGAGTCCGACGCCCACACCGACGCCGACTCCAACTCCGACCCCAACGCCGTTGTCGCCGCACTAGCGGCCCGGAGAAGCGCGTTTAGGGCGAGAGCGTTTCGCGGCTGACGGCCGTGCTCTGGACCGCCGCGTCGCCGAACGGCAGCGGCCACAGCTTGCCCTCGATCCACGCGGTTGACTGATCGGTGTAGTGCCCCGAACCGGGCTCGCCCGACTCACCTTGCGGCAGGGTGATGCCGCCGGCATCCCAGTTGCCCACGTCCCACACCGCGCGAAAGCTCTGCGAGTATCCCTGATACAGCACGTGGAGCGTGAGCGCGTCGCCGTACCCCGGCAGCGGCGTGCCGTCGAGGAATCCGATGCCGAGCGAAGAGAGCGGGTGCAGCACCGGCACCGCCCCCGCGATGCGCCACGGCGCGGGCGACGGTAACGGCAGGGTGCGCAGCGTCTCGGGCGAGCCGCCCGACGTCGCCATCACGGTCGGCATGCGGCCGGTATGCCGGTCGGTGAGACTGAGGCGCAGGCTCTCGATCACCGTCGCGGCCGTCGAGTCGCCGCTCATCTCACCGTCCCACGCGGCAAGCGCGGCGCCGAGCGAGGCGTCGCGCCGGCCGACCGCCGGAGCGAGTTCGCGCGCGAGCTCGCGTTCCGGCAGCGACAGCGCGTCCATCTGCATCTTCGCGAAATACGGCACGTCGTAGGTCCGACGCGCCCGCAACAGCTGCGCGATGCGATAGGCGCGGTAGGGCGGTGCGAACTGCGGGCTCAGCGGCAGCGGATACGTGCCGGGATACATCTTGTTGTTGGCGGTCCAGAGAATCGCGCTCTGCGAGGGCGCGACCTTCGGCATCCGCGCGAAGGGAATCGGCGGATAGCCGTTGCTCAGGTCGGCCGCCGGATGGATCCAGCGCCCCCGCACGGGATCGTTTGGAATCTGGCCCGCCAGCACGTAGCCCGCGCGGCCCGACGTGTCGGCCAGCACGAAGTTTTGCGTGGGGCCGGGGAAGTGCCCGAGCACCGCGGCGGCGGCCTCGACCGACGGCGCGCGATCGAGGTCCACGAACGTTTCGAGCGGCGAGACCGGATCGTCGTACAGGCTCCACCGCACGAACACGAACTCGCCGTGCTTCGTGGTGAGGCCGAACTCGCGCGGCGTGCGATAATAGCGCTTGGTTTCGGCTGCGTGGAAGCGCACGCCGAAGGTCTCGGTCTGCCACGCCGACGCGTCGAGCCGTGCGGGCGGCTCGAACACCGAGAGCGAGGTCACGGTGCCGTCGGTCGCGCCCCACGCGACCGATTCGTTGTGTCCGAGCACGACGGTAGGACATCCGGGGAGCGTGGCGCCCGCCACGTGTTCGCCCGGCGCGCGCAGATCCACCAAATACCACACGCCGGGAATCTGCAGCGCGAGGTGCGGATCGTTGGCAAGGAGCGCTCGATGGTGCTGCGCTTCGTTCGAGCCGACGGCCCACTCGTTGCTGCCCACGGGCGGACGCACGTCGGCCAGCTCGCGCAGCAGCCCGGCCACGCGGCGCTTGCACGCAGGTCCGGGCGCGATCGCTGCGAGCCCGCCCATCACGGGCGCGTCGTAACAGGGATCCGTGAACGGAAAGCGCGACTCGAGCAGCGCGAGTCCGCCGCGCCGGTATGCGGCGTCGCGGGCGGCGATCGAATCCCAGTCGTCGATCAGATCCAGCACCGTGACCATCGCGACGGCGAGCGAGTCTTGCGGCGTCCACGGCCGCGGGTGGTACGCGAGGATTCGAAACTCGACGGGTAGCGGCTCGCGTTCCATCGCCGCGTTGACGCCGTCGCTGAACGCGCCGAGCAGCTCGCGCGATGACGGCCGCAGCCGCCGCCACTGCGTTTCGATCATCGCGCGCACCGGAACCGCGCGCTCGCGCTCGTCGCTCGCAAGGGCTTTCGCTCCGTAGACCTCGGCGAGCTGGCCCAAGATGAAGCGTCGCAACAGGTCCATTTGGAAGAGCCGGTCGGACGCCTCGACGTAGCCCTGCGCGAAGAAGAGGTCGTGCTCGTTGCCGGCGATCACGTGGGGAACGCCGCGGTCGTCGCGCAGGATCGCGATCGGCGTGCGCACGCGCAGGCCCGACACGGTGCCGGTGTCTCGGGCGTGGGCGTGCATCCCCTGCACGACGTTGAGCGCGAAGACGAGCGCGGCGAGGGCGGCCAGCGCGACGACGACGGCCAGCACGCGGCCGAAGAGCTTCATGCCGGAGAATCAGACATCGACGTAGATGTCGTCGCCGTTGACGCTGGTTGCGAACGTCATCACCGGCAGTACGGCCGGGAGGGTGCGCGCGTCGCCGGTACGCACGTCGAACGTGGCCCCGTGACGCGGACACACTACGCACTCGCCCTCGAGCTCGCCCTGATCGAGCGGGCCGCCGTCGTGCGTGCAGACGTCTTCGATCGCGAAGATCTTACCGCCGACGTTGCAGAGCAGGACCCCCATCGAGTCGACCACGACGCGCCGGGTCGTTCCCGGCGCGATCTCCGAGACTTTCGCTACGCGGTGCTTGGCCACGCCAGCGACGTTCTACAGGCCGTCCGAATTCTTTCCCAGGCGTTCCAAAACGCCGCGTCGCGCACGCACCGGTCGCCGGCGAGATCGAGCAGCAATCCATATGCGTCGCGCGCGAGGCGTCCCGCTTCGGTGGTCGCGTCGACGTCGTCGAGCCCGAATACGGTGTGTCGCAGCGACGCGTCGAGGAACTGGCTCGCGTAGCGGTCGATCTCGGCTTGCGCGGCGGGAGAGACCGGGATCGCGAGGCGGCGCGCGATTCGTTCGACCTGGCCGCGCGGATCGGCAATCAGCGCGTCGTAGTCCACGACGGCCAACGGCCGGCCGGCGACCTCGTGCAGGAACGGGACGAGATGCAGCAGCCACAGCCGCAGCGCCGTATCTACGTCCATCCTTTGGCGCGCGAAGAGCGACGCCGCCACGCTGGCCGGGTTGCGGACGGTCAGGAGATAGGAGTCGTCAACGCCGGCGTCGCGCAACACCCGGCGCCAGAACGGCAGCAGCCGAACGACGCGCGGATCCTTGAAGCCCCACAGCGGATGCCGGGTGAAGTTGCGGTGCAGATACGCGATCGCTTCGCGTTGCAGCCGCCACGTGCGCCAGCCCAGCAGGCGCCGTTCCTCGATCGGCGCGACGCCGTCCCACTGCAATCGCAGCGTCCGCAGCAGCCGCTCGTCGAGCTCGTAGATGCCCTTATCTTCCCAGTAGCCGGTTGGGTTCTCGGGCTGAGCGTCGAGAAAATTATCGCCCAAATACACGCCGAGCGCCGCGAGCCCCCGCGCGACGGCGCTCGTGCCGCTGCGGTGCATCCCAATGACGGCGATTACACGCGAGCTGGTGGCCACGCGCGAGGCTACTCCTCCGCGCGTGGCCTCACCTTTGCAATTTACTTTTGTAAGATCGCCTCGACGTTGAGCTCGATACGAACCTCGTCGCCGACCACCACGCCGCCCGTTTCCAGCGCGGCGTTCCACGTGAGGCCGAAGTCCTTGCGGTTGATCGTCGTGTGCGCGCTGTAGCCGACGCGAACGCCGCCCCACGGATCGTTGGTTCTGCCCTCGAACTCACCCGTCAGCGCGACGTCGCGCGTGACGCCGTGGATCGTGAGCTTGCCGTCCACCGTGAAGGCGCCCGGGCCGCCCGAGAAGCGCGTGCTCTCGAACGTCAGCTCCGGATACTTCTCGACGTCGAAGAAGTCGGCCGACCGCAGATGTGCGTCGCGCTGGTCTTCGCGCGTGTCGATCGATGCCGCGTCGATTCGCGCGGCGATCCGGATCGGTACGTCGCTGCCCGCCTCGAGGTCGACGTGGCCGTCGAAGGCCGTGAACCGGCCGCGGACCTTCGTGATCATCAGGTGCCGGACGACGAACTCCAGGGTCGTGTGCGCCGGGTCGAAGGCGTAGGTGAGGGTCTCTTGCAGTTGGGCGGTCATGGTTGAGCTTGGCTCCTTAGTTGCCGATGGCGTCAAAGTGTGATAAAGTTCTGTTAGTAACTTTTCCATACCAGGAATCCAAATACAAGTACGCACTCGAAAGTAGCCTAGGAACCTAATGGTAACTAAAGTACCTTACCTGCCCAGCGACGCGGAGGTCTACAATCAGGCCGCCTGCCCGTCGCGGCTCGTCCTGGAGCGGATCGCCGACAAGTGGACCGCCCTGATCATCGGCATCCTGGCGCAGGCCGAATGCCGCCGGTTCAACGAGCTGCGGCGCATGATCGGAGGCATCTCACAGAAGATGCTCACGCAGACGCTGCGCGATCTGGAGCGCGACGGATTGGTGAAGCGCACGATCTATCCCGAGATCCCTCCGCGCGTGGAGTACGAGCTGACGCCGCTCGGGCACACGCTCTGCGGGCCGCTCGGCTCGATCACGCAATGGGCCCACGACCATATCGAGGAGGTCAAGCACGCGCAGTCGGAGTTCGATGCGCGCCGTTGACGCGAGCATCTACGCCGAGCGAGTAGACCAGCGCGCGATCTCGGCCTCGAGATCCAGTGGCCCGGTCGGCGCGGCGCGTTCGTATTCGCCCCAGCGCTCGCGCGGAACCATCCACATCACTTCGAACTCGTTGCCGTCGGGGTCGTAGCCGTAGATCGACTTGGTCGCGCCGTGATCGCTCGCTCCGCTGAGCGCTCCGAGGCGCGCCAGAGTGGCGCGCGCTTCGCGCAGCGCCTCGATCTCGTCAACCTCCCACGCCAGGTGATAGAGTCCGACGCCGCGCTCGTTGGGGGGCGGCGCGTTCGGGCCGACGCGGGCGAGGCCCAAGTCGTGATGATTCTCCGACCCCGGCGCACGCATGAAGGCCATCGCCTTGCCCATGCGTGCGACCGTTTCGAAACCCAGTACGTCGGAATAAAACGCCAGGCTTCGTTCGACGTCTCGAACCCGCAGCACGGCGTGATTGAGTCTGCGTACTTTCATCTTGATCGACCTCTCCTAATCATCGAAGTTCAGAAGTTGCGGGCCCGTCCCATTCGCGGCCAGCTCGTCGTTCGGATTGCGCAGCCAGCACTTGTCGAGCGACAGACACCCGCAGCCGATGCACTGGCCCAAGCCGTCGCGCAACGCCGTGAGGCGCGCGATCCGGTCGTCGAGACCGGCCTTCCAGCGGCGCGAAAGCGCGGCCCAGTTTCGCGCGGAGACCGCGCGGTCGTGCGGCAGCGTGTCCAGGAGCTCTCTGATCTCCGCCAGCGAGATGCCCGCCCGCTGGCCGATCTTGATGACCGCGATTCGGCGAAGCTCGGCGCGCGCGAAGCGCCGCTGGTTGCCGTCGCTGCGGACGCTGCGGATCAAGCCTTTCGCTTCCCAGAAGTGAATCGTGGAGACCGGAAGGCCGCTGCGTTTGGCGATGTCGCCGACGGTGAGAAATTCCATTACGACCCTTGACCTTAAGTATACTTGAGGTTGTAGACTCACTCCCGTTATGGAGTGGTTGCAGAAGGGACACGTCGCGATCGTAACCGGCGGGTCGCGAGGGCTTGGAAAGGCTTTGGCCGGAGAGTTGCTCGATGCGGGGCTGCGCGTCATCGTTGACGGCCGCGACCCGGACGCGCTCGAGAGCGCGCGCCGCGAGCTGGCGGAGCGCGGCGACGTGGTGGCGATCGCCGGCGACGTCGCCGATTTGGACCACGTGCATGCGCTGGTTGACGCGGCGCGGCGGGTCGGCCGGCTCGACCTGCTGGTCAACAACGCCTCGACGCTCGGCGCCGTGCCGCTGCCGGCCGTTACGGGCCTGCAACGCGAGACGTTCCGCACGCTGTTCGACGTCAACGTCTTCGCCCCGATTCACCTGATCCAACACGCGTTGCCCCTGATGGCGCCGGCCGAAACGAGCACGATCGTGAATATAACGTCGGATGCGGGCGTCGAGGCCTATCCCTCGTGGGGCGGCTACGGAGCGACGAAGGCCGCGCTGGAGCACGTGTCGCGCGTGCTCGCCGCCGAGCTCGAGGGCGCGCAGACGCGCGTGCTCGTGTTCGATCCCGGCGACATGAACACCGACATGCACAGCGACGCCCTGCCCGACGCCGATCCGGCGGAGCTGCGCGATCCCGTCGATTCCGCTCGCGCGCTGGTTCGCGCGATCGCGGGGATGCGGGGCGGCTACGCGCGGGTGCGCGCCTCCGATCGAGTCCCGGCGTGACGGCCGCAACCGCGTTCCCCCTCAGCCTGATCGAGGCGACGGAGCCGCCGGAGCACCGGGGCGTCGCGCGCGACGGCGTGCGGATGCTCGTGACCGACGGGCGAACGCGCACGCACGGGCACGCGCGGTTCTTCGATCTCCCGTCGCTGCTGCGGCCCGGCGATCTTCTGGTCGTCAACGACTCTGCGACCGTGCCCGCGGCCGTCGTCGCGCGGCGACGCGGCGGCGAGAGCGTGCAACTGCACGTGAGCACGAAGATTGACGAACGCCTCTGGACGGCCGAACCGCGCGGCCGCGTCGCGGCGGGCGAAACGCTGGCGTTGCCGGGCGGCGCGTCGGCGACGGTGCTCGCGCCGGTCGACTCGGAGCGTTCGCGCGTGTGGTACGTCGCGTTCCGGCTCCCCGTGCCGATGTATGCGTATCTCGCGGAGCACGGCGCTCCGATCGCGTACGCCTACCTTCATCGCAGCGTTCCCCTGCGCGAGTATCAGACGGTCTTCGCGCGCACGATCGGATCGTCGGAGATGCCGTCGGCAGCGCGGCCGTTCACCAAGGCCGTGGTTGCGCGCCTGCACGACCGCGGTGTCGAAATCACAACGGTCACGCTCCACTGCGGCGTCGCGAGCTTCGAGGCGCCCGAGCGGCCCGGCAGCGAGCGCTTCGCGGTGTCGGGCGAGGCGGCGGCGCGCGTCAACGCCGCGCGGAGCGAGGGCCGGCGCGTGGTTGCGATCGGGACCACGGTCGTGCGCGCGCTCGAGAGCGCCGCCACCAGCGACGGGATCGTCGCCGCGAGCGGCTGGACGGATCTCTTCGTTGATGAGTCTTACCGGCTCAAAGCCGTGGACGCGCTGCTATCGGGCTTCCACGATGCGACCGCGACGCACATGGCGATGCTGCGCGCGTTTGCGGACGCCGAGCTGCTGGACGACGCCTATGCCGAGGCCGCCGCGGGCGGCTACCGCCGTCACGAGTTCGGCGACGTTCACTTGATCGCGTAAAACGAGAGCCCCGCGTGTCCGCGGGGCTCGAAACGATCGGGGCGGCCTCCGGCTTTAGCCGACGGCGCCTTCCATCTCCATTTTGACGAGGCGGTTGAGCTCGACGGCGTATTCCATCGGCAGCTCCTTGACGAAGAAGTCGAAGAAGCCGTTGACGATCATCGCGGTCGCGTCCGCCTCGGAGAGCCCGCGGCTCATGGCGTAGAAGAGCTGCTCCTCGCCGATCTTGCTGACGCTCGCCTCGTGCTCGACGGTCGAGCGCTGCTCGTGAATCTTCATCGTCGGTTTGGTATCGCTCGACGACTCTTCGTCCATGATCAGGGCGTCGCAGCGCACGCGCGTCTTCGCGCCGACCGCGCCGGGATGCACCTCGACCAGGCCGCGGTAGGTCGTCTTGCCGCCGTGCGCGCTCACGCTCTTGTTGGTGACCACCGACGTCGTGCGCGGCGCCACGTGGATCACCTTCGCGCCGGCATCCTGATGCTGACCTTCGCCGGCGAACGCCATCGAGAGGATCTCGCCGCGCGCGCCCTCGCCCATCAGGTAGATAGAGGGATACTTCATGGTCAGGCGCGAGCCGATGTTGCCGTCCACCCACTCGACCGTCGCGTTGGCATGCGCGATCGCGCGCTTGGTCACGAGGTTGAAGATGTTCCGATACCAGTTCTGGATCGTCGTGTAGCGGATCGAGGCGCCGTCCAGCGCGATCAGCTCGACTACCGCCGAGTGCAGTGACGACGTCGAGAATTTCGGTGCGGTGCAGCCCTCGATGTAGTGCACCTTCGCGCCCTTGTCGGCGATGATCAGCGTGCGCTCGAACTGGCCCATGTTCTCGGCGTTGATACGGAAGTAGGCCTGGAGCGGCATCGTCACTTCGACGCCCGGCGGCACGTAGATGAACGACCCACCCGACCACACGGCCGAGTTGAGCGCGGAGAACTTGTTGTCGCCCGGCGGTATCACCGTCGCGAAATATTTGCGGACGATGTCGGGATATTGCTTGATGGCCGTGTCCATGTCGCAGAACAGGACGCCCTGCTCGTCCAGCGCCTTGCTCGTGTTGTGGTAGACCACCTCGGACTCGTACTGCGCCGAAACGCCGGCCAGGAACTTGCGCTCCGCCTCGGGGATGCCGAGGCGATCGAACGTCCGCTTGATATCCTCGGGGACGTCGTCCCACGACCGTTCGGTCTGATCCGTTGACTTCACGAAGTAGTGGATGTCGGCGAAGTCGATCTCACTCAGCAGGGCGCTGTCGCCCCACGTCGGCATCGGCTTGCGGACGAAGAGCTCGTAGGCCTTGAGCCGGAACTCGCGCATCCACGCCGGCTCGTCCTTCATCGAGCTGATCCGCTCGACGATCTCCCGCGTCAGGCCCTTGTCGGACTTGAAGACGTAGTTTTCGGGGTCGTGAAAGCCGTGCCGGTACTCTTCAATGAGCTCCGAGGGCGAGACGGCGGTTTGGAGATTTGCTGCCATTGCTCGTTGAGCGTACCCCCCGTGGGCGACATAGTCAAGATAGTGCAGTAGGAGCTTAAATATCACCAAGAAAGCAGGCCGCCAGGAAGCCCTTTACAGGCGGGGGGTGAGGGGGTATGATTGGCGCTGTTTCCCCTTCGACCACGCGCCTTCGGCGCGCGCTCAGGGCTCCGCGCCTTCGGCGCTACGCCAATCGGAAGGTAGAAGAGGGAGCAAGGGGCCCCCTGGGGGGTTCACGGTTTTTGGGAGGGCGCGCCCACTCGCGCCATCGCGGCGAGTCGCCCGTGCACCGCTCAAAAGCGCCGGCAAGAGCTCGTCGATGGGTCGGAGACGTGTCTGCACCGCAGCCGTCAGCCGACGAAGTCCGGAGGTGGGATTCCTCAAGGGTCAAGGAGACCTGACTAAATTGAAGGCACTGGGCAGGCACATCGTGTGCGAACTTTCCGGCTGTCACCCCTCCTTGCTTTCAGACATCAACGGCATCGCCGCCATGATGATTTCGGCTGCCAAGGCCGCGCGCGCCACGATCATGGAGAGCGCGTTTCACCGCTTTGAACCCCAAGGCGTCTCCGGGACGGTCATCCTGGCCGAGTCCCACATCTCGATCCACACGTGGCCCGAAAAGGGTTACGCGGCGATGGATTTTTACACGTGCGGCGACCATACCGACCCCTGGCTCGCTTGCGAGCTTGCGGCTCAGTCGCTGGGAGCGTCGAGCCTGCTTGCAACCGAGTTCAAGCGAGGCATCGAGAAGAGCGACGGCGAGTTCACGCACGTGCTCAGCCGCAATCACGACGTGCGCGTCCTCACGGCGTAGTCGCGATTATTTAACCGCCATCATAAGCAATTATCAGCTTTCTCTCAGCTAAATTCGGCAGGCTTGCTGCGTCTGCCGTCCAATTCGTTCTTCTCCAAACGACTCAATATTTTTCGAGTGAGGACACAAATAATTTCCATGCGTTTATCTAGCATTCGAGCCGGCATCGTGGCGACGCTCGCCGCGATCGCGCTGGCGGCTTGCTCCAGTCAAAACGGCATGCTGCCGTCGTCCTCGAGCGAGGCCGCCCCGGCTTCGACGGATCAGTCGGCCGGAACGGCGCCGACCACGGCCTTGGGCTCGGTCGTGCCGAAGGGCGCCGCCCACGACGAATCGGCGACCGACGACTCGACGGCGAGCGACGACACGGCGACCGGCGACGCTGCGGTGACGCCCGACGCGCTCAAAACGTGCGCGACGACCCCGCCGCAATACCACTGGATACTCAAGGGCGCGTGCCAGACGTTCACGCTGCAGCCCTCGGGCGGACACTTCGCTCTGGGCGAATATCAAAGCATCACGCTCAAGGGATTGATCGGCAAGAACAACCTCAAGAGCCCCGCCAAGATCGCCCTCGCCGACGCGCTCGACAAGAACGGCGACGTGCTGAAGTATCAGGGCAAGGCTTTCACGCCGTACAAGGGTCAGGGAACCACGTACCTCTATGCCGCGGCCGTCAACCAGGGCACGCAGATCATCAAGCCGGTCACCGTCCAGGGCAAGCCGGTGCTCCAGTACGTGATCACCAACGCGAAGGGCTACGGCACCGCAACCGTCTGCGCGGCGGCCGTGCTCACGTTCCCGCGCGGCAAGCCGGCGAAGTGGACGTCGCTTCCCGGCGGTCCGTTCCAGATCAAGGGCAAGACCGTGACGATCAACCAGTACACCACGCCGTCGGGTGTGGAGCTGGATCCGAAGATCCCGCTGTACTTCGCGGTCAACTGCTGGAAGCAGTAGCCGGCAGACCGTAAAGCTCGAGAACCCCGCCGCACGGCGGGGTTCTCGTTTTGCGCCGCCAATCTAACGGCTGCACTATGCCGAAGACGCAGCGCTGGCACTGGTACGTGGAAGAGTTCTCGCCCGCCGAGCAGCACCATCACGCGATCGACGAGCTGTACTATTCGGGGCGTTCGGAGTTCCAGCAGGTCGCCGTCGTGCGCTCGCCGGTGTTCGGCAAGATGCTGATCCTCGACGGCGACACGCAGAGCTCGCAGGCCGACGAACGGATCTACCACGAGGCGCTCGTGCACCCGGCGCTGGCGGCGGCCGCCGACCGGAGCGAGGTGCTGGTGATCGGCGGCGGCGAGGGCGCTACGCTGCGCGAGGTGCTGCGCTGCCCCGACGTGGCCCGCTGCACCATGGTCGACATTGACGGGCTGGTGGTCGACCTCTCCAAGCGCCTCTTGCCGGAATGGTCGGCCGGAGCGTTCGACGACGCGCGCGCCCGGGTCGCGATCGGCGACGCGCTTGCGTTCATGCGCGAACGTGACGAGCGCTACGGCGTGATCCTCTCGGATCTCACCGAGCCGCTCGAGGATTCGCCGAGCAACCCGCTCTTCAACGACGCGGTGTTCGAGCTGATCAAGTCGCGGCTCGCCGACGGCGGCATCTACGTGCTCCAGGCGAGCACCGCGGCGATCCACAACGCCGCGCTGCACTGTAAGATGGCGCGCACGCTGCGCCGCCACTACGCGCACGTCGCCTCGTTCTCGACGCACGTGCCGGCCTTCGACACCGAGTGGGCGTTCTTGGCGTGCAGCGATCGCGTCGACGTCGCGAGCGTGGATGCGGGTCGCCTCGACGCCTATTGCGAGCGCCTGCGCGGCGACAGCCTTTTTTACGATTCGGTGACGCACCGGCGCCTTTTCGCTCTGCCGCTCTACCTCCGGCGGATGCTGGCGGCGGGCGGGGATACGTTTTAGCCGGGCGAAACGTCGGGACGGGAGAACAGAGATGACGATCGATTTTTCGCACGCGCCGCACGCCTGGGAGAAGGAGAAGAGCAACTTCGTCGCCCTGCTGGATTTGAAGCTCGAGGAGGTCGAGCGCGGCCGGGCGGTGATGCGCATGCCCTACCGTCCCGAGATCACCAACGGCACGGGCGCCGTGCACGGCGGGGCGATCGTCAGCCTTTGCGACACCGTCTTCTACGTCGCGCTCGCGTCAATCTACGGTCGCGATCAGGACACGACGACGGTGGCGCTGCAGTGCAACTTCCTGGCCCCCGCGCTGCCTCCGCACGACCTCGTCGCCGAGGCGAAAGTCTTACGCGCGGGCCGGCGGATCGTCTATGGCGAGGTGTACGTCCGCAGCGGCGACAAGATCGTGGCGCACGCGACGCTCGATTTCCTCAACACGTACCCCGAAGAGAAGCCCAAGAAGGCGTGAGACGCACTGCACTGTACGACGAGCACGCGCGCGCCGGCGCGCGGATCGTCCCGTTCGCCGACTTCGAGATGCCGGTGCAATACGAGGGCATCCTCAAGGAACACGACGCGGTGCGCCACCGCGCCGGACTCTTCGATCTCTCGCACATGGGGCAGTTCTGGTTGACCGGCGACGAGGTCGCGGCCTGGGCCGATACCCTTGCCGTCAACGCCGTCGGCACGATGAAGCCGCTGCAGGCGCGGTACAACCTGTTCTGCAACGAGAGCGGCGGAACGCACGACGACACAATCTTCTATCGCCTCGCCACGGGATGGCTGCTGGTGGTGAACGCGTCGAACGCCGATAAGATGTGGGGGCATTTGAGCGCTCACCTTCCGCCGCACGGCGTGACGCTGGAAAACCGCCACGGAAAACGCGCGCTCATCGCGATCCAGGGGCCGCGCTCCGTCGAGATGCTGCAGCCGCACGCCGACGTGGATCTGGCGTCAATGCGCTACTATTTCTGTGCGGAGGGGCGCGTGAACGGCGTCGCGGCCGTGATCGCGCGGACCGGTTACACGGGCGAAGACGGCTTCGAGCTCTTCGTCGAGGGCGACGCCGCGCCGGGTCTGTGGAACGCGCTGTTGCAAGCGCACGCGGCCGACGGGCTGTTGCCGTGCGGGCTCGGCGCGCGCGACGTGCTGCGGCTCGAGGCGGGCATGCCGCTCTACGGGCACGAGCTCACCGAGGCGATCACGCCCGTGCAGGCCGGCCTGAAGTGGGCGCTCAAGCTCGACAAGTCCGAGTTCATCGGAAAGGATGCGCTCGCGCGCCAGCTCGAGTCCGACGACTACTCGCGCGTCGTCGGTCTCGTGATGGACGGACGAGCGCCGGCGCGCGAGGGATACCCCGTTTGGCTCGACGGGCGGGTCGCCGGTTCCGTGCGGAGCGGATCCATCGCGCCGTCGGTGGGAAACAAGAATATCGCGACCGCACTGGTCGCGCCGGAGGCGGCGACGGCCGGAACGCGTCTGGAAGTCGAAATCCGCGGCGCGAAGCAAGGCGCCACGGTGGTGCCGATGCCGTTCTACAAACGAGCGAAGTGAAACGAGAGGAAGAGGAAGTGACGCAGCCGGACGGACTGCTGTACAGCAAGGAACACGAGTGGGCAAAGGTCGACGGCGACACGGCGACGATCGGCATTACGGAGTACGCGCAGAACGCGCTCGGCGACATCGTGTACGTGGAACTGCCGAAGGTCGGCGCGACGATCGCCCAGTTCGCCAACATCGGCGTGATCGAGTCGGTCAAGGCCGTCTCCGATCTCTTCACGCCGGTCTCCGGCGAGGTCGTCGAAGTCAACGCCGGCCTCGATAACGATCCGGCTTCGGTCAACCGCGACCCCTACGGAGCGGGCTGGCTGCTCAAGGTCAAACTGAGCGACCCGAACGAGGCGAACTCGCTGCTCTCCGCCGCCGATTACGAGAAGATCGCCGCCGAATAACTTTTAAGGAGTGTGCTTCATGGTACGTTTGATAACAGCCCCGGTCTTTGCATTCGCGCTCGCCGCGACGGCGGCGCGCGCGAGTGCCGCGCCCGAGATGCAGTTGCCGCCGCAGCCCGCGGTGCATCCGCAAGGAATTCCGGCGGAGGCCGTGCTCGTCTCGCCGTGCATCGCCGGCATGGGCGAGCACTGGATCGCTCTCAAAGATGCGCCGACGGGCCCCATCTACGGCGTCTGGCAAGGCAAGCCGGTGTTCACCGAGATCATGGTTCCCGTGACGGAGCTCCAAAAGGGCTTCAGCTACGCGAATCTGCAAGCGCTGCCCGGTTATACGATCGATCACGTGGACTTCAAGTTCGAGCCGAACGGCCACGAAGGAATGCCCGTTCCGCACTACGACCTGCACGCGTACTACGTGACGGCGGCCGTTCAAGCCACGATCTGTCCGAACGGGATTCCCGATCCGTCGATGAAGGCGACGAACGTCACCCCTGGTCCGTAACTCTCGCGCCGGTGCGTGCGACTAGTGTCGCAGCGCTAGAGGCGGCGCGGCGGCCCGCGAACGGATGGCGGCATCGGGTCGGCGAAATGACGCGGCGATGTACGCCCCCCACACCGATCGCGACGTACGGGAGATGCTCCAGGCAGTCGGCGCCGGATCGCTCGACGAGCTTCTGCGCGTGCCCGACGAGATAGCGCTCAAAGAGCAACCCGACGTCGTCCCCGCGCTGCCCGAGTATCTCATCGGACGCCGGTTCGAGCAGTTCGCGCAGCAGAACGCCGGCGTGAACTACCGCTCGTTCCTCGGTGCGGGGGCGTATCGCCACTACGCGCCGCCGGCGATCGCGGCGCTGGCCATGCGGGGCGAGTTCCTCACGGCCTACACTCCGTATCAGGCCGAGGTTTCGCAGGGCTACCTGCAAGCGATCTACGAGTGGCAGACGTACATCTGCCTGCTCACCGGCATGGAGCTCGCGAATGCCTCGGTGTACGACGGCGCGACCGCGCTGGCCGAGGCCGCGATCATGGCGCTGGGCGCCACGGAGCGGAACAAGATCCTCGTCTCGCACGCGGTCCACCCGAACTATCGCGCGGTGCTGCGCACCTACTGCGACGGTCTCGACGTCGCGGTCGACGAGGCCGCCTTCACCGGCGAGGGCGTGACCGACGACGATGCGTTGGCGCGCGCCGTCGCGAGCGGCGAGTATGCGGCCGTCGCGATCCAGTCGCCGAACTTCTTCGGCAACGTGGACGCGCCGAGCGCGCGGGCGGTCGAGGCGATGAAGGCGAGCGGCACCGTTCCGATCGCCGTGGTCGCCGAAGCGCTCTCGCTCGGGGCGCTGGCGCCGCCGTCGTCGTGGGGCGCGCAGATCGTCGCCGGCGAGGCGCAGAGCTTCGGCGTCGCGCAGGCGTACGGCGGACCGTACGCCGGCTTCATCGCGTCAACCGCAGAGCACATGCGCCGCATTCCGGGGCGCCTCGTCGGCAAGACCGTCGACAACGCCGGCCGGACCGCGTACGTGTTGACCCTGCAGGCGCGCGAGCAGCACATCCGCCGCGAACGCGCCACGTCGAACATCTGCACGAATCAGGCGCACTGCGCGCTGATCGCGACGATCTATCTCGCCCTCATGGGCAAGACCGGGCTGCGCAATGCGGCGGCGCTCAACCTCGCGCGGTCGCGCGAGCTCGCCAGCGCGCTCGCCAACGTTTCGGGCGTGCGCCTCAAGTACGCCGCGCCGTTCTTCAACGAGTTCGTCGTCGACGTCGGCCGCCCGGCCGCCGGCGTGCTGGCCGACCTGCGGAAGCGCAATATCTTGGGCGGTCTCGATCTCGGGCGGTTCTACGCCGAGTTGAGCAACTGCATGCTGGTGACCGCGACCGAGCTCACGACCACGGGCGACATCGCCGCCCTCGCCGGCGCTCTCGACGAAGTGATGCATGTCCCGGCAGTCGCCTGAAATCCCGCTCATCTTCGAGCTGGGCCAAGAGGGCCGCGCGAACCGCTACCTCGAGGACGCCAAGCCGCTCGAAACCTATTTGCCCAAGGCGGTCGTGCGCGACGACCTGCCGCTGCCCGACAACAGCGAGCTCGACGTGGTGCGGCACTACACGCTGCTGTCGCACCGCACGTTCGGCATCGACCTCGGTTTCTATCCGCTCGGATCGTGCACGATGAAGTACAATCCGCGCATCAACGACGCGATCGCGACCCGCCGCGAGTTCGCGGAGCTGCATCCCTTCACGCCCGACGAGCTGGCGCAAGGGGCGCTGCAGGTGATGTACGAGCTCGAGCGATCGCTCAGCTCGCTCTTCGGCATGGCGGCGTTCTCGCTGAACCCGTCGGCCGGCGCGCACGCGGAGCTCGGGGCGCTGCTCATCGCCAAGAAGTACTTCAAGGACCGCGGTGAAACCGCGCGCGACAAGGTGATCGTACCGGATACGGCGCACGGCACGAACCCGGCGTCGGCGGCGATGTGCGGGTTCAAAGTGATCTCGCTGCACAGCGACGAGCGCGGACGGGTCGACGTCAACGAGATTCGAAAGGTATGCGGACCCGATACGGCGGTCTGCATGATGACCAACCCGAACACGCTGGGCCTCTTCGAAGACGATATCGCGGAGATCGCGCGGACCGTGCACGCGGCGGGCGGCCTGATGTACTACGACGGCGCGAACGCAAACGCGATCATGGGCTACGCCCGGCCGGGCGACATGGGCTTCGATCTAATGCACCTCAACACGCACAAGACCTTCACCATCCCGCACGGCGGCGGCGGCGCGGGCCACGGTCCGCTGGGCGTCGCGGCGCACCTCGTCGAGTATTTGCCGACGCCGGTCGTCGTTCGCGACCACGGCGGCTACCGGCTCGATTTCGACCGGCCGAAGTCGATCGGACCGCTGCGTTCGTTCTGGTCGAACTTCGCGCACGCGGTCCGCGCCCTCGCGTATCTCTACGCCAACGGCGCGGAGGGACTCAAGCGCGTCTCGCAGCTCGCGGTGCTCAATGCGAACTACCTGCGCGTGAAGATCGCGGAGTTTCTCGAGACGCCGTATCCGGAGCGGTGCCGGCACGAGTTCGTCGCCTCGGCGCAGGCGCTGAAGAAAGAGCACGGCGTGCGCGCGCTCGATATTGCGAAGGCGTTGCTCGACGACGGCTACATGGCGCCGACGATCTACTTCCCGCTGCTCGTTCCGGAGTGTTTGATGATCGAGCCGACGGAGACCGAATCGAAGGAGACGCTCGACGCGTTCGTGGAGGCGCTGCGCGCGATCGTCGGCCGGGCGAAGACCGCGCCGGAGGAGCTGCTTGCGGCGCCGGTCACCACGGTCGTCGGGCGCGTGGACGAAACCCGCGCCGCCCGCCATCCCGACCTCCGCTGGAGGCCTGAAGGGGAATCCGGCCACAGCTAAAAAAGTGACCTAAGTCAATTTAGGTCACTGGATGAAGGTCTCGCACAAGCCAAAAATTGCCGACGCTTCCTGCAGCCCTTCTTGGGGCCGGACGGTATAATAGAAGTAATCGGGGGGCTCGAAAGCGGCCCCCTTCCCCATCTCCGAGCGGAGCGTCATGCGGATCAAATACGAGGTGTCGGCGGGCGGCCTACTGCTGCGGCGTCGTGATTCGAGCTACGATGCCCTCCTGATCGGGCGCGGCGCCCCGCCGCGCGTCTGGACGTTGCCGAAAGGCCACGTCGAAGCCCGCGAAACCACCGAACAGGCCGCCCTGCGGGAAGTGCACGAGGAGACGGGATGTTGGGGCGAAATCGTCACGCGGCTCAATGAGATCTCGTACTGGTTTTACGTCGGCAAGGCCAAGCACCGCAAGGCGGTGACGTTCTTCCTCATGCGCTACCTGTCGGGCGATCCCGCCAGCCACGACCACGAAGTGGACGACGCGCGGTGGTTCGATCTCGCGCAGGCTCGCAAGACGCTGAAATACGTCAACGAAAAGCGCCTCGTCGACCTGGCGCTGGAGTTCATAGACGCACATCCCAACGCGCTCGGCGAACCGGCCGAAGTCGCGACGGTGGGCTCGCTCTCATCGTAAGCCCCTCGGCCGCGTTCCACGTTCGGCTCGACGCGTTCGACGGTCCGCTCGACCTGCTGCTGGGTCTCATCAAGGAGCAGGAACTCGACGTGGCCACGGTGCCGCTGGCGAGCGTTGCGGAGCAATATCTCGAGTACGTTCGTGCCATGAAGTCGCGCGACGTCGAGGTGGCCGCGGAGTATCTCGTGATCGCCGCGACGCTGCTGTTCCTCAAGTCGCGCGCGCTCTTGCCGCCCATTCCGCGCGAGCTGGTGGACGAGGACGAGGAGAGCCCCGAAGAGGTCGAAGAACGGCTGCGCCGCCGGCTCATCGCCTACTCGAAATATCGCGAGCTGGGAGAGGAGCTGCGTTCGTATCAGGCCGAGGCCGGGGCGTTCTTCTTTCGCGAAACCGGCGATCCGGCCGGCGACGTGGTGCAGCGCTACGACATCGATCCCGAAAAGCTCAAGCGCGCGTTCCTGAAGATGCTGTCGCAGGCGAGGCCCGAGAAGCGGTCCATTGCGCGCGAGCGCGTGTCGCTCATCGCGTCAATGGATTACATCACCCGGCGGATCAAGGAGCGCGGCGAGGCCTACTTCTCCGAGCTGTGCGCCGAGCTCGGAATGACGCGCGAGGTGATCATCATCACGTTCCTCGCGATCTTGGAGCTGGTTCGACGCCACCGGCTCGGCTTCGAGCAGCCCGAGGCGTTCGACGACATCCGCCTCTTTCCGGCGCAAAAGGCGACGGAGTGACGACGCGCTCGGCAGACGTCTCGGCCGAGGAGGCCGCGCAGCTCGAGGAGGCGATCCTCCGGCTGCAGCGACCCGTCGAGGCGCTGCTCTTCGTCGCGAGCGAAGCGCTCTCGATCGTCCAGATCGCGAAGCTGCTGCGCGCGGAGGAGCGCGAGATCGCCGCAGTGCTGCAGGCGATCGAGGCCGAGTACGCCGAGCGCGGGGTCGTGCTGCGTGAAGTGGCGGGGGGTTACCGTTTCGCCACGTCGCCGCTCGCACGCGACGTCGTCGAGGCCTATCTGCTCCCCCCCAAGACGAATCTGTCGACGCCGGCGCTCGAGGCGCTCGCCATCGTCGCCCACCTGCAGCCGGTAACGCGCAGCGAGATCGAGTCGATCCGCGGCGTCAACTCCGACAGCGTGGTGAGCACGCTGCTCGACCGCGAGCTGATCGCCGAGGCGGGGCGCAAAGACGTCGTCGGCCGCCCGATGCAGTACAAGACGACGCCGTCGTTCTTGGAGTCCTTCGGTTTGCGCTCGCTCGACGATCTGCCGGAGCTGGAGTTGGATCCGGGACAGCCGCTCGAGTTCGACCTCGGAGGCGCGAAGGCTCAGACCGAGGCGTCCTGATGCGCATCGGCCTGCACGTGCACGTCGGCGGCGGCTACGCGAAAGCCGTGGAGCACGCGAAGAGTGCCGGCGCCACGGCGATGCAAGTCTTTTCGACCAATCCGCGCAGCTATCGCACGACGGCGATCGACGGCAACGCGCTGCAGACGTTCGCGCGGCTGCGGCAGGAGGCGGGCATCGAGCGCTGTGCGATCCACACCCCGTATCTCATCAATCTCGCCAGCAGCAATCCGAAGATCGCCGCGGGCTCGCTGCACCTGCTGCGCAACGACCTCGCCGTTGCGGCCGCCGGCGGCATGCGCTTCGTCAACACGCATCTTGGCTCGTACGGGGCACGCGATCGCGCCGAGGGTATCGCGGCGATCGGCGCCGCGCTCGTCTCGGCGCTCGAGAGAATCGAGCCCGGCGTCTCTCTCGTGCTGGAGAACTCCGCGGGGGCCGGCAACCTGGCGGGCGGCACGCTCGAGGAGCTCGGCTCGTTCGTTACGAGCATCGCCCATCCGCAGCTCGGCGTCTGCCTCGACACGGCACACGCCTGGGCGTCGGGCTACGCCATCGACACCAAGGCAGGCGTCGAGCGTTTCTTAGAGGAGGCCGATTTCGCGATCGGCCTGGAGCGCGTGCTGATGTTTCACTTCAACGACACTCAGGTAGAGCTCGGCGCCGCCCGCGACCGCCACTGGCACATCGGCGAGGGGCGGATCGGGTTCGAGGGGTTTCGCGCGCTGCTGGCTCACCCGGCGTTGCGCGACAAGACGGCCATCCTCGAGACGCCCGGAAACGACGCGGACGATCTGCGGAACATGCAGACCATCCTCGCCATCCAGAAGGGCGCGCTACGCGATGCGCAGGTGGGGTAGCCGGAGATTGGACTCCAGGAACAGCGCCGAATCGGCGCGGGTGACCTTGAGCCTCAGCTCGACGTCGGAGACGTCGGAGACGAGCGGAGCGGTACGGACGGGATCGCGAAACATTGTAACCTCTTGACGGATGTGGTAACCTTCAATCATTATATAGCGGTGACAGTACCTTGTCAACAAGTTTTACCGGTGACTCCGGGTTGATCGCGTGACCCTCGCTCCCGACGCTGCCCCCGGCGGGCTCGAACTCGTCCGGCATTTCATCAACACCGTCGAGTTGCCCAATGGGCCCGACGAGCTCGATACGGTCGAACGGGCCGCGGGCTGGTGCCTGAGCCACGGTCTCGCCCCCGTCGCCGACGAGCGCCACCTCGGCCTCTTGCGAGCCTTCCGGGAGACCCTCCGCGACCTGCTCTCTGCCAACAACGGCGAGGGCGACGCCCCGGCGGCCTGGGAACGGTTGGAACCCTTCCTGTCCAGCACGCGGCTCGGTCTCGCGGTGGATCCCATCCGCGGCCTGGAGCTGCGGCCGGAAGACAAAGGCCCGATCGCCTCGCTGCTAGCGACGGTCTACGAGTCGCGGCTGCTCGGCACGTGGTCGCGCCTGCGTGCCTGCCGCAAGAGCTCGTGCCGCTTCGCGTACTACGACCGCACCAAGAACGGCTCGCGCGCGTGGTGCAGCATGGCGACGTGCGGAAACCAGGCGAAGGCGAAACGGCGCCGCGAGCGCGAGCGGAACGCGGCTCCCTGAGCGTGCCGTTCGTCGCGCACTTTGACGTCGACGCGTTCTACGCCAGCGTCGCGGTGCGCGACGACCCGCGGCTGCGCGGGAAGCCGGTCGCGATCGCCGGCAGCAGCCGGCGCGCGGTCGTGTTGACGGCATCGTACGAGGCCCGCCCGTTCGGCGTGAGCTCGGCCATGCCGCTCTACAAGGCGAAGCTCGCCTGTCCCGGGCTCGTCGTGGTGGCGCCGGACATGCAGAAATACCGAACGATTTCGCGCGAGATCTTCACGGTCTTGAGCGCTCGAGGAGAGCCCGTCGAAGGCCTCTCGCTCGACGAAGCGTTCGTCGCGCTGTCCGAGACCGCGCTCGAGGCCGCGCGCGAGCGCGCGGCGGCGCTTCGCCGGGAGATCCTCGACGCGACCGGATTGACCGTGAGCGCGGGCATCGCATCCGGCAAGATGGTCGCGAAGATCGCATCCGACAGCTGCAAGCCCGACGGCCTGCTGGCCGTCGCGCCCGGCGACGAGACCGCGTTTCTCGCTCCGCTTCCGGTCGGGCGCCTCTGGGGCATCGGCCCGAAAACCGTGACGCGGCTCAACGTCTTCGGCATCGCCACGATCGGCGAGCTCGCGGCGCTCGACGACGCGCGTCTGCGCGAGCTCTTCGGCTCGTGGTGGCACGAGCTGCGCGACTTGGCGCGCGGGATCGATCGCCGGCGCGTCGAGCCGGATCGCGAAACGAAGTCCGTCTCCACCGAGGAGACGTTCGAGTACGACGTGCGCGACGAACGCCGCCTCGTCGAGGTGCTGCGCGTGCAGGCGCGCGAGCTCGCCGAGGCTCTCGAGCGCGAACGCACGGTCGCGCAGACGATCGGGGTGAAGATCAAGCGCGCGGATTTCACGGTGGTCGGGCGGCAGACGCACCTCGCCGAGCCGACCCGCGACGCGCGCCGGATCTTTCGCGCCGCCGTCTATTGCCTGCGGCGGGCGGCGCTCGAAGGCGCGCCGGTCCGCCTGCTCGGAACGCGGGTAGCCTCGTTGACCGAAGGCGACGCACTGCAGACCAGCCTGTTCTAGGGGGATTTCTCGCGGCTAGGGCGCGCCTGCGTCGTTCGCGAAGGCATTGCGGCCGCGTCTGTCGCGGCAGAGAGGTACAGTTACATGATTCGTTTCACGCGCGGCGCTATCGCCGCCGCGGCCGCCGTCGTGGCGCTCGCGGCAATCTCGAGCGCCGCTTCGGCCGCGGCGACCCCGCAGGACTCGGTGCAGTCGTTGGTCGGCACCTGGAGCTGCGTCACGCATTCGAGCGACAACACGACCTCTAAGGATACGGACGTCGACGCCATGTACGGCAAGTGGCTTAAGATCGACAGCACGTTTGGCGCCGGCGGCGGCCAGGCCGCGGGCACGAGCCACGCGTTCTTCGGCTACGACGGCAAGGCCAAGCGCTGGATCTTCACCGGCGTGGACAGCAACGGCAACTACTTCATGAACTACAGCGGCTCGCCCGCGTTCAACGGCTCGCAGTGGTCCGACGGGTTTCCGAACAACCACGGCAGCGCCGTCGTGCACATGACGAACACTACGCAATACATCGTCGACAGCAAAGGACCGGGCGCCGGGGGGAAGACGGTCACCTCGCACGAGGTCTGCACGCGCGGGTAGGAACGCCGTTGACGCCGCACGCCGCCCGCGAGCGGAGAAAGAGCGCGATCGCCGCCGCGGCGATCGCGCTGCTCGCGGGCTGTGTCGCATGGCAGCCGGCGTTACCGCCGCCGGAGCCCGCCACGCACTCGGCCGCGACGCCGCGAGCGGGATCGTGGATGGCCCCCGGCGCGAAGAAGCTCGATTTGCTCTACGTCTCGGATTACGAGACGAACGACGTCTCTGCGTATTCCTATCCGGCCGGAAAGCTGAGCGGCGTGCTGCGGGGCGTTCTGCGCGACGCCGTGATGCCGGCCGGACTCTGCGCGGATCGCGCGGGCGACGTCTTCATCCCGAACAGCTCGAACTCGACGGTGCTCGAGTACGCCCACGGCAGCACCAAGCTCGTTGCGACGCTGACCGATCGCAACGGACTGCCGTATAGCTGCGCCGTGGATCCCGCAAGCGGCGACCTCGCGGTGACGAACCTGGTGTCGGCGAGCGGGGCGGGCAACGTCGCCGTGTACGCGCGCGCACGCGGTACGCCGAAGCGATACGTCTACGGCTTCGTCTACAAGTACTACTTCGGCGCCTACGACGACCGGGGCAACCTCTTCGTTTCCGCGAGCGACGACGTGCCCAGCGAGCCGTTCGCGTTCCTGGAGCTCGCCAAGGGCGCGAAGGCGCTGACCGGACTCACGCTCGACCGCGGCGTGGCGGCCCCCGGGGGCGTCGCCTGGGACGGCAAGCACGTGACGCTCGCCGATCCGAGCGTGTCGAAGATCTATCGCGTCGCGATCGAGGGCAGCGGCGTCACGACGCTCGGGACGACCGTGCTGCGCCGCACGCGCTCGCTCGCGCAGTACGCGATCGCGAACGGCCGGCTCGCCGCCGCGAGCTTCCGCGGCGCGAACGTCGCGCTGTGGAGATATCCGGCGGGCGGAGCGCCCTCGCAGAGGTTCGGCGATCTCGGCGAGCCGTTCGGCGTGACGTTCAGCTTCGCCCGAAGATCTAAAGGGGCGGGTTAAATGTGGTCGGTCGCCCAGCAGAAGTCGCCGCTCGCATCGGCGGCGATCGCGTCGCCGAGCGAGTGCGCTTCGGGCGAGAACGGGGCGATCATGAACGTCGGCCGCTTGCGGGCGCGAACCGCGCCCTTCGGCACGACTCGGCGCGCGCCGGGCGGCGGTAGCCAGCCCACGATCCGGCGCAGGTCGCCGGCGGCCGCGCGCAACAGCGCCGGCATCGCGCCGGCCGCGGCCTCGTTCGCAAAGCCGTATTCGTCAACGACGTAGGCGTCGAGCTCGGGCGCGCGCACGCCGAAGACGTAAGCCGAGATTCCGCGCCCGCCGCGCACGACGAAGTTCGCCTCGCGGCCGGCGGAGTGCTCCGAACCGTGGCGCGCGCGCATCTCGATCCACCGCCATACCGAGCCGCTTCGGAGGAACGCCGCGCGCCGCGTCCGCTCGCAGAGCTCGAAGACGCGGCGAACGCCGTCCCAGTCGGCGGCGGCCAGCGGCGCGGGGTCGAGACGGCGCGCCGGCAGCGCGTCGGCGCGCAGCGTCAGCACGCGCGATGGGAGCGCGCGGAAGCCGAGCTCGGCGTAAAATTGGGGGCGGATGTCGGAGAAGAGGTAGGCGAAATCGTAACCGTCGGTGCGCGCTCGGTCGAGCGCGCTGGCGAGCAGGACGCTCGCATAACCGCGGCCGCGATACTCCGCCGGCGTGAACACCGCCCCGACGCCGAAGGCGCGGAGGCGGCGCGTTCCCGAGCGCGCGCGACGCTCGTAGCGTTTGAAGGACGCGACGAGCTTTCCACCGTCGTAGAGTCCGAACGTCTTGTAGTAGCGCCGCCCGTAGGCGCCGCGCGCGATCTCGAGCGTCTGCGCCACGTACTGGTCGAACGTTCGCCGTCCGGCCCAGAGCGGAGCGGTGAGCGGCAGGACGTCGCGCACGTAGCGTTCGGCGGAAATCTCGCGCAGCCGCACGTCACCGCACCTCTTGGAGGAACTCCGGCGCGCTGACGCCGCGCGTCGGCCGTCCCGCGGCGGTCACCAGCACGCTCTCGCGGGCGCGGCTCAGCGCGTAGGCGAACGCGCGCCGCTCCCGCTCGTAGTAGTGCTTCGCGGCCTTCGAGCGCGCGATGTAGAACGTGAACTTTGCGGTGCGCGACGCTCGCGCATCGCCGACGTTCTCTTTCGGGATCATGCCCAGCCGCGGGCTGAAGAGGAACGCGTCCGGCGAGTACCAGCGCGGAAACGAGCCGGCGGCCGCGCCGGCCACGACGACCCGATCGAACTCGCACCCCTGCGCGGCGTCTATGCTGAGCAGCCGCACCGCGCCCGGGGCGCCGGCGCCGTCACGGACGGGATAGAACGACTCCAAGTCGCTGTGCCGCCGGCGCTCCGCGTAGTCCAGCACGCCGGCGACGCTAGCGCCTTCGCGGGCAAAGTCGCCGAGGCGGCGGAGCAGACGCGCGAGCGCGAACTGCTGCGCTCGGGCGCGCGCGCTCCCGGGATCGCCTTCGCGCGCCAGACCCTCGCGCCAAACGGTGCGCGCGAAATCGTCGAACGGCGCGCTCTCCATCGTCGCGAGCCAACCCTCGCGCAAGCGTCGAAAGCGCCGCACGCGATCCGCGGCGTCGGGAACGAGCGCGTCGTCCTTCTCGCCGCGAACGACGTTCCAGCCCAGGCGCAGATCGCGCTTCGGATCCCAGCGGCTCGCCCGCACCGTCGGCGCGAACTCTTCGTCGAACGCGAAGAGGGCTCGCTGGGGATCGGCCGGTTCGCCGCACAGCGCCGCGAGCGACGCGTCGGAGAGCCCGAAGGCCGGATTGCCGAGCGTGCGCAGCAGCCAGTCGTGCCGGAACGGATCGTGCACGTTCCACAAGAGCGCCAGCGCGTCGAGCGCGCGGCGGTCGGCGAAAACGTTGACGTCGCCCCAGGTAACCGCCGGCACGTCGAGATCGAGCAGCGCGTTCTCGTAGAGCGCCACGTGCCGGGCCGAACGAAAGAGCACCGCGATCCGCTCCGGCGGCGAACCCTGCGCGATCCACGCCGCCACCTGCTCCGCGATCGCGCCGGCCTCTTCGCGCGGCGTCGCCGCTCGACGGCCCTCGACGCGTGGCGTGCGCCGGACGTCGCGCAGCTCGATCCTCGTCTGCGCGCGCGCGAACGTAGCGTCCGGCTGCGTCATCCGCAGCGGCGCGATCGCCGCCCTGGCGTCGCCGCACAGCGTAACGCCGGCGAGCCGCTCGCCGAAGATCGCGCTCAGCAGCGCGCACTGCGCGGCCGTCAGATCTTGCGCGTCGTCGAGGAACGCGTAGCGGTGGCGCGCGCGCAGCGCCGCGGCCGCCGGCGCGTCTTCGCGCAGGCGCCGCGCGGCCGCGATGGCGGCGTCGCGACCCGTCATCCGGCCCGACGACTCGACGGCCTCGACGTAGCGCTCGTAGAGCTTCGCCAGCGTTTTGGCGAGGTCGAGCTCGCGGCGATACTGACGCTGGAGCTCGGGCGGCGTGACGTCGAGCGAGTCGTGGTAGTTCGACTTGGTTCCGAACAGCAGCGCGGGGTCGGCCAAATTGGGCGGGTTGGCATAGAACTCCGTCGCGCCGGTCAGAGTGCCCGACAGGAAGGCGCCGGGTGCGATCGCCGCGTCGCGCAGGCGGCGCACCAGACGAAACGCCGAGCGCAGAAAGCGCTCCGGCGAACGCAGACTCGGGATCTCCGGATCGAGCTGATTCGCGGCGAACTCGTCCCATTGGAGCGCGAGCAATGGCGCGGCGCAGTCGGCGAAGATGCGCTCCGCCTCGACGTCGTCAATAAGCGTCGCGCGAACGCCCAGCGAGACGAGCAACGCGACGGCGTACTCGTCGAGCTCGCCGGGAGCGGCGATCGTCAGCGGCTGGGCCTGCGGCGACAGCTCGCGAGCGCGAACCGCGCGCTGCGTCAGCGCGGTGCTCTTACCGGCGGCGGCGGGACCGACGATCGCGACGCAGCCGTCGAAGGGCGCGTCGATCGCGCTGCGTTGTTCGCGGGTCAGTTCGAGAACGATCAACTTCCGAAACGATCCCCCTCGGAGGGCGGACGCGACGCGCACGACGCGGCGTACGCGCAGAACGTGCAGGCCGCGGGATTCGCGGTCGGCTCGAAATGGACGATCGTGCCCGACGACAGCTCGTCGCCGAGCTCGATCATGCGGGCGCGCGATCGCTCCAGCTCCTCGATGCCGATGCTGCCGCGCGCCTCGTTCGTGTCGCGCCGGCGCGGCGGCGCCGGGTGCGGCGAAACGTCGAGGACGATCGGCCGCACGTCGAGCAGCGCGTCCTTGAGCGGAATCAGGACGAGCCGAGTGACGCGGTCTCCTTCGGCGGCGCGCGCCCAGTAGTAGAACGGCAGCTGGAAGTCTCGAAAGCGCCGGACGCGATCGCAGTACTCGGCGGCGCTGTCGGCGATGCTGCCGGTCTTGTAGTCCACGACTCCGATTCCGCCCGTGCGTTCGTCGCGATCGAGACGGTCGATAAAGCCGACGAACGGGCGTCCGTCGAGGTCGAGGTTGGCCGGAACCTCGCGCCCGAGCACTTCGAACGGCGCCTCGCGCTCCATCGCGAGCAGCCAGTCAACGTAGCGGTGTGCGGTCCGCTGCGCGCGGCGCACCTGCAGCTCGAACTCGACCGCCGTTTCGAATCCGTCGCGGTTGCGCTCGAACGCCCACGTGATGCACTCGCGAATTCGCGCACGCATCGCGTCGCGGTCGGCGCCGCGCGGGCGCGGAAAATCGCCGTGAAAGTCCTCGAGCGCCAGGTGGAACGCCGTGCCGTAGGCCGACGCGGACGAGCCCTGATCCTCGACCGCCCCGCACGCGTAGCGATAGAACCATTTGCGCGCGCATTCCGCGTACGCGTTGAGCGCCGACGCGCTGAAGTGCTTGTCCCACGGAGCGACGCCCGCGGCCGCCTCGGGCGGCCCCGGGTCCGCGAGAGCGATCTCCGCATCGCTCGCGACGGCCGCAGCGCCGCCCGTCGCGGCCGTTTCGTTCGGATCGAGCTCGAAAGCGGCGACGATCGCCGCGCGCAGCGCCGGTTCGTCGAGGTCGGGCGGTAGCGCGCGCACGCGACGCGCGCGGCGGGCGAACCGGAGCACGGCGTCGCGATCGGGCGCCGGCAGAGCGAGCCGGCCCCGGTCGATCGCGTCGAGCAGGTTGCCCGTGCGCGCCGCAAGCGTCGCGTACGCGCCGCCTACGTCGTGCGAAACGCCCGACGACGCCGATCGAATGAGATGCAGCAGCGGTGCCTCGTCGCCGGAGCGATGCCAGCGGAGGGCATCGTCGACGAAGGAACGGACTCGCGCGGACTCAGGCACCTTGCTGAGGTCCTAGAGTTAACGCTTCCACCAGGCACCCCTGCAGCCAACGTATAACCGCCTTTTCAATGCGGCGCATCATCGTCGGAATTTCCGGAGCGAGCGGCAGCCTCTACGGCTACATGGTGCTCCAAGCGCTGCGCGCGATCGGCGGAATCGAGACGCATCTGGTGCTGACGTCGGCCGCGCGGCGCACGATCGAGCTCGAGACCGACATGAGCGCGGACGACTTCGAAGGGCTCGCCGACGTCGCCCACCGCGACGACGACCTGGCGGCGGCGATCTCGAGCGGCTCGTTCCTCACCGACGGGATGCTGGTGATTCCGTGCTCGATGAAGAGTGCGAGCGGCATCGCGTATTCGATGAATTCCAACCTGCTCGTGCGCGCCGCGGACGTCTGCCTGAAGGAGAAGCGCCGCCTGGTGCTGGTGATCCGCGAAACGCCGCTCCACCTGGGCCACCTGCGCACCCTCGCGCAGCTCGCCGAGACCGGCGCGGTGATCTTGCCGCCGATTCCGGCGATGTACGCCAATCCCGCGAGCGTTGACGACATCATCGCGCACACGGTCGGCAAGGCGCTCGATCAGTTCGGGATCGCGAACGAGCTCTTCAAGCGCTGGCGCAGCCCGGATTAGGGAACGGAGGGCGCTTCGACGAGCCGGCGCGCGAGCGCCACGTCGCTCTCGCGATCGACGTTCACCGCCGTCTCCGGGTAGGGTGAGACCAGGGCGCGGACCGGCGCGCCGAGGATCCTCGTCGCGCGCGCCTCGGCCTGCGCGATCGACAGGCGCCCGGCGGCGAACCGCGCCAGCACGTCCCAGCCGAAGAGCGACGCGAGGCGGAACGGACGTTTGCGTGCCGCTCCGAGGCGCTCGATGAAGCGCTCGAGCGAGCCCAGCGCGCGCGGCCGCAGCGCGACGATGCCTCCGCCGCAATACGTGCCGTCGCGCATCCGCGCCCACGTGTGCGGCACCTTGGGAAAGCGGCGGAGGTGCACGCTCTTCTCGACGCATCCGTAGACCGCGTCGGCCTCGAGCGCCGCGAGGCGCTCGACGAAGTCGTCAACCGCCGGCCTCGTCAGCACGGGCATATCGGAGGCCGCCACCAGCAGGGCCGCCGCCGGATCGAAGCCCGCCAAGCCGTTGCGCAGGCTCTCGGTGATGCGCACGCCGTCGGGCCGCAGCTCGTCGGCGAGCGCGAGGTCGCGGTGTCCGCGCGCGCTTGGCGGCGCGACGACGACGATCCGGCCGATCGCAGGCGACGCGCGCAGCGCGGCCAGCACGCGGCCGACGAGCGTCACGCCCCCGATCTCGACGAACGCCTTGTTGGGAGCGCCGGGCTGCTGCAGGGCCACGGCATCCCGCGGGCCGCCCGCGAGGACCACCGCATCGATCATTCGGTGCGGCGCCAGTCGGGCGCGTCGGCGAAGGCGGTGACGAACCGCCGGTAGGCCTCCGGCAGCGCGAGCCGTTGCGCGAGCTGCTCGGCGCCGTCGCGCGCCGGCGCGAGTGCGAAAACGCACGAGCCGGAGCCCGCGAGCAGGGCGTTCGTCGCTCCCGCCGCGCGGAGCGCCGCGACCGCGGCGGCCACTTCGGGCGTGCGTGCCGCGATGACGTCGTGGAAATCGTTCTGCATCAGCGATTCGACGCCGTCGAAGTCGGCGCGCTGCAGCGCTTCGAGCAACGCGATCGAGACGCTGCCGTCGCGCGGCCGTTGCGGCCGAGGCGCGCGATCGAGTTCCTCGTAGGCGGCCGCGGTCGAGATCGCCACGGGCGGCTTGACGATCAGCGCGTGCCAACGAGGCGACGCGCCGGCCGGCGTGACGCGCTCGCCCGTGCCTTCGACGAGTGCGGCGGTTCGCGACAGGAAGAACGGCACGTCCGATCCCAGCGTTCGGGCGAGACTCATCCAATCGCGCGCGGGCTGCGGGCCGAACGCGCCCGACATCGCGGCGAGGAGCACCGCCGCGGCGTCGCTCGATCCGCCGCCCAAGCCGGCTTCCACGGGCACGCGCTTGCGCAGCGTCATGCGAATCGCGGGCGGCTCGCCGAGCGCGCGCAGCGCCGAAACCGCCAGATTGCGCTCGCCTGCGAGGTCGTCGCGATCGCACGCGAACTCGAAACGATTGCTCGCTTCGATCGTGAGCTCGTCGGACAGCTCGAGCGGTACCACGACGCTGCGTATGCCGTGATAGCCGTCGTTGCGGCGCGCCAGCACCTCGAGCGTGAGGTTGAGCTTCGCCGGAGCCCGCAGGGTGAGCATTCGCCCAACCGTTTGCCGCCGCGCGAGAAGGCGCCTTCGCGCTCGATGCCGCACTTACCCTACTCGGTGGGCCTCAGCTACGACGCGCAGCGAAACGAATTCTGCGCCTACGTCCTGCGCGAATCGCAGACTCCCTACGGGCTTCTGCTCGGCAACGTAAAGACGTACGCACAATCCACGGCGAAGGGCGGCGTGCGAGGGCTGTGGGACGCCGATACCGACCAGATCATCTTCGGCACGCACCACATCGCCTACCGGATCGGCGACCGCACGTTCTTTCCGCATCAGATCGAACGCGAGCTCACGTTTCTCCCCTACGCGCAGATCTCGGAGTTCACGCTCGACCACCGCGTTCACGTCACCGAGGCCTTCTACGTTCCGAACGGCTCGGGTTTCGACCGCGCGGTCTCGTTCGTGATCGACGTCACGCTCTACAATCCGGGCGCCGAGGAAGTGGAGGTCGCCCTGTTCCCCTGGGCCATGCTCGTGGGGCAGCGCTTCTACGGCGAGCCCGAGCACCAGGTGCGCGCGTGGAACGACGGCCGCTACATCTGCTCGAAGAACCTCGAGACCGGCGGGGAACGCTGGTGGGGAGGTTCGCGCCGCCCCACCGCGGTCGAGCTCTCGCTTCGCGAGCAGGTGCTGCTCGAGTCCATGCGCCGCGGCACGCTCGCAAAAGACGCCGCGACGCAGAACCTCGGCGACGTCACGCCCGAGGAGGCGGAGCTCGTGAGCCGGCGCATCTTCGGCGCGTTCGAATACCGCATCGCCGTCGCGGCCGGCGCGCGCGAGTCGCTGCGGCTGGCCGTGGTGTATCACAAGGACGGCACCGAGCATAGCAGACCCGTTCTCGAGGCCCTGCTGCGCGATCAGCAGGCCCTCCACCACACGCAAAGCTATTTCACGGAGCGCCTCGCCGACGCGCGATTCCTCGTGCCGTCGCCGGAGATCGGCCGCGGCGTCGCGTGGGCCAAGGCGAACATGCTGCGCATCGTCAAGGAGTATCCGCACGGCTGGGGCGCCACCAACTCGCCGCCGTCCGACATCCTGGTCTCCCGCGACACCTCGTGGCTCGTGCACGGATTCGATTACTTCTGGCCCGAGTTCAGCCGCAACGCGCTCGAGGTGTTCAACTCGGCGGTTGAAGATAGCGGCCTGATGGTGGAGTACGTGCGCGGGGTCAGCGGCTACAAGACCGATTACGACCTCAACATCAACGACGACACGCCGCTCCACCTAATCGCGATGCTGCATCACTACAACGCGACGCTCGACGACGCATGGGTGCGCGACCGCATCGGGCTCGTGATCAAAATGACCGACTACATGCTCACGCAGTGCGACGACCACGGGCTAATCAGCTGCCGCGCCAAGGGCGTCGACCTGTACGGCATATCGTCGTGGCGCAACATCATCCCGTACTACACGCTCGACGGCGCCGTGACGGAGATCAACGCCGAGGGGGTCTACGCCCTGGAAGCCGCGGCCATGCTGTGCGCGGTCGTGGGCGACAACGACCACTGGGAGAAGTACGAAGCCAACGCGCGCCGCATGCGCGAGGCGATGATGGACTATCTCTTCAACGACGACACCGGCGCATTCGTCCTCAACTACGATCAAGAGGGCAACTACCAAGACAACTTCACGGCCGACGAGATCTTCCCGGTGCTCTTCGGCATCGCCAATCCCGAGCAGCGGCGCGCGATCCTGGCGCGCCTGCAAGAGGCCGACTTCGTGACGCCCGTCGGCCTGCGCACGATATCCACCGCCGACGCGTGGTATTTCCCGTCCTACGGCTTCGGACTGCTCGGCGGCGTGTGGCCCGATCTCACGCTGTGGTGCAGCGTCGCGCTGGCGCGCAACGGCATGACCGACGAGGCCGTGCACTTCCTGCGCATCTCGTACGCCGCGATGGAAGGCGGCAGCCCGCGCAACACCGTTCCCGGCGAGTTCGCCGAATGGTTCGACGGCGGCTCGCTGAGCAATCGCGGAATGTACCTGTCGCCGTGGACGGGCGCGAAGTACCTCTGGGCCGTTGCCGAAACGGTGGGCGGACTCAACGGCTACCGCACCAGCGGGCGTCCGCATCTGGCGCCGCTGCGCCCCAAGGACTGGCAGTGGGTCGCGGCCGCGCGCGTGCATTGGGGCGGCCGCCGCTGCACCTACGTCATCGATCTGCAGAACGACACGATCTACGGCGACATGCCGGAGCTCTCGGCCGAGGAGCCGTTCAAGTGCATCCACGCCGGCCGCGACGTGAGCGACGAGGTGGCGACGTCGCCGGTCGAGGTCGGAGCCATCGCATTCGAGGACGAGGACGGCGCCGTTCGCATCTTCGTCGGAAATCAGCTGGACCGCGCGCGGAACGTGCTGCTGGAGTTTCGGGGCCACACGGCTCGGCTCGACATGGCCGCCGGCGAGCTGCGCGAGGTGCACCTGATCGGCAAACCGAGCGACCGCCGGGCGCGCGCGGCCAAACTCGACGTCGTGCGCCCCCTCGCCCGGGTATAATAGCGCGGCGTGAATCCCTCGACGCGGTTGCCCACGATTCTGCTTGCGGCCGGCGCCGTCGTGCTGCTGATCGCGGTCGCGATCGGCGAGCGCATGGGCGGCCGCGTCATCGGTCAGGCGACCGAACAGAACCTGCAGTCGGTCGCGCCCGTCGTCTCGCCCGCGCCGGACAGCCCGCAGCCCTACGGACCGGATTGGAAGCGCTCCCAGGCCCTGTCGGCGTCCGGCGATCCGCGGTTTCCGGATCCACGCGTCCCGCCCGTGCCGCTGCCGACGCCCGAGCCCACGGTGAAGCCGCGCCCGACGCCGGTGCCGACCCCAACCCCCAATCCGAACATCCCGATCTGGCGCCAGCGGCCCCTGCCGACCATGGCGCCGTCCGTCGCGCCCGAAGGCGCCTCGGCGGAGCCCTCCGCGGCGGCGACCGGCGCGTCGCCGGGGGCGAGCGAAGCTCCGCCCTAACAACGGCGTACCCAATGTTCTCATTGGGAATGGCTGCTATGATAGGGACATGGAAAGCAAAGGAACCGCCACCGTCAAGCGCGGGCTCGCGCAGATGCTCAAGGGCGGCGTCATCATGGACGTCGTGACGCCGGAACACGCGGCGATCGCGCAGGAGGCCGGGGCCGTCGCGGTGATGGCGCTCGAGCGCATTCCCGCCGACATCCGCGCCGCGGGCGGGGTCGCGCGGATGAGCGGCATTGATTTGATTCGCGGCATCATGGACGCCGTCACCATCCCGGTGATGGCCAAGGCGCGCATCGGGCACTTCGCCGAGGCCCAGGTGCTGCAAGAGCTCGGCGTGGACTACATTGACGAGTCGGAAGTGCTGACGCCGGCCGACGACAAGTATCACGTTGACAAGCACGCGTTCACCACGCCGTTCGTGTGCGGCGCGCGCGATCTCGGCGAGGCGCTGCGCCGAATCGCCGAGGGCGCGGCCATGATTCGAAGCAAGGGCGAGGCCGGGAGCGGCAATATCGTCGAGGCCGTGCGCCACATGCGCGCGATCGGCGACGTGATTCGCGAGCTGAGCGTGGCGCCGAAAGAGGAACTCGTCGCTCGCGCCCGCGATCTCGGAGCTCCGTTCGAGCTCGTGTCGCAAGTGGCGCGGGAAAAGAAGCTGCCGGTCGTGCTCTTCTGCGCGGGCGGCGTCGCGACGCCGGCCGACGCGGCGCTCATGATGCAGCTGGGGGCCGAGGGCATCTTCGTGGGCAGCGGCATCTTCAAGTCGAAGGATCCGAAGCGCTTCGCTCGCGCGATCGTCGACGCGACGACGCACTACAACGAGCCGGGCGTCGTGCTGGAAGCGTGCCGTTCGCTGGGCGCGTCGGAGGCGATGCCGGGCCTCGACATCCGTCGCTTGGACGAAGCCGAGTTGCTCGCGCCGCGTGGGAACTAGGGTCGGAGTTCTTGCGCTTCAGGGCGACGTCGTCGAGCACGTCGCCGCTTTGGCGCGCGCGGGCGCGGAGGCGCTGCCGGTCAAGAACGCGGAGGATCTCGCGAAGGTTGACGCGCTCGTCATTCCGGGCGGCGAATCCACGACGGTCATGAAGCTGCTCGACCGCTTCGAGTTAGCGAAGCCCATCGTCAACCGCGTGCGCGCGGGCATGCCGCTGTGGGGAACGTGCATGGGGATGATCGTCGCGGCGCGTGAGGTCGCGGGCATGGACCAGCCGACGCTCGGCCTTATTGACATCGGCGTTCGGCGCAACGCCTTCGGCCGGCAGAACGAATCGGCGGAGATGGATCTCCCGATCGCGACGCTCGGCAGCTCGCCCTTCCCTGCAATTTTTATTCGCGCGCCGTGGATCGAACGGTGCGGGCCCGGCGTCGAGGTCCTGGCCGAGCGAAACGGCCGCGGCGTTATGGTGCGCGAGGGCAACGTTCTGGCGACCGCGTTTCATCCCGAGCTGACGGGCGACTCGCGCGTGCATCGGTACTTTCTCGACATGATCGAGCGCGCCGAGCCGAGCAAAGGGAAGGGTTCGGCCGCGGCGTAACTCTGCCTCGATGGCAACCGAGGCCGCCTCCCCCGACGTACAGGGAGGAGGCTTTCAAGGGCAGATTCCGCCCGTCGAGCCTCTGCTTGGCGAGGTCATCGCGACGCTCGCGTTAGCCGCGCACGCGTACCTCACCGATCAGCAGGGCCGCGAGCCCGACTACGCGTCCGCCGAGATCGCAATCGACGTGGCCACGTCGGCCTTCGAACGGGTCAAAGAAAGGTTGCGACCCGAACAGCGGTTGGCAATAACTCAAATGCTAACCGAGACCCGGCTCACGTTCGTCCGGCAGCGAGGCACCTAAAATGCCTCGCTTTGATTGGTACCGATGAGCGAGGTCCTCGTTCTGAACTCGACCTACGAGGCGCTCAACGTCACGAGTTTTCAGCGTGCCGTGAAGCTGTTGTTCGCCGGAAAGGCCGAGATGCTGCACGGCGGCGATCGCACCGTGGCGTCGCCGACGTTCGAGATGCGGATGCCGTCGATCATCCGCATGCTGTACTATATCCGGCGACCGCTGCAGAAAGTCGCGCTGACGAAGAAGAACGTGCTGATCCGCGACGACCACACCTGCCAGTATTGCGGCACGCGCGGCGACCGTTTGATGACGGTCGACCATATCACGCCCAAGAGCCGCGGCGGCGATTCGACGTGGGAGAACCTCGTCTGCGCGTGCATGCACTGCAACAATCGAAAGAACAACCGCATTCCGCATGAGGCCAACATGACGCTGATGCGCAAGCCGCGCCAGCCGAAGTACATTCCGTGGATCCAGATCAAGCGCAACACGCTGCCCGACGAGTGGGGCAAGTTCCTGTTCCTCTATAACGTCTCGATTGACGAACGTATAGAAGCGTAGAATTTCGGCGGGATATGCGAACAACCGCGCCGATTGCGCTGGCCTTCCTGGCCGGGCTCCTACCGTGGAGCGCGATCGGTGCCGCCGCGCCGCCGGCCGCCGCGCTGAGCGCCTACAACGTCGGCCAATCGTACGCGAGATTCGTTCAGGATGTCACGATGCCGGGAACGTGCGGCATTGCGCTGGAGCGCGAACGCTGTAACGCGGATTTCCGCGCGGTCCGGCAGTGGCGTGGAAGCGACCCGACCGATGCCTCGTATTCGAAATGGTTGGCAGATGGAGGCATCTCGCTACATCCGAGCGATTGGAACGGATCCTACGTTCCCGAAAAGGGCTGGAGCGAAGATGCGCTATTTGCGTGGTGGTACACCGCGGGGGTCATTTCGATTGCGATACGTCAGCCGAGGATGGAGGCGACGAGCGAGTATCTCGCGCACTACGTGACCGACCTTTCACTCCACCCCGCCGCGAGCCCGGAAGGCTTTCGAGGCTTGCTGCTATCGAGCGGGTCGCCGTTCGAGCGCGCGCAACCGTTGCAGCAGGCCCTCGATGCCGCCGTTCCGCCCGCGCCCTACCCCGCGCCCTCGTTTGGACCGGGGCTCATCGGTGCGGCTCAGCTTGGCGCGTACGTCTCGACCCTACAACAGCTCGTGGATAATCCTCTGGCGCTTTCACGACCGGACAGCCGTGCGTTTGCGGCCATCGTCTTGGCCGAGCTGGACCGGCGGCATCGAGAGTTTTCCGACGGGCTTAGCGTTGGCGGCCTGCAGGCCGAGGCCGGCGCCGACATTCCAAGCGATCCGGCGCAGCTCGACACATTATGGCGCAAACCTCTGACGACTCAGGTCGTCAACACGAAGTGGCCGGATGGGCCGCGTAAAGCAATTTTGTTGGGTTTGCTCGTAGCCCAGGTCGCCTACAACGCAGCCGTCCTGAGAGACTCGACCGCCGATGCGGGCTTCCGAGGCGCGATCGCTCACCTTTCACCTCCGGCGGGAATGAGCCAGGATATGAAGTCCGCGCTCGCGGCATTGCAAGCCATTCCCTATGCCGCTCGCGGCGGTTCGTGGGACCAGATCAACAAGGCCGCGACGCGCGCGACCTTGGAGATCATCGCCGGGCGGTGATCGCGTAGGCTCGTGCCTCTGCAGAATCGCGTGACGCCGTTCGGCGACGTGGTCGCGTTGCCGGGGCGTGGGACGATGATGGGCAATCGCGGCGTGCTGCACGACGACGCGCGCAGGATCGTGCGCCGATGGCAGGTGCGGCGCTGGATCGCGTGCGTGCTCGAGTTCCGCGGGCGCCGCCGCCCGGTGATGCAGCCGCGGCGGTACACCGAGCTGTTCTTTCTCGACGAGGCCGCGGCGCTCGCGGCCGGACATCGGCCTTGCGCCGAGTGCCGCAACGCGGATTACCGCCGGTTTCAATCCCTGTGGAAGCAGCGGTTCGCGGGAGCAGCCGGCGCGGACGCGATGGATCGCGGGCTTCACGCCGATCGGCTCGACGGCCGGCGCAAGCGAACGTATCGCGCGCGCTTCGACGCGCTGCCCGACGGCGCGTACGTCGCGATGGACGGCACGCCGTGGCTCGTATTGGGAAGCGAGCTGCACGAGTGGTCCGAATCGCGCTACGTTCGGCGGCGTAAGCGACCGCCCGGCGGCGAGATCGAGGTGCTGACGCCGCGCAGCATCGTCGAGATTCTCGCCGCGGGCTATCGTCCGGCGGTACATCCGTCGGCCGGCGGAGGAGGTCCCGGCGACTGAGCCGGACGGCTCATTTTTCGTCCCAGCGCCGCTCGCCGCGGTGGAACGCGGGGCTTCGATGTAAAAGCGCGCTTCATGATGAAGCGATTGGGGCTCGCCGTGACGACCGCCGCGTGCGCCGCACTGGCCGCCTGCGGCGGCGGCACCGGCGCCGTGCCCGTGACGCAACCCCAGGCGCGGGAACGCTTCGCCTCCGGGTCGGGACCGAGCGGATACATCCAGCACGTCGTGATCGTGATTCAAGAGAACCGCAGCTTCGACAACCTCTTCGCAACGTTTCCCCACGCCGACGGCGCGACGACGGGACTGACCCACACCGGGCAGACCGTCAAACTGAAAGCGCGCAAGCTCGCGAGCACGCTGGTGCTCAACAACAGCCATCTCGCGTTCAACGTCGATTACGACAAAGGCAAGATGGACGGGTTCGACCTCGTCTACGTCAACGAGCACCAATGCACGTGCGCGTACCAGTACGTCAAACCGTCAACCATCAAGCCGTATTGGCAGATGGCGAAGAAGTACGTCCTGGCCGACCACATGTTCACGTCGCAGAGCAGCGGCAGCTTCACCGGCCACCAAGACTTGATCCGCGGCGGCGCCTACCTGAACTCCTACGAGAGCATCATAGATTTTCCGACCAGCGAGCCGTGGGGCTGCGACGCGCCGCCCGGCACGACCACGACGCTGCTGACCGACACCGGCGACTACGAGAAGGGCGCCGGTCCGTTCCCGTGCCTCACCTACGAGACGCTGCGCGACCTGCTCGACGCGAAGTCCGTCTCGTGGAAGTATTACACGCCGAAGCTCACCGATCACGGCGGCAACATTTGGAACGCCTTCGAGGCGATCAGCGCGGTTCGCAACGGTTCGGAGTGGACCACGAACGTCTCGTCGCCCGAGACCAACATCTTCAGCGACATCAGCGCCAACGCGCTGCCGGCCGTTTCGTGGGTGGTGCCCGACGGGCAGAACTCCGACCATCCGGCGCAGCAGGCGTGGGGCATCAAGAAGGACACCGGTCCGTCGTGGGTCGCGTCGATCGTGAACGCCGTCGGGGCGTCCCCGTACTGGAACAACACCGCCGTCGTCGTCACGTGGGACGACTGGGGAGGCTGGTACGATCACGAGCCGCCGCCGCAGCTCGACTATACCGGCCTCGGCTTCCGGGTGCCGATGATCGTCGTGTCGCCGTACGCCAAGCCGGGCTACGTCTCGCACACTCAGTACGAGTTCGGCAGCATCCTCAAGTTCGTGGAAGACGCGTTTGCGCTCGGGCGTCTCGGAACGACCGACGTCCGTGCCGTCAGCATCGCCGACTCCTTCAACTTCAAGCAGAAGCCGCGCGCGTTCTCGCACATTGACGCCAAGTACTCGAAGTCGTTCTTCGAGCACCAGCGGCCGTCGAACATCCCGGTCGACACGCAGTAACGCGGGCGCGGGGCGCCCCCGCGGTCAGCTTTTCTCGGAGACGATCGTAAGCGTCGAGGAATCCACGCTGTAGTAGCCCGCCGAGACCACGTTGTTCGGGTAGGCGCAGATCACGCTGTTGTTCGGGCCGTAGATGACCACCAGGTTCGGCGGTCCGCACTGCGTCTGCGTGAGGTGATAGCTCTCGAGCAGCTTCGCTCCGGGGCTCTCGGGCTGCGCTTGGTACGAGGTGTAGGTCGCGTTGTTTGCGGCGACGATCGAGCCGTAGACCGCCGCGGACGTGGCGCCGATCGCGAAGGCGCCCCAGAAGCCGCCGCCCCAGTAGTAGGGCGCGGGGTACCACGCGTAGCCGCCGTTCCAGCCCCACGCCGGGTACGCGTGATAGACGGGGTTGGTCACGACCGCGCCGTGATAGACGTAGCCGTTGTTCGCGTACGTGCTCGTGTGATAGGTCTGGCCCCACGCGTTCGTCGCCGTTCCCGAACCGCTATACGTGCCGCTATGCGTGTTGCCGCTTCCAGAGTCGCTGTAGGAGCCGTACGGGTTGCTTCCGCTGCCGCTGTGGTTGACGTTGCCGCTGTTGTAGTTGCCGGTCGTGCTGCTACTGTGGCTGCCGTAGCCGTTCGTGCCGCTGCTGCTGTGATAGTAGTTGCCGTTGCTCGACGCGCCGCCGCTGCTGGTCCGGCTGTAGTTGCCGTTGCTCGCGTTCGTCGTGCGGTTGTAGCCGTTGCCGGTGTTGGTCGCGGTCGTGGTGCGGCTCGTGCCGGCGGGACCGGTGCTCGAGTGGCTGTACGTCTGCGGGTGGGAGCCGCCTCCCTCGCCGTGCATGTCGAATCCGCCCGCCGGCCGGGAGAAGCCGCCGCGGCCGGCGAGCGCGGCGGCGGGAGCCAGGGCCAGGATCAATGCCGCGGCTGCGGCGCGTCGCGCGTTCATCGTTGCACCTCGTCGACCGTGCCGGTCAGCGTCACGTAGGTTCCCCTCTTGGTCTTGACGGCGAGCATCACGCCCTTCGGCGGCAGCTGCGCCGACGAATGGCTCATGGGCTGCGTCGTTCCGCTCGGGTTGAGCCACACGGTCCCCGACGCCAGCGCGACGTGCAGCCGCGTTCCGTTCTGCAGGAGCGTCGCATCGTAGGGCAGGCAGCGGAGCAGCTCGCCCACCTTCGTGCAGGCGGCCTTCCCGAGGACGAGCGTGCCCCGGCCGTCGCTCGACGTGATCGCCATGGCGGCGTCGCGGATCGCGATGCGTACGTTCGTATACGTCTTGGTCGTGCCGTCCGGCTGGGCGATGCGGACGGTTCCGGTCGCGCCCGCCGGGGCCGCGAGCGAGAGCGCGGCGAGTGCGGCGGCGGCCACCGCCCGCCGTTCGATGAAGCCTGTCATCCGCCCATTGTAAGCGGCAAGCGGGCGAAAGGAAAGCTGCGGCAGGGAAAGTCACGGAGAGTTGGCATTGAGCGGGTTGCATTGGACCAGCACCGCACTCCCTACTTTCAGGCGCTGCTCGACTACGTCGACTCCGGCGTGCTTCCGTTTCATACGCCCGGCCACGTACAGGGCGTCGGAATGGATTTGGCGTTTCGCGAGTTCGTGGGCGACAACATATGCGCGATCGACCTGACGCCGATGCCCGGCATCGACGATCTGCTGCAGCCGACGGAGTCCATCAAGGAGGCCCAGCAGCTCGCCGCCGAGGCCTGGGGAGCCGACCACTCGTTCTTTCTGATCAACGGTTCGACCAGCGGCAACCAGTGCATGATGATGACCGCCGTGAATCCGGGCGACAAGATCGCCGTCCCGCGCAACTCGCACAAGTCCATGCTCGGCGGTCTCGTGATGAGCGGCGCCGAGCCGATCTACATGCCCCCCGAGGTGGACGAAGAGCTGCGCATGGACCACTGCGTGACGCCCGCGACCGTCGAGCGTACGCTGCAGGCCTACCCCGACGTGGCGGCCGTCTACCTCGTCTCGCCCACCTACTACGGCGTCGCCGCCGACCTGGCGTCCATCGAGCGCATCGTGCACGGCGCCGGCAAGCTGATGCTCGTCGACGAGGCGTGGGGCCCGCACTTTCACTTTCACCCCGCGCTGCCGCTCTCGGCGACGCGCGCGGGGGCCGACCTCTGCATCAACTCGACCCACAAGATGCTGTCGGCGTTCTCGCAGTGCGCCATGCTGCACCAAAAGGGAGACCGGGTTCGGCTCGACCGCCTGACGGCGGTGCTGAAGATGTTCCTCTCGACGTCGCCCAACCTGCCCATGGTGGCCTCGCTCGACGTCGCGCGCAAGCAGATGGCCACCGAGGGCGAGGCGCTGCTCTCGCGGACGATCGCGTTGGCCAACGAGACGCGCGCGCGGCTCAACGCGATCCCCGGCATCTACTGCTTCGGCGAGGAGCTGCGGGGCCGCGCGGGCGTGTTCGCGCTCGACCCGACGAAGATCACCGTCACCGTGCGCGGCCTCGGCTACACGGGCTACGAGGCGTCGGAAATCCTCCGGCGGCGCCACAACATCCAGGTTGAGCTGGCCGACCTCTTCAACGTCGTCGCGTTGTTTACGATCGGGACGACCGCCCACGCCGCCGACCGGCTCGTCGAGGCGTTCGTCGAGATGGCGCGCGACGATCGCAAGGTCGACATGTTCGCACCGTCGGGAATCCTGGAGCAGCGCCTGCGCCGCGGGAACTTCCATCTGCCCGCCGTGCCGCCGATGCGCATGCTGCCGCGCGAGGCGTTCCTTGCCGACACGGAGTTCGTGAAGTTTCGCGAGTCGGCCGGGCGCATCTGCGCGGAGACGCTGACGCCGTATCCCCCGGGCATTCCGGTGATCGCGCCGGGTGAAGAAATCACGAGCGAGATCGTCGATTACGTGCGACTCGAGCTGAAGGCGGGCGTGCGCATTCAGGGCCCGTACGACGACGAGCTGCGAGTCGTCCGCGTCGTGAAGGAGTGAGGGGGCACGCGAATAATCCCTCGACAGGACTCGGCTCGGAAGGCAGGATCAGGATTGGCGGTCAGAGTTCATTCCGTCTCCCCTAGTTGGGAACTCTCCCAGCTCCTCGACATCTTCCCTCTCGGCATACGCCAAGCGCTCGTCCGGCTCAACAACCTAGAAGATATCATCGAAGTCGTGCTCGATCTCGGGCGGCCGCCGGAGGCGCGCTTCGAAAGCGACTTCACGTATCTCACGGAGACGCCGGTCAGCCACGAAGACATCGCACACGTCTGCTCGCGCATCTCGCCGTTCGGCGCGGACAATCGCGCCGGCATCGAGCAGACGCTGCATCGCATCAGCGCGATTCGCAACCGCACCGGTAAGATCGTCGGGCTGACGTGCCGCATGGGGCGCGCCGTGTACGGCACGATCGACATTCTGCTCGACGTGTTGCGCTCCGGGAAGTCCATCTGTCTGTTGGGTCGCCCCGGCGTCGGCAAGACGACGATGCTGCGCGAGTGCGCGCGCGTGCTGTCGGAGGAGCGCAAGCGCGTGGTCATCGTGGATACGTCGAACGAGATCGCCGGCGACAGCGACATCCCGCACCCGGGCATCGGCCTTGCGCGGCGCATGCAGGTCGCCGATCCGGCCCTGCAGCACGCCGTGATGATCGAGGCGGTCGAGAATCACATGCCCGAGGTGATCGTCATTGACGAGATCGGCACCGAGGCCGAGGCCGCCGCCGCGCGTACCATCGCCGAGCGCGGCGTGACGCTCATCGGAACGGCGCACGGTCAGACGCTCGAAAACCTGCTGATGAACCCCACGCTCTCCGACTTGGTCGGCGGCATCAGCGCGGTGACGCTCTCCGACGAAGAGGCGCGCCGCCGGGGCACCCGCAAGACGGTGCTCGAGCGCAAGGCGCCCCCGACGTTCGACGTGGTGATCGAGATCCACGACCGCGACCGCCTCGCGATCCACAAGAACGTCGCCGACGTGATCGACGCCCTGCTGCGCGGCTACCAGCCGCAGCCGGAGATCCGCCAGCGCGAGGCCAGCGGCGAAGTGACGGTCGTGCAGGAGGCCGACACCGAGTCCATGCCCCGCCTGGCCGAGCGCTACGACCACGATCGCGAGCCCGACGAGCGCGAGCGCCCGCTGTCGATCTTCCCCTACGGCGTTTCGCGCAACAAGATCGAGCGCGCCATCAGCAACCTGCGCGTCAACGCCGCGATCGCCCGCAACTGGGACGACGCCGACGTCGTGCTGACCCTCAAGACGCTCGAGCGCAAGGAGCAGCCGAAGCTCAAACAGATAGCCTCCGACAACGTGCCGATCTATTCCATCAAGACCAACACCACTACCCAGATTCAGAGCGCCCTGCGCGACGTCTTCAACCTGGGCTCCATCGATCACGAAGAGCTGGCGCTTCGCGAGACCGAAGAGGCGATCTATCAAGTGCTGCTCACGAATCAGGCGATCGAGCTCTCGCCGCAGACGTCGTACGTGCGGCGCATGCAGCATCAGCTCGCGGAGCGCTACCGGCTGCAGTCGCGCAGCACCGGGCTCGAGCCCAATCGCCGCGTCAAGATCTTCAGAACGTCCGAAGCCCTCGCGTGAATCGTCTTGTTTCGATCGGGGTTTTCGGCGTCTAGTGTTCCTCGTCATCGAAGGGATCGAGGGGAGCGGGAAGAGCACGCTCGTCGCGGCGCTCGCGCGGGAGTTGCAGAAGGCGGGGCGTGACGTCGTCGTGACGCGCGAGCCGGGCGGCACGCCGCTCGGCGACGCCGTGCGCGAGCTGTTCTTGAATCGGGCGATGGCGATCTCGCCGATGGCGGAAAGCATGCTCGTGAACGCCGCGCGGGCGCAGCACGTTGCCGAGGTCATCCGTCCTGCCTTGGCGGCGGGGCGAGTGATCGTGTGCGACCGGTTCGTGGATTCGACGCTGGCGTATCAGGGCTACGGGCGCGACGGCGACGTGGACGCGCTGCGCGTCGTCTGCGCCGTCGCCACCGGCGGCCTCGAGCCGGACTTCACGCTGGTGCTCGACCTGCCCGTCGCCGCGGCGCGCGAACGAATGCGTGAGCGTCGCGTGCCGAACGACCGGATCGAGAGCGAGGGCGACGCCTTTCACGAGCGCGTGCGGCGAGGATTCCTCGAGCTGGCGAAGGCGCCGCGGCATCGCGTGCTCGACGCCACGCTGGCGCCCGACGCGCTCGTGGAGCGCGCGATGCGTGAAATCGCAGCCGCGAGCGCTCCGTGAGCGAGCTGCGCTTCGACGTCGCCGGCGCGGCCGGCCCGAAACGCTACTTCGAGGGCGTGACGCGCGGCCGTCTCTCGCACGCGTATCTGTTCTCCGGGCCCGAGGGGGTGGGCAAGAAGACGTTCGCGCGGCGGCTCGCTCAATCGCTGCTCTGCCTGGCGCCGAAGTCCGGCGTGCTCGGATACGACGGCACGTGTTCGGCCTGTGCGCTCTTTGCCGGCGAGAGCTCGCGGCATCCCGACTTTCTCGAGCACGTAGGCGTTCTGAAGATCGGCGATCGCGATGCCCCGACGGGTTTCTATGAGGGCGACGCCCTGTCGGCGCGCGACCTCGTGCGTCAGCTCTCGATGCAGTCGTATAGCGGCGGCATGCGCGTGCTCTTGCTCGGCGACGTTGACTTCGCGACGCCGGCCGCCGCCAACGCGCTGCTCAAGTTTTTGGAGGAACCCCCGGCCGGCGTGCTGATGATCCTCACCACCGCGGCGCCGGGGAGGCTGCTGCCCACGATCCGTTCGCGCGCGGTCGAGGTGCGCTTCGCGCCGCTCGCCAACGAGCAGGTGCGCGACGTGTTGGCGCGGTTAGGCGTTCCCGCCGCGGACGCGGAGCTCGCCGCTTCGCTCGGCGGCGGCAGCGTGACGCGCGCGCTCGCCACGCTCGAAGGCGAGGAAGAGTCGCTCCGCGCGCACGTCGCGCGCTGGTTCTTCGAGAGCGTTGCCGGCGCCACGCCGCAGGACCCGTGGGCGAGCCGCGAGACGCTCGACGACGGCCTGGAGACGATCAAGACCCTGGTGCGCGATTGGATCGTGGCGAGCTCGGGCGGGAGCCGGTTCGTCGCGAGCGATCAGTCCGAACGGCTGCGAAAGCTGAAGCCGATCGATGCCAAGGCGGCGGTCGCGCTGCTCGGCAAGCTCGACGAAGCGCAGCGCCTCGCGCGCACCAACACCAACGCCGGACTGGTCGGCGAGCTGGTTCGAATGGCGCTTACCAGTAGCCGGTGAACGCGACGTCGTCGTATTGCTTGGCGAACGGAAACGCGAGATAGCCGAGCGCGATCGCGCGCGCGCCCGCCGTGGCGAAGCTCCACACGGTCGCGGAGAGGTGCGCGAGCAGGTACGGAAGCGCGATCGGCACCGCGACGTACCACACGGCGAAAAAGACGATCGCGAGGACGAGCGACCCGAGCGGTTGCGCGCGCACGCCGCGGATCGACGCCGAGAGGGCCATTTGGCCGGGCATCCCGCCGATGGCGGCCGAGGGAATCGTGTAGATCATGAACAGCGCCGCGACCGCGCCGAGCGCGAGGCCGAACGAACCGAGGAACGAGCCGATGTAGCTCGCCACCCACACGACGAACTGAAACCCGATGGCGGCGAGTGCGATCGCGCCGAACTTCGTGCGTCCCTCCTCCCACGCTTCGTCGAACGTGCCGCGCCGCCGGCGCCAGATGTTGCTCGCCTGGATGATCGTCACGCCGAACGCCCATAAGTAGACGAGCTGAATCACCATCTGGAAGAGGCCCGATCCGGCACCGCCGACGGAGTCGGTGAAGAGATACGACAGCTGCGTCAACAGCAGCTCCACGACCGCCGCGAGCAGCGGCATCACGAAGATGGACGGATGGCGCACGAGCAGCGGAACCGCCCGCAGGTACATGCCGAAGTCGATGGGGGCGCGGCGCCGCATCGGGCTAGAAGCGAGCTCCGGTGAGTGCGTGGCGGCACGCGCAATCCGCGCCGGCCGGGATCTTCTCGACGATGGTCCCAATCGCGCTTTTCACGCGCTCGTTGTTGCGGTTGAAGACCTCGATCACTTCGTGGTGCGAGACCGGCGCCATCCCTTCGATGCCGACGTCGTAATCGGTGATCAGCGCGATGTTGACGTAGCACATCTCGAGCTCGCGCGCGAGGTAGGCCTCGGGATACTGCGTCATGTTGATGACTTCCCACCCCTGGCCTTGGAACCACTTGGACTCCGACCGCGTGGAGAAGCGCGGCCCCTGGATCACCACGACCGTGCCGCGATCGTGGGTCTCGACGCCGAGCGACTTCAGGGCGTCCACGGCGATCGGACGGAGCGTCGGGCAGTACGGATCGGCGAAGCTGACGTGCGTCGTGACCGGACCGTCGTAGAACGTGTCCTTGCGGCCGCTCGTTCGATCCACGAGCTGGTCGCACACCACCACGGACCCCGGCTTGACGTTGACGGCCAGCGAGCCGGCCGCGGTCGGTCCGATGATCCACTGCACGCCGAGCGCCTTCATTGCGTAGAGGTTCGCGCGATAGTTGATGGCTTGGGGCGGGAAGCGATGGTCCTTGCCGTGGCGGGGCAAGAACGCGACGCGTCGCCCTGCGATCTCGCCGAGCGCGACCTTGTCGCTGGGGGAGCCGTACGGCGTCTCGACCCATTCCTCGTGCGCGCCCTCGATGAGCGAATAGAATCCCGACCCGCCGAAAACGCCGATCTCGGCGCGCGTACCCTCTGCCATGGCCGTGCTGTTCTCGTCGGGCGACGCCACGCCTGTCGCGCGCCGCTCGCGCCGAGCGGCGCGAACTCGCCGGTCCCTAGCGGTTGAAGTCCGACGGTTTGAGATCTTCGAGAAACTTCTTGAAGCGCGCCATTTCGTTGTCGTTGATCGGCTTCTTCTCGGCGCTGGCCTCTTCGAGCACGATCTTGTCGGAGACGAAGATCGGGGCCGGCACGCGCAGCGCAAGAGCTATGCCGTCGGAGGGGCGCGCGTCGATCTCTTGGATCTCGCCGTTCGTGCGCACGATCAGCTTGGCGAAGAACGTCGAGTCTTTGATGTCGTGGATGACGACCTGCTCGAGGTTGGCGCTGAGGCTGTCGAGGATGTTGCGCATGAGGTCGTGCGAGAGCGGACGCGGCACCGGCGCGCCTTCTAGGGCGAGGGCGATCGCGGTCGCTTCGAACGGGCCGATGAGAATCGGCAGGTAGTGCGAGCCGTCCATATCTTTGAGGATGACCACCGGGTCGTGGGTCAGGAGGTCGATTCCGAGCTTGTCGACCTTCATTTGGCGCATATGCGACCTATCCGACAAGGCCGCCGGATTTTCTTGCCGGCCGCCGAACGGGGCCGCTCGACATGCCGCTCTCCTGTGGAATCGTCGGCCTGCCCAACGTTGGGAAGTCGACGATCTTCAACGCGCTCACGCGCTCGGCGCAAGCCCTCGCGGCGAACTATCCGTTTGCAACGATCGAGCCGAACGTCGGCGAGGTCGCCGTGCCCGACCCGCGACTGCCGGTGCTGCAGCGACTCGTCAACGCTCGGCGCGTGGTCCCGGCGACCGTTCGCTTCGTAGATATTGCAGGGTTGATTCGCGGGGCCAGCACGGGCGAGGGCCTCGGCAACGCGTTCCTGAGCCATATTCGTGAGACCGACGCGATCGCGATGGTGCTGCGCTGCTTCGAAGACGAGGACGTGACGCACGTCGAAGGCGACCCCGATCCCGCTCGCGACTACGAGATCGTCGCAATCGAATTGGCGCTCGCCGACCTCGCGACCATGCGCAAGCGCCTCGCGAAGCTCGAGCGCGAGGTGCGCGCGCAGCCGAAGCTCCGCGACGAGTTCGGCGCCGCGCAGCGCCTGACGACGGCCCTCGAGGAGGCCCGGCCCGCCCGCGGCTTCCCGCCGGCCAGCCTGGAGGCCAAGGTGGCCGCCGAATCGTTCCTCCTCACGGCCAAGCCCGCGCTGTACGTGGCCAACGTCGCCGAGACGCGCGCTCCAGCGGACGCGCGGTGGGTGGAGGCCGTCGAGGAGATCTCCCGCACGAAGGACGGGCGCGCGGTGGTGCTGAGCGGCAAGGTCGAGGCCGAGCTGGCCGGGCTGGGCGAGGCGGAGGCGGCCGAGTTCCGGCGCGAGTTGGGAATGGAGCGCAGCGGCCTCGACGATCTCTCCGCGGCCGCCTACGACCTGCTCGGCCTGATGACGTTCCTGACCGCCGGCGAGAAGGAAGCCCGTGCCTGGCCGATTCCCAAGGGAACCACGGCGCCCCAGGCGGCCGGAACCATCCACACCGACCTCGAGCGCGGGTTCATCCGGGCCGAGATCGTCTCGTACGACGACTACGTGGAGTACCGGACGATGGAGGCGCTGCGAGCGGCCGGCCGCGTGCGCAGCGAGGGCCGGGAGTACGTGATGCAAGAGGGCGACGTCGTGAACTTCCGTTTCAACGTGTGAGCCAAGGGGCTGCGGACCGAGTTCGACAAACTCATAGCTCATGACCACGACCGTCCGCGAAGCCTCGGTGCGCGAGGTCTCCGTTTTCGGCGATGCGATCGCTTACTTCAACGAAGCGGCCGACCTGCTGGAACTCGACGCCGGGATGCGGCGGATCCTCACGCATCCGTCGCGGCAGATCATCTTCTCGATCCCGTTCCAGCGCGACTCCGGCGAGTTCGAGGTCTACACGGGCTATCGCGTGCAGTACAACTTCGCGCGCGGACCGGCGAAGGGCGGCATTCGTTACCATCCGCGCGTGACGCTCGACGAGGTGACCGCGCTCGCATTCTGGATGACCTGGAAGTGCGCGGTGGTCGACCTGCCGTTCGGCGGCGGAAAAGGCGGCGTTACCTGCGATCCGGCGACGCTCTCGTCGAACGAGCTCGAGCGCATCACGCGGCGATACGCCGCGGAACTCGTCGAGGTCGTCGGCCCCGATAAGGACGTGCCGGCCCCGGACGTCAACACGACGCCGCAGGTCATGGCGTGGTTCATGGACACCTACTCGATGCACGTGCGGCAGAACATGCCCGGCGTCGTCACCGGCAAGCCCCTCGAGATCGGCGGATCGCGCGGACGCGTCGAAGCGACGGGCCGCGGCGTGACGATCTGCGCGCTCGACGAGATGGCGGAGATGGGGCTGCGTCCCGATCGGGCGACGATCGCGATTCAGGGCTTCGGCAACGTCGGCATGCACGCGGCGAAGCTGTTCGAAGAGCGCGGCTGCAGGGTGGTCGGCATCTCCGACGTGACCGGCGCGTACTACAACCCCGAGGGCATCTTCGTGAAAGGCGCGATGGAGCACGCCGCCAAGTTCGGTACGCTCGAGGGCTTCAAGGGCGGCGAGAAGATCACCAACGGCGAGCTGCTGGCCAGCCCGTGCGACGTGCTGGTTCCCGCGGCGCTCGAGAAGGTCTTCACTCCGGAGACCGCCGCCAAGGTCCAGGCAAAGCTGATCGTGGAGGGCGCGAACGGGCCGACCACGCCCGAGGCCGATCGCATTCTGCGCGAGCGCGGCATCGTGGTCATTCCCGACATCATGGCCAACGCCGGCGGCGTGACCGTCTCGTACTTCGAGTGGGCGCAAGACCGCATGGGCTACTTTTGGAAGGAAGCCGAGGTCAACGAAAAGCTCGAGGACTTCCTGCTGTCGAACCTGCACCAGATCCGCGCCATCGCCAACTCGCGCCGCGCGACGCTGCGGACCGCGGCCTATACGCTGGCCATCGATCGCGTGGTCAAGGCCTCGAAGCTTCGCGGCATCTACGCGTAGCGCCGCGCTCCGAGTAGTCGCCGCAGCCGCGTCGTCGTCTCCGCGTACGCCCGCACGCCGTCGGCGATAAAGCGGCGCTCCGGATCGCCCGCGTCAATCGCGGCGGTCACGCGCTCGACCTCCGCGGCGAGGCGCGCGTCGCACCGCGGAGGCCGCGATTCGCGCAACGCCTGCGCGAGCTCGGCCATCTCGGCGTTGATCGCATCGGCAAAGGGCTCGAGCGCGTGCGCTAGCTCGCGGGAGTGGTGCGTTTCGGCAGCCGCCTCCAGCACGAGGCTCGCGAGAGCGAAGCGCTGCGTCGCCGCGAGGATGCGCAGCGCGCGGCCCGCACCGATCGTATGCGGGCGCTGCGGCTCGCCGCGCGTGCGGTCGATCGACGCCTCGACCGCGGTGCGAACCTTCCACACGCCGGTGCGTGCCGCTTCGACGGCCGCGCCTCGTTCCGGTGACGAGTCTTCAAAACTGCGCAGCACGGCGGTCGCCAGGCGTCGCTGGGCGTCGAGCAGGTCGGCGAGCAAGGACCGCGTGCGCCGGCGCTCCCACGACGGCAGCGCGACGTAACCCACCATCGCCAGCGCGCCGCCGGCAAGGGTGTCGAGCACGCGCGCATCGAGCGCCGCGGTGGCCGGCATGCCGCGCATGCCGAGCACCATCGCGACGAACGAGGTGATCGCGACGGTGAAGAGGGCGTAGTTTGGATTGAACGTGACGTAGGCGACCGCCGCGGTCGTTACGATCGCGGCGATTTGCAGCGCGGGCTCGCCGTGCACTGCGAGCACGACGAGGCCGGCCACCACCGCGCCGACGAGCGTTCCCGCGATGCGGCCCGCGCCGCGTACGAACGTCGTCGCGAAGTCGGGCTTGAGCACGAGCGCGGCCGTGAGCGGGATCCAGTAGCCGCGCTCGGCCGAAAAGTGGCGCCCGAGCAGCATCGCGGCGCATAGCACAACCGTGAAGCGCACGGCGTCGCGGCTCCGCCAGTCGATTTGGTTGCTGACGTAGGGGCCGGGCCGCGGCCGCGACATCAAATGCACCGCCGGGAGACGTCCGCTTGCGAGCATCGTCGCAGCCTCCAGCGCGTCGCGAAGGTGTGCGGCTACGTCGAACGCGCCGTCCGACTCGAAGGGCGCGTCGTCCCACGCGCGCTCGATCGGCGCGGCGTCGCGCCCCTCCAGCACCTCGGCGATCGCGTCGAGCCGGTCGGCCGCGGCCCGCGGCAGCGCTCCCCGTTCGTTCGTCGCCGCCAGCGCGCCGAGCCGGCGGCGGACCACCTCGGCATCTTCGAGCAGCCGGTTGAGCCGCGCCAACTCACCCGAACGCGCGAACGGCTGCGGGTCGGCGAGGATCTGACGCGCCGTCGCCAGCGGCGTGATCGGCGGAAGCACGGCCGCGCTGGCGCCGATGGCGCGCGCGTACTCCGCGAGCTTACGATAGACGTCCGCCAGCGCAGTGCGCTCGGCGCCGCGCCGTTCGACGGGCCACGCGAGCAGCAGCAGGAGCGCTTGAATGACGCCCCCCGCCAGCACCAGACCCGACTGCTCCGCCGCCGGCACGAGCGCGACCGGCTGGCTCGAGAAGAGCACGAATGCGACGAACGAGTTGAGCGCGACCGTCGCCGCCATCGGACCGATCTGGCCGATCGTCGCGCAGGCATACGCTGCCACCGCGGTCGCGGCGATCAAGGCCGGCAGCGAATGGGCCGCCAGCGCTCCGACGAAGCTGGTCGCCGCCATGCCGAGCGCCGCGACGACCACCGCCGTCAGCCGCGTGCGATAGACGCCCTGCAGCGACGTGAAGCCGGTGATGAACGCGCCGATCGCAGCCGCGACGCCCGCTGCCGGATCGCCGAGCATCGCCGCGACGACGAGCGGAATTGCGACGCCGATCGTACAGCGCAGCGCGAACCCGGGCTCGAGTGCGGAACGGTCGAACGTGCCGACCGTCTCCGCGAGCTCGCGAAGCCAGGTCAGCAAGCTATCGGGTTACTTGATGTCGTTCGGCGGCGCGTACGGGTCGGGGAAGCACTGCTTGGGATTGCCGCACCGCGTGCCCTTGTAGACCGCATCGATGTCGACTTCGGGGACGTGCGTTCCGTACGCCTTGTTGAGGGTCGCAATTGCGTAGTAGGCCACGAGCGCGTACCCCGTGTTCGACGGATGCAGCCCGTCGAAGCTCAGGATCCCGTGGAGGTACCCGAGGGTGCAGCACACGCCCGGTTTGATCTGAGCGGCCTGGTGATAGTACTGGTTGGAGGGCATCCCACTTACGATACCGTGGAAAATCGAGCGAACGTCGACGAGCGGCACGTTCGCCGCCGCCGCCGCGTCGTCAATACCCTGATTCATCGCATCGTTGCGCGCCTGAACGCGCCCGGCGAACTCCGGAGTGATGTAGTTCATGCCGAGCCCGCTGCCGGGCACCGACTTGCAGTGCGGGGCGGGCGTCGCACAGTCGAGATCGGGATACTCGCCGTAGGTTTCGTAGTACTGGATCAGCTCGATCGTTCCGGGCAGCGTTAGGTAACCGCACGGCTTGGAGACCGATGCTGGAACGCAGCCGCCCGGCGTCGCCAGTCCGTACTTCTTGGACAGGTAGGTGATGCCTTGGGGATTGACGCCCGCGATCGTCACCGCGAAGCAGTACGCGTAGGTCCGGATCCGGCACTGGTGCGGGTTCTGCGGCGTCGTTACGCGTTGGAAGAAGCCGGTCTCGACGACGTTGGGCAGATTGAGCAGGATGACGTGCGCGCCGGCGTGCTGCAGCGTCGAGACGGCCGCGCGCACGTCGCTCTCGGCCTGGCCGGCCGTCCGGTCGCCGCCGACGAAGCGTCCGCCGCTGCCCATGAATTTCAGCACGTCGTTTGCGCCGAGCCATACCGTCGCCAGCGTCGGATGCAGCGAGGCCGCTGCGTTGACGTCGGTGAGATGGCCGCCCAGATTCGTGAAGTTGCGCAGGACGGGCCAGAACGACTCGCTCTCCTCCGCAACGACGGTGCTCAGCAGCCCCGGGATGCCGGGCAGCGGCAGGCACGTCGAGGTCTGCGGCTGGTGCAGCACGACGGCTTCGTGCAGCGTGAGTCCGGGCACGCCGAAGTTTCGGATGTGCGACGACGTCGGGTTCATGCGAACGCGCGCGGAACCGCGGAAGAGGTAAGCGGATTCGTCGAAGCCGCCGTTGTCAGTGCAGATGTCGCCGCTCTTGAGCTGCGCGATCGGGCTGCCGTACGCCGACGGCACGACTTGATTGTCGAGGCCGGGACCCTTGATCAGCGGAAGCGGGCTCGTGGCGGGATCGTACATGCCGTCGATCGCGGTGTCGAGGGGCTTGCCCGAGGCCTGCTCGTCGAGCAGCGACCACCAGCCGTTCTCCTGGCCCGGCGGGACTTGGTGGTGCGAGTCGAACGGGTTCTTGACGCCGGTTGCGCCGAGGAATCCGTTCGACTGATATCCGGCGGTCAGGCTGTCGCCGACGGCGACGATGCGCGAAAGGATCGAACCCCCGTCCGGCTCTTGCGGCGCGCCGCCGCGCGACGGCAGCAAGGCGCTCGTGGCCGCGCCGCCTCCACCGCACGCGGTCAGAGCGGCGAGCGAAAGAGCGGCAGCGGCTCGTTTGACGTGTGAGAAGCGCATACGTTCGATCCTCTAAAAGCTTACAGCGGGAACACGTTGGGCGAGCCGAATCCGAACTGCAGCTGCAGCTGCGTCGCCTTCAGCCCGCCGATCGCGAGGCCGCAGGCGTTATTGATCGCCTGCTGCGCCGTCAGACACTTGATTCCGGTGACGCCGTCGGGGCCGAGGTTGGTGGGGTTGCCGCTGTTGAGCACCACCTGCGCGAAGGCGTACTTGCTGATTCGCTGCGAGATGCCCAAGAAGTAGGCGACGAGATGCTCGGGATACGGATCGGTGGGGAGGTAATCGCGCGCGCTCTGCGGCTCGAAGAAGAGCGTCGTTTCCTTCGTCGGGCGGTACTCCAGGTACAGCACTTGCGGCAGCTGCATCGAGTTGCCCACGTTGGCGCCCGCGGTGTGCACCAGCCACTGCGGCGCGATCGTGAACGTGCCGAACATCTTCGGCGTCTTCAGGAACGGGAACGTCAGCGCGACCGCATAGTACTGCGCGGTGCGAACCGGAATGGTTTCTACCGGACCGTCGGGCAGGTTGTAGGTGAACGGAACGACGTCGTTGTTGCCGGGCGTGAAGCCGATCTGGCCGCCGCGCGCCACGTAGGTCGGCGTGACGACGATCGGCACCGGCCCCGGCAACTTGTCGGACTTGAGCACGAACATCTTTTGGAGCATGAACACGCCGAACGTGTCTTTGGTGCGAACGTTGAGATTGCGTCCGGCGCCGGGGCCGCACGCGTTGCCGTTCGTCAGGTCGGCGCAGCCGACGGGATTTTGAAAGCCCGCCAAATAGACGGGCGTCGTTCCGCTGTTGAAGCCGTAGGGCCAATGCTGCAGCTGGAACATGCTCGCGAGAAGCTTCGTGGACCAGTTGAACTTGTAGCCGAGCATGGCGTCCATGCCTCCCATCAGCCATCCTTGCTTGCCGTACGACCCGATGTTTCCGTACGGATACGCCATCGAAAAATCCACCATGTAGATGAGCCGGTCGCCCGGAAGCTCCATCTTCGGGCCCAAGCGCCGCTGCTGCACCGGCGGCACCTGCGCGACGGTTCCGTCGGCCGCCGCGGCCTTGCGGCGCTCCGCGTCGCGCCGTTCCTGCTCTTCCGTCATCACGTTCTCGATCGTCGTGTTCGCGCCGGGGACGATCGACTTTTGAAAGACGTCCGCGGTGCCGTCGGCCAACGCCGGCAACGCGAAGAACTCGATGGACACCGCCGCCACGGCGACGGCCAACCCGCGAATCAGGTGTCCGAGCATGCAAGCTACTCCTCAAACGCGCCGGTAACGACGGTTAACAATTCAATCATGCGGTAGCAACAGAGGTTGCCCCTAACGATTGCAAATCCTTTCTCGAAGAACTGGAGCTAAACGGGCGCGGCCTGCTCCGTCGAGATTTCGCCGCGCGCGTGACCGTCGGTTCCGGCGCGCGCGTTACGCAGTTCGAACGACTTGATGATGACGTAGAGCACCGGAGTGATTCCGAGATTGAGGATCGTCGACATCAGCATGCCGCCGAAAACCACCGTTCCCAGCGAATGCCGCGCCGCCTCGCCGGCGCCCGACGCGAAGACGAGCGGGATCACGGCGATGACGAAAGCAATCGACGTCATCAAAATCGGGCGAAGCCGGGTCTGCGCGCCGCGCATGGCGGCCTGCACGACGGTCGCGCCCGCGCGTACCTGCTGGTTCGCGAACTCGACGATCAGAATGGCGCTCTTGCTCGCCAAGCCGATGAGCATGACGTAGCCCACCTGCGCGTAGACGTCCTGCGATAGCGTCGGGTCGAAGAGAAACGGCAGCGGGAGGTGACGCAGGTTGATGAAGAGCAGCGCGCCGAGCAGCGCCGTCGGAACGGCGAGCAGCACGATGAGCGGGTCAATGTAGCTCTCGTACTGCGCCGAGAGCACGAAGAAGACGAAGACCAGCGACAGGATGAAGATCTCGATCGTCAGCGGACCGGCCGCGATCTGATCGAGCTGCAGGCCCGTCCACTCGAACGAGACGCCCTTGGGCATCACCTTGGCCGCGATCTGCTGCATCGCCTGGATCGCCGTGCCGGTGCTGACGCCGGGCGCGTTGCCGCCGCTCAGCTCGATGTTGCGGTAGAGGTTGTAGTGCGTGATGATCGGCGGCCCCAAGACTTGCTTGATCTGCATCAGCGACGAGAGCGGCGTCATCACGCCGCCGGTCGAGGTGGTCGCACTGGTCGCAAGGCCCGGTGCCGGAGTCGCCACGATGTTGGGCACGACCGACGTGCCCGGTGCGGCGCTGGAGTGCACGTAGAGGTTGCCGAGCGACGAGATGCTGTTGCGGAAGGGTGCGTCGGCCTGCACGTCAACCTGCCACGAGCGGTTGAGGTAGGTGAAGTTGTTGACGTAAAGCGACCCGAGGTCCACCTCCATCGTGGTGAAGATGTCTTGCAGCGACACGCCGATGGACTTCGCCTTGTTGCGGTCGATGTTCGACTCGATCTGCGGCGAGTTGATGCGGAACTGCGTGAAGACGTTCTGCAGACGCGGGTCCTTGGCGGCCGCGCCCATCACCCCGTAGGCCGTGTTCATCAGATTCGGCAAGCCGACGTTGCCGCGGTCTTCCAGCTCGAACTGGAACCCGCCGAAGTTCCCGACGCCGTTGATCGCCGGCGGATTGAACGCGAAGATCTGCGCCTGCGGGATCTGCGAGTAGAACGCGTAGTTGAGCCGCTGCTCCACGGCAAACGCCGAGTGCGACATGCACGCGTCGGGATGCGCGAAGAGGAAGATCAGCTGGCACCAGGCCGGCGACGTGCGGTCGCCCCACGGCTGCAGCAGGGCGAACATGATGCCGCGATTCGGAGCCGAGCCCGAGAAGCTGAAGCCGCCGACGTCGAAGAGATGCTTGACCTCGGGCTGCGCGCGGATGATTGCCTCGGCCTTCTTCGCGATCGCCTGCTCGCCCTGAAGCGACGTGCCTTCGGGCGTTTGCACGAGCGTGATGAAGTAGCCGAGATCTTCGTCGGGCAGGAAGCCCTGCGGCGTCCTGCCGGCGAGAAAGATCGTGAGCAGCAGCGCCCCGGCGAACACGCCGACGACGGGCCAGCGGCGCCGGAACATGGCCGGCAGCGCGCGCGCGTACCAGTCGCGGAAGCGCTGGAAGCCCGCGTTGAAGGCGCGGAAGAAGCGCGACTTCGACTCGTACTCGCCGGTGAGCAGCCGCGCCGAGAGCACCGGCGCGAGCGTGAGCGCCTGGAAGAGCGAGATCGTGATCGAGGCCGCGATCGTCAGCGCGAACTGCTTGTAGATCTGCCCGGTCGTGCCCGGCAGGAAGCCGACCGGCACGAAAACGGCGAGGAGCACGAGCGACGACGCGACGACCGCGCTCTGGATCTCGCGCATCGCCTCGGCCGCGCTCGCGATGCCGCTCTGCTTGCCCTTGTTCATCTCCATGTGCCGGGCGATGTTCTCGATGACGACGATCGCGTCGTCAACGACGAGCCCCGTCGCGAGCGTCAGGCCGAACAGCGTGATCGTGTTGATCGTAAAGCCGAACATCTGCATCACGAAGAACGTGCCGATCAGCGAGACGGGGATCGTCGCGGCCGGAATCAGCACCGACCTCGGATGCTGCAGGAAGAGATAGATGACCCCGATCACGAGCACGATCGAGAGCAGCAGCGTGAGGACGACCTCCTTGATCGACTCGTTCACGAACTGCGTCACGTCGAACGCGACCGACCAGTGCATGCCGGTCGGGAACTGCGGCGCGAGCAGTTTCATCTGGGCGATGATGCGGCGCGACACGTCGAGTGCGTTGGCGCTCGGATACTGCAAGACGCCCATGCCGACCACGCGGCTGCTGCCGTCGAACCGCAGGTCGGTCGTGTAGCTCTGAGCGCCCAGCTCGATCCGCGCGACGTCCGCCAGGCGAACGTAGCCCCCGTTGGGGTTGGCTCGCAAGATGATGTTGGCGAACTGAGTCGGGTCGGAGAGCTGCGTGAGCGCGTTGACGGTGTAGGTGTAGGGCTGGTTCTTGGGCGCCGGCGGCGAGCCGATGCTTCCGGCCGCGACGGCCGCGTTCTGTTCCTGGAGCGCGCTGACGACGTCGGTAGCGTCGAGGCCCTGCTGCTGCAGCTTGATCGGGTTGAGCCAGATCCGCATCGCGTACTGGCGCTGGCCGAAGATGATGACTTGCGAGACGCCCTGCACGCGCGTGAGATTGTTCGTGATGTTGAGCTGAGCGTAGTTGCTCATATCGAGCGTATCGAGGCTCTTGTTGTCGGACGTGAGCGCGATGCCCATCACGAACGCGCCCGAGTTCTTGGCGACCTGGATGCCGAGCTGCTGAACCGTGGCCGGCAGCAGGCCCAGCGACGACTGGACCGCGTTCTGCACGTCGGCGGCCGCGATGTCGAGGTTGACACCGAGGTTGAACGTGCACGTGATCGTCGAGACGCCCTGCGCGCTGGTGGAGCTCAAGTAGCGCAGCCCCTGCACGGTGTTGACGGCTTGCTCGAGAGGGGTGGTGACCTGGGCCTCGACCGCCTGCGGGCTCGCGCCGGTGTAGGTGGCGGTGACCGTCACGACCGGCGGCGCGATCTGCGGGTACTGCGAGACCGCCATCGCGGGCAGCACGATGAGGCCGGCGATGAGGATGAGCAGCGAGCAGACCGCCGCGAGGACGGGCCGGGTCAGGAAGGCCTTCGTCACGTTAGCTCTACCAACCGAAGCGTCTTACGGGCGGTTGCGGCGGTTCGCCCGATAATTTAGAACGCTTGCTCCGCGTGATACGAGCTGCGCGAGAGCGGGCTGGACACGACTTGGTGGAAACCCTTGGTCGCCGCCAACGCCCCGAGGCGCTCGAACTCCTGCGGCGTCACGAAGTCCGTAACGGGCAGATGCTTCTTGCTGGGCTGCAGGTACTGGCCCATCGTGAAGATGTCAACGCCCGCCGCGCGGGCGTCGTCCATCGCCGCCTCGACCTCGTCGCCGGTCTCGCCGAGCCCGAGCATCAGCGAGGTCTTGGTGTAGCGATGCGGGGCGCGCCGCTTGACGTGAGCGAGCACCGCGAGCGACTGGTCGTAGCCGGCGCGCTTGTCGCGCACCGACGGCGTGAGCCGGCGAACGGTCTCGAGGTTGTGCGCGAAGACGTCGGGCTTCGCGTCAACGACGATATCCACCGCCCGCAAATCGCCGCGATAGTCGCCGGTGAGAATCTCGACCCGCGCCTCCGGTACGCGCTCGTGGATCGCGCGCACCGTGTTCGCGAAGATGAGCGCGCCCCCGTCGGCCAGATCGTCGCGATCCACCGCCGTCACCACCAGATATTTCCAACCGAGGTCGCGCACCGCGTCGGCGACGCGAAGCGGCTCGAGCCAGTCCACCTCGCCGCGGGGATTGCCCGTCTTTACGTTGCAGAACCGGCAGCCGCGCGTGCACAGGTCGCCCAGGATCATGATCGTCGCGGTGCCGGCGCCCCAGCACTCCGCGACGTTCGGGCACGCGGCCTCTTTGCAGACCGTGTGCAGTCCGAGGCCGTTGACTTTGGCCTTGACGCGCTCGTAGTCGTCGCCGATCGGCAGCGACACGCGCAGCCAGTCGGGCTTGCGCGGGCGCGCCTCGCTTGTCGTCCCGAGCTTGTCGAAGGATGAGCTCGAGGTCAGGTCGATTTCGATCGTCATCTACGCCACGCGTTCCGCTTCGGCCGGAACGAAATCAACGTCGAACGCGCGCGCCAGCTCGGCGAGCAGCGCGCGTTTCGCCTCGCCCATGCCGGCGGCGCGACCCGTCTCGGCCGCGAGCGACGTGACGCCGCGGTCGGGCAGCCCGCACGGCACGATCAGCCGGGCGTAGCCGAGATCGGTCGAGACGTTGAGCGCGAGGCCGTGCAGCGAGACCATGCGCTGTATGGAAAGGCCGATCGCGCAGATTTGGTTGCGCCCAACCCAGACGCCCGCGTGTCCGCTCCAGCGCTCGGCGGCGACGCCGAACCGCGCGCACGCGGCGATGACGGCGCCCTCGAGGGCGCGTACGAGCGGGACGACCTCGCGGAAGCGCGCGAGGCGGCGGATCGGATAGACGACCAGCTGTCCCGGACCGTGGTACGTGACGTCGCCGCCGCGTTCGATCGCCACGAGGTCAACGCCGCGGCTCGCGAGCTCGCCGGCCGAGAAATAGACGTTCTCGCGTTTCGCCTGGCGCCCCAGCGTGACGACCGGCGTGTGCTCCACGACGATCCACGTATCGGGCTCGCGGCCGGCGCACACCGCGTCGTGCACGCGGTGCTGCAGCTCCCAGACCTCGCGATAGGGTTTCGTGCCCAGGTCGAGCAGGCGCGCTCGGGTCAGCTTGGCGCTCCCGCCGGCGTCTTCGGCTTGGGGTTGATGATGTGAATGGCCTTCCCGTGGGCGGCTTCGGCGGCGTCCATGATTCCTTCCGTGAACGTGGGATGCGGATGCACGGAGAGGCCGATGTCTTCGAGCGTCGCGCCCATCTCGAGCGCGATGAGGCCCTCGCCGATCAACGACTCCGCTTGCGGCGCGACGATGTGCATGCCGAGCAGCAGATCGGTGCGCGCGTCCGCGACCAGCTTTATCATTCCGTCGGACTCGTTCATCGTTCGGGCGCGTCCGCTCGCGGCGAGCGGGAACTTTCCGACGCGCACCTCGTAGCCGCTGCCCTTGGCCTCTTCCTCGGAGAGCCCGACGGTCGCGACCTCCGGATCGGTGTAGATGCAGTTCGGAACCGCGACCGGGTCGAACGCGGCGGAGCGATCGCCGTTGATCACTTCCGCGGCGATCACGCCCTGCTTCATCGCGCGATGCGCGAGCAGGGGCTGTCCGGTGACGTCGCCGATGGCAAAGATGTTGCGCACTTTCGTCCGCTGCTGGCGATCCACGGCGATGAAGCCGCGTTCGTCAACGTCGAGTCCGGCCGCCTTGAGATTCAGATTGTCGGTGACCGGGCGGCGTCCCACCGCGACGAGCACCATGTCGAACTCGCGCGTCTCGTCCTTGCCGCCCGTTCCCTCGCCGTTGAGCGTGGCGCGCACGGTCTTGCCCTGTTTGTCGAGCGCGCCGACCTTCGTGCTCAACATGATCTCGATGCCCTGCTTCTTGAGGATGCGGCCCAGAGTCTTGCCGATCTCGAGGTCGGTGCCGGTGATGAGCTGCGGCATCATCTCGACGACGAGCACCTGCGCGCCCATACGCTTGTAGACGGTGGCGAACTCGAGACCGATGACGCCGCCGCCGATCACGAGCAGGTTCTTCGGGATGCGCCCGAGACGCACCGCGTCGTCGGAGTTGACGATCGTGTCGCCGTCGCGCGGCCACGCCTTCACGTCAACCGGAGCGGAGCCCGTCGCGATCACGATCTCGGTCGCGGAGATTCGCTCGCCGCCGTCGTCCCGCTTCACGGCGATCTCCGTCGGCGACACGAACGACGCCTCGCCGCGCACGAACTCGACGCCGTTGGCCTTGAAGAGCGTCTTCACGCCGTTGACGTTTGCGTTGACGACGTCGGTCTTGAACTTTGCGACCGCCTCGCGCTCCACTTCGGCCTTCGGAACCTTCAGGCCGATCGCGCCGGCGTGCTCGATGTGGCGGATCACTTCGCCGACGTGGAGCAGCGCCTTGGTGGGAATGCAGCCCCAGTTGAGGCAGACGCCCCCGACCTCGTCGCGGTCGATGCAGACCACTTTTTTGCCCAGCTGCGCGAGGCGAATGGCGGCGTGATACCCGCCGGGGCCGGCGCCGATGATCGCCGCGTCGACCCGTCGTGCTTCCGAAGTGCTCATGAGCCGGACTTTCGCGCCGGCGGCAGCGTTCCCCAGGAGCCCCCGCGAAATGGCTTCATCCAGTGTCCAGAATTGGATGGGCCGGAATTCTGCCGGAGCTCGACCGTGAGTCGATCGTTCCGCTCTACCGGCAGATCTACGAGCATCTGCGCGAAGCGATCCTGGCGGGCACCCTGCCCGAGTCCACCCGGCTGCCGCCCGAGCGGACGATGGCCGAGCGGCTGGACGTGAACCGCAGCACGATCGTCCACGCGTACCGCGAGCTGGTGGGCGAGGGCTTGATCGAGCAGCGGGTCGGTTCGGGCTCGCGCGTCGTTCCGCAGCTGCGCGGGGGCCAGCCCGAACGCGCGGCCGGCGTCCCGTGGTGGGTCACGCTGCCGCCGTGGCGCGTCGGCGAGTTCCCCAACGTGCTGGGCGAGCTCGCCGCCAAGCCCGAGCCGGGGCGCATCTCGTTCGTGCAGGGCGTCGCGCCCGACGAGCCGTCGCCGCTCGGCGAGCTCGCGAAGTCGTTCGGCCGCGTCGCGCGCGATCCGCGCTTCGTGCTGTCGTACGGCGATTCCGAGGGCTACGAGCCGCTGCGCGCGGCGATCGCCGCGCGGATGCGGGCGCGCGGCGCCTCGACCGTCGTGCCGCCGAGCATCATCGTGCTCACCGGCTCGACGCAGGGCATCGCCATCGTCGCGCAGAGTCTGGCCGAGCCGGGCGACGAGATCATCGTGGAGTCGCCGTCGTATCCGGGCGCACTGCAGGTGTTCCAGATCAACGGCTTGCGAGCGATTCCCGTGCCGGTGGACGACGACGGCATGCGCGTGGATCACGTCGAGGCGGTGCTGCGCACGCGCCGGCCGCGCTTCATCTATACGATGCCCGCGCTGCACAACCCGACGAACGCGACGATGAACGCCGACCGGCGCGAACGCCTGGCGACGATCGCGCGGCGCGCCGGCGTTCCCATCGTCGAGGACGATCCCTACGGCCCGCTCGCGCCGGCGGGGACTCCGCTCGTCGCGCTGGCGCCCGATCACGTGGTCTACATCTCCACGTTCTCGAAGACGATCGCCCCGAGTCTGCGCGTGGGCTGGCTCGCCGCGCCGCGGACGATCCTCGAGCGCCTGCTGCTGCGCAAACAGGCCTACGACATGGCAACGAGCCTCTACGTGCAGGCCGCGGTGGCCGACTATCTCGAGCGCGGCTACGACGCGCACGTCGAACAGCTGCGCAAGGAGCTGCTGGAACGCCGCGCGCTCGCCGACGCCGCAATCGCACAGCACTGGCCGGCCGGATTGAAGGTGAGCCGGCCGTCGGGCGGCTTCTACCTGTGGGCTTCCACGCCGCGCGAGCTGCGCGCCCGCGCGCTGCTCGACGCCGCCGAGCGGCTCGGGGCGTCGTTCCTCTTCGGCGAGGCGTTCTTCGCCAGCTCCGGCGGAGATCATAACTTCCGCCTCGCGCTGACCGCCGTCACGCGACGCGAGATCACCGAGGGAATCCGGCGCATCGGCGAGGCGATCGCGGCGCTGCGGTCGTGACGCCGCCGCAGCAGCGGCTCCTGCGCTGGTACGCGCGCCACGGCCGCGCGACGCTGCCCTGGCGCACGGCGCGCTCTCCGTATCGCACGGTCGTGAGCGAGTTCATGCTCGCGCAGACGCAAGTGGACCGGGTCGTGCCCAAGTTCGAGTCATTCGTCGCGCGGTTTCCCGATTTCGAGACGTTGGCTCGCGCCCCGGCGGCCGAGGTGCTGCGGGAGTGGAGGGGCCTCGGGTACAACTCGCGCGCCGTGCGGCTGCACGCGCTCGCCCGAGCCGTAGCGCACCGTTACGCCGGCGCGCTGCCGAGCGACACCGCCGAGCTGCGGGCCCTGCCGGGCATCGGGCCGTACACGGCCGCGGCGATCCGCGCCTTCGCCTTCGACGTCGCCGACGCGCCGGTGGACACCAACGTTCGGCGCATCGTGGGGCGCGTTGCGTTCGGCGTCGAGTACGAGCGGGCGGCGGCCGCGCGCGAGATCGACGAGCGCGCCCGCGCGCTCGTGCCGCCGCGCCGCGCGCACGACTGGAGCTCGGCGATGATGGATCTCGGCGCGACGGTCTGCACGGCGCGAGCCCCGAAGTGCCTGCCGTGCCCCTTACGGCGCGACTGCGCGGCGGCGCCGGTGGATGAGGCGGCGCTCGACCGGCTGCGCGAGGCGCGCGGACGCGCGCGCGGCGAGGCGATTCCGTTCGTGCGAACCGTGCGCTACGCGCGCGGCCGGATCGTGGATCGCTTGCGCGATCTCGCGCCGGGCGAGCGTATCTCGCTGCTGGATCTGCACCGCGAGCTCGGTCCGGCGCTGGCCGGCCGCAGCATGGAGGATCTGCGCGATTTCGTCGCGGCCCTCGAACGCGACGGGATCGTTTCGCACGACGGGAACCGCATCGCGCTGCGAGAATGAGGCCGCGTGCCGAGCATCCCGTTCCCGAAGAGGAAGGTTCCCCGCAGCGTGGCGCTCGAGCAGCTGGCGATCCTCGAGGCGACCTATCCGCACCCGGCGACGGCGCTGGAGTACGACAGCGACTTCGAGCTGCTGATCGCGGTGATTCTGTCGGCGCAGTGCACCGACGCGCGCGTCAACATGACCACGCCGGCGCTGTTCGCCAAGTATCCCACGCCGGAGAAGCTGGCTCGCGCGCGGCCCTCCGACGTCGAGACGATCATCAAGTCGTGCGGTTTCTTCCGCATGAAGACGAAGAACATCATCGCGTGCGCGCGCGATCTCGTCGAGCGGTTCGGCGGTGAGGTGCCGCGCGAACGCGAGCAGCTGGAGTCGCTCGCGGGCGTGGGCCGCAAGACGGCGAGCGTGGTGATGGCGGCGGCGTTCGACGCGCCGGCGCTCGCGGTGGACACGCACGTCTTCCGCGTGGCGCACCGGCTGGGGCTGACGCTCGGCACGACGCCGCGTCAGGTAGAAGAAGACTTAACCAAGCTCGTACCGCCGCCGAAGTGGGGCGACACGACGCATTGGCTCATTTTGCACGGCCGCGCGATCTGCAAGGCGCCGACGCCGCACTGCGCGCGCTGCCCGCTCGCGGCGCGCTGCCCGACGCCGAAGATCATCGCGCGATTGCGACGCTCGTAACCACATTGTATCCTGAGCGAAGCGCCGAAGGCGCGCGGTCGAAGGCGCGCGCGCATCGGGCGTCCCACACGTGCCGCTGCGGTTGCTCGTCGCGGCCCTTCGACTCCGGCGCTTCGCGCCTTCGCTCAGGGCGACAATGAGCGGGGCTTAGGCTCGGCCTACCAGCTTGCGCGCGATGACCAGCCGCTGGATCTGCTGCGTGCCCTCGTAGATCTGCGTGATCTTCGCGTCGCGCATCATTCGCTCGACCGGATAGTCGGCCGAGTAGCCGAACCCGCCGAGCACCTGCACCGCGTCGGTGGTGACCGACATCGCCACGTCGCCGCACTTCAGCTTCGCGAGCGCGGCCCACAGCGTGACGTCGTCGCTGCCCGCGTCGCACTTTCGCGCCGCTTCGTAGAGCATCAGCCGCGCGGCCTCGACCTCGGTCTTCATGTCGGCGAGCATGAAGCCGATGCCCTGATGCTGGCCGATCGGCTTGCCGAATGCGACGCGCTCCTTCGCGTAGTTTGTCGCATAGTCCAGCGCGCCGGCCGCGATGCCCAGCGCCTGCGCCGCGATGCCGGGGCGCGACTTATCGAGCACCCTCATCGCGATCTTGAAGCCTTCGCCTTCCTCGCCCAGACGATTGGCCGCCGGCACCTCGCAGTCGTTGAAGAGCAGCTCGACGGTCGGCGATCCGCGGATGCCCATCTTTTTCTCGAGATTGCCGACTTCGAAGCCCGGCGTTCCCTTCTCGACGACGAACGCGCTCACGCCGCGCGAGCCCGCGGCCGGGTCGGTGACGGCGAAGACGCAGACGACGTCGGCGACGCTGCCGTTGGTGATCCAGATCTTCTGCCCGTTGAGCACGTAGGAGTCGCCGCGTTTTTCGGCGCGCGTGCGCATCGAGCCGAGAGCGTCGGATCCGCTCGAGACTTCCGTCAGCGCGTAGGCGACCAGATGTTCCCCCGACGCGATCTTGGGCAGGAAGCGCCGCTTCTGCTCGTCGTTGCCGCCGATGACGATCGGCAGCATGCCGAGCTCCTGCACCGCGACGATCAGCGCGCTCGATGCGCACGCCTTCGCGATTTCCTCGACCACCTTCACGTAGGTCAGGAACGTTCCGCCCAGGCCGCCGTACTCGGCGGGAATCGGAATGCCGAGCAGGTCGTTGCTCGCAAAGAGTTCTTTGACGTCCCACGGGAACTCGCCGGACGCGTCGATCGCGGCGGCGCGCGGCGCCACCTTCTCGGCGACCAGCTCGCGGACCGCAGAGAGGATCATCGCCTCTTCGTCGCCGGTGTCTATCTGTATCGGTGCCGTCGTCATGTGCCCAGCTTCCACGGAGGCGGCGTCCGTTCCGTCGGCGCATAAAAGGCGGCATGGAGAAGGTCTACGCCTCCTGCGCGGAGGCCGTGGCGGACATCCCGAGCGGCGCCTCCATCGCGGTCGGCGGCTTCGGGCTGAGCGGCATCCCGCACAACCTCATCGAGGCGCTCCTCGAACAGGGCGCCGGCGATCTGGTGACCGTTTCGAACAACTGCGGCGTGGACGGCTGGGGCCTGGGCGTGCTGCTCGACAACAAGCGCATCCGCCGGACGACCGGCTCGTACGTCGGCGAGAACCGCGAGTTCGAGCGGCAGTATCTCCACGGCGAGCTGGAGGTCGAGCTCGTGCCGCAGGGCACGCTGGCCGAGCGGCTGCGCGCCGGCGGCTGCGGCATTCCCGCGTTCTACACGCCGGCGGGCGACGGCACGCTGGTCGCCGACGGCGGCTTGCCGTGGCGATATAAAGACGACGGCGGCGTGGCGATCGCCTCGCCGAAGAAGGAGACGCGCGTGTTCGACGGCCGCGAGTACGTGCTCGAGGCCGGCATCGTGTGCGACTTCGCGCTGGTGCGCGCGTCGGTCGGCGACCGCGCGGGAAACTTGATCTTCAACAAGGCGACCCGCAACTTCAACCCGCTCTGCGCGATGGCGGGGAAGATCACGATCGCCGAGGTCGAGGAGCTCGTCGAGCCGGGCGCGATCGACCCGCAGAACGTGCACCTGCCCGGGGTCTTCGTGCAGCGCATCGTGCACGTCGGGCCGCAAGGAAAGCGCATCGAGCGAGTCACGACCCGCGAGCGGCAACGCTGATGGCGTTGACGCGAACGCAGCTGGCCGCGCGCGTCGCGCAGGAGCTGCGCGACGGTCAGTACGTAAATCTGGGCATCGGGCTGCCGACGCTCGTGCCCAACTACGTTCCGTCCGACGTCACGGTCACGCTGCAGAGCGAGAACGGCATCTTGGGGATGGGCCCGTATCCGTTCGAAGGCGAGGTGGACGCCGACCTGATCAACGCCGGCAAGGAGACGGTCACGGTGCTGCCGGGTGCGTCGTTCTTCGACTCGTCGCTTTCGTTCGGCATGATCCGCGGCGGACACATCGATCTCGCCGTGCTCGGCGCCATGCAGGTGTCGGAACGCGGCGACCTCGCCAACTGGATGATCCCCGGCAAGATGGTGAAGGGAATGGGCGGGGCGATGGACCTGGTGCACGGAGCCAAGCGCGTGATCGTGATGATGGAGCACGTCGCGAAGGGCAACGCCCACAAGATCCTGCGCAACTGCACGCTGCCGCTCACCGGCCGCAACGTGGTGCAGCGAATCATCACCGATATGGGTACGATCGACGTGGGAGCCGACGGCCTGATCTTACGCGAGCTCGCGCCCGGCGTCACGGTCGAAGAGATTCAGGCGGCGACCGAGCCGGAGCTCGCGATTCCCGTCGCCCCGATGGTCATGGACATACCCAACGTCACCTAACCTCAGTTAACGAAGGGAGAACTCGTCATCATGCTACGTTCTAAGCTGCGCTTCGGCGTTCTCGCACTCGTCTTCGCGCTCGTCTTCGCGGGGATCGGTGCCGGAGCGGCGCTCGCCGTCCAATCGCACATGGTCAACGCCCGCAACGATCTGCAAAGCGCGCTGAGCGAGCTGCAGGCTGCCCAGGAGAACAAGGGCGGTCATCGCGTCAACGCGATCAACTTCACCAAGCAGGCCCTCCAAGAGACCATACTCGGAATCCAGTACGCCCAGTAACGGCGCTAGGCCGTTAGGTCTTTGAACTGCGTCCGATAGAGCCGTGAGTACAGGCCGCCGCGCGCGAGCAGCGTCGCGTGGCGGCCCGACTCCACGATCTGCCCGCCGTCCACCACGAAGATGACGTCGGCCGCGAGCACCGTCGAGAGCCGGTGCGCGATGACCAGGCTCGTGCGTCCGCGCAAGACCACCTCGAGCGCCTTTTGGATGGCGGCTTCGTTTTCGTAGTCGAGCGAGCTGGTAGCCTCGTCGAGGATGAGGATGCGCGGATCCTTGAGGAGCACGCGCGCGATCGCGAGCCGCTGGCGCTCTCCGCCGGAGAGCTTGTGCCCGCGCTCGCCCACGACGGTGGCGTAGCCGTCGGGTAGCGACGCGATGAAATCCGCGATGTTGGCGGCGCGCGCGGCCGCCTCGAGCTCTGCGTCGCTCGCGTCGGGCTTGCCGTAGCGCAGATTGCTCGCGACGGTGTCGTGGAAGAGATACGTTTCCTGCGTCACGATGCCGATGTCGCGCCGCAGCGAGTCGAGCGTGACCGCCCGCAGGTCGTGCCCGTCAACCAAGACGCGGCCGCCCTGCGGATCGTAAAAGCGCGGCACGAGCTGCGTGATCGTGGTCTTGCCGGCTCCCGACGGGCCCACGAACGCGGCGACCTCACCCGGGCGCACGTGGAACGAGATTCCTTTGAGCACCTCGCGGTCGCCGCCATAGGAGAAGACGACGTTTTCGAACGCGATGTCGCCCGTGACCGACGGCAGCGCGACGGCGCCCGGCGGGTCGTACTCCTCGGGCGTCATGTCGAGGTAGTCGAAGATGCGTTCGAAGACGGCCAGCGCGCTGACGACCTGGATCTGAATGCCGGCTAACGCGGCGGCCGGTCCGTAGAGCCGCCCCTGGATGAACGAGACGAACGCCACGATGACGCCGACTTGCAGACCCGACGCTATCGCCAGCCATCCGCCGCCGAACCACACGAGCGCGGGGCCGACGACGACCATCGCCATCACCGACGCGATGAACCACCGGCCGACCATCGCGAGATCGATCTCGAGCTGCATGAGGCGCGTGCCCGAGGTATAGAAGCGCGCGCGCTCGTAAGCCTCGCGCGCGAACGACTTGATCAGCGTGATGCCGGAGATGGAGAGCGTCTCCTGCGTGATCGACTCGATCTCGTCGCGCTTCTCGCGCGTTTTCTTGCGAATCTGATACATGCGGCGTCCCACCGGCCCGAGCGGGAACACCATGAGCGGCACGATCGCCACGGAGATCAGGGCCAGCCGCCAGTTCCAGACGAACATCGCCACGAGCGTCGTCGCGATGAGCACGACGTTGGTGACGATGGTCGTCAGCGTGCCGGTCACGACGTTGTCGACGTTGTCAACGTCGTTGCTGACCCGGTTCATGATCTCGCCGGTCTTCGTGCCGGTGAAGAAGTTCAGCGGCATGCGGTGCAGGTGCGCGACGAGGCTAGTGCGGATGTCGCGCATGATGCCTTCGCCGACGACCGAATTGAGATAGCCCTGCAGCACGCCGATTCCCGACGAGAGCAAGGCCGAGCCGAGGATGATCGCGACGCAGATCCCGAGCTCGCCGAGGTTGCGCCGCGGGATGGCCGAGTCGATGATCTGCGCGGTGACGAAGCCGGGCACGAGGCCGAGCGCCGCGGCAACGACGATGCACGCCAGCACCGTCGCCTGTTGCCGCCAATACGGAACGAAGAGCGCGCCCATTCGCTTCCAATCGACGCGCCGCTTCACTTTCGGTTTCTCGGGCTGATAGATGTTCGACCACATCAGCCCGTGCCCGGCCATCATGACTAGTGGGGAACCGTCACCTGGTGGAGCGAGACCTTGTTGCCCTCGGCGTCGCTGAACGACGTGATCTTGCAGACCGGCGTCGCGTAGGGATCTTCGACCTCGATGCCCTTGCCGCGAAGGTTCGCGACCGCATCGTCGATATTGTCAACCTCGAACACGATGCCCGACGCGCTTCCCGGCTCGCGGTCTTGCCATTCGTGCCAGAGGATGCTGAAGTAGCCGTTGCCGATCTTGGACTCGTTGTATTTCTCGACGCCGTCCTCTTCGAACGGCGCGCTGAACGTCAGCCCGAGGTTCTGCTCGTACCACTTGCGCAGCGCGGCGACGTCCTTCGAGGGATAGGCGGTAAAGGCGATTTCTTTGATCACGGGCTTCTCCTACTCTAGAGCTCTAGGTTCTAGGCTAAACAGCCCGCCGCCACTTCCCGTTGCAATCGTCTGAGTGTCCTTCGCCCTTCGACTACGGCGCTTCGCGCCTCCGCTCAGGATGACACGGTGCGGAGGGAGGCGAGCTCTTTGAAGAGCTCCTTTTCTGCGCTCGAGAGATTCTGCGGCAGCTGACCGATCAACCGAACGTATTGATCGCCGGCGCCTTTGCCTTTGATCTGCGGCATTCCGCGGCCGCTCAGGCGCAGCAGGCGGTTGTTCTGCGTGCCGGCGGGTATGGTCATCGCAACCTGGCCGCTGAGCGTGGGCACGTCCACCTCGCCGCCGAGCACGAGGTCGTAAATGCTGACCGGCAGGTCAACGTAGAGATCGTCGCCGCGCCGCTTATACGTCGGATCGTCTTGCATGCGGACGATCAGGTGCAGGTCGCCGTTGGGGCCGCCGTTGACGCCCGCTCCGCCCTGACCGGCGAGACGGATGCGCTGGCCCTCGCCGATGCCCTTGGGAATCGTCACCTCGAATCGCTTGTTGAGCAGCACGCGTCCCGTTCCGTGACACTGCGAACACAGCCGGCCGCCTTCGGTGCCGGTGCCGTGACAACGCGGACAGACGTCCTCGATCTGCAGCGAGACCGACTTGGTGCCGCCGCCGTACACGTCGCGCAGTCCGAGGTCGATCGTGGTCTCGAGATCCTGGCCGCGAAACGCTCGCGAGCGGCTTTGACTCGCCGCGCCCGGGCGCCGCTGCTGCCCCATGCCGGAGAAGAAGACGTCGAAGAAATCGGAGAATCCGCTGGGGCCGCCGGTGCCGCCGCCCATGTCGAACTCGAACTCTTCGCCGTTGACGTTGGTGCGGTAACGGCGCTGCTGTTCGGCCTGATGCGACGCCTGCTGCCAGTTCGGGCCGAGAACGTCGTACTTCTTACGCTTCTCCTGATCGCCGAGAACCTCGTAGGCCTCGGAGATCTCCTTGAATCGCTCCTCGGCCTCTTTCGGATTCTTGAGGTTGGCGTCGGGATGCCACTTGCGCGCCAGCTTGCGATACGCGGACTTGATGTCTTTCTCGCCCGCGTTCTTGGGAACGCCGAGCACCGCGTAATAGTCCTTGAAGTTCATGCGGAGCTTAGCCGGCGTGCTTGGCGACGATCACCTTCGCCGGACGCAGCAGTTCGTCGCCGAGCTTGTAGCCTTTCTCGGTGACCTCGACGACCGTGTCGTCGGCCATTCCGTCGGCGGGGGCGGTGCCCACCGCCTCGGCGACGTGCGGATCGAACGGCTGGCCCCGCACCTCGATCGCCTTCACGCCCTCGCTGGAGAGCACGGCCTCGAAGCCGCGCAGCGTCTGCTCGACGCCGCCGCGCAGCGTGTCGCCGCCCGCGTTGGATTCGACGGCGCGTTGGAGGTTGTCGAGCACCGGAAGGAGCCGCTCGAGCAGCATCCTGCGGCGCGAGGCGACGATCGAATCCATGTCGCGCTGGATTCGCTTTTTGTAGTTATCGAAATCCGCGACCGCCAACAAGAACTTGCCGTAGTTCTCGTCGGCGCGCGCGGTAGCCGCGGCGAGCTGCTCTTCGAGCGTCGCCGCGGCCGTGTCTTCGAGCGAGGCCTCTCCGGCCTCGGTCCGCAGGACCGATGGATCGTCGGACATTGACACCGTCAGAGACTACTGAGCTTCTTTGAACTCGGCGTCGATGACGTCGTCTCCGCCCGTTCCCGCGGCGGCGCCGTTGCCGCTCGGAGCCCCTTCGCCCGCGGCGGACTGCTCGGCTTGCGGTCCCGCGGCCTTATAGAGGAGCTCGGCCATCTTGTAGCTCGCCTGTTGCAGCGCATCGATCGCCGGTTTGATCTCGGCGGCGGTGCCGTTCTCGCTGACGCGCTTGAGCTCGGCGAGCGCAGCCTCGACCTCGCCGCGCGCGGAAGAGTCGAGCTTCTCGCCGACTTCCTTGAGCGACTTCTCGGTCGAATAGATCAGGCTCGACGCCTGGTTGCGAACCTCGGCCTCGTCGCGCCTGGCCTTGTCGGCCTCGGCCTGCACCTCGGAATCGCGGACCATGCGATCGACTTCCTCTTTCGAGAGATTCGTCGAGGCCGTGATCGTGATCGCCTGTTCCTTGCCCGTCCCGAGATCCTTCGCGCTGACGTTCACGATGCCGTTGGCATCAATGTTGAACGTCACTTCGATCTGGGGAACGCCGCGCGGCGCCGGCGGAATGCCCTCGAGGCGGAAACGCCCGAGCGTCTTGTTGTCGTTCGCCATCTGGCGCTCGCCCTGGAGCACGTGGATGTCGACCGACGTCTGACCGTCCTCGGCGGTGGTGAAGATCTGCGACTTCTTCGTGGGGATCGTCGTGTTGCGATCGATCAGCTTGGTCATGACCCCGCCGAGGGTCTCGAGACCCAGCGAGAGCGGCGTCACGTCGAGCAGCACAACGTCGCGGACTTCGCCGGCGAGCACGCCGGCCTGGATCGCCGCACCGATCGCGACGACTTCGTCGGGATTGACGGTGAGGTTGGGATCCTTGCCCGTGAGCTTGCGGACGAGCTCCTGAATGACCGGCATGCGCGTCGCGCCGCCGACCATGATGACCTCGTCGATCTTGGAGATGTCGAGCTTGGCGTCGGCGATCGCGCTGCGGAACGGGCCGATGCAGCGATCGGTGAGATCGCTGGTCAGCTCCTCGAACTTCGCGCGGGTCAGCGTGTAGTCGAGGTGCTTCGGGCCGTCCTGATCGGCGGTGACGAACGGCAGGTTGATGTTCGTCTGCACCACCGACGACAGTTCGATCTTCGCCTTTTCGGCGGCTTCGGTGAGCCGCTGCATGGCCTGCTTGTCTTTGCTGAGGTCCACGCCCTGATCGCGGCGGAACTGGTCCACGAGCCACTCGACGATGCGGTGGTCGTAGTCGTCGCCGCCCAGATGCGTGTCGCCGTTGGTCGCCTTCACCTCGAAGACGCCGTCGCCGACTTCGAGAATCGAAACGTCGTACGTTCCGCCGCCGAGATCCCACACGAGGATCGTCTCGTTGCCTTTTTTCTCGAGGCCGTAGGCGAGCGCCGCGGCCGTCGGCTCGTTGATGATGCGCAAAACGTCGAGGCCGGCGATCTTACCGGCGTCCTTCGTTGCTTGGCGCTGGGAATCGTTGAAGTAGGCGGGCACGGTGATGACCGCTTTGGTCACGCGCTCGCCCAGATAGTTGCTCGCGTCGTTGACGAGCTTCTGCAAAATCATCGCCGAGATCTCTTGCGGCGTGTAATCCTTGCCGTCGATCTTGACGTGATAGTCGCCCTCACCCATGTGGCGTTTGATCGAGCTGATCGTGCGCTCGGGATTCGTGATCGCCTGGCGCTTCGCGAGCTGGCCGACGAGTCTCTCGCCGGTCTTCGTGAAAGCGACAACCGAAGGCGTCGTACGCGAGCCCTCGGCGTTGGGAATTACGACGGGCGACGTGCCCTCCATAACGGCGACGACCGAGTTGGTCGTGCCGAGGTCGATACCGACCGTTTTAGCCATAAAATTTTCGTACCTCGTTCTATTAGATTTTCCGACTGCTCGGGACCAGCTTTGCCGGCGATCGCGCGAGGCCGAGGTGAAAGCCCGCGCCGGAACTCCGGCGGCGCCTTGCCGCTTACGGCAGACCGGATTGCGATACCGCACCATCATACACGATGGGCGGTAGGAGTTGTTTCACTCCCTACGACACGAGCAAGGGGCCCGCGGTTGCAGGCCCCTCCTTTCGACTACGCGCCCTGCGGGCGCTCCGCTCAAGACTGCGCGCCTGCGGCGCTTGCCGCTAAGGTATTTTTAGGGTTGCTGGTCCTCGGGCTGCTGGCCCTGGGGCTGCTGCTGTTCCGGCCCCTGGGGCTGCTGCTGCTGCTGCTGAGAGACCGGCTGCTCGGCCGGGGTCTCGCCGAGTTTGATGGCGACGAACTTCTTCATCCCCTGCGACCAGACGTTGAGTCGGATGGTGTCGCCCGGCTTCTTCGCGGCGATGTAGTTGTGCAGGCTCTTGATGTCGTTGAAGTCCTTGCCGTCGGCCTGAAGGATCACGTCGCCCGGCTGGATGCCCGCCTGGTCGGCCGGCGATCCGGAGAAGACCTGCTGCACCGCGACGCCGCCGCCGCCGTTGTAACCGATCTGGTTCTTCACGCCCGCAGTCAACGTGGCCATGTAGATGCCGAGGAAACCGGTGTCGGTGCCCTGGTGCGCGCCCGGGTTTTTCTGGAGGGCGGCGACCACGGTGCGAACGGTGTTCGACGGAATTGCGAACCCGATGCCCTGCGCGTACGCCGACTTCACGGTGGATTGGTTCATGCCGATCACGCGGCCGTCAATGTCAATGAGCGGGCCGCCGGAGTTCCCCGGGTTGATCGGCGCCGACGTCTGTAGCAGACCCTTGAAGTCGATCTCGCCGCCGTTCTCGGTGGGGATCGGTTCGGACCGGTTGAACGCGGAGACGACGCCCACCGTCACGGTCTGTTGCAGCTGCAGCGGTTCGCCGATCGCGATCGCCCACTGTCCCTGCTCCAGCTTGCTGGAATCCGCCAGGTCGAGCGGGGGCGGCAGCTTCGAATAGTTGTCTACCCTGATCATGCCGACGTCGGCCGCGAGGTTGTACGCGACGACCCGCGCCGGCACGCGGTCGCCGTTCGCGAAGACGACGGTGAGCTTCGTGACCTTGCCGCCGTTGGGCGGCTGTAAGACGTGCGCGTTGGTCACGATGTCGCCGTGCGTGTCGATGACGAAGCCCGAGCCCGACGCCTCGCCCTTGTAGGGCTGGACGATTCCCGGCCCCTGGCCGCCGAAGAACTGCTGGAAGAACGGATCGGCCGGAATAACCTGCTGTCCGTTGACCTGCTCGCTGATCGCGACGACCGACGACTTCGTGCGCTTGACGGCGCTCACGATGCGATCTTGGTCGCTGACGCCGCTGAGCGGCACCGCGGCCAGCGCGGGCGGCGTGCGATTCGGCCCCGTCGCGCCGCCAAAGTGGCTGCTCGCGTAGAGCATCATGAGGAAGCTTCCCACAACGGCGCCCACTAGCCCGACAATGATCGTGGGCAGTATACGATTGTTCACCATCTCAAACCCATTCCGTGTTCGTAAGTGCTTTTCTGCCACCCAACTACTCGAATAACGGAAAAAAGTCTCAGTTGGTCGCGGAAACTCCCCGAAAGCGAGCGAGCCTACAGCCGAAGGAGCTCGTCGCAGCGGGCCATCGCGGTCGCCGCGTCGGGCGTTCCCCGCGTCGGGGTCGGCTCCTCGGGCCAGAGGGCGTCGGGCAAGCGCCGCAGCAGCGCCTGGCGCACGCACTCGAGGCGCTCGTCGTGGAGCTGCAGCAGGCGCATCTGGATCAGCAGACGGGCCTGGCGGAGGGCCCGGCGCGAGAAGATCTGGTCGGGAGTGAGGGCGGCCGGCGAGGGCCGCGCGGACGGCTGCGGCGAGGGCGGGGACGGCGGAGCGGCCGTCCCGGTCGCGAGCAGCATCGCGAGCAATACGCAGAGTTTCGTCATTTCGGCTACCTCCGGCACCGCAATTCACGCCGGCGGCGCGGGGGAGCAAGGCTGCGGAGCCAAAAGGACCGCTCGTGAGCACCGACGCGCTAACCGTGCCGGCTCCCCCAGCACAGGAATACGTGCGCATCGTTCCGCTCGGGGGGTGCGGCGAGATCGGCCGCAACATGACGGTCATCGAGACCAACGACGACATGGTCGTCGTCGACTGCGGCTTGATGTTCCCCGACGACGAGATGTACGGCGTGGACATCGTGATCAACGACTTCACCTACGTGCGCGAACGCGCCCACAAGCTGCGGGCGCTGCTCGTGACGCACGGGCACGAAGATCACATCGGCGGCATCCCGTACTTCGCCAAGGAGTTCTCGGACGTGCCGATCGTCGGCACGCCCCTGACCATCGCCCTCATAAAAGCGAAGTCGCGCGAGCAGCACCTGGCCGAGGCGTCGTTCACGCACGTGCAGCCGGGAAGCCGCGTCAGCTACGGCACGATCGAAGCCGAGTTCGTGCACGTCAACCACTCGGTGGCGGGAGCGTGCGCTCTGGCGATCCGCACTCCGGTCGGCATGATCTTTCACACCGGAGACTTCAAGTTCGACCAGACGCCGATCGACGGCAGGCCCGCCGACTTCGCGCGCATCGCGCGCATCGGCGACGAGGGCGTGCTCTGCATGCTCGCCGACTCCACTAATGCCGAACGTCCCGGCCATACGCTCTCGGAGCGGATCGTCGGCGAGGCGTTCACCTCGATCTTTTCACACGCCAAGGGACGCATCGTCGTCGCGTCGTTCGCCTCGAACGTGCCGCGCATCCAGCAGACGATCGACCACGCGGTGCGTTTCAACCGCAAGATCGCCTTCCTCGGCCGGTCCATGCGCAACGTCGTCCACTTCGCGGGCGAGTTGGGTCATCTGCGTATCCCGCCCGGCGTCCAAGTGCGGATCGAGGATGTCGACAACTACGCTCCCGAGCAGATCGTCGTGATGACCACGGGCTCGCAGGGCGAGCCGATGAGCGGCCTCGCGCGCATGTCGGTGCGCGATCACAAGAGTTTCGCGATCGTGCCCGGCGACACGGTGGTCATCAGCGCGACCCCGATTCCGGGCAACGAGAAGAGCGTCCACAAGACGATCAACAACCTGTGCAAGCTCGGGGCGACCGTCATCCACGGAACCGACGGGCGCTCGCACGTCTCGGGCCACGCGTCGCAAGAGGAGCTCTTGCTGATGCTCAACCTCGTGCGTCCGGAGTTTCTCGTGCCGGTGCACGGGGAGTATCGCATGCTCGACGCGCACAAAAAGCTGGCCGTGCGCACGGGCGTCGAGGCCGACAACGTGTTCCTGGCCGACAATGGCGACGTGTTCGAGTTTACGCACGAATACGCCGACAAAATTGGGAAGACGTACGGCGGCAACGTGTTCGTCGACGGGTCGGGCATCGGCGACGTGGGCGAGGCCGTGCTGCGCGACCGCAAGGCCTTGTCGAACGACGGCATCATGATGGTCGTCGTGGCCATTGACAGCGAGGAGGCACGCGTCATCGCCGGCCCCGACATCATCTCGCGCGGCGTGTTTTACCTGCCCGAGGCCGACGGAGTGCTCGACGAGCTGCGCGGGGAGCTGCGTTCGGCCATCGAGGGCATCTCGGTGGACGCCATGCGCGACGTGAATAGCGTGAAGGAACACATCCGCAGCGCGCTGGCCGGCGCGGTGCACGCACGCACCCGGCGCCGCCCGGTCGTCATCCCCGTCGTGATGGAAGTCTGAACGAAGCGAGGCCGGCGATGACCGCGTCGGTGAACTCCGTCGTCGTCGCGTGGCCGCCGAGATCGGCGGTTGCGACGCCCGCGCCGACCGCCGCGACGGCGGCGTCGTAGATCGCGCGCGAGGCAGCGGGCGCGCGCGGCTCGTCGAGGTACGAGAGCGCGGCCGCGGCGGCCAAGATCATCGCCAGCGGATTGGCCACGTTCTTGCGATGCAGGCGCGGCGCGGTGCCGTGGGGCGCCTCCGCCATGACGGCCGTCGGCTGCAGGTCGTCGCCGAAGGCCAGCACCACCGACTCTGCGCCGGCGATGGATCCGAACAGCTGCATGACGAGGTCGGAGAGGCAGTCGCCGTCGCGATTGAGCGCCGGAATGACGAGCGGCGAGTCGCCGGCCATGGAGAGCAGCATCGCGTAGGTGGCGTCGATCAGCTGGGGATCGTAGGCGACGCCGGGGTGGCGGCGCGCCGCGGCATCCATCTCTTCCTTGAGCATGCCTTCGTACACGGGGCTGACGGTGTACTTCGGGCCGCCGAAAACGGTCGCGCCAAGCTTCTCGGCGTGGACGAACGCGTACTCCGCGACGTAGCGGCACACTCGCCGCTCGATCCGCTCGGTGCGAAACGCCACCTCGCCGGCTCCGTCGCCCTCGCGCCACTCCCGCGCGCCGTACGCGTCGCCGACCGCCATGCGCACCACGGAGATCGGCGCGTGAATGCCGCCGACGGGCATCACGCGCGGCAGCTTGCGTCCCGTGCGAACGATCACGCTCGCCCCGATCGCCTCGCGCAAGATGCGGTTGGGCGAGCCTACGTCGTCGCGTTCCTCGGGCGTGATGGTCGCGGCCTTGATGCCGACGCGGTGGCGTTCGATCGCTGCGGCCGCGTCGAGCACGACCCGGTTATCTGTGGCGCGCCGGTTGCCCAGCGACAGATCGTAGCGCTCGTACGCCGGCGCGATGCCGAGGGCGGGCGCGTCGAGCACGCGCAGCGCTTCGAGCAACAACTCTTGTCCGGTCTGATCGCCCTCGAGGACGACGAGCGTGGGCGTCGGCAAAATGAACTCCCGCTATGACGAAGAAGAAAGACCATCCATGGCACGCACGCGACGACGGTCGTATGCGAGGACTCGGCTCAACCTCGAGATCGTCGGAATCGCCGCGGTCGCGCTCGCCGTCCTTTGCGGCGTTGCTCTAGCGCTTCCGCACAGCTCCGGCGCCATCGGCGGCTGGATTGCCGCAGAGCTTCGCCGACTCTTTGGAGGTGCGGCGCCGCTATTCCCGGTGCTCGGCGTGCTGATCGGCGCGATCGTGTTTCTCGAAATCAACGTGCCGCGCATGATCGCCGGGCTGGGAAGCAGCGCGCTCGCGTACTTCTTGATCGTCACCGCGATGTTCGGCGCGGGCGGCCCGAAGCGCGGCGGCCTCGTGGGCGCGAATATCTTCTGGGCGCTCCACGCGCTGGTCGGCACCATCGGCGCCTGGATCGTGCTGTCGGCGGGGCTGCTCTCGCTCACGCTGTGGCTCACCAACGCGAGCATGAAGCAGGTCATCGGACGCCTCATCGTGTTCTTCGGCGGCCTGCGTCCGCCGCCGATGCCGAAGCTGCCCAAGCTCAACGTGGAGCTTCCCCGCGGCCACGAGTCGCTGCGCGAGGCGTTTGCGCTGCCGATGGCGCCGGCCGCGAGCGCCGCCGCGCTCGACCCGCCGGCGGCCGCGCCGTTCAACGCGCCCGTCGCGGTCGGGGAGCTTGCGCGGGAGCCCGACGAGGTTGACGAGGAACTGATCCCGCACGCGAAGCCGCCCCGGCCGGTCGTTTCGAAGATGCCGGCGCCGCTCGTCGAGGCGCCCGCGAGCGGGGCGGTCACCTACCGGCTGCCGGACCTCGCGCTCTTCGACAAGCCGCAAGGTCAGGCGATCGACGATTCGAACCGCGCGCACGTCCTGGAAGACACGCTCGCGAGCTTCGGCGTCGGCGCGAAGGTGACGCACATCGAACGCGGGCCTTCGATCACGCGCTACGAGCTCAAGCCCGAACGCGGCGTGAAGATCTCGCGCATCGCGTCGCTGGCCGACGACCTGGCGCTCGCGCTCGCCGCCACCAGCGTGCGCATCGAGGCGCCGATCCCCGGCAAGTCGGCGGTCGGCATCGAGATTCCGAACAAGACGGTCTCGGTGGTGGCGATCCGCGAGATCCTCGACGCGCTGCCGAACCGCGGCCAGGTGCCGCCGCTCTGGATGGCGCTGGGCAAGGACATCACCGGCCGCCCCGTCTTCGGCGACCTCTGCACGATGCCGCACCTGCTCGTCGCCGGCGCGACGGGCGCGGGCAAGTCGGTGTGCCTCAACTGCATCATCGCGTCGCTGCTGGTGTGCGCGACGCCCGACCAGATGCAGATGCTCATGATCGATCCGAAGCGGGTCGAGCTCAGCGTCTTCAACGGAATTCCGCATCTCATCAAGGACGTGATCGCCGATCCCCGCCTGGCCGCGGGCGCCCTGTTCGAAATGACCAAGGAGATGGAAGCGCGCTACGAACGGTTCGCCAAAGCGGGCGTCCGCAAGATCGAGGAGTACAACACGAAGTATCCCGACGAGCGGCTGCCCTACGTCGTGGTCGTGATTGACGAGCTCGCGGACCTGATGCTGATCGCGCCCGCGAAGGTCGAGGCGACGATCATGCGGCTGGCGCAGCTCGGCCGCGCGGCGGGCATCCACCTGCTGGTCGCGACGCAGCGGCCGTCGGTTGACGTCATCACCGGGCTCATCAAGGCGAACGTGCCGTCGCGCATCGCCTTCGCGGTGAGCTCGCAGACGGATTCGCGCGTGATCCTCGACATGAACGGCGCGGAGCGGCTGCTGGGCCGCGGCGACATGCTCTACCTGCCGATCGACGCACCGAAGCCGATCCGCGCGCAGGGCGCGCTGATCACGAACAACGAGGTCGCCCGGCTCGTCGAGTTCTGGGCGCAGCAGTCGCGGCCCGACAACCTGCTCGACGTCGAGGTGGTGCCGGTCGGCGACGAGGAGCCGCGGCGCGACGCCGATCCGCTGTGTTACGAAGCCGCCAAGTTCATCATCGAATCGAACTACGCGTCCACCGCCGCGTTGCAGTCGCAGTTCTCGATCGGACATCCGCGCGCGATGCGCTTGATGAAGCAGCTCGAAGAGTTCAAGGTCGTCGGCGCGCACGAGGGAACCAAACCGCGCAAGATTTTGATCGGGCTGCCCGAGCTCGAGCTGATGGCCCCACGTCTGGGCCGCGACGGGAACGCGCAGCCCGACCTGTTCGGCAGTGCGACTTAAGGCGGTCCTCGTCGCGCTGGCGGCGTTCGCCGCCTTCGTTGCGATCGGGATGGACGCGGTACGCAACGGCGAACCGGCGGCGCTCTTCGCGTGGGCGCAAACGCTGGACGATCGCTCGACGCTCGTCGCGTGGTGGCTCACGTGGGCCTGCTATCCGAAGTTCTTGATCCCCGTGGCCGTGATTCTGCTGCTGCTCGCGTGGCGGCTGCCGGCCTGGCGCGCGCGCATCGCGTTCAGCATCGTGATGCTGCTGCTCTGCTGGCGCGGCGCGGATCTCTTCCAGCATTTCTTCGCACGGCCGCGCCGGCTCGACTGGGTGGTGAAGCACGAGACGTCGTTTTCGTATCCCAGCTCGCACGCCGCGATCGCCGCCGGTTTCTACGGCCTGTGGGCCGCGATGCTATATATGTCGGAGCTGCCACGGACGACGCGCGTCGTTGCGGGGACCGCGCTGCTGGTCTTGGCGATCGCCGTCTGCTGGAGCCGGCTCGCGCTCGGCGCCCACTTCGCGACCGACCTCATCGGCGGCATCCTGCTCGGCGTCGCCTTCGTGTCGGCGGGCATCGCCTTCGTTCCGGGCATCTTCGGCGGCGCGGTTGCGGGGCGGGCGTCCCGGGCGGCCGAATAGAGCGGTCCATGTCCTTTGCGGATCCGATGCTCGCGCAGATCGAGCGGAAGCTCGACGCCGGCATCGCGCTCTCGATGGAAGACGGCCTCTCCCTCTATCGCACCAACGACCTCCACGGCCTCGGGCGCCTGGCGCGCGCGGCGAAGGAACGCAAGAGCGGCAAGAAAGTCTTCTACGTGCTCAACCGCTACATCAACTCGACGAACGTCTGCTTCGCCGGGTGCACGTTCTGCTCGTTCGCGGCCGACGAGTTCAAGGAACCGCAGCGCGTCTTCCGCATGACGCCCGATCAGGTCTTCGCCAAGGCCGTGGAGACGGGGCCGAACTTCAACCAGATCCACATCGTCGGCGGCCACGACCCGCGCCAGCTGTCGCTCGATTACTGGCTGCCGCTCATGCGCCGGTTCAAGGCGGCGCTGCCCCACGTGCAGCTCTCGCTCTTCACCGCCGCGGAGATCGAGTACATGGCCAAACGCCACCGGCTCTCGTTCCCCGCGATCGTCTCGGCGCTGCGCGAGGCCGGGCTCGACAACGTCAACGGCGGCGCGGCGGAGATCTTCGCCGACGCCACGCGCGCCAAGATCTGCCCGAACAAGGTGTCGGCCGCGAACTGGGTCGCCATCCACGAGGAGCTGCACCGTCAGGGAATCGCGAGCAACGCGACGATGCTCTACGGACACATCGAATCGCTCGAAGATCGCGTGGACCACATGATTCGCCTGCGCGACTCGCAGGAGCGGTCACCAGGATATAACGCGTTCATTCCGCTGGCCTTTCATCCCGACGGAAACGAGTTGTCGTACTGCGGGTGGACGACCGGACTCGACGACGTTCGGACGTTCGCCGTCGCGCGGCTGATGCTGAACAACTTCGATCACATCAAGGCCTATTGGATGATTCAGGGCCTCAAGGTGTGTCAGGTGGCGCTGCAGTTCGGGGCCGACGACATGGACGGCACGCACGGATCCACCGACGAGGAGATGATCTACCACTCGGCCGGCACGAGCTCGGGGCAGTACGTGGACGATCGCGAGTTCCGCCGCCTGATCCAGGAAGCCGGCTACGTTCCGGTGCGGCGCAACTCGACGTACGACGAGTTCGCCTGGGACTGGTCGCCGTCCGTCACCCTGAGCCCGTCGAAGGGGGTGCCGGCGTGACCCTGCGCTGCGGGCGTATCAAGTACACCAACGACCTGCCGATCTATGCCGCGTTCGACGCTGGCGCGATCGAGTATCCGGGCACGCTGCACGCCGACACCCCGGCGCGGCTCAACGCGATGCTGCTGGCCGGCGAGCTCGACCTCAGTCCGGTCAGCGCCTTTGCGTGGGCTGCTAACTCGCGCGAGCTCGTGCTGCTGCCCGATCTCTGCATCGGCGCGCGCGACGAGGTGGTGTCGGTCGTGCTCGTCTCGCCGGTTCCGCCGTCCGCGCTCGACAGCTCGTCGATCTTCGTGACCCAGGAGTCCGCCAGCGGACGCAACCTGCTGCGCGTGATCTTGGAACGCCGCTATCGCATCCGGCCGGAGTACGTTGACGAGCCGCGCCCGCTGGAGCGCGCCGCATCCGGCGCGCCGACCCTACTGATCGGCGACTCGGCCATTGACGCGATCGAACGCTTTCCGCCGGAGCACATCTACGATCTCGGGCGCCTGTGGCACGAGTGGACGGCACAGCAGACCGTGTTCGCGGTGTGGGCCGCGCGCCGCGAGGTGTACGAGCGCGACCCGGCCGCCGTGCGCGCCTGCATGCACGCGCTGACCGACGCCTATACCTGGTCGCGGTCGCACGGTGCCGAGGTGGTGGCGCTGGCGCAGCGGCAGATCCCGCGCCGCGCGGGATTCTATGAAACCTACTACGGCAAGCTGAACTTCATGCTGCACGTCGCCGCGCAGAACGGGCTGGCGGCGTTCTGTCGCGAGCTGGTCGCGATCGGCGCGATTCCCGTACTCCCGTCGTTCGCGGAGGCCGTCGGTGCCATCGCTAGCTAATCTGCTCGACCGGGCCGCGGGCGGCGGACGCCTGTCGTTCGACGAGGGGTTGCGGCTCTACGAAGGGGCCGACATCCACGAGCTCGGCGCGGCGGCGCACGCGCGCCGCATGGCGATGCATCCGCACGACGTCGTCACGTACGTCATCGACACCACGATCAACTATACGAACGTCTGTAACGTGCACTGCAGCTTCTGCGCGTTCTTCCGGCCCGAGCACCACAAGGAAGGGTACACGATGTCGCACGACGTCGTGCTCGAGCGCGTGAAATACGCCGTGGATCAGGGCGCGACGCAGATCATGATTCAGGGCGGGGTCAACCCCGAACTCGGCATCGACTGGTTCGAGACGCTCTTCGCGCGGGTGGGGCGCGAGTACCCGGAGGCCGACATCCACTCGCTCTCCGTCTCGGAGATCGTCGGACTGGCGCACGTCGAGGGGATTTCAACGCGCGACGTGCTGGCCCGCCTGAAGGATGCCGGCATGAAATCGCTGCCGGGTGCGGGCGCGGAGATTCTGGTGGAGCGCGTGCGCAAGCGCATCTCGGCGCGCAAGGTGAAGCCGCACGAGTGGCTGGGCGTGATGCGCGACGCGCAGCAGCTGGGCATGCCGACGACCGCGACGATGATGTTCGGCTCGATCGAGACCGCGGCGGAGCGCATCGAACACATGCACGTGCTGCGCGAGCTGCAAGACGAAACCGGCGGCTTTACGGCGTTCATCCCCTGGTACTACGTGCCGTTCAAGACGCCGCTGCGCGGCAAGGAAGCGACGGGGCTCGAGTACCTGCGCGTGCTCGCGATCTCGCGGCTCTATCTCGACAACTTCGCGCACCTGCAGGCGTCGTGGCTGACGCCGGGGCTGAAGATGGGCCAGCTCGCCTTATTCTACGGCTGCGACGACATGGGCGGCACGATCATCGAAGAGCAGGTGGTGCACGATGCCGGCAGCACCAACGAAGCGACGCGCCGCGACCTGGAAAACCTGATCGTCGGCGCCGGCTTCAAGCCGGTGATCCGCGACACGTATTGGAACCTGCGCCCCGGAATGGCCCTCGCCTCGGCGTGACCTTGTCACCCTGAGTAGCGCGCCAAAGGCGCGCGTGTCGAAGGGCGAGCGCTACTTTGGCGTTGGCGGCAAGCTCACAGTAATGTAGGGACCGACGGAGCCTACAAAGCCCTTTGTCGGGCGGCCGCCCTGCGGGTACTTATAGAACGCCATTCTCCCGCCGCTTAGCGGAAAAAGCATCGTCTTGCCCTGGATCGAGAACTCCGCGATGTACGTACGATTGAGGCCCTTAATGCGCACCGTGTCAGCAACGCTTCCCTGACTGCCGGAAATTGCCAGGCGGTAGATCAGGCGCTTGAGCGCGTCGTCCACGGCCAGGTATTGGCCGTCCCATTGTAAGCCGCCGGCTCGATGGCTTCGGTGGTTTAACATTGGGATGGCGATACTGACGAGAGCGTTGCCGCCCCCAGGGAGTTCCGCCAGTTGAAAAGTGCCCTTATCGCCAACGCCATCTACATAAAGGTTTCCGGCTGCGTCGTAGCCGCAAAACATGTAAACTTCCATCGCCGGCAGCGTGTAGGTGATTGGGGCCGCGAAGCTTCCGGGCGGATAGACCAGAAGATTTCCGTCTTTTTGGCCAAGTCCCGAGCCGGTGTTGGCCACCGCGATATTTCCGGTGCTCGGGTCTACGGCGCATCCGTTCGGCAACTGCCCTCCATCATCGATAACGTTTATGGGAAGCGTTCCACCGGGAGCGTATTCATAGACGACCTGAGCCCCGGCGTCAACAACGTAGACGTTGCCGTTAACGTCAGAGCACAGTCCCTTCGCGTCGCTAAAACCTCGGAGTTGACCGACTTGATTGCCTGAATACGTGTAGATATTGACGTAAATGGCCGAGGTGTAGATAAGGGGCCGCTGCGTTGCCATCGGTGACAGCCATGAGCCGGCGCCTTGAAAGTGACGAAGGCTCGCCCGCGATCCTGAGGCCTGCGGCGTCGTACCGGCGCCCTGACAGGCCACGATGAGTAGACCGGCGGCCACGAAGTGGAGTATTCGAAGGACGTTCATCGGCGTAATCCCCCCGAGTTGCTCAGCGTCACGCCTTGGTAGTCGTAGCCTCCTCCGCTGAAGGAGCGGCCACGCTGACCCCCGCGAGGATACTTCCAAAACCCGAACTTTCTTAGGTCGTATCCTTTGGGCGCGTAGGGAACGACGGCCTTGTCACCGTCCAGAACGAAATCCCATCCAACCGAGGCGATGAGGCCTTTTAGGTGTGCAGTTCCTACGACGCTGCCCGACGATCCCGACACGGATATCCGGTAAATCACCTTCGACTGGCGGTCGAGCATTGCCAGGTACCGCCCGTCCCACTGTAGGCCGTTTCCGGCTACGCTTAGCGCGATTGCGTCCATGGTTTGGCTGCCGGCCGGCAACTCGGCGAGCCCCGAAACTCCGCCGCCGCTAACAAACAGATCTCCGCGATCGTCGTAGGTGCACCAGGAATAGCCACTCATTCCGAGTGCCGTATAATACGTCGGCTTGCCGATCGCACCGGTGTAGATAGCGACATTGCCGCCCGATCCGTCCATGGCCTGCATATTCGCAACGGCAAGATTTCCGGTGGTCGGGTCGACAGCGCAGCCGAGAGGAAAGTAGCCGAAATCGGCCAGCTTCGCTATCGGTGTCGTGCCACCGTGCGCAAATTCCACGACATCCTGAGTGCGGTACGACGTAACGAAGATGTTGCCGGCTGCATCCGAACACACACCCTGTGGGTAGGACACGCTCGTAATCGTACCAACGAGCTTGCCCGACGGAAATGCGATCGCATAGACGTCACTCGGTCCCGTCGTGTAGAGCAGTGTGTCGCCCGACGCTTGTGGCAGCATCCACGAACGCTCGCTCGAACGGGCGGCCGGTGCGAGCGATGTCGCCGACGAGCTTGGCGACGCGCAACCTGCAAGCGCAGATGCCGCAAAGCAAATACTCAACGCGCAAAGGGCAAAACGCCAACGCTCCATGACTACCTCCTCAGTCCCAACATCGCCTCATTCTCGGCAGAGCCGCCGGTTTCATGGCGCCTGCTCGCCCTTCGCCCTTCGTCCTTCGCCCTTCGACTACGGCGCTGCGCGCCTCCGCTCAGGATGACAAGGAGCGCCTCCGCTCAGGATGACAAGGTGGTGGCGCTACTCAGGGTGACAAGACGATCGTGGCGGCGCCGAGCACTTCGTCACCGGCGGGATCGAGCAGCGCAACCAGCTGGCCCGGCGCGACGGCACGCTGCGGCGCGTCGAAACGCAGATGGAGCACGCCATCGCGGATCGTCGCAACGGCGTGCGCAGGCGCGGCGCGATAGCGGATCATCGCACGCACGCGCGTTTCCCCGCCGAATCTCTCGGGGCGGATGAGATTCACTTCGTTCGCCGTCAACGCGCTCGTCAGCAGCTCGTCCTCGCGGCCGACGACCAGCGTGTTCGTCGCCGCGTCAATGCGGGCCACGTAGCGCGCCCCGCTCGCGCTCGCCGGCAATCGGGCTCGCTGTCCCACGGTGTAGTTCGCGATGCCGGCGTGCTCGCCCAGACGCTCGCCGCCCGTCGAGACGACTTCGCCGGGCTCGTTGATCTGTGGATGGAGCCGCGCGAGCACCGCGCGATAGTCGCCACCTTCGACGAAGCAGATGTCTTGCGACTCGGTCTTGTCGTGCACCGGCAGGCCGAGCCGGCGCGCGTGCGCGCGCGTCGTCGCCTTGTCGAACTCGCCGAGCGGAAGAAGAAGCCGCGCGAGCTGCGGCGGCGTCAGCTGCGCCAGCGCGTAGGCCTGATCTTTCTCGTGCGCGCCGCGGAACAGATGCGGTCCGTCGTCGCGCCGTTCGAGACGCGCGTAATGTCCCGTCGCGACGTAACGCGCTCGCAGCGAATCGGCGTAGCGCGCCAGCGTGCCGAGCTTGACGAAATTGTTGCACGACACGCACGGGTTCGGCGTGCGGCCCCCCGCGTAGTCGTCCACGAAACGTTCGATCACGTTGCGGCGGAACGTCTCCTCGAAATCCAGCACGTAGTGCGGAATCCCCAAGATGGACGCGCTGGCGCGCGCGTCGTCGAAATCATCGCTGCCGCAGCAGCTCTTCGCATGCGCCGGCCGCGACGGCGAGTACATCTTCATCGTGATTCCGACGACGTCGTAACCTTCTTCGCGCAAGAGCCCGGCGGCGACCGCGGAGTCGACGCCCCCGCTCATCGCCGCGATGACGCGTTCCTTAACCATTGACGTCGAACAGGATAACATTAAGACGGGGCTAACTGAAAGCCCAAATGTCAGGAGCGTCCGACGCGCTGGGTCAGCGGATTCGCGCGGCCCGCGAGGCTCGAGGGCTATCGCTCTCCGACGTGGCCCAGCAGATCCGGATTCGTTCGGTCTATCTGGCGGCGATCGAGGACGAGAGTTGGAGCACGATCGGCGCCCCCGTCTACATCCGCGGCTTCCTTCGTACCTACGCGCGCTTCCTCGGGCTCGATCCGGAGGAGGCGGTCGCCGCGTTCAACCGCACGCAGCCGGCCCCCGCGCAGACCCTGCCGGGCCGCGAGGCTCCGCTCGAGGAGGACGAGCCGCGGCCGCGCCGGAGCGCGGCGCTCATTTGGATCGCGGCGGTCGTGGCCGTGGTGCTGATCGCGTTCGTGACCTACAACGAGCTGACGCTGCGCCGCTCGGCACCCGTCCCCGCCGTGGCGGTCGCCACGACCGCGCCTCCGTCCGCCGCTCCGGCGGGCGCGACGCCCGCGCCGGCCGCGACCCCGGGCCCGAGCACGAAGTCCACGCTGGCGCTGGTTCTCAGCGCTCCGTCGTGGCTCAGGGTCACCGTTGACGGCAATGTTAGCATGGAGGGTACGTTCCCGGCCGGCACGTCGAAGACGTTCCGAGGGAAGAACGCACTGGTGCGCATCGGCAACGCCGGCGGCGTGGAGATCTACGTTGACGGTAAAGACGTCGGGAAGCTCGGTAAGAACGGCGACGTCGTCGAGCACGCCTTTACGCTTTGAGAAGGGTACGGTAGGAATCGTGGCGAGCGAATCGTCGTTCGACGTCGTGTCGCGCGTCGATGGCCAAGAGCTCGACAACGCGCTCAACCAGACGCGCCGGGAAATCGAGAACCGCTTCGATTTCAAGAACAGCAAGACGAGCATCGAGTTCGACGGCAAGAAGATCACGCTGATCTCCGACGACGAGCTGAAGATGCGCAACGTCGTGGACATGCTGCAGAGCAAGGCCGTGCGTCGCGGCATCGAGGTCAAGGCGTTCGACTTCGGAACCGTCGAACCGGCGGCCGGAAGCACCGTCCGGCAAGTCGTCACGCTGCGCAGCGGCATTCCCAAGGAGCAGAGCAAGGCGATCCTGGCGCGTATCAAGTCGCTGGGCCTCAAGGTGAACGCGCAATTCCAAGACGAGCAAGTCCGCGTCACCGGAAAGAGCAAAGACGACCTGCAGAAGGTCATCACGTCGCTGCGCGCCATGGACTTCGAGCTGCCGCTGCAGTTCGTGAACTTCCGCTAGCGGCGATGCGAAGCGTCGCGTTCGTCAGCCTCGGTTGCGCCAAGAATCTGGTTGACACCGAGGTGATGATCGCCAAGCTCGGCGCGGCCGGCTGGCGGCTGGAACCGCAACCCGGCGACGCCGAGACCGTCGTGATCAATACGTGCGCGTTCATCGACCCCGCGAAGGAGGAGTCCACGCACGTCATCCTCGAGCACGCCGCGCGCAAGCGTCCCGGTCAGCAGCTGATCGTCGCGGGCTGCCTGGCGCAGCGTTACGGCGCGCAGCTGCAGAGCCTGATCCCCGAGATTGACGGCGTCGTCGGAACCGGCGCGTACGCCGGCATCGCCGAGATGCTCGCCGACGTCGAGGCCGGCCGGCGTCCCGTTCGGCTGGAATTCGAGCCCGAGCCCGAGCACGACTTTCTTCCGCGGCTCGTCACCACGCCGCGCGCCACCGCCTATCTCAAGATCGCCGAGGGCTGCGACCACCCGTGCACGTTCTGCATCATCCCGGCGCTGCGGGGCAAGTTCCGCAGCCGCAGCGAGGAGTCCATTCTCGCCGAGGCGCGCGCGCTGGCAAACGGCGGCACGAAAGAGCTGATCCTCATCGCGCAGGACACTTCGATGTGGGGCCGCGACCGCGGCGCGCGGCGCGGCGGCCTCGCCGCCCTGCTGGAGCGGCTGCACGACGTCGCGGGCTTGGAATGGATCCGCCTGCTCTACCTTTATCCCGCCACCGTAGACCGGGAGCTGGTGGACGCGATCGCGCGGCTGCCCAAGGTGTGCAAGTATATGGACATGCCGCTGCAGCACGCGCACCCCGAGGTGCTGCGGGCCATGCTGCGCCCCGGCAACGGCGAGCGCTATCTCGAGATCTTGGACGAGTTTCGCGCGAAGGTGCCCGGCATCACGATGCGCTCCACGTTCATCGTGGGCTTCCCCGGCGAGCGCGACGAGCACGTGGAGTATCTGGAGGAGTGGATCGGGCGCGCCGAGCTCGACCGCGTCGGGTTCTTCGAGTACAGCGCCGAGGAGGGCACGCCGGCCGCGACCTTGGGCGAGCGCGTTCCCGTGCGGCGCCGTCGCGAACGCTTGATTCGCTTGCGTGAGGCGCAGCGGCGCGCGTCGGAGCGAGCGCGAGCGAAACGCTGCGGCTCGACGGTGCGCGTGCTGGTCGAGGAGTCGCGCCGCCTGCGCGAGCGCGACCCGCTGCGGCAGCGGCTGGGCGCGGCGCGAGCATGGTTCGGACGCTCCGAAGGTGAAGCGCCGGGAGTCGATGGCGGCATCTATTTCACCGGCGCAGGCCGGATCGGAGATTTTGCCGACGTCCGCCTGGAGAGCATGAGCCCGTTCGATTTTGTCGGCCGGGCCGTCGAGCCGGAGCGGCGCGCGGTTTGAGCATCGTCACCAAGCGGGTCCTCGCGGTCGTCGCGCTGGTCGTTCTGGGCGGCGCGGCGGCGATCGCCGGCTATTTGGTGGTCGAGCGCAAGAGCCCCGCCACGGCCATCTCGCAGATCACGCAGATCTTCGTGCCCGGTCCGCAACAGGTGTTCGGCCGCGAGAACCTGCTCGTGCTCGTCGAGGGTCTCGACTACGACTACACGGCGAAGGACGAAGAGTTCTCCACGAACTCCCGCAGCGACGTCATCTGGGCGGTCAACCTCGACTTCGCGAACAAGCGCATCTACCAGCTGTCGATCCCCCGCGACATGATCGCCACGATGCCCAGCGGCGCGCAGGCGAAGATCAATCAGGCGCAGTCCGAGGGCGGCGTCAACGAAGCCAAGAGCGTGATCGCGCAATTCCTCGGCATCCCGGGCTTCGACCGGTACGTGATCTTGCGCATTGACGCCACGAAAGAGTTCATCGCGGCGATCGGCGGCGTGGACGTTGACGTGAAGTCGTCGGACTGCCTGCGCTACAAGACCGGCTGCACGGGCGAGTCGCTCGACTACGTGGACACCTGGGGCCACCTCAACATCCATTTAAAGGAGGGGCGGCAGCACCTCGACGGCGACCAGGCGGTGGCGTACATGCGCTTCCGCCACGACTGGTGCAGCGATCCCTGCCGGATCATGCGTCAGCAGCAGGTGCTGCGCGCGATGGTGGATCGCCTGAAAAACGACCGCATCAACACGTTCCTGCACCTGGGCGACCTGATGGCCGTCTTCCGGAAGTACGTGCAGACCGACTTCAGCAATGCCGAGCTGCTGTCGCTGGCCACCTACTTCCAAGGCATCACGCCGGCGGCGGTCGTGAGCAACCAAGTGCCGTATACGGACGACATCAATCTGCCGGGCTACGGCGACTCGCTGGTGCCGAACGCGGCGGTGCGCGCGCGGCTCGTCGCCCAGATGCTCGTCGCTCCGCCCTCCGCGGCGCCGTCGCCCGACGCCCTCACGCTGGCCGCGATCCCTCCCGGAACGCTGCGCGTTGACATCGAAAACGGCAGCGGCGTGGCGGGCGCCGCGCATAAGGTGGCCGCGGTGCTGAAGCGGGCCGGTTTCACGATCGGCGACGTGAGCGATGCGGGGCGAAGCGATTACAACGCAACCGAAGTGCACGAGCACTCCAGCGTCACCTTCGCCGGCGCGCGCGTTCGGGAGGCGCTGCCGCCGGCGCTGCACGACGCGCTCGTCGTTTCCGATGCCGGCGGCGACGTCTCGCCGGCCCCGACCGGTTCCCCCACCAGTGACGTGACCGTGATCGTGGGCGGCGACTTCACGCGCAACCCGCCGTCCACCATTCCGGGTCATTCGTAACGTGCGGTGCGTTCGCCCATGAAGATCGTGGTCGTGGTGATGCTCGTCGCCGGAGTCATCTACGGCGGCTGGCGCACCTTCGTGCATAGGAGCAGCTTCATCCCCGCCTTGGTCACCCCGCAGACCAACCTGCATCTCGAGTTTTCCGGTGACATCGTATCGCGGGCGTATCGCGTGGCGCACGAGCTGCCGCTCGAGAATCGCTCGGGGCGCCCAAAGCTCATCGCGCTCACGTTCGACGACGGACCGTACCCGATTTACACGCCGATGCTGCTCGACGTACTGCGCGACCTCAAGGTGCCCGCAACGTTCTTTCTCATCGGCAAGGACGCGCAAGAGTGGCCCGAGATCACCCGGCGCATCGAGTCCGACGGCAACGAGGTCGCCGATCACACCTACTCCCATCCCGACCTCGATCAGGAGAGCCCGGCCCAAGTGCGCAAGGAAATTCTGCGCGGGCGCGACGTGCTGTGGGACCTGACGCACGATCCGGCGGTGCGGATCTACATGCGGCCGCCGCACGGGCGGTTCACCGAGGCGACGCTCCAGATCGCTCAGTCGCTGGGATACTCGGTGGTGCTGTGGACCGACGACGGCGGCGACTGGCGAACGTTAAGCGCGGATGAGATCGAGCATCACCTGCTGACCCACGCCACGGCGCCCGAGATCGTGCTGCTCCACAGCGGGAAGCTGGCCACGATCGAGGCGCTGCCCAACGTGGTCGAGCGGTTCCGGCGGGCCGGTTATCGGTTCGTGACCGTGGGCGAGCTGCTGCGGAGCGTGCGGAACGACGACCTGAACCACCCGTTACGCCGCGCCGTTTAGGGGTCAGCCGTGCCGCGCCAGATCATCGACACCGAGTCGAGCCGTCCGGCCTACGTGCGCCGCCGGACGCGGCGCTGGATCGTCTCCGCTCTGATTTTCGTCGCACTGGCAGCCGCCATCTGGCTCCTTGCTCATCGCGCCCTGGGCCAGGAAAGTCGGCCCCCTGGGGGAACCGCTCCGACGTGCGTTTCACAGCAAAGAGTCCCATGCGGGGGCTAGGCTTCCTCGCGCTGGTCTTGACGGCCGCGATCGTCGCCTGCAGCAACCTGGGGCAGACGACCGGCATCAACGTCGGGCCGAACTTCCCGGCGAAGACCCTGTACGCGAGCAATAGCAACCAGAACGCGATCAGCATCTATACGAACGGCACCAAGAGCGGCGGCAAGCCGTCGTTCAACATCGGCGGCGGCAGCACGGGGCTGAACGGGCCGCAGTATCTCGCGTTCGACCGGGCCTCGAACCTGTGGGTGACCAACTACAACCCGAGCACGAACGCCGCGACGCTGATCGTGTTCGCGGCGCTCGCCACGGGCAACGTCGTGCCGCTGCAGACGCAGGGATTGCCGGGGCGTCCGCGCGGCATCGCATTTTCGCCGAAGGGCGCGACCCCGTTGCCGTCGGCGTCGCCCAGCGCCGCGCCGAATCTGATGGTCATCGCCGACTCCAATCCGCTCGTGACGTATCCGAGCCAAGTGCTGCTGTTTTCGGCCGGCGCCACGCAGCCGTTTCAGGCGATCGCCGGTCCCAAGCCGGGGCTGAAGGTGCCCGGCGGCGTTGCGATCGACAAGCAGGGCCACATCTACGTGACGAGCATTCAGGGCGCGGCCGTATCGCAGTTCGTGTTGCCGACGCCGTCGCCGACGCCCAAGCCCACGCCCACGCCCAAGCCGACGCCGACGCCCAAACCGACGCCGACGCCCACCGGATCGCCGAGCCCCACGCCCTCGCCGTCGCCCACGCCGACGCCGATCAACATCTTTCCGCGCTTCAGCATCACCGCGAAGAACGAAGTGATCGCTCCCTACGGCGTGGCGCTCGACAGCAGCGCCAACATCTACATCGCCGATCAGGGCAAACCGAAGGCCGGCTGCAACTCGTCGTCGGGTCCTGCGATCTTGGTGTTCCCGCCTTATAACAGAAAGATTCCGTACACGAAGCCGATCCGCAAGATCCACGGCTGCCAGACGCAGCTCAACGCCCCGACCGACGTCAAAGTGAACGCCGACGGGATCATCTACGTCGCCGACTCCACGACGGCCGGCAAGGGCGTCATCCTGATCTTCCCCGCCGGCGCCGACGGCAACCAGATGCCGACCTTCTACAACTCACCCGGAGCGGTGACGGGGATCGGCCTCGTGCCGTAACGTCCATGGCGTTTCTCAAGACCCTGATCGACGGCAACGAGCGCGACGTCGCGCGCCTGCGGAAAACCGCCCGAGCCGTCAACGAGTTAGGACCCCAGATCGCGGCGCTCTCGGACGCCGACCTGAAGGCCAAGACGGCGGAGTTTCGACAGCGGCTGGAACAAGGCGAGCTGCTCGACACGATGCTGCCGGAAGTCTTCGCGGTCGTGCGCGAGGCGGGCACGCGTACCGTCGGCATGCGGCACTTCGACGTGCAGATCATGGGCGGCCAGGTGCTGTACGAAGGCCGCATCTCCGAGATGAAGACCGGCGAAGGCAAGACGCTGGTCGCGACGCTGCCGGTCTACGCGCGCGCGCTCGAGGGACGCGGCGTGCACGTGGTGACGGTCAACGATTACCTGGCTCGCCGCGACGCCGAGTGGATGAGCCCGATCTACGAGTTCCTGGGTCTGCGCGTCGGCATCATCCAGCACGGCCTCGACTCGGCGCAGCGCCGCGACGCGTACAACTGCGACGTTACCTACGTCACCAACAACGAGGTCGGCTTCGACTATCTGCGCGACAACATGGCGTGGCAGGTGGAAGATCTCGTGCAGCGCGAGCTCTACTTCGCGCTCGTTGACGAGGTGGACTCGATCCTGATCGACGAGGCGCGCACGCCGCTGATCATCAGCGGACCGTCGCAAGAGTCGGGCGAGCTCTACGACAAGTTCGCGCAGATCCTGCCGCGGTTGAAGAAGGACGAGGACTACACGGTTGACGAGAAGGCCCACGCCGTTCCGATCACGGAAGCCGGGGTCGCGAAGGTCGAGAAGATGCTCGGCATCCAGAACCTCTACGAGCAACGCAACATCGAGCTGACGCATCAGCTCAACGCAGCGCTCAAGGCTTGGAACCTGTTCCACCGCGACCAGCAGTACATCGTGAAGGACGGCGAGGTGATCATCGTTGACGAGTTCACCGGCCGCCTGATGTACGGCCGGCGCTACTCCGACGGCATCCACCAGGCCATCGAGGCGAAGGAAGGCATCAAGGTGCGCGGCGAGGACCAAACGCTCGCGACGATCACCTTCCAGAATCTCTTCCGCCTGTACGACCATCTGGCCGGCATGACGGGCACCGCCAAGACCGAGGAGCGCGAGTTCCGAGACATCTACGGCCTCGACGTGGTCGTGGTGCCGACGAACATGCCGATGGTGCGCAAAGACAACACCGACATCGTGTACAAGTCGGAAAAGGCGAAGTTCGACGCGGTGGTTGATGAGATCATCGCGGAGCACCAGAAGGGGCGGCCCGTGCTGGTCGGCACGCGCTCGATCGAAAAGAGCGAGCTGCTGGCGACGATGCTGCGGCGCAAGGGCGTGGAGTGCAACGTGCTCAACGCGAAGTATCACGAGCAAGAGGCCGAGATCATCAAAGACGCCGGACAAAGCGGCCAAGTGACGATCGCCACCAACATGGCCGGCCGCGGCACCGACATCAAGCTCGGCGACGGCGTGGCGCGCAACGGCGGCCTGCACATCATCGGCACCGAGCGGCACGAGTCGCGGCGCATCGACAACCAGCTGCGCGGGCGCTCGGGCCGGCAAGGCGACCCGGGCTCGTCGCGGTTCTACGTGTCGCTGGAAGACGAAGTGATGCGGCTGTTCGGCGGCGAGCGCATGACCAACATCATGGAGCGCGTGGGCTTCACCGACGAGCAGCCGATCGAATCGGGGCTGGTGACGAAGTCAATCCAACGTGCGCAGGGCAAGGTCGAAAACCACAACTACGAGATTCGCAAACACGTGCTCGAGTACGACGACGTGATGAACAAGCAGCGCTCGGTGATCTACCACGACCGCCGCTCCACGCTCGAGGGCACGTTCGACTCGCGCACCTTCATGACGCAGACGCTGGAATCGAAAGTCAACGAGGCGGTCGAAGAGAACGCGCCCGAGAACGCGCATCCGAGCGAGTGGGATTTCGAGGAGATGCTCAACGCGCTGGATCTGATCTTTCCGATCAAGCGCGAGGTGAGCGTTGACGACCTGGCCGGAAAGGACCGCGAGGAGATCCGCCGGCTGCTGCGCGACAAAGCGCGGGCGGCGTACGAGGCCAAAGAGGCGGAAGTGACGCCCGAGATCCTGCGCGTGGTCGAGCAGAAGTATCTCTTGCTGCCGATCATCGACCGGCAGTGGGTGGACCACCTCTACGTGATGGACCACCTCAAAACGGGCATCGGGCTACGCGGTTACGGCCAAAAAGACCCGCGCGTGGAATACGAAAAGGAAGCGTTCGAGATTTTCGAATCGCTGAAGAACAACATCGCCGACGAGGCGATCAAGGGCGTGTTCCGCGTGCAGATCGAGCATGGAGCGCCGCCGCAGCAGATGATGGCCCCCGGCGCGCCGCAGTTCGAGCAGATTCCGTCGGGCGAGATGGTTCCGCAGCCCGTAACGGGCGCCGGCAACGCGCTGCCGCCGCAGCAAGTGGAGCAACTGCTCGGCCCCGCGCCCGGCGCCGGTCGCCGCGTCGCGCAGTTCCACACGAACAAGGACGACGAGGAGCCCGCAAAGCCCATGCAGCGCGAGGCGCCGAAAGTGGGCCGCAACGAACTGTGCCCCTGCGGCAGCGGTAAGAAGTATAAGCGTTGCCACGGCACGGCCGCATAGCGGGATAGGAGTTGGCGAGCCCAAGACGGACCCCCCTGCCGGCTAGCCGGGCTGGCTGGGCAGCTGCTCCGCGATCAATGCTGCGAGACTGCGAGCACAATGCGAGCCGCAAGTCTAAGGCTGCGAGCCGTGTAGCACTGTGTGATCCGCGCCGGGCTGCGCAGCTGCGAGGTTCTAGGATAAGCGTCACGCCGCCAGCGCGATGCGGCCTCGCGGGCGCGGCGGTGGGGGCTAGGGCAAGTCCGTCAAGCGCGGAACTCCTTCGAGTAAACCATGATTACACGTAACCGCAGCCTCTTGGAAGTACGATCCGCCGAGAGAAGCGCCGGCTTCCGGCATCACCAAATCACTTAGCGCCGCCCGTGACCATCGAGCCAGAACTCACAGCCCCGGCGCATCAGCACCATTATGTGCTGTTGGCTGAAGTAGATGCAGCCTGTCGCTTTGAAAGAGGCGCAACGATACTAATTAACCTCGATACGCCGGAGTACAAAGGCGAACTCTGCTTCAGTACCAGGCAGGTGAGTTTCGGCGACAGCTTGCCACCTATGCCTGGTCCGATCGACGCGCGCGCCGAGCTTTACTCAACTCTGGATTTTATGACGGTTGGCCGTTCGGTCGGGTCGCTGATTCGCTCGATCATGAGCGCGCTCAGCGTTGCTTCAAATGCCGTTGTCGGCCTTGCTGAACCGACGTTCTTGGCGGAAGTAACGGAAGGCGTGGTGCCGCGGCCGGTCTTCCAAGCGCTCTCAAAGCTGCCATCGCGTAAAGCTCCCCAAAAAGGCAGCGTCATCGATCCCGCAGCTAGCCTTGCGCTGATTATAGCTGCTAACATTGAAAGCCAAACCGGCGGCTATCTTTCACGCGCGATTGAATACTACGCGATTGGGTTGCAGTATCTTACTCCGGACACGATGGCGCTGGCCGTAATGCATCTTTTCATTGCTGCGGAGAACCTAAAGCTATTAGCTATCCAGCGGTGCGGTATCGCAGTCGATGACTTAGCAGAGTTGCAGAAGGCGGCGATGAATCTGCAGCCCTTCAGGGACGAAAAAGATAAGAGGCGGGCAGCTGAGAACTATTGTCGCGACCACTTCGTATTTCATGGCGATCACAATGCACACCGGAGCGCTATTTCAATTAGCGATGGTATAGAACACGGGTTCGCCAACTTTGGCGAAATTAAAGCGATTGCCGCAGAATGTGCGCTCGCCGTTGCTCATCACGTTCGGCACGCGATCGTTGAATTAGCAGACATAAATCCGGAGTATAGCGCAAAGCTCTGCGATTCGAAGTATGAGACTCCGCATTCATCTTATCCGACGGTTCACGTCTTCGCTGATCTGCTTGAACCAGCGACTGCTAATAACAAATGGGATCAGCCGTTTGACCTCGAAAATATGACCGTTGTTAACGCAACGGTTGACCCAGAGACCGGTGCTATCACGGCGACCCTTCAAGCAAATGCCAAGGCCAAGAGAAGCGCCACGAACATCAGGTTCGGCGCCTCGTCATAGTCTTACCGCGCATTTTCTCGCCGCCCGAGTAGACGTGCCGCACCGATCGGCGTTGGCGCAGTCGCTCACGGCTGCGGCAAGTATCCCCTAACGGCCCTCACGACATCGGCGAGCCGGCCCGCTGCCGCCTCAGCGTCGAACTGCAACGCGCCATCAGGAAAGATGTCTAGCACCTCCTTCAGTATTTCACCGAGCCGCGTTGTCGTCCGCGTCAGCGAACCCAAAAGCATAATTGAATCAGGCTGGGTCGATAAGAAGGCCGTCCCATCGCTATTGTTCCGTTTGTGAAAGTTCTTCGTATATGTCACCGAGGTATGGGGATACAGACTTGGGACGTCCACATCGATCAAATATACATCTTCGTCCTCTCCAACCGCGGCCGCCATCTCTTCCAAAGAAGGCATGCGCAGGGCCTTCGCAATTGCTTTGAATACGGGCCGCCCTGCAGCACCCTTGGTTGCGCCGGGAAGTGTCGATAGCGACGGAAGCTGCGCGACAGCGCTCTTGCAATCCTGCACGATGCCGGGCCACTTAGCAGACCGACGCACTCTGTCATTAGCAAGTGCGTAACGTTCAAAGGGTTCGGAAATGAGGTAGTTTGTGGCGCGAGGGGGATGCCGTCGCATCCACCAAAATTTCACCAATACTTCAAAGATTACGCGGAATTCCACAGAAAGCGGCCCGAACAACTGCCCGCTCCCTAACGCGTGTGCTCCACGTGCTGCATCAAGGCCATTAAGAGCATGCACGACGACCGCCAATTTCAGATCGTTCTCTTGTGAACCGCGCACTCGTCTAAAGTGCTCGGCCGGCATAAGGGCCCGCTCAAGTAAGCGGATCATCTCCTCCAGAGAGTCGAGCGCTCGGGGCAAATGTGAAAGGGGTGGAACGTACAGCGTCATGCTCTAGTCCGTATCAGGAGCAACCATTAGCGGCCTCGCCAACCCAGTCAAGCAGACGGGCTCGTTCTCTCCGTTCCGGCGTTGCGATCAACTATTGCTAAGTGGCGACCATCACCAACGATTATCCGAGCGAACGGGCTCGGGTCGTAAGCTTCGAGAACTGAGCGAGAAGCTTCGACGGTAAAAGAACTATAAACCGCTTGATACCAAACAATCAACCAAACTGGCTTTCCGAGCTTTGCAGGTTGGCGGTCCAATTATCCTGGGCTGATCGGGTTGTAAATAAGAGCCGTTGAACCGCCCTTGCGGGCCCCTCGACTAGAGCGCGCCCCTTGTAACTTGCACAAAAGGGGGAGTTCCTGAACAAATTAACCACTTAGCGCCGAGCTTACTTAGCAGGGTGAACCTTGGCGAGATATCGCTTAAAGAGTCCCTCTCGGCCTCCGTTATCTCCCGTGAAACCGTCGCCGCCTTTAGCTCCTCAAACACCTCTATCGGAGGTATGTTTTGCAAACTAGGTACGACAAACGTGACCTGCAACTCGTTTAAGGGGGCGGAATTTCTCGGCTATAAAGCCACTCCAGAAGGCCGGCGCCCATGTCATGGATCGTGTTTGCCATCTCCTCGTCTGAGCTCACGATCGTCTTTAGCTCAACGTCGATCACACTGTCAGTTAGAATAATCCTGTAATCAACGAACCGCTGCTTCTCTATGGCAGTCGGCGTTAGGCCAAGCGACGACAAAACGGAAAGCAATATGTTGAGCTCTGCGCGCTCTCGCGTATATGTAAATCTGTTTGAAAAGCCAGTACCTTGAAAGATGGGAACTGAGGCGATCGTGCCTTCGCCGAATTTGATGCCTGCTTCGTCGTGGGTTGGAGTTTGGAGTGAAATTATTCTTAAGCATTGGGCGCCGCAGAGGCTTCAAAGAGTTCCTCAACTCTGCGCCATTGCTTAACCTGCGCGTTTAGAACGTAGCCGGCCACGTCCGCTTTAGCCGAAGCCGTCGCCTCGCCGAGTACACTTACGTCAATGACGACGTTTAGAACCGCTTCGTGAGTGACCGATCTGGACCAAACGTATACTCCACGGTTATAAAGGCTAACGATCTGATGCGGTGGCTCCCGCAACTGGCCATAATCGGAAAGTTCCCGTAGCTGGCTATGCGAAAGCTCGAGTGGGAGCGCGGACCTTTCGCTTTTGTTGAGCTCCTTACCTTGTGGAGCTGCCTTGAATAGGTCGATAACGTTCGTCACAAATACTCCACATGCGAGCAGTGAACCGATCACTAGTCCCGTTGCGATAAGCATAGCTAGACTCTCCCCGCTTTTCGTCGATCAAGAGTGAGTTCGCAAGTCACCGCTGCAAGAGTTACGAGCGTGACAAAGGTTGGTAAGAGTGAATGAGGTAGGCTCACTGTCCGACCTAACGCGCCACCAGAAACAATGCCGGAATAGTAAAGCGCTGATATCATGGCGATGATAACAAAGACGATCGAATACTCGGCAGCGCGGCGACGGCCTTTCCACTCTGAGCTTTCTTGCAAGAATAAAGCGAGACTTAGAGCCATGCAGTACATGAACCATTCCGCGGTCAGCTGGGCATTCGCATTAAACCCTTCTGTCTGAGAGAGTATAAAGAGGGCGCTAAGCGGAACGGCGGCGACGAAGAGAGACCTAACAGCCGAATCAGCATGTTATTTTAACCTTCGACAACGCATTGACAGGGTCCGCTTCATTCGGCACTACCTTAGCGGACGGCGAGAGAGGAGAATGCTAACGAGCTTCCGTCGGTTAGCGGTATGTGGCATGCGTCCGCGCCGCGCGTACTCGATCGTCGTAGGCGAAAGGCCGGCCTGTTTGGCAAGCTCTTGTCGTTCACACTTCGACATGGACTTGAGCTTAGCGACGATCCTCTCCCACTCACGTCGCGCCGCGGATCGGGATACTCCGTATACACGTCGCCTGCATCCGGGACGCTGCCCTCCTCGACCTCTTCGAGCTTATTCGACTCCTTGCCGATGAAGCGCGGCGGCCACTCGATCGTGACGTGGCGCCGCCGCAGCAGCCCCACGGTTTGCTTGCCGCACGGCGCGCCGCTGGCATCGGCGCACTTGGCTTCTTCGTGGAACTCGTACTCTTCGAGCACGTCGCCGTAGCTCTTGACGCGCGCGATCTGACCGCGTGCTGCGTGGCGAGCGTCGTGCTGATCCGGTACTGCTTGCCGCGAATACTGATCGATCCACGGCAGCGCGAGCCATTTGCGCGGGTCGCGTCTCGTACGGCGCGATGAGGTGAAAGCGCTCCGGATCGGCGCCGATCGGATGGCCAAACGGCGCGACGTGGCAGCTCAGGATGAAGTTGAACGGCTTGATCTGCTGCGCGTACGGCTTGCCCGCGTTGAGCTTTGCCAGCGGCCGCAGGACCTCGGGGCTGCTCACGGTGATCTGCCCCACGGCCACGCGATCGGCGAATGGCAGCGGCTCCGTGGCGAGGCCCAGCGATCGGCGCACGATGCCGAGCCACGCCTGCGCGATCCAGCTGCGATCTTCGCTGGTCGGATCGCTCGGATTGAGCAGATGGCCGAGGCCGTGCTCGGACCAGCCGACGTCGCTGTCCTCGGCGTTATTGATCCCTGGCGCAGCAGCTCCGGCTCGCCGTTGCGATCGCGCAGGAAGAGCGCGTACCGTTTGGCGGAAATCGCCAGGCACCAGAGCTGCCGCTGCTTCTTGGTCTTCCGGGTCGTAGTTGTCGGGTTCGATCTTGAGGATCGTGTCCGTCGACGCTGCGCGATCGTACGGATTCAGCCGATCGAAGAGCGCGACGATCTCCTTGACCTGTTCCCACGATAGCGCGTGGATTGCTTCGCGGCCGTCTTCCATCTGGTACGGGCCGCCCGGGCACGCGAACGAGGCCGCCGCGCTTCGCTCGCGACGATCGCCATGGAGTCGGTGTCTTCCATCGCGTACGTGCCGCCGCGATCGGTGACGAGCCGCTCCAGCAGCGCGAGCAGCAGATGGCCGCCGCTGGTAATGAGCGAGGCCAGCGGCGGGAAGCAATACTCGCCGGGCGCTTCGGGATGCTTGACCTTGCACTCGATACGGCTCCGGATCGATGCCGTAGCAGGTCAGCTTGACTTCCTTGTCGCTCTCTTGGCGATCCATTTGCGCGAATATGCCGTAGCTCGTCGCGCTGCCCAAGGTCTTGAGCGACCGCTTGCAGCCGATCGCGTTCGGCATCGCTCAGATCGGTGCGAGCTGCGAGGCGATTGCGCTCCTCGATCACGACCTTAAAGAAGTCTTGCGAGCGCGGATCGATCGCGCACTTGCCCGCGGAACTCGATCGGCTTGAGACCCTTCGGCTTTGCCGATCGGCGCGAGCCGAAACGCCTCCACGATGCGCGGCAGCTTGCCGGTCAGCAGCACCGAGGCGACGAGATCGGGCCACGAATACCACAGGCCGTCCTTGGGATCGTCCGAGCTCGCATGCACGTAGTTCACGCCGATCTGCCAGCCGTTGCCGCCATACTTGGCTCGCAGCGGCAGCACATCGCCATCGGGGATGATGCGCGCGAAGCCTGCGAGGCGCTTCCAGTTCGCCGGATCGAGCACCCATTCGGGCGTGACGCCTCGCAGCAGTGCTGCGAGCTCCTCGCGGCAGTCCTCGATCACGCGAATCTCCCTCGCAGTCACGAACTGCCACAGGCCCATCAGCACGTTCACGGTCGAATACTGGCTGAGGAAGTCCGTGTAGACGACCGGCACCGGCACCTTGCGCACGTGCGCGCTCGCACGGCCGCCGAAGAATGCCGATTCGGCATAGCCGCAGTAGCGCTTCGGAAAATCCGGCATGCGCGCCATGATCGGCGTCACGCCCATGCTTGCAGATATGCCTTGCCGATCGAGGCCGGCGAATAGGCCTTGGTTACCTGCAGCTCGATCGGATGCAGCGCGTATTCGGCCAGCAGCTTGTCCGTGAGCTCGCACGTTGCGAGCACGTCGCGCCGGTTGTAGTCGATGTATTCTGGCGTAATGATGCCGTGCCGCTTGACCTTCTGCTTGCCGTGCTCGACGCCGAAGAGCTCGCAGGCGCGCTTCGAGGCTCATGCCCTGATCGGTCAGCGCGAAGGCGAGCGTCTTGGCATCGAGCATGTGCCCGCGGAAGATGTAGCGCTTCTCGGGCTTAGGACTCGGCGCCTTCGGGGATCTGATCCTCCTTGTCGCGGATCGATCGGCGCCGGTAAAGCCCTTGAGCGCGCGTTTACTGTCCATGTGCTTGACCGCGATGCCGGGGCGGTAGGGATGGGCTCGCAGCTGCCCGCTCTTGTCGCGGTACTGGAAGAACTTGAACGTGAAGCCGCCCAGGAACCGCTCGCGCGATTCGACGTAGTCCGAGCGCGAGGCGGCTCGCGTCGAATGGGAAGTTGAATGCGACGAGCAGGCCGCGCCCCTTGTACGCCACGCGGTAGAGCAGCGCGCGGAAATCCGCGACCGGCAGCAGCTGCAGCTCCGGATTGCTCGGGATGCCGCGCTCCGGCAGGCCGCGCGGATCGGTGTCGGCGGGATGCGTCGCGCGCGTAGCGCTCCAGCACGTCGCGCTCTCGCGCGCGTCAGATCGTCGCGCGTAGAACAGCCCCTCTTCCAGGCAGCGGCCTTCACCAAGAAGCGGTAGCTGCCGAAGGTCAGCGCTTGCGCCTGGTCGGTACGCGTCTCGCAATCGAAAACGAGCATGCCGTCGATCTGCGGCGCCTTGCGCTCCGGCTGCGTGCCTTGAGGTCAGGATAGACGCGGACCGCGATCGGCAGACTATCGGCACGCGTTGCTTCTGCTCTTGCGCCGCGCGTTTCCTGGCGGCCGGCTTCGAGCTTCGCCAGCCAGTTCGAGCCGTAGATGGCCGTCAGCAGTTCCTCGACGCGTTAGAGCTTCGGCGCTGAACGCGATATGCTCGGCCAGCATGTGCTCGACATTATCATACAGCCCATCGAAACGGGCGATGCTGGCGCGCAGCGGGCTGCCGTTGGGATTATCCAGCGCGCCGGGCGGCCAGTCGAGCTGCTTCACGCTAAAGATCGCCCGATGGTCGTTGATCGGATAGCGGATCGTCAGCGCGCTGTTGCGCTTGCCGAAGACGTGATTGAGCTCGTACGGCGCGCGGCCATGTGCGAGGCGCTCGCAGCGAAAGCAGATCGGCGGCGAGCGACCGGAGATCAGCGCAAACGGGCGCGCCTCGCCGCACGCACAGGCGGCCTCGCGGCCGACGCGACGCTGCGCCCGCGTATCGCGCAGCCAGGCCCCGATCGGATCGCGCGCCCGCATCAGCGTCGGGCGTAGAGGTCTTCAAAGGAGAGCTCGCCGAGATCGCCGAGCCGTTCCAGTTCGTCCAGGTCGGTGAAGAACTCGATCTCGCGGCCCTGCGCATCGGAGAACGTGCGACCGTGAAATGCGAGCAGCTCGTCGGTGCGGCCGGTGCTCGCGAACGTGCGCGTCGCTTGCGCGTGGTGCGCGACCTCCGATGCGACCCGCGAGCCGCGCATGGCCACAGGCTGGCGCTTTCCGTCAACGATGACATTAAAGACGCGCAACAGGTCGTCGCTGGCCTTGGCCTTATAGCGGCCGCTCGCAGTCTTCCGGAGCGCGGGTTTGCCGAGCCGCACGACCGTCCGCGGCTCGATACCAAACTCAGCCGCTGCGCTCTTGAGCGAGGCGCCCTCGCGCATACGCGTCAGGGCGTGCGCGACGTTCTCTGCCGTCCGCTGTGATCGCGGCGGTAACGCCTGAAACTCGGCGAAGGTGCGCGGGCGCCGGCGAGTTGACCGCCAGCGCCGCGCTTTGGTATCTTAGCCATAGTCCAACTGCAAGTAGAAGGGCCGAGACGGGCATGCCTCGGCCCTTACTCTTTAGCGGTCGCCCTCCGTGAAGTAGTACGCCTTACCGGAGTGACGTAGCCGCACGTTTTCGATTTTGCCACCGCGAGCGAGGTGCGCTTGAGCATCTCGCAGCTGCTGATCGCGCCCGGGATTCGAGCCCAGAGTGAGTCTCTCGGGTTCGCGGTCCGCGACCTTTATCGTGATGATCCAACGATCGCGTCCTTCGAATCCGCGGCCTGGCTCGAACTTGATCTCCAGGACGTCGAAGCGGAGGCCTGTGCTTGCGAGGTCGGCGTTATCTAGGTACGTCGTGCCCGGAACCGAAGGAGAACTTCTCCACGGTCTCCGAGACGCTTGGCTTTCCACGCTTGGAATCAGTTGAGTTGGGCATTCGTTTCCTTTCGTTTAAGTGTGTGAGCTAGGGTTGTGTGGAGAGACTTCAGAGATCTGGAGGACGGCCAGCACGCGCCGGCCCAGATCGCGAGTGCGAGCAAAGCGGCAACACTCCAAAGACGAGCCACCCAGTAAGCGGCGAACCTCCTCGGCGGATTCTCGGAGGAGTATCGAGGGCTGCTTCATCGGAAACGGGTTGCCGTCGATCTCCCTTGCGATCTTGCGGATCGTCCAATCGGAGTATCCGGTCTCACGCGAGATCGAACGGTATGATCGCGACTGGTCGGCCAAGAGCTCCTCGACCCGGGCGCGATCGGCGGGTATCACGATGCACTCTCCACCCGGTCCCGCACAGACTCGAACAGAGACTCGGTCCCGGTACCGAAATGGCGGGGCAAGGGTTTCCAGCTGTGTGTGGCGTTGGACGCTAGCCTTCCGCTTTCCAGGAGCGCGAAGGTCGATTCACCCACACCGAGCAGCCTCGCCGCGTGCTCTTGCGTGAGGCCTTGCTGGAGCCTCCACATGGGGAATGCAAGCATTATAATCCTCCGTGAGTATTGACACATGCATTTGCGCATGAGTAAGGACTACGACGTGACCGTGTACGCTAACCCCATCGCACAAAAACTGGGGGGGTAGCCCCCTACTTTTTGTACCGAATTCGGCTTCCTACTCACGGTCCTGAAGCAGGCATGACTGGTAGGCGCCGACTTTGGGCGCCCACCTTCGGCCAAGCTGAGCACCAACGATGCGGAGGTGATACGCTGCGCTGTCAGGACCGCGACAAGCTATTTTGGCATCCCGATCGGTCGGTTAGACGGCGGTGCGAGTTGGGTCGCCGCTGCGATGCGAGGTGAGGGAGCCCTAATGACTGCATCAGTCGCCGAACGTCTCTTTCGTCTCGTCCAACACCCAGATATCAGGCTGATCGGGGAAAAACCCCCGCAAGGACCCTCGCTGGCTCAGACACAGCGGGCGATCGACCTGCACACAGCAGATCCCGAAGGCTGCCCGTTAAGTCAAACGCCGACGCTTGAGTATCTAAACCGGATCTCTTCCGCCGCGCGGACAATCGAGCGATACGCCAGAGCGATCCCTGGTTCGGTCCTGTTCGTACTTCCAGGAAGTGCTCAGGCGGTGGCAGAGTCGACTCGCAGACCAGATCAACGATGCACAGATTCTTGGGCAAATCGGCCGTTAGCCGGCGTTGTAAGCTCGTCAACTTCTTGCGGTTTTACTTCGAGCTCGCGGAGCGGCCGCCGAACACCAAAGAGGTCTAGAGCACTCGGGACGCTGAACGCACTCGGCATCGACAATAATGTGCAGACCGTTGCACGAATCAATGAAGCGTTGCCAAATGAAAACGTATCCGATCCTACGCAGGGCCTCTCGGCGCTTCTGGAGGCGGAAGCTTGCAGCGGAAAAAGTGCTCGCCGAACCACGCAAGAAAAGGGGGCTCACGAGGCAAGCGTCGCGTGACCATGCCTCAAATAAGAGACGACAAGCTTTTATAGGTGCCCCCGGCCCGCGCGAACGGGCCGGAGGCGTCGCACCCGGAGGAATTAGCTCCAGATGCAAAACCAGGACTTTACGCCTCTCTATCCGCCGCTGCAAGTCCGGGCCGGCGTCCTGGTCGTGGACGGCTTCGGCATTACCCTGCGCGTCCTGTACGGCAAGCTGCGCGTGAACGACGGGATCGGCAGGCAGCGCCGATCGCTCACGCTCGATCGCGCGGGCTGCGGGCTCGAACGCCTGGTGCTGATCGGCAAGACGGGCTCGATCACGCTAGAGGCGCTGGCGTGGCTGCGAGCCATCGGCGCAGCGCTCGTCCAGATCGGCCCGGACGGCGCGCTGCTCGCCCATACCGTGCCGTTCGGCTACGACGGGCTCCCGATCCGCCGTGCCCAGGCCCTCGCGGCTACGAACGGCTTGGACCTGATTCTCGCGCGCGAACTGCTCGCGGCCAAGCTCGACGGCCAGCGGCGAAATCTCGTTCGGCTTCGCAGCGGTGAACTTCGGAAGTTCGACGCGCTGCGAGGTTCGCTCGATTCGGCGAATTCAATCGAGAAACTCCGCTCGATCGAGGCGAACGCTGCGGGAATCTACTGGAATTCGTGGCGCGAGGTATCGATTCGGATTGCGCGATCGGGACCTCGCACGCGTTCCGGCACGCTGGGCGCGATACGATTCGCGCGCGTCCGTGCTCACGGGGGCACCTCGCGCCGCGACCAATCCCGTGAACGCGCTGCTGAACTACAGGCTACGCGTGCTTGGAGGCGGAATCGCGCCTCGCACTCCTCGCACACGGCATGGACCCCACGATCGGCGTGCCTGCATGCCGATCAGCGGAACCGCGATTCGTTTGCCTTGGACGCCATGGAGCCGGTGCGCCCGGACGTGGACGCCTTTATCCTCGACCTGCTGGAAGACCGCGTGTTTACCTCGCGCGATTTCGCCGAGCTTCCAAACGGCGTGTGCCGGATCGGCGCCTCGATCACGCACGACCTCGCACTCGCGCTGCCGCAGTGGCGCCTGCGCATGGCGCCGATCGCCGCGCGCCTCGCACAGGTTTTCCGCGAAGCGCGCTCACGGGCAAGCGCACACGTACCGGCAAAGCGCGGCGCCCGCGCCAAAGCGCTCGGCGCTCGAAGAAACGCCTCGCAAAGCGCCGCAGGCGCGCCCGTACGCGGGCAAAGCTTGGAGCGCGCCGCGCCCAGAAGCCCCCTCGCAGCTGCGCCGAGCGCCTGCGAGTTATGCGGCGCGCCCGTGCTCAAGCGCCGCCGCCGCCACTGCGAGGCATGCATGCCGCAAGCGCGCCGGGAGCATGGATTGCGCGCAATCGCAAAAGCGCGCGAGGCGCTCGCAGCGCAGACGGCTGCAGGGCACGATCCGCGGCGCAGCTTGGGCTCGAACCGCGCGCGAGGCGAGGCGATCGCGAGGGGCACCGGCGCAACCGCAGCTGGGCGCGCGAAAATCCGGGTCAGCGCGACGAGGCCTGGTTCAAGCGCGAGATCGCGCCGAAGCTCGATGGCTTTTCGCTCAACGAGATCGCCAAGGCTACAGGCTTGTCGCTCGCGGCCTGCTCGCGCATCCGGGCCGGGGCGAGGGTGCCGCATCCGAGGCACTGGGAGGCTTTGCGAAAGCTAGTGTCGCCTGCGGAGGAGCGCTAGCGCAGTGGCGGCAAGATAGCTTCGTGAATTTCCGCGGCTTATGTCGCTTCCTCGCGCTGAGTGCAGCACTATACGCGGCTGCTAGCGGCTTTTCCGTAGCAGGGCCATTCGGCCAGTTTTCGGCGATCGTCATCTCGCAAGATGCGCGCCCCACCAATATTCTCGTAACTGACACGGGTGAGCTTTGGTTCACCGATCTCGCAGCGGAAAAGATCGGGAGAATCACCCCTACCCATGAGATTACAGAGTACACGGTTCCCACGAAGCCTGCGAACGTGCGCGGTCTCGCGATTGGACCCGATGGAAATGTCTGGTTCGCGGAATTTATCGGTGGGAAGATCGGCCGCATAACGCCTGATGGCGCAATTCGCAGAATTCGCATTGGGCGCGTGCAGGTACCCAGCGGACATTATCTCCGGCAAAGGCAGTACGCTTTGGTTTAATCTGGAGAGCTCTAAGAGAACCATTGCCCCCTTCCCCGCGGGATGCCCCGACTACGCAGCGATCGGTCGAATCACTACTGCCGGGACCGTGACGGAATTTCCGGTACACGATCGTATCGGAGCGATAGCAACGAAGAGCGATGGATCGCTGTGGTTTACACATCGCGGCGCAATCGGAGAGATAACGCCTGACGGGACGATCAGGATGTTCCCGCTAGCGAAGTTCAAGGGAGCGTCCGAGGTGTCGTTTGCCCCCGATGGATCACTTTGGTTTGCTGATTTCCTCTCTGCGTCGATCGGCCAGATAGACACGTCGGAGAATGTTCGCCTCTTGCGCACCTTCCAGCTAAAAGGTCGCCCTGGCTCGATGGCGGTCGACCATCATGGAACTGCTTGGTTTACTGATCCAGATACGAACAGCATCGGCTGGATTACCCCTCACGGTGACACCCGCGAGATCGAACTTCCCGCTCGGAATAGCTATCCAGCGGAGGTTACTATCGGCAGCGATGGTGCAGTTTGGTTCACAGAGTACAACGCCGGTAAAATTGGACGCTTCGTGCCGGCGACTCCATACGTTTTTCCGTTAAAGGCGGGGCTGTTTACCTTGGCGATCCCATCCGGTATCTATCAGCGGCAAACGGGCGTGAGACCGCAGTTCAGCGAGTTCGGATTCTATGACGGAACGAGCGCTTCACCCCTATTCGTGCTCGGTGAGGGCAGCGGCTCATACGACCTTAACACCTTCAGAAAGACGTGCTTGAACGGCAGACTGGCCTGGAAAATCGACGACGGCGACTCTGGAACCGTGGTCGTGGGCGAGCCTGGCTCATGGGTAGCCGTGTCTTGGTCCGGGCTATCAGGAGATCGCCTCAGCGCAGTGCGGACGATAGTTTCATCAATGAGCCTTAACTTCGGACCCAAATGCTGAAACGGATTCTCACCACGTGCGGCGGGTCGCAGCCGCCGATCGCCGCGCCGGATGCCTGAGCAAGACGACCTTCGATTTGGCCAACGAAATGCGCTCTGCGGCCTGATCAATACGGTATACGAATTCGCCGACCCCTCTTATCAACAGCGCGTCTGGATTGGAGGGAAGGGTCCGGAAGTTTCATGCTATTCAGAAGCGATGTCGATGCTATTTGACGACTATCAAATCGAAGAGTTTGCCAACGGTAAGGCGAGAGAGTTTGGCTTTACAGAAGTAATGCTACAGAACTTAGCAGTTCTGGCGGAAGTGCTCAATAAGTTCGACCAGCAACTACCACGCGGGTTGCCCGATGCTGAGACCGTGCAACGAGAAGGATGGGCTGACGTTATTGCGGCGGCAAGTCGCGTCTTGGACTCCGGCGTGCTCGATTGGCTCGCTGAAAACTGCGGGACGTTCCCGATGTTTCCGCTACATTGGCGAGGACGCGTGGTTGAGAGTGCTTGGAAGGACCAAGGAAGAGGATGAGCAGTCGAACGTGTAGCCGCGCGCTTCGCATCTACGTTGGAGCTGATTTGCTAGCGGGCTGCGATGGATCGCAGCCGCCGATCGGCGCGCAGGGGCGCGATGCCGCAAAACCGACCGGGTGAGAGCACGATGGCGTTGCACTTAGCGCCCCTTGAAATCGGGATTAAGGAGAATATGATTCGCATCGCCTTCAATCTTCAGGCAGATGCGGATGTGCCAGGATGGCCGCCAGCTACAGCCGAGACGTTGTGGGCTGCGACTTCGCATCCGCTTACAGCAGCGCTTCGAAATATCCCGTTTTACGCCAACGGCGTAGCGTTGGATGACATTGTCGAATGTTCGCCTGCGAATGACTCGGGCGTAGTTGACTTTGTCCGAGTGGTTGCTCATCGTGGGCATTCAACCTATCGGATTATCACATTGGACCCGAATCGCAGTAGGTTCGACGAGTGGTGGCCCAGGTTGGTGCAATTAGGCTGCACGTACGAGCGGGCGAATGACATGCTTGTCGCCATCGACATGAGCCCGGAAGTCAACGTTCACGACGCTTACGGGGTACTAGAGTTCGGCTCAAACGCAGGCGTCTGGGATTTCGATGAGGGCTACTACTTCAACGGCGACGCTGTCGGCTCGTGAAACTATCGCGATTCTGGTGGGGTTGATCGTCGGGCTCTGCGTCTCGATAGCCGGCGTGATTGTCTGGCAAATGCGATACTTTGGCGACTTCACGCTGATCTGGGCTATCGTGACGTTATGCATTTCGATCCTTATCTTCGTTGCGGCGAAGCGAGAAGCTCGAAATAGACGAAACTTCCTCGTCGGAGCACTCACTACAGTTCCAGTTGCGCCAGCCGCGACCGCTATCTTTGCGATTTTGCTGAACCTCTTGGTGCTAACCGGTTTTAATCCGGGCATTGACCGAACACCGCCTGGTTGCGATTCGCTAAAGGTAAACGCGGCCTGGTACCAGGCGCGCAACAGCCGCATTTTCATACATCTTTCAAACGGCTCTACGTATTGGGCGAGGTCGACGACCGAATATCTCAGCTGGAGGGACAAGCATATATCGGTCCATATGCGAGGGATGCAAATGTAATCGTTTGCCCGCCGACGTTTGGATCAGCCTGGGACGTACATAGCAACATTGTGGGGGAAGAGGGTGGGCCAAAGTTTTACCGAGTGCAAATCAGAAAGCCAACTCAATAAGCACTAGTTAGACCCCGCTCCCCCCGCCCGCGAGGCCGCATCGCGCTAGGGGGTTTCGCGGGCTTTGCGCTTTGCACGGCATTGCAGGTGCGCTAGCACGGCCGCATAGCGGCGCGGCCCGCTGAGCGGCTTGGCTCGGTGCGGGTTCGGCCGAGCTAGGCCGAAAACTGGCTGCAAGACGCAATGGATCTAAGCGAATACAACATTTTTTCTGCGGAACTCCGGTCCAAAGGTTTCGTTTATGCACCGTCCGCGGAGGTATTTTGGCCGAGCCGGTATGTCGTGCAAGTACTCAGAGAACTTGCAGCGAGTGAGCGCGCTGTTCTTGGGTTTGAGATAATCGCCATCGAGGCAGACTTTAAACCCTGCCTCCACGGCACGAGTGCATATAGTCTGGAGAAAGAGTCGGCAGGGAGATCATGGCGTGATTGCGTCGATATCTCCTTGCAGCTTGCACTTCGCGATCTCGATCACGTTAAGGCACTTTCGGGAGTAGACCCGCTTTGTAACGACGTTTACTACGCCGTCGTCGCAGCTGACCAGGTCGAATATGCAAAGCTGATCCTTTTCGCGAAGATGATCTGGGTTACAGGAGTCGACCGATGACTACCCCCGCACTCTGCACCCAGCCGCGCTCGCCCTAGCTCTCGCCCTGCGCACGATCACCCGCGCGCCACACCGCAGGGCTTTGCGCGGCATTTGCAAAGCTGCGCGGCACGGCAGCACAGCGGCGCGGATCGCTCAGCCGCGTAGTCGCCGCGGGGCCTAAGCCGGGCTAAGCCGAAACGATGCTGGGCTACGTGGCGTTCACGGAGCGAGGAGCACAAAGATGAAGAGCTTGGGACTTACGCGCTACACCTTAGCCATGAGTGCGGCTCCGGCATTGCTGGAGTTGCGAAGGATTTCAGCTGCATCGGGCGCTCCGCACTCCAAATGAGGAAATGCAAGGTGCGCTTTATTTTGGATCGGTGCATGCTAGACGAGCGGACTCCGTGGCCGCCCTTCGAGGCTGAATCACTTTGGGGGAGCTCGTGGCCCCTCGCATAGCAAGGCTCCTGAACTCACCATTCTTTGCGAAGGGCGTCAGCTACCAAGATGAGGTGGCAGTGACGAGCTGCCGAACTGCCGCCGGGCATGAATCGAGAAGACACTGGTCCAAACTTCTTTCAGTTTGACGAGTACTGAATCGTTCGGGTCACGGAACTGTAAGAGCCATACTCACGTCGGAAGCCGGAAGAGAGCCTGCCGAAAAGGCTATTGCTCAGATCGAGCGGCTTGGATGCAGTTGGGAGAGCTCCGACGTATCGTTACCGACCTTATCCATTGATATTCCACCCCAGGTCGATCAACGCGAGGTGCTGGATATTTTAGAAGCAGCACGCAAGGCCAACGCCATCTACTTAGACGTTGGCTTTCTACCCGACGTAGTACGCTGAGAGCCTCGCTCAGCCACCCGCGCCCGCGAGGCCGCATCGCGCTAGGCGCTTAGCATGGCCTCGCAGCTGCGCAGCCCGGCGCCGATCGCGTTGCGCATTTAGCCTCGCAGCTAAAAAGCTCGCAGCCTCGCAGCTTAGATCGAAGCGCCGCAGCCTCGCAAGTCCTAGCACTGCCAGGGGGGCGCGCAATTTTAGGGGCCTAACTCCTATCCCGCACGGCCGCATAGCGGGATAGGAGTTAGCCACAAAAAGATGGCTGATGAAGAAATGCAGGCGACTTTTCAACTCCGGTGTCCGGAACCAAACTGCGGTGGCGTGCTTGAATTTAGCACACCGGATGAGGCTGATCAGTGGATTACGTCGAAGTCGCAAGCTGCATATCTCCGCCAGCCCACTTAGTTACCTGAGCTTCGGCAGCATCCGGCTGTGTAGCGTCCGAGTCGCCGCTACTTTCGCTTGTAACGTTTCCGTCGGCGCATTTCGTCGACGGTAAAAGGACAGTTACAGAGCTCTAGTCCCTCTGGCTGCTTCGCGCGCAGGTCAACTCCGAAATTGCCCTGCCGGAGCGCCTCCAGCGGATCCTCACCCCGTTCGAGATTTGCGATCTGGATTTTCCGATCGAGGAAAGCGGCAAACGTCTTCCTTTGACGATCGCGTCCCGGCGGAAGAACTACCACGCCGCTGAGATAATGGCCGCGGCTCCCGCAATGGTTGAAGTCAGTGGCTTTTTCGATCATGCTGCCATCGCACGTGATCAACGTCGCGTCGTTTTCCCAAGCGAGCTGCAGCACGTGGCTGTAATCCTCGTCGTCCGAAAAGACTCCGCTATATCGCAGCTTCGGTTTGCTCCGGGCCGCTGAGAGCAGCGTCCATCCGGGCAACAGATCGGCAAATGCGGAAGGGTCGGTATGCTTGTCGAACACCGCGGTCGCCCTGGCCATCGGGCTGGGTTCGCCGTCGCTAAACGTCGCTCCAGCTGGTAGGTTGGGATGGCCCTGTGGGGGAACGCGGCGCCTTATGAGCGGCTTAGCTGTTGCGGGGGCTCGGCCGAGCGGCGAAACGATACTGAGCGCGGCGGCGTTCACGGAGCGAGGAGCAGAGATATGACGAGCTTGGGACTTAACCGCTACGCCTTAGCCATGGGCGCGGCTTCGGCATTGCTAGCCGGGTGCGGTGGATCGCAGCCGCCGATCGACGGGCTGGGCACGATGCCGCAGAGCCGAGCAGTAGCGGGGCATGGCGATCGCGGTAGATCGTGGCGACGAAACACCAGCAGCGGGGACCTGATATACGTTACCGGGCCAACTCAAACGTACGTGATCTCTTATGCGGACGGGACTCTCATCCAAACGCTTCCCAACACCGCCTTTGGCATATGCTCCGATACCTCAGGCAATGTTTTTATACCAAACGAGCACGTGTGGGAATATGCACACGGACAAACAACGCCGATTGCCGAGTTGAACGATCCTGGCTACGACCCGACTGGGTGTGCGGTCGATCCAACAAGTGGCGACCTAGCCGTCGCGAACTTCAAAGCAAAAGCGGGAAGTAATCGAGCTGGCAACATGGCGATTTATGCGGGGGGCACCGGCAAGCCGAACTTTATTCGCTCACCTAAGATTAAGTATTATCTTTCTTGTACATACGACGACCAGGGTAACCTTATAGTTACCGGATACACAAAGGCGAACAGGTTTGTTCTCGGCGAACTGCTCAAAGGTTCAGACGATTTCCACGTATTCAGGGATTTTGAGAATTTGTACGGTGCCACTGTGGCTCAGTGGGATGGACAGTATGTTGCGCTGGCGGCCAAACAAACCCGGCTGATCTACCAAATAAATCTATCGGGCACCAAGGCAACGATCGTCCAGAAAATCCGCCTGTACATGCCGAGGAAGGTTGAAAGCGCGAGTTTTTGGCTGCAGGGTCAAACGCTGCTAACGATCACGGGTGCCAACAAACACAAGGTTGGGCTTTGGCGGTATCCGCACGGAGGGAAAGCCGAAATGGAGCTCGGCCCGGTCATTCAGGGCAAGGGCATCCTTCTAAGCCTGACGGTTAGCGTCGCACCGCCGCACTAGTATTGCAGGAATGCGGCGCTGCCGTGCGACGCGGTAAACGATGCGGGGCGCCGTGGCGTTCACGGAGCGAGGAGCAGAGACGATGAAGAGCTTGGGACCCAGCCGAGCTTCGCGATCGCGAGGATCATGAGCACTGAACGAGTAGAGGTCGAATCGCTTCAGCAGTTTCTCATAGATGCGGTCCCGAGCTTTCGTAAGGACTGCCTTGCTAATCGCGTCGTGCTTGGCGAAGTCGATAACTTCTATTTGCTGCTCAAGGACTTTCAAGAACATATCTTTCGCCTCTACACTGAGAATGCGGAATCAGAGTCTCTTACTAGGGCGTTGAGGGCCACTAACACGTTACTCGAGCGCGGAACTGATAGCGTCAGAGATGCAACCATTATCCAAGTCATAGACATGATTATTGGACATGATGCCCTGAGGATGGCCGCGTCTAAATCAGGACCGGCTCTCTCAGCCACCGTTGATCGACAAGTTTCGAACTGGGAAGAGTTTAGACAACGGCAGCAAGGCAGCTAGTCCGAGTCGCGCGACCCACCCGAGGGGCTTTGCAGGCATTGTAGCTGCGCCAGCACGGCAGCACAGCGGCGCGGCTGCTGAGCGACTTCGCCCGCCTCAGGACATTACGGCCAAGGCATGGCAATCGGAACTAATAGAGCCCTTATGTAATATCCCATGGCATACGGCGCGGGATATTACATAAGGGCTCTGATAGTTCCGATTAGGTCTGCTGCGCTATCTGCTACGACTAGCGGTGTTGCCGTTGTAGGCGGCATTCTTTGTTCACCTGGGACCGGGCGGTCCAGTAGCGAAGCACTTCAAACATGGCTTCCTTGGAATCGCCTGCCAGCGGAGATGTCAGACTTTACGAGGTGTTTCCCAAACGGTTAAAGCTCGCTCTTTCACTTACCGTCATTTGCTTTGTTGCATACTCCTTGATCGGCGTAATCTTTAAATCCGTGAGTTGGGTCGCGCCGATACTTATCGTTCTTACGGCTTACACAATATGCCTAACGATGGTTAATCTCTTGAGATTGTTCGGGTTGACGAGGCCCGCGCTGATACTCGGCGACGCGGGGATCAACTACAGAAACATCGAGCTACCGTGGAATATAATCTCGTCTACTGCGCTCATTCAAACTGATGACGGCGTTTGTTTGGGTATCGAGTTAACAGACCGCTCTAAAATGCACGTCCAAAACGCCCCGATCGGACGACGGAGCTTTGCTTCGCGCCGCCGAACGTTCGCTTGATCGATACGGCGCCTTAATAGTGCCGCCGATGAGACACGTGGAGCTCGATGAACTGCAGTTGCTTATTACCGAACGCGCAGAGCAAAGAACCCGCTGAGCATACGTTGCCGAGCGCGCCTGGGGGGCGCTACACTCTCGGCCGGGCCCTGCTGATATTACATAAGGGGGTTATTAGTTCCGATTGGGCCATGCCTTTGAGGCAAACCGTCGAGGCGGGCGAAGCCGCTCTGCGAGCCGCGCCGCTATGCCGCCGTGCTAGCGCCCCAAAGCCCCGGCGGCGGTGAAGAGGTGGCCTCGGTTAACTGAACAGCCCGTTGTGTGATGACTTCGCCTCTCTTGGGTCGAAAGACCCTTTGAAAAGGAGTAGTCATCGTGAAACGTTCTCGTCGCAACCACACGCCGGCCTTCAAGGCCAAAGTGGCGGTGGCCGCAATCAAGGGCGATCAGACGGTCGCCGAGCTCGCCAAACGCTTCGACGTTCATCCCAACTCGATCGTGCAGTGGAAAGCCGAACTGCTCGAGCGAGCCGGCGAGATCTTCGAGGGTGCCCGACCGGCCAAGGGCAAGCCGAAACCGATGTCCGTGACCTTCATGCCAAGATCGGCCAGCTGGCGCTGGAGAACGATTTTTTAGAACGCGCGCTCGGGCGTATCGACGGGCCGAGCGCAAAGCGATGATCGATCGCAAGCATGAACTGTCGGTCGTGCGCCAAGCGAACCTGCTCAATCTTTCGCGCGAGCTCGTATCTACAACGTTCCAACGCCAGTATCGGACGACGATCTGAGGCTGATGCGCGAAATCGACGAACTGCACACGGAACGACCGTTTGCCGGAGCGCGGCTGCTGCGCGATCTCCTCAAGCGGAAGGGTTACAAAGTTGGCCGCCGGCACGTCGGGACGCTGATGGACCTGATGGGCATTGAGGCGCTGTATCGGAAAAAGAGAGCGACGAAGCGCAATCCCGCGCATCCGATCTATCCCGACCTTCTCAGAAGCCTCGTCGTCGATCGGCCGAATCAAGTCTGGGCCGCGGATATCAGCTACATTCCGATGCGGCGCGGATTTCTCTACCTCTTCGCAATCCTGGACTGGAGCTCGCGCAAAGTGCTGAGCTGGCGCCTTTCCAACAGCCTCACTACGGATTTCTGCATCGATGCCGTCGAGGCCGCGATCGCGCAGTTCGGCAAGCCGGAAATCTTCAACACGGATCAAGGCTGCCAATTCACATCGCTAGAGTTCACCGAGATGCTCAAGGCGCACGGCATTGCGATCAGCATGGACGGCAAGGGTGCTTGGCGCGACAACGTCTTCGTAGAACGATTCTGGCGTACGCTCAAGTATGACGAGGTTTACCTCCGGGCGTACGAGACTGCGAGCGAGGCCAAGCATTTCATCGGGCGGTTCATCGCGTTCTACAACGAGCACCGCCCGCACTCATCGCTCGGCGCTCGGACGCCGGACGAGGTGTACTTCACTCAGCCGACCAAGAAGGCGGCATAACCGGCGACGCCATCACATAGCCAGGACTGGATTTCTGTTCGAAAAACCGGCGCCACCTCTGCAGCGCGGCCGTGCGATCGCATGCTCCAATAGACCTAAATGAATAACGTGCAAGCGTCAGCGACAGCGACGGCGTAGCCGACTGCGAACGCGGCGAGCCCGAAAGCTAGCGCCACAATGAGCAGCGGTTTTAGCCGAACAAAGTAGCCGATTATGAACGCGGCTAGAACGCATCCGACATAAATAGTGAAGTGGTCTAGAAAAGACAGAAAAAGCTCAAGCGCAACGCCCCAAAGAAACGGTCGATCAGCCAGGCACGCTCGAATCGCGAAGCCCAAAGAAAACGTGAACCAGATCGGGAGGATTAGAAAAGCTCCAAGTAAGCCACGCCCAACACTGATCTGTCGAGGTTGCAAAGTCACGACTTGTGATATGCCAAGGTAGCTAGTCTCCCAGCGTGATTGTGCGAATCGGCGGCTGCGATCCGCCGCACTCGGCCAGCAACGCAGCAGCCGCGCCAATGCCTAAGGCGTAGCGGCTAAGTCCCAAGCTCTTCATTTCTCTGCTCCTCATTCCGGGAACGCGCGGGGGCTAATGCGGTGCGACGCTGACGGTTACGCTAGAAAAACCGAACGTTCTGTGGTCGTAACTTCCGAATTTAGTAATAAGTTTGGTCGGCTTGCCGCCCTTGGGATATCTCCAAATGCCAACGTTTTGTTCACGGGTGCCATGTTCGTTATACGCAACGATTATCGAGCCTTTATAGATCCACGACTGTGACAGCCTGTTTCGAACCTTTCCAAGCCTCGTTTGCCCAACAACCGTAGCCATAGAACCTGAGATCGAAAGCCGTGATATAGTGGGTTGCCCTTCACTGATGGATTCATAAGACAGGTGTTGACCGTCCCACTGTACGTGCCCGGGTTGACCGACTGTTTGCTCCAGCGATAGCTGAGTAAACGCCTTATCGCCCTTCAGCAACTCCGAAAGAGCTGAGTTTTGAAGGTCGTACCCCGAAACGAATAGATTGCCAGAGTCGTCATAGGCGCAATAACGAGCGTCAATAAGGGTGTTATAGGTCGTCGGAGTCGCGGACCCCGCGGCGAAGATTGCAAGAGAGCCGGTGCTATAAACGACCGCTAAGTCCCCACTTTTTGGGTCCACGGAACAGCCACCGGCTTCGCTGCTTGGCAACGTGAATTCGTTGCTTGGTGCCGTGCCACCGTGGGCAAACTCCACTACTTCCGTCCCGTTTGAGACGTAGACGTTCCCCGCGCTGTCCGAGCAACTGCCACCGCTTTCGCTGTCATAGCCGGTTATCGCCCCGACAAGCGTGCCTTTCGGATACGACAATATGCATATTCCGTCGCAACCTCCAACGGCATAGATTAAGGTGGTGCTTATCGCCGGGAGCATCCACGATCCGCGGCGATCGGCGTGCGTCGCGACCGCATGGCCTTGCGGACTCGCGCCCGGCGCCCCGGTCGGCGGCTGCGCTCCGCCGCACCCAGCCAGCAATGCCGAAGCCGCGCCCATCGCTAAGGCGTAGCGGCTCAGTCCCAAGCTTTTCATTTCTTGTGCTCCTTGCTCGGTGCAGCGTCACTGCCAACTAAAGACTACGAGCCCGTCGCCTGTCGCGTTCTTCCAACCGGACCACGTACGAAACTTGAGCGCGCTCGGTTCAATGTAAGAGGAGCCGCCACCACCGCCACCGCCTGCTGTGCCGCTTCCGCCGCCGCCTCCGCCTTCGCCACCGCCACCGCCGCCACCGCCGAAGTAACCACCCCCACCACCGCCGCCTGCGCCGCCGGTGGTATCACTTGTCTCCCCAAGACCTCCCTTGCCTCCGTCGCCTCCCATGCCAAGTCTTCCTGACACACCACGGTGCCCTCGGGTGCACCAGTAACACTCTTTCCGTGCGCCGCGGCCACGGTTGCCGCCCTGACTTTGTGTCGCACCGCCACCACCGCGACCGCTGTTGTAGTAGCCGCCCTCGCTGCCTGGCCTGCCGACGAGTCCCCCGCCAACACCACCAGCGCCCCCGCCAGTTCCATAGCCTCCCTGACCGCCACCACCTGCGGCAACAAGAATACGATCCTTAGTCCTTGCGCCGCCTTCGCGCACGTCAGAAGCGCCGCCGCCACCGAAACCAAACTCGAAACGTCCAGGATTGCCGCCGCCATTGAAGCCACCGTAGAAGCGGCCTCCGCTTAATTCGACTCCCGCACCTCCAACGAAGACGTATAATGTTTCGCCGGGATGAACCGGGATTTCGGCGAAGGCCCGGCCCCCAAGTCCGCTGGTGCTTCGGTAAGAAAGTATACCTCCGCCCGCAGCACCTCGCGCGACGATATTGATGCGGCTCACACCCGAAGGCACCCTGAACGACTGCCGCGCACCCGTGTATTTAAACGTGTGATGGTACGGACGGCCTCCTAAAGGCTTGGTCTGTAGAAAAGACCTACCGATCGACCCTCGTGCTGGTTGTGCCTCGCTTCGCATCGCACCCGGCGCGCCGACCGGCGGCTGCGATCCGCCGCAGGCTGCGAGCAATGCCGCGGCGATGCTGGCGCAGAACGCGCTTCGGCGTGACGTTGAAACCTTCATTATTATAGTTGTGCCTACTACGGAAAATTACGACTCGGCCGTTACCGGGAGCCGCTCCGTTTTTGTATTCAACGTTGCCTCCCTACCGCTCGATGCTATAGACAGCCCCAAGGTTGTTTGCACCACCGGAGGGGTGAGTCCCATATATTAGTCCATTTCTAGCAACGAGCGGCCACCCGGGGACGCCGCCATCTTGCCCGTGTTGCCCATGAAATCTGTGAAGAAGGCGTTCTTTGCCCGAACGCGTTACATCAAAGACCGTCCCGCATGTGCTGTTGGACCCGCATCTGTTACCGCCCTCAGCCGTACCGTAGAATATTCCGTTGAGCGGCAGAAGCCCGCCGCTTGGCTCCTTGCTATTTCGACCGCCGACGAAGCTATAGATGATGCTATAGCTCTCGCTCGTAGAGGATGGAATCAGTCGAAAGAACGTTCCGCATCCGCCGAAACTGGCGCACGCTCCACCCGTCCCGCCGTCAATGGTAGTGCCGTAGAGCGCGCTGCCTACGTTAACGAGGCCTCCTCCTGGATTCTCGCCATCGGGTGCGCCGTTAAAATCATGGAGCACCCGCTCTTTGCCGGCAGTCGAGACCTCGAAGATCGTTCCACAACCGTGATAGCACGCGCCGCTGCCGCCAACCCACGTGGCGCCATAGAGCTCTCCATTCGCCGCAACCAGTGCCCCGACCGGATTTTCGCCGTCGTGCGGATAGCCTCTGAAGCGGTGGAGTATCCGTTCCCTTCCAGACGTGTCCATTTCGAAAACCGTCCCGCATCCTCCGGCGCATCGCGTGCTGCCGCCACCGTAGTACGTCGTGCCGTACAGTTTGCCGTTGAGCGCAATCAAGCTCGCAAATGGAGTTGCCCCATCGCTGCCGCCGTTGAAACTATAGAGCACGCTTTCAGCGCCGGACGTCGTGATCGTAAAGACCGCTCCGCAACCGCCGCGTGGTGAGCCGCATCCTCCGCCGCCACCCTGTGTCGTGCTGTAAAGCGTCCCATTCACATTGAGCAACGCAAACTGCGGCCAAGCGGCGTCCGGAGGGCCTTTAAAACTGTAAAGTACCTTCTTCGAACCGGTCGTGCTCATGCGGAAGACAGTCCCGCAGCCGTTGCTATCGTTACAAGGCGATTCCAAATACCCGCCGGACGACGTTGTGCCGTACAGCAGGCCCTTTACGAAAATCAAGCCGGCAGAAGGGAAATCGCCGTCCGAGCCACCCTTGAAGCTATACAGCAGCTTATAGCCGCCACTATTGAATGGATCCGCGGAAAAACCGTTGACTTGATGCGCCGGGCGCGGCACGCCGATCGGGGACTGCAATCCGCCGCAGCCCGCAAATAGCGCAGCCGCGCCGATCGTAAGCGCGAAGCGAAGCAAGTATCCCATAAGCATGCCTCCAGAGGCAGCACGGACGAGCGGACGATAACGTTCGCCTTTGTTGCCAGCTATCCCAGCGTAGCAAGCGTCTACGAATCCGCGAGTCTACGCAGAGCTTCCCAATGCCGCGGATGCGGCACCCTCGCTCCGGCCCGTACGCGCGCGCACGCTGCGAGCGATAAGCCCGTCGCGGCCGCGATCTCCGCAAGCGTGAATGCGTCGAGCTTCGGCGCGATCTCGCGGTTGAACCACGCGTCGTCACGCTAGTCCGGATGCTCGCGCGCCCAGCCGCGATTGCGGCGATGACCCTCGCTGATCGCGTCGCCTCGCGCGCGGTTCACGGCTTCCGCGGTACGGTCGCTTCGCGACAGCCTAATTTTGAATCTCACGGCCCGCCTGGGACACGATCCGCCGCGCTATGCTGCCATGCCGCTCGGCCGCAATGCTCGCAAAGCCCAAAGCCCCCCAAGGGCAAAGCCAGGTAAGCGATCTTTGCTCGCATGCGGCCGCGTCTTCGCATCTCGGAACGGGTGCCAACTCATCAGCGATGAGGGGCCTCGATCGGAATCGTTGCCCAACACTCGAAAAGCTTTCTTCGTCTCTCCGCTTTCTTCGTCTCTCCGGATGTAGGCCCCGAATTAACAAACCGCAGAGTTTATTCCCAAGCGAAGACCACGAGGCCGGTGGGAACCGTGCTCTTCCAGCCTTGCCAGCTGCGGTACTTTATTGCGCTGGGTTCGATGTATGACGAACCGCCGCCGCCGCCGCCAGCTGCTTCGTAATCATCGGAAGAAGATTCCTCGCCAGCGCCGCCGCCGCCGCCGCCATAATAGCCGCTCCCAGCACCTCCGCCTCCGGCATATGCGTCTCCTGACGAACCGCCAGAGCCGCCGTCGCCGCCTACGCCCAGCGATCCGCCGATGCCCGAACCTCCAGTTGAACCGCCTGCGCCTCCGGGTCCGCCGTTATACTGCGTTCCGCCTCCACCGCCGCCACCTGGGGTTTCGTCGCCGGAACCGGCGCTTCCGGAGCCTCCGATGCTGCCGCCTCCCCTTCCCCCGCTTCCTCCGGTGTCGGCCGACTCGTCGCCGTTGGCGCCGTAGCCTCCGCCGCCTCCGGCTACGAGAATGCGATCCGCCAGTTTATAGCCGCCCCGCCGTATATCCGATGCGCCGCCACCTCCGTATCCCGTGCAGTCGCAAGAGGCTCCGGCGCCGCCGTTACCACCGCCGTTAAAGCCGCCGGCCTGTCCCGACCCGGCACCGCCAACGAATACATACAGCTGCTCTCCCGGCGTGACCCGAATGATGGCGAGCACGCGGCCAGCGCGCACGCCAACGCTCGAACCCGGGCCCGCACCCATACCGCCGCGGGCAACGATATGGAGTTTCTTGACGCCGGCCGGCACGATGAATGACTGCCTGCTGCCGGTATAGTGAAACGTTTTGTGATATGGAAGACTGCCGTCGGGTGCAGCTATCGCGTCGGGTGCAGCTACCGTGGGAACGGTACCGGTGCCGCTGCCTCCACCGCAACCTGCGAGCAACGCGGCTGCCGCGCCGATGGTTAAGGCGTAGCGACTAAGTGCCAAGCTCTTCATATGCTCTGCTCCTTGCTCCGTGAACGCCACGGCGCCCGGGAACGTTTCGGCCTAGCCCGCCTGATCCCCCGCGCGGGCAAAGCCGCTACGCGATCCGCGCCGCTATGCTGCCGTGCTGCGCTGCGCAATGCCCGCAAAGCCCAACACCTGCAATGCAGCGCGGCCTCGCGATCGCGACGGGGGATGGTGCCAGTAGGGGCTGGTACGCTCTCATAATAATGCTTTTCCGCTGCGCGGCTTTCAAAAACTCTGGCCGTTGCTCAGCGCAACGCCCTGAATTATGGTGTCGTCCTCGTCTTTGACGTACACGTTCGGATGCTTTGCAAAGGGATATTTGACGCCAAAGATCACGCCTTCTTCCGCCGCGATGAAGAGATTGGGGTCTTTGTTCTGCCGGAGCGCGAGTTGGTTTGGCGTGTCGGAGACGGGGACCTCGGCCGAAGGCGTCACTTGGCCGGGTGGGAAGACGTCGATCCGGCCGTAACCACTCTCTACGACGAGAATCTTGCCGCGGCTGTCGACGATGAGGCCCTGCGGCTCCTCGAGGGACATGCCGAGAACGGTGCCCTTAGACGAGCCGGGCGCGAACTCTTCGATGCTGGAGCCCGTTTCGGCGCGAAAGGCGACGTAAAGGTTACCCTGCTGGTCGAAATCCATCCCGTCGACCTCGCTTCCCGCCGTCGGAATCACCTTGTCGGACATCCCGGCGCCGCCCAAGTATTCGACGACGGTGCCGTTGCCTGCGTTACCGACGAAGACGTTGCCGTACCGGTCGACGATGGGATAGAGCGGGCGGTTGAGATCCTTGGAATAGGTCAGGCCCGGCGAGGTGGCTCCCGCTGGATAAGCGGTGACCGTATTGTTGGACTGATTGGCCACGTAGAGCGTGCGGTATTTGTCGACGTACATGCCCCAGGGTTCGCTCACCCCCGTCGTAATCGTGCCGATGGGAGATTTCAGAGCGCCCTTCTGGGGATAGATCAGCACGTCTGAAGCGTACTCCTCGGAGACATAGAGCAGTCGGGTCCCGGGAACCTTCGCAGCGGGAGAGAGCCAACCGGCTCGCCTTTGCGTCGGGCGCATTGGTACCCACGTGCCTCGTGGCATAGGGGCGCGCCGCAAAGCGTCCGGCACCGCGCCTTGCGCATCGTGCATCTGCGCCGATCCACCGCAGCCGGCCAGTAATGCCGCAGCCACGCAACTCGTTAGCGTGTTGCGGCTAAGGTCCCAACGGTTCATATCCATTGCTCCTTGCTCCGTGAACGCCACGGCGCCCAGCATCGCTTCGCCACGGCTGGGTTCAGTCCCAGCTTACGGGGTCAACGCGAAGACTGTGCCGTGCCCGTGCCTTCCTCCGCCAACGCGCTTTTCGTCGCCACTGGTGGTGCCGTAGAGCGCGGCATTTACGCCGGGACGTCCTCGGCGCAAGGCGAGCATTCAGCGTCCTCGCGGGCTCGCACCACATCGCGCAACGCCTCGTGCTCCGGATCCGGTGGATGGCATAGCCACAGGCTCCCGCCTCGTAGCTTACCTGCAACTGCGCCGGCGAGCCTAGGTCCCTAGGTCTAGTGCGAGTGTGCCAACGAAACCGTAACGCCCCAAAGTTGCGCTGCGGTCCTAATGGTATGTCCTGGTTTGCCGCCTTTGGGATACGGCCATAAGGAAGTGCCGCTCCGTGCCCTATAGAGATCAAGCCCGATGATAGTCGAGCCTTGAATCCAAGTCTGTCCGCCAGGGTTGTTTCTGTTGTCCAGCTCCGTAGTGCCGACGACCTTCGCATTTCTGCCCACGATGCTTAAACGATAAACCAGGATCGGCCCACGCTTTCCATACTGCGCACTCGGCTCCGAAGAAACCGTCATGTACTTTCCGTCCCACTGCACGGTTGGCCAAAAATGAGCATCTCCATACAACTTGGTAGTCAAATGAATTGGTTCAAAGGCACCGCTGCTGAATACAAGCTGAGTCAAATAGAATTGATTCGGATGCTGTGGGTCCTCGGCTGAAACGTATAGATTGCCTAGATCGTCGTATCCGCAGAACGCGAAACCGAGCTTCGAGTTGTAGTACATTTTTGGCTCACCCTTGGCCCGTATGTAAATCGCAACGCTATCCTTACGGTTTGCTACGGCGAGATTCCCGGTCGCAGGGTCGATGGCACAACCATTTGCCGCTTCAGGGTCGCTCAGCGATCGAATGAGGCGGGTGCCGGCGTGCGCGTACTCGTAAATTTCACTAGGGGGATCGTCGGTTAATGTCGTGACGAACACATGTCCTACGGCATCGGCGCACAGTCCGAACGAATTTCCGATGTAACCTAGCTCGCCAACCGGTTTGCCTTGTGGATATGTAAGGATGTAGACTGTTCCAAAGAGATCAGATGGATTTGAAACGTAAAGCAAATCCTCGCCCTTCGCTTCCGGCAGCATCCACGATCCGCTGTGATCGGCACGTGTTGTGATCGCCGAGCTGTGCGGCATCGCGCCTGGCGCACTAATCGGCGACTGCGATCCACCGCACCCCGCCAACATTGCAGCAGCCACGCAGCTCGAAAGCGCGTAGCGGTTAAGAGTCACTCTTCTGCGGTTCCGCTCCATGATCGAACGAGCACTCCATTCTGAAGCGCGAGGTTGCACCTCCTTTCCCCCACCGCAAGATACGGCGCTCGCCTGTCAGGGAACGATCCTAAATACCATTCCCACGCCGTAGGTGCCGCCATTAAGCAGTGTTCCGTAAAGCGCGCCGTCCTTACCGAAGATCAGGCCACCTTGCGCGCCTCCGCCGTCGCCAGCACCTCCCTGCGGGTCTCGGCCGTCGCCAGTACCGCCGAACCTGTATATGATGCTCTCTTTGTAGCCGGACCCCGACGGCGTCAACTTAAAGATCGTACCGCAGTTGCACCAAGGCCTTCCTCCGCCTGAGGTCACGCCATAGAGTGCGCCGTTCTTATCAAAGATCGGATTCCCGTACGGCGACGCGCCGTCGGAATGGGAATATCCCCTGAAGCTGTAGAGGAGTTTATGGGTGTAACCCGACCCCGAGGGCGTTAGCTTGAAGACGGTGCCGCATCCGCTAAGAGTTCCGCGGCACGTTCCGGTACCGCCATAAGCGGTTGTGCCGTAGAGTGCGCCGGCATTATCGAAGATCACACCGCCGTAGGGCGATGCGCCGATGAAGACGTCAAAGTTAACGAGGACCGTCTCCGCATAACGTGATCCTCCCTCCGGCGTCAACTTGAAGACGGTGCCCACTCTATGCGAGCCGCCGAGGGAGGTCGTGCCGTAGAGCGCCCCGTCCTTCCCGAAGGTCAAACCGGAATATGGTTCCGCGCCATCGTCCCAGGCAAATTGATGCGCGATGCGTTCCATGTAGCGTGAGCCCGAGCGCCTTAACTTAAAGACCACGCCGTTCCCCTCGCGACCGCCCCATGCCGTGGTACCGTAAAGCGCACCATCTTTTCCGAAAATCACACCGGCCTCCGGGTTACCGCCGTGGCGCCTGCAAGTGTGACCCGGAAATTTATAGATAGTGCTCTCCGCGTAGCCGGATGCCGACGGCGTCAACTTAAAGAGGGTGCCACAGCCGTTACCGCGGTCCGCTCTAGAGGTCGTGCCATAGAGCGCCCCGCCTTGACCGAAAGTAACACCGGCCATGGGATCCGCGCCGTCGGAACCGCGTCCCGTGAAGCTGTAGAGGACGCTCTCCGAGTATCCCGACGGAGACGGCGTAAGCTTGAAGACCGTGCCACATGTCGCCTTGTTGTAGGGGACGCAGGTCGGGGACGAGCCGCCGAGTTGGGTTGTTCCGTAAAACGCACCGCTCGCATCCTCGATGACCCCTCCTCGCGGCCAGCTTCCGTCATCGTAACCTGTGAAGCTGTAGAGCACGCTGTATTGATGCTGCTTCAAGGCGGTGTTCCCGGCTAACGCAGCCCGAAATGCGCTTCGAGGCTCATCTCTCCCGGCTCCGATCGGCACGGTAGCGACGTTCGCGCCGCATCCGGTAAGTAGAATGAGGCTGGCGCTAAAAGCGCAACGCCGATACCAAGCCATCATGAAACAAAGCTTCCTCCCCAGCTCAACGTAGCATTGCAAGCGTCGCCGCCGGAAGGTCCGAATGGCCCAGGCGGGCTTGGGAAAGGCCTCCCAATGCCACGGGTGAGGCACCTGCGATCCACCGGAAGCGCGAGATCGAGCCGAAGCTCGACGCTTGTAAAAGGAGAAGGCCTTCTGGCTCGGGCATCTACCCATCCCGATGCCGCGGACGCGATCCCGGATTCGGGTTGTCGGGCCTCTCTCAGTTTCTCCCGACTCGCGTTCGACCAGCCGTGGAATAGCAGGCTTCCCACGTAAAGGATGCGCATGCGAAACAGTCTGACAGTCTTCGTGGCCCTCGTTGTCGGCTTGGCACTGCACGTCGGCTTCGCTCAGGCATCGAGCGCGCCCGCCGCAGCGGTTACGGCCATTGACATAGCTCTGGAGCCAGATGCGACGATGCTCCAGCACGCGGCGGCTACGACCCCTGCCGAACCGGACATCAACGCGTCAACCGTAAGCTACGTCGCCGAATTCGTTCCGAAATCGAGCGGAAAGAATTATATCGCGCACGTCACGTGCGGCGTCGCCTCCGTGGCATTCGTGAAAACGCTGGAAGCAGAACCGTTTACCCCGTTCACGTTCTCGCCCGTCGCCGTGTCGGTCTATCAGCTGGGCAACTTCGGGACGGCTCGCAAAAAGCTCAGGGAGTGGACGTTTACGCCATGACCGACACGCTCGTGGCGATCGATATCGCGATCGAACCGGATGCAACGATGGTGCAGCGCTCGTTGGCCGATAACGCCCGGCTGCGTCAAAGCTTCCCGCAAGGGTACACCCTTGACGAAACGCATCACGCTCACGTTTCAATGTTGCAACGTTTCGTCCACGAGACCGACCTCGAGAAGGTGTATACCGCGATCGCCGAGGCTGCTGCGACCGAGAACCCGCCTTCGTGGAAACTCAAGGCCCACAAGTACTACTACATCCCGGCGGGTCCGGTCGGCCTTGCGGGCATCGTCGTTGAGGTCACCAACGACCTGTTGAGGCTCCAACAGAAGCTCGTCGACGGGGTCGCCCCGTTTTCCGTTGCAACGGCGACTGCGGATGCATTCTTCAAGCTGCCGTCAGAACCCGATCTGCATGAGGTGCCGCTCTTAGTCGAATACGTGGGGAAGTTCGTGCCCGACCATTCGGGGCAGAACTTCATGCCGCACGTGACGATCGGCGTTGGCACCAAGCAATACCTAGACGCGATGCTTACCGCACCGTTCGAGGCGTTTACGTTCTCCCCGGCTGGGGCGTCCGTCTATCAGCTTGGCGACTTCGGAACCGCTCGCAAGACCCTCAAGACGCTGAGCTTCCATGCCTGATCCTCTTCCTTCGTGGAAAGACGGACCGGCCAAAGCGGCCATCGTAGCCTTCGTTAATGCGACGACCGAGCCGGCGAGCAAAGATTTCATACGTCCCCAAGATCGGATAGCGACGTTCGACCAGGACGGCACGATGTGGGTCGAGCACCCCATGTACACACAACTTGGATTCGCCTTGGCCCGGCTCGCCGAGTTAGCGCCGCAGCATCCCGAATGGAAGACGACGGAGCCGTTCAAATCCACGCTCGCCGGAGATATGGCTGCCTTCGCCAAGTTCACGATGAACGACTTGGAGGCTCTCGTTGCTGCGACACACGCAGGCATGACCACGCGGGAGTTTCATGGCATCGTCGCCGACTGGATTTCCAAAGCAAAGCACCCACGCTGGAATCGTTTGTATACGGAACTCGTGTATCAGCCGATGCTGGAGGTCATGCGGTATCTCCAGGCCAACGACTTCGCGAATTACATCGTCACCGGTGGGGGTCAGGCCTTCGTGCGCGCCTACGCGGAGCGCGTGTACGACATGACTCCCGAGCAGGTCATCGGGTCCTCGCTCGAAACGCAGTTCGAATACGATGCCGATGGGAAAGCCGTCCTCATGCGCCCGCCGAAGCTGCTTCTCTATGACGACTCGTCGGGCAAGCCTCAGGACATTTACCTCTTCCTGGGACGCCCGCCCCGTGCGGCATTTGGGAACAGCACCGGGGACCAGCAGATGCTTGAGTACACGCAGTCAGGCGGTGGAGCGCGATTGATGGCGCTGGTGATGCACGACGATGCGGAGCGCGAGTATGCCTACGGTCCGAGCAGCCCCCAGGCGGACACGAAATTCGGCGCGTTCACTCAGGCGCTCTACGACGAAGCGAAGGCAAAAGGCTGGGTCGTCATCAGTATGAAAGACGATTGGAAGCAGATCTTTCCGTTCGATGCTTAGATCGTAGGTAGATCAACCTCCCGGCTCAACGCGCGACCTAAGACCGAGGCAGCTCCCCGACGAATCAATGTCATGCGGCTTCGAACCGCGAATATCCGCGTGATTCTTGAAGGCGCCAGTTAGGTTGAGGGCGGGAGACTTACCGTCACTCCGTACGGGCTCTGTGGGTCGGTAATCGTTTTGATGGGTCCGGCTCCACCGGGATACGTATAGATCTGGACCGGCGGGTTCGAGCCGAGATACGTCGGCACGATAACTCTTGAGTCATGAATCCAAAACTGCCCCATGCGCCAATTGACCTCCACTGATCCCACCTGCGTGCCGGATCCGGCTTTGATCGCGTACTGGTTGATCTGGGCGTACGTATCTCCGATCGACAAGCTCCGGCCGTGCCACTGAACGGCGCCCGGACCGCCCGGAGAGTTGTCTAGAGAAACTGTCCCGGCTAACGTCTGGCCCTGTCGGAGTTCGGAAAGCACGAACCGAGGCTCTTCTCCCCAACCCATGCCGTCGACAAAGAGATTTCCTTTATTATCGTAACCGCAGAATTCGGTCGTCGCATACGGTACGGAATACAGATTCGGTGTGCCCGTAGCCTTGCTGAAGATCGCAAACGCACCGGACTGTGAGGGCCCGTTGACGCTGTTGAGGATGCCCGTCACTGCGAGGTTCCCCGTCGTTGGGTCAACAGCGCAGCCACTGGGGTTTGTGCCGGGATCGCTCAACGTTGCAACCGGCTTAGTTCCCCCGTGTGCATACTCGATGACGTTCGCTCCATTGAAATTAGTGACGAAGACGTTCCCTTTGCTGTCGGAGCACAATCCGGCTGGGAGGTTAAAACCCACTAGCTTCCCAACGAGCTTCGCCTTGGGGTACGTGTAGACATAGACCTGATAGTTATCGGACGAGGAAACGTAGAGCAGGGGCTCCCGCTTCGCGGTCGGATTCATCCACGATCGCCCTGCATCTGGGCGTGTAGTGATCGCACGACCCTGCGGCATCGCTCCGGGGTTGCCGACCAGCGGCTGCGACCCGCCGCAACCTGCAAGCATGGTGGCCGCGACACAAAGCGCGGCGGCGGGGTAATGAAGACGCGCCATTTTTGCTCCTCTAGTGGGGGCTTGATCTAAGCCGCCCGACCGCCATCGTAACGGCCGCAAGCCTGGCTGCAAACCGCCAAACGCCTCAGAAATAGGGCCTTTGGTCATGCCCGCGACGGTCTCGAGCCCGCGCCCCGCCATGCTGGCGGCCTCGATGCAGGCGCCGGATCCCGCCGAACGTTCTCGCTGCTTATCTATCCATCCGGTGATGGCAAACTTCGAAGCGGTTGCCCAACGGATCTTCGAAGAAGACCGCGTAGAACGTTGGGTGGTGCTGCTCGAAATAGGCGGGACCTTCGATATCGCGAGCACCGTGTTCGCGAACTGTGCGCGCGACCTCGTCCACGAAGCCTCTACTTGGCGCCGCAAACGCGATGCGCGTTGCCGTAGGGCGCGCTTGTGGATCTTCGAACACGTTGAAGAAATCCGCACGGACGGACCCGTAGCGCCGAGTATATCCAAAGCGCGCAACGCGTACGGTCGTGGACTCGGTGCCGAACAGCGCCATGAGCGCGTCGTAAAAAGGTCGTACGGCCTGCGCATTGCTCACGCGAAAGTCGATGTGGCTAAACAGCGGAAACGCGTATTGCTCGAAGTACTGTTGCCGCGCTTCGCGTAGGTCTTCGTTCGCTCCCAGCTCGTTCAAAAGGCACCTCTACTTCAACTGTCGGCAGCTGAGGATCTTCGGTGCGCAGCCGCACTTCCCGGTGACCAGTGCTCCAAGCCGGGAACTGAGCCTCCGCCCCGAAAACCTTTGGGTTGCTTTTTGCAACCGGGGAGCGAGACAAAATGAAGCGATTGGGACTGACCCGCGATGCCTTAACGATCGGCGCGGCCGTTGCATTGCTGGCCGGCTGCGGCGCAGCGCAGCCGCCGGCCGGCGCGCCGGCCGGAGCGCAAGGCAATCACCTCGTGAACGGCCATTTTATACCAGGATGGTCGAAGATCGCCAACCCAATCCCGGTGGAACTCCAGCATACTCCGTCGGCGGCCCTAGATCGCATCACGCCCGACAGACATCACAAGAAAAGGGGCATTGTAGGCATCTACGGCAGCACGTTCGACAACAGTTTTATCAATGGCTATAAAGGAGCCGATCCGAAGAACGGCCCGCCGCTCTGCAGTTTGGGTGCGAGTTATGTAAACGATATCGCCGTGGACGGCAAAGGCAACCTGATCGTTCCCAACGGCCTGATGCGCAAAGTCATCATCTACCAGCCGGAGTGTGGCCTAAAGCTTGGCGTACTCGATTCCGACGCTTACTACCTCGGTGAGCCGTCCGACGCGGCACTACTACGGTGGTCTTGACATCGACACCCACGGAAACATCGTCGCCGTCGACGCGTTCGTTCCACAACTGTGGGTCTATCGTGGCTGCAACCCGGCTTGCACCGTCGTCGGGGGCCCCTTCCCGCTCCACGGCGACACGGTTTTCGGCCACCTGAACCGCACGGGCACCGAGTGGGTCGGCGGTGATTACCAGAACGGCATGCTCGACGTCTACAAATACCGCACGAGCACTCTCACTTACGAGTACAGCATCAGCAACGGCTTCAATCCCAGCGATGAGGTCGAAGGCGCTGCGTTTAGTCCATCCTCCAAGGAGTAGGGACTCTAGCGCCGCAAGCGATATCGGTCTACGGCCGCGGCGCTGCGGTAGGTTAGCGGTAGCAGTATACGGCGAAATAGACCGGCCACTTTGGCGGAATTTCGAAGCCGGACGGGGCGCCATACTCCGTGATCGTCACTTTGTTGCCCTTAGCGTGTCCGACTGCCGGGGTAGTGACCCAAGTGGGATGGCCGTGGCGCGGCTTGGCAAGCAGCGCGTCGCCGCAGGTCTTCCCAGGCAATCCCTTTGCGTCGGTGACCACGTACCGAAGGGTCGGCGTTCCTTTGACCGTGATCATCTTGATCGTTTGATTGCTTTGGTTGATCGCAACGGCGTAAAGGAATGTCTTGCCGATGTGTTTCGGGAAGACTTTGCCCTCCCACGTTGCCACGTCGCCGTTGGTATCGGTGGCGTCGGCGATCGTAAGCGTTGCTGTGCCTCTGGTGGTGTTACGCCCGATTTCACCCCGGACCTTGATGCCATCGTACTCTGCTAAGCTGAAATTCCCACCGGTTGACTGCAGCAGGACCTGCCGATCGCATGCGCCTTTGAATATCCACCGATATTGTGGCGGGCTCGTGGCGCAGGTCATAGTCGCAGGCTGCATCATTGAAGCACCGGGCGTGCCTGCCGCCATCGCCCCCGGCGCACCGATCGGCGGCTGCGATCCGCCGCATCCTGCGAGGATTGCCGCAGCCACGCAGCTGCAAAGCGCGTAACGGTTAAGAACTCTAGTCATCATCGCGTGCCTCCAGTAAACCTGCACTGCTCGGCAGCCTAAGGCGTCAATGAGAAGACCGTTCCGCAGCCGGATTTGCCACCGCATCTGGAACCGCCACCTTCGACAGTCGTGCCGTACAAAGTGCCATCAACATCGGTCAGGCCTGCGACGGGAAAAGCACCATCGGATCCTCCGGCGAAGCTATGCAATACTGTCTCGGTCCCGGTCGGCGCGATGCTAAAGACCGTGCCTTCCCCGCTCGCTCCGCCGGCCCACGTCGTGCCGTAGAGCGTGCCTTTTACATCGATTAGAGGGGCCTGGGGAAGTCGGCCATCGCTGCCGCTGCCGAAGCTGTGCAGCACGTGCAACGCTCCAGACGAGGTTAGGCTAAAAACCGTTCCGCAGCCACGTGGGCCGACGGTCGTGCATTCGTCATTCGCGCCGCCACGGACACTTGTGCCGTAGAACGTCCCGTTTACGCGGATCAGTGACGCTTCCGGCTTCGCAGCCAAGCCGAAACACGATAGCACCTGCTTCTTACCGCTCGGCGCGATTCTAAAGAACGCGCCACCGCCGGCTTCGCCTGTCACGCGGCAACCGACAGATGTCGCGCCGTAAAGCCAGTCACCAATCTTGACTAGGCCTGCAGCAGGATAGCTGCCGCGCTTGCTCCGGAAGTTATCGAGAACTTTCTCCGTGCCGCTCATCGTAACGCGGAAAACCGAACCGCGGGCGCGTCTACCGCCATAATACGTCGTGCCGTACAGCACGCCGTTTACATCGGTTAGCCCTGCGATGGGACTATTGCCATCGGGTTTGCCGCCGAAGCTGTAAAGTACTTTTTCCGTACCGGCGGGCGTAACGCTGAAGACGGTGCCATGACCGAACGACCCGCCTTCCTTCGTTGTACCGTAGAGCGTGCCGCCGACGTTGATGAGGCCCGCAAAGGGATCGAAGCCGTCGGGTGAGCTGCTAAAATTATAGACGACCTTTTCCGCGCCGCTCAACGTGAGGCTGTAGATCGTCCCACACCCTCGTTCGCCCAATACCGTGCAGGAGCCCGAGCCGCCAGCGTTCGTCGTCCCGTAGAGCGTGCCGTTGACGGCGATCAAGCTTGCACGAGGAAAGCTGCCATTGCGGGCTTCGCCAAAGCGATACACGACCTTATAGTTCGCTCTATCGGCGCGCGGTCCGACCCCAGATTCTCGCGACATCGCCGCCGGTCTGCCGATCGGCGGCTGCGACGTGCCGCAGCCCGCGAGCGATACCGCGGCCACGCCAATCGTTAATGCGCACTTACTCAATCCCAATCGTTTCATATATGCCTTGCCCTCGATAAACGAACGTATCGGTAGCTTTGCTCCTGCACCGAGAACGTCACGGGACCCGCACGGCGCTCGAGGAGATCAGCCGCGCGGCCCGGCTATGAACGGCACCCTTTATGGCACGACCGGCCTGGGGGTAGCACTAGGGCGTCAACCTAAAGACGGTGCCGCAACAAAGGCCCTTAGCCTTGCCGCCGTACTCGGTCGTGCCGTAGAGCGTGCCTTTAACGTCGACCAAAGGCGCCGTGGGACCAAAGCCGTCCGAACCGGCGGCAAATCTGTAGAGCACGCTCTCCGCAGCAGTGGTGCCGATGCTGTAAACGGTTCCGCAGCCGAGAGAGCAAGCCGCGTTTCCGCCATCCTCGGTCGTGCCGTAGAGCGTGCCGTTTACGTCGATCAGTCCTGCTTGCGGGTACGCTCCATCGGATCCACCCGCAAAGTTATAAAGAACACTTTCTTGGCCGCTCGTCGTTACGGAGTAAACGGTGCCGCAGCCGCTGCGCTGGTTGCTAGAGCAGCTCGCGCCGCCTAAACTCGTCGTGCCGTACAGCGCGCCGTTTACGTCCACCAAATTCCCCGTAGGAGTCGCCCCGTCGGGAATACCGGTAAAACGATACACCACGTTTTCGACGCCGTTCGGGGCGATGCTGTAAACGGTTCCGCAGCCGTACGGGCATTTTGAGCTCTTGGTCCCCCCGTACAGAGTTGTGCCGTACAGCGTGCCGTTCACGTCGATCAAACCGCCGCTGGGCGTGTCCCCGTCGGCGCGGCCTTTGAAGATGTGGAGCACCGTCTCCGCGCCCGATGCGGTGACGCTGTAAACGGTCCCATCTTTCTTGCCGCCTTCCTCGGTCGTGCCGAAGAGCGTACCGTTTAGGGCGACCAATGGTGCGTCCGGAAAGAAACCATCCGAAGGTCCCCCAAAGTTGTGGATCACCTGCTCCGTACCGCCCGTGGTGATGGTGAAAACGGTTCCCACGCCGGTTCCACCTTTGTAGGTCGTGCCGTATAACAGGCCTTTCACAGCGGTCAAGCCGGATGCGGGGAATGCTCCTTGCTGCGACGGATCGAAGGCATAAAGCGCGTGCTCCACACCGCTCGGCGTGATGCTATAAACGGTTCCGCAGCCGTACTTCCCAAGGTGGTGGCTCCCACAATTCTTGCCGCCCTGATAGGCGGTACCGTAGAGCGTGCCCTTGACAGGGATCAAGGGCGCCCTCGGATGGGCCCCATCGGGATAGCGATCGAAGCGATAGAGAACCTCGTATGACGACGACGAGGGCGCGTGCGGAATGCGATCCGCGCGCGAGGCAGGCTGGATGCCTGTCTCCGGCGGGCCGGTCGGCGGCGGAGCTCCACCGCAACCGGCCAGCAATGCCAAACTCGCGTAGCTCGTAAGCGCGTAGTGAAAACGGTCCCAACGTTTCATCTGACTCTTGCTCCTCGTGACTCTTGCTGCTCGCTCCGTGAACGCCACGGCGCACAGCATCGTTTCGCCGCGTCCCGAGGAAGAACCGCTCTCGGGGCCTTGAGGCCGCCGGACAAAGATCGGAGTTTGGGCCTACCCTGACCGCGCTGATCGGGACCGTGAGCTGCTCACGCCGCGCGGCACGCGAAAGGTTTGGGCCGAGCCGGCGGCAACCGATGCGCAGCGAGCGAGCGCGGGATTCATAAGCGCGCGGGTCAGCCGAACACGACCGGCTTCAGTTCTTCCTCGCACCACTGGCGGAAGCTCGTCGGTGTCGTGTTCTCGGGCGTGCGGGGCTCGGCATTGTCGAGGCCCTCGTTCTTCGCCCGGGCCATGTCGGTCAAGCCCTGCGCCATTGCAACAGACACGCCGCGCTCGATGAGTCCGGCCTGATAGGCGTCAAAAGAGATCTGTTCGTAGCGAATAGGCTTGTCGAGCACCTCGGACATGAGCGCCGCCATGTCGTTGAACGAGAGGTCCTCGGGCCCGAGCGCAGCGGCATGCCCGATCCCGTCCCAACTTGGATCGAGCAGAAGGCGAGCAGCGATCTCCGCGATGTCCCGTGTCGCACACGTTGGCATCTTCCGGTCGCCGTCCAGCGGGAGGAAGAACATGCCCTTCTCGCGGATCGGAACCGCCTGCCGGGCGACGTTGTCCATGAACGACGGGTTGGTCACAGCACGAAAAGCGACGCCGGTGCTCGCAATCAAGTCGTCCATTGCGAGCGACGCAGTGACTAAGCCGGCCTTGTCTGCTTTGGGGCTGCCGCGTCCGAGCGCGGAGATGCCGACCACGCGTCTCACCCCGTGGCGCTTCAACGCTTCCGCCGCGGGAAGCGTGAAACCAACGTAGGCCTCATCCACGGTAGCAGCCCTGGGATCCGCCGGTACCAGCCAAAAGAGGGTGTCTGCGCCGGCGAACGCGCGGTCGACGACTTCGGCATCGCCGTGCGATCCCTCGACCACCTCGACGAGATCGCGCACGCCGTTTGGGAGTTTGCGGGCGTCGCGCACGATCACCCGGACCGGCGCACCGCTCTCGAGCATGGCGGCGAGAACCTGGTGGCCGATTTTTCCCGTGGGCGCAGTAATGACGATCATGATCCGATCAGTGTCTTGGTTCATCGCCGAGCCTCCTTTCCCAGCTTGGACGAGCGCGAACGATGCAGCCTAGAGAGCGTGCGGTCAGGTGACGGCAATCCGTTGAGCTAGGATGACCGCGATGAAGTCCGAAAATAGCGTGCGAAGGACATCGCATGAAAGCCGCCGTCGTTACCGCTCCCGACGCCACACCGGAGTACGCTGAGTTCTCCGAACCCCACGTTGACGACGGCTACGAACTCGTAGAGCTGGTAGCTGCGGGGCTCCATCCTATCGTACGATCGCTGGCAGCCGGGCGGCATTACGGAAGTACGGAGGCGTGGCCGCTCGTCCCGGGGGTTGACGTCGTCGCCCGCACCCCGGCCGGCGATTTCGTCTACACCGGCTTCGTGCGTCCCCCGCACGGCACGTTCGCGGAGCGAATGGCGGTACCCAAAGCATTGCGCATCTCGTTACCGCCCGGAGTCGATCCCGTGAAGATCGCCGGCGGATTGAATCCGGGCCTCGCATCGTGGTTGCCGCTCAAGGCGCGCGTTCGCGAGATCGGCTCGCTCGCGACGGTCTTGGTTCTCGGCGCGACCGGTATGGCCGGATATCTTGCCGTGCAACACGCGCGCCTGCTGGGCGCAAACCGCGTCGTCGGCGTGGGGCGAAATCCGGCGCGTCTCGCGCGCGCCGCGGCGCTCGGGGCTGTAACCGTTGCCTTGAGCGGCAATCGTGAGGCCGATGCCGCGGCAATCGCCGGCGCCCAAGGCGGTACGACCCCGAGCATCGTGCTCGACTTTCTGTGGGCGTCGGCAGCCGAGGCTGTTTTCGCTTCGCTCGCACGGCGCGGTCTCGAAGCCGACACGGCCGACATCGCCTACACGCAGATTGGCGCTGCGGCCGGTCCCGAGGCGGCCGTCCCGGCGGCGCTCTTGCGAAGCCGCCGCATTCGCATCTCCGGCAGCGGGGCGGGTTCCGCGGAGATTGCCGAAATCATGGCCGAAGTGCCCGTCTACATGCAGTTGATTGCGGACCGCAGCGTCGACGTCCCGACCAAAGCGGCGCCGCTGTCGTCCATCGCGCAAGCTTGGACAGCACCGTCAGACGGCGCCTACAGGATTGTCGTCGTTCCTTGACTATTACTCTGCGTAACACGTCTCTACGCTGAGGACATCGTATGAATAGCTGGCGCGGCTGGCTAATCGGCGCGGCGGTCGCCGGCGGGGCCTTCGTCATCTGGAGCGTCCTCTCGGGAGCGCTTTCGGCGCTCCTTTTGCTCTTCACCGGCGTGCTGTTCGCCGCCGGGCTGCGGCCGATCGTCGATCGCCTGAGTAAGCGGATGCCGTACGGAGCCGCGGTCGGGCTCGCGGTCGGCGTCGTGCTGATCGTGGCCGCCGCGATCGGAATCGTGCTGGGTCAGCCGATCGGTGCGGAACTCGCAAAGCTGATCCAGTCGCTTCCAGGCTATGCAAACTCATTGCAGATTCAGCTCGCGGCCCTCCAGCGTCACTTCGAAAACGACCAAACGGCACGCCAACTCGCCGGTGCGCTGGCCGGAAGCGTCGGCGGCGTGGCGAGCGCGATCGGCCTGCATCTGCTCGGCGGTACCGCGTTCGTCGCGGCGGCGATTGGAAACGTGATTCTGATCCTCTTGCTCGCGGTCGGCTGGATGCTCTCTTCCGACGATCTCGAGCGATTCGTACTGAGCCTCATGCCTTCCGCGGCGCGTTCGGATTGGCACGACGCCTTTACCGACATCGGGGCGCGGCTGAGTGCCTACGTTGCGGGCATCGTCATCAACGGTTCGGTCGTCGGCGTCGTCATGGGTGCTGCGCTCGGCGTACTCGGCGTTCCCTACGCGCTGCTCTTAGGATTCATTGCCGCCATCTTCCAAGCAATCCCGATGGTCGGGGCGGTAATTTCGGGGCCGATCATCATCCTCGTCGTACTAGCGACGAGCGGCTGGACAAAGATGCTCGTCGCGCTTGCCGTCTTCGCGGTCGTTCAGGTGATCGATCAGAACGTGCTCTCGCCGATCATCTTCGGCCAGCGGGTCCAGCTGAGCTTCCTCTTGATCATTCTGTCGACGGTCGTCGGCGGCACGCTCCTCGGCATCGGCGGCGCCTTCCTGGCGGTGCCGGCTGCCGCCGTCCTACAAGTGCTCGTCGTGCGGATCGTCGCGCCGGCAATCCGACGCGCAAGCGGGGCGGCGGCGGCCGACACGGCGCCTTGATCGCTCGCTGAGGAGCGGGAGAAGAACCGCCCTCTATTGCTCGAGTTCGTGCAGCGTGTTCGTGTCGGTGTCGGTATAGAACAACACCGTATCGCTGTCGGTCGTACCGGTCGCAAGGAGCCCGAAGACGTGAGCGGTCGTGCTCGTGTCGATCGTTTTGGTGGCAAGGATCTTCCCCGTCGGCGTCAGCTCCACGAGCTTGTTCCCACCCTTGGTATTCGCAACGATGAGGTTTCCGTTGGGAAGAAGTGCTGAAGCTACGGGCGCCTTGAGCGGGGAGCCGCTGTAGACGAGGGTCGCGCACGTGGCTTGCGGGTGAGCGCATTTGAATTTCTTTCCACCGGGCTGCACCACGATCTCGTGCTTCTGCAGCAGGCTGCTGGCGTTCGAAATGGCGACGACCGTATTATCCACCCCATCCACGATATAGAGGGTGTCGTTGCAAAGACTACCGGTTCTCGTTCTGTTGTACTGTATTCCGGACGGGCCCAAGACGCTCCAGCCGGAGGCCTTGTTAATCCCGAAACCGCTAATAACTTCGGTTGACGTCGTTTTGCCGCTAACGGGGATGAAATCCAACTTGACGATCGCGCCGGTGCTGGAATCCGAAACGTAGATGTCCTCAGGCGCGTATGCCAGACCGCAGAATGCATCGGCGTCGGCGAACGGAGCCGTGAGGTGCGAGGGGTAGCTCTTCTGAAGCGCACCGGATTGGTCGAACTGCGAAACGACGCCGCTGAGCATCCCCGAGCCGTAGATGTGATTATTCTCGGTGATTGCATCGCCGTCGCATCCCTTTACCTTAGCGTTTTGCGTAAAGGTCGCCGGCTTGGAGTGCGGCGTCGGATTGAGTACTTCGATCGTGGTGCCGTTCCCGGCAGTGCCCGCAGAGTCTTCGAAGTTGCAAACGAGCAGCTGTCCTTTCTTGAGCCCGAAGGTGGATTGCACCAGCGAGATTGCGCGCGGACCCATGTCGCCGTTTTTACGGTCGACCGTCGAGCCGATTTCGACGTCCTTCGTAAGTTTTTTCAAAATCGAGGTCGTGTCGGTTGGAACGACGGAACCCGCGCCGGGCGCGGAGACTTGCGCAGCCCCGGTTGGAACCGCGGCGGTTCCCCCGCAAGCCGCAGTAGCAAGAAGGGTCCCCGCGAGCAGCGCGAGCACGCGATTGTCGAAAGCCGGCATCCTAAACCTCGTTCCTGGCACAGTGATGACGAGTCGGTTCGAAGCGATTCGTTCGTCGCCTGCCGGAGCGAGGGGTCCAGTCGCAGCTTGCGGTCCCCCCTAAGCTTGATCGAGGGTTAGTCCAAGCGTGAGTGCGTGCAAGGGCGACAGCAGTAGCCCGATAAAGAAGCCGCCTTTAAGAAGGGGGTAATGATGACTACGACTGGTTTAGTGAAATACGCCGGTGCTTTGGTAGCTCTCGCGATATGCTCGGCATGCGCCGGCGGCTCCACGGTCGCGCCGTCAAGCGGTGCATTCGATAGCCGATACGTCGGCAGGACGCTCTCGGTGAACGGCAGGCTCGTAACGGCGGCGCGCGCGATTCGGAGCACACTGCCTCGCTACGCGACGATTCTTCCGGACCGGCATGCGAAGAAGGATTTCGAGTACACGATCAACTTTTACGGCACGTACGCCAGCATCTTCGACTATCCCAAGAGCACGCAACAGATCGGTACTATTGAAGACGTCGGCGGCCAAGGGTGCACGAACGTCCTCTACGGCTATGGGAAGAAGACGTTTTGGATCATCGCGGCCTACAACCAGATGACGGAGTACAAAGTCCCCCAGACGCCGGTCAAGACGCTGTCGGTTTCCGACCGCAGCATGCCGTCGAGCTGCGCCATGGATACGGACGGCGACCTTGCCGTCGGGATCTTGGACGGGCCGTCCTCGGGCGACGTCGTCATCTACAAGAATGCGAGCGGCTCGGGCACCTTCATCAAGACGCAGTTGGCCAGAGAGTACTTCGACGGCTACGACAACGAGGGAAATCTCTTCTTCGACGGCTTCACGAGCGGCTCGAACTTCGCGCTCGTCGAGCTCCCGAAGGGCAGCAGCCAGACCAAGGTCATCACGACGAGCAACACCGTGCAGTTCCCCGGCTCCGTCCAGTGGGACGGCACGTACATGACCGTCTTCGATCAGCTGACGAACAATCTGTATCAGTACAAGATCAAAGGAACGAAGGCGACGTTGAAGGGCACCGTATCGTTCTCGGGTTCAAGCGACTGCGCGCAGACCTGGATCGTTAAGGGTCTCGTCTATTGCGGGGACGCGGGCAACGACAACGGCGAGGTCTTCGACTACCCGGCCGGCGGTTCGCCGGTAGCGGTCTTTACGGGGAACTTCGACTTCCCGCTCGGCACGGTAGCGGCAAAGAAATAATCCGTCGCTCGTCGCCGCGCTCAAGGGGAGAAGCTACATCACGATGGGGGTCCGACTGATGCCGCACCGCACTAACGGAAGTCCGGTGGCGGGGAGCGAGCCCGTCGTTCCGGACGAAATCAAGGAATACAAGCCGGGAACGACCTTCCCAGGCGTGATCGGGCGCACCATTGATGTGTCGAAGCCTGCTTGGCCCGAACCGACTCGCGCTCGCGAGGGGGCTCCAAACGTTCTGTTCGTCGTCCTCGACGATACCGGGTTCGGGCATCTGGGATGTTACGGCAGCCCGATCGACACGCCGAACATCGACGCGCTGGCAGCCGGCGGCCTGTGCTACACGAACATGCACACGACGGCGCTGTGCTCTCCGTCCCGGGCGAGCATTCTGACCGGTCGCAATCACCATTCGAATCATCTTGCGTGTCTGACGAACGGATCCACCGGATACCCAGGGTCCGACGGCTACATTCCGTTCGAAAACGGCTTCCTCTCCGAGATCCTGCTCCAGAACGGATACAACACCTACTGCGTGGGCAAGTGGCACCTCGCGCCGGAGGAGACGATGACGGCGGCCGGTCCCTACGACCGTTGGCCGTTGGGCCGAGGGTTCGAACGATACTACGGATTTTTGGGAGGCGACACGCATCAATACTACCCGGAGCTCGTGCGAGACAACTCGCAGACCGAGCCGGAGACGACCCCTGAAGACGGCTATCACCTTACCCCAGACCTGGTAGAGAAGGCCAAGGCGATGATCGCCGATGCGAAGCAGGTCGCTCCGAACAAGCCGTTCTTCATGTATTTCGCGCCCGGCGCGATGCACTCGCCCCATCACGTGCCAAAGCAATGGGCGGACGCCTACGCGGGAAAGTTCGACTCCGGTTGGGACGCGTATCGCAAGCAGGTCTTCGAGCGGCAGAAGCGGCTCGGACTGATTCCTGCGAACACGGTCCTCTCGCGGCACGATCCCGACGTGCAAGACTGGGACGCATTGCCGCCTGACGAACGCCGCCTCTACGCGCGGATGATGGAGGTCTTCGCCGGCTTTCTGACTCACACCGATCATTACATCGGCGAGCTCCTGACATTCCTCAAGACCATCGGCGAGTACGACAACACCTTGATCATGCTCGTTTCGGACAACGGTTCGAGCGCCGAGGGCGGACCGCACGGGTCGACCAATGAGTGCCGGTTTTTCAACAACGTCGAAGATACCGTTGAAGAAAACCTCGGCGCGATTGACGAGCTCGGCGGCCCCAAGCACTTCAATCACTTTCCCTGGGGGTGGACGCACGCGGGAAACACGCCGTTCCGCCGCTGGAAACGCGAGACGTACCGAGGCGGCACCAGCGACCCGTTGATCGTCCATTGGCCCAAGGGATTCAAAGCCCGCGGCGAGATCCGTACGCAATACGGTCACATCATCGATATGGTCCCCACGGTCCTCGACGCTTTGGGCATCGCGCCTCCGGCCTCGATTCGGGGTGTGACGCAGTCGGCGATCGAGGGCGTCAGTTTCGGGCACACCTTCGACGATACCGAGGTTGCGAGCACGCATACGACCCAGTACTTCGAGATGCTCGGCCACCGGTCGCTTTACCACGACGGCTGGCGAGCGGTTTGCCCCTGGCCGGGCCCGTCGTATGCGGAGTCCGGCCGGGGTCTAGGAGTGCCGATTACCTATGACATGCTTACCGAGCTCGATGCCAAAGGCTGGGAACTCTACAATCTCAACGAGGATTTCGCCGAGACCAACGATCTTGCGAATGAAGAGAAGCCTCGCCTGATTGCCATGATCGGCATGTGGTACAACGAAGCCGGCAAGTACAACGTCTTACCGATCGACAGCCGCGGGACGCAGAGAATTGCCGAACCGCGTCCTCAAATCGCCGTAAATCGCGAGCGCTATACGCTGTATCCCGGCACGCAGTCGATCCCAGCGTCGGCCGCCCCAAAGATTCTCAATCGCTCGTATTCGATCACGGCGGAAGTGCATATTCCAAAGGGCGGGGCCGAGGGCGTTCTGCTCAGCATGGGCGGCAACGATGGCGGCATCGCGCTCTACGTTCGGAGCGGCAAGCTGTGCTTCGTCCACAACTACCTGGCGATAGACTACTTCTACGTCAGGTCGAACGATGCGGTCCGCGAAGGACATCATTTCCTGAGCATGGAGTTCGAGCCGACCGGTAAACCCGATCCCAAGCACGGTAAGGGTGCCCCCGGGATCGTCAAACTGCTGATCGACGGCATCGAGGCCGGAAGCGGCGAGCTGCCCGTAACGACGCCGATTCGGCTGGCGCAAGGCGGCGCGATGCTCGTTGGGGCCGACACCGGGGCGCCGGTTACGCCCGAATATGCCGCACCTTTCCGCTTCAGCGGCGCGATCGAGCGCGTCGTCGTGGATGTGAGCGGCGAGCACGTTACCGACTATGAGGACGAAATGCGAATTGCGCTGGTAAAGCAGTGAGCGACGCCTGCGTCCCGATCTGAAGATAGTCGAACGCTTTGAGCCCGTACAAGATTGCGGCAATCGTGGTGCTCGTGTCGCTGATGCTCGCCGCCGGCATGCAATGCGATCGCGAACGGCTGATCGCAGCGCTGAAGAACCGTTGGCTCGTTGGCCGCGCTCTGCTTGCGAACTTCGTGATCGTGCCGCTGATCGCAGTCGTTACGGTGCGCGTATTTCAGCTAAGCATGCCGGTAGCAACCGGCATCCTGCTGATGGCGATCGCTCCCGGCGCCCCGTTTCTGACGCGCTCGGGGGGAAGTAAAACCGGCGGAAGCCTAGGCTTCGCCGTCGCCCTGGCGTTCCTGATGCCCGCGCTCTCGATTCTGACGATCCCCGTCACGGCCGGTATCGTTCTTCCGCCGGGGGCGGAGGCGCAATTACCTTGGGTACCGTTCGTCGTAAAACTGGTCGTGCTGCAGCTCATACCGCTCATGATCGGCATGCTCGTGGCCGACCGGGCGCCCGCGCTCGCAGCGAAGCTGCAAAAGTGGCTCGGGCTGATCCTCCTCGCGGCGATTGTCGTCGTGGCGTACCACCTCGCACCGCTTTTGGTGAAGGCGTTCTTCTCGGTGCAAGGATCGCACGGCATTTGGGCGATGCTCGTCGTTGTGGTCTTGGCGATCGCGACCGGGTGGCTTTTCGGCGGAGCGCGGCGCGAATTTCGGCGAACCCTGAGCATCGGGACCGGCGTAAGAAACTTTGGCCTGGGCGTGCTCATCGCAACGACGAGTTTCGACGACAAACTCGTCTCCGCCACTGTGATGACGTACTTCCTGGTCCAATTCATCGTGACCACGTGCGTCCGTCTCTATCTGCAGCGAACGGCCCAAGCCGCTGACGTAGAACCAGCCCGCGCATAGGGGGAAACGACCGAGCAGGGATGCCTCCGCGGGACGGATTCGCCGGGCAGAGCAAGCCGGGAATCTCTAATCCCCCTCAGCTCTTCTGAACGACCGCCGGGGGTTGCCACGAGCCGTCCAATAGGGTCGGCGCCGTGGGATCAGGCCAATACGTACGCATCATAAGCAGAAACTTGCCCGCTGGAGCCGGCAGCCAGTTTGACGCGGGGACACCCGGCGGCTGCTTCGCAGAGAAGTAGAGATCGATCGACCCGTCGGCGTTCTCCTTGAAGTGCTGACGCGGGCTGATGCTGTTTTTGTTGAGCGAGTTGGGCACGAAGAAGAACGCCGTATCGTACATCGTGATGGACCAGAACCCCTTAACCGGAGGGGCCATGCCCTTTGCAAAGTGGATTGAATACGTCTTCGCGCCGTCCAACGGCCTGAGAATGGACGGATAAATCGCGTCTTGCGGCCGGTTGGCGCCGAGACCGACCGCCGTCACGAAGGCGCGATCCAGATAATCGTCACCGTAGATTCCCGTTTTCTTGATGATCGTCCAACCGTTGACCACCTCGACGCCCTCGGAAGCGAACCCCTTGATGCGCTTTTCGGCGTCGGCCTTCGCCGCGGTCAGCGCCGATTGGACCGACGGGGACAGCTTGCTCGCGTCCCACGCCGTGCCCGGCGTCAGGCCGAGCTCTTTCATTTCCGATACGATCGCCGTGTCTTGCGGCACCTCCGGCGGGTTGGTTTTCAAGAGTTGCCCGAGCAGCGCGAAATACTGAGAAGCCGAAAGCGCCTCGACTTGGCTTCGAACCGCGCCCTTCTGATTGTAGGTTGGATTGACGGCTGCGGCCGGAGGCGTGTACGGCTTCCCGTAAGCGCGCAACGGCACGAGGGAGAGCTTCGCCTGCAGAGCGTGCACATCGGCATAATCTTGCTTCGTCCCCGTGCAGTAGATACGGCCCAAAATCCACACCAGTCCGGTCGGCGATTTGTACTCGGTCACGCCGGCCGGAACCGTTCCGTGCCACCCGGGACCCGAGATCAAGTACTTTTGTGCGCCGGTGCCGGTCGTACGCTTCCCCGGAACCTGGAAAACGTTGGTGAAGCCGTCGAGCATCGGCATCAAATAATAGCGTCCGTGCATGTCGGGAATGCTCAACACCATAGGTTCTTTCGTAACGTCGAGCCATGCGGTCGAATACAGCGTGTCGGCGTTCGGCGCGGTGACGCGGTGGTCGGCGACCGCGGGATACGCGGTCATGTTTGCGAACTGTCCCATCGGCGCGTGGGCCGGCGATGCCGTGGCGACGTTGGTGAACGATCGCCTCGTAAACTCCATAGTGACGAGGGGATAGCCGTAGACGTAGACGTCCGAAGCGGCCTTTTGTAGCTGCGATGGGGCTGTGGACGACGATTGCGACAATCCCATAATCGGAAGAATCGCAGCGCCGATCACGGCCACTGCCGAAGCGAGAACGACAGATCTGTTCAAAGTGGCGAACATCGGGGGAAGCAGGATCCTCTCTACCGCGACGCTCAGAGCGCGGCCGGCGGGGTGCAAAAGTTAAACTGGGCAGTCCACAATTTCGGCGAGGCCTCGGCAGTTCCCGGCAGGACGAGCAAGCTGGTCCTGCTGATGCGCGCAGGGCGTCCGGCGCTACTTGAAAATGTTGACTGCGCGAGCGGCGACGACGGAGATGGTCATCAACGAAATGCTCGCTTCGATGACCGTATACATTCGCGCTCGGGTCGTCAGCGGCGGTGCGTCGGTCGCGCTAAACGCAGTCGAGGTGGTGAACGAGAGATAGACGAAATCGAGAAAGACGAGCGGTTTGGCCGATCCGTTGGAGCTGGGAAAGTCGAACTCCCGCTCGATCCAACGGTAAGCAATGGCGAAGACCAGTATGTTACTGATCCAGATGAACACCGCGGTTTCCATGAGACGCGCGGGGTCGATGGACTCTCCCCGAGTGACGATCATCATAACGACTTGAAGCGTGCTGATTAGGATATTGAGCGCGAACACCCCAGTCCCAACCATCATGATCCGGCGCGTAAACGTGCGTTCTCCGGCGATCGTCCAGAAAATCGAAAGCGCGCAGATCACAGCCAGCATTAGGGCGAGGGTCAGGTTTACGACCGGGCCACCGAAGATGTAGCGATTCGACAACCCGATGGAGAGCGCTACTCCCAGGAGCAGCGCTGCGCTCTCACCCCAGTCGAGGCGCGATTTGCCGCTATGCAGGATTGTCGAAATCGCCCGGGCTCTTATCCGTGGCCGTCCACTCGGGGGTGCGTTGGCGCTGCGCCTTTGCCAACGCATCGCGCACGCCTCGTGCGTCGAAATCGGTGGCGTAAACCGGCGATCCGGGCTGCTGTCTCCACGAATCATCTATTGCGCCGGCGTCGATCGGATCGAACCCGAGGTCGTCCACGAGCTGCATAACGACGGATTTAGCCTTCGCGTCGTCGCCGGCGACCGGCAACGCGATGCGGCCGACCGTCCCGCGCGGCTTGCCCATGTCGTGCAAGTGTTGGGCGTAGATGTTGTTAAACGCCTTGACCACCGGCCGGCCGAGCTTCTCCGAAACCCAGCGGCTCTCGCTCGGCGCCTCTTCGATACCGGGAAGTCGGCCGTCGCGCTGCCGCGGATAGTAGTTGCCGGTATCTACCACGACGACGTCGCTGGGAACGCCGGTAAAAAGGTCTGGCGGCAGCTCCGGAACGTTCTTGTCGGGAATCGTGACGATGACGACGTCCGCGCCTCTCGCAGCCTCGTGCGGCGTAACCGCCGTTGCCCCCGTCTCTCCGGCGAGGACTGCGAGCGTCTGCGGCCCCCGCGAGTTTGCGACCGAGACGTCGTGGCCCAGCTGGCGTAAGCGCCGCGTCAACGTGCCCCCGATATTCCCCGCGCCGATTATTCCGATTTTCATGCCATGAATAACTCGGCACTGCCGAGTGTGGTTGCAAAGACCGTTCGCGCCGCCGCTGCGACGAACGGCGCCTTTTTCAGTCCCGACGGGCTACTGGACCGCTCCGCTTTACTTCGCCTTTCTTGTCGCCTTTTTCTTGGCTCTGTCGCGATTGAAAGCGATCGCGGCTACGATGAGCGCCTTTAGCGCGCGCTTGTTCACCTTGTCGCCTTCGAACAAGTCAATGGCGCGCCGTTGATTCCCCTCGAGGCCCGCGTTGAAGAGGTTGTTCGGATCCGGCAGATGCGCGCCCTGATCGAACGTGACCTTCACCTTGCCCTTATGCGGATTCGCAACGGCGATGAGCCCGCCGTGGTACCAGGTGGGAGTGCCCATCCACTTCCACTCCTCGACGATGCCCGGATCGGCATCTTTAAACACCTTGCGAACTTCGGAAAACGTGTCGCGGCGCCAGTCGTCGAGCTCTGCGATAAGCTCGTCGATCTTTTGCGACGGAGTTTTTGGCGATTGCTTCGGCATTGCGTCCGCAAATTTCGTACCTACAAGGTTCGAACCATCCTCCGCTCCGGCGGCCCGGGCTGCTGGTTCCGCCCTTCGTCCACGAACCCGCACCGTGCGTACAATGCGATCGCGCGGTCGTTATCTTCCCACACGTCTAACGATACCCGTTCGACCCCTTGCGTGCGAGCCCAACCGACCACCGCGTCTATCAACGCCTCGCCGACGCCCTTGCCGCGGGCTCGCGGCGACACCCACATCGAGATGAGCTCGATTTCGCGGTTCGCGCTCGCTGCCGTTCCGCCGGCCATCCCGCACGGACTTCCATCGAGATAGGCGACCACGTTGAAGGGCACGTCCGTCAGACGTTGCCGCCAGCGGGCCTCGGTGTCCCGGTCGCCCTGCCAGTCGGCGAGCGCCGTCTCGAAGGCGTACGGCGCTTCCTCGAGCGCCGCCAGGCGAACCTCTCGAAATAGCTGCCACTCATCGGCCGAGAGAACGCGCATGACGACCGCCTGATCGGGTGACATCATGTGACTTTATTCAACCCGCTCCATGGTGCGAAGCGACGGAAAGAGCCGCATCCACAGCAGCGCGATCGCGACGCTCGCGATGCCGCCGAGCAGCACCGATGGAACGGCGCCGATGACCGCGGCCACGGTTCCGCTCTCGAACGCGCCGAGCTGATTCGATGCGTTGATGAAGAGGAAGTTTACCGCACCGACGCGTCCGCGCATGGCGTCCGGCGTTCGCAGTTGGACCAGCGCCGAGCGAATGACAACGCTGATCGTGTCGGCGGCACCCAGCACCGCCAGCGCGATCAAGGAGAGCCAGAACCAGCGGGAGAGTCCGAAGACGATCGTCGCCACACCGAAGAGTATCACCGCGGCGAACATGCGCGGTCCGGCGCGGCGCGAGATCGACCGCCGCGCCAGCACCGCGGTCATCGCGAGCGCGCCGACGGCGGGCGCCGCGCGCAGCACGCCCAATCCCAGCGAACCGACGTTGAGGATGTCGTGCGCGTAGATGGGCAGCAGCGCGGTGGCGCCGCCGAACAGCACCGCGAACAGATCGAGCGAGATCGCTCCCAAGAGCGCGGGCTCGCTGCGGACGAAGGCCACGCCCGCCCAGAGTTCGCGCAGCGTGCGCGATTCGCGCGGCGGCGCAGCGGCGCGTTTGCTTGCGGCGATCGATCCGCTCAAGACGGCGGCGAGCGCCCAGAACGCGAACATGAGCCCGTAGGGAACGGCGGGCGAAACGGCATACAACAGGCCGCCCAGCGCGGGACCCGCGATGGTCGCAAACTGCAGCCCACCCGACGAAAGCGCGGCGCCGCGCTGCAGCGTGCTGCGTTGCGTTACGGCCGAAAGCAGCGCCGCCGTCGCGGGGCTTTCGAATGCGTCGGCAACGCCGAGCACCGCGATGGCGCCGAATATCGCCGGTACGCTGAGGTGGTGTTCCAGGCTTCCCCACGCCAAGAACGCGGCGACGCCGCCTTGAGCGATCTGGCATACCTGCATCACGCGGCGACGGCTGAAACGATCCGCCGCCGAGCCGGTGACGAAGACGAGCAGCGCCGTTGGAAGGAACTGCACCAAGCCCGCCATGCCCAGTGCGAGCGCGCTGTGCGTGAGGGCATAGATATTCCAGCCGATCACGACGGAGGCCACCTGGTAGGAAAACTCCGAGAAGAACCGCGCCCCGATATAGACTAAGAACGGCGGATGCCGGAGGGGACTCGTCAAGCGGCGTTTACTTTGATTCCTGAAGCAGCTGCTGAATGTCGATGCCGCGTTTCACCGGCCACAGCAGGCTCCACGAGACGCGGAGCGTGGTCTGCGGCGCGGCCAGCGGACGCACCACGTTGGTGTAATACAGCACCCCTAACGACATCAGCTGGTCGCCGTCTTTGAACGTTCGCGAAAAGCCGCCGCCGAGCGGCACCGTCCACTTGGTTCCCGGCAGGTTGGCGTTCGACGTCACGATCGGCGCCGAACTGATCGCCCATCCGCCCTTCAAGTTGTAGTTGACGAACGGCTGAACGAGGAGCGAGTTCACGTTCGGACGGCTCGGGATGCCGGCCACCGACCAGAGCTGCGTCACCAGCGTGCCCAGAACCCAGTCTCCCGGCATGACCAGCGCCACGGCGTCGGGCCCGGCCGACCACTTCCCCGAGCCCAGCGTGTTGGGCGTCGCGGTGGGGAACTGAAAGATCGGTCCGAGCGCCCAAATCAACTGCCCCGGTTTCGTCTTCGGGGCGAAGAAGAGTTGCTCTTGAACGTCGCTCAAGCCGAAGGTCGAGGGGCATCCGCCGGGCGACGTGCAGACCGCCGGTGATTCGGGCGACGGCTGATTGACGACGGGAACGATCGTCCGGGCGATGAGCGTCATCTTCGGACTCAGCATGATCGGCACGACCGGCTGCACGTTGAGGTTGTATTGCAGGCGCGTGTAGGGCCCGTATCCGTAGTTAAAGTTATTCTGGAACGGAACGATCGTAATGTTCCCCACCGGGTTTTGCGACGTCTTGATGATCGCGAGCCGCAGAGCCTCTTGCTGCGCCGGCGTCAGTTTGCTTGCGCCGAAGCCGCCGGTATCGGCGTTCGAACCGTCGCTCGGAGCCTGCGCAGAGGCCGGGCTGGGCGACGGCGAGGGTTCGACGGCCTGCATCGGCGCCGGCGCCGATGCGGCGGCCCAGAACGCGCCCACGATGATGATGCTTTTCACCCGCAAGCCATAGCAACGTCTGCGTGCAGGTTCCTGCCTCGCGATTGGGCCGTTTGGCGGCTTAACGGCCACGTTCGTGGAAGATCCAGGCCGTGAGCGACATCAGCTTTACCTTGACCTGGTGGCAAGTCGCGCTCTGGTCTCTCGCCTCCGGTTTCTGGTGGCTCACGATCGTCGCGGCGCTTGCGATCGTCTGGTGGTGGCGCAGCCCGTCGTGGCCCGTCCGCATCGTTGCCGGCGTCGCCGCGGCCGCTTGGGCGATCTCGGCCATCACGAATCTGGACATCATGGCTACGCAGGCGAAGAACCAGGCTGCGTACGAGTCGGATCTTCGCGCGCGTCAAAGTACGCTTTCGCACGCGACGACGCTCGACGGGATGCGGCTGCCGGCGGGAACCGTGGTGACCCGCTCCGACACCGGCGACGTCGCCGCCGTCGACCTGCCGTCAGCGACCGACATCCGCCACGTCCCCGTCGTCGGTCACGCCGGAGTATCCGGCGGCGGGCTCGACGGCGAGGTGAAGCTGGCGCGCGACGTTCGTATCGGCGACGCCGCATGCTCGTCGAGCACGAGCGCGCGTTTCGAGGCGGGCAAGCTGACCGAATGCCTGCTCTCGGCGCGGAGCACGATTCGCGGCATTCCGTGCACCGGGCGCGTGAGTTTGGAGCCGGGCGTCGTCTGCGACTTGTCGGGCGACTACCGCCGCTTCGGCTACGTGTGGCGCGTGCAGACGAAGGTCACCGACTACGGCGACCTCGTTTGGTTCCGAATCGGCGCCCGCGCGCCGAGCCTGCGGGTATTCGGCTCGCCGTTACCCGCCGACACCGAGGTTCAGTTTCAGCACGGAGCGATGGCGAGCGTCGATCTGCGCAACAGTCCGGCGCGCTTCCGCGGCTGTACGATTGACCTGGTATTGATTCAGGATCGCAAGGTGCTCGGCAGCACCGCCGGCGCCTGCAATCTTCCGCAGGCGCCGAACAGCATGTACGTCGCGCTGCCGCCGGCGACGCTCGGCGGCACCTGACTAGGTCTTACCGCAAACCGGCGGCATCGTGTGCGGCTCCGAAGTGTGGACCGCCACCTTCCACTTCTTGGGGCCCTTCGAGACGACGTCGATCTGGTGAGGGATCGGCAGCGGAAACGCCGGGCTGACGACCATGCACGCGTACGACGTGCTGCTCTTGCACGTCGAAGACGGCGCCTGTTGTTCTATATAGAACGACCGCGGCGTGTGCAGGTTAATCGGCGTCGACCGAATCCGCGCCATATAGCAGCGTGTCGGCAGCGTCACCATGGCTTGAACGATAAACTCCGAATGGCCGGCGCCGGCCTCGACGGCGCTCGCCGAAGCCAGGTCCCAACCCGACGCGTTTGCGATACCGGCCGACGAGAATACGAAGAAGATCGACGCGACTGCGGCCCAGAGAGTAGAATTGCGCATGGAGTACCTCCTTTATGCGGTACGGTTAGGCTGCCGGGCGCCCGGCACCTCGTCACGACACGAACGGGGCGTTTTCCGCTCTGCAAGAAACGCGTCGAGCGCGGCGCGCGACCGCTTCGTCAGCGGGTGATCGGGGCCGAGCGTCTTCTCGCGAATTTCAAGCGCGCGCGAAAACGACGACTCGGCTTCGGGTTTGCGCCCCTGGGCGTCGTAGGTCTTGGCGAGGGCGTTGAGACACTCGGCGACGTCGGGGTGATCGGGGCCGAATAGCCCGAGCGCTTTCTCCCAAATCGCCAGGGCTCCGATGTAAAGCCGCTCCGCATCCGCACTGCGACCCAAATCGGCATAGACGTCGCCGAGGTGCATCATGCTCGACGCGACGTCGGGATGGTCGGATCCCAGCGCCTGCTCTCGCGTCGCCAGCACGCCCGCGAGCAGCGACTCGGCCTCGGCATAGCGCCCTTCGCCTCGCGACAAGATTCCGAGACCGGTCAGACACAGGTTGACGGTGGGATGATTCGGCCCCAACGCTTTCTCGCGGATCGCCAGCGCGCGCCGGAAGTGCGACTCCGCCTCGGCGCTGCGGCCCAGTTCCATGCACGTGATCGCGAGGTTGTAGAGCGTCGTCGCGACGTCAACGTCGTCCGGGCCGGCCAACTTCTCGCGAACCGCGAGCGCGCGCAGGTGGAGCGGCTCGGCCTCGGAGAACCGGCCCAGCTCCATGTACAAGACGGCGAGGTTGTTCAGACTCTTGATCAAATCTGGGTGATCTGGCGCGAGCGCAGCCTCGCGAATCGCGAGGGCATCGGCGCAGAGGCGTTCCGCTTCGGCGTACTCGCCGCGCGCACAGAGATAGTTCGCGCACCGGTGAGCGAGCGGCACGGCCGCCAAACGGCCGGCGTCGCGCGGCATCGCGTCGAGCGCGGTGCGCGCGTGGGGAAGCAGCCGCTCGCACTTCGGCCACGTCGAGAACTCGACGGCCGGAAACGCGCTTCGGACCGTAACGACGGCAAACTCGGACCACGCCGCGCGGTCGTGCACGGCACCGTGGCCGGCGAGCAGCACGAGGCGGTGCATGCCGTAGGTCCGCGATTCCGGAGCGAAGGCGAGCAGCGCGAGCCGGTCGAGCGTAGCCAATGCGAGATCCAGACGCATTTCGTCGGCCAGCGCAGCGCGCAGATCGATCGGATCTGCGCCGGAGATGACCGGCAGCAACCCCTCGGGGCAAAGCTCGACGGGCTGCCGGAACAGCTCGTCGGGGATCGCGTCGGGCGCGAAAAAGGCGGCAAAGCACAGCACGGCCGCGGCACCGGGGGCCTGCTGTTCGGCCTGCACGATTGACGCGCTAAACGTCGCCGCCACCGAACGCGGATACTCGGTGCCGCGCGGAGCGTTCTGCAAGTGCTCGTTGATGCGCTCCAAGTACCGCTGCGGGCCGATCGTGCGCATGGCGCGCAGCGCGGCGGCGGCATGGGCCAGCGCAAGCGGAAGTGCACCGAGGGTCTGCGCGATTGCCTGGGCGTCGGATTGGGTCAGGTCGGTGCGTCCGCTCGCGCCAAGCAGGTAGGTCGTCGCGGTGTCGAGCGACCAGGTCTGTAGCGCGATGGGCGTTATCTCGGCGCTCCACGCGGCGTCGCGCGACGTGGCGAGCGCGCGCGCCGTGCGCGGAAGCCATGCGCGCATCAGCGCTTCGTCTTCGAGATTGTCGAAGACGAGCAGCACCGGCTTGTCGAAGCCGGCCAGCACCGAGTTGACGACGCGTTGGGCAGCCGCGCGACGATCGGCCAGCTGATCGAGGCCCTGCGCGAACATCGCACCCAATCGCAACAGTCCGTCGAGGATTCCGTCTTCGGTCTCGGCGTTGAGCCACCAAACGACCGAATATGCGTCGCGATTGCGCCAGCCGTACTCGCGCGCGATGGACGACTTGCCGACGCCGCCCAAGCCGTGCAATACGGCGATGGCGCCGTCGTGCTGCAACGCCGCGCTCACCGCGGCGAGCTCGTCGTGGCGTCCGCTGAAACTGGGGACGGGATGGAATCCCGCGGTGTCAACGACGGCGATATCGCTGGGCAGCGTCCCCAGCGAGCGCAGCGGAGGGAACTCGGCTTTCAACGCCGGCGCGAGCAACTGATGCACGAGCTGCGGTTCGGTGAAATCCTTGAGGTGGTATGCGCCCAACTCGCGCAGCGATGCGCCGGCCGGCAACGCGCCGGCGATCAGTGCGGCCGTGTCCGCCGTCAGCAGAACCTGGCCGCCGTGGCCGATCGCGAGCAGCCGCGCGACCTTATTGACGGCCGGACCGAAGTAGTCGCCGTCGCGCTCGTCGGCCGAGCCCGTGTGGACCGCCGCGCGGACGCGAAGCCCGTCGACCGACGAGAAGTCCGTCGCCAAGAGCGCGCGTTGCGCCGCCAGCATGGCGGCGACGGCGTCTTCAGGGTGCGCGAAGGCGCTGCAGAAGGCGTCGCCAATCGTCTTGAAGACCAGGCCGGCGTTTTCTTCGATGGCCGCGCGAACGATCGCGTCGTGGCGGCGCACCGCCTCCTGCATCGCCACGCGGTCGCGCTCCCATCGCGCCGTGCTCCCCTCGATATCCGTGAAGGCAAACGTCGGCGGCCCGGACATGCCCGCCTGCTTCGCCGAATTTCGGTTCGGCGCCTCGGCGCGTGCCACAGCGGAGGGGTGCATTCGAGCCGCCGCGAAGGCGCGGCTCGTCGGGCGCTCCGGATCAGACGGAGCGATCGTAAACGCGTCGCTAAGAGGTGCACAACGTTGATATTGACCGCTGTAACGGCGATCTTACTCGCTCAGGCTTCGACCGGTTCGGCGAACGTTCCGGTCGTCAAGTGCTCGTACCAAGCCATGACCGGCGCCGTCAAGGTCTCGGCACCGGCCACGATCAAGGCTGCGGCCGGCGCGCAGTGGCAATCGAAGATCGCCTATTATTCGATGGGAACGGCGGGCGTCTTCGCGCCGCGCGGCTGGCACTGCTTCGCCCACGGTGGAAGCGGAGCGATGGTCATCAACGTCGCACCCGCCGCGACCGATTCGTTTCCCAACGACACGGGCGGCAAGATCGGCATCACGGCAATGGTCTGGTATGCCTACGGGGGGCACTACGCGCTCGTGCTCCAGAAGGGCACGCCGCTCTTTGCCAACCTTCGAGGCATCGCGTTCTCCGAGCTCCACGGTGCGAATCAGAGCAATTTCATGAAGATGCAGGCCGGCGCGATGCGGTACGAGCCTCCCAAGGGTGAGAAGGAGACGGTCGTCTCGGACAGCGTCGTAAAGTTCTGCGATCCGCCGAAAGTGCGCGGCACCGGCGCGGGTTCCGGCGGCGCGTATCCGAGCTGCGGCGTCGCGACGGAAGAGTGGCATGGAACGGCCGGCGAGAGCTCGTCGCAGCCCGTCATCCCCGACTTGCACATCTTCTCGATCACGCTGCCGCAGGCGGAACAGCAATTCATGAACGAGCTGATGAAACTCAACGGCGCGTAGGGCGCGGCTCCATCTCGGAGTCGCAAGCGATCTTCATCAGCCGGGTTGGCGCCGACGCGTGCTCGCGCGCCTAGCGCCGCTCGGCCCGCGAGGCGGCGATCGCACCGATCGCGAGCCCCGCGATCGCGCCCGCCGTCGTGAGAACCTGCGACCAGACGGTGATCGCGAGGGCGAGCTCGTCGGGGCGCTGGCCGATGTTGAGCGGAAGCGTCTGCCTGGTAACCGCGGCGCTCAGGCCGGTCCAGAAGAGCACCAACACGACGAGGGCCGCGAGTACGGCCAGCGCGATGCCGACGATTTTCTTTCCGCGCGGCGCAACGGCCGCCGCTACGCCGACGAAGACGGCGGCGGTCACCGGCGCGTTCGCGATCGGGATCAGCGCGCCGTCGAACCGCGCGAGCGACAGGGGGAACCCCAGCTCGTAGGCCGCCAAGAGCGACGCAACGAGCGCGATGGGAACGAACGCACACCAGCGCAGGATCGCCGGCATCCATCCGAAGATCTCGCCGGCCGCGGGTTCTGCCGGGTCGCCGAGCCGCGCCACGCAGCCGCAGATCGCCCCGGCGATCGCCGCGAGGCCGGCGAGAAAGACGAAGCCTGCGGGCATGCCGATCAGACGGCTCGAGGTCACCATGAAGTAGATCGCTCCGATCGCGATCGCGGCGACGAGCGTGAGGGCGACGTATCGCCGAAAGCTCGGCGCGACCGCTCTGCCGACGTAGACGAACGCGGCGCAGCCGAGCGCTGCCGCGAGCACGCCGACCGCCTGCGCCGCTATGGCGGGCGCCACGCCGGCGACGAACGCGAAGATCAGATAGGCCACGACGACCGGGAGCACCGCAAGGACTCCGGCCAGACACCACCGCAGCCACTCGGGCCACGCGCGCAGAACGTTCATGCACGCTCTATTCGAGGACGCTTCACCTCGGCTCCCGCGCCGAGCGGAGGGCCGCCGCGCTAGCGGCCGCAAGCTCCGCAAAGCCGCGCGCACCATCGTGACGGGATGTGTGGCGACGATCGACAGCTTTCCGAGCGGCGTCTGCGGCTCGTGGAAGACGCCGAGCTGCCGCAGGACCGTCGCGCGATCGTAGTAGATGCGCTCGCCCGCGATGCGATCGTCGCCGTCGAACTCGAAGATGCCGCACCAGGCCCGTGTAGTAGGTTCGCACGCCGGCGTCGCCCGCCGATCGCTCGAGCCAGGGCACGTCTTCGTACTGGACGCGGCTAGGGCGAGACCTTGAAGATGGTGCCCGCGCTCGATGCGCCGCCGAGCGACGTCGTGCCGTACAGCGTGCCGTTGAGATCGGTCAGCCCCGCGCGCGGATCGGATCCATCGCTCGTAGCGAACGAATGCAGCACGTGCTCGCTGCCCGACGTCGTCACCGCGAACGCGGTGCCCGCATTCCCCGTGCCGCCGCCGGCCGTCGTGCCGTAGAGCTTCCCTTTGACCGCGATCAGCGGCGCTTCGGGGTTCGCCCCGTCGCTGCCGCCCTTGAACGCGTAGATCGCGTGCTCGCTGCCGCCGGTCGTCACCGAGAACACGACGCCGTTGAAGTTCTTGCCCGCCGCGTTGGTGGTGCCGTACATCTTGCCGCCCACGACCACGAGCCCCGCGTACGGGGCGCCGCCGTCGTCGCCGCCTTGGAAAGAATAGAGGACCTGTTCCTTGCCGGCGGTGCTGATCTTGAAGACCGCGCCGTTGCCGTTCTTTCCGCCGTTCGCCGTCGTGCCGTAGAGCGTGGAGCCGATGGCGGTCAGACCCGCGGTCGGCCCGATCCCGTCCTTTCCGCTAAACGCGTGCATCACGTGCTCCTTGCCGGCGGTCGTGACCGAGAACACGGTGCCGCAGCCTTGCGTACAGTTCGAGCTGCCTCCGCCGACGAGCGTCGTGCCGTAGAGCGTGCCTTTGAACGCGAAGAGCGGCGCCATCGGAGCGGCGCCGTCCTTCCCGCCCGTAAAGCTGTAGATCAGGCTCTCGCTGCCCGATTTGTTCACTTTGAAGATCGCGCCGAAGCCGTGATCGCCGCCGGAGAGGGTCGTCCCGTAGAACTCGCTTCCCAAAAGGACGAGCCCCGCCATCGGAAAGACGCCGTCGATGCCGTGCGCGCCGAAGCTGTAAATCACGTGTTCCTTGCCCGCCGTGGTCGTCGTGAAAATCGCGCCCGCGCCGCCTTGACCGCCCGCCTGCGTCGTTCCGAACAGCGTCGTTCCCGATGCGACCATTCCGCCCGCCGGCGACTCGGCGTCCGGGAGGAAGCCGAAGCTATAGAGCAGTTTGAAGCCGTTCGCGTCCGGGCGCGCGCCGAAGGGTGCTCCGGCGCCGGGCGGCAAGAGGGATGGGGCCGCGGCGTGCGAGCATGCCGCGAGCATCGTAGCCCCGACGATGCCCGCAACGGCAGTTCTGATGCGCCTATCCATCACCGTAGATTCGGCGCGGCAGCGTGTTGGTTACTGCTTGGACCGCGGGTGATAGGCGACGCCCGTCACGGCGCTGCTGGATCCCCCGCCGAAGCTGAAGTCGTAAGTGAGGCTCGTGGGGCTGTAGCGATAGACGTCCACCTGACCCAGGGCGTAGTCCGCCACCGCGAAGTGCGTGGAGTGCGAGTCCAGGTGCCCGAAGACCGCGTTGCCGTACACCAGCGCGAGCGGGCCGCCGACGAGCGTGCACTTCGGGCGGCAGCCTTTGTAGACGTAGACTTCTCCGACGAAGGCGCTGATCGAGACCAGATTACCGTCGCGGTCGATGTCGAGGCCGCCGTAGTTTGCGTTCTGAAAGCCCGTCGCGGCTTGCCCGGCTCCGGAACACTTCTTGAAGTACGTCAGCGTGGCGACGCCGCTCGCGTTCGCGGCCGAGGCCCAGCAGTCGCCCGCGTTCGACATGGCGACGCCGGCCACTTCGTACATGTTGGCGTTGGTGAGATTCTTCGTGCACCCGCCCGCGAGCGTGCACAACGAAATGCTGCCGGGACCGCTGACGTCGAAGATGTTCCCTACGACGATCGTGGACGTTGTCGCGTTCGCGCTCGAAGCGTCCGCCGGCTGACCGTATGGGTCGGCGATCGATCCGAGAAGCCGCCCGCACATGCGGAGACCGTCGTACACGTTGACGGTGCGGCTGCCGCCGCCGAGCACCATCAGGTTTCCGGCGGCGTCCACGGCGATGCCGCTGCCCGGCGCCGCTCCCTTGACGGTGCACGGGGGGCCGTTGCCCCGGATGCGATACCCCGCGACGCCGGATTCGGTGCTCACGTAGATTCCGCGACGGAAGGCCGCGTCGGGTTGCGCGTACGCGGACGCCGTAGCGCCCGTTCGCGCGCCGTCGGGCACCACTGTGCCCGGCGACGAGTTGGCGCCGCCGCAGCCCGCCAGAGCGGCGATGCAGCCGAGGACGAATAGCGTTGAGGTTCTCTTCATGCGGATAACGATACCGCGCGACGGCGCGCTCCACAACGTTTCCGCCGTACGTCCAACCTACACATTTGCACGTTGTCCGTGCGACGCGACAAGGCAGCCGAGCGCGACCCGACGAAGCGCGCCCACCGAGTGTCCGACGGCCGTTCCCCCACCTTTGGAGCGCTGCTGAAACAGCTGCGTCTCGATGCTGGATTGTCGCAAGAGGCCCTCGCGAATCGCGCGCGCATCAGCCTCCAGGCCGTCGGCGCCTACGAACGCGGCACCCGGCGCGCCCCCCATCGCGTCACGTTCGCGCTGCTCGCGCGCGCCCTGGACCTGGGCGGAGAACCCTACGACGAGCTCGCGCGCGCGGCGGAGCGCGGCCGAGCGCGCGGCCCCGACGCCCAACGGCAGCATAACCTCCCGGTTGCGCTGACGGAGCTGATCGGACGGCAGGCCGTGATTGACGACGTTTCGCGCATCGTCACCAAGACTCGGTTCGTCACGCTCGCCGGCACCGGCGGCATCGGCAAGACGCGAACGGCGCTCGAGGTAGCGACGCGGCTTCTGCCGCGCTTTCGCGACGGCGTCTGGCTGGCCGAGCTGGCGGCGCTCGAGGATTCGTCGCTCGTTGCCGGCACGATCGCCATCGCGTTGGGGATCGCGCAGCAGGCGGATCGTCCGGTGCTCGACACGCTGCGGCGCCGCCTGCACGATCGCGAACTGTTGCTGGTGCTCGACAACTGCGAGCACGTCGTTGACGAAGCGGCGCGCGTGGCAGAGTCGATTTTGCGCGAGTGCAAGGGCGTGACGATCCTCGCGACGAGCCGCGAGCTGCTGCGGGTCTCCGGCGAGCGCGTCTATCGGATTCCGCCGCTCGACGTTTCCGACGCCGTGGCGCTGTTCGCGCGATGTGCCGCGTCGTGGGACGCGTCGTTCGCGTTGGACGAATCCAACGCGCCGGCCGTCGAGGAGATCTGCCGCCGACTCGACGGCATTCCGCTGGCGATCGAGCTCGCGGCGGCACGGGTCACCACCCTCGCGCCGGCGCAGTTGGCGAGCGAGCTCGACGACCGTTTTCGCGTGCTCGCCGGCGGAAGCCGAACCGCCCTGCCGCGGCACAAGACGATGCGCGCCCTGCTCGACTGGAGCCACGACCGGCTGTCGGACGAAGAGCGCACGCTGCTGCGCAGGTTGGCGATCTTCGCGGGCGGCGCGACGCTCGGCGCCGTCGCGGACGTCTGCGACGTGCCGGACTTCTTCGAAGTGCTGGCGTCGCTGGTCGACAAGTCGCTCGTGGTCGCCGACGTGGGCGACCGCGAAGGCAGATACGGCCTGCTCGAGTCTACGCGTGCGTACGCGTTGGAGAAGCTCGACGCCGCCGGCGAGCGCCGCGTCGTCGGGCGGCGGCACGCGGAGTACGTCGCGTCGTTTGCGGCCGACGCGTTGGCGATCGTGCAATACGGCCGGCGGCTGGCGGCGCTGCGCGCGGAGGTGGCGAATCTTCGGTCGGCGCTCGCGTGGTGCGTGGCGAACGACGACGCGCTGCCCATTGCGGCCCGAATCCTGCGCGACGCTCGAGCGTTCTTGCTGCAAAACCTGCGCGGCGAGGCGCTGCGCCAGACGCGGGCGGTGCTGGACCGGGCAGTACGCCTGGACGACGACGTGCGCGCGGAGCTGTTGATTGCGCTGGCGCTGCTGACCGTGGGCTCGGAGTCGCTCGACGCCGCGAACCGAGCGATCGAGATATTGGAGCGCGCCGGTGCGGCGAGGACCGCGACGCTATTGCGGTCGTACCATCGCAAATGCTACGCGCTGGCGCAGCTGCGGCGCATCCCCGAGGCGCTCGAGACGAACCGGCGCGCGATGGAGCTGCGCGAAGCGCTCGGCGTTACCGACGCCCAGAGCCTGCGTTCGTGGCACTGCGTGCAAGGCTATTTGCTGAACTGCCGGTGGCGGCTGGCGGAAGCGCGCGCGGCGTGGACGACGGCCCGCGACCTTGCGCTGGCAGTCGACGACCCCGGCCGCGCCGCGATCGCCGCATGCAACCTGGCGGAGACGCTGTTCTTCGAGGGCCGCGTGGACGAGGCGGTCGCCCTCGGCGCCGAGTGCTTGGCGGTGTTTCGCCGCGAAGGCTTGGCCTATCACGAGGCGCTGACGCTCAATAATCTGGCTGCGTATCGCCTGCACGGGGGCGATCGCGCGGGCGCCGCGGCCGATCTCGCAGCCGCCGTCGACGTGGCGCGCCGCGCGGGCGACGACGGCCTGATGGTGGCGCGCGCCGTGCGCCACGCGGCGACGCTGAGCTCGGCGCAAGGCGCGCACGAAACGGCCGCCAAGCTGTTGGGTTACAGCGCGGCATGGTTCGAAGCGCGCGCGTTCTACGATCCCGGCGACGACCGCCAGTTCGAGCAGCTCGAGGCCGCGTTGCGGGAATCGCTCGGCAACGGAGCGCTGCGGCGCGCGATGGCGCTCGGTGCCGCGCTCGACGAGAACGCGGCCTGGGAGGCCGCGTGCGGCGTCATCGCACGAGAGCCGGCGGTTCAGCCGGGGCGGTAGCCGCTCGAGGCGGCGGCTGCGAGGAACACGCCGGCGGCGAACGCGACGACGAGCCCGACGATCAGCGCGACGTTGCGTCGCCCCGAGTGCGCCATGATCCATCCGTTGGCGATGCCGAGCACGCCCGCGACGACGACGAGCGCGAACGCGACGTTGATCTTGCCGAGGAACTGCGCCGCGCCGGGATCGCTCTGCGCGATGCCGCGCGCCGCGAAGAGACGGTCGATCCAAATCCAGATCGCGCCCATGAAGATCACCAGAAACGCGCCCGCTCCCATCGCGAGCCGGCCGCGTAACTTCGCGTCCATCGTCGTCCCTTCGGCCACCTTGCGCGCACGCCTTTGCAAGGAAAGAGAGCGACGCCGAACCGAAAGCGGCGCGATGCTGCTGCGCCGCCTCGGCACGCTCGATCTCACGCTCATTGCGATCGGCAGCGTGGTGGGATCGGGAATTTTCCGAACGCCGGCGGTCGTCGCGCAGCGCGCGCATTATCCGGGGATCGTCATCGGCTGCTGGCTGGCGGGCGGCGTCATCGCGCTGGCGGGCGTCTTTATCTACGCGGAGGTTGCCGAACGCCGGCCGCTGGGAGGCGGACTCTACGGCTATCTTCGCAACGCGTACCACCCGGCCGTGGCGTTTCTCTACGGCTGGTCGGTGCTATTGATCACCGGCACCGGATCGAACGCGGCCGCGGCCGTGCTGTTCGCGGCGTATCTCGCGCCGCTGACCGGCCTAACGCTCGAGCCGCGCCTCGTCGCGGCCGTCACGCTGGCCGTGCTCGCGGGGATCAATCTGCTGGGCGTGCGGCAAGGCGGGAACTGGCAGAATCTCACGGTGGCGCTGAAGGTCGGCGCGATTCTCGTTCTGATCGTCGTCTGTTTGACCGCGCACCCGCACGCCGTCGTCGCCGCGCCGCATCCGTTCGCCGGTCCCGCGACGCTCCTCGGCGCGATCGGCACCGCGATGTTGCCCGTGCTGTTCACGTATGCGGGTTTTCAGACCGCCGGCTTGGTCACGGCGGAGACGCTGCTGCCCGAACGGACGATTCCGCGCGGCCTGCTGGTGGGGATGGGCGTCGTCGTCGCGATCTACGTCTTGGCGAACGCCGGATACCTGCGCATGCTCGGCACCGCGGGACTGGCCGCCACGGCCGCGCCCGCGGCGGATGCGATGCGGGCGGCGCTGGGCGGCGCGGGCGGCCGGTTCATCGCGCTCGCGATCGCGCTCTCCACGCTGGGATATTTGAGCACGTGCATGCTGGCGATACCGCGACTCTACTATCAAATGGCCGCCGACGGCGAGTTCTTCAAAGCGGTGGCCTGGGTGAGTCCGAGAACGGCCGCGCCGGTGGTCGCGATCCTGCTGCAGGCGACCGTGGCGGCGATCATCGCCGTGAGCGGCACCTACGAGCAGATCATCAACTGGGTCGTGGCGCCGCAGTGGCTCTTCATCGCGCTGGGAGCCAGCACGCTGTTCGTGTTTCGGCGCCGCGACGCGTCGTTGCCGCGGCCGCGCGTCAGGGTTCCGGGCCATCCGCTGACGACGGCCGCGTTTCTCGCGGTGCTGCTCGCGATCTTCGTCGCGGAAACGTTGATCTATCCGCGCGACACGCTCTACGGCGCCGGCGTGATCGTCGCGGGCGCCGTAGCCTATTTCGTCTGGCGTGCCGTCGCGCGAGCCCGCGCTACGGCGTGAACTCGAAGACCGCTCCCTGGCCGAAGTTTCCGCCGGCGACGGTCGAGCCGAAGAAGTTGCCTTTCCCGTCGGGAGTTAGCCCGTAGTAGGGATACGCGCCGTCTTTTCCCATTCCGAACGAGTGCAGCACGGCCTCTTGGCCCGTCTTCGCATTCACTTTGAAGATCGTGCCGCAATCGCAGGTGCCGCCGCCCGCCGACGTGGTGCCGTACAGATCGTTCGAGCTGCCGAACGCGAGCGTCGTCGTTGACGAGCTGCCGTCGCTACCGCCTGCGAAGCTATAGAGCACGCGCTCCTTGTACTTGCCGTGGCGCCCCGGAATCAGCTCGTACACCGCGCCGAGGCCGTTGGCGCCGCCGTAATAGGTGGTGCCGTACAACTTGCCCGACTTGTCCGCGACGAGACCGCCGTAGGGCGACCCCGCGTCGGGCGTTCCCTTGAATGCGTAGAGCGTGGTGAACTTCCAACGCTTGCCCTTGCGCGAGAGCTTGAACACCGTGCCGGCGCCGTGCGCGCCGCCCTCTTCGGCGACGCCGTAGAGGCTACCCGACGTATCGATCAGCAGCGCGCCCAACGAGCCGACGCCGCCGTCGTCGCCGCCGGTGAACGGATGGATGACGCGATAGTGCCACTTGGCGCCGGAGTGCTGGATCTCGTAGACCACGCCGACGTAATCGGAACCGCCGTCCGGCGTGGTTCCGTAGACATTGCCCTTGCGGTCGAAGACGACCGCACCGCCCGGACCGAACCCGTCGTTCGCGCCCGTGAAGGCGTGCAGCACGTTCTCGGTCGCCGGCGTCAGCTGATACGTGACGCCGCAGCCGTCGCCGGTGCAGTAACCGCCGGAGCCGCCCGCGACCGTCGTGCCGTCGAGGTTGCCGTCGGGATCGAACGACACGCCGCCGTGCGGATTCTTTCCGTCGCTGTAACACGTGAACGAGTGGAGTACGCTTTCGTTCCACGGGGGGCTTGCCTTCGGCGTCAGCTCGAACACGGTGCCGCACGCGTACGCGCCGCCGACCACCGTCGTTCCGTAGAGGTTGCCGGCGTTGTCCAGCGCGATCGCGGTCGCGACGTTGCCTCCGTCGCTGCCGCCGCTGAAACTGTAGAGAACTTGCTCGCCGCTCGTCGCCGAGCTCGCGCGATGCCCGGACTGGACGCTCGTGGGGGGAATACCGGCCCCGGAGTGCCCGCCGCCGCAGCCCGCCGCGAACGCCGCCGCCGTCGCGACGGCGAACGCCCGGCCGTTCAAACCAAAGCTCCTCATGTGTGCTGCTCCTTGCCTGCCGGAAGTTGTCTGGGAGCATATAGTAGCGCGCGGCGCGCCGCCGCACCTCCGGCGCTAGCTTCCCCCGCGGACTATGGCAACGATGCGCGCGGCAACTCGCTGCAAAACGCCCGATACGTCGCGCGGCACGCCGTTGCGGCTCCGAACGCCGGCATCGGGGCGCAACGACTGGAGATGGCGCTCGAGCTCCGAGAGAATCTCCGGGCGCGCCGCCGGCGGGAGTCCGTCTTCGCCGAAATGGCTGAGCAAGTAGCCGAGGTCGAACGCCTCGGCGACGACCGCGCCGTATGCCGCGTTGAGCACGGCGCGCGTCGCCGTCTTGTCGAGATCGAGGTCGCGCGCGGGATCGGTCACCACGCGCAGCCGCTGGGCCGCGGTCTTGAAGATCGGGCGCCCGCTGCCGCTGGCGAGACGGTCGTCGCGGCGATGGAAGTAGAAGCCCAAAAGCAGCGCGTCGCCGACCCGGTCGCGGTCGAGGGCGCCGGTGAGATCGAGCTTGGCCTGAAGCTGACCGGCGTGCGCGCGAACGTCGCGAAGCTCCGCTTGGAGCGCCCGGTACTGCTCGAAATCCAACCGCCGCTCTTCCTGTTGCCGCACGCGCTCGGCGTCGCGTTGGCGCTCGAGATGCAGGCGCTCCGGCGCGTTACGGTAGATCTCGTCGAGGCTCAGGGCCGTGAGGCCCACGAGCGCTCCGCCGGCGACGAGCCCGATGTCGACGAGCCCGTACGCGATCGCGCCCGCGCGGCCCAGCAGCAGGACGGCCACAATTAGAAGGACGCCGCCCGCTATTCCTAAGCCGACGGGAACATGAAACCGCCAGCCGGCTCTGTTAGGGCCGGCCGGCCCCTCATCGGTCCTCATGTTTAGGGCCTCCGCTCGCTTGCTGGTTCGACGGGCGGGGCGGCCGGCTCCTAGGCGGGCAGCCGCGAGAAGAGCAGCACCACGTAAATCACGGTCATGACCATGGCCTGAACGGTGATCCACTCCTGCGCGCGCCGCGACTTCCACACGTACGCCGCCGCGATGGCGCACTCGAAGGCGATCAGAAACGCGAGGTTGAGCGCCGACGACATGTGCCCCGTTCGCGCGACCTCTTCGCCGATGCTGATCGCGGGCAGGAAGAACAGGAACGCGAAGAACCACGCGCGGTTGCGGAAGTACCAGTCGCCCAGGTTGAGCTTCCCGTCTTCCTCGCGCTCCGGCAGCACGAGCGTAGCGAGAACGAACAGGTCTACCGGAACGAGCAGCTGCAGCCAAAACGTGCCGAAGCTCTGCTCCAGCGCGTGCCGGACTGCCCACTCGGCCCACCAGTGCTGCACCGAGACGAAGAAGATCCAAAGGGCCCACGCGATCGGCGGCCAGTAGAAGTTCACGCGCTCGCGCGCCGTGATCAAGGTTCCGATGCGCGAGAGCACCGTTGCGATCGCGAGACCGAGCACGATCGACGTGAGGACGCTGAGGTAGTCGAAGGCGTTCATGGGAGAGCGTTCCGCAAAAAAAAAGGGCCGCTCGTGCGAGCGGCCCTTTGCGTGTCTTAGGTTACGGGTACGAGTGGACGCACGACTGCGTCGCGTTGCTGAACATCGGCTGAGCCGTGTAGCTCTTCTTGCCGAACTTGTCGTTCTGAATGTTCTGCCAGGCGCAGATGTCGCCGATCTCGCCGTACGCGCCGTTGTACCAGCCCGACGGAGGATTGGGATCGGTGACCGACTCGCCGTACTCGTGGCCTTCGACGATGGTCACGCCTTCGTCGACGCCCTTTTCGTCCTTCGGCGCGCCGATGTAGTTGGCGCCGCAGCTGCCGGCGCCGTCCGGCATGTAGGGCAGGTTCGTGTAGGACACGAGCTGAGCCTGATACGACGTCGCGCTGTGGTACGCGCACCACTGCGTGGCGAATCCGGTCGAGCTGTGGCCGTGCGGGGTCGCGACGACGTACGAGCCGTTGGGATCGTAGCCGAAGTGCGCGACGCCGAGCAGCGCCTCAGCGGCGACCTGAGAGTCGGTCGGGTGCGTCGGAACGGCGTTCGTGTTGTCGTTCCAGACTCCGCCGAGCTGTCCCTTAGGATTGGTGATGTACTCGGTGTTGGAACCCGACTTCATGTAGTACTGGGTGTAGATGTTGTTGTAACCGCTGCCGCCGATGTGCTTGGCGTAGCTCTTGAGCAGCTTCGCCACCTTATCGGCATCGCCGTTGGCTTTGTAGCCCCAGAAGATGAGGTACATTTTGGGCGCCAGGAGAACGGGTCCGTTGCCGTAGTTGAGGAGAATGGCCCGGCTGACGTCGTGATGCGCATTGGCCGTGGCCATGTAGTGCGGCGCGTGATAGAGCACGCCGTTTTCGTACTTCCAGCCGGCGCCGGACATCGGCGCGCTGGAAGTGGACGACCCCGTAGACGGCGACATGCCTGAGTTGGCAGCGCAGCCTACTGTAGCGAGCGTCGCCGCGCAAACGAGAGCGGCGGCGAGCCGCGAGTGGCTATACATAGAGTGTGAACCTCTTATAAGAGTAGCTATGGGTCTAGCTAGCAGGGAAAGTGCCGTGATTCATCGGCCCCGGCGACGCTCCCTGCGGGCGCGGCGCGCGACGCCGATGGCCGCACGCCGTGCACGCTCTTCTTCGAGGCCCGAGCAAGCGACCTACAGCGGCGGCGCTCCGTCGGACGCGGCGTACGGATCCACGATCGGCTTGCCTGAAACGGGTCCGTACGGATAGGGGATCGGGTGCTCGAGGATCGGCCCGGGCACGGGTTCCGGCGCGGGCGGCCCGGGGACCGGGCCGAATCCGGGCGGTTCCGGCACGGGGGCCGGGGCGGGCTGCCGTTCGTAGCCGTTGACCAGCGCTCCGCCGAGATCGACGTCGTGCGCCGTCACGTCAACGTTCACGCCCTTCGCTTGCGGGTTGAGCGTGGTCTCGATGCGTCCACCGGCCGCGTTCTGCGCGTTGACTTGGAGCGAGCCGTTCTGCTCGTAGGTCACCGCCTCGCCGTTGCCGAGCTGCAGCGTCTGGCCGCGCGAGATCGGGATCTGGCGGCCGAAGCTCGTGATTGACGCCTGTCCGTTGTCGTTCATGTTGACGCGCGTCGCACCGTCGTTCAACCAGACCGTCGCCGATTGGTTCCACGTCGCGCCGCGGCCGTTCGGCGGCGTGACGTCCGTCGAGATCCGAAACCCGCCCGCGAACGAGTTGGAGTTGAGCAGATCGGGCTGCGACGCCATATTGTTCCAGCGGTCGCCGTTGAAAGACAGGTGCGGATCGCCGTCGCTCGACGCGGTCGCGTTGCGAAAGTAGCGCTCGCCGCCGTACGGCGGACAGTTGCCGCCGCCGGACGGCGGGCAGGTGCCGCCGCCTTCGTATGGCGGGCAGCCGTTGCCCGAGGACGGATTGCAGCCGTAGCCCATGAGCGATTGCAGCATCTGCATGAGCTGCTGCAGCATTCCCATGAGCGGCGCGAACATGCCCTGCAGCGAGCCGGAGCCGGCGGACCCCTCGCCGTAGGGCATGGCTTGCGCGCCGTCGTTCGACCAGGGCGGGACGAAGCGCGAGATGTTGTCGCCGGCGGCGGGGGCGGCCGCGCCGGCAAACGGGGCGCCCTCGTACTCCGCGGCGCCGGCGGGCGCGGCGAGGGCGTTGGGTGTCAGCGGACCGTCGAGCGGCTGTACGTACATGACAAACCTCCGTGGTGAAGAGCTGGCCTTCGAATCACGACGAGCGCACGCGCCGACAAGGGAGCGCGGCTGCGCGGGAACAATCGAGTGCCGAGCATGAGTGAAACGCAGCTGACCGCCATCTCGCGCCTCCAACAGCGCCTCGACGCGCTCAAGGAGCGTCTTTGACGACGCCGGCGACCGCCGGCGAATAGCCGAGCTCGACGAACGTTCGCGCGCGCAAGAGTTCTGGGCGGAGCCCGACTCGGCGCAGGCGGTGATGAAGGAGCTGGCGGAGCTGCGCGAGCGCACGGGCTCGCTCGACGCCGTCGCGAGCGCGCTGCGCGATGCGCGCGAGATGCTGGGGCTCTTCGAGGGCGAGGCTTCGGCGGAGGTCGAGGTCGACCGCAGCATCGAGTCCGCCGGGGCGGCGCTCGACGCGCTGGAGATGGCGGCGAGCTTCAGCGGCGAGTTCGACTCGCACAACGCGATCGTCAGCATCTTTGCCGGCGCCGGCGGCGTCGACGCGGCGGACTGGACGCAGATGCTGGCGCGCATGTATCTGCGCTGGGCCGAATCGAAGGGCTTCTCGACCCAAGTCGTGGACGAGTCGCCGGCCGACGAGGCGGGCCTGAAGTCCATCACGTTCTTCGTGCGGGGCCGCAACGCGTACGGGCTGCTCGAGAGCGAGCGCGGCGTTCACCGGCTGGTGCGGCTCTCGCCCTTCGACGCTGCGCACCGCCGGCATACGTCGTTCGCGGCGGTTGACGTGATCCCCGAGGTGGAGGCCGGCGAGGGCCGCGACGTCGAGATCAAGCCCGACGACCTGCGCGTCGAAACCTTCAAGTCGGGCGGCGCCGGGGGCCAGTACGTGAACAAGACGGAGTCGGCGGTGCGCGTGATCCACGCGCCCAGCGGCATCATCGTCGCGTCGCAGCAGGAGCGGTCGCAGGCGCAGAACCGCGACGTCGCGTTGAGCATTCTGCGCGCCAAGCTCGTCGCGCGCGCGGCCGAGGAGCGGGAGAAGAAGCTGACCGACTTGCGCGGCGAGCGGCAGGCCAATGAGTGGGGCTCGCAGATCCGGTCGTACGTCCTGCAGCCGTATCAGCTGGTGAAGGATCATCGCACGGCGACGGAGACCGGGAACGTGACCGAGGTGCTCGACGGAAACGTCGACCCGTTCATTTGGCCCTACCTGCAGCAGCGTGCGCGATAGGTTCCTCTGGGCCGGGTGCCTGCTCTACGCAGTCCTCTTCACCTGGCTGGGCGCACTCAAGTATTTCGCGCATCGCAACCTCGTTGATTTCGGCATCTTCGCGCAGACGGCGGCGAGCGCGTTTCGCTGCTTCTGCAATCCGATCGAGGGCAGCCACTGGGCCTATCACTTCTCGCCCATCCTCTACCCCGCCGGACTCGCCGCCGAGCTGGTGCGATCGCCGCTCGCCCTCGTCGCTCTGCAGGCGATTGCGGGCGCGCTCGCGGCGCCGCCCGTGTACGGTGTGGTGCGCCCGCGCGCCGGCGTCGCGACGGCGCGTCTGGCCGCTGCCGTCGTGTGGCTCTATCCGCCGCTCGCCGGCCTGATCTTCGGCGACTTTCACGAGAACGGCTTCGCGCCCGCGGCGGTCGCGTGGACGCTCTACGCGTTCGACGCGGGCGCGTTGGGATGGGCCGTCGCCGGCGCGCTTTTGACGCTCGCCGTCAAGGAAGACCAGGCGATCTTTCTCGGAATCGCCGGTGCGCTGGGCGCGTGGCGCTATCGCGGCGACCCCCGCGGCCGCGCGGCGCTCGCGGTCGCGGCCTGCAGCGCGCTCGTGCTGATCGCGTTCTTCGGCTACGTGCAGCCGCATGCGGCGCAACACGCGCGGCTCGCGTGGCGGCCCGTGCGATTCTATGCGTGGACGAGCGCCGACCGGCACGGGTTGCCCGCCGGCATCGCGGCGCGGCTCGGATTTCTTCTGCTCGTCTTCGTTCCGCTGCTGTTCTTGCCGCTGCGCTCGCGCGCGATCGTGCTCGCGATCGCGCCGTTCGCAGAAGTGCTCTTCTCGCGCATGCCGACCACGTTCACGCTCGGCACGCACTACGCCGGGGCCTGGATCGGCTACGTGCTGTTCGCGTTCGCGCTCGCCGTGCGCGAGCTGCCGCCGAACCGCGCGCGCGCCGCGCTCGCCGGGTGCATCGCGCTGTGCGCGGTCGAGTTCGCCGTCGCCGATCCGCTGCATCCGGGATCGAACCTGCGGCGCGCGCAGCCTCGCGACGCCGCACTCGACCGCTTCTTGGCGACGCTTCCGCCGGACGCGGCCGTCGCGACGCAGGAAGAGGCGTACGCGCACCTCGCGCTCGGCGATCCCAACGCGACGCTGCTGCCCGAGTCGGCGAGCGAGCCGCTGACGGCGTGCTACGTGCTGGTGGATCGCGACTTCCCGGACTCGGCGCGGCTGCAAGAGTACGGCGCGGCCTTCGCCGCGCTCGTGCGCGAGCGCCGCTACGTGCCGGTCGCGCGCAGCGGCAACATCGAGCTCTACCGCAGCGCGAGCAGTTGCGCCAACGCGTCGCCGGCGCGTGCCGGCCAGCCCGCATCGGCGCGGACGATGCGGTGCGGAGCGGCCCACGGCGACCAGCGCGCTACCTGCAGCGCGTAGTCGCGCGACGGCGGAAAGACGGCGACGACCGGCGTTCCGATCATGCCGGCGACGTGCAGCGCGCCGGAGTCGGGCGTGACGACGGCGTCCGCCGCGGCGAGGGCGGCTTTCCACGGCGCGAGCCGGTCGAAGGAGGCGATCGGCAAGCCCGTGGCGCTCGCGACGCGCTCCGCGTACGGCGCCTCGCTCGCCGCGCAGATTAGCTGCGGCGCACCGGCGCCGGCGACGCGGCGGACGAGCTCGACGACGTCTTCGAGCGGAATGCCGAGGCGCCGCCACTTGTCGGTGATCTGGATCGCGACGCGTTCGCTCGGCGGCGGCTCCGATTCGAGCAGCAGCGGCCGCAGCGCGGCGAGGTCGCGCGTCGGTTCTTCGTCATCGAGCAGCGACGCTCCGAGGCGAAAGAGCACCTCGCACTCGTGCGGCGCTCGCCGGTCGAGGCCGGCGCTGCGATACATCGAGGTGGTGAGCAGGCGGCGCGACCACAGCGCCTTGAGCGGCTTGCCCCACGGATCGGCGAAGCCCGCGCGAACGGGCGCGCGCACGGCACCCGCGAGGCGGTAGCCGCCCGGATCTTCGGTCGCGACCAAGACGTGCGAATACCCGCCGGCGCGCAGCTCGATGCCGAGGCGCCCGATCGCGTCGAGCGTGTCGCGCCGGCTCGACCGGAGGTCGAAATCGGCGACGACGATGCGGCGAGCCGCCGGCGGCGCAAACGTGCCGGCGTTTGCCGGAGACAAGACGACGTCTACGGCGATCGCGCGGCGGCGCAGCGCCGCCAGCAACGGCGTGAGGGCCACGGCGTCGCCGATCGCATCGAGGCGGATGATCAGCACCGACGGTGAAACCTCCGGCATGCTCGCCCTTTCCGCGCGCCGGCCGTGATCGCCCGCGACGACGTCGTTACGTTCGACGAACTCGACGGCTATCGAACCGTGCGCAGCTTCGGGCACGTGTCGGGCACGGCGTCGCGACCGCGCAACCGCCTGCGCTCTACATTCCGCAGCCTCGGCATGCTGATCGGGTTGTCGAGCGCCGAGTTTCTGAGCGATGCCGAGCAGCTGCGCGCCGACGCGCTCGACGCGCTCCGGCGCCGCGCCGATGCGATGGGCGCCAACGCCGTAATCGGCCTGCAGTTCTTCGTCTCCGAAGGCGACGACGGATCGTGCGAAGTCGTGGCATTCGGTCAGGCCGTGTCGGTTGCGAAGACGGAGCCGGCGTAGGTGGACGAAACCGAGCGCGGACGGCGCGCGGCTCTGCTCGACCGTGCCACGATCGTCGCCGGCGAGTGCCGAAAGTGCGACATCGGATACGAGCGGCGCCACAACGTCTATGGCGAGGGCGATCCGTGCGCGAGGCTGATGGTGATCGGCGAGGGCCCCGGCGAGACGGAAGACGAGCTCGGGCGCCCGTTCGTCGGCCGCGCAGGCCAGCTGCTGGATCGAATGCTCGGGGCGATTGGGTTGCCGCGCTCGGACGTGTACATCTGCAACACGGTGAAGTGCCGGCCGACGGTTCCGGGGGCGAACGGCCCGCGCAACCGCGCGCCCGAGCAGCACGAAATGGAGAACTGCCGGCCGTTTCTCGACGAGCAGATCGAGATCGTTTCTCCGCAGGTCATTCTCGCGCTGGGCGCGCCCGCGGCGAAGTCGTTTCTCGGCCGCGACTTCGCGATCACGCGGATGCGGGGCCAGTGGTACATCGGGCCGCACGAGATCCCGCTGATGGTGACGTTTCACCCCGCGTACATCCTGCGTCAGACCGGCGGCGAGATCGAGGCGGTGAAGCGGCTCGTCTGGGCCGATCTCAAGGCGGTGCGCGCCAAGCTCGACGAACCAGTCGCCGCGGCCGACCTCGAGCCGGTCGAGGTTCGGCAAGGGGGTCTCTTTGACGGCGCTTGACGTGTGGCTGCGCGACGTCACGTCGCGCGCGGGCTTCGCCGACGCCGGCGAGTTCGCGCGGTTCTTCGACCTCAAGCCGTACCGGCTGCGGCAGATCTACCGCGCGGCGACGAAGGAGCTGCTGGGCGGACCCGGCGAGGTGACGACGCTGCCGCAAGAGCTGCGGCGCCGAATGATCGAACGCGGCGTCACGTTTTCGGCGATCGAGCCGGTGGTGGTGCAGCGCTCGCGGGACGCGCAGACGACGAAGGGTCTCTTCCGGCTGGGCGACGGCAAGGAAGTCGAAGCCGTGCTCATGGAGCATTTCGGCGACCGTACGACGCTCTGCATCTCGTCGCAGGCCGGATGCGCGTTTGCCTGCGCGTTCTGCTCGACGGGCCAGGCGGGGTTCAGCCGCAACCTTACCGCCGGCGAGATCTTCGACCAGGCGTGGTTCTTCGCGCGCGAGCTCGCGGCCCGCGAGAAGCGAATCACCAACATCGTGTTTATGGGGATGGGCGAGCCGTTTCACAACTACGACGCGGTGATGGAGGCGGTAGCGCTGCTCAACGATCCGAACGGCTTCGGGCTTGGCCACCGCCACATCACGATCTCGACCGTCGGCCTGGTCGACAAGATTGACGCGTTCGCGCGCGAGCGCATCCAGGTGAATCTGGCGATCTCGCTGCACGCGCCCACCGACGAGGTGCGGTCGCGCATCATGCCGGTGAACCGCCGCTTCCCGCTGGCCGAGCTGATGGCCGCCTGCGAACGCTACGTGAGCGCGACCAATCGGAAAGTGTTCTTCGAATACGTGATGCTCGCGGGCGTCAACGACGACGCCGCCGCCGCGAGCTCGCTCGCCGAACTGATGCGCGGCCGGCTCTACCACGTGAACCTGATCCCCTACAACTCGACGCCCGACGCGCAGTTCGCGGCCACGTCGGACGAGCGCATCTGGAAGTTCGCGGGAATATTGGATGCCGCGGGCGTGCCGGTGACCGTGCGACAGAACATGGGACGCGACATCGCAGCGGCCTGCGGCCAGTTAAGGGCGGAGACTCAGCCGAAGGCGCAGCACGCCTCCGCGTCGCCTTGAGCGGTCAAAGGGCCGAGCGGCGTCGAAGTTTCGCCCGTACGAGGAGCAGTGATATGAAGATTCAAGTGATGCTCTACTCTCTTACGGCCGTTGCAGCGCTGGCCGCGTGCGGCGGACCGCAGACGCAGCCGGCGATACAGTCTCCGGTCGGGACGACGTCGACGGCGGCGCGCCCGGAGGCGCGCAGCCGGGACCTCCTCTACATTTCCGACCAAGAGACGGCTAAGGTCTACGTCTATTCCTACCCCGGCGGTAAGCAAGTCGGAACGCTGTCGGGCGTCGTCTTCCCCGAGAGCCTTTGCGTGGACGGAACCGGTAACGTTTTCGTGCCCGATGACGGAGCATCGCACGTTGTCGAGTACGCGCACGGGGGAACCAGCCCGATCAGAACGCTGCCCGAAGAAGAGAACCCCGATGCATGCTCGATCGATCCGGCGACGGGCGACTTAGCCGTGGCGAACGAAATGGGCAGCGTCAGCGTATACCCGAACGCGACCGGCAGCCCTACGATCTACAGCACGCAGTTCGTCCCCTGGTTCTGCGCCTACGACCCTACTGGGAATCTCTTTGCGGGCGGCAACGGTGCCGGCGTCCAGATTGGGGAGCTGCGCAGGGGCGCCAGCGCGTTCCAGCGGGTGACCTATCAAGGGCACAACAACGGAACCGTGGCCGGAATTCAGTGGGTCGACAAACACCTGACGGTCGGAACGGCAAACCGCTACTCGGGACATTGCTGCGGCCGCATCTACCGCTTTTCGATCAAGGGCTCGCACGGGAGACCAGCGGGAAGCATGCACGTGCCGGGCGAGATGAATAACTTCTTCGTGTACGGTTCGACGGCGATCGTCACGACCGGACTGCATCGCGTCCTCTTCTACGATTACCCAAAAGGCGGCCAAGCCAGGCGAATCCTCGACGAGCCCGGTTCTGCGTCCTACAGCGCGGTGATAAGCCCCGGGTCACCCGATCGTATGCCGCGGCGGTAGAGGCGGCCGGCGGTGGCCACGTGGCGCGACGTGCGCCGGATCGCGCTCGCTCTGCCGGGCACGAGCGAGGGAACCTCGTTTGGAAACATCGCCTGGAAGGTCAACGGAAAACTGCTGACGTGGGAACGGCCGCTGCGTCAGTCGGACCTCGCGGCGCTCGGAGACGACGCGCCGCAGGGCCCGATCCTCGGCATCTGGACCGCCGATCTCGAGATGAAGGAGGCGTTGCTGGGAAGCGACCCCGACGTCTACTTCACGACGCCGCACTTCGACGGGCACGCCGCCGTGCTGGTTCGGCTCCCCGAGATCTCGGCGAAGGAGCTCAAAGACGTTATCGTCGAGGCGTGGCTCGCGCGAGCTCCGAAGCGCGTGGCCGAAGCGTACCTGCGAGCGCGTAAGTGAATCTCGAGTTCGCTCTTGCCGACCGCATCCTCCGGTTCGCGCAGCGGATATAAGAGGTCGTTGCGATGCCTCTCGTACTTATGCAACGCGCGTGGCGAGACGATCCCAAATATAAAGACACCGAGTTTTCGATCTATCATTATCCGCAGCAGTATTTCAACCTGATCCGAGGCGGCGAAAATTTCGTGTACTATCGGCCCGCGAGAGGAGCGCCGGCGGGGCAAGCGAGCAGCTACTTTGGATGCGGCGAGCTTGGCGACTGGTTTACCGACGAACGGGATCCAACGCACAGGTTCGTTGACATTCGCAAGCCGGTCCCCTTCCCGCAAGCAGTCGGCTATCTCGATGGCGAGGGGCGGATGTTCGAGTCCGAGTTTAACGAGCGCAATGCGTTTCAAGGTCGATCGGTGCGCTGTATCGACGACCTGGACTACTATCGAATCCTCGGGGCGGCAGGCCTTACCGGTGCGATCTGGCACAACGCTCCGTCGGTCGACGGCGTCCTTAGCGGCCTAGTCGTTCCTATGCCCGCCTTTGACATTCCACGCGATCCGTTCCGGCCTTTGACCACGGTGCCCGACGGTACGGGCTATCGACCCACGGGCAAGGTAATCGACGTCTTTGAGGCGGCCGCCCTTCAAGAACGTGCGCGCGCCGACCATCAGGATACGCTGAGGCTCGTCAAGGCGATGGCCGAAGCGAAAGGCGGGTCGTGTCTCTATAACAATAACGTCGATCTCCTCGCATCGTTCGGGGAGCGCCGACTCCTCGTCGAGGCGAAGAGCCTCACCGTCGCGAGCGCCGCCGTCGACCGGATGCGGTACGGCATGGGGCAGCTCTTTGACTACGGCGTACGTTACCGCGCCGAAATCGGCCGCGCCGAGCCCGTTCTCGCGTTCGGCACGCTGCCGTCGCAAGAGGTGGGCTGGATCTCAACGATTTTGCAGGAGAACGGCGTTGCCTTTGTGGCGCGCCACAAAGATGCATTGCTGCCCGTCAATGAGTCCGCACGCGATCTGCCGATGTTTCGGTGAAGCTGGCCGTCCTTCGACTGCGCGCCCTTCGACTCGCTTCGCTCGCTCAGGACGCTCCGCTCAGGATGACAAGGTGGGTATGGGCTAGGGGTTTCCACGGGCAGCGAAAAACCTAACCGGTCGATGGAAACGACGGCTCCGGCGCAGCGCGTCACCATGGAGGAGATCACGGCGCTGGCCAAGCGCCGCGGCTTCATCTTTCAGTCGAGCGAGATCTACGGGGGCATCAACGGCTTCTGGGATTACGGTCCGCTGGGCGCCGTGCTCAAGCGCAACGTCAAGGATGCCTGGTGGCGCGACACGGTCGAGCTTCGCGACGACGTCGTGGCCTTCGATTCCTCGATCGTCATGCACCCGCTCGGTGTGGAAGGCATCCGGGCACGTTGACGCGTTTCACGACGTGATGATCGACTGCAAAGTCTGCAAGCATCGCTTTCGCGCCGATCACCTGCCCAATCGCTCGCAGTGCCCCGACTGCGGCAGCAAAGACTCGTTCACGGAGCCGCGCAACTTCAATTTGATGATGCGTACGTCGGTCGGTCCGATGGAGGATACGTCCGCGGTCGCGTACCTGCGTCCGGAGACGGCTCAGGGCATTTTCGTGAACTTCAAGAACATCTATCAGACGGCGCGCAAGCGGCCGCCGTTCGGCGTGGCGCAGATCGGCAAGTCGTTCCGCAACGAGATCACGCCCGGGAACTTCACGTTCCGGCTGCGCGAGTTCGAGCAGGCCGAGCTCGAGTATTTCGTTCCCGACGACGGCAAAGACATGGACGCGTTCCGCGAGTGGGTGGAACGGCGCAAGGCGTGGTACGCGAACTACGGCATCGCCTCGGAGCGCCTGCGGTTCTACGAGCTGACCGAGGCCGAGCGCCCGCACTATGCGAAGGCCGGCATTGACGTCGAGTACCTCTTTCCGTGGGGCTGGGGCGAGCTCGAATCGATCGCTCACCGCGGCACCTACGATCTCGACGCGCACGTGCGGCTCTCGGGCAAGGACCTGCGGTTTTTCGACGAGGCCAGCAAGACGCACTACACGCCGCTGCTCATCGAGAGCTCGGCCGGCATGGACCGGACGGTGCTCACGTTCATGATCGACGCCTACGAGCGCGAACGCGGCACCGACCCCGCGGGCAAGGAGACCGAGCGCACCGTCCTGCGCTTCCATCCGCGCATCGCGCCCGTGCAGGTCGCGGTGTTTTCGCTGGCGCGCAACAAGCCCGAGCTGGTGGAGCGGGCGCGGGCGATCGAGGCGGCGCTCCGGCCGAAGTATCGCACGCAATACGACGAGGGTAACATCGGGCAGCTCTACCGGCGGCAAGACGAGATCGGAACGCCGTTCTGCGTCACCGTTGACTACGAGACACTGGGCGACGGCAGCGTAACGCTGCGCTCGCGCGACTCGATGCAGCAGCAGCGCGTCGACGCGGCATCGCTCGCCGAACATCTGCGGACGGCACTCGAGCGATGACCGTGGAGGCGCCGGCGAAGTACGTATACTTCTTCGACGAGGGCGAGCAGGTTCGCGTCCCGTCCGAGCCGGCCTCGATGAAGAACACGCTCGGCGGCAAGGGCGCGGGATTGGCGGAGATGACGTCGGCCGGCCTGCCGGTGCCTTCGGGGTTCACGATCACGACGCAGGCCTGCCTGCGGTTCTACGACGCGGGCGGCGTCTTCCCGGACGGGTTGCAGGATCAGATTGACGTCGCGATGCGCGAGCTCGAGCGACGCACCGGCAAAGGCTTCGGCTCGGTCGAAAACCCCTTGCTGGTCTCGGTGCGCAGCGGCGCGCGGGTCTCGATGCCCGGAATGATGGACACGATTCTCAACCTAGGCCTCAACGACGACACGGTCGCCGCCCTCGCGCGCCTCACCAAGAACGAGCGCTTCGCGTGGGATGCGTACCGGCGCTTCGTGACGATGTTCTCGAACGTCGTGTTGGGCATTCCCAAGGACCGCTTCGAAGAAGAGATCGAGGCCGCCAAGCAATCGCGCGGCGCGAAGAGCGACGCCGAGCTCGACGCCGCCGCGTGGCGCGAGCTCGTGGGCAGGTTCAAGGCGATCGTCCGCGAGCGTACCAAGCGCGATTTTCCGCAGGACGTCCACGCGCAGCTGCGCGGCGCGATCGAGGCCGTCTTCGATTCGTGGAACTCGAAGCGCGCGGTGGACTATCGCCGCTTCAATAAGATCCCGGACGACTGGGGCACGGCCGTCAACGTGATGGAGATGGTCTTCGGCAACATGGGCGAGGATTCGGGCACCGGCGTCGCCTTCACGCGCGATCCGAACACCGGCGAAAAGGTGCTGTTCGGAGAGTATCTGACCAACGCCCAGGGCGAGGACGTGGTCGCCGGCATCCGCACGCCGGAGAAGATCGCCGACCTGGCGCGCCGCCAGCCCGAGGTCTACGCGCAGTTCCAGGAGATCGCCACGCGGCTCGAGCGGCACTACCGCGACGTGCAAGATCTCGAGTTCACGGTCGAGCGCGGGAAGCTGTTCATGCTGCAGACGCGCAGCGCCAAGCGCAGCGCCGAGGCGGCCGTGAAGATCGCACTCGATCTCGTGGCCGAAGGCCTGATCGACAAGCACCGCGCGATCGGCATGATCAACGCACAGTCGCTCGACCAGCTCTTCCACGCGCGCATCGATCCCCAGCAGGACGCCGGCGTGGCGTGCAAGGGCCTCAACGCGTCGCCGGGCGCGGCCGCCGGACAGATCGTGTTCTCGGCGGAGGACGCGGTCGCGTGGAAGGAGCAGGGCCGCAAGACGATCCTCGTGCGGGTCGAGACCAATCCCGACGACGTGCACGGGATGATCGCGGCCGAGGGTATCCTCACCGCGAAGGGCGGAGCCACGTCGCACGCGGCCGTCGTCGCGCGCGGAATGGGCAAGCCGTGCGTCGCGGGCTGCGACGCGCTGCAGATCGACCGCCGCAACAAACGCGCCAGCCTCAACGGCACCGAGCTGAGCGAGGGCGACTGGATCACGATCGACGGCACGACGGGGAACGTGGCCGTCGGCGAGCTCCGGCTGATCCGCCCGCCGTCCAAGCTGCCGGAGTGGCTCGCGACGTTCCTGGCGTGGGCCGACGAGGTCCGCCGCATGGAGGTCTGGGCCAACGCCGACACGCCCGACGACGCGGCGAAGGCGCGCGAGCTCGGCGCGCAGGGCATCGGCCTCTGCCGCACCGAGCACATGTTCATGCAGCAAGAGCGCCTGCCGATCGTGCACGAGATGATTCTCGCGACGTCGCCGGAGAAACGCGCCGGGGCGCTCGCGCGGCTGCTGCCGTTCCAGCGCGACGACTTCCACGGCATCCTGTCGGCGATGGAGGGGCTGCCCGTCACGATCCGCCTGCTCGATCCGCCGCTGCACGAATTCTTGCCGTCGCTCGAGCAGCTGCTCGTCGAGACGACCGAGCTGCGCCTCACGAAGGGAACCGATTCGCCGGAGTACCGCGAGCGCGAGGCGCTGCTGCGGCGCGTGCAGCAGCTGCACGAGCAGAACCCGATGCTGGGCTTGCGCGTCTGCCGGCTGGGCATCGTCTTTCCCGAGATCTACGAGATGCAGGTCCGCGCGATCTTCGAGGCCGCGTGCGCGCTGCGGCGTGCGGGCGTCGCCGCCCGCCCCGAGGTGATGATTCCCGGGGTCGGCACGAAGGAAGAGATGCAGGTGACGCGCGACGCGGCGAAGCGCGTGGCCGACGCGGTGCTGGCGGAGCAGAAGATCGAGCTGCCTTACCGCATCGGTACGATGATCGAGCTGCCGCGCGCGTGCGTGGTGGCCGGCGAGCTGGCCCAGTACGCCGAGTTCTTCTCGTTCGGCACCAACGATCTGACGCAGACCACCTACGGCTACAGCCGCGACGACGCTGAGGGCTCGTTCATCCCCGTCTACCTCGAGAAGCGAATTCTCAAAGAGGATCCGTTCCAGGTGCTCGATCGCCGCGGCGTCGGCGAGCTGATGCGCCAGGCGGTCGCGCTGGGCCGCGAAGGCCGCGAGAACCTGAAGATCGGAATCTGCGGCGAGCACGGCGGCGAGCCGAGCAGCGTCGCGTTCTGCGACGGCTTGGGCCTCGACTACGTTTCGTGTTCGCCCTATCGCGTGCCGATCGCGCGCCTCGCGGCGGCGCAGTCGGCGCTGGGCGTCATAGCGTAGCGATTACGCCGGCGCAGATCTCGCGCGCCGCGAGCCACGAGTCGTCGTCCGGTCCGCCCGCCTTGCGCACGAAGAGCTTGCGCCAATAGGCCTTTCCGCTCAGTTTCGAGATCACGTCGGAGACGCCGCGCGCGTCCACGACGCCGCCGCCCCAGCCCACCCAGACCGTGCGGTCGTCGCCGATGCCGAACGGGAGGCGGTGCAGCAGCTGCGATTGCGAATCGGCCCACACGTTCGCGTCGCCGAAGCGTTCGCGCAGGGCGGCGTGGCACGCCTCGAAGGCGCGCAGATCCCGCTCGGCGTTGAACTCCCAGGCCAAACCGAACGTGCGCAGGCGATTGCGCAGTGCCGCCGCAGCCGGGCTTTCGGCGTCGTCGAGCGCGCCGAGCACGCGAAAATCGTCCCAGCGCAGGAACTCGGGCGTAGGGTCGAGCGCCCGCGGATCGGGCCACAGCTCGTGCAGCACCTCGTGCAGCACGTGCTCGAACATTCGCGTCGTATGGTGAAAGTAGACCGACGCGAACATCATGTAGCGCGCCAAGACGAACGATTCGAGCGCCACGACGCCGCGGCGGTCGATGCCGACGGCCGGCTTGCCGTCCACGTCGAACACGCGCAGCGAAGCGACCAGCTGCTCCGAGTCGTAGCGCCCGGTCGCGACGCCGGTGAAGTAGGCGTCGCGCAGCAGGTAATCCATCCGGTCGGCGTCGAGGTTCGGTCCGCTCACGAGCTCGCGCAGCGCCGGGTAACGGCTGTGCGGATCGCCGACGATGAGTCCGAGCAGGTCGCCCGCGTCAACCTCGAGCTCGGCGATGCCGTGCGCGACCTCGGGCAGCGCGACGAGCGCCGTGGTGCGAGCCTCGTGGCGAACGCCGAGCACGCTCTCGCACGCGTGGCTGAACGGCCCGTGTCCGATGTCGTGCAGCAGCAGCGCCGCGCGCACGAGGCGCCGCTGATACGCGGCTTCGCTCGCGCTCCCGGTGAAATCGGCGCTCGAGCGCAGCATCTCGTCGAACGCGCGGGTGCCGATGGCCAGCGCGCCGAGCGCGTGACCGAACCGCGAATGCTCCGCGGAGGGGAACGCAAGATACGCGAGACCCAGCTGGCGCAGGCGCCGCAACCGTTGCATCACCGGTAAATCGAGGAGCCGCGCTTCCGCTGTGGATAACTCGATGAACCGATGGACGGGGTCGAAGATGCGTTTCACGCTAAGAAAACGGATACTCCCAACGCCGGAAACTTCTCATGGAGCGACGAAAATCCCGCAACGGCAGCCGTGAAGTACGATCAGGACGTTTTCCGAGCGATCAGATCGCGAATCGATATCGCAGAGTTCATCGGCCAGTACGTGCCGTTGCGCAAGCGCGGGAACGATATGGTCGGGCTCTGCCCGTTTCACGCGGAGAAGACGCCGTCGTTTCACGTTCATCCCGACCGCGGCTTCTTCAAGTGTTTCGGCTGCGGTGCCGGCGGCGACGTCATCACGTTCGCGCAGAAGGCGGAGAACCTGACGTTTCCCGACGCCGTCCGCGTGCTCGCGGGCAAAGCCGGCGTCGAGCTCGAGCCCGAGAACCCGCGCGCGGCCCGCGCGCGCAGCGAGCGCGAGGCAATCTACGAAGCCAATCGCCTCGCCGCCGACTACTTCGCGCGCATGCTCGCCGCGCGGCAAGGATCCGCGGCGCGAGCCTACTGCGAACGGCGCGGCTTCTCGGCGGCGACGATCGAACGATTCGGCCTCGGCTACGCGCCCGACTCGTGGGACGGCCTCGCGACGGAGCTCGAGCGCTCCGGCGTCGAGCTCGCGCTGGCGGAGAAGGCGGGACTCCTCAAGCGAGGGCAGCGCGGCTTCTACGATTTCTACCGCAACCGGCTCATGGTTCCGACGTTCTCCACGACCGGCGAGGTGATCGCGTTCGGCGGGCGCGCGCTCGGGGATGCCGAGCCCAAGTACCTCAACACGGCGACGACTCCGGTCTATACCAAAGGTCATCATCTCTTCGCGCTCAACCTCGCCCGCAAGGCGGCGCAATCCGATCGCACGATCATCGTGGTCGAGGGCTACCTCGATTGCATCGCGCTCCACCAAGCCGGGTTCGAGAACGCGGTCGCCGCGTTGGGCACCTCGTTCACTGCGGAGCAAGCGGCCGAGCTTCGCAAGTATGCCGACAACGTGTTTCTCTGCTTCGACGGCGACGCGGCGGGCAGCGCCGCCGCAACCAAAGCTATTGACGTGGCGTCTAGGGTGATCGAGGACGCGGGATCGTCGGTGCGCATCGTCGTGCTTCCCGCCGGGGAGGATCCCGACAGTTACGTTCGGACGCGCGGCGCCGGAGAGTTCCAGCGCCTGCTCGCCGATGCCGCACCGGCGTTGAGATTCAGGATCGACACGGAAATTGGCCGGCTTCGGGCCGGATTCGACACGCCGGCGCGCCTGCTGCCGAAGGCGGAAGCGCTCGTGCGTGCGTTGGCGCCGCTCCAGGAGTTAGACCGTTGGATGGTCTACGTCGCGGGGCGATTGCAGGTAAACGTGGACGATCTTCGGAATAGCCGGTTCCTCGCCGACCGCGCAAACTTCGTTCCGTCCGCGCGGGCGGCGTTCGCTCAAAGCCGTCACGTCACGGCACGGGTAGAGACGCTCTCCTTCGAACGAGAGGTCGTCAGCATTCTACTTGAAGAGCCTTCGCTCGGCGCCGAATTCGGCAATCGCATCGAAGCGTCGCGCTTCCGCAACGAGGTTTACCGGCGGATCTACGAACGGATTCTGGAGGAGGCCGGGAAGTTGACGACGACCGCGGACGTGTTCGGGCTTTTCGCGGAGGATCAAGGCGTGCTCGATCTCCTGGCGGACGTCGGGGGACGCCAACGAAGCTCGGCGGTGCGCTACGGTGACTCGCAGGAGCGGCGGGCGCACCTGGAACGGGTGGTCGAACGGTTACAGCTCGAGGACGAGCGGCGGCGTTACCGCGAGCTCTCCGATCTGATCGACGATCGCCTCACCGGCGGCGAAGCGGTCTCGGAAGAGATTCGCGGAGAGTTCGAAGCGCTCGTCGCGAAGCTGAAACGATAAGGTCAAAAACCGAAAGGAGGTGAAGAGAACAAGAGATGGCACGGAAGAAAGGCTCCACGGCGGTCGCTGAGCCGGCACCGGCGGTGACGCTGGAGGAGCTCAAAAAGAAGCTGCTCGCGCGCGGCAAGAGTCAGGGCTCGCTGACCTATGAGGAGATCAGCAGCACCTTCGACGTGCTCGACGAGGTCAGCCCGGAGCAGCTCGACGAGTTCTTCGAGGAGATCACGGCCGCGGGCATCGAGCTGGTCGACGAGCAGAAGGACGAGAAGCCGGAGACCGAGCGCGAGGAAGAGGCCGGCGAGGCGATCGCCGACGGATTGTCGTTGGACGATCCGGTCCGCATGTACCTCAAAGAGATCGGCCGCGTCCCGCTGCTCTCGATGGAGCAGGAAAAGTCGCTGGCGATGCGGATCGAGGCCGGCGAGCTCGAGCTGAGTCGCGACGGTTCGGCGGATCCTAAGATCGTTGACGGCGGCGAGGAGGCGAAGCGGCAGCTTACCGAGGCGAATCTGCGGCTCGTCGTTTCGATCGCGAAGAAGTACGTTGGCCGCGGCATGCTGTTCCTCGATCTGATCCAAGAGGGAAACCTCGGCTTGATTCGAGCCGTCGAGAAGTTCGACTATCGGAAGGGTTACAAGTTTTCGACCTACGCGACGTGGTGGATTCGCCAAGCGATCACGCGCGCGCTGGCCGATCAGGCCCGCACGATTCGCATACCCGTGCACATGGTCGAGACGATCAACCGGCTGATCAAGGTGTCGCGGCAGCTGCTGCAAGAGCTGGGCCGCGAGCCGTCAGTCGAGGAGATCGCCGAAGCGATGGCGTTGACGCCCGAAAAGGTGCGCGAGGTGATGAAGATCTCGCAGGAGCCGATCTCGCTCGAGACGCCCATCGGTGAAGAGGAAGACTCGCATCTCGGCGACTTCATCGAAGATCAAGAGGCCGTGGCGCCGGCGGAGGCGGCCTCGGTGATGCTCCTCAAGGAGAAGATGCAAGACGTTCTCCAGAACCTCACCGAGCGCGAGCGCAAGGTGCTCGTCTTGCGCTTCGGCCTGGAAGACGGTCACCAGCGAACGCTCGAAGAGGTCGGCCAGGAGTTCGGCGTCACCCGCGAGCGCATCCGCCAGATCGAAGCCAAGGCGTTGCGTAAGCTCCGCCACCCGTCGCGCGGCAAGGCGCTGAAAGACTACTGGACGAACGAATAACGGGCACAAGCCCTCTATGTTCTTCCTCAATCTGATCGCCGCCGTCGCGGCCGCCGTCACCCCGAGCCCGTCGCCGACCCCGCGCGAGCCGCCCAAGACGATCATCACGATCGTCTCTTCGCCGTATTGCAACTCGCTGGCGCAGCATTTCAACGGCGCGCTCGTTCCCATGCTGGCCAACGATCGCACTCTCGACGCGGTCAGCGTGCAGCTCGACGACCTCAACACGCTGTTCAGCCAGCCCGACTACGTGCAGCGCTTCCTCCACGTCCGCGACCACATGCTTCGCCAGGAAACCGAGCTCAACCAGTCGCTCGCCGCAATCCAGCGGGAGATCAACCAGCTGCGCGACGGCGCCCGCCTGACGACCGACCCGCAGGCGACGGCGGCGATCCACGACGCGGCGCAAGACCTGCAGGCGGCGTACGACAAGCAGCGCCAGCTGTCGATCGACCTGCAGGGCATGTACCAGGCGATGCTCACGTATCCGATCTATCGCGTCAATCCCGCGATGGGCGGTTTCGACCCGGCCGAGATGCGGATGCCCGCCGACGAGCGCAACGTCAAGAGTTACCTGCGGTTCGACGGTCAGCGCGACGTGATCGCGCAAAACGAGGACAAGGCGACCGACATCGCCCTCGCGGCGGTCGAGAAGAACTGCGTCACGAACAAACCGTAGCTGCCTCCGCTCGCGCCGCGCGACGTTACATGTCGTCTTTGCCGGCGTTGGCCGAGGGCGTGACCAGCGGATTCTTATCGGCGAAGGCGCCGTTGGGGTTGGGCTTCACCCAGACGATGAGATCCCACAGCGACGGCAGCAGGAAGACGCGCGTGACGCTGCCGACGTTCTTGGCGATGCCCATCTTGACCAGCGTCTTCGCCTCCGGGCTGTCCACGTTGCCGCCGGCGGCTGCGAACTTCTTCGCGCTGGTGGCGCCGTAGACGGGGTTGCCGTCCGGGCCGACCAAGATGTAGTGGATGTGCTCGCGGAACGAGATCCACCGGCGATAGTTGACGCCCCAAATCGAAGGCGGCTCGGGTGACGTGCTCTGCTTCACCGAGAAGTCGGCGCCCAGCAGATTCCCTTTGACGTCGTACCACAGCTGGCTCGGCTCTTGCGGATTGCCGCTCTGCCAGTCGAGGTTGGTGTAGCTGATCGCTCCGTCTTCGTCTTCGTTGCCGAAGCGGAAATAGCCGGCCTTTTCGGCGGCGGCGACGGTCGGGAAGCGTGCGTTGAGGTCGGCCTGAATTTGCTTGACGAAGGCGACCTCGGTGCCCTGCGGTATCGGCGAGAGCGTCGCGGTGGGGGCGGGCGTCGCCGCGACACCGGGGCTGCCGGATACCGCGAACAGTGCGAGCAGAGCGATTGCGCACGTCGTACGAATGGGCACGAGCATACCTCTCTTTCTGCGAGACCCTTTCGGGGCGTGCGCCCCGAAAGCATCGCGCTAGGCGCTCGGCGTGGGTGAGGGCGAGGGCGAGGGCGTCGCCTTGTGATGCGGCGTCTCGACCGACGGGCCGAACGGCGTCGCGAGCGGCGCGACGGGAAACGTGGACACCGGCGGATCGGTGCTGCGGGCGAGCGGATGCGGCGTGACGATGGCGATGCTGCCGTTCGGCGCCGCCGTGAGCGTGGCTTCGGTGTTGGCCGGAATGACCGAGCCCGGACCCAGCACGAAGTTCTTTCCCTTGCGCAGGATCTGATAGAGCGGATAGTAGGGCACGAAGATGTCGCCGACCGTGTCTTCGGCGCCGACCGTGGAGGCGTGGCCCGACGAGACGCTCGGCGTGAGCCGCGCGACCGGCGCGCGCAGCGGCAGCGTGCGTCCGCCCGGCAACGGCAGCGGTTCGAAGAAGATGTCCACGAAGCCGTAGACGTCGGCGAGGTCGGCCGCGGACGAGTTGACGATGCGAATTTCCACCGGCGTGCCGGCAGGCACGATGGTGCGGCCCCCGACGACGACGTCGTATCTGAGGTGCGCGCGAACCGTCTGTCCCGCTTTCGAAGCCTTCGACGAGATGGGATCGTCGAGCACGAACTGCAACATCGTATCGAAGGGCAAGACGTTGCCGTAGGTGGTCGCCGTCGGGCTCGGGGTCGCGTTCGGCATGGGAGTCGGAGGCGTTGGATATGCCCCTGCGGTTCCCACGCCGATCGTAACGAATGCGAAGACGGTGACGCTCAGGCCGAGCCCGAGCCGGGTGCGGTTAGCTCGCGCGCTGCTTGCGGTCGGAGGCTGCGCGCTTCCCCTCTTCGATGAGCTGCTTGACCTTCTGTCCACCCTTTTGTCCGATGCGCTCGTAGAAGTTCGGGCCATAACGATCTCGGGTGGCTTCGCCGCCCTTTTTCCCACCCTTCTTGCCGATTTGCTCGTAGAACTCGTGACCGTGGGCCAGTTTCGTTGCCAATCCGCCCTTGCGGCCGATCTCTTCGTAGAACTGGGCGCCGTACTTGTTTTTTACGGTCTCGCCGCCCTTTTGGCCGGCCTCCCGAACGGACATTCCGCCGCTGCGCCTGTTCTGATCCGTAATCATTTTTTCTTTCACCTTATGTTTCGTTTCGCCGCCCAAGAAGACGGCAGTTTCTCTTGCTCCACTCACTACAACGCAGCGAGGGGGCCGAAAGTTTGACTGCAACATTTGTCGTAGATGAGAGACGCCTCGCCGGGCCGGCTCCAGCAGACTAACGCTTGCTTGTTATTGGCGACCGCCCCGCTATAGGATGGCAGCTAAGTATGAAGGCTTGTTAAAACGCGCGTTTGGTGTCGAGGAGGATCGTCACCGGACCGTCGTTGACCAGCTCGACGTCCATGTGCGCCCCGAACTCGCCATACGCGACGCGAACGCCCAGCGCGTCGGCCGCCGCACCGACCAGCTCGTAGAGCGTGCGCGCCTGCGGCTCCCTCGCCGCCGCGACGAACGACGGGCGGCGTCCGCGGCGCGCGTCGCCGTGCAGCGTAAACTGCGAGACCAGCAGCAGCGCGCCGCCAGTGTCGAGCAGCGACCGGTTCATCAATCCGCGCTCGTCGGGAAAGATGCGCAATTCCGCGATCTTGTGGGCCATCGCCCGCGCGTCGCTCTCGTCGTCGTCCCCGCCGACGCTTACGAGCGCCAACACGCCCTCGCCGATCTCGCCGGCGATCGCGCCCGCAACGCGAACCCGCGCGCCGCTCACGCGCTGCACGACCGCGCGCACTCAGATTCGGGCCCGGGTCACGACGAAAAGATCGACGACAGCGCGAACAGCGCGTTCTCGCGGCGCTCGAGGACGCGCCGGTAGAAATAACCGGCCCAGTGCGTGCCGAACGGCACGTAGACGCGCAGGCGATAGCCGTCGGCGACGATTTGCCGCTGGACCTTGGGGCGGCAGCCGTAGAGCATCTGGAACTCGAAGCGGTCGCTGCCGATCTCGCGCTTCGCCACGAGCGCCTTGACCGCTGCGATCAGGCGGCGGTCGTGGGTCGCGATGCCCGGATAGGTGCCCTGCGCCAGGAGCGCTTTCGCCAGCTCCAAATAGCGCTCGCGAATCTCCGGCATCTCCTGGTAGGCGATGGCCGGCGGCTCCTTGTACGCGCCCTTGCAGAGCCGCACGCGCGCGCCGAGCTCGATGGCTCGCGCCACGTCGCCGGCGGTGCGCTTCAAATAGGCCTGCAGCACCGGCCCGACGTTGCGGTGGCCGGCGAACGCGCGCTCGAACACGCGCAGCGTCGCCTCGAGCAGCGACGAACCCTCCATGTCGATGCGCACGAACGGGTCGGGGTTTTCGCGAGCGCGTTCCATCACGTCGAGCAGGTTGCGCAGTGCGAAGTCTTCGTCCACCAGCAGCCCCATGGCCGACAGCTTCACCGAGACGTTGGAATCGACGCCGGCGATGCGGATCGCGTCGAGCATCTCCAGGTACACCTCGCGCTGCTTGAGCGCCGTGTCGCCGTCGAGCACGTCTTCGCCGAGGAAGTCGAGCGTCGCCGACATTCCGTCGGCGTTGAGCTCGCGCACCACGCGAATGGCGTCGTCGATCGTCTCGCCCGCCACGAAGCGCCGCGCGAGAAAGTAGAAGTTCTTCTGAAGCACGTTGGGCCTTACTGTACGACGCCCCGGCGAAGAATCCAGGCTGCGGCGAGCACGACCGCCGCCAGCACGACGAAACCGTAGCAGAGAGCGAGCGCCTCGCGGACGCCCGATGCGGAGAGCGTGACGTAGAGTGCGACCGGCAGCGACGTGGGGTGGAACGCGACGATGCTGGTCGCCCCGTATTCGCCGATCGCGCGCAGCCAGGCGAATGCAACGCCGGCTCCGATGCTTCCGGCGGCCGCCGGAAGCGCGATCCGCGCGAAGATGCGCCACTCGCTGGCACCCAGCGTCCGCGCGGCGTCGGCGTAGATCGGATCGAGCGCTCCGAACGCCGCCGTCGCGGCGATCGCGACGAACGAGCCGGAGACGAAGAACTCGGCGACTCCGACGCCCAGCAGCGTGTCGGGCACCGGCGCTCCGTGCGCGGCCAGCCAGCCGCCCAGGGCCGAACGCGAGCCGAGCGTGTAGATCAGCATCAGGCCCGACGCGACGGGCGGAAACGCCAGGGGAAGCGCCAGCAGAAACATCGCGGCGCCGCGCAGCCGTGCGGGCCGGCGCGCGAGATGGTACCCGGCCGGAACGCCGAGGAGCGTCGCGGCGAACGTGGCGCCGGCCGAGGCGATCAGGGAGACGCGCAGCGCGCCGCCCCCGGTCCGCGCGAAGATTGCGATCGCTTCGCCGGGGGGCATGGCGACGAGCACTGCGGCGACGGGAGCCGCCAGCGCGACGACCAGCGCCAGCGCCGCCAAAAAGAAGATCGGGCCTGCCGACGCGCGAGTCATGCAGGAAGCTTCACCGGGCCATCGCGCAAAGCGTGCTAGGGAACCTCCGAAGGAGTCCATGTACCGATCGTTTGGCCGCAAAGCCGCCAGCTGCTAGGAGAAGATGAGGGAGCATACCCGGGCGGAGTCTGTGACTGAGTCTTCGACAACGCAGATGGCGGCTCTGCGGTCAAACCCCTCGGGCAGCGGCCGTTTCGCCGCATCTCATCGTTGCCGCCTCGGTCACAGAGAGTCGGGCTATGCTCCCTCGGCCGCGCCTCGATCTGCGGTGAAACGGCTCGCTGCGATCGGTGCAGCGACTCCTCCGGAGGCTCCCGCATGAGCGCGACAATCCTCAAAGTCTTCTTCATCGCGCTCGCGCTCGCGCTCGACGTCTTTGCCGTGAGCATCGGGGTCGGCGTGCGAGGCGTGTCGCCGCGGCGCAAGATCGTCATCGGCCTCGCCTTTGCCTGCGCGGAGGTGGGCATGAACCTGATCGGAGCCGGCCTCGGCCTGCTCGCCGGGCACCTGATCGGTCAGGCCGCGGGATATCTGGGCTTCGCCGCGCTGATCGGCTTGGGCATCTACATGATGCGAGAGAGCCAGACGGATCTCGGCATCGGGTCGCAGCTCGACCTGACCCGCGGCCGCGGGCTCTTCCTCGCGGCGCTCGGCATCAGCCTCGATTCGCTGGGCATCGGTTTTTCGATCCTCTACATCGGCGTTCCGATGCCGGTCTCGCTGATCGTCATCGCGTGCACCTCGATCGCGTCAACGCTGCTCGGACTCTCGATCGGCCGGTGGCTGGGCGGATTCGCGGAGCGCAACGCCGCCTTCGTCGGCGGACTGCTGCTCGCGCTGACGGGCGTCACGTTCGCGGCGCTCAAAGCGCTGCACGTCGGATAGGCCGGGCGTCGTGCGAGTCGGTGCGGAACTTCTGGAGCTGGCGCGCTCGTCCGGAGCGCGGAGCGTTTACGTCGTCGGCACCGGCCGCGACGCCGGCAAGACCACCGCTTTGCGCGCGATCTACGCCGCGGCGCTCGACGCCGGAGTTCGTTGCGGCGTCGCATCGATCGGCCGCGACGGGGACGCGGCGCTGGGCAACGACATGCGGCCGAAGCCGCGGCTGTGGCTCGCGCCGCCCACGGTGTTCGTGACGGCGCGCGGAGCGATGCCGCATTCGCCGGCGTGCGAGATCGTCGAGCTCTCGACGTTGCAGAGTGCGGCGGGAACGCTGCTCTACGCGCGCGCGGCATCGGCGGCGTTCTACGAGCTGGTCGGGCCGCCGACGGCCTCGGGCGTGCGCGAGATCGTCGAGGGGCTCGCGTCGCGCTGCGATTTCGTGATCGTCGACGGGGCGGTCGACCGCGTCGCGGCCCTCGCCGGCTCGACCGGAGCGATCGTCGTGGCCTGCGGCGCCGCGACGGCCAACACCGCGCACGAGGCGGTCGACGACGTGGCGGCGCTCGTCGCGCGACTGCGCACGCCGGCGCTGGATCCGCGGGCGCCGGCGGTCCGCGTTGACGGCGCGCTGACCGCCGAAAACGCGGCCGCCTACGTCGCCGCCGGGGAGACGCGTCAGATCGTGGTACGCGATCCGACGCAGATCGCGTTGGGCGGAAGGTCGGCGGCGACGGCGTTTGCCCGGTTGACGATCCGCTGCGAGCGCCCGCTGCGCGTGATCGCCGCGACCGTCGCATCCATCGGGCCGCAGCGATCGTTCGAGCCGCGCGCGTTCGCCGGCGACGTCGCGCGCGCGACGGGCCTTCCGGCGTTCGACGTCTACGCGGGGGCGCGCGCGTCGTGAACCCCGTGCCGCTGCTCGACGCCGCGACGGCGCGCGTGCTGGGGTTCGATTGGCTCGCGACGGCGGTCGCTCCGGTCTCGCCGTACGGACAGCGCCGATTTGCGGAGCTGCGCCCGTTCGCTCCGGGAGAGGAAGATGCGGCCGCGGCGCGCGCGCGCACGATCGCCGCGATCGCTTCGGAGCTCGACGCACGGCGCATCGACGCGCTTCGTGCGGCGCTGGACGCGGTGCCCGACGCGGCCGGCGCGATCGCTCGAGCGTCCATGGGCGACGCGCTCGCCGACCCGAACTTTCTCGAGCTGCAGCGCTTTTGCGATACGGTCGAGAGCGTTGACGCGCTGACGTCCACGGCCGCGTCCGTGCGGGCGATTTCCGGCGACGCCGTTCGCGTGGTCGCCGGAGCCATCGCGCCCGGGCGCCGCGACGACGGCGGCTTCTATCTCGCCGACGCCTTCGACCCGCTGCTCGCGACGGCGCGCGACGAGCTCGCTCGAGCGCAGGCCGAGCTCGATGCCGCTCGCGGCCGCGAGAGCGCGGCGGCCGCACGTGCGTTGGGACGCGACGACATCGAGGTGGACGAGTTCATCGTGATGCGCGCCGACCTCCGCGGCGCGCTGCCCGCCGGCGTGCGCGTGGTGCGCGAGGCGCCGACCTATCTGCTGTGCGCGCTGGAATACGGCGAGGCGTCGCTCGCCGCGCTGCGCAGGCGCGACGCCGCGGCCGATGCGATGGCCGAGGCGGAAGAAGCGGTGCGCGTGCGGCTGTCGTCGGCGGTTCGCGATCGCGCCGCGGGTCTGGGCGCCGCGGCGGTCGCGCTCGGCGAGCTCGACGTGCTGCTCGCGGCCGCGCGGTTCGCGCAGCGCTACCGCTGCGTGCCGGCGACGATTGCGCCGCAGCCGCAGCTCGCGTTCGCGCAGGCGCGTTTCCTCCCGCTGGAGACCGAGCTCGCCGCGGCCGGTCGCGCGTTCGTGCCGCTCGACGTCGAGCTGAGCGACGCGGTGGTGCTAACCGGGCCGAACATGGGCGGCAAGAGCGTGTCGCTGCAGACGGCAGGTTTGGTGGCGGTGTGCGCGGCGTTCGGAATACCCGTTCCGGCCGCGCGCGCGCGCTGCGCGCTGTTCGATCAGATCGCGTGGCTGGGAATCGGCCGCGACGAGCGCGCCGGCGGACTGCTGTCGTCGTTCGCTCGCGAGGTGTTGGAGCTCAAAGAGATCTTCGCGCGCGCGGCGCCCCGGCTGCTGATCCTCGCCGACGAGTTCGCGCGTACCACGACGCCGCACGAGGGGAAGGCGCTGCTGATCGCGCTGCTGGCGCGCCTGCGCGAGCGGGGCGCGTGCGGCATGCTCGCGACGCACCTCGGAGGCATCGCCGAGACCTCCGGCGCGCGGCACTTCGCGGTGCGCGGGCTGCGCGGCATTCCCACGGCGCCGGCAACGAACGACGTCGCCGCGGCGCTGGCCGCGCTCGGCGAGTCCATGGACTACACGATCGGCGAGGTAGCCGGCGACGACGCACCGCGCGCCGACGCCATCGCGCTGACCGCCCTGCTGGGCGTCGATCGGGCCTTCGTCGACGACGCCTATCGCGCGCTGTCGCAATGAACTGCCCCGCCGGAGTGAGAAGCAGGCCGGACTGACATGGATCCCCTCGTGATCACGTGCGCGGCCGTGGGCGCCGAGGTGCGCCCCGACCAGACGCCCTACCTACCGTACACGCCGAAGCTGCTGGGCGAGACGGCCCGCGCGGTGCGCGAGGCCGGCGGCTCGATCATCCACGTGCACTGCCGCAACGACGACGGAACCAATACGCACAGCGTCGAGCGCTTCCGCGAGGCCCAGGACGCGATTCGCGCGCAGAGCGACCTCATCGTTCAGTTCTCGACGGGCGGCGCGATCGGTATGACGCCGGAGGAGCGCGCGAGCGTGCTCGAGCTTCGGCCGGAGATGGCCACGCTCACGTGCGGCAGCGTGAACTTCGGCGACGACATCTTCGAGAACAGCTTTCCGATCATGCGCGGCATCTTGAAGAAGATGAACGAGTACGGCGTGCGCCCTGAGCTCGAGATCTTCGACAAGGGACACATCGCCAACGTGCGCCGCCTCGCGCGCGAGCGGCGGCTCACCCTGCCGCAGCACGTAGACTTGGTGCTCGGCGTTCCCGGCGGGCTCGAGGCGACGGTCTCGAATCTCGCCGACCTCGTGGACGATCTGCCCGAGGGCTGCACCTGGTCGGTCGCCGGTATCGGCAAGCAGCAGCTGCCGATGGCGCTCGCAGCGATTGCGATGGGCGGCCACGTGCGCGTCGGCTTGGAAGACAACCTTCACTACAGCCGCGGCCGTCTCGCCCGCAACGAGGAGCTGGTCGCGCGGGTTGCGCGCATCGCCGCCGAGGCGGGGCGGCCCGTGGCCACGCCCGACCAAGCCCGAAAGCTGCTCGGCTTGGCGGCGCCCTCCGCGAAGGGCGAAATAGCTTGAACGCCAATACGGGCTCGGAAACTTGTTTACGTATGTAGTGCGCCGGACGCTTCAAGCGATTCCGCTGATGCTCGCGATCTCGGTCATCTTGTACGGGATCCTGTACAACATGCCGGGCGGACCGCTCGCGCCCTACCTGCAGAACCCGCACATCACCGCGGCCGACATCGCGCGCCTCAAGCACAACCTGGGCATGGACCAGCCGGTGCCGATTCAATACCTGAAATGGCTGGGCCACGTTCTGACCGGCGACTTCGGCTACTCGACGAGCAACTCCGAGCCGGTGTTTCAGGCGCTGATCGAGCGCTTCGGCGCCACGCTCGAACTGATGGGCGCGTCGCTCTTCATCTCGATCCTCATCGGCATCGGTGCCGGCATCGTGTCGGCGGTCTATCGCTACTCGCTGCTCGACTATGTCATCACGACCGGCGCGTTCTTCGGCCAGGCCATGCCCGTGTTCTGGTTCGCGCTGATGATGCAGCTGGCGTTCGCCGTGCACGGCATCCCGCTGCCCTTCGGCTACGAGATCCGGCTGCCGTCGGCGGGCATCGCGGCGAACGACACGTTCGACTGGGGAGACCGGCTCGCGCACCTGATCCTGCCGGCGACGGTGCTCTCGCTGCTGGGGATCGCGTCGTTTAGCCGGTTCATGCGCTCGTCGCTGCTCGAGGTGCTCAACACGGACTACATGCGGACGGCCGCGGCGAAGGGGCTATCGTTCCCCACCATCCTGTTCAAGCACGGCTTCAAGAACGCGCTCATCCCCGTCGTCACCATCATCGCGCTCTCGCTGCCCGGCCTCATCGCCGGCGCGATCTTCACCGAGACGATCTTCGCGTGGCCCGGCATGGGGCGGCTGTTCTACAACGCGCTCACGCAGAGCGACCTCGCGCTGCTGATGGGCTATCTGTTGATGGTGGCGTTTCTGGTTGTGTTCTCGAACCTGCTCGCCGACGTCGTGTACGCGTGGCTCGATCCGCGCGTGAAGTACGATTAGGACGTAAGCGACGATGACCGCGCCGGCAGTTCCGTTGGGCCCCATCGTTGACGAAGAGATCGCGATATCCAACGTCACGTTCTGGCGCCGGTTGCGCCGGCACAAAGTGGCGATCGCGGGACTCGTGGTGCTGACGATCATGGTGCTCGCGGCCGCGCTCGCCTCGCAGCTGTCGCCGTTCGACCCAAACGGCATCGACAACGTGCACTGGCAGGGAACGCCGCTGCCCCCGTGCTTCCAAGACGCCGCGCAGTGCGGCGGCCATCCGCTGGGCACCGATAACGTCGGTCGCGATCTCTTGTCGCGGCTGCTCTTCGGCGCGCGCATCTCGCTCACCGTCGGCCTCTTCGCCGTGTTGATGGAGCTGCTGATCGGCACGACGCTGGGTGCGATCGCCGGCTACTACGGAGGATGGATAGACTACGCGCTGATGCGCATCACCGACGTGTTTCTCTCGATTCCGCTGCTGCCGCTGCTGTTGGTGCTGACCGCGATCGTCGCCACCAGTTCGTCGAAGGCGGCATTGAGCTTCTGGGTGATCGTGGTGATCATCGGCAGCCTCTCGTGGATGGGCGTCGCGCGCCTCGTCCGGGCGTCGTTCTTGAGCTTGCGCGAGCGGGAGTTCGCCGAAGCCGCGCGGGCCGTGGGCAACAACGACGGGCGCATCATCTTCCGGCACCTGCTGCCCAACGCGATCGCGCCGATCGTGGTGCAGGGGACGCTCGACGTGGCCAACGTCATCCTGCTCGAGTCGGGCCTCTCGTTCCTCGGTTTCGGCATTCAACCGCCGACGGCGTCGTGGGGCAACATGCTGTCGGACGCGCAGGCCAACTTGCAGATCGCGTGGTGGGCCGCCGTGTTTCCGGGCCTCTGCATACTGGTGACGGTGCTCTCGATCAATTATATGGGCGACGGACTGCGCGACGCGCTCGACCCCAACACGAACTAGCTCTTTCGGTAGAACGTCGGCCCCGGCGGCGGCGGCACCCCGAGACGGAAGCCAGCCCTTCGTGAAGAGGCCGGCCTGCTCGCCGAGCGCAGCGGGGCCAGGCTCCCTTCCGGCCCGTCGCGAACCAGAGTCGGCTCCGTGCGCAAGTGGCGGAATTGGTAGACGCACTAGCTTGAGGGGCTAGCGGGGGCAACCTCGTGGAGGTTCGAGTCCTCTCTTGCGCAGATTTGTTGATGGCTCGGCAGGTACCGGCCGCGCCTTAACCGCGCGGCCGCAAGTACCGGGACTTCAGAACGTAAGGGGATCTACCATGAGCGCGCTCGACCCGACTAGAACCGATCCGGACAAGTACAAAGTCATCTTCGAGAACGATCGAGTCAGGGTTCTCGAGTATCGCGATAAGCCGGGAGCAAAGACTGAGGCGCACCAGCATCCGAACAGCGTCCTCTTAATGCTTTCCGACTTCCAGCGTCGCCTAACCGTGGAAAGCGACGTTAGGGAGGTGACCGTGAAGGCAGGTCAAGCGTTGTGGTCGCCAGCCCAAGTCCACGTCGGCGAGAACATCGGGACCACCGACTCACACGTGGTCTTCGTGGAGCTGAAAGATTGACCTGAGAGGCCCGCAAGGCTCTCAGGCGCTAGCACGGCTCTCAGCACGTCGTCTCGGCACCGTCCTCTTTGCTCTCGGGAGGAACACGATGACTCCGCCACCTGAAATTCAGAACCTAATCGAGAATCACGTCAACGGCTTCAACGCCCAGGATACGGCGCTTTTCCTTAGCGTTTTCGAGGAAAACGCGATCATCATCGACGGTATCGCGCCCTATCGCTGGTTGAACTCCAATGCCCCAGCCAATTGGCTCGCCGACGTCGCGAAGTGGCGCGAGGGCCTTGGCGTCACGTACGAGCACCTTACGTATGAAATGGGGTTCTGGAATATGGAGGGGCCCTACGCCTACGCCGTCATATCGTGTACCCTGACGCTGACAATTAAGGGCCAGACCATCGCTAGGGCGGGCACGCTGGCGTACACGTTCTCAAAGCACGAGGGCGAATGGAAGATTGGGGCGCAGGCGTGGGGGCGTACGTCGTAACCTGCCACGACCGCGATCACAGGCGACTCCGGCGATATCGCCCAAGGAAAGCCTCCGGTAGAAGACACAGAACCATTGCGCCGGCTATGACCGTTAGGCCGATGACGTTCCACCCATGCCTGCCCAGGGGCATCGCGCCGATACCGTAGAGCAGTGCGACGACTGCGGCGATCAAGAAAAATGGCCCCGTCGCATAGCAGTGCACCCTACCGCAGCGGATTGCATTAGCGATGCATGCGATGCCCATCGTCGTCAGGGCGGTGACCCAGACGGCGGTTCGCCAACCCTGCCTGATATCGAGGAAGCCGCTCGCAATAAGGACGGCGGCGGGAAGCCAAAACAACGCGCCGGCCGCCATCCGATTGGAAAGGATGTCGCGCGAATGGTTCGACGTTGGGTCAGGCTTCATAGGCTCACCGTGGGCGCCGGAAGCGGACGTTCAGTGCACGCGAAGCCGGGCCCTATCGGTTGCCGGCCGCGCATGTGCGGGTCAATCGTGTAGTCTGTCCGTTCTCGTTTCGGGGCACGGGCGGTACAATTCCGGACCATGAAGCATTCGACGTGTTGCGTTCTGGCGGCAGCGATCGCATTGGGCGCCTGCGGGGGCGTGAGCGTCGCGCCGGCACCTCCCGCTCGCGGCGGGTTGGACGCCGCTCGCACCCGGTTATCGGGGGTCGAGGTCGCGCAGCGCCCGCGCCGAGGCATCTACGTCGCCACGTCCTTCGGCAGCGACATCTACGGCTATGCGATCGACAACCGGCGCAACCGGCCGCCGAAGTGCGTGCTGGACGGGGTGTCCTATGTTGGCGGCATCGCCGTCGACGGCAACGGCAACCTAATCGTCCCCGAGGCCGGCGGCCATACCGTCACCGTCTTCAAAGGGCCGAGGATGTGCGGGCCAAAGCTCGCCTCCTTCAGCGACCCCTATGGAACGCCGAGCGATGCGGCCAGCAACGACGCAGTCAGCGGAACGATCGCCGTGGCGACCGGCGACACGAGCGGCGGCGGAAGCATCGCCGTCTGCACGCTCTCCGGCGGATGCACGAAGAATCTCACCAACGCCGCCATGGGCGAAGTCGCGGGCGTCGCGATGGCAAGAAACGGCGACTGCTGGGCCTCGGCAAGCACCAGCACGGGAACGGCGACGCTGACCTACTTCAAGCGCTGCGCCGGAGCCGGCGAGCCCGCCACGGGCTTCAAGAACACCTATTACGGCGGCCTCGACATCGACATCCACGGCAACCTCGTCAGCCTCGACGCATTCGCGCCGGCGCTTTGGATCTATCGGGGCTGCACGCCGGCTTGTTCGGTCGTGGCCGGGCCGCTTCCGTTGCGCGGCGCTGCGGTCTTCGGCCATGTGAACGAAGACTCGACGGAGTTCGCGGCGGCCGATTACGCGTGCGGGTGCATCGACGTTTACGCACGCAGCAGAAAAGGCGCGGTTTACAGGTACAGCTTCAGCACCGGTCTCGAAGCCGGCGACGACGTGGAGGGTGTCGCGTACAATCCTCGCTCAAAAGAGTAGGACTTTAACAGCCACCCTTCATGCCGAACGACAACGCCCCGGAGTCGAAGTCTTCGCCGCCGTAGACGTCCTCGAAGACGCCCTTGCCGATGTTTCCGTGGCTCGCGGATGCGACGAACACCAGTCCGGCGTTCTGACCGTAGCCCTGCGCTTCGATGGTCGCCACGAGCGTGTGGTTGATGACTTGGAACGTGCCGTAAGAAAACTTGCTGCTGCCGATGACGAGCGATGCCGAACCGCTGTGCCGCCACCCCTGGCTGCCGCCGTCGTCGAGCGTCAGGCAGTAGGTCCCGTTGCTGTGATGGGACTTGCTCACGGTGACCGGCCAACTTCCGCTGTAGCCTTGGGCCGTGGCGGCCTCGGCCGGCTGCGTTAGCGCGGCGGTGGCGAGGGCGATGACAAGAACTCGGGCGAGAAAGCGCATAGCTGAGTTTCCTTGCTCGATCGGTAGAGAGACGATGCCGCAGAGTCTACGCCGGAGCGATGAAAAAAGTCTGAATCTTGGGACTGCCGAAGGCCCGCTACTCGCCGTTATGATCGCGTGCCTGGGCCGCCAGCCAGTCGTGGATGGCCGTCACGATCGCCGGGTCGGCGCTGGCAAAGGTGACGGCGGCGCCGGCCGGCGTCTCGAAGTAGCGAACCGTGATGCGCGACGCGCCCGCTGAAAGCCGGGAGAGCCCCGGCATCGCTGCGCCGTGAATGTAAGCGGGGTCGGAGTAGTCGCCCCGAGCAAACCGCGCAGCCTCTTCGAGCAGGTGCGAACGAACCAGATCGACCTGGCTCCGATTCAGATCGCGAACCACGATCTCGATCGCGCCTCCCGTTGCGCTCGGCAGGAACATGTGCATAGAGCGACTTTGATCGAACGGCATCACGTCGGCACCGTGCTGCACCACCATACGATCGTGCCGTTCGTCTGCAAGGACGCCGGCGCGGGTCGCCGCGAGCGCGATCGCCAGCACTGCAAGAGCGTAGCTACGTTTCATCGAGCACCTCGGAAAGAAGGGATAAGGAATCGAGGACGGCCTGTCGCTGTTGCGCCGGGATCGCCTCGAATGCTTTGGAGAACTTCGCTCGTCGGGAAGCCGCCAAGCGCCGCGCCATTTTCGCGCCGGCGCCGCTGACGTGCAGGCGCAGCAGCCGCGCATCGGTTACGTCTCGTTCGCGATCCAGCCATCCCCGCTGTTCGAGAAGTTTTGCGAGTCGGCTCACGGTGCTTTTCTCCAGCCGCAGGTGAGCGGCCAAATCGTTTTGTGAGATTCCCGGCCGGCGCGAGATCTCGAAGAGCGCGTGCGCTTCGCCCACCGAAACGGGGGCGCCGCAAGGGGTTTGCTCCGGCCGGTGAAGTCCCAGCGCGCGAATCAGCGCGACGAGCCGTGCCTCGAAGGCCGCGTGGCTGCTGTTAGTTTTGGCTGACAACGGTTGAAGAATACAACTATCTAACGGCGGGGTCAAGGCCCGTGCTATATTGACATTTGTCGATGCTATGGTAACATCGAGAAATGTCGATGCAGCGATGCTGTCCGCCCGCGTGGGTCGTAGGCAAGAACTTCGAACGTGAGGCCGCGCTCTTCAAAGCCGTTGGCGACTCGTACCGGCTGCGGATGCTGGCAACGCTTGCTCGCGCGCAGACCGAGGTCTGCGTGTGCGACTTCACCGAGGCGCTGCCGCTCAACCAGCCGACGGTGTCACACCACCTGCGCATCCTCCGGGAAGCGGGGCTGGTGACGTGCGAGCGCCGCGGGACGTGGGTTTACTATCGCCTCGAACCCCACGCCTACGATCGCATCGAAGCCGCTCTCGGCGATGTCCTCAAGGAGAAAGTATCCGCATGAAAACCCATCTCAATCTAGCCACGGCCGATCTCCAAAAGAGCGTCTCGTTCTATTCGACGCTTCTCGATGCGCCGCCGGTGAAGGAGTTGAGCGACTACGCGCTCTTCGTCACCGACGAGCCCGGCTTGGAGTTAGCCCTGGACCTGCGCGATAGCGTGCGTCCTTCGAGTGAAGCCCACTACGGCGTATGCGTCGAGACGCTTGACGAGGTAGAACGAGCCATTGCCCGCCTTGCGACGGCCGGTCTCGTCTCGTCCATCGAGCGAGGGGAGACGTGCTGCTACGCCAATCAGACCAAGGTCTGGGCGACCGACCCCGACGGGCGGCCTTGGGAGATCTACACGGTCCACGAAGACACCGAACGGCGCGACGAATCCCGCAGCTGTTGCAACGCTTAGTGCGCGACCTTTGCGTGCGCCCCGCTGCGAGCGACGACCTGGAGGCAATCCGGAACATCTATAACCAAGGCATCGAGGATCGGCTCGCGACGCTCGAGGCAGATCCAAAATCCGAAAGCGAAATGGCGGCGTGGTGGACGGAGCACGACGGCCACTACGCCGTGCTCGTCGCGACGGAACACGAGCGCGTCGTTGGATGGGCTGCCTTGAACCGGTTCTCACATCGGTGCGCTCATTCGAGCGTCGCCGATCTGTCGGTCTACGTGGCGCGTGAAAGCCGCGGCAAGGGCGTCGGCTATACGCTTCTGGAGCGGCTGGCGGACGAGGCGAAGCGCGGCGGCTTTCGCAAAATCGTGCTCCACGCCTTGAACGACAACGAGCACGGCAAGCGGATGTACCGGAAGGCGTCGTTCGCCGAGGTCGGCGTGTTTCTGGAGCACGGGCGGCTCGACGGGCGCTTCGTCGACGTCGTCGCGATGGAGCGGCTGCTGTAGGTGTCGCTGCTGCGCCGGTCGGCTGCCGAGGCCGTCGGAACCGCCCTGCTGCTGGCAGGCATCATCGGGTCGGGCATAATGGCCGAGCGCCTGGCGGGCGGCAACGTCGCGATCGCGCTGCTCGCCAATACGCTGGCAACCGGCGGCGTGCTGTTCGCGATTATCGTCGCGTTCGGACCCGTGTCGGGGGCGCACTTCAATCCGGCGGTGACCCTCGCCGATGCGTGGCAGGGCGGAGTGCGGTGGCTCGACGTGCCCGCGTACATCGCGGCGCAGATCGGCGGCGCGGTTGCCGGGGTTGGGGTCGCGAACCTGATGTTCGCGGAACCGCTGTTCTTTGCGTCGCGCCACGCGCGCCACGGCTTCCCCGTCCTGCTCGGCGAATTCGTCGCCACCTTCGGGCTGTTGGCGGTCATTTGGGGGAGTTCGCGTTCGCGGACGAACGTAACGGCGTTTGCCGTCGCGGCCTACATCGTGGGCGCCTATTGGTTCACGGCGTCAACGTCGTTTGCCAATCCCGCCGTCGCGATAGCGCGATCGCTGAGCGATACCTTTGCGGGCATCGCGCCGGGCGACGTTCCGGGATTCGTCGTTGCCGAGCTCTTAGGTGCGATCGCGGCCACGTCGCTGTTCGCTTGGCTGTACGCGGGCCGTCTTTCCGGCGAGGCCGTCGTCGTGCCCCACGATAGGAGATCGAATACGTGAAGCAGTCCGTATTATTCGTCTGCGTCCACAATGCGGCGCGAAGTCAAATGGCCGAAGCGTTTTTGAACGCGCGATGCCCGAGCGATTTCGCCGCCGACAGCGCCGGTCTGGAGCCGGGCGAAATAAATCCCGTCGCCGTGGCGGCGATGGCTGAAGCCGGGATCGACATCTCGCACAATCGCACCAAAAGCGCCTTCGATCTGTTCAAGGCGGGCCGTCACTATTCGTACGTCATCACCGTCTGCGACGAAACGAGCGCGGAGCGGTGCCCCGTTTTTCCGGGCGGAGCGCGGCGGCTTCATTGGAGCTTCCGCGATCCGGCCGCCGCCCAAGGGACGTGGGAGGAGCGGCTCGCGCAGACTCGGGCCATCCGCGACGAGATCCGGGCCCGGATAGACGAGTGGTGCGCGGAGGCCTGCGAGCGCTAGAACGCCGGGAGCGCCGGCTTTAGGATCATCAAGACGAACGCGACGATCGGGAACCCCAGCGCGATCGAGCCCCAGAGAGCCCAGCCGCCCGAGAGACGGTCGTACTCGGACAGGTCGCCCGCGCGGGCGGCGGCCGCCAGCGCCCGCTGGGTCCGCGCCAGCGGCCCGAAGGCGAGGCCCGACAGGACGAAGGCGATGATCCCCCACAGCAGCCAGCCGGTCGAGAGAATGGGGATGTGGCCGGCAAAGGCGGTCGCGAGGCCGCCCGCGAGGACGATCGCCGCCCCGGGAATCGTGAAGATGCGATCGGCCCGGATAATGCCCTCCATCGTGCTCGCCATGATCCCCGCGTTGCGGGTGGCGTCGGCGAACCGCTTCCAGAACACGCCGACCGTCACGTTGCCGAGGAAGAGCACGACCCCGGTGAGGTGCACGAGCTTGAGAACGAGGTACACGGTGACCGACACTTCGACGCCGGGTGCATGGCCTGCCCGCCTTGCTGCGGCCTGCCCGCTCGCTCTGAGGAACTTTTGAGGCTCGTCCTGAAACAGAGGCCTACCCCCCGGCGTAAACCAGAGCAATAATGGAAGTCGCATCATGTGGTTGACCCGCTTCGCGATTAGCCGGCCCGTGATCACCGCCATGGTGTTCATCGCGCTCGCGATCTTCGGCACAATCTCGTTCTACAAAATCGGGCGCAGCAACAATCCGCCGGGCACCGATTTTCCGATCGTCGTAGTCTACTCGGCCTATCCGGGCGCCTCTCCTCAGGAGATGGAGCGTCTGATCGTCAAGCCGATCGAAGACCAGCTCGACTCGATCGACAACCTCGATCAACTGAGCGCGACCGCACAAGAAGGCGTCGCGACCGTCATCGTGCAGTTCAAGCTCGGCACGAACCTGGATCTCGCGGCGATCAACGTGCAGAGCGCGGTCGACACGGCGCGCGTCTATTTGCCGGCCGACCTCGACCCGCCCACCGTCGACAAAAACGGCGCCTCGCAGCCCTTGCTCGACGTCGCGGTCAGCTCGAAGACCTTGTCGCCGACGCAGCTGGCGGACTTCGTCAACAACAGGCTCCAGCCGATTCTCAAAGGCATCCCCAACATCCAGTCGGTCAGCGTCTACGGCGCGGCCCAACGCGAGTTCCACGTCGAGCCGATTCCGGCTCGCCTGGTGGGAGCCAACGCGACCCTGGGCGACGTGTTCGCAGCCGTGGCCGCCAACAACGCCAACCTTCCCGGCGGCATCCTGCGCCAGCGCACCCAGGACACCAGCGTTTCGGTCCACGCGGAGATCAATTCGGCGCAGGACCTGCTCGGGATTCCGATGGTCGTGCCGGGCAGCTCGGACAAGAACATGCGAATCGGCGACGTCGCCTACGCGTTCGACAGCCACGTGGAGCCGACGTCCATCTCGCATTACAACGGCCAGCCGCGGATCTACGTCGAGCTCGACCGGAACATCAACGCCGACGAGATCACGTCCACTAAGGTCGCGCGCGAACAGCTCAAGAAGATCGCGGCGCAGTTCCCCGAGCTGACGTTCAACGAGATCGACGCGCCGGCGGACTACACGCAGAAGTCGCTGAACGGCGTCTGGCAGTCGCTCATCGAGGGCATCGTCCTCACGATGCTCGTGATGCTGCTCTTCCTGCACGCGTGGCGCAACGCCATCGTCATCATGATCGCCATCCCCAGCTCGATTCTGGCGACGTTCGTGCTGATGAAGTCGTTCGGCTTCCATCTCGACACGATGTCGCTGATGGGGCTTTCGCTGATCATCGGCATTTTGGTCGACGACTCCATCGTCGTTTTGGAGAACATTACGCGCCATCGCGACCTCGGCGAAGATCCGATTGACGCCGCAATCAACGGGCGCAGCGAGATCGGCGGCGCCGCCGTCGCCATCACGATGGTCGACGTGGTCGTCTTTCTGCCGATCGCGTTCCTGCCCGGCATCGTTGGCGCGTACCTGCGCGAGTTCGGGGCGGTGATCGTCATCGCCACGCTCTTCTCGTTGCTCGTCTCGTTCACGCTCACGCCGCTGCTCGCCGCGCGCTGGAGCGTTAAAGAGCGCTCGAAGGCCCGGCCGAAGTGGCTCGAGGCCTTAGGCTCGTGGAAGGTCAACCTCGCGCTCTGCGCGGTCGCAATCCTCACCTACTTCATCCCCTGGCCGATCACCGAGCTGCGCCAGGTCTTCCCGATCATGATCGCGGCCGTACTGATCCTCAACCTCTTCGTGCAGCGGTACGACAGGATTCTCGGGTGGTATCGCACGACGGCGCTCCCCTACGCGCTCTCGCACGGTCTCTTCGTGGTGTTCGTCTGCGCCGTGCTCGTGATCAACTCGTTGACGCTCGCGATGGGCGCCGGCATGACGACCGTGGCGATCGACGTCATCATTCTGGTCTTGGCTGCCGTCTGGCACGGCATAGGTCTTCTGGCTCGCCGCGTGATCCCCGAGGCGAATATCCGATATACGTGGACCGGGGCGAGCGCGGGGCACCCGCGGATCGTGCGGGTGTGGAACTCGATCGCCGACGGCGGCAAGAATTCGGTGCGCGTGTTCGTGCGGTGGTTCTACGCGACCGGCACGGGCGGGCGGTTGACGATCGCGACCTTCGCGCTGCCCGTAGTCTGCGCGGCCGTGCTCTTCATACTCGGTCCGATCGACTTCGACTTCGTGCCGCAAGTCCAGACGGGCGAGATCTCGATGACGGTGACCTATCCGCCGGGCACCCCGCTGCAGACCACCGAGAGCTACGTGACCAACCTCGAAAACGCGATCATGAAGATCGACGGCATCAAGTCGGTCAGCTCGACCGTGGGCCGTAAGCCGCAGGGCTGGGGTTCTGCGATCGGCGCCAACTACGCGAATCTCAACGCGCAAACGGTGCCCGAACGCAGACACGAGACGTACAAGCTGATCGACCAGATCCGCAAGCTGGCCTATCTCGTGCCGGGCGCCGTGTTCCAGGTGGCCGGCGACAGCGGCGGCGGGTCGGGGGCGTCGATCTTCTACTCGCTCTCCGGACCCGAAGACGCGATCGCGCCGGCCGCGGAAAAGGTGGCGCAGTACCTTCGTAACACGCCCGGCAGCGTCAACGTTCAGACCAGCAACGAGGCCGCCGCGCCGCGCCTCAACGTGAACATCGACGCGCAAAAGGCCGAGGTGCTCGGAGTCGCCCCGGCGCAAGCCGCCAACGCCGCGCGTTTCGCCATCGGCGGCGCCGTCGCAACGCGCGTTCGTTCGGAGAACGGTTTGGTTGACGTGCGCGTGCAGTTCCCGCTCTCCGAGCGCAAGACGGTCGATCAGCTGCAGAACGTGCGCGTTCGGGCCGAGGACGGCACGCTGGTGCCGCTCGTCGACATCGCCACGCTCCAGTGGACCAAGGCGCCGCTGCAGATCAAGCGACTCAACCGGCAGCGCGTCGTGGACGTCTACGGCGGTACCCTGCCCGGCTATTCGCTGGGCGCGGTGACCGGGCCGCTCGAGCGGCAGCTGAAGAAGCCGGGCTTCCTGCCCGAGGGCGTGCAGCTCACCGCGCAAGGCGACACGCAGTTCATGAACGAGACGATGGCCAACATGGGCATCGCCCTGCTCACGTCGTTCATGCTGGTCTACATGTTGATGGTGATCCTGTACGGATCGTTCCTCGAGCCGCTGATCGTCATGCTCTGCGTGCCGCTCGCCGTCATCGGCGCGTTGGTGGCGCTATCTCTGATGCACCGTCTCGAGCCGAACGCCGGACAGTCGCTCAACATCATCTCGATGATCGGCATCATCATGCTCTTCGGACTGGTGGCGAAGAACGGCATCTTGCTCGTCGATTATTCCAACACGCTCTGCCGCCGCGGCATGCGCGTCCGCGACGCGGTGCTGCAGGCGTCGAGCACTCGGTTCCGTCCGATTCTCATGACGACGTGCGCCATGATCTTCGGCATGCTCCCGCTCTCGCTCGGATTCGCGGAAGGCGGCGAGTGGCGGCAAGCGATGGGCACCGTTATCATCGGCGGTCTGCTCAGCTCGCTGATCCTCACGCTCTTCCTGGTTCCGATGGTGTACGAAACGTGGATGGGGGCGCTGGAGCGCCACGCCGACCAGCGCGCCATCGCCGCGGAGATGTCGCGGCCGGCCGAAGTCGCGCGTGCGTAAAGGTTAACGGGTTTCTCAGTTTCGTAGCGAGCAAGCGTGGGTAGAGACCGCGCATGAAAAGCCTCTCGAAATTTACGCTTGCTCTCGCGATCGCCGCGCTTCCGGCAGCGGCGACCGCACAGTCGGTCAACGTTATCGTGAACGGCCAAGCAATGAACTTCACGCAGCCGCCGATCGTGCGCTCCGGCCGAGTATTCGTGCCGTTGCGCGGCGTGTTCGAACAGCTCGGCGCCACGGTCGTCTACTCGAACGGGCAGGTCAACGCCACGGGCAACGGGCGCAGCATCTCGTTGACCATCGGCTCGACGCAGGCGACGGTGGGCGGCCAGCCCGAAACGCTCGACGTGGCACCTTTCATCGTCGGCGCGACGACGTTCGTCCCGCTGCGTTTCGTTTCGCAGGCGCTGGGCGCGTCGGTGAACTGGAACGACTCGACGAGCACGGTGACCATCGCCGGCGGCGCGCCGGCCCCGCCTCCGCCGCAGCCGGTTCCCGGCGGGATCCGCTTCGTGACCGTCGCGCCGACGGGCACGACCTACAACTCGTCGCCGCGGATTCGCTTCCAGTTCGACCGCCCCGTACGCGTGACGGAGTTCCGGGTCGCCGTCGACGGACGCGCCGTAACGTCGGGTCTCGTGGTGCAGAGCGGTCCCGCGTTCGTCATCGACCTGCCGTGGCGGCTCGAACGCGGTCCGCATCGCGTGCGAGTGAGCGGCACCACCGCATCCGGGAAGTCCTTCGACCTCTCCTGGACCTTCGTACGCGGATAGTCCGTTGAATCGTTGCGCGCTCGTGACGGGAGCGGCCGGCGGCCTCGCAGCCGGAATCGCTCCCGCACTCGCCCGCGACGGATTCAGCCGCGTCGCCATCACCTACCGCTCGACGCCGCCCGACGCCACGATCGAGTCGATCGTGGCCGCCGGCGCGGCCGCGACCGCGGTGCGCGTCGACTTCCTCGAGGATGCCGAAACCGTCGAAGCGGCGCTGAGCGACGCCGTCGCGCGCTTCGGACCGTTCGACACCCTGGTGCACGCGGTCGGGCCGCTCGTGGTGAAGCGCTTCGAGCGTACGACCCTCGAGGAGTATCGCGAGGCCTTCGACGGCAACGTGCGCAGCGCGGTGCTGGCGGCGCGCGCAGTGCTGCCGCCGATGCGGGCGGCCGGCTTCGGCCGGCTGGTGTTCTTCGGCATGCCGGGGTCGAGCGAGACGCGGCCGTTTCGCGGCTTCACGCTCTATCAGGCCGCGAAGAGCGCCCTCGTCGCGTTCGCGCGGTGCCTCGCCGTCGAGGAAGCCCGGCACGGCATCACCGTCAACGTGGTCTCGCCGGGGGACATTCGCGAGAAAACGATGGATCGAGCGACCGCGTCGCAACGCCCGGGCGGCAATCCGCGCGGCCGCGCGGGGAGCTACGAAGACGTCGCCGACGCCGTGCGGTTTCTGGTTGCGCGCGAGCGCGATTTCGTGACGGGCGCTGTGATCGAGGTGACCGGAGGCCTGCAGACCGCCGCCGATTCGTGACACAGGACTGCGCAACGTTCGGCTCGTAAGGTCGGCGGGACACGATGCGCGACGAAACGAGCGAACATTTGGCGTTTGCGCTTCCCGGCGCGCGTCCGCACTACGGTCCCGACAAGGCGGTGGAGGTCGAGCACATCGATCTCCATTTGACGCCTCACCTGGACGAAGCGTCGCTCGACGGCGTCTGCACCACGACGGTGCGCGCGCTCGACGAGCCGGTGTCGCGCCTCACCCTCAATGCGGTCGATCTCGAGATCGAGGCCGTCGAGCACGCGGACTTCTCGACCCGCGAGGGCATGCTCGAGCTCCGGTTCGACCCCGCGATCGCGCCCGGCGAGTCGAAGACGTTCTCGGTGACGTATCGCGTCTCCGCGCCGCGTCACGGCCTGTTTTTCATCAACCCGACGGCCTCGCATCCCGAGAAGGTCTCGCACGCCTGGACGCAGAGCCAAGACGAGTACGCGCGGTACTGGTTCCCGTGTCTCGACCACCCGCAAGAGAAACAGCCCACGACGACCACGATCGTCGTGCCGAAGGGCGCGTTCGCGCTGGGCAACGGCGCGCTCGTCGAACGGAAGGATGAGGGCGGAAACACCGTCTTTCGCTATCGCCAGGACGTGCCGCACAGCACGTACCTGATGACGATGGTCGTGGGGCCGTTCGTCGAGGTCGCGCAGGGCAGGGCCGGCCGCAACGAGGTGCCGGTGTTCTACTACGTGCTGCCGGGCCGCGAGGCCGACGGCGACCGCGCGTTCGCCAAGACGCCCGCGATGATCGACGGCTTCGAGCGCCGCCTCGGCACGCCGTATCCGTACGCGCGCTACTCGCAGATCGCCGTCTCCGACTTCATCTTCGGCGGCATGGAGAACACGTCGGCCACGACGCAGACCGACCGGACGCTGCACGACGACACCGCGCACCTCGACTTCTCGAGCGATCCGCTCGTGGCGCACGAGCTGGCACACCAATGGTTCGGCGATCTGCTGACCTGCCGCGACTGGGCGCACGCGTGGCTGAACGAAGGCTTCGCCACGTTCATGGAGGCCGTGTGGCGCGAGATCGATCTCGGCGCCGACGAGTACGCCTACGACATCTTCGAATGCGTCACGGCATATCTGAAAGAGGACGCCGAGCGGTACAGCCGGCCGATCGTCTGCAACACGTACAGCGCCCCGATCGACATCTTCGACCGCCACCTCTATCAGAAGGGCGGGGCGGTGCTGCACATGCTGCGCGGCGAGCTGGGCGACGCGCGGTTCTGGCGCGCGATCGCTCGCTACGTCGCCGACAACGCGCGGCGGTCGGTCGAGACGATAGACCTAATCCGCGCGATCGAGGCGGCGACGGGCCGCAACGTGCGCGGCTTCTTCGATCAATGGGTCTACCGCGCCGGTCACCCCGAGCTCGAGATCGGGGTGGCGTGGGACGAGCGGCGCAACGTGGCCACCCTGACGATCGATCAGAAGCAGACGATCGACGCCGAGCGTCCCGCGTACCGATTCGACGTCGAGGTCGGGTTCGACGATCGCCGGATCAACGCGCGGGTCGAGCGGGCGCACGAGACGATCGCCGTGCCGTTGGACTCGCCGCCGAGGCTCGTCCGCTTCGATCCGGGCGCGTTCGTGCTGGCAAACGTCAAGTACAAACTGGGCGTCGATTTTTCGGCTGCCGCGCTGCGCGACGACCCGAGCGTCGTCGCGCGCATACGCGCGGGCCGCGAGCTCGCGAACGAGGGCGGCCGCGAGGCGCGTGCCGCCATCGAGAGCGCCTTCGCTCGCGAGCCGTTCTGGGGCGTGCTGGCCGAGCTCGCGGCCGCCGTCGGGGCGACGCGGACGCCGTGGGCGCGCGACGTGCTGATCCGCGCGCTCTCGCATCCGCACCCCAAGGTGGCGCGCGCGGCCGCGGCCGCGCTCGGCAACTACCGCGATGCGGAGACCGCCGGCGCGCTGCTGGCCGCCTCGCACCACGTATCGTACTTCGTGCGCGCCGCCGCGCTGACGGCGCTCGGTAAGACGCGCGACGCGGGAGCGTTCGATGCGCTCGCCGCCGCCGCGAACGGGCGCACGTGGAACGGAGTCGTGGAAGCCGGCGCCATCCACGGTTTGGCCGAGCTGGCCGACGCTCGCGCGACGCAGGCGATCGTCGACGCGTGCGACGTGCGGAACGGCGAGGGCCTTCGCCGCGCTGGCGTCGCCGCGCTCGCCCGGCTTGCGACGCTCGTCGACTCGGAGCGCCCGCGCGCCTCCGATGCGATAGCGCATCTGCTCGACGACGACGAGTTCATGGTCGCGATCTCGGCGATCGCCGCCGCCGAATCGCTCGGCGACGCGCGGCTGCTGCCGGCGCTCGACCGTCTCGCGCAGCAGGGCGTCGACGGCCGGCTGCGCCGGAACGCGGCCGAAGCCGCGATTCGCATCCGCAGGGGCGCCAAGGTCCCCGCTCAAGTTCGATCGCTCCGTGACGATATCGACGAGTTACGTGAAGAGCAGCGCAGGTTACAGGAGAAGATCGAGGCGCTCGCGCGGCCTTAAGCGGCGCGCGTTCGCGATCGTCACGCTGCTCGTAGTTGCGGGCACGGCGTGGCTTTTCGTGCAGGGGCATTCGGCTTCCGGAACGCTCGCTGCGGACGTCGTGTCCTCCGCTCGCTCCGCTCCATTTTCCGCAGAGCAAGCTTTGAAGAATACATCCTGTGTTGGCGGAAAATCGAGAAGTCCGTCAGCCGAGCGCCCCTGCACGACAGCCACCCCTCTACCGGCTGAGTGGAGCGGCGACGATCGAAAGCGCTTGGAGAGAGATTTGCGGGGGGCTTTTGCGCCGGCGATCGCCGGCGCGAAGGCGTGGAGTTTTGCCGTGGTTGACGGCCGCGGCGAGACGATCTACGACCAACGCGCGGAACGGGCCGTGGCGCCCGCTTCGGTTCAGAAGCTGATCGTCGCGGCGAGCACCCTCGACGCGCTCGGGCCGGCGTACCGCTTCCACACGCTTTTCGCGGGCCGCACCGGAGTGGGAGATGACGGAACGCTGAGCGGCGACCTCTGGCTCGTCGGATCGGGCGACCCGTCGCTGCAGTCGGCGGATCTGCGCAACGGCGTCGCCGTGCTGGCCAAGTCGGGTCTGCGGCATATCGGCGGCGGGGTGATCGTCGACGCGTCGGCGCTGACGGGCCCCGAGCTCAATCCGCATTGGGCGTCCGACGACGACGGCCAGGATTACGCCGCGCCGACGAGCGCGATCTCGCTCGACGGCGACACGATCGCGTCGCGCCAGACGATCGGCGGCGTGGAGCAGACCGTGTGGACGCCGATGCAGGGCGTGGTTCGCTACGTGGCTTCGCGCGTGAACGCGATGCTGATCCAGCACGGCATCGCGCCGGCGATGCCGCCGGCGGCCGGCGCCGCGCCCCTCGCGAGCGTCGTGCTGTGGGATCATCGTTCCGCGCCGCTGCGGACGCTCGAGTCGCACATGCTCTTCGTTTCGGACAACCACTACGCCGAGCAGCTGCTGCGAACGCTCGGCGAGGAGTCAGCCGGAGAGCCCGACGATGACGGCGGCATCGCCGCCGAGCGCGCGTTCCTCGCGCGCACCGGCGTGCCGGCGCCGGGGCTGCGGCTGTTCGACGGCAGCGGCCTCTCGCCGCAGAATCGCGTCGCCGCGGTCACGCTGGCGCGGCTGCTGGCCGATAACGAAGGGTCGCTCTACCTGCTGCTGCCGCGCGGCGGTCGCGAGGGCACGCTCGAAGACTACGATTTCACCACGGCGCTCGGACGGGTTCGCGCGAAGAGCGGGCATCTGGCCGACGTCGCGTCGCTGGCGGGCTACGTCACGACGTCCCGCCACGGCCGCCTTGCGTTCGCCTTCCTCATCAACGGCTCGCCCGGCGATCCCGACGCGGCGATCGTGCGCGCCGTCAACCGGCTCGCCATCCTTTAGGAGCATAACGACGTAGTGTTGGATCACAGCCTCCTCTCCCGGATCCTCGGCCGCGCGATGCAGCGCGGCGGAGAGTTCGCCGACGTCTTTTGCGAGCGGCGGCGTACGGTGTCGTATCGTCTGCAGGACGGCCGCATTCACGACGCGTCGTACGGCGTCACTCTCGGCGTTGGGGTTCGCGTCGTGCTCGGCGAGTCGGCGGGATACGCGTGTTCCGACGACTTGAGCGAGAGCGCGCTGCTCGACGCCGCCGACGCCGCGTCGCTCATCGCGCGCGCGACGCCCGCGGGCGAAGTGCGGAGCGTCGATCTGAGCCCGGCGCGCGTGGCGTCGCTCTATGGCGACGGACCGGACGGCGACGGGAACGCCGCGCGCTACGTCGGCATGCTCGAGACCGCCGACGCCGTCGCGCGGCGTTACGATCCGCACGTGATCGCGGTGAACGCGCACCTCACCGACGAGCTTCAAGAAGTCTGGATCGCGACGAGCGACGGCCGCCTGGTGGAAGACCGGCGCCCGCTCGTCACACTGGGCGTTCAGGTGGTCGCGAGCGATAAAAAGGAACGCGGCTCGGGCTACGTCGGCGACGGCGGGCGCGTGTCGCTGGCATTCTTCGATCGCGAAACGCCCGAAGTTCTGGCCACGGAAGCCGCGCGGATCGCGACCGTGAACCTCGCGGCCGTTCCCGCTCCCGCGGGAGAGATGGAGATGATCGTCGGCGCGGGCGGCGGCGGCGTGCTGCTCCACGAGGCCGTGGGGCACGGATTGGAGAGCGACTTCAACCGGCGCGGCACGTCGCTGTATAGCGGGCGGGTCGGCGAGCGCGTCGCGAGCGATCTGGTGACGATCTTCGACGACGGTAACCTGCGAGACGAGCGCGGCAGCCTCAACGTGGACGACGAGGGCGTGCCGGGACAGCACAAGGTGCTGGTGGAGAAGGGCGTGCTGCTGGGCTACATGCAGGACCGGCTCAACGCGCGGCTCATGGGCGTCGAATCCACGGGCAGCGGCCGGCGGCAGTCGTTTCGCTACTCCCCGCAGCCGCGCATGTGCAACACGTACATGCCCAACGGCGAGGCGACCTTCGACGAGATCGTCGCCTCGACGCAACGCGGGATCTTTGCAAAGTCGTTCGCAGGCGGCCAAGTCGAGATCGCCAAGGGAGACTTCGTGTTCATGGTGGGCGAGGGGTACCTCGTGGAAAACGGCAAGATCACGGCGCCGGTTCGCAACGCGACCATCATCGGCAACGGACCCGAAGCGATGATGAAGGTCGTGGCCGTGGGTAACGACGGCCGGCTCGCGCGCCGCCACTACACGTGCGGCAAGGGCGGCCAGTACGTGCCCGTGGGCGTCGGGATGCCGACGGTCAAGATTTCGTCCATTACCGTCGGCGGCACGCAGCATGGATGAGTCGGCGGCCCTCGAGCTCGCGACGCGGGCGCTGGCGCTCGCGCGGTCGGCCGGCGCACAGAGCGCCGAAGCCTCGGTGTCCATCGCGCGCCGCTTTCACGCCGAAGCGCGCGAGCACGTCGTCTCGCGGCTCGAGGGATCCACGGGCAAGGGCCTCTATCTGCGCGTCTTTCGCGACGGCCGGAAGGCGACGCTCTCGACCTCGGACTTCTCGGAGCAGGGCCTGCGCGACGCCGTCGCGCGCGCCGTCGGGCAAGCGGAGCTGGTGGCTCCCGACGAGCTGGCGGGACTGCCGGACGTCGTCGCGTCCGCCGACGGGAACCTCGAACTGAGCGACCCGGCCATCGAGCACCGCGAGGGCGCGGAGAAGGTGGACGAGGCCCTGGAGCTCGAGCGGCTGATTCGCGAGGGCGACCCGCGCGTGACCAACTCCAGCGGATCGCACTATACCGACGCCGTGGCGGTGACGGCGATGGCGAACACGAGCGGCTTCGCGGCCGCCTATAGCTGGACCCGAGCCGGCCGTTCGACCGGGCCGGTCGCGCTGGACGGAGAGGTGAAACGCATCGCGACCTACGGGACGGCCGCGCGCCGCCTGGCCGACCTCGAGGCGACGCCGTCGGTGGCCGCGACCGCGGTGCGCCGGGCCGTGGATCTGTTCGGCGCACGCAAGCCGCCGACGATGCGCGTGCCCGTGATCTTCGAGCGCGACGTCGCCGCGACGCTCCTCGACGACCTGTTCGCGGCGGTCTCGGGGGCGAACGTCGCGGTCGGCAACTCGTGGCTCAGCGGACGCGTCGGTAACCAAATCGGCAGCGAGCTCGTGACCGTGATCGACGACGGGCGCGTGCCGGGCGGCCTGGGGACGTCGCCGTTCGACGGCGAGGGCGTGGCCACGCGCCGGACCCCGGTGTTCGAGCGGGGCGTGCTGCGCACGTTCCTCTTCGACACCTACTACGCGCGCAAGCTGGGCGCCGCGACGACCGGGAACTCCACCGGCGGAGGGGTGGGACCGAGCAACTTCTACCTGGAGCCGGGCGCGACGTCGCTGGCCGACCTGATCGCCGCCACGCCCCTGGGGGTGCTCGTGATGGATACGATCGGCTTCGCCACCGAGCACGCCTCGGGCACGTACAGCCGGGGCGCGCGCGGTTTTTTCATCGAGGGCGGCGAAATCGCGTATCCGATCGATGAGTTTACCATTGCGGGCCAATATACCGACATGCTGGCGGGCGTCAACGCGGTCGCGAACGACCTGCGTTTCGACGGGCCCGTCATCTCGCCGTCGTTTCGCGTCGCCGAGATGACGGTCAGCGGGAACTAGCCCAGACGTGTCGCAGCCGGCGATCAGCCTGACGATCGTATTGCGCATTGACATGCCCAACGAGCCGGGCGCGTTCGGCGTACTCGCCAACGCGATCGGCGACGCGGGCGGCGCGATCGGCGCCGTCGACATGCATACCGTCGGGCGGGCGCGCATCGTTCGCGACGTCACGATCGGGGCCGCCTCGGAGGCCGTCGCCAACGAGGTTCGCCGCGCGGTCGAGGCGATCGACGGCGCGCGCATCGTCTTCTCGTCGGACTCGACGTTCCTGGCGCACATCGGCGGCAAGATCCGCGTGGATTCCAAGCTCACGATCAAGAGCCGCCAGGATCTCTCGACGGTCTATACGCCCGGCGTCGCGCGCGTCTCGATGGCGATCGCGGCCGACCCCGCGAAGGCATTCCTGCTGACCTTCAAGCGCAACAGCGTCGCCGTGGTGACCGACGGCACCGCGGTCTTGGGGTTGGGCGACATCGGCCCGCTCGGCGCGCTTCCGGTGATGGAAGGCAAGGCGATGCTCTTCAAGCAGTTCGCCGACATTGACGCGTTCCCGATCTGTCTCGACACGAAGGACGTGGACGAGATCGTGGAGACCGTCGTGCGCATCGCACCCGTCTTCGGCGGCATCAACCTGGAAGACATCAGCGCGCCGCGCTGCTTCGAAGTCGAGGACCGGCTGATACAGAAGCTCGACATTCCCGTGATGCACGACGATCAGCACGGCACGGCCGTCGTGATCCTGGCCGCGCTGATCAACGCGGCGCGCGTCGTGGACAAGCAGCTCTCCGAGCTGCAGGTGGTCGTGTCGGGCAGCGGAGCCGCCGGCACCGCGACCATCAAGATGCTGCTCGAGGCGGGCGTGCGCGACGTCATTCCCGTGGATCGAGCGGGCGCGCTCAACCGCACGGATCGCTACGAGAATCCGCACTGGCGCTGGCTGGCCGAGCACTGCAATCGCGAGAACCGGCGCGGTTCGCTGCGCGACGTGCTCCAGGGCGTTGACGTGTTCATCGGCGTTTCCGCGCCGGGCATCCTGCAGGCCGACGACATTGCGCGTATGGGGCGCGATCCGATTGTGTTCGCGATGGCGAACCCGAACCCCGAGATCATGCCCGACGTGGCGGCCCCCGTCGCCGCCGTGATCGCGACCGGCCGGTCGGACTTTCCCAATCAGGTCAACAACCTGCTCTCCTTTCCGGGAATCTTTCGCGGGGCGCTCGACGTACGCGCGCGCCGCATCACCGAGAAGATGAAATTGGCCGCTGCGTTCGCGATCGCTGAGATCGTGAGCGAGGACGAGCTCAACGCCGAGTACGTGATTCCGAGCGTGTTCGATACGCGCGTCGTCGCGGCGGTGGCGAAGGCCGTCGCGGCGGCGGCGGTCGAGGAGGGCGTCGCGCGGCGAACGACGGCATTCAGTGAAGGAGAAGACCTTAGCGCCAGCGTCTGAGGCAACGGGCGGCATCACCGAATCGCTTCGGCTCGACCCGGGCGATCCGCGCCCGCTGTACGTGCAGTTGGCCGACAGCCTAGTCGACGCGATCGAGAACGAGCGGCTGAACCCGGGCGAGCGGCTTCCGGCCATGCGTACGCTCGCGCAGAGGCTGGGGTGCGCGCTGGTCACCGTATCGCAGGCCTACGAGTTGCTCGCCGCGCGCGGGCGCGCCACGGCGCGGCCCGGGAAGGGCACGTTCGTCGCGGAGCCGCCGGATCGGGGAGAACCGTTCGCGCGCCGCTGGGAGCCGGACGTCGGGCGCATCGCCCGCGGCGCGCGGCTCGAGGGCGTGATGGAGCGGCTGACGGCGGCGACCGAACCTGGAGCGATCTCGCTAGCCACCGGCCATCCGGCGCCCGAGACGTTTCCGCTGCACGACTTCGCGCGCGCGTTCCATCGCACGCTGCTCGACGATTCGCCGGAGCTGATGCAGTATCGCTCGTCCACGGGCGATCCGGAGCTATGCGGCCGGTTCGCGTCGTTGCTGCAAGGCCGCGGCTGCGCCGCGGCGGCCGAGGACGTGATCGTGTGCTCCGGCGCGCAGCAGGCCGCGGACATCGTGGCCAACGTGCTGCTCGACGAGCGCAGCGTCGTGGCGAGCGAGAGCCCGACGTATTGGGGCAGCCTCGGCGTGTTCGACGCGCGCGGCGTGACCTACGTCGAAGTGCGCGGCGACGACGACGGCGTGCGCGCCGACGACGTGGAGCGCGTGTTCGCCGAGTACCGCCCGCGATTGTTCTACGTGAACCCGATCGCGCAAAATCCGACCGGCGCGGTGCTGCCCGCGCGGCGGGCGAAGGCGATCGTGGCTCTGGCGCGCCGCTACGACGTGGTGGTGCTCGAGGATCAGACGGGCTGGCAGCTGACGTACGACGCGCCCGCGCCGCCGCCGTTGGCCGCGTTCGACACCGACGGCCGCGTGATCGTGATGGAGAGCCTGTCGAAGTCGATCTTTCCGGCGCTGCGCATCGGCTATCTCTACGCGAAGGGCGGCATCGCCGAGGCGCTCGAGGCGGCGAAGGTGCGGGCCGACGTGTTCACCTCGACGCTCACCCAGCGCGCGCTCTGGAGGTTCATGGGGAGCCCCGCATGCGCGCGCCACTTTCGCTCGACGCGCGCGCTCTATCGCCAGCGGCGCGACGCGTTCGTCGAGGCCCTCTCGCCGGTGGTGCGCTGGACGTCGGTGCGGTCGCCGGGCGCGGGCGTGAACGTGTGGCTGTCGCTGCCGCCGCGCGTCTCGACGCACGCGGCGTTCGACGCCTGCGCCCGTGAGGGCGTGCTGGTGATGCCGGCCGAGCCGTTCTACCCAACGCGCAGCGGACCGCCGGCGCTGCGCCTGTCGTTCGGGCATCTGCCCATCGAGGAGGCGCGCGAGGGCGTCGAGCGGCTCGGCCGCGCGCTTACGAAGCTGGGCGCCTAGCCGCCAGCGCGCGCTCTTCCACGCGGATGCGCCACGAGAGCAGCGACGCGTTGAGGATCGAGAAGACGATCGCGATCTCGACGGCGCCGAACGCGAGCGGCAGCACGGCGATCTCGGCGCAGACGATCGCGTAGTTCGGATGGCGCAGCAGGCGGTAGGGGCCGCGCCGGACCAGCGGCGCGCCCGGCACCGTGACGATGCGCGTGGTCCAGAAGGGGCCCAGCGCGGCAATCGTCCACAGCCGTAGGAGCTGCAGCACCGCATAGATCCCCAGCAGCCACCAATTCGGTAGAGTCGACGCCGGCACGAACGCCGCGATGCTCGCGAGCCACGCGGCGTGCAAGGCAACGATGAAGGGATACTGCACCGCGCCGATCTCGACGCCGCCGCGCGCCAGCAGGCGCCGCGTATTGCGTGCGGCATACAGCAGCTCAGCCACCCGTTGCAGCGCGACGAGCACGAGAACGACGTAGAGGATCATCTTCGTCGGGCCGCCCTTCGACTTCGCTCGCTGCGCTCGCTCCGCTCAGGATGACAAATGGGGGCGGCCCACTAGTCGTTTTCGAGTAGTGTGAAGCCGGCGGTGAAGCCGGGACCGAGCGCGCTGACGAGCGCGCGCCGCCACGAGCGATCGTTGATCGCGCGGTCGAGTACGAACATCACGGTGGCCGCCGACATGTTGCCGTAGTCGCGCAGCACGTTGCGCGCGTCGTGTAAAGCGCCGGGCTCGAGGTCGAAGGCGAGCTCCAGCGCGTCGAGCACCTTCGCGCCGCCGGGATGGCAGACGAACGTGTCGATGTCGCGCAGCGTCAAGCCGTGTTCGGCGAGAAACTCGACCGCAACTTCGTGCAGCTTCGTGGTCACGAGCTCGGGGATGTCGCGCGAGAAGATCGCCTTGAAGCCCTCGCGCGTGACCTCCCATCCCATGACGTCGAGCGAGTCGGGCCACGTGTACTCGCCGCCGGCAACGATGCGCGGGCCGTCGCCCGCGCACGAGATCAGCGCCGCCGAGGCGCCGTCGCCGAAGAGCGCCGTCGCCACGATGTTGCTCTTCGAGAAGTCGTCGCGGCGGAAGCAGAGGGCGCACAGCTCGACGACCAGGAACAGCACCAGTGCGTCGGGCCGCGTGCGCGCGATCGCGGCGGCGCGCGAGAGCCCGATCGCGCCGCCGGCGCAGCCGAGGCCGAAGATCGGCAGCCGTTGGACGTTGCGCCGCAGGTTCATGCGCTCCATCAGCAGGGCATCCAGGCTGGGCGTGGCGATGCCGGTGGTCGAGACCGCGACCACCGCGTCGATCTCGTCGGGCGTCCGTCCGGCGCGCTCGAGCACGCGGCGGGTGGCCGATTCCAGCAGGTCGAGCGCCGAGTCGAGATACACCTGGTTGCGCTCCGGCCACTCGTGGAGCTGCTCGTACCACTCGATCGGCACGCACGAGTAACGGCGCTCGATGCCCGTATTGCCGAACATTGGGAGCAGACGCACGATTTCACGGGAGCGTGGCCCGAGCGCGAGCTCGATACGCCGCATGACGTCGCTCTGGCCTAGGACGTGCCGCGGGACGGCCGTCGCGACCGCCAGGATGCGCGCATCGCCGGTTACCGGGGCAACGTTCCGCTCCGTCGGCAGGGGCCCCGTCACCTGCATGGTAATGGCATACCTCCCGTGTCGTTTAGACCTTTTGCAGCGGCGCTTTTCGCCGCCGTTTTGTTGGGTGCCGGGGGCCGGCCCGCTCCGCTCATCGTTTACTCCGCGCCCGCAGGCTCGCGTCCTACCGGCGCCGACCGAATCCACCCAACCGATGCGGTTTTACCCAACGGCAGAATTGCCGCCCCTGTGGGCACGAGCCTCTTTGTGGGCACGAACCCGCTCGGCCTGGCGCTTTCGCCCGACGGGCGATACGTCATTGTTTCCAACGACGGAGGGGGCGCCAGTGCGACGGCGGCGACCGGCTCGGCGCTCGTGGCCGGCTACTCGCTGTGCGTCGTTGACGCGAAGAGCATGCGGATCGTCAGCGCCTACCGCGATCCGTCCGCGTCGTTCTTCATGGGCGTCGCCGCGGCGCGCGATCCGAGCGACGCCGCGCGCACCATCGTGCTCGCCTCCGACGGCACGGCGGGCGCCGTTCGCGCGTTCGCCCTCGGTGCCGACGGGCGGCTGACGCCCGACGGCAGCCCCATCGCACTGCCGGCCGACGGGGGCCGTCACGCGTTTCCTGCGGACATCGCCATCGCGCCGGACGGGCGCACCGGGTACGTAGCCGACAATCTCGGCGACTCCATCGTTGCGATCGATCTCGCCTCGCGAACCGTCGTGCGCTCGTTGCCGGTCGGTCATTTTCCGTTGTACGTCGCGGCGGGGCGCCGCGACGTAATCGCCGCCGGCACCGGCCTCTCCGCGTATTCTCCGCTCGTTCCGCCGGCGGCGCAGCCGCAGTTCACCGCGCCCGCATTCGATCCGGCGAAGTCGTCGTCGCTCACCGTATTCGCCGCGCCGGCAGCGGGCGACCCAGCGACGGTGCGCATGGATCCGGCGCCCGACGGCACGCAGACCGTGGGCGGCGCCGCGCCGGGCGCGACGGTGCTGAGCCGCGACGGCAGCCTGGCCTACGTGGCGCTCGCGAACGTCGACCGGGTCGCGGTCGTCGCGCTCGCGGGCGAGCCGCGCGTCGTGCGCGGGCTCGATCTGCGCCTCTATCCCGGCGCGCCCTACGGAGCGTCGCCGAGCGCGGAAGCGCTGAGCCCCGACGGGAAGCGGCTGTACGTGGCGCTGGCGGGCCTCAACGCGGTCGCGGTGCTCGACGCGAAGCGTCCGACGCGCTACCGCTACGGCCTGATCCCGACGGCGTGGTTTCCGACCGCGATCGCCCTGTCCGCCGAGGGGCGTTACCTCTACGTCGTGAGCAGCAAGGGCGTCAACGGCTGGGGCCTTTTGCAGCGCGTCGACCTCAAACACACGTCGCTGGTGAAGGCGACGCTCGCGACCCTGCGCTACAACCGCACGCCCGGGGTCGCGACGTTCAACCCGGTAATTCCGCCCCTGCGCTCGAACAAGCGCAGCGAAGTGATCGATCACGTCGTTTACGTCTCCGTCGGCGCCGCGAGCTACGACGCGATCTTCGGGGATCTCAAGGACGACTCGGGGGCGCCGCACGGCGACGGCGACGCGTCGCTGACCCTCTATCCGGAGAGCCTGACCCCGAACCTGCACGCGCTGGCCCGCTCGTACGCGCTGGCCGACAACTTCTACGCGTCCGACCAAGACGTTGACATCGCCAAGCAGTTCGCGATCGCGTCCGACGCGACGCTCTACCAGCAGCTGGTCGCGGCCGCCGGCGCGGCCCGCCGGCCGATGAACGATCGCGGCGACGATCCCGAGGACTACGCTCGCGCCGGGTATCTGTTCAACGCGATGGCGCGCGCCGGACTGACGTTCCGCGATTACGGCGCGCTGCTGCGGCTCTCGGGATACGACGGATCGCAGTATCATCTCGACGTGCCGGCGCTCGCCGCGCTCGACGGCAACGTGGACTTGGAGTACGACAAAGCGCCGCCGAGCCCATCGCCGCGCGCGAGCGCGCAACCCGACGTTGACGGCGCGCGCGCCGCGGAGTTCAAGCGCGACATGCAGCGCTACGTTGACGCCGACCGCATGCCCAGCTTCACCTACGTGCGGCTCCCCGGCGAGCCGGGCACGGCGGGCGCGGCCGCGGCGGATAAGGCGGTGGGAGCGATCGTCGACTACGTTTCGCACACGCCGCACTGGAGCTCGACGGCCATCTTCATCGTGCCCGAGGGAGCCGCGGGGTCGCCCGATCACGTTGACGCGACGCGCAGCTACGCCCTGGTAGTCTCGCCGTCCGCGCGGCGCGGCTACGTGGGCAACGCGCACGTCAGCGTCGCAAGCGTGGTCAAGACGGAAGAAGAGATCTTCGGCCTGCCGCCGCTCGCGCTCAACGACCTGCTGGCATCGGATCTCGCCCCGTTCTTCGCCGAATCCCCGACGCCGCAGGCGTACGACGCGCGATGAAGTTCGTTTCGTTCGGTCCGCGTTTGGTCGCCACCGCCACCGGTCCGCTGCGCGCGGCCGTGCTGGTGAAGCCGTCGCGCAGCATCGAGAAGGCCGAGCCCCTTGCGGGCGAACCGGGTAGCGTCTACGCGCGGGCGCTCGAGCAGCACGACGTTCTGTGCTCGACGCTCGAGTATTTCGGCGTCGAAACCGAGCGCGTCGAGCCGCGCGGCCCGGACCCGTACGAGCCCAGCGCGGGCGACGCCGCGGTCGCGTTCGAAGACGGCGCAGTGATGATGCGGCTGAGCTCGCTCTCGCGCCGCTGCGAAGTGGACCGCATGGAGTCGGAGTTCGCGCGGCTCGACGTTCCGATGGCGGGCCACATCGCCGCTCCGGGCCTGCTCGACGGCAACGACGTCGTCCTTGCCGGAACGACGGCGTTCGTGGGCGTCGGTCCGCGCGGCAACGAGCTGGGCCGCGAGGGGTTTGCCAAAGTCGCCCACGCGCACGGCTATCGCGTGGTCGAGGTGAAGCTCGCCGGCGACGCGCCCGCGCTGCGCGCCGTGATGGGCGGGGTCGCGCATGACACCGTCGTGATCGGCGCAGGCCAGATGGATCCGAGTGCGTTCGACGGCTTTCGCACGATCGTCCTCGAGCGGGACGAGGCGCAGGCGGCGGGCGTGCTGGTGCTCGACGATCGCCACGTGCTGGCCGACATCCGCTATCGCACGGCGCTCGCCGCGATGCGGCGCGCCGGAGTCTCGGTTGAGGCGATCGATCTCTACGAGTTCGGGAAGCTCGGCATCACGCCGTCAATGCTGACGCTCGTCCTGCGGCGCGAGTGAGAGCGCGGGAGTGCGAATCGCGATCCTCTCCGACGTCCACGGCAATCTCTTAGCGCTCGACGCCTGCCTGGTCGATCTGGAGTCGCAAGGAAGTGCCGACGCCGTGGTGGTGGCCGGCGATCTCTGCCTGAACGGCCCCAAACCGAAGAAGGTGCTGCAGCGCCTCGAAGAGATCAACGCCGCGTGCGTGCGCGGCAATACCGATCGCTACATCGCCGAAGACTCGCCGCGCGAGAAGTTCACCGCTTCGGAGTCGGCCCAGATCGCGTGGACGCGGCGGGAGATCGGCGAGCACTGGGTGTCGTGGCTGAAGGATCTGCCCTTCGCGCTCCGCATCGGCGACGACGACAATCAGCTGCTGGTGGTGCACGCCAATCCGAAGACCGACGACGAGCAGCTGTGGCCCGACGCCGACGAAGACATGCTGACGCGCCTGATCGGGCGCGAGAAGGCCACGGTGATCGCCTTCGGCCACCTGCACCTACCCTACGTGCGCGCCTGGCGCGCCAAGCTGCTGGTGAACGTCGCATCGGCGGGATTGCCCAAGGACGGCGACCCGCGCGCCGGCTACGCGATCCTCACCGAGCGCAAGGGCGGCTGGGAGGTCAAACACCGCCGCGTGCCGTTCGACGTGAAGCGGGTCGCAACCCAATTGGCCGATTGCGGGATTCCCGATAGTGCAGAGCTCATCGCCACGCTTCGCCGCCACCGGTACAAACGATTAAAGAACTCAATTCCCTAGTTCCGAACGCACCCGCCGTCGAGGTGGAGAATCTCGTCAAGCGGTACGGATCCTTTACCGCGGTCGACGGCGTTTCGCTGCGCGTCGAGTCGGGCGAGTTCTTCGGCTTCCTGGGACCCAACGGCGCCGGCAAGACGACGACCATCAACGCCATCGCCGGATTGGCGCGCCTCAGCTCCGGCTCGATTCGCATCTTCGGCTACGACAACGTGCGCGAGTGGCGGCAGGCGCGCGGCCTGGTCGGCCTCTCGCCGCAGGAGTTCAACTTCGATCGCTACCTGTCGCTGCGCGACGTTCTGATCTACGCGGCGGGCTACTACGGCCTGCGCGGCAAGGCCGTCGCGGAGCGCGCCGACATGCTGCTCGAGCGCTTCGGCCTGACGCGGCACGCGCACCTCGAATTCACCAAGATCTCGGGCGGGCAGAAGCGCCGGCTCTCGCTGGCGCGAGCGCTGATCCACGAGCCGAAACTGCTGATCCTCGACGAGCCGACCGCGGGCGTTGACGTCGAGCTGCGGCTGGAGCTGTGGGACTGGCTGCGCTCGCTCAACCGCGACGGCCTCACGGTCTTGCTGACCACGCACTACCTCGAGGAGGCCGAGGAGCTGTGCCGGCGCATCGCCATCATCCGGGCGGGCCGCATCGTCGCGGTGAAACCCACCGAGGAGCTGATCGCGGACGGCGCCTCGCTGCAAGACGTCTTTTTGGAGCTGACTCGAAATTAACGCTAACGGACTCTGGACGCTCGTCAAGCGCGAGATGGTGCGCAGCCTGAAGATCATCAATCAGGTGATTTGGCCGCCGATCATCACGACGCTGCTGTACGTCTTCGTCTTCGGTCTCGGCCTCGGCAGCAAGATCCCGACCGTGCAGGGCGTCAGCTACGCCCAGTTCCTGATTCCGGGGCTGATCATGCTGCAGGTGATCGACTCGTCGTACGGCGAGTGCTCGAGCTCGCTCTTCCAAGGGCGCTTCATGAACTCGATTCAGGAGCTGTTGATCGCGCCGATGTCGGCCTTCGAAATCGTGGCCGGCTACGTTCTGGGCAGCCTGGCCCGCGCGCTGCTCATCGCCGGGCTGATCACGCTGCTGGGCGTGCTGCTGGTGCACATCGCACCGCGCGATTGGCTGCTGTATTTCGGCGTCATCGCGCTGGTCTCGGTTCTGTTCTCGGCCCTGGGGCTGATCTTCGGCCTGGTGGCCGACAAGTTCGACCACATCGCGATCCTGACGACGTTCGTCATCACCCCGCTGACGTTCGTCGGCGGCGTGTTCACCTCGGCGACGATGCTGCCCGATGCGCTGCGCAAGTTCGAATTTTTTAATCCGATCTTCTACACCATCGACGCGTTTCGCCGCAGCTATACGGGCGAGAGCTACCTCGATCCCGCCGTATCGATCGCGGTCATCGCATTGCTCGCGGCGGTCGCCTTCGGCGTGGTCTTGCGCATGACGGCGACAGGGTATAAACTCCGTACTTAATGATTGCTATCGCACTGCTGCTCGCGCTCGCACAGGCGCCGACGCACCTGATGGTCGAGCCCTGGACCGGCTCCGACTTCCAAGTGACCTCCGCTCATGCCGCAAAGTATCGTTTGAAAGTGAGCGGCAGGCCGAACGCCACCGTGAGCCTGCGGGCGGTGGGCGTCGCGCAAGGCTGGCTCGCCGCGTTCTGCACCCCTAAGCTCTGCTCGCCCCAGCGGATCGAGGTCGAGCTGCCGCATTCGGGACAAGCGGTCGTTCAGTTCGAGCTGATTCGCGAGGCCGAAAACGCGCCCAAAGAGAGCGGCGCCACCATCGCCGACAACAACGGCGTTTCGGTGAAGGTTCCCGCCGCGTACCGTCCGTAGCGCTGCACTAGCGCTAACGATCGGGGAAGAACGGATTGTGCTCTTTCTCGAGCGCGATCGTCGTCGGCGGCCCGTGGCCCGGCATGACGACCGTCTCCTCGGGCAGCGTGAACAGCTTGCTGCGCACGCTGTTGAGGATGTCGCCGTAGGTGCTCGCGTCGCCGTAGGCGCCGCCCACGCTGGCCGCAAAGAGCGTGTCGCCCGAGAAGAGGGCATCTTTGAAGATATAGCACGACGATCCGTCGGTATGGCCCGGCGTGTGCAGCATGCGGATCGTCGAGGCCTCGCCGAACGGCAGCGTCTCGCCGTCGCGCACGAGCAGCGCGCCGCCGCCGAGCGAGCCGATTGCGTGCACGTCGAGCGAGTGCATCACGATCTTCGCGTCGGGGAAGGCGCGCGCTACGTCGGCCGTCGCGTCGCAGTGATCCGCGTGCTTGTGCGTGATCAGGATATACTGCAGATGGTAGTCGCCGTCGCGGAGGATGCGCAGCAGGTTCGCGGGCAGCCCGGCCGGGTCGACGAGGGCCGCGCGGCGACCGCCTTCGAGGAAGAAGACGTAACCGTTGCTGGGTTGGGGCAGCTGCGCGTGGCGGCTCACGCCGTCTACCGCGATCGCCGGCGGGTGCCAGCGCTGTGCCGCGGCGTCGGCGAGCTTGCCGCCGTCGAGACGCAGCCGGCGTGCGAGCGCGCGCGCCTGCACGTCGTCGGCGGCGCCGTCGTCTTTCAGCCACGCCGCGATCGCCGGCGCCGCAATGCCGGTGTCGGCCGCGAGCCGCGCGGCGTCTATGCCGGTGCCGCGCATGGCCTTGCGCAGAATATCGCCGAACGTATCTTCCAGGGGCAGGGATGGGTTGTTCATGGCGCTTCGGCGGCAAGACCGGCATCGACGGCCGCAAGATGAAGCCGGCGATCGCGGGTCAGGAGTTCTATTTTGTGGCGCTCAGCCAGCGCCAGGTACATGGCATCGTAAACGGTCAGCTCATATCGCGTCGCCAATCTCACCGCATCGTCGACATCGAAATCGTATGACTCGACGTGGATGGGAAGTTGCTTAATTCGCTCCAAAGAGGCAAAGAACTCGTCGGCAGGAATGCGGCCCCTTCGACGCGCGAATAAGAGCGCATTGGCCAGTTCGGCGGGAAATATCGGCGGAACGAGCGCGACGTCGCCAAGCACGCGTTCTGCCGATCTGTAAGCGGCGTCGTCGCGTTCGTCGTCAAAAAACCAGGCGGCTACAAGGGACGCGTCTACCACGATCACAAGCGACGCCCCTCGTCGACGAGGTCCTTGACGGAAAGCCCGCCCAGGGTCCAGTGTCGGGAGAGGATCCACTTCATCGCCGCTTCGGTTTTTTTCTTGTCCGCCGCGATGCGCACGATTTCCGCCACCGGTCGTCCGTTTCGCGTAAGCAAAACTCGTTCGCCGCGCTCGGCTTGAGCGACGAGCTCAGAGAGCCGGTTCTTCGCTTCAAAAATGCCCACGCTCTTCATCTCAGATATCATACCGCGCAGCGGCTGGCCAGTCTAGCTAGATTGCCCCCTGTGCAACCGGGATGCGCCCGGTTGCGGTCGAAGCGGCCGGAATGGAACGCGTCATCATCATCGGCTCCGGCCCCGCCGGGCTCACCGCCGCCGTCTACGCGGCGCGAGCGAACTTAAAGCCGCTCGTCCTGGCCGGCGGACTCTATGGCGGGCAGCTGATGCTGACCACCGACGTCGAGAACTACCCGGGCTTCCCCGAGGGGATCTTGGGTCCCGAGCTGATGATCAAGTTCCGCGAGCAGGCCGAACGTTTCGGCGCGCGCATCGAGAACGTTGACGTCACGTCGGTAGACTTCACGAAGCATCCCCTCGTGGTCGCGACCGACGATGCGCGCTACGAGGCCGAGACCGTGATCGTCGCGACCGGCGCGAGCGCGCGCTGGCTCGAAATTCCGGGCGAGGAGCGCCTGCGCGGCCGCGGCGTCTCCAGCTGCGCCACCTGCGACGGCGCCTTTTTTCGCGACAAGCACATCACCGTGGTCGGCGGCGGCGACTCGGCGCTGGAAGAGGCGCTGTTCCTGACGCGATTCGGCAGCCGCGTCACGATCGTGCACCGGCGCGATCGCCTGCGCGCCAGCAAGATCATGTCCGACCGCGCGCACGGCCATCCCAAGGTTGACTTCATCTGGAACGCCGTCGTCGAGGAGGTCTTGGGCGAGACGCACGTCACCGCCTTGCGCCTGCGCGACGTCGTTGACGGCCGCACGTTCGACCTGAAGACCGACGCGCTCTTCGTCGCGATCGGCCACATCCCGAACACGGCGGTTTTCGCCGGTCAGCTCGATCTCGACGAGCTCGGCTACGTCGAGTCGCCCGACGGCACGTGCACGAACGTCGAAGGCGTATTCGTCGCCGGCGACGTGAACGACCATCGCTACCGCCAGGCCATCACGGCCGCCGGCGCGGGATGCCGCGCGGCGATGGACGCCGAGAAGCATCTCGAGGCGCGGGAGTTCAGAGTAGATTCGCTAGCGCGGCTCTGAGCTCGGGAAACTCGAAACGGTAGCCCAGCTCCTGCGTTCGCCGCGGCAGCACGCGTTGGCCGCGCAGCACCGTGCCCGCTCCCTCGCCGAGCATCGCGCGAAGCGCGAACGTCGGCGCCGGCAGAATCGTCGGGCGTTTGAGCGCGTCGCCGAGTGCTTTGGTGAACTCGGCATTCGTCACCGGGTTCGGCGAGCACGCGTTGAGCGGCCCCCGCGCGCCGTCGATCGCCATGCGATAGATGCCGCACAGGTCGTCCACGTGCACCCACGACAGCCATTGTCGCCCGTTGCCGATCACGCCGCCGAGGCCCAGGCGAAACGGCGGCAGCATCTTGGCGAGCGCGCCGCCGCCGGCGCCGAGCGCCACGCCGGTGCGAACGACGGCCACGCGCAGGCCGAGCTCCGCGGCCCGTTCTGCCTCGCGCTCCCAGCCCGCGCACACGCGCGCGAGAAAGTCGTCGCCCGGCGGGCTCTCCTCGACGAACGTCTGCGTCTCGCTGGTGCCGTAATACCCGACGGCCGACGCGCTGACGTATGCCGTCGCGCGGCGCTCGCGTCTGGCCAGGGCGTCGAGAAACCGGCGCGGCAGTTCGGTACGGCTCGCCTCGATGCGTCGCTTCACGTCGTCGCTCCAGCGTTGCGCGATCGGCTCGCCGGCCAGATTGACGATCGCGTCGCACGCCGCGGCAACCGCCGCCGCGGCGTCGGCATCGCGCAGCGACGCCGTGACGATCTCGTCGCCGCGCTGCTCGAGCGTCGCGCACAGGTGGCGCCCGACAAAGCCCGCGGCGCCGAGAACCAAAATTTTCACTCGTCGGTCATTGCCCTTAGATTCCGCCGACGAAACGTCCGGGGTTGAGCGTGCGATTCGGATCGAAGCGCGCCTTGAGCGCGCGCATCTGCTCCACGGCCGCCGGATCCTTGCCCCAGACGCGCAAGTACGGGCGCTGCGGATGGTTGCTCGCGACGACCTGCGCGCGCGGCTGCGATTCGTGCAGCGCGTCGTCGAACGACTCGATCGCCGCGCCGAGCTTGCGGGCGTCGGATGCGCGCACCCGAACGACGACGTCGCCGTTCATCACGTCCACGATGGTTTCGCTGCGCAAGGCGAACTGTCGCGCCAGCTCGTGCAGGCTCAGCGCACAGCGTTCCGATTCCTCCGGCGCCGGATACAGGCGGTAGGTCACGGAGCGATCGCCCATGCACGCGACGTAGGCGTCCACGACGCGCTCGTAGGCCTCGCGCGCTCCCGCATCGAGGATCTGCGTTTCGGGCACGCCCGCGCGGCCGAGCGCGGAGCGAAGCTCCAGCGTCGCGCGTTCGAGCAGCGCCTCGCTGCCCTCGAGCAGCACCAGGATGCGCCCCTCGTCGCCCGCCTCGCCCTCCAGCGCACGGTCGAAGCCGTCGATCCAGAACGCCGCCGATGGAGGCAGCCGCAGCGCGCCCAGCTGCGCGCAGGCACGCGACCGCGTCTGCTCCGGCAGGCTCGCGACGAAGAGCCGCGCGTGCGGCGCGAGCGGCACCGTCTTGAGGTTCGCGCGCACGAGCACGCCGAGCGTGCCGAACGAGCCGACGTAGAGCCGGCTCATGTCGTAGCCGGCGACGTTCTTCACCACCATGCCGCCGGCGCGCGCAACGGTGCCGTCGGCCAGCACGATCGTCGAGCCGATCACGTAATCGCGCAACCGGCCGTAGCGGTGGCGGCGCGGGCCGAGCCAGCCCGCCGCCAGCGTGCCGCCGATCGTCGCGTGGTGCGGGCGCGGCGCGTCGAACGGCACGAACTGCCCTTGCGACGCGAGCAGCGACGAGACGTTGGCGACCGTCGTGCCGGCGCGCGCGGCGACCACGAGATCGGCGCGTTCGTTGGCCACGATTCCTTTCAGCTTGGTGGTGATCAGCGCGATCGCGTCGCGTTCGGGCGGATACCCCATCCCGGCGAGCGTGTTGCCGCCCGCAACGGCGATCGCGGTGCCCGAACGATCGCACTCGGCGACGATCTCGCACAGCTCGCGCTCGTCGGCCGGCGCGGCGACGGGCGCCGCGCCGTCTACGGCGGCGCGACTTCGGGGCATTGCGTTCCGCTCGGGAAGATCTTCTCGGGGTTGAGCAGGCGCGTCGGGTCGAACACGTCGCGCACGCGTCCCATCGCCGCCAAGTCGGCCGTCGAATAGACGCGCGTCATCGCGTCGCGCTTTTCCCAGCCGATCCCGTGCTCGCCGCTGATCGTGCCGCCCAGGTCGATCGCGGCCTGCAGGATCGCGTTGCCCGTCTCGACCACGGCGCCGACCTGGCGGCGATCGCGTTTGTCGTACATCAGCAGCGGGTGCAGGTTGCCGTCGCCCGCGTGGAAGACGTTGCCGACCGTGATTCCGCCGTCGTTCGCCGCCGCTTCGACCGCGCGCAGCGCCTGCGGCAGCTTGCTGCGCGGAACGCAGACGTCTTGCGTGTAGTAGTTCGGCGCGATGCGACCCGTCGCGCCGGCCGCGCCCTTTCGTCCCGCCCACAGCGCCTCGCGCTCGGCCCGGTCGCGCGCGCCGCGCCACGACCGCGCGCCGTGCCGCGACACGATCGCATGGATCGCCGCCTCGGCCGCCTCGACGTCCTCTTCGATGCCCGCGTGCTCCACCAGCAGTATCGCGGCGGCGTCGGTGGGATAGCCGGCGTGAAACGCGGCTTCCACCGCTTTGGTGATGACCGCATCCATCATCTCCAGCGCCGTCGGCAAAATGCCCGCGCCGACGATCGCCGAGACGGCCTCGGACGCGGCGTCGAGGTCGTCGAAGGCGGCGACCCACACGCGCACCGACTCGGGAAGCGTCATCAGCCGCAACCACGCCGACGTTACGATGCCCAGCGTGCCCTCGCTCCCGACCAGCGCCGCGGTCAGGTCGTAGCCCGCGTCGTCAACGCTCGTCGCGAACACCTCGCCGCGTGCGTCCACGACCTCGAGCCCCAGCACGTGGTTGACCGTCGTTCCGTACGACAGGCAGTGCGCGCCGCCGGCGTTCGTCGCGATGTTGCCGCCGATCGTCGAAATCTTCTGCGACGAGGGGTCGGGCGCGTAGAAGAGCCCGCTCGCCGCGGCGTGCCGCGAGAGGTCGAGGTTGATGAGGCCGGGCTGCACGCGCGCGCGCCGATTGCGCTCGTCGAGCTCGAGCACCTTGTTCATGCGCGCGAACGAAACGATCACGCCGCCCGCCGCCGGCACGGCGCCCCCGCACAGCCCGGTTCCGGCGCCGCGTGCGACGATCGGCTCGCCCAGCTCGCGGGCGATCTTCACGACGGCGCAGACGTCGCGCGTCGACTCGGGCAGCACGACCGCCGACGGCATCCCGGCCTCGGTGTAGGCGTCGAACGCGTACACGGCGAGATCTTCGGGCGCCGTCTTCACCGCGCCGGCTCCGAGCGCTTCGACCAATCGCTCGCGCAGCACGTCGCTCCTCAGCGCGCCCGTGCCGGGCTGACCGTCACACCGAAAAGCTCGTTGGAAAACTGACCGTTTTGGATGACTTTCGCCGGCTTGCCGCCGGTGGGATATTTCCAGAGCCCAACTTCGTAAATGGCGTCATTCTGAGTTCCGTAAGGAGTCGCGATCGTGCGATCTTGAATCCAGAACTGCACTTCGACGGCGGTCACCGGCCCGTCCAACACGGTCTTGCTGACGACCGTGCCCTTCGAACCGGCCACCGCCACGTGGTAAATGAGGTTCGGCGTCGCTGCGGTTCCGATCGCGAGGTTCTTGCCGTCCCACTGCAGATTTCCAGGAAACCCGATCGTCTGGTTTACCTTGATGTTCGTAAATTTCTTGGTGGTGGATAACTTCGCCAGTTGAAACGGACCCGGGTTGTCACCGTCGACGTAAAGACTACCGTCGTCATCGTAGGCGACGAAATAATAATAATAAATCTTTCGGTCGCGGAAGCCGACAAAGTTCTTCGAGGACCGCGTATAGATCGTGACGTTGCCGGGCCCGCCGCGCGGCAGCGCTCCGCCTGTGTTCGCTACGGCGAGGTTTCCGTTCTTGTCGACCGAGCACGCTTGCGGATAGAACCCCGGATCGGCAAACGTGTGGATTGGCGTCGTTCCGCCGTGCGCGTACTCGACGATGTTCCCGGCCGACTCCGACGGGCCCTCAAAGTTTACGACGAAGACGTCGCCGCCGGGATCCACGCACAGGCCCTCCGCCGCGGGCTCTGCCAGCGCGCCGACCATCTTTCCTCCGGGATAGGCAAAGACGCAGACGCCGCCGCAGCCGCCGGAAACGTAGAGCAGATCGCTGCTCTTGGCCTCCGGCGCCATCCAGGTCGCCCGATCGGTCTCACGAGTTCCGGTGGGATGCTGCGGCAAGGGCCCGGTTTGCGCACTTTGAGTTTGCAGACCCGCGCAGCCCCCGACGAGCGCCACGAGCCAGAGCCCACAAATTCGTTGCGACGGACGGATGCTCTCGTTCATCATTTAATCCTCAGTACAGCAGATATTTCTGGCGCATCGCCGTAAAATCGGCCGTTCGCGCGGTCCACTGCGAAAGGATGGCGTCGGCGCTCTTGCCGCTGGTCAGCCCCAGTCGCAGCGAGTCGGTGCCCCAGTCGCGATCGAGCGCGGTGGGTTTCGAGACGTCAATCGCGCGCGGAAACAGGTCGCGCACGGCGACGAGGATCTCGACCGCGGTGCGCACCGCCCGGAAGCTGCGCGGATCGAGCACGATCAGCTGCACGCCCGTCAGCTCGTGGTCTTTGTAGAAGCCGACGTACGGCGTCCACGCCGTCGGATTGAACCAGACACCCGGGAGATTGCGGGCGTTGAGCCGCGCGGCCAGCTTCGCGCCGTCAATGCCGGGAGCGCCGGCCAGGAAGAAGGGCATCGTGTAGCCGCTGCCGTTGTTGACGCCGGCGTTGTCGATGAGCCCCGTTCCGACATAGACCACCGTCGTCTGCCAGCTCGGCACGTTCGGCGAGGTCGGCACCCACTGCAGGCCGGTGTCGGCCCACAGCATCGAGCGGCGCCAGCCGTTCATCTTCACGACGCGCAGCTTGGCGCCGATGCCGAAGCGGTCGTTGAAGAGCGAGGCCAGCTCGCCGATCGTCATTCCGTGGCGCATCGGGATCGGATAGAGCCCGATGAACGACTCGAAGGCCGGCTCGAGCACGGGCCCTTCGACCGTCGTCCCCCCGATGGGATTGGGGCGGTCGAGCACCCAGAACTCCTTGCCGTACGACTTCGCGCCCTGCATCGCGTACGCCATCGTCGAGACGTACGTATACGCGCGCGCGCCGACGTCTTGAATGTCGAAGAGCAGCACGTCAACTCCGTCGAGCATCGCGGCGCTCGGGTGCCGCGACGCGCCGTAGAGGCTGTAGACGGGCAGCCGCGTCTTCGGATCCACGTACGACGCGACCGGCGCGCCGGCACCGCGATCGCCGCGAAACCCGTGCTCCGGCGCGTAGACCGCCTTGATGCGAATCTGCCCGTTGCGCAGGATCGCGTCTACGATCGACTCGAGCCGCGACGTGACGCCGCTCTGATTAGCGATGACGCCGACGGTTCGGCCGCGCAGGTCGCGCCAGACGCTGCGCACGAACGCCTCGTCGCCGAGCTCGATGCGCGCGTGCGGCAACGGCTGCGCGGCGGCACGCCCCGCGTGCGCCGCGGCCAGCGCGAGGCCGGCGCCGCCGGCTAGGAAGCGGCGGCGAAGCGTGGCTCGGTTCCTCCGCGCAGGATGCCGGCGTCGCGGGCGCGCGCGAAGAGCGCGCGGGCCGCGGCGCGGCCGCTCTCGCCGAGGTCGTCGCTGAACTCGTTCACGTAGAGCTCGATGTGCGCGCGCATCACGTCGTCGCTCATCTCGGCGGCGTGCTCGCGTACGTACGGCATCACCGCCGTTTCGTTTGCGCGCGCGAAGGCGAGGCTGCGGCGAATCGCCGCGTCGATCGCGCGCACCTCGCCGTCGTTGAGGTCGTCGCGCACCAAGATCGCCCCCAGCGGTATCGGCAGCAGCGTCATGTTCTCCCACCACTCGCCGAGATCGGCGATCGCGATCAACCCGGCCTTGCGATAGGTGAAGCGCGACTCGTGGATGATCAGCCCGGCGTCCACTTCGCCGTTGACGACGGCGTCAACGATGCGGTCGAAGCGCATTTGCACCGTCTTCGGCCGAGCGCCCAGCGCGAGCTGCAGCAGCATGAACGCGGTCGTGCGTTCGCCGGGGATCGCGATCCGCTTGCCGGCGAAGTCGCTGAAGTGCTCGGGCGATCCCGCGGGACGCGCCACGAGCAGAGGACCGCAGGCGCGCCCCAGGGCGCCCCCGGACGGCAGAATGCGATAGCGGTCCATCAGAAACGGAACCGCGCCGTAGCTCACCTTGGTCAGCGCGAACTCCGCGCGCGCCGCGGCGTTGTTGAGCTCGTCAATGTCGGCGAGGTGCGCGCGAACGCGCGGGCCGCCGTCGAGCAGGCCGTTGGTCAGCGCGCCGAAGATGTAGGTGTCGTTCGGGCAGGGCGAGTAGGCGAGGTCGTAGTCGTTCATAGCAGTTCGAAGAAGGCATCGAGGATTCGCCGCAGGCCCGCGATTCCCGCGCCCAAATTCCAACCGCTTCGATCGCGCGCGCCGCAGCGATTCGAGATTCCCCGCAGCTGGATCGCTCGGACCCCCGCGCGCCGTGCGGCGCGCAGGGCCGCGAAGCCCTCCATGCTCTCGACCTGCGCGCCCAGCCCCGCGAGACGGCCCGCCGTCGCTTCGCTCGCCGTGACGCGCGAGACCGTGACGCCGCGCAGCGCCGCGAACCCGCGCGCCTGCAGCCGCCCGACGAGGTCGGGGTCGGAGGACGCCTCTTCGACCGTGCGCGCGCCGGACGGCAGCGCGATCGGAACGCCGTTCTCGAGTGCGAGCTCCATCGTGTCCGTCGCGACGGCGACGCCGTCGCCGATCGCCGCGGCGCCCTCGAACGCGCCGGCGACGCCGGCGTTCACGACCAAACCGTATGGATGCTGCGCGAGGGCCGCCGCGATCGCGCTCGCGGCCTCGACCGGCCCCACGCCGGTGACCAGCAGGGTGACGTCATCGCGCGGCCGCCAGAAGGCGAGCTCGGCGTCGACCGCGCAGGCGAGTAGGATCACGGCACGCCGATGAATTTGTGCGTCTGCAGCGAGAGCCGGAAGCGCGCCGGGTGCGCCTTCGCATAGTCGAGCGCGATCGCGACGTTCTTCGGCTTGTTACCCTCGGGCTGCAGCAAGATCGTCGGCTTGCGCGCGAACAGCGCGAGGTGCTCCTCGGGCACGCGTTCGTCAACGATCAGCTTCGCTTCGTCGGCGCGCTCCGCCATGCGCGGGTCCACGCGCTCCTTCGGCGAGACGCAGAGCCACACGTCGTCGGGCAGCGGCGCGTAGATCGTCCCGTTCGACTCGACGTGCACCCGGCGCCCGTCGCGGCGCAGCGCGTTAATCAGCACGGTCGTCTCGGCCTGCGCCAGCGGCTCGCCGCCGGTCAGCACGACCATCGGACAATCCCCTCCGATTTCCCGCACCTTCGCCACCACGTCGTCCACGCTCGCGAAGAACTTGGTCGAGTAATCGGTATCGCAGAAGTCGCATGCGAGATTGCAACCGGCCAGGCGCACGAAGACCGCAGGCGTGCCGCTCCACGTGCCCTCGCCCTGGATGCTGTAGAAGATCTCGCTGAGTTGGATCACTGATGGATGTCGGTGCGGCGGAGCACCGCGCAGGCCGTGGCCGTCTCCCAGAGCACGACTTCGTCGAGGCGCGTCAACGCGCGGTCGAGCCGCTTCCAGATCCAGAGCAGGATGTTCTCGACGGTGGGATTGTCGATGAATTCGTTGAGGTTCTGATGGTCGAGCTTGGCGAGCACGCGCTCGGAGACGACGCGTTCGATCCGGTCGAAGTCCTCGATCATGCCCCGCGCGGGGCCGCGCGAGCGGATCGCGCCGCGCAGCGCCACCTCCAGCCGATACGAATGACCGTGCAGCCGGGCGCACTTGCCCGGATGAAACGGCAACGAATGCGCGGCCTCGAATTTGAACTGCTTGCGTATCTGCGTTCGGGGACCTACAGCTCTCCCTGGGGCCCCATCGCCTCGAGGCGCCGCTTGAGGTCGGCCAGGAAACCGCTGGCCACGTAGCCGTCAACCACGCGGTGATCGAGCGAGAGACACGAGTTCATCATGTGGCGAATCGCGATCGTGTCGTCGTCGCGCACGACGAGCTTCTTGACGACGGCCTCCATCGTCACGATTCCGGCTTGGCCGCCGGCGATGATCGGCGCCGACGCCCACGAACCGTTGGCGCCGTTGTTGTTCACGGTGAACGTTCCGCCGGCCAGCTCGTCCACGCCCAGCTTCCCCTTGCGCGCCTTTTCGATCAGCTCGCCGGCCGCGATCGCGAGGCCTTTGATCGACAGCTTGTCGGCGTGCTTGATCACCGGCACGACCAGGTTGGTGGGCAGCCCGATCGCGACGCCGACGTTCACCTCGTCGTTGACGTAGATTCCGGCCTGGCTCGAATCGGTCGGCGGCACGAATCGGGCGTTCATCAGCGGGAACGTCGCCAGCGATTGCACCACAGCGCGAATGAAGAACGGAAGGAGCGTCAGTTTGTAACCGGTCTCGCGCTCGAAGCGGTCCTTCTCGCGCGAACGCCACTTCCACACGTCGGTGACGTCAATTTCCACCATCGACCAGGCGTGCGGCGCGGTGTGTTTGCTCTCCACCATGCGCTCCGCGATGATCCGCCGCGCCTGCGTGAGCTGCACGAGCGTGCCCGGAATCGGCTGCGCGTACGTCGAGGTCCGCGCCGCGCCCGGCGCAACCGGCGCCGCGGCCGGCGGCGGGGCAACCGGCGGGGGAGCGACGGCGCCGCCGCGCGCCGCCGCCAGAATGTCGTCGGCCGTCACGCGGCCGTTGGCGCCGCTGCCCTTGATCGTGCGGATGTCCACGTGATGCTCGCGAGCCAGGCGCCGTACCGCCGGCGACGCTCCACGCGCCGCGCGTTCGGCCTCGGCACTCTCGGCAGTTCCGGCCTGCGCGCCGTTGCTCGAGGGCGGCGTCACGACCGGCTCGGGCCGCGCGGCGGGCGGCGCTTCGGGCGCGGCCGGCGCGGCTCCCAGCTCGTCAATGACGGCGATGGGCGTGCCCGTCGCCACGGTCTCGCCTTCCTTGACGAGCAGCTCGCGAATCGTTCCGGTGACCGGCGAGGGAACGCCGGCGTTCACTTTATCGGTCGAGACCTCGACGAAGTCTTCGTATTTGTCCACGCTGTCGCCGACGCTCTTGAGCCACTGCGCGACCGTGCCTTCGGTCACCGTCTCCCCGAGTTGGGGCATCGTAATCGTCGTAGCCATCAGAACCGCACCATCTCCCGCATCGCGTCGGCCATTTGCGCCGGCGACGACATGAACGCTTCCTCGAGCGGCAGCGCGTAGCCCATCGCCGGCACGTCGGGTCCGCAGAGCCGCCGAACCGGAGCGTCGAGGTTGAAGAGCGCCTCCTCGGCGACCATCGCGCTGATCTCGGCGCCGATCCCGCCGAACTTATTGTCTTCGTGGACGATCAAGAGCTTGCGCGTCTTCTCGACGCTGGCCAGGATCGTCGTCTTGTCCATCGGCCGGATCGACCGCAGGTCGATCACCTCGACCGAGAGCCCGTCTCGCTCCAGCTGCTTCGCGGCCTCGAGCGCCCAGTGGACGTACAGCCCGTACGACACCACCGTCAGCTGCGTGCCTTCCTTCAATACGTTCGCCTTGCCCAACGGGATCGTGTAGTGGCCGTCGGGCACCTCGCCCTTGATGAGCCGGTAGGTCTTCTTGTGTTCGAGGAAGAGCACCGGGTCCGGGTCGTCAATCGCCGCGTTGAGCAAACCTTTGACGTCGGCGGGAAACGACGGGGCCACGATCTTGAGCCCGGGCACGTGGTAGAAGAGGGCCTCGACCGATACCGAGTGCGAGAGCGCGCCGCGCACGCCGCCGCCGTAGGGCGTGCGGATCACCATCGGACACGTGTACTCGCCGTTCGAGCGATAGCGAATCTTCGCCGCCTCGCCCACGATCTGGTTGAACGACGGATAGATGAAGTCGGCAAACTGGATCTCGGCGATCGGGCGCAGGCCTTCCATCGCCATGCCGATCGCAATGCCCACGATGGACGCCTCCGCGATGGGCGTGTCAATGATGCGTTCGGGCCCGAACTCGTTGATGAAGTCCTTCGTGATGAGGAAGACGTTGCCGCGAGCGCCGACGTCCTCGCCGAGGATCAGCGTGCGGTCGTCGGTTTTGAGCGCTTCGTACAACGTCGCGCGTACCGCTTCGACGTTGTTCATCACGGTCGAGGTCGCGCTGCTCACGACTGCCACGGTTGCCAAGCTCCTTCATGGACGTGGAGGTAGAGGTCGGCCGCACTGGGATAGGGCTGCGCCTCGGCCGCGTCGGTCGCCTCGTTCGTCTCGCGCAAGACGTCTTTACGCATCGCCTCGACGTCGCTGGGAGTCACGATGCCGTGCTCTACGAGCGCCGCCTCGAAGGCGGGCACCGGATCTTGCTTGCGGCGCTCCGTCACGGCTTCGCGCGTGCGATACGTCATGTCGTTGTCGTCCGTCGAGTGCGCCAGATACCGGTAGCACGTGCCTTCGACGAGCGTCGGGCCGCCGCCGGAACGCGCGCGGTCCATCGCCTCCTTGACGACGGCGTAGGTCTCGATCGGGTCGAAGCCGTTGAAGCGCCGCCCGGGCATGCCGTAACCCTCGGCGCGCTTCCAAATCTCCGGCTGCGCCATCTGCTTGTCGATCGGCGTCGAGATGGCCCATTCGTTGTTCTCGACGAGCATGACGAACGGCAGTTTGTGTACGGCCGCGAAGTTCATGGACTCGTGCCACTCGCCTTCGCTGGTCGTGCCGTCGCCGCAGGTGGCGAGCACCGCCCGGCCGCCGTCGCCGCGATACTTCAGCGCGTACGCCGCGCCGACCGCGTGCGGCAGATGCGCCGCCAGGATTGACGAGAACGACATCAGCCCGGCCTCTTTCGAGGAGTAATGGTTGGGGAACTGGCGCCCGCCGTTGTGGTCGGCGGCGCGCGCGAAGATCGAGAGCATGATCTCGTAGGGCGTCAACCCGATGCCGAGGCAGAGCCCGAGATCGCGATAGTACGGCGCCAGAATGTCGCTGCCGCGGTTGAAGGCCATTGCCGCGCCGGCCTGCAGCGCCTCGTGGCCCTCGCTGCCGAGCGCGAACGGAACCTTTCCCTGCCGGTTGAGCTGAAATCCGCGATTGTCGAGCTGCCGCTGCAGCAGCATGTTGCGAAAGATCGCGCGCAGCCGATCGTCGTCGAGACCGTGGCGCTCGAGCCTGCCGCTCGCGATGCCGGTGCTAGCCATCCTTCACCCCGCTTTTCAGGCCCACGGGCTCCAGCTCTCCGCGTAGACCCGCTCGTAGAGATCGCGTGCCGCCGGATAGGCCATCGCTTCGGCCCGGTCCGTGGCATCGTTGGTTTCTTCGAGGACGGAACGCTTTAACGCTTCCGCGCCCTCGGCGGTCAGGACGGCCCGTTCGGCCAGCAGCCGCTCGAAGCAGGGCACCGGATCGTCGCGCCTGCGCGCCTCGACCTCCTCGCGCGACCGGTAGCTGCGATCGTCGTCGTCCGTGGTGTGCGCGAGGAAGCGGTAGCACTTGGCCTCCACGAGGGTGGGGCCGCCGCCCGACCGCGCGCGGGTCAGCGCCTCGCCGACCGCGGCGTAGCACGCGATGGGATCCATGCCGTCAACCACCGCGCCCGGCAGCCCGTACCCCTCGGCGCGCTTGTACACGTCGGGCTGTCCCATCTGCTTGGAGAGCGGTGTGGAGATCGCCCACTCGTTGTTCTCGCACAGAAAGACCACCGGCAGTTTGTGGACGGCCGCAAAGTTGATGGACTCGTGCCACTCGCCTTCGCTCGTCGCGCCGTCGCCGAACGTGGTGAGGACCGCGCGTCCGCGCTCGCCGCGCAGCTGCAGCGCGTACGCCGCTCCAACGGCGTGCGGCAGCTGCGCCGCGATCACCGAGCTGATCGTGTGGAAGCCGAGGCGGCGGCTCGCGTAGTGGTGCGGAAACTGCCGGCCGCCCGAGTGATCGGCGGCGCGTCCGAAGAGCGAGAGCAGCACCTCGTACGGCGTGACGCCGATTCCGAGCGCGAGACCGAGGTCGCGGTAGTAGGGAACGAGGATGTCTTTGCCGCGCTCGAACGCCATGGCGGCGCCGGCCTGCACGCCCTCGTGCCCCTCGCTCGCCGACGCGAACGGGATCTTGCCCTGGCGATTCAGCTGGAACCCGCGGTTCTCGAGGGTGCGCTGCATCACCATCGTGCGAAACATCGCTACGAGCTGTTCGTCGCTCAGTCCGCGGCGCTCGAAGGCCGGCTCGGCCTGCGACGCGCCCTTCTGCTTGACGGCCACCAACCGTAGTCGCTCGCGCCCGCGGCCAAATCCTGCGGCCGGAGGTAGCGGGAGGCCGCTCGACCAAAAGACGAGGCCATGTCGCATCGGGGCGCGGCGTCGCTTTTGGCGCTCGCATGGATTGTCGCGCCGGCACGTGCTGCCGACAAACCGGGCGTGGCCTGGAAGTTCGACAACCCGTTCTGCGGGGTCGTCGCGCGCATGGGGCCGTTTTCAAAGGGAGCCGGCTACGGCCTCACGCTCGCTGCCGACGGCGGATCCGCGGTCGACGCTCACGTGACGGTGATCGGCGCGACGGATGCATACGACGTGCACGTGAAGGCGGCGCTCAACGGGCCGCCGGAGGACCGGGAGTCGCTCCCGGTGGTCGTTGACGTTCCGCGTGATGCGAAGGCGGCCTACTATTACGTTGACTCCTACGCGATCGATGGAGGAGCGAACACGTCGTGCCCCTCCTATGTTTCCGGCGTCGGCGACGCGGTCATCCAGGGAGAACCGGGTAATGCCCCGACGATCGCAGCTCAGCACCTGCAAGCGCTGGGTCCGTTGCAATGCGGAAGCGTTTACACCGGTCCTGGCATGCACGGTCAGCTGCAGACGGCGGTCGGCGTCTACGGCGGCAAGCCGCTTACCGTCGTCGGGCGAGCGTACCTCGACTCGAACGGCCGCAGCGTGCGCGAGGAAATCGTGCGTACCAGCGGCGTCGAGGGATTCGATCGGTTCATGCTCGGCGCGCTGCACGAGCACGAGTTCACGCCCGCGAAGTTCCTGTGCACGCCCGTCGTCGGCACCATCGACGTGGAGGTGAAATACTTCCCGTGACGCCGGTTCGAGAGCTGGTCGATTACCGGCGCCACTTTCACTCGCATCCCGAGTTGTCGCTCGTGGAGTTCGAGACGGCGAAGTTCATCGAGCGCGAGCTGCGCGCCGCCGGCTTCGACGAGATCCGAACCGGCATCGGCGGCACCGGCGTGCTCGCGACGCTGCGCGGCGGGAAGCCAGGTCCGGTGACGCTGCTGCGCGCCGACATGGACGCGCTGCCGGTGCGCGAGCTCAACGACGTGCCGTACCGCTCGGTGGCCGACGGCGTGATGCACGCGTGCGGTCACGACGGTCACATGGCGATGCTGCTCTCTGCGGCGCGCGCGCTGCAGCGCCGCCGCGACGAGGTCGGCGGCACGCTCGTCTTCTGCTTCCAGCCCGGCGAAGAGGGCCACTCCGGCAACAAGCTGATGATTGACGACGGGGCGCTGGAGAACCCGCACGTCGACCGGACGTTCGCGCTGCACCTGTATAGCGGACTCGAGGCCGGCAAGATCGGGATCCGCGACGGCCCGTTCTTCTCGTCGTCGGATCGCTTCGACATCGAGCTGATCGGCCAGGGCGGCCACGGCGCGATGCCCGAGAAGGCGGTGGATCCGATCGTCGGCGCGGCGCAGCTCGTGTCGCTGCTGCAGACGATCGCCAGCCGCGAGGTCGCGGCGTCGCACCCGGTGGTGGTCACCGTCGGCTCGCTCCACTCCGGCACCACCTTCAACGTCATCCCCGAGCGGGCGCAGATGCAAGGCACCGTCCGGGCGTTCGACGACGCCGTGCGCACGTCGCTGCCCGAGCAGATCGAGCGTCTCGTCGCGGGACTCTGCGCGGCGATGCGTCTCGACTACGCGTTCGACTACAAGTGGGTCTATCCGCCGACCGTCAACGATCGCGCGACGAACGACGTCGTGCGCCAGGTCGCGCGCGGGCTGCCGGCCCCGAACGAGGTCGTCGACCCGCACCCCATCGTCATGTGGTCCGAAGATATGTCGTTCATGCAGCAGCAGCGCCCGGGCGCGTACTTCCTGGTCGGCGCGCGCGGCAGCGACATCGGCCTCGAGCCGCATCACAGCGCGCGCTTCGACATTGACGAACGCGCGCTCGCCGTCGGCTTCGACATGCTCGTCGGGCTGGGGCTGCACGGCTGACGTGTCGTCTTCCGAATGCCGCCGCTACGTCATCATCGGCAACGGCTTTGCGGGCACCACCGCGGCCGAACAGCTGCGCAAGCACGATTCGTCGTGCGAGATCGTGCTCTTCGGCGACGAGCCCTACACGCTCTACAACCGCATCTCGCTGCCGCCGATGCTGCGCAGGCAGATCCCCGAGGCCAAGGTGATGATTCGCAACGTCGCGTGGCACGAGGAGCATCGCATCGAGCTGAGGCTGAACACACGCGTCGAGCGCATCGTGCCCGAGGAGCGCGTGGTGACCGCGGGCGGTGCGTCGTATCCCTACGATGCGCTGCTGATCGCCACCGGCGGGCGCCCGAACCCCACCGGCAAACCCGGCGCGGAGGGCGCCGCGAACCTGTTTCCGTTTCAATATCTCGACGACACCCGGGCGATCTCCGAGCAGATCGACCGCAGCCGCGTGGGCGTGGCCATCGGCGGCTCCTTCATCGCCTACGAGCTTGCCGAGGCGTTCGCGTCGCGCGGGCTGGAGACGCACTGGGTGATGCGCGGGCCGCGCGGCCTGCACCGGATCATCGACGAAGACGCCGGCGCGCTGCTGCACGAGGCGGCCGCGGCCGACGGCGTGTACATGCATTACGGCGAAGAGGTCGAGGAGTTCGTACGCTCCAACGGTGCGGTCGCGAAAGTGCGCACCAACGCGGGTGAGATCGCGGCGGAGTGCTACGCCTACGGGTTCGGCCTCACGATGAACACGGAGCTCTGCGACGGCTCGGGCATCGAGACCAGCAAGAACGGCATCCTGTGCGACGACCATCTCGAGACCAACGTCAAGGGCATCTATGCGGCCGGCGACGTGGCCGACTTCTACGACCCGATTCTCGAGATTCGCTATCGCATGGGAACGTGGAACAACGCCGGCGCGCACGGGAAGGTCGTCGCACTCAACATGATGGGCGGCAGCGAGAAGTACCACGACGTGCCCGAGTACTCGTCGCTGCTCTTCAAAGGCCAGACGATCACGCAGTTCGGGCTCGGCACCGACCTGCGGCCGGAGCTGGAGATCGCCCGTAAGATCGATCGCGAGAAGAAGTGGTATCGCGCCCTATTCTTCTGGGAGGAGCGCCTCGTCGGCGGGCTCATGCTGGGCAAGGGCAACCGTGCGGGCAAACGCAAGTACGTCGAGGCGATCAAGTCGAAGCAGCGCTTTCCCAAACCGGAATGGCACGCCATGCTCGACTGGACGGCTTAAGGAAGGAACACCCGTGATACGATCCATGCAGCTCGGAGCGCTCCTCGCAACGCTCGCGGTCGCGGCTTGCAGCGGCGCCGCTACCAATCCGTCCGGGAACGGGGGCGCGTCGCAGACGCAGGCGCGCGCCGTGCCTACGTGGCAGGCGAAGGGTCTCGCGCTGCCCGCCTGTCCGCAAGTCGTCGGAAAGCCGGCGTGCTACGCGCTCGTTGCGTCGAAGAGCGGCATCAGTCCGGCCGTCGCCGGCTGGGCGCCGGCCGACTTCCAGGCTCGCTACAATCTGCCGTCGAGCACCAAGGGCTCGGGACAGATCGTCGCGATCGTCGATGCATTCGACAACCCGGACGTCACCTCCGACCTGGCAACGTATCGCACGAACTTCGGCCTCGGGACGGCGAACTTCACCAAATACAACCAGACCGGACAGACCAGCAACTATCCTCAGGGCGACGTTGGCTGGGGCGTCGAGATCGACCTCGACGTGGAAATGGTCTCGGCCGTCTGCCCGAAGTGCACCATCTATCTCGTCGAGGCCAACTCGAATAATTCGAACGACCTCGACGCGGCCGAGGCCGAGGCCGTGAAGCTCGGCGCGCACATAACGAGCAACAGCTGGGGATGCTACCAGTCGAACGACTGCGACGACCCGTCCGACTTCGACACGCCGGGAGTCACGTACGTCGCGGCGTCGGGCGACGCCGGTTACAACGAGAACGGCAGCCCCGAGTCGCTCGCGTCCGTGGTCGCGGTCGGCGGCACGGTGATGTCGAAGAGCGGCTCGACCTACAGCGAGACCGTGTGGGACGGCGCGGGCGGCGGCTGCTCGAACAACGGCGGCGGCACGGGCGTGACGAAGCCGTCGTGGCAACACGATCCGGGCTGCGCGTATCGCACCGACACGGACGTCTCCGCGGTCGCGTGGCAAGTCGCCGAGTACGACAGCTACGCCTACGGCGGCTGGTTTACGGTGGGCGGCACGAGCGCCGCGTCGCCGCTGATCGCCGGCGTCTACGGTCTCGCGGGCAACGCCGGCCGGCAGCACGCCGCTGCGAAGATCTGGAAGTTGAAGAAGCGCAGGCTGAAGCACGATCTCAACGACATCACGTCCGGCAGCGACGGCACCTGCGGCGGCAGCTACCTCTGCACGGCGGGCACGGGACAGTATAAGTCCTACTCCGGGCCGACGGGCTTCGGCACGCCCAACGGTTTGGGCGCCTTCTAACCTCGCCGTGCGCGGGCGCGGCCGCCTGCCTGCTTTGGCGGCGCCGCGCCCGTTTGCATCCGTACGCCTCGCGAGTTACACTACGGTCAAAGCGAGCAATCGTGAGCCTTTTGGCGCAGCTCGGAGGCGTGGAGGCTTGTGGACAATCGAAATCAGTATACCGGTCCGAACGTCGCGCGAGCGACGATCGCGGACCGCATCAAATCAACGGCCGACTTCGTCACCAACGTGCGCACGCTGGTCCTGGCGTTCGGCAGCCTCGTCGTCGGCGCGTTCGTGGTCTACTTGGCGTGGAACCGCGGTCTCTTCCAGGCGAGCCCCTCGACGCCGCTGCCGCTGACCGTCTCCGACTTCCAGGTGTCGAAAGTCACCGAGATCGCGTCGGCCAGCCTCGACAAGAGCGGGCACTTCGACAGCTACGCGTTCGACGCGACCGGCAACCGTTTCGACTACCGCCGGCAGCCGTCGCGCAGCGGCTACATCATCCAGTACTCGATCAAGGTGCAGGGCGTCGGAAAGTGCGAGGTCGATTTCTGGGTTCAGGACGACAAGACGAAGCTGATCCTCACGCCGACGACCAACGTCGAGGCCGACGCCGTCGTCCAGAGCGAGGGCATCAACCACGAGTTCTTCGTTCAGAATCCGAACGTCGGCCGCGCCGTGCTCTTCGTGACGGTCAACGTGGATCCCAACGGATCGGTGCAATCGCAGGCGGTGCCGCTCTCGTTCGTGCAGCGTCCGTGGGAAGCCGTCGCGCTCAACGATGTTCGCTAACGCATTCGCAAACGCGATGGCGTTCGTCGTCGCGGTGCACGGCCCGTCGGGCGAAGTGGCCCAGTCGAGCTCGACGTCGATCGCGTATCTCTGCAACGAGACGTCGGCCCAGATCGTGGCCCAATACACGTTGACGGCTGGCAACGGCCAAGCCCTGACCCTCACGCAAGGGCTCGGCTCGATCAGCGGCAAGTTCGGCGACACGGCGACGTGCTTTCCGCTGCGAATCCCGAACTACACCGGCCCCATCACCTTCACCGGAACGCTGGGCAGCCGCCGCTTCCCGGCCAAACAGCTGACGGCGACCTACGACCGGCCGCTCTACGTCTGGTATTACAACGAGGGAACGTCGTGCTGGCCGACGACCACCACCTACAAAGCGTGCCTAGAGCTGTGACCGCGCTACGCAATCGGCGAACTCGTCAACGTCCTGCGGCGTCGTCGCCCAGTGCGTCATCCAGCGCACCTCGGGCAGCGCTTCGTTGAACACGTAGAAGAAGAACTCGCGCCGGATTCTCTCGATTGCCCCGCGGTCGAGCGTCGCGAACACCGCGTTGCAGCGAACGGGGCGCGTCACGCGCACGCCGGCAATCCCCGCGATCCGTTGGTGCAGCCGTTTGGCCATGGCATTCGCGTGCGAGGCGTAGCGCAGCCAGCGATCGCCGGTGAGGAGGGCCTCGAACTGCGCGGCGAGGTAGCGCGTCTTCGAGGCCAGCTGCATTGCCTGCTTCTGCACGAACGGCGCCGCGCCGGCGTGCAGGCTCGGCTCGAAGAAGCAGATCGCCTCGCCGAGCATGAGGCCGTTCTTCGTTCCGCCGAAGCTCAGCACGTCCACTCCGGCGTCAACGCTGAGGCCTTGCAGCGTCGTGCCCAGCGCCGCCGCCGCGTTGGCGACGCGCGCGCCGTCCATGTGCACGAACAGACCGCGATCGTGAGCGAACGCGCAGAGCTCGCGCACCTCGGCGATCTCGTAGACGCCGCCCAGCTCCGTCGCCTGCGAGATCGAGATCGCGCGCGGCTGCGGAAAGTGCACGTCGTGCCCCGCGAGCAGGTAGGGCTCGACGTCGGCGGGGCGCAGCTTGCCGTCGGCCGTCGGAATCGGAATCACCTTCGATCCGGCGAAGCGCTCGAACGCGCCGCACTCGTCGGTCTGCAGGTGCGCGCTCGCCGGCGCGAGCACGGCCTCCCACGGGCGCAGCACGGAGGCGAGCGCCGCAACGTTCGCTCCGGTGCCGTTGAACGTGAAATAGACGTCCGTTCGATCGCCGAAGACGGCTCTGAAACGCTCGGTCGCCCGCGTCGTCCACGCGTCGTCGCCGTAGCCGACCGCGTCGCCCGCGTTCGCATCGGCGATCGCCTGCAGGATTTCGGGCGCCACGGGGGCGTTGTTGTCGCTGCCGAAGCTGCGACGCGCTGAAGCGTTCATGGCTCTGAGGATTCTGCTTCCGCGCCGTTTAACTAGTGTCATCGTGCCCGATCGCGATCGCCTCGAAGTAGACGTCCTGTTCGTCGGCGCCGGTCCCGCGAGCCTCGCCGGCGCGATCCGGCTCGGGCAGCTCGCGCGGGCCGCGGGCCGCGCGCTCGAGATCCTCGTGATCGAGAAGGGCGGCGAGATCGGCAATCACGGCATCTCGGGCGCGGTCATGGATCCGCGCGCGCTCGACGAGCTGCTGCCGAACTGGCGCGAGAGCGCTCCCGTCGAATCGCCGGTGACCAGCGACGCGCTCTGGTTCTTGACGTCGAAGGGAAGGATCAAAGCGCCGTTCGCTCCGCCGCCGCTTCGCAACCACGGCAAATACGTCACGTCGCTGCAGAAGCTCTCGACGTGGCTGGGCGACGCCGCGGAAGCGGCCGGCGCGCAAGTCTTACCGGCGTTTCCCGGCCAGGAGCTGCTGTGGTACGAGAACCGCGTCATCGGCGTGCGAACCGGCGACAAGGGGCTCGACCACAACGGCGCACCCAAGTCGAACTACGAGCCCGGCGCCGACATCATGGCGAAGATCGTCGTGCTCGGCGAAGGACCGCGCGGCACGCTCGCAAAGCAGGCCGCGGCGCGGCTCGGCCTTGCCGACGGCCGCGAGCCGCAGGTGTACGCGGCCGGCGTCAAAGAGCTCTGGCAGCTGCCCGACGACCGGTTCGCGGCGGGCGCGGTCGTTCACACGCTGGGCTATCCGCTTCCCTCGGAGACGTTCGGCGGCGGATTCATTTACGGGATGGCGGACAACGTGCTCGACATCGGGCTCGTCACCGGGCTCGACTACCGCAATCCGACGACCGATCCGCACAACGAGCTGCAGCGATACAAAGAGCATCCCGCGATCGCCCGCATGCTGGAAGGCGGCAAGCTGATCCGCTACGGCGCGAAGGCAATCCCGGAGGGCGGCCTGTTCGCGATGCCGCGCGCGTACGCCGACGGCCTGCTGATCGTCGGCGACTCGGCGGGCTTCCTGAACGGCATGCGGCTGAAGGGCATTCACCTCGGCATGAAGTCGGGCATGCTCGCAGCCGAGACGATCTGGGAGGCGCTCGCGGCGGAGAAGTACGACGCGGCGACGCTGTCGTCGTACGAGCGTCGCTTCAAGGAGTCGTGGGCGTACGCGGAGCTGCGCACCGCCCGCAACTTCCACCAGGGCTTCCACAACGGCTTGCTGCCCGGGCTGATCAACGCCGGGCTTTCGACCATCACCGGCGGCGCGGGCTTCGGTTTCATCGACAGGCTCAAGGGCGAGCCGGGCTACGCGCGGATGGCGAAGATGGGTCCGAATCCGGCGCCGACGCCGCGCGCGAAGATCGACAACGTGCTGACGTTCGACAAGCTGACCGACGTCTACAACAGCGGCACGATGCACGAAGAGAATCAGCCGTGCCACCTGCTCGTCGCCGATACCGACATCTGCCGCGACCGCTGCACGGCGGAGTACGGAAATCCGTGCCGCCACTTCTGCCCGGCCGCGGTCTACGAGCCGATGTTCCAACCCGTGGACGGCAAATTCGAAGGGCGCCTGCAGATCAACTTCACGAACTGCGTGCACTGCAAGACCTGCGACATCGCGGATCCGTACCAGATCATCACGTGGGTGCCCCCGCAGGGCGGTGAAGGCCCCGTCTACACCGGTATGTAGATGAGCCTCGATCGCGGCGACGTCGTCGTCGCCGGCGCCGGATTGATCGGCCTGGCCATCGCCTTCGAGCTCGCGGAACGCGGCGCAACCGTGCGCGTCTACGACCGTGCCGAGCCCGGACACGGGGCGTCGTGGGCCGGGGCGGGGATGCTCGCGCCCCATACCGAGCGCGTGCGCGACGACGCGATGCTCGCGCTGTGCGCGCGTTCGCTCGCGGAGTATCCGCCGTTCGTGCGCCGCGTGCTCGACGCGAGCGGCGTCGATCCGCATCTTCGGCTCGACGGCGTGCAGCACGTCGCTTTCGACGACTTCGGCTTCGAGGGGATGAAACGCCGCGGACGCTCGCTCGACGCGCAGGGTGCCGCGTGCGAGCTGCTCGATCGGGGGCAGACGCTCGCCGCGGCGCCGTGGCTCGGCGCCGAGACGGTGGGCAGTCTCGTGATCGCGGGTGAGGGTTACGTCGACAACCGGCTGTTGGGACGCGCGCTGGTCGCGGCGTGTGAAGCCCGTGGAGCGCGCGTGGAGCGGGACGCGTCCATCGCGATCGCCTGCGATGGGCGGCGCGTGCTCGGCGTGCACACCGGTCGCGGCTTCGTCGCTGCCGGCGCCGTCGTCAACGCGTGCGGGGCGTGGGCGGGACGGCTGGCGGGCGTTCCGGCACCCTGCGTGCCGCCGATCGAGCCGGTGAAGGGGCAGATGCTCGCGCTCGCGGCGCCCGCCGGCCTCGTCTCACGGGCGACGTGGGTTCCCGGCGCTTATCTCGTGCCCCGCGACGACGGACGGCTGCTGGTCGGCGCCACGGTCGAGTCGGCCGGGTTCGACGAGCGCGTGACGGCGCAGGGCATCGGCGAGCTGCTCGCCGCCGTGCTGGCGGCCGCGCCGACGCTCGCCGACTTCTCGCTGACCGAGAGCTGGGCGGGCCTGCGGCCGGGAACGCCCGACGGTCGGCCCTTCCTCGGCGCGACGGCGATCGAGGGGCTGTTCTTAGCCTGCGGGCACTTCCGCAACGGCATCCTGCTCGCGCCGGCAACCGCGCGGCTGATTGCGAACGCGCTCGACGGGCGCGCCGAGCCGGAGCTCGAGCCGTTCCTCCTCGCGCGACTCGGCACGGAAGACGGCAGCGCGAAACGAATCACCCACGGGTGAAGGCAACCATCAACGGCCGCGAGCGCGATCTCCCCGACGAGACGACGGTGGGCGCGCTGCTCGAGCTGCTCGGCTTCGCGCGGGTCGGCATCGCGGTGGCGAGCAACGACCGCGTCGTGCGCCGCGCCGAGTACGACGCCCATCGCGTCGCCGACGGCGACCGTCTCGAGATCATCGAAGCGGTCGCGGGGGGCTAGCATGACCGAGGAGAGCCTGAAGATCGGCCGCTATCGGTTCGCGTCGCGTTTGATCGTCGGCACGGGCAAATACCCATCGCTCGACGTCATGCGCCTCGCGCACGCCGCCAGCGGCGCGGAGATGGTGACGGTCGCCATCCGGCGTATCAGCCTCGACAACGCCAACGGCAAGACGATGCTCGACTACATCGATCGCGAGCGCTACACGATTCTGCCGAACACCGCGGGCTGTTATTCGGCCGACGACGCCGTGCTGACGGCGCAACTGGCGCGCGAACTGCTCGAGACCGACCTCGTGAAGCTCGAGGTCATCGGCGACGCGCAGACGCTGCACCCCGACACGCGCGAAACGCTCGCGGCCGCGGAGCGGCTGGTGCGCGACGGGTTCACGGTGCTGCCGTACGTGGGCGACGATCCCATCGCGTGCCGGCAGCTCGAGGAGATCGGCTGCGCGGCCGTGATGCCGCTCGCCGCGCCGATCGGCAGCGGGCTGGGCGTGTGCAATCCCTACTCCATTCGCATCATCAAGGAGCGCGCGACGGTGCCGGTGATCGTTGACGCGGGGGTCGGAACCGCGTCCGACGCGGCGATCGCGATGGAGCTGGGCGTGGACGCGCTCCTGATGAACACCGGCATCGCCGCAGCGCGCGACCCCATCCTCATGGCCGAGGCGATGAAGCACGCGGTCGTCGCGGGCCGGCAAGCGTTTCTCGCCGGCCGCATGGGCAAGCGGCTCTACGCGAACGCGTCGAGTCCGATGGAGAACCTCATCTCGAACTAGGGCTCTCGATCCGCCAGTCCCATGCGTTCCAGAATGTCGAACCGAACGGCGCCGGTGCGATTCCCTTCACGTAGGTCCGGTACGCGTCGGGAATGCTGACCTGCCAGAGCGTGAAGAAGGGGAGATCGCGCACGATCGCGCGCTGCACCGTGGCGTAGCCGGCGGCGCGGCGCCCGCGATCCACCGTCGCCAAGGCGTCGCGCATCGCCGCGTCCGCGCGCACGTCGCACCAGCGCGAGTAGTTGAGACCGGCGGGCGGCACCTGATCGCAGGCCAGGTTCCAGGAGTCGTTGGGGTCGCTGCCCAGCACCCACCACGCATCGTACGAGAGCGCGAAGCGCCCGCCGGCGAGCACGCCGCCCTGCGCCGCGGGCGCGTAGAACGTGCCGCCCGGGTACTGTTTGATCGTCGCGTGCACGCCGACGCGCCGCAGGTCTTCTTGCAGTATCGCGGCGACGAGCTGCGAGCCGTTGACGATTTGAGGTGCGATGGCGAGCGTCACGTCGGGCGTGCGCCCGCGCAGCAGCCGCCGCGCGCCCGCGGGGTCGTACGGGATTGACGGCGCAGACGCGGCGTGCGCCCAGCCGTTCGACGGCTGGTCGGCGTCTACGATGATGCCGCTGCCGTGCGTGGCGGCGGCCAACAGGGTCTTGCGGTCGATCGCCATCGCGATCGCGCGGCGGACGCCGGGGTCGCGCACCGCGGGATCGCGCAGGTTGAAGCGCAACACGTGCAGGTCGTTCACGGGCGTCATCGCGACGAAGACGCCCGGAATCGAGCGCACCTGCGGCAACAGCTGCGGGTCCACGTCGAAGTAGGCGTCGGCCTCGCCGGTGCGCAGCTGTTGCAGGCGCGTGTTCGGATCGGGGATGATGCGGTAGATCAGCCGGGCGATGTGCGGCTTCCCGCGCCAGTACAGCGCGTTGGCCGCGAGCTCGATGCTGTCGCCGCGATTCCAGCGGACCACGCGAAACGGCCCCGAACCGACCGGAAGGGCGTTGTAGGCGGCGTGGTTGAGGTCGGCGACGCCCTCGAGCAGATGCGAGGGCATGATCGCCCCGACGCCCTGCGGACCGAAGAAGTATTGCACGAACGGCGAGAACGGCCGCCGGAGGCGAACGACCACCGTGCGGGCGCCGTCGGCGCGGATCGCCGCAACCTCGTCGTAGCCGACGCGCGTCGCCACGTTGTTGCGCGAGCTGACGATCGCGCGATACGAGAACACGACGTCGCGCGCGGTCAGCGGACGCCCGTCCTGCCAGCGCAGGTTCGGGCGAAGGCGGTACGTGATGGTCCGCTGATCGCGCGAGATCCCGCCGTTCGCGAGGGATGGTACCTCGCGCGCGAGCTCGCCGATCGTACGGTTGCGGTCGTCGTTCTCGACGAGATACGACATGTAGAGATGACTGAAGTTGAGCTGGTCGGCCTCGTTGGAGAACATCGGGTTCAGCGAGTCCGGCTCGCCCGCGAGTCCGGTGAAGACCAGCTCCGAACCCGCCGTCAGCCGGCTTCCCGCGTGCGCGCAGGAGGCGCAGCAGAGCGCGAGCGCGAGGACGGCCGAGCGGCGCAGGCGAGTCATCGTTTGCGCGCGATCGCGAACCAGTGCACGGCGCCCGCGAGCGGCCGTTCGCGGTGGGCCCACGAGCCGGCCACGGCGTCCACGCGCCGCTCTTCGAGCGTTTCGACGACGAAGCGCCGCTCGAGGAGCGTCAGCAGACGCGCGCGATCGAAATACGCGTGCGCAACCCCGGCCTCGTCGCCGTGGTCCGGCGCGTAGGTCGCGTCGTCCAGGCGCCGTCCTCGTCCGAAGCGCGAATCGGCGACGGAGCCGAACGTCGCGTAGAGCAATCCGCCCGCACGCAGATGCTCGGCGAGCGGATCGAGCCGCGCGCCGACGTCGCCGGCCGCGCCGTGCAGCAGCCCGTGCGTCGAGATGATCGCGGCGAACCGCCGCTCGGCGACTCCCGCGAGCGGCGCTGCGGAGCCCGCCGCGTCGTCGCCGACGGTCACCACCGCGAACCCGGCCCGCCGCAGCGCGTCGCCGTTGCGCCCGCTGCCGGCGGCGAAGTCGAGGACCGGGCCGCCCGGCTCGGACTGCAGGCGTTCGATGAGGCTCGCGGCCAATGGATGGGGCGCAGGCATACTCTCCGCTTCTAGAAAGGCCGACATAAATGCTAGGCGAAGGCGATCGACTTCCCGAGGTGAGCGTGCTCGACGACTCGGGCGCGACGGTCACGACGACGGACTTGCTTTCCGGTCCGCTGGTCCTGTACTTCTATCCCAAGGACGACACCCCGGGATGCACCAGCGAAGCGTCGCAGTTTCGCGACGTCTACGCGCAGTTCAAGGCGCGCAACGCCGGCATCGTCGGCGTGAGCCGCGATTCGGTCGAATCGCATCAGCGCTTCAAGAAGAAATACTCCATCCCGTTCGCCTTGCTCGCCGATACCGAATCGAAGCTCTATCGGGCGCTCGGGGTCAACGGGCGGTCCACGTTCCTCATCGGCGCCGACGGCACCATCCTGCGCGTCTGGCCGAAGGTCAGCGTGAGCGAGCACGCCGAGGAGGTGCTGGCATCGCTGCCCTGACGCTTCGCATCGTCGGGTCGAGCCCGTCCATGCCGCGGCCGGGCGGGGCGTGCAGCGCGTATCTGATCGAAGCCGGCGGCACCGCCGTGCTGGTGGACGCCGGCCCGGGTTCGATGGCAAAGCTGCAGCTCGCGATCGACTACACGCGCCTCGACGCGATCGTGATCTCGCACGTGCACGCGGATCATTTCTTCGATCTCGTTCCGTTGCGTCAAGGCCTGCGGCACGGCCCCTCGTCGCGAGCGGACCGCCAGCCGCTCTTTCTGCCGCCGGGCGGCTCCGCCTCGCTGGGCGCGCTGCAAAAAGCCGTCTCGCCCGACGCGCCCGGCGACTTCTTCGACGCCGTGTACGCGGTGGACGAGTACGACCCGCAGCGGCCGCTGCGGATCGGCCACGTGGAGCTGCGCTTCGCGCGCACGCGTCACTACATCGAGGGCTACGCAATCCGAGCCGGTGCCGGCGACGCGAGCGTCACGTATTCGTCGGATACCGCGCCGTGCGACGCCGTCGTCGAGCTCGCCCGGCGGACGTCGCTCTTCCTCTGCGAGGCGGCACTCGGGCTCGACGAGGAGTCGGGCGAGCGCGGGCACAGCAGCGCCGAGGAGGCCGGCGAGATGGCGCGGCGCGCGGAGGCCCAGCGCCTCGTGCTGACCCACTACGGCGTGGCGTCCGCGCCGCACTTGCTGGTTGACGCGGCGAAGCGCCGCTATGGCGGACACACGGAAGCGGCCGAGGACGGCTTAGTTTTCGGTCTTGGGGGCGTTGCGGGGGAGCGAGAACGCGATGAGCGCGTGCACCGGGGCGAGACCGCGGCTGATCACGGCGTAGGGAGTCACGCGTAGGCCGAGCTCGCGCAGGCGCGCCGCAGCGGCGAGCAGCTCGCGTCCGCTCGTGACGACGTCTTCGAGGAGCAGCACGCTCTGTCCCGACTCGTACGGGCCCTCGACGTACTCGTCTGCGAATGCCCCGTACCCCTTCGGCTTCTTTCGCACCGCGATCATCGGGATGCCGGACAGCTGCGACACGGCGGTGGCGATCACGACGCCGCCGAGCTCGGTGCCGGCGATGAGATCCGGATTGACCTCTGCGAGGATCGGCGTGAAGAGCCGCGCGATGCGCCGCAGCACGTTCGGGTCGGCGAAGAGGCTGAATTTGTCGATGTAATAGTCGCTGCGCGCGCCTCCCGACAGCACGTAGTCGCCGCGCGTCAGGGCCCGTTCGACGATGATCTTGCGCAGCCAGGCGAGATCGGGGAGACCTAGATGCTCCATTGCCACGCGTTCCAAGATTCGACGACCGGGTTGGGATCGAAGCCGTGGAAGTCGACGTTGATCGGCTCCATCTGCCGCCGCCACCACAAGAAGATCTCGGGGTTGTCGCGCGCCAAGATGCGCTGCGTCTGAAAGTACGCCGCGGTCCGGTCCGCACGGGTGTAGTGCGTCAGAGCCGCCGTCTCCGCGGCCTGCATGTCGTGGTTGCAGAAGCGCGAGTAGTTGTAGCCGCCGGGCGGCACGTTCTGGCACATGTACTGCGCGCTGTCGTCGGGGTCGATGCCCGCGTACCAGCCGTTGAGCGAGAGGTCGAATTTGCCGAGCTGGAGGATGCCGCCCATGCCGGCCGGCGCAAAGAGCATCGCGCCCGGGAACGACTTGATCTCGACGTCAATGCCGGCTTCGCGGAGCATGGCCTGGATCTCGAGCGCCGCTTGCCGCCGCGTCGCGTTCGAGTTGTTCGTCACCAGCACGAGGCTCAGCGGCACGCCGTTGCGGTGCATGATCCCGTCGGAACCGAGACGCCACCCCAGCTCGCGCAGCAGCTGGCGCGCCGTCGCGGGGTCGTGCGGATAGCTCTTCACCGCCGGGTTGAACGCCCACATCCAATCCGGGATGTCTTCCGTGGCCTGCGTCATCTGGCCGTACGTGAGCGTATCCACCAGGCGGCGCTTGTCGATCGCGTACGCGATCGCCTGGCGCATGCGCGGGTCCGCGAGCATCGGATGCGAGGTGTTCACCTGAATCCGTTCGTAGCCGTTGACGTTGACGAACGGCAAGTCTACGCCCGGCGCCGACTTCAGCGCCGGATACGTCTCGGGCGACGCCTGGAACATGAAGTCGATCGCGTGCGTCTTCATCTGATTGACGGTCGTATTTTCGTCGGGGACGATATGGATCTCGATCCGAGCGAGCTTGGGCTTTCCCATGAAAAATTTGTCGTTGCGTTCGACCGTGATGTGGTCGTTGTGCGCCCACTCGACGAACTTGAACGGCCCGTCGCTTACGCTGGGGGTATTGTTGAACGCAATCTGATTCATGTCGGGATAGTGCGACAGGACGTGCGCCGGCGCGATGTACATCGGCGAGTCGCTCATCGCGAAGAAGGTGTTGACGAAGGGCGAGAACTTTTGCTTGAGGTGCACGACGACCGTGAATCGGTTCGGGGTGTCGATGCCCTTGACGAAGTCGTAGCCGTGCCGCGAAACGACGTTGTTGTTTGGGTTCATGATCGCCTGCCACGACCACTTGACGTCTGCAGAGGTCACGGGCACGCCGTCGGTCCACTTCGCGTTGCGCCGCAGGCGATACGTCACGGTCAGACCGTCGCGGCTCACGCCGCCGTTCTCCGGCGCCGGCACGGTCGTGGCCAAAATCGGCACCGGATTACCCTGGGCGTCGGCCGAGAGCAGCGGCTCGAACAGCAGATCGCCGATGAAGCCATCGGTCGTGTTCGAGCTCAATAGCGGATTGAGGTTCTTGACGTCGCTCTGCACGGCAACGCGCAGCACGTCGGGCTGCGTCCACGAATGCCGCGGCCCGGTCGCGCCGCCTCCGGCCTTCGTACATGCTGCAAAAGCGCACGCCGCAAGCAGCCCGTGAACGAGCTGGAGAGGCTTTCGGAAGTGGCCGTCACATCGGGCGCGGGGACTCCGACGCGAGCGCCAATGACAGGAGGTCATCAACTTTCCTTAAGCGTGGCGCGAGCGCGGCGTAGCAGGAGCCCGCAGCAGGCGGGCGACGAGCGACCCGAGCACGATGCGACGGCCACTTCCGAAAGCCTTTGCAGCGGGAGAGCCTACACCGCCGCTTTAGGGGCGGTGCGGCCGCCGGGAATCGGATCGTAGCGCTCGTGGCGCCAGCCGTACGTGCCCAACCCCTGCGTCGCGGTTCGCAGCTCCGTGATGTAGCGCGACAGCTCGACCGACGGAACGTAGGCCTCGACCACGTCGAAGCCGGCACGGTCGTCGGCGGGATTCATGCCGAGTATTTGGCCGCGCTTTCCGGTGAGCTGCTGGATCACCGTCGAGGTATAGGGGGTGGGAACCGTCACGCGCACGTGCGCGATCGGCTCCAGCACGACCGGATTGCACTTGGGCAGCGCTTCGCGCACGCCCATGCCGGCGGCGGTCTTGAACGACTGCTCGCTGGAGTCAACGTCGTGATACTGGCCGTCGAAGAGCGTGACGTTGAGATCGGTCACCGGGTGCCCGCTGGCGCCGTGCGCGAGCGCCTCGCGGACGCCCTTCTCGACGGCGGGGATGAACTGGCGCGGCACCACGCCGCCGACGATCTTCTCTTCGAACGTGACGCCCGCGCCGCGCTCGCGCGGCTCGAAGCGCAGCCAGACGTCGGCGAACTGGCCGTGGCCGCCGGTCTGGTGCTTGTAGCGCGAATGGATCTCGGTGCCGCCGGTGATCGTCTCCTGATACGGGATGACCGGTGCGGCGGTCTCGACCTCGACCTTGTACTTGCGTGCGAGCCGCTCGACGGCGATCGCGACGTGCTGCTCGCCGCTGCCCAGGAGCAGCAGCTCGTGCGTCACGTCGGCCCGGTCGAGCCGCAATGCCGGATCCTCGTCAACGATGCGCGCGAGCATCTGCGAGATCTTGGCCTCGTCAATGCGCTCCTTGGGCTTGATGGCGACGGCGAAGACCGGGTCGGCGACGGGGACGCGCGGCAGCAGCACTTTGTGCGCGTTCGACGTCAGCGTGTCGCCGGTCGAGACGGTCTCGAGGCGTCCGAGCGCGACGATCGCGCCGGGTCCCGCCTCGGGAATCGGTTCCTGCTTCTTGCCCTGCAGGCGGTAGAGGCCGCCGAGCCGCGCCTTCTCGTCGCGCTTGCTGATGTTCGTCAGCGTCGCGTCGGACTTGACCGTGCCGGAGAGCACCCGCGCGATCGAGAGCTTCCCGCTCTGCGGATGGATCGTCGTCTTGATGATGCGGAGGACGACGGGTGCGGCCGGGTCGGGCTCGATGGGACGGCCTTCCGCGTCGGCGTGCGGCGCGTGCGCCGGCGAGGGAAACCACTTGTCGATCGCACGAACCAGCGCGGCAACGCCCGCGCCGGAAATTCCGGCGGCGACCAGCACCGGCACGACTTGGTCGTGGGAGCACTCGTCGCACAGGTCTTTCTCGATCTCTTCGAGCGGAGGCTCGACGCCTTCGAGCAGCTCCTCCATCAGATGATCGTCGAAGTCGGCCATGGCTTCGAGCAGCTCGACGTGCATGCGGCGCGACTCGTCCTCGACGGCGGCCGGCAGCGGCTCTTCCTTTTCCGAGACCGTGGCGCCGCCCGCGTCGGGAGCGAACCGAAACGCCTTCATCGCCGCGAGATCCACGTAGCCTTCGAAGCTTTCGGCGCTGCCCAGCGGCAGTTGCTCGGCCACGACGTGGCGGCCGTAGGCGTCTTGCAGCGCGGTCAACGTCTGCGCGAAGTCGGCTCCGGGGCGGTCCATCTTGTTGACGACGAAGATGTGCGGCATGTGCGTCGACTCGAGGTGCTCGACGATCGCCTTCGTCTGCACGACGCGGCTCGGATCGGCCTCGACCACGACGACCGCGGCGTCGACGCCCGCGAGCGCCTGTTTCGTCTCTTCGAAGAAGTCGACGAAGCCCGGCGTATCGACGATCGTGACGTCAACGTCGTTGGCGGCCGTGTGCGCGAATCCAACCGTCGTGGACTGCAGGTGGGCCGCATCTTCGGGCTCGTGGTCCGTTACGGTCGTTCCGTCGGCGATCGTCCCGCGCCGTCCGACCGCTCCAGTTTGCGCGAGGATGGCCTCGACCAGCGTCGTCTTCCCGGCGTGATGCGGTCCTACGAAAGCGACATTCCTTAGGCGCACAATATCCGCCAATGCCTTAGTCCCCTATGGAGTGAAGTGGTGTCAGCGGCGCTTCGCCGCGGTCTTTTTCTTCTTGACGATCTTCTTCGCGTACCCAGCCTTCGGCGGCTTCGGCTTGCGCGCCGCGTGGGACGGCGCCTTCTTTTTCGCTGGCTTCTTGGCCGGGGCTTTCCGCGCCGGCGCCTTGGCGGCCGGCGACTTTCGTGCCGGCGCCTTCTTGGCGGTCGCCCGTCCGGGCGCAGCCTTGCGGGCACCCGTTGCGGCGCTCTTCGCGGGCGCCTTCTTGGCCTTGGCCGGAGGGGCCGGCACCTTTTTCGCCGGCGGCGCCGGCTTGGCGCTCTTCTTCGGTGCGGCTGCCGCCTTGGCCACGTGCGCGGCCTTGGCTTTGCCCGCGGACGACTTCGACTCGGCGGTGCGCCGCGACGTGGCGCCGGGCGGACCCGCGGCGGGCCGCTTCGAGACGCGCGTGGCATCGCTGGGGCGCTTCTTGGCCCCGACCGCCCGCGAGGCGCGCGCCTCGCGTCGCGTCGCGGCCTCAGCCTCTTCGGGGAGGCCGAGCTCGGCGCGGCTGTACCCGGTGATGCTGCTGCCGGGCGCGCTCGGCTGGCGGCGCGCTTGCGCTTGAGCTTCGAGGTGTTCGCGCGTCGCGCGCAGGGCGACGCGCGCCAACCGCCCCGCGACGGGGAAGACGAGCTCGTTGATCTTCGCGTCGTCGAGCAGCTTTAGGATGACGTCGAAGCCGTTGCCCTGGTCCTTGGGGCTGTGCGCGTCGGACCCGATCGCGATGCCGACGCCGCGGATGCGCGCCTTGCGCGCCAGGCGCGCGTTGGCCTCGAGATACTTCTTCTTGCGGTCGTCGGGATGGTCGCGATAGAGGAAGCGCGTGTTGATCTCGATCGCCAGGCCCCGCCGGTGCGCGACGTCGAGCAGGTGGTCCTCGTGCTCCTCGAGCCGCTTTTGTGCCGGCCACTTGCCGTAGGTCGCCGGCACGTAGAAGTGGCCGACGATCTGGGTGGGAAGCTTCTCGAGGTCGTCGAGCAGCTTGGCCATGTACAGCTCCCAGAGCCGGTCGGCGCCGACGACGTCGTGGAGCGCGCTGAACTCTTCGTTATCGAAGGGCCACATCCAATCGGCGCCCTTCTCGGGGTGCTGGATCGGAACGAAGTGGACGGAGCGGATGATGCCGTCGGGGCGCATGGCATCCACGATGTTCTGCGCGTCGGGGCGTGCGCGAGGGTCGTTGTCGATTTCCGCGCCGATCGAGAACCGCATCCCGCGCCGCAGCCCTTCGGAGACCGCGGCCGCGTGGGGGATCTCGACGCCGGCGGTCTCGGCCGCGCCGAGCAAGTCGCCCGCCTGCGCGAGCTTCAAGGCACGGCGCACCGTGTTGACGGCGCCGGGATCTTCGAACGTCAGGTAGTTGGCGTGGTCGGCGACCATCAAAAAGCGCGGCGACGCGCGCCGGCACGCGTGATAGAACCAAAGGAAGAGCATCCGCGCGGAATACGCGATCGGCCTCTCCTCGGAGTATGGCCGGTGTTCGCCCTTCGCGTGGCCGTGAACGTCGGGTATGACCGCGATCCGAGGATCGCTCATCCGAATGAGAACGCCGGCGTAGGCACCTTCGCTAAGGTTGGCGTCTAGCCGCGGTAGCCCTCCATCGCGAGTAGCCGGGCCTTCATCTCGAGACCGTAAAAATAGTTGTGCAGATCGCCGGAGGAGTCGACGACGCGATGGCAAGGAAAGAGCAGCGGCAGCGGATTGCGCGCCATCACGCGGCCGACCGCGCGCGCCGCTCTCGGCCGGCCGATCTGCGTCGCGACCCATGCGTAGGAGCGCACTTCGCCGGGCGGGATTTGCGCCGCCGCGCGGAGCGCCGCTTGCTCGAACGGCGTGAGGTCGCTGATGTCGACGACGGCGTCGTCAACGGTCCACGTGCTGAAGAAGCGATCGAAAGCGCGCACGAGCCAGCTCGGGGCCTCGCCCTGCACCACGCTGCGGTGCAGGCGCCGCTCGGCGCGTGCTACGACGTCGCCCGCCGGCTCGCCGGTGTCGAGGCTGACGTACGCGATGCGTTCCGCCTTGAATCCCACGTAGACCCGGCCGACCGGGGTGGCGACCGAGGAGAGCACGATGGGCGGATAGGCGCGGCTCTTCAACGCCGCGATGTGGTGGACGACCCGCTTGCTCAAGTCGCACGACGGCTCGGGCCGGGGAAGGCACGAGAGGCAGTACGCCACGCCCTCATACTGTTCGTACATCGCTTGGCAGGATGGACAGGCATGCAGGTGGGTGGAGACGGTCTCCTTGAGCGAGGCTTGGCACTCGCCGCGAAGCTCGTCCCAGAGCGCTTCGACGTCACGACAACGCATGTACGGGGTCTCCTTCGGGGGTAAATCTGCCGATTTGCGGGCCGAGAATGCGCCGCAGGATGCGCACGGCGCGATGCACGTGCGACTTGACGGTGCCGATCGGCTGGTTGAGGATCTCGGCAATCTCGGGGTGGCTGCGGCCCTCGATGAATCGCAGCGTCGCGGCGGCGCGCAGGTGCATCGGCAGCTGCAGCAGCGCTCGCTCGACCAGCGCGATCTCGGTGTTTTGTTCGACGATGGCCTCAGGTTGCGGCGGCCCCTCGTTCGACTCGCGCAGCAGCGCATCGGGGTCGGCGAGCGCGTCGAGCGCCACGTTCGACGGGCGCTTGCTCCGCAAGCGGTTCCGCGTGACGTTCAGCGTTATCGTGTAGAGCCACGGCTGCAGCCGGAGGTCGGCGCGCTGTTCCGGGGACATCTTGCCGAGGGCGCGGTAGGCGCGCACGAAGGCGTCCTGGACGATCTCCTCGGCGTCCTCGCGGTTGCCCGTCATACGCAGCGCAAAGCCGTAGAGGCGGCGCTGGTAATCGTCAACGATCTGCTCGAACCGCTCGACGCTCGGGCCGGTCTGGGCCGGGGGCGCCGCCGGCGTCAACCCCGACGTCATCGCTGAAGGCACGTATACTCCCGTAAGGAGTGGTGCGAGCGCGCTCATACAGTGCCCCGGACCACCACTGCTAGGGCCGTGGTTTCATCCCAGCTCCAAAAAACTCCTTAAGGCGAGGGACTGCGCTCCGGCGCGAGGCGAAGGGCGAGAGGTGTTTGCGGGGCCGCTTCTAAAGCTTCTCCATGCCGATTTCGCTCGGGCGGGGCCGCCCGAAGCCGATGAAAAAGACCGCTTCGCTCGCAAAGAGCCAAGCGGTTTTTGTTTGCGCTCACAGCCCGTCATTCATAAGAGAAAGGGTGCGCTCAATGCAACAGGCCATCGAACCCACGGAGATCTCGTTGGACGCGTACACGATGTGCAGTTTTCTGCCCGACCTCCATTCGGCGCGCGCGCTGCCGCTCGTGCTCATCGGCTACCGTCAGAGCGAAGATCCGTGGTTCGTGTGGCTCGTTCCGAAGGAGGGCGTCGACCCGGCGGGGCTTACCGAGGATCCGTACTATGCGAAAGTGCTGCGCGATCCGCAGGCCTACTTCAAGAAGAAGCTAGCCAAGTACGTCGAGGAGACCGGCTGCGTGAAGCGCGGCATCGAGATGCTGATCGACTGTCACCAGAACCATCTGGCCTTCACGCCGCTCACGGAGTTGCGGGAGCAACCGTTCCGGCATCCCCTTCAAGTGGAGCTGGTAGGGGCTTTTTAGACGTCGCCCGTATCGAGCGGCGGTAGGTGATCCGGACCGGGACCGACGGCGCGGGCCGCCCGCGCGCGAGACGCGCGTCAATCCTCAGCGTGACCGTCAGCGCCAGCAGCGTCGCGTCCGCGATCGCGTAATAGGCGACTCCGTCCATGTGCATCGCGCCGGCCACGGTCGCGTCTGCGTGACCGGGCAGCGCGCCGTTCATCGCTCCTCCCGCCTCGAAGCGTACGGCGACGGTCGGTTTGCCGTCCACCGGACCGGCGATCGCCGGGCGCAAGAAGCCGCGCAGCACGGTCTCCCCGCCGAGCGGCGACGTGGCCGAGAACGGCACCCGTCCGTGCAGGGCCTGCAGGTCGCGCAGCGTGGCACCGTCGAGCCGCACCGCGAACGGCTGATTCAGGATGGTGAGGAAATCGGGGTCGTTGTCGACGCGGTCCTCGAAGCTCCCGTCGGCGTGCAGCACTTGCACGAAAAATGCCTCGCCGTTCCGCTTGCCGTCCGGTCCGTCGCGAACGTACCGCGCGCGGACCGAGAAACGCACGTCCTTCCCCTCGGGCGCGATGGACAGGCGCTCGGTCCCCGCGTACGAAACGCGCGAGGCCGCTCCGCCGGATTGGAGGTTGTAGAGATCTTCGCCGGCAGTATCGTACTGGAGCTCGGCGAGCGCGGGCAGCGGGGAGAGCGCGAAGATGGTGGCGAGGGCGGCGGCGGCCTTGATCGTGGACTCCGTTCTTCCGAGTATGTTTCTTCTACAGTATCACTCGCTGCAAGCGCGAGCGATACCGTCCTCAACGGCGGCGGAGCGCCGCGCGGCGTTTGCTCAGGAAGAAGCGGACGTCGGCGGTGCCCTCGCAGACTACGACGGCCTCGGCGTCGGCAAAACTGCGTCCGTTGACGTCGACGGTGAAGTCGCCGGCGGCCAGGCCGGCAAGCGTGCGGTGGACGCTGCGCGAGAACTTGTCGTGTGGAGCTCGCGCCCCGATGGCTTCGCGCACCGCGAACGCGAGAAGGTCGCGAATGCGCAGCGGCGTGGCAAGCGCGAAGGCGCCCGAGCCGCCGATTGCGACGGCATGGAGGTCGAGCGGAACCTTCACGCGGATCATCAGACCGGCAATTTCTGCCGCATCGAGGAGCTGCCTGCCGCTGGGGCTAAATGAAACGGCGAATGTCCTTCGGGAACGTGCCGGCCGACATGCTGGCAGGCGCAGTCGAGAAGCTTCTCGCGAAAATGGACGAGTCGGATCTCGCCGCCTTCTACGAGCGCGAGCTTTCGGCTATGCCCCCGGAGCTGGTCGCGGCGTTCGTCGAAGCGATCTTCGGGGCGTTTCGCGAGCGCGGCGAGTCGTCGGAAGACGCGGCGGAAGGCGCCGGGACGACGCTCGAAGTGATCGCCGCGCGCGAGCCCGCGGCGATCGCCGCGCTGTTGCGCTACGCGCTCGGCAGTCCCGACCTGCTCAAGGAAGCCACCACGCTCTTCGTCGAGGAGCGCCCCGACTCGGTCGAGGCGCTTCCGCAGACCGTGCGCGACGCGCTGGCCGCGCGTCTGACGCAAACTCCAACGTAGGCGCGGGATGAGAGACGCACCGCGCCGCCGCCGGTCCGATGAAGAGTCGGGCGGACGCGGCCTGCCGCTGTTTCCGCTGATCGTGGTCGTCGTTTTGGCGGGACTCTTGCTCGGCGGCGTGCTCGCGCACTTCTTCGGCGGTAAGAACGCACCGTCGGCGCCCGCGTCCACGCTGGTGGCCGGGGACGCGCCGAAGGAGCCGACCCCTGCGCCGATCTCGCCGCCGCCGAGCGCGGCAGCGACACCGTCGGCCACGCCGGTGCCGAGCGCCGCGCCGTCGCCCACCGCCTCCATTGCGCCCTCACCGAAGACGACGCCGGCGACGACCCCGCGGCCCTCTCCGGCGGGCACGCCGAAGGCGAAAGCCGCGCTCGCGACGCCGGCGCCGACGCGCAAGCCGGCCGCAAGCGCGACGCAGGTAGCCGCCAACGTCACTTCGCCCGCGACCGCGCGGCCCGCAACCGCACCGCCCGCAACCGCACCGCCCGCGCCGGCGCACACCGCGCCGCCGAGCGGGAACACGCACGCCGCGTCGGTGGTGCGCTCGTACCTCGAGGCGCTGGCGCGCGGCGACCGCGGCACCGCGAGCACCTATCTCGCGCACGGATATCCGACCGAGTCGTTCATGAACTCCGAGTCGCGCATCGAATCTATCAGCTCGGCGAACGTCGGCGGTCAGCAGTACCGCGTCGGCGCCGACGTGCAGACGTCGAGCGGGGAGTACTTCATCACGTTTACGCTGCAGCAGAGCGCCGGAGGGATGCTGATCACCGATCACTCGGCGATCAAGCCGCAGTAGGACTTTTAGATCTCGGCGCCGAGGCCGGTCGTCGCGCGCACGTGGAACTGGTCGAACATCGCCTCGGATTCGCGATCGCGCACGAGCAGCGTCCCGAGGATCGCGCCCGCTAGCCCGACCGGGATCGAGACGATGCCGGGGTTCTCGAGCGGGAAGAGCGCGTGCGCTCCCATCATGACCGGGCTGACGGCGATGAGCGCCAGCGACGAGACGAGCCCGCAGAGCATGCCGAGGATCGCGCCGAAGCGCGAGAAGCGGCGCCACGAGAGCGCCAGCAGGATCACCGGCACGTTGGCGCTCGCGGCCACGGCGAACGCGAGCCCGACGAGGAACGCCACGTTATAACCGCGCAGCGCGATCGACAGCGCGATCGCGAGCGCGCCGACGATCAGCGCGGTGGCGCGGGCCACGTAGAGGTACTCCGTCTCGTCGCCGCGCCCGCTGCGGACCAAACTGAACCAGATGTCGTGCGCGAACGCGGAGGATGCCGCGAGCGTGAGCCCGGCCACCACCGCCAGAATCGTCGCGAAGGCGACCGCGGCGACGAACGCCGTGAGCAGCGATCCGCCGAGGTTGCCCGCGAGCAGCGGAGCCGCCAAGTTGCTGTCGGGCTTAGGAACCACGTAGCCGTCGCGCGCCAGCTGCGCGTTGAGGCGGTCTTGCTGCTCGGGATGATGCGCGATGTACCCGATCGCCTGACCTGCGTACATGCGGCGCCCGATGTGTTCCTTGCCGACGATCGTGGCCGCGCCGAGGCCCATGAACGACGTCGTGAGGTAGAAGATGCCGATCAGCAGCATGGCCCACGCCACCGACGTGCGGGCCGCCTTCGCCGACGATACGGTGAAGAATCGCATCAGGATGTGCGGCAGTCCGGCCGTGCCCAGCACGAGCGCCAGCCCGAGCGAGACGAGGTTCCACGCGCCCAGCGCGCCGTGGAAGAGCAGCCCCGGCTGCAACAGGTTGGTCGTGATGCCGGCGGCGGCCGGCACCGTCGCCGCGGCGTTGAGGAAATCGCCGAACGAGAAGTGGAAGTGCGCCATGACGAGCAGGGACAGTCCGAGCGACGTCGCCAGCAGCAGCACCGCCTTGATGATCTGCACCCACGTCGTCGCGATCATGCCGCCGAAGAGCACGTAGACCAGCATCAAGACGCCGACCGTCACGATCGCCACGGCGTCGCCGAAACGCGGCAGCAGCACGTTGACGAGGGCGCTGATGCCGACCATCTGGGCGATCAGGTAGAACAGCGTGATGGCGATAGTGGAGATCGCCGCGATGGCGCGCACGCCCCGGCCCCGCAGGCGAAACGAGATCAGGTCGGCCATCGTGTACTTGCCGGTGTTGCGCAGCGGCTCGGCGACGAGGAAGAGCACGGCCAGGTATGCGACCAGCCATCCGACCGAGTACATGAAGCCGTCGAAGCCGTAGAACGCGATGAGGCCCGTTATGCCGAGGAACGTGGCGGCCGAGACGTAGTCGCCGGCGATGGCCCAGCCGTTCTGGAGGGCGTTGATGCTGCGGTGCGCGGCGTAGAAGCCGCGGCTCGTCGAGGTCTGCCCCGACGCCCAGTACGTGACGATCAGCGTGATGCCGACGAAGACCGCGAACATCACGAGCGTCTCCTGGGCGATCACGCCAGGTCGTCCACGATCTCGCGAATCTCCTCGCGACGGATCTTCGCGGCGGCGACGTCGAAACGGCGGGCCCGCCGCAGGTAGAGCACCAGCAGGATCCACGCCATCGCAAACTGCGAGAGCGCGAAGCAATAGGCGAGCGTGAGCGGGCCGAGAACCGCCCGGCTCATCGTTTTCGGCGCCACCCCGACCGAGATGGGCAGCGCGAGGTAGTACGCGACGAAGAAGATCGTGGCCGGGATCACGAAGCGGCGGCGCGAGCGCACGAGCGACTTGAACTCGGGCTCGCCCGCGAGGGTCTCCCAGCGCGCCGGCTTGATGTGACGCACTACTCTTCGTCCGGCCAGCCGGCGATCTCGCCGATCGCGGCGCTCTTGAGCACTCGAAGGCCCAGCATCGCGCACTTCATGCGCGTCGGGCTGATGCCGATGCCGACGTCTTCGAGCACGACGTCTTTGGACAGCTTGGCGATGTCGGCGAGTTTCATGCCTTTCACCCTCTCGGTCAGCATCGACGCCGATGCCTGACTGATCGCGCAGCCCCTGCCCGAGAACCTGACGTCGCTCACGACGCCGTCGTCGAGCGCGAGCTGCATCCGGATCTGATCCCCGCACAGGGGGTTGAGATCCTCCGCTTCGACGTCGGCCCGCTCGAGGCTGCCGAAGTTGCGCGGATTACGATAGTGATCGAGGATGTAGTCGCGGTAGAAGTCGTCCACGCAGCCTCGCTAGACGCCGAAAACGCGCGCGGCCTTTTCGATGCCCGCGTAGAGCGCGTCGACGTCGGCCTCGGTGTTATAGATGTAGAACGACGCGCGGGTGGTGGCCGCCCAGCCCATCTTTTCCATGAGCGGCATCGTGCAGTGGTGTCCGGCGCGCACGCAGATGCCTTCCGTGTCCAAGATCGAGGCGAGGTCGTGCGCGTGGACGTCGGCAAAGTTGAAGGAGATCACGCCGGAGATGAGCCGCGGATCGCGCGGGCCGTAGATGGCGAGGCCGCGCGGCTCGAGTTCCGCGAGGCGGTCGAGCGCGTAGGTCGTGAGCCGCCGCTCGTGCTCGCGCACCCACTCCATGCCTAGGGTCTCGAGATACTCGACCGCCACGCCGAACGCGATCGCGTCGGCGATGTTGCTGGTGCCGGCTTCGAACTTGCGCGGAGGCTCGCTGAAGATCGTCTGCGCGTACTCGACCTTGCGGATCATGTCGCCGCCCGACAAGAAGGGCGGCATCGCCTCGAGCAGCGCGCGCTTGCCGTAGAGCACGCCGATCCCCGTGGGGCCCAGCATCTTGTGCCCGCTGAACGTGTAGAAGTCGACGTCGAGCGCTTTGACGTCAACGGGCATGTGCGGCGCGCCCTGCGCCCCGTCCACGAGCACGACGGCGCCGGCCGCGTGCGCGCGCGGCACGATCGTCTCGAGCGGCGCGATGGTGCCCAGCGTGTTGCTCGCGTGCGCGACGGCCACCAGCTTGCAGCCGTCGAGCAGGTTGTCGAGATCGTCGAGTACGTACAGGCCGCGCTCGTCGACCGGAATGAAACGCAGCTCGGCGCCGGTGCGCTGCGCCAACAGCTGCCACGGCACGAGGTCGGAGTGGTGCTCGAGCTCGGAGACCAAGATCGCGTCGCCGGGCTTCAGGTTGACGCTGCCCCACGAGTAGGCGACGAGGTTGATCGCTTCGGTGGTGTTCCGAACCCAGATCACCTCGGAGACGCCGGCGTTGACGAAGCGGGCGACCTTAACGCGTGCTTTTTCGTATTCCGACGTCGCCCGCTCCGCGATCTCGTAGACGCCCCGGTGGATGTTGGCGTTGTACTGCTCGTAGTAGTCCACCAGCGCCTGGATGACGACGCGCGGTTTCTGCGACGTGGCCGCCGAGTCGAGATAGACGAGGCGCTTTCCGCGCGACGTGGGGCGCGAAAGGATCGGGAAATCGGCGGCGATGCGCTTCGCGATCGCAGCGTCGTCGGCCGCGGCACGCGTAACGACCGTCACCCGAGCTTGGCCTCGAGGGCCGCGCGCAGCTCGTCGCGCAGCGCGGCGGTGGGAAAATGCTCGATCGCGGGCTCGAAGAACCCGAGCGCGATCATCTGCTCGGCGGCAGAGCGTTCGATGCCGCGGCTCTCCATATAGAAGAGCTGCTCCACGTCAATGGCGCCGACGGTGGCACCGTGGTAGGCCTTGACGTCGTTGGCGCCGATCTCCAGAGCGGGAACCGAGTCGACGTGCGCGGTGGCCGAAAGCAGCAGCGCGTCGTCGCGCAGCCGCGCGTCGCTGCCCTGCGCGTGAGGCGCGATGCGGATGTTGCCGAGAAAGCGCGCCTGCCCGCGCTCGCGTGCGGCCGACTTCACCAGCGTCTCCGACGACGCGTCGCCGGCACGGTGTTCGACGGTGCTCACGAGGTCAACGTGCTGCGTGCCGCGCGGAAAGAACAGCGCGGTGACGCGCGACTGCGATCCCGGCGCGTCGATCACGACGGTGACGTCGCTGGCGGCGACTTCGCCGCCGAGCTCGGCGCAGGCCAATGCGACGCGGGCGTCGCGGCCCGGGCGCGCGGCGCGGGTGGTGACGATGCGCGCCGAATCGTCGGCGGTCTGGACGCTCGCATAGGTAACGTCGGCGTGGTCTTCGGTGACGACCTCCGCGGCGCCGCAGACGAACGCGCCGGCTTCGGCGGTAATGCGCTCGAGCACGGTGGCGCGCGCTCCGCGTTCGGCGAGGACGACGCTCCACGGGAAGATCGCCGCGTCCTTCGCGGCGTGATGCCGGATCACGATCGGTTCGTCGGACGCGTGGTCGGCGCGCACGTAGACGAACGCGCCGTGGCCGGCGAACGCGGTCGCGAGAGCGCCGAACTTCGAATCGGCGATGCCCGACGTGCCGAACGCACGGGCGAAGAGCGCCGGGTACTCGCGGGCGGCCGTCGCGAGATCGCAGACGAGCACGCCCGGATCGTCGGAATGCACGCTCGTGCCGGCGCCGGTCTCGATCGTCGCGGCGCTCGGAACCATCGCTTCGAAATCGACGCGCCAGAAGCGGCCCGGCTTTTCGCGACCGCTGCGCAGCGACAGAAACCGGTCGAGCAAACGCCGGCGCGCGTCGAGCGCGACCGGCGCATCGCCGAACGCTGTCAGGCGTTCGTGGAGCTCGTAACCGGGTTGCGTTGCGGGCGCCGGTGGATTAGGCGACGGCACCGGCCTCCTCGCGAAGCCGGTCGTAGCCCTCGCGCTCGATGCGATGCGCGAGGTCGGGACCGCCAGTCTTGACGATGCGCCCGTCAATCATCACGTGGACGACGTCGGCCACGACGTACTGCAGTATGCGCGGGTAGTGCGTGATGATGAGAAAACCGGTGTCGCGTCCCTCGTCGCTGGCGCGCAGCGCCGCGATCGAGTCGCCGACGTCTTTGAGCGCGTCAATGTCGAGCCCGGAATCGGTCTCGTCGAGAACGGCGTACTTCGGCGCGAGCACGGCGAGTTGGAGCATCTCGAGCCGCTTTTTCTCGCCGCCGGAGAAGCCGTCGTTGAGATAGCGCCCCATGAACGACGGATCGATGCCCAGCTGCTCCATCTTTTCGAGCAGCAGCGCGCGGAACTTCGCCGGAGGCAGATCGCCGGGCCGCTCGGCCTGGCGCGCGGCGTGGAGGAAGTTAGCCACCTTCACTCCCGGGATCGCCGCCGGGTACTGGAACGACAGAAAGAGCCCGGCCCGCGCCCGCTTGTCGGGGCTCAGTGCCAAGATGTCCTCGCCGTTCAACTCGACCTTGCCGCTCACGTCGTACTGCGGATGCCCGGTCAGGGAGAAGGCGAGCGTTGACTTCCCGCTGCCGTTCGGCCCCATCAGGGCCGCAACTCGGCCGGGCTCGACCCTTAGATTTATTCCTTTGAGTATCTCGTTGCCGGCAACGCGGCAGCGAAGGTTTTCGATCACGAGTCCTTGGTCGGGCATGCGCCTAATCGTAGCCGACGCTCTCTTAGAAAGTCAAGGAGAAACTTTACTATCTAGCCGTCTTCGTGCTAGGATAACGCGGAAGATGCACGCCGATCGCTTCTTTGCGACCACCAGGGGGAAGATCGTGAACGAGCTGCGCCGCCGCGGCTCGGCCTCGGCGACCGACCTCGCCCGATCCTTCGGCCTCTCGGCCAACGCCGTGCGCCAGCAGCTGATGGTGCTCGAACGCGACGGCCTGGTCGCCGAGACCTCGGTGCGGCGCGGCCCGACCAAGCCCACGTACGAGTTCTCCCTGACGCCCGACGCCGACAAGCTGTTCCCACAGGCCTACGACAAGATGCTGAGCGCCGTGCTGCGCGAGCTGCGCAGCCAGTTCGGCCCGGCGGGCGTGGAGCGCGTGTTCGAGGGCCTCTCGCGCCGCGCGGTCGAGCGCGCGCGGCTCGCGGTGACGGCGGAGGATCCCGAAGCGCGCGTCGCCCAGCTGACCGAGATGCTTCGCAAGACGGGCGTGGTCGCCGAATACAGCTTGATCGACGGCGGATACGCGCTGCACGAGCACAACTGTCCCTACTCGAACGCGGCGAAGGAACACCCGGAGGTCTGCCAGGTGATCCACAACGTGATCGACGAGACGCTCGGCGGCGCGCACGAACAGACCGAATCACTGGCTCACGGCGGGAAAGAGTGCCGTTTCGAGCTGCATCCGCCCACGGGAGTGAGTTAAGCCAGCATGGATTTCCCCAAGTTTGCGCGCCTGGTCGAAGAGCGCACCGGTTTCCGGACGATGGAGTCGCCGACCGCGAGCGGCGAGTACTTCAGCGACTCGTGCGGCGACATGTACAACTTCTTCCTGCGCGTCGGACCCGGCGCGGTGATCGAGGACATCTCGTACTTTACGACCGGCTGCGGTTTCGGCACCGCGACGTGCAGTCTGGTGGTCGAGCTCGCGAAGGGCAAGACCGTTGACGAAGCCGCGGCGATCTCGCCGGCCGACATCGAAGCGCAGCTCGACGGCTATCCCGAGAAGAAGAAAGACTACCCCGAGCGCGCCCTCGAGGCGCTCAACGTCGCCATCGCCGACTATCGCGGCAAGGTGAGCTCGGGCGCGGTGCCCGATCACGCGGCGATCCCGCGCCCGGCAGCGCCCGCTACCGCTGCGGCTCCGGTCGCCGCGACGCCGGCCGCCGGCAACGGCGCGCCCGACGGCAAGCTCGTCATCAATTTACGCTAGCTCTCCGGTAGCGCTGCGCGTCTTCGCTCAGGACAAGAGCGGTGCGGTGGCGATTATCTCGTAGCGTGACGTGTTGCGGGCTTTGTCGAACAGCGATTCGAACAGCGTGACGCGCTCGACGACGATGTTGATTGGCGTGAATTCGACGAGCGGGAGCGGGCGGTGCGGGTCTTTCGTGCGGGCGATGGTGACGTGGGCGACCGCGTCGTCGTCGAAGGCGAAGCCGAGCGAGGCGTAGGCGCCGCGGAGCGAGCTCGATAGCGAGCGAAACGCCGGCCCCTGTTCGCGCGAGCCGATATAGACGACCCGCGGGCGGCGCTCGTGCGGGAACGCGCCGAGCTTGTCGAATGCGAGCGCGAACGGCGGTACCGCCGCGGCCGCCTCGAGCGCCGAGATCGTCTCGGGCGTTCGCTCCGGCGCTACGTTGCCTAAGAACGCGAGCGTGACGTGCAGCTTGCCCGGCGATTCGTACTTCGCCGCGAAGCCCGTTTTGGTTAGCGCCGACGCGACGTCCGCGCACGCGGCGCGCGCGGCGTCGCCGAGCTCGATCCCGGCGAAGAGGCGTCGCGTGCGAGCAGCGCCTTCAGCCATTCAAGTACGGGTTCGCGTTCCGTTCGGTTCCGATCGTCGTAAACGGCCCGTGCCCCGGCACGACCGGCGTCGCGTCGTCGTAGGGCAGCAGCTTCGTGCGGATAGACGTGACGATGTCTTCCATTGACGTGCCGCCGAGGTCCCAGCGCCCGATCGAACCGGCGAAGAGCGTGTCGCCCGTCAGCAGCACGATCTTTGCGCCGTCGTCGATCTCGAACGACACGCTGCCCGGCGTGTGCCCCGGCGTGTGCAGCACGCGAGCGCGCACGGAGCCGGCCTCGAGCAGGTCGCCGTCGCGCAGATCGCCGTCCATCGCGACGACCGGCGGCGGGTGCGCCAACCCCAGCCACGTGGCCTGCATCGGCAGCGCGCGGTAGAGCGGCAGGTCGTCGGGATGCAGCAGCGCGCTGCCGCCCGTCAGGTCGCGCAGCCGCCCGAGATCGCCCACGTGATCGATGTGCGCGTGCGTGTGCAGCAGGAATCGCGCGCGCCAGCCGTTGCGCTGCAGATACTCCGAAACCTCGCCGGCGCCGTCGCCCCCGTCCACGACGATGGCGTCGCCCGTCTTCTCGTCGGCGACGACCGTGCAGTTGCAGCTCAGCGGCCCCACGGCGAAGGTTCGTGCGATCATCGCGCGTTCAATCCACGTGGATGCCGAAGTCGTGAAAACCGCCGTTGAAGTAGCCCAGCGGCGAGCCGGCCCGCGCGCTGCACGAGAGCACGCGCCCGATCAGGATCGAGTGCGAGCCCATCTGGTACTCGTGCGACAGCTCGCAGTCGAAGTGCGCGATGGCGCCCGCGAGGACCGGCGCTCCGGTCGAGTCGACCGAGTAACCGATCTCGGCGAACTGCCGCTCGCGCACCTTGCCCGAGAAGTGCTCCGCGAGGCGGCGCTGGTCGCCGGCGAGCACGTTCACGCAGAACACGCGCGAGCTGGAGATGAAGAGGTAGCTGCGCGCCTCGCGGTTGATGCAGATCAGCAGCGAGGGCGGCTCCAGCGAGACGCTCGCGAAGGCGTTGACCGTGATTCCGCGCGGCTCGCCCTCTTTGAGCGTCGTGACGACCGTCACGCCGGTCGGCACGTGCCGCATCGCGTGCTTGAACTCGGCCGCGGACGCGGTCACCGGCAGCGAGCGCCGATCGCCATGTTGCCCGCCACGAGCGCCGAGACCAGCGCCGGATGCGACAGGAAACGCTCCGCGAATCCTCGCGTGGCGAGCGCGTCGGAGAAGATGGCGAGGCCAGAGAGCTTGAGCATCGGCACGATCGTATCGAGATACGCGTCGTACTCCGCGGCGTTCGCCGCGACGAACACGATGTCGAGGTTGCGGTGCGGAAAGTTCTCGAGCAGCTCGAGCGCGGGAGTGTTGAAGACCTCGATGTAGTCGTCCTCGGCCGCGCGCCGGAAGTACGAGCGAGCGACGTCGGTCTTCGCGGCGTCGGGATCGATCGTCCAGATCCGGCCGACGCTCGGTTGTGCGAGGGCCATCCACAGCGTCGCGTATCCGTATCCCGTGCCGACTTCGAGGATGCGGTTGGCTTGCATCGCCGTGACGATCGTCGCCAGAAACCGGCCCGTATCGCGCGACATGCCGGCGACCCCTTCGCCGTTCGCGCGCCGTTCGAGCTCGGCCAGCAGCGGATGCACCGGCGGGTAGAGTCGTTCCACGTGCACTACTTGGCCGCGGTGCGTTCGGCGGCCTTGACCACGTTTCGCAGCAGCGCAACGTTGGTGACGGGGCCCACGCCGCCGGGAACGGGCGTGATCGCGCCCGCGACGGCCGCGGCGCTCTCGAAGTCAACGTCGCCTTTGAGCGCGCCGTCGACGAGCGTAGTGCCGACGTCGATCACGGTCGCGCCCGGCATCAAATCGTCGCCGCGGATCAGACCGGGAACGCCGGCGGCGACGACGACGACCTCGGCCATCTTCACGTAGGGTTGGAGATCCACCGACTCTTTATGCAGGATCGTCACCGTCGCGTCGTGGGCGAGCATCAGCATCGCGACGGGCGCGCCGACCACGATCGAGCGCCCGATCATCGCCGCGCGGCGACCGCGCAGCGGCCAGTGCGGGCTGCGTTCCAGCAGCAGCATAACGGCCGCCGGCGTGGCCGGCACGTATTCGGTGCCGCTTCCGAACGCGAGGTGTCCCTGGTTGGTGGGATTGGCGCCGTCCACGTCTTTGTGCCGCGGAATCGCGTCGGCGATCTCCCGAATCGCGAGATGATCGGGCAGCGGCTGCTGCAGCATCACGCCGTGAGTCAGCGGATCGTGGTGCAGCCGTTCGAGGCACGCTCGTATCTCGGCGGCGCTCGCACGAGCGGGGAGACGGTGGATCGCGACGCCGATGCCCACGCGCTCGCCGGTCTTCACGAGGTTTCGCACGTACGCCAGGCTCGATTCGTTCTCGCCGACGAAGACGATGCCGAGCTGCGGATGCGTTCCGGACTCGCGCAGCGCGTTCGCGCGTTCGACGAGCTCGGTGCGCAAGTCGGCGGCGAGGGTTCTCCCGTCGAGAATCAAGGCAGGCACGCCGTCGCCGTTTCGGTTGCCGAAGGAGTAGAACCTAGTGCCGCAGCAGACGAGCCGTTAGAATGTCTCGTTACATCCTCTGGTCGCTTGCCGCGGTCGCGGCGGTCGTCGTCGCGATCGTTCTGTGGCCGTACCTCGGCTCGCAGACGGCGCAAATCGCCGGGCCGCAGGGGCTCGCCGGCGAAGCGGCGCCCGTCTTCGCGATGAGCGACGATCGCGGCCGGCCGGTCTCACTCGCCCGCTATCGAGGAAAAGTCGTAATGATGAATCTCTGGGCGTCGTGGTGCCCGCCGTGCCGCGCGGAGATGCCCGACCTGCAACGGCTCGCCGACTCCGACATCGGGCGCGACATCGCGGTCGTGGGGGTCAACGAAGGCGAGTCGGCGCAGCGAGCGCGCGAGTTCGCGCAGTCGCTGCAGATTCGCTTTCCGATCTGGATCGACGCGAGCCAGCGCTACGGACGCACGTACACGGCGCTCGGCCTGCCGACGACCGTGATCGTCGATCGGCGAGGCATCGTCGTGCGCGGTTTCGACGGCCCGCTCACCTACGACCAGATGCGGGCGGCGGCGGCGGCCGCGACGCGGTGATCGCTCTCGTCTGTTTCGCTTGCGCGCTCGCGGCCGCGGCGGCCATCGAGATCGTCCTGCCGGGACGCGCCGTCTATCACGCGGGCTGGTTCAACGTCGCGCTCAGCGCGCTGGTCGTGATGACGTTCGTCACGGCGCGCAAAGAGCTGGTGCGCTCGCGCGAGCCGCGCGCGCTGTGGGCGACGATCGCGCTGGCGACGGGCGCCGCGATCGCGGGGTTCGCGACCGTGGCCAACGGATTGCTCGCGCCCGACGATCAGACGGTCGTCGGCGCGCCGGGTCAGCGCGTTGTGGTCCAGTCGCTCGGGACGCTCGCGTTTCCGCTCGCGTCCGTCGGCGGGTCGGCCGCGCTCGTCACGCTGGAGGGGCCGCGGCACCGGCGCCTCGAGATCGGCGAGCGGCGACGCGACGTCGGAAACTTCATCGTTCGCGCGGTCGAGCGCGACGTCGCCTACGTCGAGGCGAGCGACCTGCGCGGCAATCGCCTCACGATCACGCAGCCGTCCGGCTCGGTCTTTCTCTCTCCCGTGCTGCTGATGCAGCACCGGCAGACGATCGCGGGAATGGACCTGCCGTACGACTCGTTCAACGTTCCCGCCGCGCGGCGTGTGATCAAGGCGGTGCTCTTCACGCCGGCGCAGGCCGCCACGCTCTCGCACGGCGTGGTTCCCGGCGGCGACGCCGCCGTGTTGTTCGCGGTGGACGACGAGAAAGAGAAACCGCTGCGCAACGCGATCGCGCTCAGCGTGGGGGGCCGCACGGTGCGCGCCGGTGGGCTGTCGCTGCGGGGCGCGATCGCCCGGTATCCCGCGGTCGAGGTCGCGGCCGCGCCGAACGCCGTCGCGACGGGCGCGGCCGTGCTGATCGTATTCGGCGGTCTGCTCGCGTTGATCTCGCGGCCGGCGCTACTGACCCGCGACGATCGCGCGAACGTTGCGCACGACGATGCTCCCGGCGGAGGCTTGGACCCCTCGCGGGGGTAGCACGTAGATCGCCATCAGGCGCGACGCCTGCGTATCCACGGGAAATCGCACGACGACGCGGCGCCAGCCCGGCGCTCCCAGGCGCGTCGCGTCGAGCAGCGTGTCTTCGTTGATCTCGTTGCGCACCGAGACGCGGACGCGCCCGTCGCTTCCGTCGTCTTGCAGGTCGAAGGTGACGCCGATGGCGTCCGGCGGCAACGCGACGTCGGCCATCGCATAGGCTGCGCGCTCGCCGCGCCCGAGCGAGAACGTCAGCCGCACGCAGGTCGCGCATCCCTGCCCCGCCGCCACGGAGCCGCCCCCGCCGTGCGGCGCGGTGACGAAGCGCGCGTTCTGCGCGAACGGCAGCGCCACGTCGTGCGATCCGACGGTGACTCGCGCGGCGGCAATCACGCTGCCGACGCGAACGGTGACGCCGGCATTGCGCGAGCCCGCGCGCAGCGCGCCGCTGCCGGCGATCGACGCGCCGGCCGCGGACCACGGCAGCACGGCCGGCAGCGCGAGCGGGTAGCCGCGGGCGTCGTAGGCCCGCGCCGCCAGCACGATGCGCCCGCCGGGGTCCACGTTCGGACGCGCGGGCACGATCTTCACGCGCGCCGGCGCCGACACGACCTCGAGCGGCACGGAGCCCGTGAGACGGTCGGCGCGCAGCGCCAAGCGTCCCGTGCCCGCGCGGCGCGCGACGAACCGTCCGTCGTCGAACGCTCCCAGCGACGCCGGCACGACGCTTGCCGCGACGGCCGTTCCCGACGCGGCGACGTGGTTCGCGGCGTCAACCGCCGCGACGCGCAGCGGCACCGCCGCGCCGGCGACCGCGCGAACGACGCCCGGACGCGCGACGAGCCGAACCGCGGGCCCGACCGGTGCGGTGCTATAAACGAAGAGCCCGTCGCCGACGGGACGCTCCTTGCCGTCGGACGGCGAGGTGACCATTCCGGGCGCCGCGTCGCCGAGCCGGCGCACCGCCATCGTCGAGGAGCCGCCGCCGTCGAACGCCATGCCCTCGGTGGCGCCGAGCGCGCGCATGAGCGCCGCGAACTCGGGTCGCTTCAAGCCCACGCTGACCTCGGGCTGCCGGCCGTCAACCTCGATGAGGAACAGCCGGCCGTCGGGCGCGACCGCCGCGCCCGAACACGGGATCCGGCGCGCGTATTCGCCGCCGGTCGGCCCGTCGGGATCGTCGTACCACGAGCCGCCGTGCAATATGAGCGGCCCACCCCCGATCGCCGTCACGAGCGACGCGGCGCCGATCGGATCGAGCGTGCCGCCGGCCGTGACGATGGCTCCGGGATCGGGGACGCCCACGATGCCGTAATCGTTGATTCCGATCGCGACGTAATAGCCGGGCGGTTGCGGGGCGGAGTTGTCGACGATTCCCGTCACGCGATAGCGCGCGAGCGGCGGCGTTCCCCCGATGGGCTGCAGCTGCGCGAGCGTCACGTTGTCTTGCGGCCGCAGCCTTCCGTACTCCGGCGTGATCAGCGACAGATTGCCGTTGGGCGGCGGCAGCTGATCGATCGCGTCGAGCGGCATCGTGCGATCGGCGATCACGAGCTCGCCCGAAAAGGTGAACTCGGCGATGCGCGCCGTTCCGTCGCGCGAGACGGCGAGCGCGTAACGTTTTTTCGGCAGCTGCAGCAGCGTGCCGTCGCGCACCACGATGTTCTGCGGCCGGTTCGTGTTCCCGATGTCGAAGTAGTCGCCGTTGACTCCCGCGACGGCCGCCGTTCGCTGCGCCATCGACGCCACCGTTTCGCCGCGCGACTCGAGCGCGTTGTTGGCCAACACGTTCGCGACGCGCACGTCGCCGCGGCGCGGGTCGACGGCGATCACGTGAATCGCCAGCGGACCGGCCGCGGTCAGCAGCGAGTACTCGCCGTAATCTATCCCGGGCGCGACGCTCTCGACCGTGGGCGCCTGCTCGAGAATTTGGGGAAACGGCGCCGCGGGCGCGATCCGTGCGGGCAAGAGGCCGGCGTGCGCGCCCGCGGTCGCGAACAGGAAGAGGAACAGCGCGCAGGACGCGCCGCGCGCTAGCGCGGATGCCACACGGCCACCGCGAGCGGATAGCTGCCGGTCGCGAACGGCGCGTGCGCGATCCGCCGCAGCGTCCGCACGTCGAACGCATCTATGGCGTCGGCACCGGCGCACGGCACGAAGAGCCGCCCGCTCGCCGGATCCAGCCGCGGCTTCCACGGCGTGGCGCACGTGCGCAGCGCGGCCCGGCGCGGTCGCAGCGTCTGCGCGTCGAGCACGTCCACTTGCCCCAGGCTCTCGTCGGTGACGAACAGCGTCTGCGTCGCGGGATCGAGCGCGACGCCGAGCGGGAACTCCAGATTCGGGCTGCGCGCGACGACCTTCGGTTCGGCGGCGTCGAGCGCGATCGCCACCACCGCCCCGGGCGCGCCGAAGAGCGAGCCGGAGCTCTGATTCGACACGGCGTACAGCCGCGTTCCGTCCGGGGAGAGCGCGAGCGAGAAGACCCGGCTGACCGCGGGAAAGCGCCGCAGCACGCGCATGGTGCGCGCGCTCACCGACGCGACGGTGCCGTCGTTCGCGTTGGCCACGTAGACGATCTGGCGTCGTTCGTCGATCGCCAACCCTTCCGCGGTGGCGCCCGTGGCGACGCGAGCGACGCTGCCGTCGGCCGCGACGCGAGTCAACGCCCCGTTCCCGTTCCAGTCGCGATTCGTCACGAAGACGTCTTGCGTCGTGCCGTCGATCGCGACCTCGTCGCCCAAGACGACGCCGCCGACGTGCTCGACACCCCACGGAGCAACCGAAACGAGGGTGAGATCGGCCCCCTGCGTGTCGGTGACGGCAACCTTCCCCGACGCGTCGGCCGCGGTGTCGCTCGGCGACCCGCCGGTTGCGAGCACGCCGCGGACCGAGAAGTCGAGCGCGTCGTGAAAGACGAGCCCGTCGTCGTACGACGCGACGACGATCAACGATCGCCGGGGCGGCGGAGGCGGCGTGATGCGAACGTTCGTGGCCGCGAGGCCGGCGGCGTTGCCGGCGACGAGCAACGCGCTGCCGGCGCGAGCTCGTTGCGGTATCTCGTACGAGCCGCCGGGCAACAGGCGACCGGGCCCGAGCAGCACGGAGTGGTACGGCGCGGCAAAGCCGTTGACGCGCACCGGTATGATGCTTCCCGGCAGATAGGGCCACGCGGCCGAGGCGATGGTTCCGCTCGCCCGCCGCACGTGCGGCGCGCGCGCCATGGCCCCCGCGAGCATCAGCAGCGCGAGCGGGAGCAGCGCGGATCTAGCGGCCTTGGACCAGACCGACAACGAAGAGCACGAGGCCCGCGCTGCTGAGTGCGAGGGCGAACGGGAGGAAGAAGCGCGTGCCGGCGAGCGCGGAGATCGAGACCAGGATGATTGACACGTCGAACCCAGTCGTCGCGAACTGCAAGACCTCGTACGATTTCAGGATCGCCTCGGAGCGCTCGTCGTCGCGGATCGCCTGTTCTTCGAGCGCCTGCGCCTTCTCCAAGACGGCGGGCGACGACGCTTGCTCCTGTTTGGCGACGGCTTCGAGACGATTGCGGGTCGCCTCGTCGCCGACCAGCCGGCTGGCGAGCAGCGCCTGATAGATGTTATAGCGAGTCTGCTTGGCCTCGTAGGCGTTGTAGGTGTCGCTGGCGCGCGACTGCGTCAGGATCGCCTGGTTCTTCACGGAGAGTGCGGCGATCGAGCGATGGTGAGCGAAGAGCGTGGCGAGGGCGGCGAGCACGGCGACGATCGCGGTGATGACGGCCACCCGACGCGGCCGCCTGTAGCCGCGTACGATGTCCTGGGCAGCCCGTTCCGCCGAACTCACGTCGCGGCACCCTCGGTTGCGACGGCCGCTGCGACGCGTTCCAAACCGTCGGCGATGTCCGTTCCGGGAGCGACGTGCGTCTCTGCCGCCTTGCGCGGATCCAGCGCGAAGCTTGCCAGGCGGTAACCGCCGAACGTGCCGGCGACGATCGCGCCGTCCGGGTCCACTGCGAACGCGCGGCGCGCGGCGCGGTCGAAGACGATCGCGTAGAGACGCAGCTCCAGCGCTCGCGCGCGTGCCAGCCGCTCGGTCCACTCGCCGGACGCGCCGGCCTCCCAGGCGAACGCGACGTAGCCCGTGCGACGGTACGCGGCGAGCCGCGCGGGATCGAGCACGTCGTCGTCATTGACGCGGACCAGCGGAATCGCGCGGTCGAGCGCGGCGAAGCGCGCGCCGTCATGCGGCGAGAGCGCGTAGGCGTCATCGAGCAGCTCGAGGCGGGAGTCAACGTCGGCGGGAAGCGCGTCGAACGAGATCGCGATCCGCAGCGCGCCTCGCGCCGGCTCGGAACGCGTCGCCGGCTGGGCGAAGGCGCCTGCGGGCGACGGGCGCGCCGCGGCGCCGAACTCGACCGTCGCGGCGATCGTCTCCGGCTCGTGCTCGCTCGCCATCGCGACGACGCTGCCGGCGGCGTCCACGATCTGGCTCTTCCCGCAGTAGGCAACCATGCCAAGCTCGGTGCCGCACTTGTTGGCGGCGACGAACGGCACGCCGTTTTCGTACGCGCGGACTCGCGCGAGGAGATCGGCCTGCGCGTTTTCCAGCGAACGCGGGTCGCGGCCGCTGGTCACCCAGGCGGTCGGCATGACGAGCGCCTCCGCGCCGCGCTCGACGAGCGCTCGCGAGAGCGTGGGAAGGCGCCCGTCGGCGCAGATCAGCACGCCCAGGCGCCCGACCGACGTGTTTATGGGCTCGAGCCGCTCGCCGCGCGCAAACCAGCGGCGGTCGAAGTGCCACAGGAACAGCTTGTCGGCCCGTCCGGCGACCGAGCCGTCGGCGTCGATCGCAAACGCGGCGTTGCGCGCGACGCCGTTGGTTGCGTCCACGGCGCCGGCGACGATCACCGTCTTCGTCTCGGCCGCTACGGCACGCAGGCGATCGAGCGCTCGGGTAACCGTCGCGGCGTCAACCGGTTCTTTACCGATCACGTAGGCGGGGAACGTCGCTTCCGGCAGCACGATCAGATCGGCGTTCGATGCGGCGCGGCGCGCGGCGTCGAGAATTGGTTCGAGCGACGGCAGAAAATCGGCGCGATCGTGCGCTCGCAGCTGCATCGCCGCCACGCGGACGGTTCGAATCATGCTGGCGTCTGCTTCGCGCCGGGAAGGCCACGAGCCTCGACTCGAAAAAGAAGTGCTCCCCAAAGGGCGCTCTCCACCACCAAGCGAGTGCCCGAAGGAGACGACACCACTTGAAAACCAGGCTACCAACGTTGTCGCTTGGCGCTTCCGTTGCGAGCATCGTCCTCCTTGCTGCTTCCGGTCAGTCCACGGCCGGCGCTCCGGCGCCGAAGGCCGCGGCAACGCCTGCGAAGAGCGAGGACGGATGCGGTGCAACCAAAAGCAAATGGGCTCACATGAAGTGCGAGCAGTTCAACAGCTCGGCGCCCGGAGACGAGTACTTCGGGCGGATGAAGTTGAGCTATCTCGGCATCAACAACACGTATAAAGACGGAGCCATCAGCGCCGGCGCCTATACGACCGATCCCAGGCTCATCGCGAAACTCGACTTTGCCACCGATGCGCTGCGGCGATGGGCGGCGAAGTATCCCAACGACCCCGATCTGGCGCGCTCGTATTTCCTCGGCGTGCAAGTTTTGCGGAAAGTCTACACGCAGCCGGAACAACAAACGACGTGGCAGTTCATGCAGATTCTGGTCACCAAATACCCGAACACGTACTTCGGCAAGACGGCGAAGGCGAGCATGGCCGGCGGCTTCACCGAGCACTGGTTCGCGTTGGCGCAGATCTGCCCGACGCCGCTGCCGCCGGGCGTTCACCCCGACGCGACCCCCGTTGCGACGCCGTCGCCGACTCCCGCTCCCGGCAAGCCGGCAATCGACCTGATCACGCCGCCGTGCGTGCAGCCGTCGCTCGCGCCGGACGACACCACGGGGTCGGTTACGCCGTCGCCGAGCCCAACCCCGTAAACCCGCTCCCGTAGAATAGAGAAAGCCCCTGCGCGAGCAGGGGCTTTCGATTGTCTTCGGAGCTGAAGCTTAGATCTTCAGGCCGATACCCGCGTACGGACCGGATTCGGAGAAGCCGATCGGAGCGGCGTTGTTGTTGTAGCCGCGGTCACCCAGGAAGCCCGCCTCGATGAAGAGCGGGAAGCCGGGGAACGTGTAGCTGACGCCGATGTCGTACTTGAGGATGTTGTAACTAACGTTGTACGTGCAGCCGCTTCCGCCGGGACTTCCGCAGGAGAGCGGGTTGCTCTGGTAGTTACCGTTGACTCCGAAATAGTAGAGCGCGCTTCCGTAGAACGAGAAGACGCGATCCAGATCCGGGAGCTTTTCGAGCCCGACGCCCGCGCCGTTCTCATCGGGATAGCCGTAGTTGTTCCTACGCGCCATGTAGCCACCGACGAGGTAGATACGCGGCTTGAGGATACGGAGACCGAGTCGAGCGTCGAAGGAGTAGTCACGTCCGACGAATGCCGGAACCGAGGTTTGGCCGAGGCCGCCGATCGTCGTGACGAAGCACTCCGGATCGCCGCCGCCACCGCAGTGGTGCTGCCAGTTGTATTGACGATAGTCGACTTCGACCATCCACGGCAGGCTCATGACCGGGATTTCGACGGCTCCGTGGAGCCGGTATGAGAAGCCGCCCGTGTTGTTGTTGCTGGTATTGCCGGGGTTGAACTCGTTGTACACCTTCGGCGAGATAATATAGTCGCCGGCTACGTAGAAGTCGTAGTACGGCGCCGGTGTCGGCGTCGGCGTGGGAGCCGGCGGCGGCGGGGGCGGCGGGGGCGGTGCCGGACTCGGCGGCGGGGTCGGCGGAATGTATCGCACTACGACGATACGGCGATCGGGAACCCACAGAACGTAGGCGCCCATGCCTTCCGAGATGACCCGGACCGGTACGAGAACGGTGCCCTGATAGATTTCGGGCGGCACGTCCAGCGGACGCGACTCGCCGTTGATGATGACTTCCGGTTTACCGACGGTCACCTTGACCTCGGCTCCGGCTTTGCTGACCGTCACGGTCTTGCTTCCCGCGTCGTACGACACGGTGGCACCCATTTGCTCGAACATCGAGCGAAGCGGGATCAAGAGCGTTCCGCCCCGCACCAGCGCGGCGAGCACACGACCCTGCTTCAGAATATCGGGCTTGGAGTAGACGTGATGGTCGTTATAGAGAATCGGATACTGTCCCGACGGCGGGGACCCGAAGTTCGCCGGCGGAGCAGCCGTCGCACCCTGGTCCTGCGCAATCGCGTTGGTTCCAATGTTGCCATGCGATGCTCCGGGCTGGGCTGCGACCGCGGTGAATCCAAGACCGGCTGCCATGAGCAGGGTCAGGATTCCAGTGCTCAGTCGCTTCAATCTGTCCTCCTAGCTAGCTAATTGAGACTTAGGCCTTACCGCTCGGCCCCGCGGGGGGCCGCTCGGTGACCTTTCGCGTCCTCTTCGGGGACGGGCGATTGCCTCCCCTGCAGTGGGAGCCTACTCAGGCGAGCTTTTCCCTCAATTTAGCGAGAAATTTGGCCTTCTCCATGATGTAGCGCTCGTGGGTGCCCTCGGCGACCGCCTCTTGCTCGTCGAAGACCTGGACCGCGAAGCTCACGCGAGGGCCGTCCAGCATCACGACCTCGACTTCGGTCCGCACGATGAACCCCACCGGGACCGGCTTCTTGTGCTCCAGTTCGATCTGCGTGCCGAGGGTGATCTCGCCCGGCCGGAGGATGGGCGCGACGCAGTGGATCGCGGCGCTCTCGACCAATTGGACAAGCATCGAGGTGGAGAGGACGTCAACGCCCTTGTTCCCCGCCTTCTCGGCGGTCATCCACTCCTCGACGCGGCTTTGGAGGCTGTACGAGCGACCGATGTCGAGTTTCGCGCTCATGCCCCCGGGAGATACGCCCCGCAGCCGATTACCTCATGCCGAGGTTCCACGGTAGGGCCCTTTGAATCAAAGCCCGTTGGGCGCCGTATATCAGACCATGAACGGATCGGTAAGGAGAGACATGCCCCGGATCACATTCTCTGCGGTTCCTTTGAAGGCGACGCTGTTGACGCTTGCGGCGGCCGTCGGGCTGCCCGCTTTGGCGGCTTGCGGCAAGAAGCCGGTTGCGGGACCGCCCCCACTGACGGTCGACGCCGCCGCCGCCTCCCGGCAGAACATCGCCACGTATCTGACGCTCGACGGTCAGATCGCGCCGCTCAACCAGTCCACGCTGGCCTTCCAGCAGAGCGGCACCATCGTGAAGATCAACGTCAACATCGGCGACATGGTGCGCAAGGGGCAGCTGCTCGCGACCATCGACCCGCGCACGCTCCAGGCCCAGCTCTCGCAAGCGCAAGCGCAAGCGGCGCAGCAGTCCGCCGCCGCGCAGGGATCGGTCGTAGGATACCCCGTGCAGGTGCAGACGAACGAGGCCGCCGTGCAGACCGCGAAGGCGTCGCTCGAGAACGCGAAGCTCGTCTACGATCAGAACAAACAGCTCTACAAACAGGGCTACGTCTCGGAGACGACCCTGCAGCAGTCGCAAGCGAACTACGTGCAGGCGCAGCAGACCTATAACAACTCGGTGGTCGGCCTGCGCAACAACGTCGTGAGCGCGCAGAACGTGAAGGCGCAGCAGGCGTCGGCCGCGGCGGCCGCCGCGCAGGCGCAGCTGCTGAGCACGCAGCTCTCGCAGACCTACCTCTACTCGCCGTACGACGCGGTGGTCGCGAACCGGCTCGTCGATCCCGGCGCCTACGCGTCGCCGTCGCAGCCGGTGCTGCAGGTCGCGCGCGTCGACAAGGTGTGGATCAACGTGAACGTGCCCGACGAGGATCTCTCCTACGTCAGGCCCGGCGTGACCGTGCGGTATCAGTCCACGTCGCTCCCCGGCCGCACCTTCGCCGGACCGATTCAGACCGTCAACCTCGTGCCGACCGCCGGCACGCTGTCGTATCTCGCGCGGCTCCAAGTCCAGAATCCCGGGTACGTGCTCCGCGGCGGGATGCTCGTCACGGTCACCGTGACGAAGGCGCGCGCGGCCAACGCGGTCGTGGTTCCGCGCAGCGCCGTCGCGCAGACGCCGAACGGCAACGTGGTCTACGTCGTGGTCGACAACAAGGCGCAGGCCGTTCCCGTTCGCATCGGCGTGCAGACCGAAACGATGGCGCAGGTGATCAGCCCGAAGGTTCAACCGGGCACGCAGGTCATCACGACGCGGCCCGACGCGCTCAAAGACGGCAGCGTGGTTGCGGTCAACGGCGCGGCTCCCACCGCTTCAGGCTCGGTGCACTGAGGATGAGATCAGGACTCTTTCGCGCGCGAGGGCTCGCCGCAGCGCTCGCGCTAGCTGCCCTTGCCACCGGCGGTGCTCTAGCGCAGACGGCTCCGCCTCCAGATCAAGGCGGGGATATTCCCGGCGTTCCGGGCATCCAAATGCCGTCGCCGCTGCCCGAGCCGACGGTCAGCGGAACGCCGATTCCGTATCCCGCGTACGGCACCCCGGCGCCCGACGTGGAAACGCTCAAGCCGAAGAACGGCGTTCCGCAATCAATCTCACTGTCCGACTCGGTCCGGATCGCCGTCGCGCTCTCGCCGACCTTCGCTCTCCAGAACGCGCAGTGGGCGGCGATTCACGCCCGCTACACCTCGGCGAAGCAGGCGTATTATCCCGGCCTGAGCGCCAACGCCCAAATCGGCAACCAATACAGTAACGGGACGACGAGCTCGGGCGGCGGAGGCGCGAGCCCGACCAGCAGCCCTGCGAGCATCAGGCCCAACGCGATCGGCGGCCTGGCGACCCCCGCGCCCTACTCGCGCGCGACGGTGACCAACGAGTCGGTCGGCATAACGATCACGCAGCTGATCTACGACGGCGGCCGCACCATCGCCAACATCCGCTCGGCAAAAGCCGCCGACATCGCCGGCCGCGCCGCGCTGCTGCGGCAGCTGCAGACGCTGGCGTTCAACGTCGCCAATGCCTATTACGCCGTGCTGGAAGACAACGCTACCGTCACCGCCGACGCGCAGCTCGTGCACGAATTCGAAGTGAACGAGTCTTCGGTGGCGGCGCAGATCCGTAACGGCGCCGCGGCGCGCTCGGATATCGCCGCGGCACAGTTCCAAACGGCGCAGGCGCGCGGAAACCTCGTGACCGCGCAAGGCACCGCGATCGGTGCGCAGGCGACGTTCGCCACGACGCTGGGCCTCGACGCCGACGCGCAAGTCGTGCCGCACCAGATCACCGCGCAGCCGTCGGCGCCGAATCCGACCTATGCCGCGTCGCTGAAACGGGCGCTGATCATGCGGCCCGATTATATCTCCGCGGCCTACAACGTTGAGTCGGCCAAGGAGAACCTGCGTTACGCCAAGCTTGCGCGGTTTCCGATTCTTTCGGCTGGAGCGACCGACAACGTCAGCCGGCAGTATCTCGACTGCTTCGGTAACGCCAACATCACGAACCCGGGCATCGCAGCCTCGCTCTGTCCCGGACCGGCGAGTTGGGCGAACGACAAGACCGTCGGCCTGAACCTGACGATCCCTATTTACGACCAAGGCGTGACGAACTACAACGTCGCCGTGGCGGCCTCGCAGCTCGACCAGAACTTGGCGACCCTCAACTCGACGCGACTGACGGTGGAGTCGGACGTGCGATCTGCGCTCGCGACGCTGATCTCGGCGCGATCCTCCCTCGTGCAGGCGCGATCGGAGCTGGTCGCGGCACAAGTGTCGCTGAGCGCGACTCAGGCGCAGTATAAGGTCGGAGCGACGACGATCCTCAACGTGGTGACGGCCGAAGCAAACCTCACCACCGCGCAGTCGGCGTACATTACCGCGCTCTACGGCGTGCGGACCGCCGAGCAGAACTATCTGTACGCGACGGGCATCAGCGACGTCCAAATTTAGTCTCTCGGAAGTTCCAGCAACAATCTCGGATCCGGTCAACTCGGCGATCCTCGCGATTTCCGAGGACCGCCTGGCCGGCTTTCAGAGCGATCCGTTCGGAGAGATCGCCACCCGCAGCGGCGTACCGGTCGAAACGGTCATCGAGCGCGTGGGGGCGATGCTGCGCGCCGGCACCATTCGGCGCGTGCGCCAGACGCTGCTCTCGACGAGTCTCGCCAACGGCGCGCTCTGCGCGTGGGAGGTCGCGCCCGAGAAGCTCGACGCCGCGTTCGAGTTCATGTTCCGCGAGGATCCGTTCTCGGGTCACGTCGTGATCCGTACGACCGACGCCGTCTCCGCCGGCAGCAGCTACCGTCTCTGGACGACGCTCAAGGTGCCGCAAGGCTTCTCGCTGCGAAAACACGCCGAGTGGCTGCGCGGGCGCGTCGGCGCCGAGCGCTTTCGTCTGATGCCGGCAAAGATGCTGTTCACGCTCGGCGTCGGGCACGTGCGGCGGCGGGGCCTCGAGCCGGGGGCGCGCGCCGAGAAGCCCGGACGGCCGCTCGCGACGCCGCTCGTCAAGCTTTCGGATCTCGAGTGGCGCGTGCTCGTCGCGCTCAAGCGCGAGTTCGCGCCGCCGGAAATCGAGCGCGACGTCTGGCGCCGGCGCGCGACCGAGGCCGGGGTCTCGGCCGGCGAGTTCGCCGCCGTCGCCAAATCGCTCGACGAGCGCGGCGTCATCGGCCGGTTCTCCACGTTTCTCGAACACGTCAAGGCGACCGCCGGCAACGAACGCGCCACGCGTTACAACGCGCTGTTCCACTGGGCCGTTCCGCGCGGGCAAGAGGTTGACGCCGGCTGCGAGGTGGCGCGCCACTACGTGATCACCCACGCCTACTGGCGCGAGGGGGGCCCGGAGTTCCACGACGTCAACGTCATGGCCGTCGCGCACGGCATGGAGAAGGCCGCCGTCCTCGCGCACAAGGCGGCGATCGACGCCCACCTGCGGGAAGCAGGCGTCGAGTTTGCGTATAGCAACGTCTTCTGGGGAGGCCGCAGCGAGATCAAGCCGTCGGAGATCGCGCCCGCAGCGTATCGCGATTTCTGTTCGGCGCACGATCTCGATGCGGATGCCATGCGCGCCGAGGACGGCGAGGAAGGGGCGTCTGCGTGAGTTTGAGGAGCCGCTGCGGCGTGCTCGCGATCGCGGTGCTGGTGGCCGCGGGTTGCAGCAAAGTTTCGAGCGGCGGCGCGACGAGCGGCGGCGTTACCGGCGGCGCGACGAACGGCTGGACGGAGCCCGGTGTCTTCCGGTTCTCCACCGCGGCCGATCCCAAGAATCTCAATCCGGCGCTCGACTCGGCGTCGCCGACGCTCGACCTGGCGATGTTCATCTATTCGTGGACCATCCGCTACGACGCCAAGGCGCATCCGGTGCCCGACGCGGTGCGCGAGATCCCGACTATCGCGAACGGCGACGTGAGCAAAGACGGCCTGACGCTGAAATACAAGCTGCGGCCCAACGTGAAGTGGCAGGACGGTGCGCCGCTGACGTGCGACGATCTGAAGTTCACGTGGCAAGTCGTGATGAACACGCACAACAACGTGATCACGACCGACGGCTATAAGGACATCAGGAGCATCGACTGCAGCGACCCGCTGGTGGCCGTGGTTCACATGAAGAAGCTCTACGCTCCGTTCCTGCAGCAGCTCTGGAGCGAGAACGGCAACGCGCCGATCCTGCCGGAGCACATCCTCGCGAAATACAACGACGACAAGGGCTCGTTCAACAGCGCGCCATTCAACTCACTGCCGGTCGGCAGCGGCCCCTTCAAGGTCGTCGCGTGGAACCGCGGGCAGGACGTGCGGATGGTCGCGAATCCGTATTTCTATCTGGGCAAGCCGAAGCTCAGCCAAGTGATCTACAAGATTCTCCCGGACGAAAACACGATGGAGACGCAGATCCAGACGCACGAGATCGATATGCTCGCGCAAGGCACCGGCTTGAAGTGGCCGCACTACGCGCAGCTGGCGGCGGATCCGGCCAACGGCCTGGTGGCGATCCGAGTCAACTCGTTTCAGTGGTCGCACGTGGACTTCAACCTGAAGCACCCGATCGTCAGCGACCGCAACGTGCGCGTGGCGCTGGCGTACGCGACGAACCGCGACGAGATCATCCAGAAGATCCTCCACGGTTCGGCCATCGTCGGCGACACCGACCAGCATCCGCTCTACTCGTGGGCCTACACGAAGGACGTGACGCACTACGGCTACGATCCGGCCAAGGCCCGCGCGATCCTCGAGGCCGACGGGTGGACGCCCGGGCCCGACGGGATTCGCGTGAAGAACGGCCAGCGGCTGGAGTTCACGCTCAGCACGCAGACCGAGTCAACCTACGGCAAGGAGATGCAGACGCTGCTGCAGCGGCAGTGGCGCGAGGTCGGCGTCCAGGCCGACGTCAAGAACTATCCGACCAGTCAGTTCTTCGACAACTCGACGAACGGAACGCTGCAAGGCGGTCATTACGACGTCGCCGGCTTCAGCTGGATCGGCGCCGCCGACCCCGACGACAGCCCGATCTACTCGGGCGACAACCTGGCGCCGCACGGTCAGAACGCGATGTTTTGGAACAACCGCGTCGCCACCGATGCCATGAACGACGCGCTCAAGACGATCGACCAGGCGCGCCGCAAGCGCGACTACGTGATCGTTCAGCAGCAGCTGGCCCACGACGTGCCCACGATCATCATCAACTTTTCCCGCGTGCCTTACCTCTATAACAAGGATCTGAAGGGCTTCGATCCGTCCCCCGTCATCTCGGCGTTCTGGGATCCCTGGAACTACTCGATCTAAGGAGTTTCTCGGAGATGAAGACAAGAATTCTGTGTTCGGTCGCCGCGATCGCGGCCGCGGCCCTGTGCGCGTGCACGAAGACGACGGTGTCGAGCGGCGAGGGCGGCCGCGGCAACTCGTGGACGCACCCGCACGTGCTGACGTTCTCGGACGCCTCCGACATCAACACGCTCAATCCGTTCTTCGGGCAGATCGTCGACGTCGGCTACCTCTCGTCAATGACGATGGCGTGGCTCATCAAGTGGGACGAGCACAACCAGCCCTATCCGGAGCTCGCGACACGGGTGCCCACTCAGGATAACGGCGGCGTCAGCAAAGACGGACTGACCATCACGTACCACCTGCGCAAGGGCGTGCGCTGGTCCGACGGCGCGCCGTTCGACGCCGACGACGTGGTGTTCTCGACCAACACCGTGCTGAACCCGGCCACGAACGTCGTCTCGCGTCAGGGTTGGGACCAGATTTCGAAGATCGACGAGCCCGACAAGTACACGGTGATCTTTCATCTCAAGAAGCCGTACTCGCCGTTCGTCGAGACGTTCTTCTCGTCGGCCGGCGCGAACCCGTGCGTCATTCCGAAGCACCTGCTGGCAAAGTATCCCAACATCAACAACGCGCCCTACAACTCGCTGCCGATCGGCATCGGCCCGTTCAAATACCTGCGGTGGGACCGCGCGCAGGACGTCGTCTTGGTGCCCAATCCGCTGTATTGGCGCGGCAAGCCCAAGCTGCAGAAGGTGATCTATAAGATCATTCCCGACCGCAACACGCTGCTCTCGCAGCTGCAGTCGCACGAGCTGGACATGTGGAACCTCGTCTCGGGGGCCTACCTCGCTCGCTCCCAGGCGCTGCCGGGAATCACCGTGCATCGCCAGCCGGGCTACTCGTACGGACACCTCGACTTCAACACCCAGCAGCCGGCGGTTCGCGACCCGGCCGTCCGCGAGGCGCTGCGCCTCGCGCTCGATCGCCGCACGCTGCGCGACAAAATCGGTCACGGCGTCGGCATCCTGCAAGAAGTCGCGACGCCGCCGACGTCGCCATTTTACGTGTCGTCCGTTCCGATGGCGCCCTTCGATATCGCGCGCGCGAACGAGTTGCTCGACAAGAACGGGTGGGCTCGTGGGCCGGACGGCATCCGGCAGAAGAACGGGACGAAACTGGCGCTGACGTTCGCGACGAACACCGGCTCGCCCGATACCGACGAGCGCATCGAGCTCATCCGGGCGTGGTGGAAGCAGATCGGCGTGGACATCACGGTGCGGCACTATCCCCCGGCGCTCATGTTCGCGCCGCTCAATCAGGGCGGCATCGTCTACTCCAACAAGTGGGACGTCATCATCTTCGCGTGGTTCAACGACGCGATCGGCGACTACTCGCCGATTTACGACTGCAAGGCGTTCCCGCCGAACGGGCAAAACGACATCCGCTGGTGCAATCCGCGCGCGCAAGCGGCGATGACGGCGCTCTACGGACACTACCAGCAGCCGCAGCGAAACGCCGACGTCGTGACCGTGCAGACCGAGCTGGTGCACGACGTTCCGACCATCGTCACCGCCATCGCCGAGGACATCTACGCCTATAACTCGGATCTCAAAAACTTCCACCCCAACGCGCTCACGCCGTTCGACAATATGATGGATGTCGATATATAGCGCAGGCGAGCAAGCCGCACCCTAGCAGCGACAGCGACCGAAGCAGCGCCCAGGCGGGCACCTGCGCGAACAGGCCGGTCGCGCGCTGCTCGGCGCCCCACACCGCCGCAACCGGCAGCGCGGCCGGCGCGCCGAACGATCCGAGCGCATCGGGCCACACCGGCGCGGGCGCATGGGCCGCCACCACCGCGGCGATGGCGAAGAGCGCGCCGGCGCACGCCGCGACCGCCGCCGCGCCGCGCAGTTCCGCGGCGTCGCCGAACGCCGCGAACGCGGCCGCGACGGCAAGGGCGAGCAGCGCGCTCTGCGCGATGCCGGTGGGACGTTGCGCGAGCCCGAGCCAATCCACCGCGACGAGCAGCGTCCCGGTCAACGCGACCGTACGCACGGCCCCGCGCGCACGCAGCGCGCACCACACCGCCGCGGCGTAGGCGACCACCAGGTCGTGCTCGTGAACGAATCCCGCCGCGAACGGCGCGAGCGCCGAGAACGCGGCGAAGCGCGCGAACGCGCCGCGTACCCGGAGGGCGAGCGCGACGGCCGCGGCGATCGCCGCCACCGCGGCCGCCGCTCCCGCGACCGTCGCCCATACCGGAGTCGCGCCAAAGCCGTAGGCGATTGCGGCCGGCGCGAGCTGAATCGCGTTCCACCGCTCCGCGGCGGCGTGCGCTGCGAGCGCTTCGGCGTACGCCGACGGCCACGCCGGGCCCGCGGCGAGCGCGCCGAGCGCGTAGGTGACGGCCGCGCCCGCGACGAGCGCCAACGTGGCGCGGTTGCGGCCGAGCTGCGAGATCAGCCCGAGCGCCGCGTTCGGTTGCGCGAATGCGACGCACGCCGCGGCGATCGCCGCGGGCATCGAACGCGCCGCAGCGAGCACGGCGACGGCGGCTCCGGCGAACGCGGGCAGCGCGAGCTGCCCGAGCGCGAGGTCGCTCGTCGCGGGACCGAACCCGGCAGCGAGCGCCAGCGCGGCGACGAACGAGAAGAGCGTGAGCGGCGCGTCCGCGCCGAGGATCGCCGCCGCCGCGAGCGCGAGCAGCGCGACCGCGAGCAGCGCGGTCCAAACCGCCGCGGCCTCGGCATACGGCAAGCGCGCGAAAGCGCTCCACACGAGCAGCGTCGGCGGCGGGCCGACGAACGGCAACGCCTCTTCGTGCCCGGCGTTCACGCCGGGCACGGTGCGTTCGGCGGTCCAAATCGCGCGGCCGTAGGGATCCTGCCCGGAGTTCCACGTCGCACCGGCCGACCAGTACGCCTCGAAGTCGCGCAGGTACGGGCCGGGCGTCGCCCGCGGCCGCGCCGCGACGATCGCGACGAGGACGGCCGCGCATGCGACCGCGAGCAGCAGCCGGCGGTGCGTCACAACGGCGCGTTCGTCCCGGCCGCGGCGCCGAGATGCGACTGCGACATCACGAAGAAGAGCCCGAGCAGCGTCGCGAGATACCAAACGCTGACTCGAATCCGAGCAGCCAACGTCATATTCAGCGCGCGCGGATCCACGTGACCCTTCCACGCCGCGAGCATCGCCGGCAGGCCGAGCAGCCCGATGATGACCACGAACAGGATCGGGACGTGCATGAGGACCGCGAACGCGACGAAGACCGCAAAGCCGATGATCCACAGCGGCGGCCAGAGCGCGCCGATGATGCGGCCGCCGTCGAACGGCGGCATCGGAATCATGTTGAACAGGTTGAGGAACGCGGAGAGATCCGCGCACGCGTACCAGAAGCGGTCGTGCGTCGTCTCGCCGACGGCGTAGCAGATCGCCGCCAGGCCGAGCCCGACCAGCGGACCGGCCAGCGCGATGTAGGCGTCCTGCTCCAGATCCTCGGGCGGGGTGCCCGCGGTGAACGCGCCCAGCAGCGGCACGAACTGCGGCAGTCGCGCCGGCAGTCCGTAGGCCCGGAACGCGAAGTAGTGGCCGAGCTCGTGTGCGAGCAGCACCAGCATCACCACGACGGCGAGCCGCCAGCCGAAGATCACCACGTAGATCCACAGCGAGAGCACGAACGTCCAGCTGACGCCGAAGAGCTTGGCACCGATCAGCAGCAAGAACTTGAACTTCAGCAAGAACGCGAGGGCCGCGGCGAGGATCGCCCCGATCCCGCCGGCGCGGCGCTTCGCCGGCTTCGCGTGCTCGAGCTCGGGGCCGGACGAGTCCGGCGGAAGGTAAGTCACGCCGGGTTCTTCAACCGCACGGCGTGCCGGTCATCGCGATCGTGGGCGGAGGTTTCGCGGGCATCGCGGTCGCCCGCCGGCTGGAGCGGCGGCTGCGCCCCGACGAAGCGGAGATCGTGCTCCTCAGCCGCGAGAACTACACGCTGTTCACGCCGATGCTGCCGGAGGTGACGTCGGGCGAGCTCGAGGTGCGTCACGTCGTGACGCCGATCCGCGCCCAGGTGCGTCGCAGCCAGTTCGTCCTGGCCGACGTGGACGAGGTCAACGTGCACGATCGCACGCTGCGCTACCATCACGTGCTCACGGGCAAGAGCGTGGTGCTGGCATACGATCACGTCGTGCTGGCCGTGGGCTCGTCCACGTCGGATTTCGGCCTTCCCGGCGTGGCCGAGCACACGTGGGCCCTCAAGACGCTCGATCACGCCGACGCGCTGCGCAACCATCTGGTGTGGCTGCTCGAGCTGGCCGATACGATTGGCGACGACGAGCGGCGCAGGCGGTTGCTGACGATCGCCGTGGTCGGCGGCGGCTTCACCGGCGTCGAGACCGCGGGAGAGATCATGGAGCTCTTTCGCAGCGTGTTGCGCTTCTATAAGCGCCTCGATCCCGCCGAGCTTCACGTCGTGCTCGTCGAAGCGGGGCCGGTGCTGCTCGCGGGACTGCCGGCCAAGATGGGCGAGTACTCGCGGCGCGTTCTGGCACGTCGCGGCGTGGAGGTGCTCACGGGCGACGGCGTCGCGTCGGCCGACGACCGCGGGTTGACGATGACGAGCGGGCGCCGCATCGCGAGCGAGACGATCATCTGGAGCGCGGGTGTGAAGCCGTCGGCGACCGTCGCGAAGATAGATCTTCGCAAGACGAGGCGCGGCGCGATCGAGACGCTGCCCGACATGAGCGTCGCCGGCATGCCGGGCGTGTGGGCGCTCGGCGACTGCGCGTCGATTCCCAACGGCGAAGGCGGCGCTTATCCCATGACCGCGCAGCATGCCATCCGCGAGGGCCCGCTGCTCGCCGACAACATCGTTGCCGTGCTGCGCGGCTCGCCGACGAAGCCGTTTCGGTATCGCGCCCTCGGCATGATGGCGGCGCTCGGCGGCCGCAAGGCCGTCGCGCAGCTGCCCGGCAATCGCGTGATCACCGGCTTCATCGCGTGGTTTTTCTGGCGCACGTACTACTTGCTGCGACTTCCCGGGCTCGACCGGAAGATGCGCGTGGCATTCGACTGGACGCTCGAACTGCTCTTTCCGCGCGACACGGCCGAGCTGCGGTTCGGCGAGCGGGAGGGCGACGAGCCGCACGAAGATATATAGACGGCTCCGTAGAACGCCCACACATGCTCCGCGAACCGATCGAACGCCTCATCCGCGATCCCAAAGAGTTCACGCGCGGCGTCCACTTCCCCGATCCGGCCGAGATTCGAATCTACGACGAAACGCTGCGCGACGGCGAGCAGATGCCGGGCGTTTGTTACACGCCGGCGCAGAAGCTGGAGATCGCAAAAACGCTCGCCGACGTCGGCGTGCACGTCATGAGCGTCGGCTTCCCCGCGGCGTCCGAGGGCGACCGCCGCACGCTGCAGCTGGTGATGGAGGCGAAGCACCGCGGCGAGCTGGGCGAGGTCGAGATCGTGGTGATGTGCCGGAGCAACCGCAACGACATTGACGTCACCGTGAAGACGCTGCGCGACGTGGGCGTGGATCCGCGCGAGGTGACGTTCTTCATCTTTACGAGCGGCAGCGATCTGCATCTCAAATACAAGATCGGCAAGACGCTGCTGCGTTACGAGGGGCGCGACGAGAGCGAATGGCTCGACCTGCCGCTGTCGTTCTATCGCGAGGCGAACATCCGGCTGCAGCGCGACGCGATTCGGCACGCACGGTCGTGCGGCATCGAGCGCATCGAGTTCGGCGCCGAGGACGGCAGCCGCGGCGACGTGGATTACTTCATCGAATACTTCAAGGCGGGGCTGGAGGCGGGCGGCACGCGCCCGGCGTGGCCCGACACGGTCGGCACGCTGACGCCGGAGGCGACCCGCTGGTACTGCTCGCGGATCGTGGCAGGGCTGCCCGAAGGGCTGCCGATCGTCGCGCACCTGCACAACGACTACGGCTTGGGCACGATCAACGCGCTCGTCGCGACGTCGTGCGGATTCAAGGTGATCTCGGTGACGGCGAACGGGTACGGCGAACGCGCCGGCAACGTGAAGCTGCACGAGTTCGTCGTGGCGCTGCGGGTGCTCTACGGCGTCGAGCTGCCGGGCTTCAAATACGCGAAGCTGCGCGAGCTCGCGCGGTTCATGGAGCGCATGAGCGGAATCCCGATGCAGCAGCACGAGCCCATCGTCGGCTCGAAGGTCTTCGCCCACGAGTCCGGCATCCACACGCAGGCCATGCTGATCGACCGCCGCATGTACGAGGCCGTCCCCGCCGAGCTGGTGGGCGGCGGCACGAGCTGGGTCTTCGGCAAACACACCGGAGCCGCGCTGGTCGAAGACACGCTGCGCCGCGCGCACGACCGGTTGAAGCGCGCCGGCGTCGAGCCGACGTCGCAACTCGCCCATCGCGTGACCGACGAAGTCAAGCGCCTGCGCGAAGAGCGCGCGGCCTCGAGCAAGAGCGAAGAGACCATCGAGGCATACGAATCGGCGATGCGCCGCCTCTCGCTCAGCGAAGATGACGTGATCGAGATCGCGATCGCCTTGGGCACGCCGGCCAAAGCGTCGTAGGCGACGAGAGAGGTGAATCCCAGCTAAGATGCATCCGGGCGTATTGAGGGCGTCGCACGTTGCACGGTGCGCGCTCGGCCCGTGCCTGACGATCGCGTTTCTAGCGGCCTGCGGCGGTGTGCCGGCCGCGCCCAACGGATTCGCCGCTGCCAGTGCCGGAGTTCGAGCGCCGCGGGCCGACCGCTTGAAATCGTGGATGGCCGCCGGTGCGAACACGAAAAAGCTGCTCTACGTCACGGAGCCGACGAACGGAAGCGTCGGCGTTTACTCGTACCCGCAAGGCGATTTCGAAGGGCAGTTGACCGGATTCAACTATCCGTACGGCGACTGCACCGACAAGAAGGGCAACGTTTACATTACCGACTACAACCGGAACGCCCTCGTCGAGTACGCGCACGGCGGCACGGAGCCGATCCGCACGTTATCGCTGCCGGGAACCGGCCCGTGGAGTTGCGCCGTCGATCCGGCCGGCGGGAACCTTGCCGTCACGAACGCAGGCAGCGTAAGCGGAGCCGGCGCCAACGTCGCGATCTACCGCAAAGCCAGGGGTGCGCCAAAGACGTATACGGACCGCGCGATCCTCAGCTATGCATACTGCGCCTACGACGACGCCGGCGATCTGTATGTGGATGGAGTGCCCGCGAAAGGCTACGGCTACGACTTCGAACTTGCCGAGCTCGCACGCGGAGCCAAGTCCCTGGAGGCCGTTAACCTCGAATATGGGACCAGCTGGATGGGTGCCCTGCAGTGGGACGGGAACTACCTCGCCGTCGGCCAGCCGGTCACCCCCCACATTCTGCGCTACACGATGAGCGCAGGATACGGAACGTACGTCGGTTCCACAACCCTTACCGGCGCCTACGAAGCGCGCCAGTTCATTATCGCCGGCAGCAAAGCCGTCGTGGTAAACCAATACTACGTCGATCGGTACATCGCGAGATGGGACGTGCTCATCTTCAATTATCCGGCGGGCGGGCCGGAGACCGAAGACTTCCTGGAACCTGATACGATCGTGGGGAGCGTGGCCCTCAGCCACCGCAAAAACTGAGCATCTTTCCTAGCGGCCCTTCGACACGCGCGCCTGCGGCGCGCTGCTCAGGGTGACAAGGCGCCTTCGCTCAGGGTGACAAGGCGCCTTCGCTCAGGGTGACAACCTTCATGCCTGGCCGCCGAGGCGCCAGGTCGCGACGAACGCCTTGAACACCACCGGATACGAGTCGTGGGTGAAGCGCACGCTGCGCGAGCCGATACGTTCGAAGCCGGGAATCGTCGCGACGAGGTGGGCTTGGGCGGCGGTAACGAGCGTCACGTCGAGCACGATGGGCGCCTCGAACCGAAACGGCTGCGCGGAAGCCGCGCCGCGGATCGCCTCTTCGGCGCCGCTGCGGATCGCGCGGCAGGCCGCGTCGGGCGTCATCGAGTGCGCCGCGAAGTTGCCGATCGACTCTTTCACCACCACGCCGCGAACCCACGGCATCTGCTCGCGCACGCCGTCCACCGTCGTGCGGTCGCCGGTCACCAGCAGCAGCGGCACGCCGTAGAATCCGAGTAACCCCGCATTCAGCGTCGCCTCGCTGCAGCGCACGCCGTTGACGCGGACGTCGTATACCACCGAGGGCGTGTAGGTGTGGCACAGCACCGCGTCCGCGTCGCCGGCGGCGCCGTGGTAGCCGACGAAGAACGCGCCGCCGAACCCGGCATCCGCGCCCTGGACCATCGAGAACGGCTTGCGATTGCCGAAGATCACGCGCACGTCGCTCGGCAGCTCGTCCAGCAGCAGGTTACGCATCGGGCCGTGCGAGTCGTTCACCAGCACGCCGGCCGCCCCGCCGGCGCGCGCGCCTTCGACGGAGCTGGTTACTTCCCGCGTGTAGAACCGGCGGAAGATCTCGAAGTCGCGGTGGGGCGTCCGCGCGTCCACCTGCTGCCACGAGCAGACGCCGGCCACGCCCTCCATGTCGCTCGAGATGTAGAGGTTCACGCGATCGCGTCGGCCGCCGCGGCGATGCGCGTGGCGGCGATGAACGCCTCCAGCAGCGGCACGTACTCGTTCGCCGTAAATCGCACGGTGCGTCCGCCCGCGCGCGCGAACCCCGGCAGCAGCTCGATGAAGTCGGCGTGTTCCACCTTCGCGGTCTCGATCGTCAACTCGAACGGCGGATCGAAGACGAACGGCCGCGCCGTCGCGATGCGGCCCATCGCCTCGCGCGCGCCTGCGCGAATCGCATCGCACGCCGCCTCCGGCGTCAGCGAGTTGACGGCGGTGAACCCGATCGCGTCCTTGACCGCCACGCCCACCGCCCACGGCATCGCCCGCGCCGCTTCGGCGACGATGGTGCCGTCGCCCGCGATCAACACCACCGGCACGCCGTAGCTCCCCGCCAGCGCCGCGTTGAGCAGCGCCTCGCTGCACGGCGTTCCGTTCACGGACACGGAGTAGACCGCGTCGGAGAACGTGTGGGCCAGCGTGGCGCAGTCACCCGCCTTCGCGTGGTAGCCGGTGAAGAACACCGCGTCGGCGTGCGGGCCGAAACCCTCCATCATGCTCCACGGCTTCGGCGCGCCCGAGATCACCCGCAGGTCGTCGTCGCCCGGCAGCTCGTCGAAGAGCAGGTTGCGCATGGACCAGTGCGAGTCGTTGACGGTCACGCGCCGCGCGCCCGCTTCGCGCGCCCCCTCGATCGCCGCGCGCACCTCGCGCGTCATGAAACGCCGGAAAACCGGATACTCGTGCTCGTCGCCCGGATCGCACTGCTTCCACGAGCAGACGCCGGCCGTTCCCTCCATGTCGGCGGAGACGTAGATCGCCGGGGCGCTACTCACGCAGCGCCTCTTTCGCCTGCGCGAGGCCCGTCTGCGCGGCGACGTTCCGCGGGTTGGCCTTCAGCGCCCGCTCGTACAGCGGAATCGCCTGCTCGAATTTGTTCGCGGCCAAGTACATGTCGCCGAGCTGAGTCAGCGCCACGTCGTCGTTCGGGTGCGACGCGATCCGCGCGCGCAGCGTCGCCAGTTGCGCCATCACCGGCGCCGGCGGGCCGCCTTCGACGCTGTTCTGCGAGCCCTGACGCTCGGCCGGAGCGCCGGGGGCGGTGCTCGCGGCCTTGCCGAATACCGAGCCCGTGACGCCGAAGCCGTCGGCCACCAGATATGCCATCGTGCAAAGGAACGCGCCCGCGATCAGGACGACGATCGGCACGTAGATTCGCGGCGGAAGGCCGTTGGACGTGGTAGCGGGCACGATGGTTCGTTGGACGAGCATCGAATCAAATCTTGCGTGAGGCCCGCCGCGCTGCCCACCGAAGCCGACCTGCAGCTGATCTTCGCTCGGTTGAACTACGAGTATTTCAACGGCGAGGCGCCCGATTGCCGGATCGCCTACAACGAGCGGTTTTCGAACTCGGCCGGCCGCATCACGTACGGACGTCCGCCCTTGGTCATCGAGCTCTCGCCGAAGCATTTCCGCGCGCAGCCCGACGCGCTCGAAGCGACGCTGCTGCACGAGATGGTCCACGCGTGGTGTTTCGCGGCGTTCGGCGAGACGGGCCACACCACGCGCTTCAAGCGCAAGCTGCGCGAGTGCGGCCTGCATTCGATCTATCACGACCTCGGCAGCGCCGCTCCGCTGAAGGAATCGAACCGCCGCTACATTCTGCGTTGCGATCGCTGCGCGTTCGAGGTTCTCCGGCGCAGCCGTCCCCGCGCCGCCGCGAGCTGTCCGCGCTGCAACAAAAGTCGCTTCGACGAGCGCTTTCCGCTGACGATTTACGAGATCGTCGAGATGCGCGAGATGGGAACGACGGTTGACGGCCGCGCCGCCCGGAAAGGCCGCTAGCGCCGACGAAGCTACCGCCCATGCGTACCGAGAGCGATTCCATGGGCAAGATCCAGGTTCCGAGCGACAAGTATTACGGAGCGCAGACCGCGCGCTCGCTGGTGCACTTCGACATCGGCGAGAGCGCCTGGCCGCGCGACGTGATGCCGCGCCAAGTCATCAAGGCGATGGCCGTGCTGAAGAAGGCCGCGGCGCTCGTCAATCGCGATCTGGGCAAGCTCGACGCCGAGAAGGCCGGCTTGATCGTGCGAGCCGCCGACGAGGTGGAGGCGGGGAAACTCGACGCCCACTTTCCGCTGCGAGTGTGGCAGACCGGCTCGGGCACGCAGACGAACATGAACGTCAACGAGGTGCTCTCGAACCGCGCGATCGAGATTGCCGGCGGCGAGATGGGCTCGAAGACGCCGGTGCATCCCAACGACCACGTCAACATGTCGCAGTCGTCGAACGACACGTTCCCCACCGCGATGCACGTCGCCGGCGCGCAGGGGATGGTCGAGATGCTGCCCGCCGTCGAGAAGCTGCGCGACGCCCTCGACGCGAAGGCGAAGGGCTGGGCGCACGTGGTGAAGGTCGGGCGCACGCACCTGCAGGACGCCACGCCCATCACGCTGGGCCAGGAGTTCTCGGGCTACGTCACGCAGCTCGACCGCGCAATCTCGGCCTGCCGCAAGGCGCTCGACACGCTCTACGATCTCGCCATCGGCGGCACGGCCGTGGGCACCGGCCTCAACGCGCATCCCGAGTTCGGCGAGCGCACCGCAAAGAAGATCGCCGAGCTCACCGGGCTGCCGTTTCGTTCGCACCCCAACAAGTTCGCGGCGCTCGCCTCGCACGACGACTTCGTCTTCGCGTCGGGCGCGCTCAAGATGCTGGCCGCGGCGCTGATGAAGATCGCCAACGACATCCGCTGGCTGGCCTCGGGGCCGCGCGCGGGGATCGGCGAGCTGATCCTGCCCGAGAACGAGCCGGGGAGCTCGATCATGCCGGGCAAGGTGAATCCCACGCAATCCGAGGCGATGACCATGGTGTGCGTGCAGGTCTACGGCAACGACCTTGCGGTGAGCTTCGGCGCGTCGCAGGGCAACTTCGAGCTGAACGTGTTCAACCCGGTGATCGTCTACAATTTCCTCCACTCGACCACGCTGCTGCGCGACGCCTGCACGATGTTCCGCGAACACGCCGTCGAGGGGCTGCAAGCCAACGAGGAGCAGATCCGCAAGTATCTCGACGAGTCGCTGATGGTCGTCACCGCCCTGGCGCCGAAGATCGGCTACGACAAGGCGGCGGAGATCGCGAAGAAAGCGCACCACGAAAAGACCTCGCTCAAGAAGGCCGCGCTCTCTCTCGGCCACGTGAGCGAAGAGGAGTACGACCGCATCGTGGTTCCCAAGGAGATGACGAGTCCCCGTTAGGCCGAGCCGTGGCCGTCGATAGGAGCCGAAACCCGTTCACTGAACAAGCAGAGCTTGTCGTAGAAGGAGACTGTCTCGGATGCGTTCGTTAGCGCCCTTTCTCTCTGTAGTCGTTATAGGATTTCTTGCCGGGTGCGCGAGCGCCGGCGTCTCGCCGAGCGCACCCGGGTCTGCAATGCAGTATTCGAGCGCGGGGGTCCTCGCCGCAATCGAAACGCCCGACGCGTCAAAAGGCGGCCTTTACGTCAGCGAATTTTCGAGCACGACCATCTTAGGTTACAAGAGCAACAACAAGAAGAATAAGGCGCCGACCTGCACCATCCCCGGCGTGCAGTATCTCAACGGCGTCGCCGTGGACGGTAAGGGAAACGTCATCGATCCCGACGGCGGCAGCCGCTCCATCATCGTCTTCAAAGGGCCCGGCATGTGCGGGAACCAGGCCGGCTCGACCGCCGATCCGTACGGGCAACCGGTCGATGCTGCGAGCAACAACGCGCTGAAGGACAAAATCGTCGTCGCGAACATGTTCGACAACAACAGCAAGCCCGGAAGCGTCTCCGTGTGCACGATGAAGAGCGGATGCGCTACCAACCTCACGAACTCCGCCATCTACGAGATGGTCGGGGTCGCGATGGACAAGAAAAACAACTGCTGGGCTTCAGCCTATACCCAGCAGTTCACGCCGGTCCTGATCTATTTTGCGAAGTGCCAAGGAGCGGGAGTAGCCGCGACCGGCTATCAAAACACGAGTCCCGGCGGACTCGACATCGATTCCTCCGGCAATCTGGTCGCGATCGATACGTCCGCCAACAACGTCGGGGCGCTGGTCGTGTATTCCGGCTGCAAGCCGGCCTGCACGGTCGTCGGCGGCCCGTTCGCGCTGCACGGCGAAGCGTTCTGGGGTCACCTGAACGAGAGTTCGACGGCCTTTGCGGCGGCAAACTACGTTGCCGGTGAGATCGACGTTTACAAGTACAGCGCCGCCGCTCTCACGTATCTGTACGCCTTCACCAACGGGCTGACGCCCAGTTTCTCGGTGAAAGGGGCGGCCTACAACCCGCGTTCCAAGCAGTAGGGGTCCTCCATCTGGCAAGGGCCGCGCCGAACTTCGCCTTCTCCGAGCGCTGTGGAGGTTAGAGTTGGCGCCAGACCAGCGTGACCGCGGCGATGACGAGAGCGACGGCGACGATCATCAGCAGCTGCGGCGACTTCAGCCGCAGCGACAGGCGCGCGCCGATCGGACCGCCGAGCAGGCCGCCGGCGACGAGCGGAACGACGTCGCGCGCGACGATGTCGTGCTGCAGTGCGTGCGTCACTAAACCGACCGGCGACGTGAGCAGGATCGCGAAGTGCGACGTCGCGCTGATGGCGTGCGCCGGCAACTCGGAGAAGTAGAGGAACGTCGGCACCAGCAGAATGCCGCCCCCGAGCCCGAACAGGCTCGAGAAGATGCCGACGACGAAGCCCAAGCCGAGCGCGGCGCGGTAGGACATGCCCTTGATCTTCGCCACGCGATGGTGCTCCACGCGGCCGGCCATGCGCCGCTCGGCGTTCCACGCCATGTCCACCGCCACGGCGACGAGCAGCACGGCGAGGATCGTGTCGAACAGCTTCGGCGAGATGTGCACCGACGCGATGGCTCCGAGCACGCCGCCCGGCAGCCCGCCCGCCGCGATCAGCAGGCCGATCTTCAGATGGACGCGGCGCTGCAGCAGATACGTGAAGGCGCCGCTCGCACTGTTCGCCACGATGAGCACCAGCGACGTTCCCGCCGCATACGCCGGCGAAAATCCGAGAAAAATCCGGAGGATCGGTACCAGCACGAAGCCGCCGCCGAGCCCCACCATCGAGCCGAAGACGCTCGCGAAGAAGGCGGCCGCGAAGAGTTCGAGGGCGAAGCGCACGCCGGCGCCGGGCGCTTAGCCCGCGCGCCCGATGTAGCGGCGGTCCCGCGTGTCGATGCGAATGACGTCGCCGCTCTCGACGAAGAGCGGCACGGCGACGGTCGCTCCGGTCTCGAGCTTCGCCGGTTTCGTGACGTTCGTCGCGGTGTCGCCGCGAAAGCCGGGATCGGTCTCGACGATCTTCAGCTCGACGTGCGCCGGCAGATCCACGCCGATCGCCGCGCCGTCGTGGAACTGCACGTCAACCACCATGCCGTCCTTCAGGAAGTCGGCCGGACCGCCGATGAGGTCGCGCTGCAGCGTGACGTTCTCGAACGACTCCTGATCCATGAAGTGGTACCCGTCGGCGTCGTTGTAGAGCATCTGCATCTGGCGGTTGTCCACGGTGGCGCGCTCCAGCTTCTCGCCCGCGCGGAACGTGCGCTCGAGGGTGGTGCCGGTCTTGACGTTCTTCATGCGCGTACGCACGAACGCGGAGCCCTTGCCGGGCTTGACGTGCAGGAACTCGATGACGGTCCATAGCTGTCCGTCCACCACGATGGTGACGCCGTTGCGAAGATCGTTAGACGAAATCATGGGTCCCACACCATACGGTTCGCGGCGAGCGAAGCCCTGGCGCCCCGTTCCGGGCCTTATTGCGCGGGTCGGGAGAAGCGAATCGGGCTCTCGGCGCCGGCGCGCAGCCGGCGGACGTTCTCGCGGTGCGCGAAAAGTATCAACAACGCCGCGAACGCCCCGTAGGCCGTCTCGGGCAGCGAGCGGCAGAAGTAGGCGATGGCGAACGGCGCGAGGACGCTGCCGAGCATGGAGCCGACCGACGAGTAACGCGTGATCGCGGCCCCGGCCAGCCAGCCGCCGACGGCGACGAGACCCGCGGGCCAGCAGAGCGCGAAGATCGCTCCGAACGACGTCGCGACGCCCTTTCCGCCCCGCAAGCGAAGCCACGGCGAGAAGCAGTGCCCGAGCACGGCGCCCGCCGCCGCGACGGCGGCGACGATCTGCTCGCCCGGCGGCAGGGGTTCGAAGTCGAGATGGCCGCGCAGCAGCGTCAGCGCCAGCAGCGCCGGCACGAAGCCCTTGAGCGCGTCGAGCAGCAGCACCACGGCCGCGCCGGCCTTGCCGAGCGCCCGCAGCGCGTTCATCGCGCCGATGTTGCCCGAGCCGTGCGTGCGAATGTCGGTGCGATAGAAGATGCGCCCGATCAGATAGCCGAACGGAATGGATCCGATCAGAAACGCGCCTAGGAACGCGACGACCGGAATCGCGAGCAGGACGATCAAGATGCCGACCGCCGTCGGCTCGGGAAGCCCGACGTCGCTCAATGCCGGCCGTGCCTCGGCGCGCTCTCGGCGGGTTCGCGGCGCGCCCGGAACTCCAGCGTCAGCGGGACGCCTTCGAAGTCGTAATGCTGGCGGATCGTGTTATCCAAAAAGCGCCGGTAGTGGGCCTGAACGAGCTCGGGGTCGTTGCAGTGGAACACGAAGACCGGCGGATGCGTCGCTGGCTGCGAAACGTAGTAGATGCGCAGCGACCGGCCCGCGACGCCCGGCGGCGGATGCGCGAGGACGGCGCTGCGGATCAGCGTGTTGAGCTGCGGCGTCGGCACGCGGCGCTCGAGGTTTTCGGCGACGCGTTCGACGACCGGCATCAGACTGCCGAGCCGGCGCTGCGTCTTGGCCGAGAGAAACGTGATCGGCGCGAACGTCGCAAACGGAATCAGATCGCGTACGGCGGCGGTCAGCTCCGCCTGACTCGTATCGCCGCCTTGTTCGCGGACGAGATCCCACTTGTTGCCGACCACGACGAGACCCTTGCGCTGCTCGATCGCGATGCCCGCGAGGCGGCGGTCCTGCGCCAGGATGCCGTGCATCGCGTCGAAGACCAGGATGGCCACGTCGCAGCGTGCGATCGCGCCGAGCGATCGCAGCGCCGCGTAGTATTCGATGGCGCCGTGCGCCTCGGGCTTCTTGCGAAAGCCCGCGGTATCCACCAGGCGGACGTCGCGCTCGCGCCAGCGGAACACCGCGTCGATGGCGTCGCGCGTCGTTCCCGGCGAGTGCGAGACCAGCGTGCGCTCCTCGCCGAGCAGCGCGTTCACCAGCGAGCTCTTGCCCACGTTCGGGCGCCCGATCACCGCGAGCGCGAGCTCGTCGCGATCTCCGGCCGGGGGGGTAGGCGGCGGCAAGAGCTCGACGATCCGGTCGAGCAGATCGCCCGTCCCCTCGCCGTGAATCGCCGAAACGGCGATCGGCCCGCCGAAGCCCAGCTTGGCGAACTCGGCGTGCACGGCCGCGGCAGCGTCGGGAGACTCGGCCTTATTGGCCGCCAAGACGATCGGACGGCTCTTCCGCCGCAAGATGCGCGCCACGTCGTCGTCCAGCGGATGGAGGCCCGTTTGGGCGTCCACCACCATGACGATCACGTCGGATTCGTCGGCGGCGGCTTCGGCCTGGCGGCGCGTGGCCTCGGCCAGCTCGGCGCCGTGCGCCATCGCGGCATCCGGGTCGATGCCCGCGGTGTCGACCAGGCTGAAGTCGCGGCCCCGCCAGTCGCACAGAGCGTAGAGCCGGTCGCGCGTCACGCCCGGCGTGTCCTCGACGATGGCGAGGCGGCGGCCGATCAAGCGGTTGAAGAGCGCACTCTTGCCGACGTTCGGCCGGCCGACGATGGCAACCGTCGCCGGATGAAGCATGCCGCTCCTTTCTCACTCGCCTCAATCGGCACCCATCGGCGGAACGGCCGAGGGGTCGAGCGAAGTGCGGCTCTTCGAACATGCCCAGCGTCTATATCGAAACCTTCGGCTGTCAGATGAATGAGGCCGACTCGCGTTACATCGCCGAGCGCGCCGCCGCGGCCGGCTACAGCGTGGCGTCCGCGCCGGACGAGGCCGACGTCGTGGTCCTCAACACGTGCACCGTGCGCGATGCGGCGGAGCGGCGGGCCTACGGCCGGATGAATCATCTCAAGGCGCTCAAGGACGCGGACCCCGAACGCCGGCTCGTGGTGACGGGCTGCCTCGCCGAGCAGGATCGCGAGCGCATGCTCACGCTCGCGCCGCACGTTGACGCGATCTTCGGCACGCGCGAGCTCGCGCAGCTAGGCGACCGGCTGAGCGAGTGGGCCCTTCGAGACGCCGCGCGTAGCGCGGCTCCTCAGGGTGACAATGACGCCGCGCCGGAGGCGGACGACACCGACGACGTCGTGCGCTTCGCCGTCGCCGCCGCCGCCGCCGCGCCCGGCGCGTTCGCGCATCTGCGCGCGTTCGTCACGGTGCAGCGCGGCTGCTCGTACTACTGCACGTTCTGCATCGTGCCGCACGTGCGGGGACGTTTCGACCACCGCCCGGCGAGCGCGATCCTCGACGAGGTGCGCGCGCGAGTCGCGGGCGGAGCGCGCGAGATCACGCTGGTCGGCCAGACCGTCAACGCGTGGCGCGATCCCGCCGGCGGTGCGGACTTCGGCGACCTCTGCAAATCCGTCGCGAAGATCGCCGGACTCGAGCGCCTGTCGTTCATCTCGCCCCACCCGAAGGACTTCAGCGAGAAGATCCTCGACGATCTGGCGAGCGTCGAGGCGCTCAACCCGCGCATTCACCTGCCGCTGCAGTCGGCGAGCGATCCGATCCTGCGGCGCATGAATCGCAAGTACACGCTCGCGGTCTTCGACGGGGTGATCGAAGGGATTCGCCGCCGGATGCCGGACGCCGCGATCACCACCGACATCATCGTGGGCTTTCCCGGCGAGACCGAGGCCGATTTCGAAGCGACGCTGGCCTACGTTCGGCGCGGGATCTTCGCCAACGCCTTCAGCTTCATCTATTCGATCCGGCGCGGCACGCCGGCGGCGCGCTGGGAGCAGGTGCCGCGCGCGGTCGCGCTGGAGCGCTTCAAACGGCTGGTCGACGCCCAGAACGCCGCGACCCGCGCCTATCACGACCGCATGTGCGGCCGCACCTTCCGCGCGCTCATCGTGGGCGATTCGAAGAAAGACGCGACGCGGATCGCCGCTAAGACGCGCGACAACGTGACCGTCGTGGCGCCCAAACCGCACGATTACGACGAGGCGGAGTATGCGCGGACGCCGTGGCTCGACGTCGCCGTGGAGAGCGCGCACGTGTGGGGATGCTCCGCGCGGCTGACCGGGCGCGCGCCCCGTTTCGACGATCCGCCCGTTCCGGTCAAAGCGCCGCTCGTCGATCTGACGTCGCCCGGCGTGCTCGCGTTCGCGCGGTGATCCGCACGCGCTTCGCGCTCGCGTGCGCGCTCGCCGTCGCCGCGACGGCGTGCAACGCCGCGCCGACGGCAGCGGTTCCGGCCGTCGCTCCGCCGGCCGCATCGCGCGACGTGTCCGCCGCGCTCGAGTTCGTGGGATTCTGGGAGTCGTGGTCCGACACGAACCGGTCGGAGGCGTTCCACAAGCTCGGCAGCGTGCCGAGCGGCGTCACGACGACCGACGTCGCGTTCAGCATCGCCGACTCCAACGAGGTGTCGCCGCCGCAGAACACCTATCCGCTCGGGCCCGGAGCGAAGCGAATTCACGCGCACGGCGGCAAGGTGCTGCTCTCGTTCGGGGGCGCGACGTCGCCGTTCGGCATCACCGACCCCGCGCAGTTCGCATCGAACCTCGGCGCCTATGCGAAGTCGCACGCGAAGGTCTACGACGGCTTCGACTTCGACGACGAGGTGATGCCCAGCAACGGGCAGCAGCAGCTGATCGACGTGCTGCTGGCGGTCCGCAAAGCGCTGCCGAACGCGATCGTCACCTTCGACGCCTTCATTGACGGCGCCGATCCGGGTTCGGGCAGCGGCCACCAGGGCGAAGACATCGCCGTCGTGCAGCAAGCCGGATCGGCGATCGACTACCTCAACGTCATGGCCTACGATCAGTACGGCTGGCATCCGTCGGACCATCCGGACTGCAGCTACCGGCAGGGGTCGAGCGACGATTGCCGGCTCGACGTGCTGCGGCAGTTTGCAAGCATCGACGTGGGCAGCGGGCATACGTTCCCGAAGAGCAAGATCGTGCTCGGCCTCATGATCGGCTCCGCCGACGACGGCGTCGTGATCTCGCCGCACGCCGCGTCGGGGTACGCGCGGCAAGTGCGCAGCCTCGGCTATCGCGGCATCATGATCTGGGACCTCGATCGCGACAACCCGCAGAGCGGGCCGAGCGGCACGGGCCACCCCAAGGGCACCTACGTGCGCGCGATATCGAAGGCGCTCCTAGGCTCCTAGAGAGCGCGGCCATGGCCAAATTCTCGCCCATGCTCGAGCAGTACTTCGGGATGAAGGCCAAGCATCCCGAAGCGATCCTGCTCTCGCGCGTCGGGGATTTCTACGAAGCGTACGGCGAGGACGCCGAGACGATTGCGCGCGCGCTGCAGATCGCGCTCACCAGCAAGGAGGCCGGTGCGGGTCAACGCGTGGCGATGGCCGGGGTGCCGCATCACGCGCTCGCGGGGTATCTCGCGCGGCTCGTCGCGCAACGCTTCGTCGTGGCGCTTGCGGAGCAGCTCGAGGTTCCGCAGCCCAATCGTCTGGTTCGCCGCGACGTCGTGCGGCTCGTAACGCCGGGCACGCTGATCGAGGAGCAGCTGCTCGACGGCAAGGCCAACAACTATCTCGCGGCGGTCGCGGCGGTCGGCGAAACGTTCGCGCTGGCCTACGCCGACGTATCCACGAGCCATTCCGCGGCGACCGCGATCGCGGGCGAGGACGCCTACGACGAGCTGCTGGCGGAGCTCGCGCGCGTCGGTCCGGTCGAGATCGTTGCCGACCTGCCGGCCGACCTTCGCGCCACGATCGCGACGGCGGTCGAATCGTTGGGCGCGCGCCTGGCGACCCCGACCCTCGGCGTGGTCGGAACGCGCGACCGTCGAACGTTCGACGGCTTCTCGATGGACGAGTCGCTGGCGATCCATCGCGCGCTCGAGGCGCTCGACGCGTTCGTCAAGCGCACCGGCGTCACGAACGGCTCGGGCGGGCAGGCCGAGCCGAACCTCTACCGCCGCCGTCAGTTCTTGGCGCTCGATCCCGCAACGCGCAAGCATCTCGAGCTGACGCGAGCCCAAGGCCAGAACCCGCGCGCGACGCTGCTCGCGACGCTCGACGCGTGCTCGACGTCAATGGGCTCGCGCATGCTCGCGCGCTGGATCTTGGCCCCGCTCGTGGACGTGCACGAGATCGCGCGGCGGCAGGAAGCGGTGTCGGCCCTCGTCGCCGAGCATGCGCGCCGCGAGACCGTGCGCGAGATCCTCAAAGGCGCGTTCGATCTCGAGCGGATCGCGCAGAAGGTGCGCTTCCGGCGCGCGACGCCGCGCGACCTCGCGTCGCTGCGCCGGACGCTCGGCGTGCTGCGGCCGCTGCGTCAGGCGGCGCCCCCGGTGCTCGCGCCGCTGGTCGAGCGGATCGCCGATTTCGGCGCCATGCTCGACGACCTCAACGCGACGCTCGTTGACGAGCCGCCGGCGCAGATCGGCGACGGCGGGGCGATCCGGCCCGAGGCCGACGCGGAGCTCGCGGAGTGCGTGGCGCTGCGCACCGACGCGCGCTCGAAGCTCTCCGAGCTCGAGGCGCGCGAACGCGAGCGCACCGGCATCAGGAATCTCAAGGTGAAGTACGCGAGCCCCTTCGGCTATGCCATCGAGGTGAACAAGGCGTATGCGGGCGCGGTGCCGCCCGAGTACGTCCGCAAGCAGACGCTGAGCACCGGCGAGCGCTACATCACGCCCGAGCTCAAGGAGCTCGAGGTCGCCATCGCCACGGCGCAGTCGCGCCAGCAGCGGCTTGAGCAGCAGCTGTTCGAAGCGCTGCTCGAGCGCATCGCGTCGCGCGCCGAAGACTTGGTTGCCGCGGCCGGCGCGATCGCCGAGATCGACGTGCTCGCGGGCCTCGCGCAGTGCGCGGCCGAGCGCGGCTACGTGCGGCCCACGTTCGTCGGCGACAGCGTGGTTGCGATCGAGGACGGCCGCCATCCCGTGATGGAGGCGGTGCTGCACGCAAAGTTCGTTCCCAACGACCTCGATCTGCGCGAGACGGAACGGCGCTTCGTGCTGCTGACGGGCCCGAACATGGGCGGCAAGTCAACGTACCTGCGCCAAGCCGGCCTGCTGGCGATCATGGCGCAGATCGGCTCGTTCGTGCCGGCGAAGAAAATGGAGCTGGGCGTCGTCGACCGCATCTTCACGCGCATCGGCGCCGGCGACGACCTGGCCTCGGGGCAGTCAACGTTCTACATGGAGATGGCGGAGGCAGCGAACATCCTGCGCCGGAGCACGCGGCGCTCGCTGCTGCTGATCGACGAGGTGGGGCGCGGCACCGGCACGCTGGACGGGCTCGCGATCGCGCAGGCCATCTCCGAGTTTCTGCTCGGGCTCGACGAGCAGTCGCCGCTGGTGCTCTTCGCAACGCACTTTCACGAGCTGTGCGCGCTGGCCGAGCACTGGGGGCTGGTCGTCAACTGTCACATCACGGCGGTCGAGAACACGGCGAGCGGCGCCCCCGTCTTTTCGCACCGCGTGCAGGCGGGCAGCTCGTCGCGGTCGTTCGGAATCGAGGTGGCGCGCATGGCCGGGCTGCCCGACGCCGTCATCGAGCGCGCGCAGGAGATCGCCGACGAGCTCTCGGGCCACGCCGACATCGAGGCGCGGGTTCCGCTAAGAAAGAAGATGCCGAAGCGCGTGCCGGCGGACCGCCAGATGTCGTTTCTCGGCTAGCGCCTACGAGCCCAACGACGGGAAGATCAGCTGCGCCGTGGAGACGAGCGTCAGCACGCCGACGATGGCGACCGTCGCCCAGGCGATCACGTTGAAAGCCGGCCCGTTCGTCCACCGTCCCATGAGGCGCTTGTTGTTGATCAGCAGCAGCATGAGCACGAGCACGACCGGCAGCAACATGCCGTTGAGCACCTGCGAGTAGAAGATGATCGTCAGCAGGGGCGCGCCGGGAAGGATCACGGCGCCCGCGCCGACGACGATCAGCGCCAGGTAGAGGCTATAGAAGATCGGCGCCTCGGAGAAATGATGGTCCACCCCGCGCTCGAAGCCGAACGCCTCGCACACGTAATAGGCCGTCGAGAGCGGCAGGATGGACGCCGTGAAGACCGCCGCGTTGAGCAGCCCCACCGCGAAGAGCAGTTCCGCAAACTTGCCCGCGATCGGCTGGAGCGCGACGGCTACGTCGCCGACCTCTCGCACCACGATGGGATGCGCCGAGCCGAGGTTGTGCACGTAGATCGTGGCGGCGCACGAGACGATGATGAAGTAGGCCACGACGTCGGTCCAAACTCCGCCCGCGAAGACGTCGAGCCGCGAGTAGGCGTAGTCGGCCTCGCGCACGCCCTTGTCCACGATGGCGGCCTGGATGTAGAACTGCATCCAGGGCGAGATCGTGGTGCCGATGATCGCGATGATCATCAGCACGTACGCCTTCGACGCCGCGATGTGCGGCACGAGGGTTTGGTGGAGCACGGTTCCCCAGTCCGGGCGAACCGCGAACGCGCTGACGATGTAGGCGACGTATACGACGCAGAACGCCAACGAGACGCGCTCGATCACCTTCGCGCTGCCGCGCGTGATCGTAAGGAAGACGAAGGCCGCCGCGCCGACGACGAGCGCGGCCCGAAAGCCCTCGGCGTTGCCGACGTGAAGATAGTTGCCGAAGATCGGCGCCGTCGCCGCGACGCCCGCGAACTCGGTGGCCGTGTTGCCGATGCCGCCCATCACGAACAACAGCAAGCACCAGAACGTCACTTTGACGCCGAAGTTCTCGCGGATCAGGTCGGCCAGGCCCTTACCGGTGATGGCGCCCATCCGCGCGCACATCTCCTGAACGACGATCAGCGCGATCGTGATAGGTACCAAAATCCACAGCAGCGAGTATCCGAACTGCGCGCCCGCCTGGGAATAGGTGAAGATGCCGCCGACGTCGTTGTCGGCGTTGGCGGTGATGATGCCGGGACCGACGATCGAGAGAAACATGACCACCGATCGCCGGATGTTGGGCCGTAGGGCGCGCGCCTCGGTCATCGATCCTCACCTCCTCTCCGCATCAAAAAACCGTCGCTGCTGTCCTCGCAGGCGACGGTTCGAGCGGCCGGGCGGATCCGACGATCCTCCGGGCTTCCCCAAACGTCGAGCTTTAGCACTGCACGACGTAGCCCACTAACTCGGCGGGCTAGCCGCATTAGACTCCGCCTTGATTCGGCGGGATCTGGTCACCCGTTGGGGTCTCTCGACCTTTCCGGGCAGCGGCATGGATTCGTGCAGACGCCTCACCTAACGAGGAATCCTGACTTTAGGATACCCGCCCGCGCCGGATTGGTCAACTCGCGCGAGGTCGTCACGACGCGCGTGCGAAGTAGCGGGCGTGGCGACGATCCGGGAGCTCGACGCGGTGACGATCGGTCAGATTGCGGCCGGTGAAATCATCGAGCGGCCGGCGTCGGTCGTCAAAGAGCTCGTCGAGAACGCAGTGGATGCGGGTGCGACGCGCATCACGGTGGCCATCGAGCGCGGCGGCTTCGATTCGATCGAAGTCATCGACGACGGCGCCGGGATGGCGCCGGGCGAGCTCCCGCTCGCCGTGCTCCGTCACGCGACCAGCAAGCTGCACGAGGCGACCGAGTTGGAATCCATCGCGACGCTCGGGTTCCGGGGCGAAGGACTGGCGTCGGTCGCGGCCGTCGCGCGAGTGGAGATCGTCTCGCGCCGCAGCGGCGAGCCGGTCGGCGCGCGCGTGCGGGCGCACGCCGAGCACGTGAGCGCGGCCGAGCCGCACCCCGCACCGGTCGGTACGTCGGTTCGCGCGGAGCAGCTCTTCGCCAACGTTCCCGTGCGCCGCGAGTACCTGCGTTCCGCGCCGGCCGAGTTCAACCGGATCTCCGCCTGGCTCGCGAGCTTCGCGCTGGCCTATCCGGAGCGGACGTTCGTGCTGCGCCACGACGGCAAGGACGTGTGGGTGATGCCGGCGAGCGCCGACGAGCGCGAGCGGCTCGCGATGGTCTTCGGGCGGCGCGCGGCCGAATCGCTGCTGACGCTCGATGCGACGGCGGCGCGCATGCTCGGCGGCGGCCTGCGCGGCTACGTCAGCGCGCCCGGCTCCGACCGGCCTGACCGCCGCATGCAGCTGCTCTTCGTCAACGGCCGGCTCGTGCGCAGCGCGATGCTGGCCGGCGCGTGGTCGAGCGGCTACGCGACCTACGCGATGCTGGGGCGTCATCCGTACGGCGTCGTGTTCCTCGACGTTCCGCCGGGTCACGTGGACGCGAACGTGCATCCCGCCAAGACCGAGGTGCGCCTGCGTTACGGCGGGCAGGTGTTCGACGTACTGCGGCGGTCGATCGCCGCGACGCTCAGCGGCGACGCCCAAGCGCGTTTGCGGAAACACACGGGCGGCGAGCCCGGCGTCGTATCGTTCGCTCCACTCTCCGAGGCGAGTGCCGCATCGCTGTTCGAGGACGCGACCGCGGACGGCGCGGTTGCCGAGCCGCGGCTGCGGGTGCTGTCGCAACTCGATCGCACGTACATCCTGGCGGCCGACGGCGAATCGGTGCTGCTCGTGGATCAGCACGCCGCGCACGAGCGGATCGCCTACGAGGCGATTCGCGCGGCGGCCCGCAACGGGGCGTCGAGCGAGCCGCTGCTCGTGCCGCAGGTGCTGGAACTCGACCCCGAGCGCAGCGCGGCGCTCGATCGAACGATCGAGGTGCTGCGCGAGGGCGGCCTCGAGATCGAGCCCTTCGGCGAGCGCACGTATCGCATCGTCGCCACGCCGTTCGGCTACGGCGCGCGCGCCTTCGATCTCGACGGGTTTCTCGACGATCTCACCGGCGACCCCAAGCAGCGCGACGTGCGCGAGCGCGTGTGGGCGTCGCTGGCCTGTCACAGCGTTACCGTCGCCGGCGAGCGCCTCGCGCCGGACGAGATGACCGCGCTGGTCGAGCGCTTGCAGCGCTGCGAAAACCCGATGCATTGTCCGCACGGCCGCCCCACGATGGTGCGGCTGAGCCCGGTCGAGATCGCTCGCATGTTCAAGCGTGTCTGACGACGGCGTCCTGATTCTCGCCGGGCCGACGGCGAGCGGCAAGAGCGAGCTCGCGGCCGAGCTCGCTCGCGAGTTCGACGCGGAGATCGTGGGAGCCGACTCGCGTCAGATCTACCGCGGCATGCCGATCGGCACGGCGGCGCCGCCGCCGGAGCTGTTGGCGCAGGCGCCGCATCATCTGATCGGGTTTCTCGATCCGCAGGAACGGTATTCCGCGGCGCGTTATACCGCCGACGCGCTGGACGCGATCGCCGCAATCCGGCGGCAAGGACGGCGCGTCATCGTGGCCGGCGGCACCGGCTTCTATCTGCGCGCGCTGACCGGCGGGATCGAGCTCGCGCCGCAGTACGACGAGCGACTGCGCGCGCGCCTGGCGCGCGAGGCGACGCTGCATCCGCCCGAGTTCCTGCACCACTGGCTCGCACGGCGCGACCCCGAGCGAGCGCGCAGCCTCGGTGTCAACGACACGTATCGCGTGCTGCGCGCGCTGGAGGTGGCGCTCGCGCCGCCGCCGGCCGCGCTGCGCGAGGAGCCGCCGCGCACCCTCGCGAGCGAAGGAATACCGTGGACGCTCGTCTTTCTCGACGTGCCGTGGAGCGTCGTTGACGCGCGCATCGAGCGGCGCGCGCGACGGATGCTCGAGGCGGGACTCGTGGACGAAGCGGAACGCGTCGGCGACGGGGCCGTGGCCGCCAGCGCCGTGGGCTATCCGCAGGCGCACGCGTATCTGCGCGGCTGGAGCACCGAGGACGAGCTGCTTGCGTCGCTGGCGCGCGCGACGCGGCGGTACGCGCGGCGGCAGCGGGCGTGGTTTCGAAGCGAGCCCGAGACGCTGTGGATCGATCCCGCCCGCGTCTGGAGCCTGGTACGGGAAAAGCTGCGCTGGCCTTCGAAGCGCGCGTGATGCACGTCACCAAGATGCACGGCGCGCGCAACGACTTCGTGATCGTTGACGCGCGGCGCGGCGCGGCGGACGATCTGACCGCGTTTGCCGTATGGGCGTGCGATCGCCGGGGCGGCATCGGCGCGGACGGCTGCATCGTGCTCGAGCCGTCGCTGAGCGCCGACGTGCGCATGCGCACGATCAACGCCGACGGCGGCGAAGCGGAGATGTGCGGCAACGGCATCCGCTGCGCGGCGCGCTGGCTCGACGAACGCGGCGAGGGAGAGCGGCTCGCGTTCGAGACCGGCGCCGGCGTCGTGCGCACCGAGATCGTCGCGCGCGAGCCCGAGTATCGCGTTCGCGTCGCGATGCGGCGTCCGGCGGTGGAGGCCATCGAGCTGCCGGGGATCGGCGACGCGTCGCTCGTGGACACGGGCAACCCGCACCTGGTGCTGTTTCGCGGCGACGTTAACGACGTGGATCTCGTTCGCGCGGCGGAAGAATTGCAGCGCGATCCGCGCTTCCCGCACGGCACGAACGTGCACGTCGCGAGCGTCGCCGGGCGGCACTCGTTGCGCGTGCGCCACTGGGAGCGCGGCGTCGGCCTGACGCAGGCGTGCGGCACCGGGGCGATCGCCGCCGCCGCCGCGGCCGTGGCGCGCGGCGACGTCGAGTCGCCCGTGGAGGTCGTCGTTCCCGGCGGGCGGCTGACGGTCGAACTGGACGACGCCGGCGGCGCGAGCCTTGCCGGACCTGCCGTTCGCGTATTCGACGCCGAGGTGGAAGCGCGCTGACCGGACTGGCCTCTTGCGACGCGCGCGGCGCGATCGCGTACGACGACTCGCTCGTTCCGCTGGCCGACGGGGGGCTCGTTCGCGAGGCCCGCGCGGACGAACTCATTCCGGCGCCGCGCGGCACGGTGCGGATGCTGCTGCCGCGGCGCCGGCCGTTGACGACGATCGGCCCCATCGCCAAACGGAGCACGCTCGCCGTCGCGCTGCCCGCGGGCTACACGCGGCTGCTGCTGCCGGCATACGCCGCCGAGCGCGACGCACCGGCGCTTCCGCTCTTCGGGTATACGTTCGCGTGCGAGGTGGACGACCGGCTCTTCGTCGCCGCGATGCGGACCGACGAAGGCGAGGATTGGTCGCCGCGCACGTTCGGCGCGGGCGAGCTGGAAGGCGTCATCGAGCGGCGGATGGCGCGCGATCCGCACAACGGCGTGCTGCGGCAAGCCGCGTTGTGCTCTCGCGAGTACGGCTGCTTCACGGCGCAGAACGTCTTTCTGGAGCGCGGCGAGGCCGCGCTGCCCGTTTCGCCCCGCTGCAACGCGCGCTGTATCGGCTGCATCTCGGAACAGGAGCCCGACGCCGGCGTGCCGTCGCCGCAGGCGCGGATCGCCGACGAGATGGCCGCAGGCGATCTGGCGCGCGTGGCGATCGAACACCTCAAACGCGTGGACGACGGCATCGTGTCGTTCGGCCAGGGCTGCGAGGGCGAGCCGCTGCTGCGCTCGACGGCCATCGCGCGCGCGATCGAAACGATCCGCGAGCGGCGCTCCAACGGCACGATCAACTTGAACACGAACGGCAGCATGCCCGGGTCGCTCGAGCGCTGCATCGGCGCCGGCTTGGACGCCGTGCGGATCAGCCTGAACTCGTTCCGTCCGAACGTCTACGCCGCCTATTACCGCCCGCAGGGCTACGGCCTCGACGACGTCTTCGCCTCGATCCGGCTCGCGCTTGCGCGCGGCGTGCGCGTGAGCCTGAACCTGCTCACGCATCCCGGCGTCACCGACGACGACGGGGAGGTCGCCGCGGCCGAGGCGTTCTTGCGCGAATCCCCCGTTTCGATGGTGCAGACGCGAACGCTCAATATCGACCCGGCGGTCTATTTTGCCGCCGTTGGCCGCCCGCGCGCGCCCGTGGGCATGCGCGCGGCCATCGAGCACCTTGCCGCGCTCGCCCGCGTGGGCAACTTCACGCACACCCATTAGGCAGCCGTGAAGCTCTGGCAGATCGTCGCCGTGGTGGCGCTGGGCGTGGGATACGGCGCGTTCCAGCCGGGCCGTTTCACCCATGCGTTCGGATACGCCACGCTTTACATCTTTCTGCCGGCGCTGCTGTTCGAAGCGGCATGGAATCTCAACCTGCGCGCCGTCCGCCGGCAGTGGCGCGCCATCGCAACGCTCGCGGGTCCGGGCGTCGTGCTGACGGCGGCGATCGTCGCGGCGGCGCTCGTGCTCGTGCGCGTTCCGCTCGGCCCGGCGATGCTCTGCGGCGCCATCCTGAGCGCGACGGATCCGATCTCGGTCGTCGCGGTCTTCCGGCGGTTGCGGATTCCGCTGTCGCTGGCCACGATCGTCGTGTGCGAATCGCTGTTCAACGACGGCGCGGCGGTGGTGCTCTATCGCGCCGTGCTGGCGGCGCTGGCCGTCGGGACGGCGGGCGCCGGAGCCGTCGCCGCGGTCGCAGCCGGCGCCGCGCTCGGAGCGGCCGGCGGGGTCGCGTTCGGCATCGCGACGGCCTTCGTCGCCGCGCAGGCGCTGCGCCGCGTCACGCACGCGGCGACGCAGATCGCCGCGACGATCGTTTGCGCGTACGGCGCCTACTTCGCAGCCGATGCGCTGCACCTGTCCGGCGTCTTTGCGACGATCGCGTTCGGCATCGCCCTGCGCTACTACGAGCGGGCGTGGATCGCGCTCCGCGTGGTGGATGACGTCGACCGCTTCTGGGAGCTGGCGGCGCTGGCGGCCAACGTGGTGGTGTTTTTCATGGCCGGCGCCGCGCTTCAGATCGGCGTCGTCGGGCGCAACCCGGGGTTCACCGTCGCGAGCATCGCGGCGGTCGCGGTCGCACGGGTCGTTATCGCGTGGCTGCTGCTGCCCGGACGCTACCCCGCCGCTTGGGCGAACGTCGTCCGCGTCGCAGGCATGCGCGGCGGGCTGTCGATCGCGCTGGCGCTCGCGCTACCCGCCTGGGTGCAGTATCGTGAGGCGATCGTGGACGCGACCTTCGCGGTCGCGCTCGTTACGCTGGTCGCGAGCAGTTTCACACTCGCGCCGGCGGTGCGGCGGGCGGCACGCTAGGAAGGAAACGCGCGCGCCCTAGACGCCGAGCGGATACGCCTCCTCGCCGTGGAGGTGGACGTCGAGTCCGCGTTCCTCGGCGGCCTCATCCACCTTGACCCGCGTCACGAGGTTGATCAGCCACAGCATCGCATAGGTGAAGCAGAACGCCCAAGCGCTGCAGACCGATGCGGCGACGAACTGCTTGCCGAGAAACGACGGGTTGCCCCGCAGAAGGCCGTCGGCTCCACTGGGGTTCCAGAGCGTTGACCCAAACACGCCGAGCAGCACGATTCCCAAGAACCCGCCGACGCCGTGGACGCCCCAGACGTCGAGCGCGTCGTCCCATCCGAGTTGATTCTTGAGCGTGACGGCGAAGTAGCACACGACGCCGGCGGCGACGCCGATGATCACGGCCGTCGTGGGCGATACGTAGCCCGCGGCCGGCGTGATCGTCGCGAGGCCGGCGACCGCGCCGGTGAGCAGGCCGATGAACTTCGGCTGGCGTCCGCGGATCCACTCGACGACCAGCCACGCGATCGCGGCGAACGACGCGGCGACGTCGGTGTTGAGGAAGGCCGAAGCGGTGACGGAATCCACGCGCAGCTCCGAGCCAGCGTTGAAGCCGTACCAGCCGAACCAGAGCAGTCCGGTGCCCAGGGCGATCAGCGGGACGTTATGCGGCTTGTTGTCGATCACGTGGCGCCGGCCCACGTAGAGCACCGATGCGAGCGCCGCGAACCCGGCCGACGCGTGCACCACGATGCCGCCCGCAAAATCGAGGCAGCCCCACTTGGCCAAGATGCCGTCGGGGCTCCAGAGCATGTGCACGAACGGGAAGTAGACGAAGATCAGCCAGCCGGTAAGGAACCAGAAATAGGCCTTGAACGTGACGCGATTCGCGAAGGCGCCGGTGATCAGCGCCGGCGTGATGATCGCGAACATCATCTGATAGGCGATGTGCACCACGAGCGGGATGCCGGCGTCGTTGCCGGTGAACATCGTGTGCAGCGTCACGCCGCGCAAAAACGCATACGTCGCCGGGTTCCCGATGATGCCGTGCCAATCGGGGCCGAAGCTCTCGGAGTACCCGAAGGCGAACCACAGCACCGTCGTCCAGCCCAGCGACATGAAGCTCTGCATCATGATCGTCAGCACGTTTTTGCGCTGCACGAGACCGCCATAGAAAAACGCGAGCCCCGGCGTCATCAGCATGACGAGGCTCGCGCAGAGCAGCATGAATCCGGTGTTTCCGATGTTGACGGGCATCGTCGAAGCGGCCATTGCAACCTCCGTCCCAAACATGCGCTAGATCGTTCGAGCGAGCTTAGGCAGGCTCGGGTATTTTCCCGCCTCGGCGTTTTAGTTCATGAAGGAGAGGCCCGCCCCGACGTAGTGCTGGGTTTGTCCGTTGAGCGACGTCGGCGAGAATCCGTACTCGACGTCGAGCTGCACGTGGCCTCCGAGGTCGCGGATGTAGCCGAAGTCGAGCAAACTCTTAGCGCCGAGCCCGACGCCGGCCTGGCTGAAGTATGCGTACTCGCCGAAGAACTCCGACGGGCCGGGCAGCGTCGCCGTGAGCTCGAGACTGGGGATGAAGGCGAAGTACGATTGCGGCGCACCCGACGCGTTGAGGCCGGAGAGCGCGTTGAAGCTGAGGGACCCCGCGAGACCGAGCACGGAGTTCACGGTGTACGCGCCGTTGAGACTCCCGGTGAACTGCGGGTCGCCCGCGGAGAAGGCGGGGCTGCCGGTGGGAAACGTGATCAGGCCGTTGGCGCCCCAGAGGGCTTTGGAACTGTAACCTGCCTCGTATTTCGCGCCGACGCTCACGTCGCTGGTGCCGGTCACGGTCGGCTCGCCGACCGACGTGGTCTCCGCGCTCGGGGGTGCGAGCTCGACGTCGAAGTGGGGATTCGCCGTGCCGATTCGGATTAGCGGCTGGGGATAGTTCGCGCTGCTGCCCCCGCCCGGCCCTGCCGTGGTGGTGTTCGCATAGCCGGTCTCGACGTCGAAGTGCCCCGTTTGCACGGTGCAGACGCCGGTGGTCACGACCGGACGATTGACGATCGAGAGCAGCGATCCGCAGGGGTCGCTCGGCGCGCTGGGAGTGGCCGCGGGCACGCGAGGCGGCGACGCTGCGGGAGCCGGCGACGCCGAGGGCGCCGCGGGGCCGGGCGTGGCTTGCGCCGCCGCTGTGGCCGCGGTCGCGAGGACGGCCGATGCGATGCAGACCATCGCGATGAGAAGCTGACGAACCATAACGCTCACGATTATACGGCCCCGCGCAATCAGTTAGGCAGACGCCGGACGGATGATCCGCTTGGATATCCGTCCGGATCATCCGATCGGTGGATGGTGCGGCGCAGGCTCCCCCGTTACACTAAACGCATGCTCCTCGAGGCTGGAATCGTCATCCTATCTGCGGTCTGTTTCGTGCTGCTCGACCTCTACGTCTTCGGATGCGGGAGGGTGTAGCCCGTGGGCTTCGACGACGTTCTGGGGCTGATTCTCACGGTTGCCGGGTTGGGATACCTGGTCTTCGCGATGCTCCGCCCGGAGAAATTCTAGCGTGACCGGCACCGGTTGGCTTCAGGCCGTCGCGTTCTTCGCGATCGTTTTGGCGATCACGAAGCCGCTGGGGTCGTATATGGCGCGGGTCTTCCAAGGGGAGCGCACGTGGCTGAGCCCCGTGCTGGCGCCGCTCGAAGGCCTCGTCTATCGGCTGTGCGGCGTGCGTCCCGACGAAGAGATGCCGTGGCACGTCTACGCGCTCTCGATGCTGGCGTTCTCGCTGGTCGGCCTCGCCTATCTCTACGTTTTGCTGCGCACCCAGGCGCGGCTGCCCTTCAATCCGGCACACGCGCCCAACATGTCGCCGGACCTGGCGTGGAACACCGCGGTCAGCTTCACGACCAACACGAACTGGCAGTTCTACTCGGGCGAATCGGCGATGAGCTATCTGTCGCAGATGGCCGGGCTCGCGTGGCACAATTTCGTCTCGGCGGCAGTCGGCATCGCGATCGCCATTGCCGTCGTTCGCGGGCTCGTGCGTACGAGCGTCAAAACGCTCGGCAATTTCTGGGTCGATCTCGTCCGCGCGTCGCTCTACGTGCTGCTGCCGATCTCGATCGTCGTCGGTCTCTTCCTCGTGTGGCAGGGCGTGCCGCAGAACTTCAACGCGTATCGCGCCGTCACGTCGCTCGAGGGAACGACGCAGTCGATCACGGGCGGCCCGATGGCGTCGCAGGAAGTCATCAAGGAGCTGGGCACCAACGGCGGCGGATTCGTCAACGCCAACTCCTCCGCGCCGAACGAGAATCCGAACCCGCTCAGTAACCTGATCGAGTTGCTGCTGATCTTCAGCATCGGCGCCGGCCTCACGTACACCTACGGCAAGATGGTGAAGGACACGCGCCAGGGCTGGGCCATTTTCGCGGCGATGAGCGTGCTGTTCTTCGCGGGTTTCGCCGGTGCGTACTGGGCGGAGTCGGCCGGCAATCCGATCGTCCATCACCTCGGCGTCGCCGGCGCCAACATGGAGGGCAAGGAGTGCCGGTTCGGCGTCGCCGCCTCGGCGCTGTTTGCGACCGTGACCACCGACACGTCGTGCGGCGCCGTGAACTCGATGCACGACTCGTTCATGCCGCTCGGCGGCCTCATACCGCTGGTGGACATGCAGCTCGGCGAGATCGTCTTCGGCGGCGTCGGCAGCGGGCTTTACGGGATGATCGTCTTCGTCGTGCTGACCGTCTTCATCGCGGGACTGATGGTGGGGCGCAGCCCCGAGTACCTCGGGAAGAAGATCGAGCGCCGCGAGGTGCAGTTCGCCATTTTGGCCGTGCTGGTGACGCCGGTGCTGGTCCTCGTACCGACGGCGATCGCCGCGGTGACGCCGACAGGCACCGCCACGCTGAACAACGCGGGGCCGCACGGCTTCTCCGAGATCCTCTACGCATTCACGTCCACCAACGCGAACAACGGCTCGGCCTTCGCGGGCCTGGGCCCCAGCCTGTTCTACAACCTGCTGACCGGCGTCAACATGATGTTCGGCCGTTTCGCCGTCGCGGTTCCGGCGCTGGCGCTGGCGGGCGCGCTTGCCGGCAAGAAGTCGGTTCCCGAAGGCCCCGGCACCTTCACCACGCACTCCGGCATCTTCGTCGCGCTGCTGATCGGCGTGATCGTGATCGTCGGGGCGCTCACCTTCTTGCCGGCCGACGCGCTGGGCCCCATCGTCGAGCACGTGCTCGTTCAACAAGGAAAGACGTTCTGATGTTGAGTCAGCGGCGCCTGGAACGCCGTCCCAAACCGCGTTCGCTCTTCGACCGCGCGATCGTCGCGCGCGCCGTGGGGGATTCGTTCAAGAAACTCGATCCGCGCTGGCAGGCGCGCAATCCCGTCATGTTCGTCGTCGAGGTCGGCGCCGCGGCGACGACCATCTTTCTCGTGCGCGACCTCGTCAGTCACGGGGCGAACGCCGGCTTCGACTTCGCCATCGCGGCGTGGCTGTGGTTCACGGTGGTGTTCGCGAACTTCGCCGAGGCCGTAGCCGAGGGGCGCGGGAAGGCGCAAGCCGAGGCCCTGCGGCGCACGAAATCGGACTCGTACGCGCGCTTACTGCACGATGACGGAACCGAGGAGCGCGTGGCCGGCAGCAGCCTGCGCAAGGGCGACCGCTTCGTGGTCGAGGCCGGCGAGGTGGTGCCCGCCGACGGCGAGGTACTCGAGGGCGCGGCAACGATCGACGAGTCGGCCATCACGGGCGAATCGGCGCCGGTGGTGCGCGAGTCGGGCGGCGACCGCAGCGCGGTGACCGGCGGCACGCGGGTGCTCTCCGACCGGATCGTCGTCCGCGTGACCGCCAATCCCGGCGAGAGCTTTCTCGATCGCATGATTCGCCTGGTCGAAGGCGCGCACCGGCAGAAGACGCCCAACGAGATCGCGCTCTCGATCCTGCTGGCGGGACTCACGATCATCTTTCTCATCGCCGTCGCGACGCTCGCGCCGTACTCGATCTACGCGAACGCACACCAGAGCGTGACCGTGCTCATCGCGCTGCTGGTCTGTCTCATTCCGACCACGATCGGGGGTTTGTTATCGGCGATCGGCATCGCCGGCATGGACCGCGTGATGCAGCGCAACGTGCTCGCGATGAGCGGGCGGGCCGTCGAGGCGGCGGGCGACGTGGACACGCTCTTGCTCGACAAGACCGGCACGATCACGCTGGGCAATCGCCAGGCGGTCGAGATCGTGACGGCGGCGGGCATGGATCCGCGCGACGCGGCGGCCATCGCGCTGCTGTCGTCGCTGGCGGACGAAACGCCCGAAGGCCGCTCGATCGTCGCGCTGGCCGGGATCTCGAGCGATCGCACGGCGCCGCCGGGATCCACGTTCGTGCCGTTCAGCGCCTACACGCGCATGAGCGGCCTCGACCTGGCCGACGGCACGAAGATTCGCAAGGGCGCGCCCGACTCGGTGCTGGCGTGGGTGCGCGAGTCCGGCGGCGAACCGTCCGCGGAACTCTCGCCGGCGATCGAGCGCATCGCGCGCAGCGGCGGCACGCCGCTGCTGCTGGCACGCAACACGCTGATCGTCGGCGTGATCTACCTCAAAGACATCCTCAAGCCGCACATGGCCGACCGCTTCAGCCGGCTGCGCGCGATGGGAATTCGCACGGTGATGATCACGGGCGACAATCCGCTGACCGCGGCGACGATCGCGAAAGAGGCCGGCGTTGACGACTTCCTGGCCGAGGCGACGCCCGAGGCGAAGATGGAGCTCATCAAGCGCGAGCAGACGTCGGGGCGGCTCGTGGCGATGACCGGCGACGGCACGAACGACGCACCCGCGCTGGCGCAGTCCGACGTCGGCGTCGCCATGAACTCGGGCACGCAGGCCGCCAAAGAAGCGGCGAACATGGTGGATCTGGATTCGGATCCCACCAAGCTGATCGAGATCGTGGAGATCGGCAAGCAGCTGCTGATGACGCGCGGCTCCCTGACGACGTTCTCCATCGCCAACGACGTGGCCAAGTATTTTGCGATCCTGCCGGCGATGTTCGCGATCGCCTATCCGGCAATGGCCGCGCTGAACGTCATGCACCTCTCGACGCCGCAGAGCGCGATCCTCTCGGCCGTCATCTTCAACGCGCTCGTCATCGTCGCGCTCATTCCGCTCGCGCTGCGGGGGGTGCGCTACGAGCCGAAGGGCGCCAATCGCGTGCTGTTCGAGAACGTGATGCTGTACGGCGTGGGCGGCCTCCTGGTGCCGTTCATCGGCATCAAGCTCATCGACATGATCCTCGCGGCGCTGCACCTGACGTAGGAACGACCGAAATGATCAAGCACTTGGGAACCTCGCTCCGGGTCACGATCGTCTCGATCGTGTTGCTGGGGCTTATTTATCCGCTGGCGATGACGGCAATCGCGCAAGTCGCCTTCCCGCGCCAGGCGAATGGCTCGCTGGTCACGGCGAAGGGGAAGGTCGTCGGCTCGGCGATCATCGGACAGCTGTGGACCAAGCCGCAGTACTTCCACGGCCGTCCGTCGGCCGCGGGAAAGGGCTACGATCCCACGTCCACGGGCGGCACCAATCTCGGCCCGACGTCGAAGAAACTGATCGACGCGACGAAGGCGACGATCGCGCAGCTGGAGCGTGAGAATCCCGACGCGGGCGGCCCGCCGCCGATCGACCTGGTGACGTCGAGCGCAAGCGGGATCGATCCGGACATCTCGCCGCAGGCCGCTTATTGGCAGGCGCCGCGCGTGGCGCGCGCCCGCGGTCTATCGCGCGCGTGGGTTGACGAGCTGGTGACACGCCACGTGAGCGGACGAACGTTCGGCATCCTGGGCGAGCCGCACGTGAACGTGCTCGAGCTCAACCTCGACCTCGACGGCGTCGCTCGCAAATAGCCAAAACCAGCCCGCGATGAGTCAAAGGCCCGACCTTTTGCGCCGAAGAAGCAGGTGGCGTGCGCGGGTTCATTCCGGGCCTTTTGCTCGTTGGTGTTGCCATTTTCGTGGCCGGCCCGGCGCTGCACGCGATGAATCAGCCGCAACCCAATCCCTGCGGGCATCCTCTGCCGGTTCCGCAGGCGCTACGGGTTCCGGCGCAGTTGCCGCCGGGCGAGCCGGTGGCCGTGGAACGTACGCTGCTCGCGTATCTCTCGTCGTACCGGTATCGCGATCTCGGCTGGTGCGTGGACAAGAGCCTGCGCGATACGGGCCCGTTCATCCACGGCGTATCGTTCGGAACGCACCCGACCGTACGCGTCTACTACTCGCCGGAGGTCATCGCGTGGCTGCGTAACGGCCGGCGCGGCGTGCCGGCGGACGGCGCGGTGATCATCAAAGAACAGTACGGTCCGAAGCCGGCGCGCTACTTCGCGGGTACGGCCGAGAACGATTTGCGCCCGACCGATTGGACGATCATGATCCGCCGCTCGTCGGGGTCGCACGACGGATGGTTCTGGGGCGAGATCTACGCCGGGATGCTCGACCCGGCCGTTCCGGCGCACTACCCGAATGCCGGATACGGACTCTACTGCTTGCGATGCCACGCCTCAGCGGAAAAAGCGCTGACGTTCTCGTCGCTCGAGAACGTTCGCGGGTTTCCCGGCCGGCCGATCACCTATCGCGTCGACTCGTCGTGGCAGGTGACGGCGGCATCGGGGGCATCGCCGTCGCCGTCGAGCGCCGCCCCGGCGACGCTTGCGGTTCAAACGTTTCCGCCCGAGACGCTCGACACGATTCTTTCACAGGCCCATCACGTTCCGGAGTTCGTGACGTCGGACCAGTGCATGATCTGTCACAGCGGGGCGGCGAAGCCGCCGTTCGGTCCGACGATGTGGGCGCACGGTGCGAACGTCTCCGAGTACGGGGAGTGGCGCTGGTCGCCGATGGCGCTCGCGGGCCGCGATCCCGTCTTTTACGCGCAGTTCGAGAGCGAGCTTGCCTCGGTCGCGTCGTGGCACGACGCGCGTGCGGCCGCCGCGATCAGGCGCGACGTGACGAATACGTGTCTGAGCTGCCACGGCGTGATGGGGGAACGCACCTTTGCCCACGACTTTCCCGGGCGCACCTTCCCCGTCGCGGCTCTTTTCGACGCGATGCCGAGTCATGCCGGGGCCGCATACGGCGGCCTCGCCCGCGACGGCGTGAGCTGCGCCGCCTGCCATCACGCGGTCAGCGAAAAGCCGCCTCCGGGGACCGATTCGCTGCGGTTCTTTTTGAATCACGGGATCAACGGACGGTTCGCCGTCGGACCGCCGACGACGGTGTACGGCCCGTTCCACGACGACGCCGTTGCCGCGCATCCGATGAAACAGGCGCTGGGGATCACCCCGCACTTTTCGTCGTTCATCGAGTCGTCGCGCATGTGCGGCAGCTGCCATACAATCAACCTGCCGCTCATTGACGCGACGCCTCGCCGGGCGGTCGGCCATACCGTCGAGCAAGCGACGTATCTGGAATGGTTGAACAGCAAGTTCCAGACCGAATACCACCCGTCGGCGGACGGACGCTCGTGCCAGGACTGCCACATGCCGCCGGGCGGAGCGACGAAGATCGCTCTGGTCGAGGATCAGAGCTATCCCGCGACGACGTACCTGGCATCGCGCGGCGACGTCACGGTGCGATCGCGCACGTCGGGATTTCGCCGTCACGAGCTCTTGGGACTCAACGCGTTCCTGCTGTCCATGTTCCGGGAGTTTCCGGGAGTGACCGGCGTACGGACGGCGGATTATATGTCGGGGGCAACCGACGACATCGATCGCGCGATCGGCAACATCGTTCGACAGGCGCGGCACGCAACGGCGACGGTCGCGGTCCGAGCGTACGTTGACGGCGATCGTCTGATCGCCGACGTCGAGGTCGTCAACCGGACCGGCCATCGCTTTCCCACCGGCGTCGCCTTCAGGCGCGCCTTCTTGAACGTCGAGGTTCGCGATTCATCGAGCGCTTCCGACGCGGCGCCGATCTTCGCATCGGGTCGCACGGATCGGCGCGGAAGGATCCTCGGCACGAACGGTCTTCCGCTTCCCAGCGAGAGTTTCGCCGAAGACGGGCGGCATCGTCAGGCATACCAGGAACACTTCGACGAAGCCCACCCGATCGCAAGCGGCGATCAGGTGCAGATCTTCGAGGAGCTTCTGCAGGACGCGAGCGGGCGATTCACGACCAGCTTTCTGCGGCGCGATCGCGAGGTGAAGGACAATCGCATTCTGCCGATCGGCTGGACGCGAACGGGCCCCCTACCCCAGGCTCCGCCGGGCCTGCTCGCGGCGACGTTTCCGCAGGGTCGCGCCGCCGCGGATCCGCGCTACGCGGACGGCAAGGGCCACGCCGTCGTTCGCTACGCGATCGCGTTGCCGCCGGGCGTCGACCGCACGCACCTCAAAGTCGTCGCGCGGCTCTACTACCAGTCGTTCGCACCGTATTTCCTCGACCGGCTCACGAACGGGAACGGCCCGGCGGCGCTGCGTCTCGCGGCGCTGGTTCGCAACCTCGACCTCGACGGCACGCCGCTCGAGGGATGGCGGTTGCTGGTCGCGGAGAGTACCGCCGCGGCGGGCCGCTAACGCCGCATCGCCGACCAACACCTTTCGGCATGACACTGCCCCCGGCATCAGGCTTCGATTCGCTGCGGAGTCACAGGCTCCCAGGCGCGAGCGTTGCCGTATGCATGAAGACGGCGGTCTATGGGCGCATCGTCTTTGGCCTGTCGGCGATGCTCTTCGGCGTCATCGCCTTGATGTGGCACGACGTCTACACCTGGCAGACCCTCAGCGCGCTGTGGAAGCTCCCGTTCGGCACCGTCATCGGCGAGATTCTCATGGCGGCGCAGATCGCCGGCGGCATCGCGATGCTCTTTCCGCAAACCGCGCGTTTGGCGTCGATCGTGCTGGCGGTCGTCTACGCCGTTTTCTCGCTGGCCTGCATTCCCGGCATCGTCGCCCACCCCGCGACCTACGAGCACTACGGCAGTCTCTTCGAGCAGGTCTCGCTTTTATGCGGTGCGATCGCCGTCTACGCGGCGACCGAAGCGAACGCGGCCGAAGCGGCGGCGTTCGCCCGCGCGGCGCGCCTCGGGCTCGGCGTGTGTGCGATCTCGTTCGCCCTGACACAACTCTTTTATCTTCGGGCCACTGCCGAGCTCGTTCCACACTGGATCCCGCCGAGCCAGACGTTCTGGGCGATTCTGACGACCATCGCTTTCGCGCTCGCCGCCGTCGGCATGCTGATCAACGTGCGAGCGCGGCTCGCGATTCGCCTGATGGCCGCGATGGTCGCGCTCTTCGGCGTGCTGGTCTGGGTGCCGCTGCTGGTCGCCCATCCCGAGGCGCATTTCAGCTGGTCGGAGCTCGCGCTGACCTGTCTGATCGCCGGAGCCTCCTGGCTCGTGGCGGAGCGCGCCTAGGGCTGCTCCTCCGCCGGCGCGGCCGCGGCAGCCGCCGGATTGTCGGGCGGCATGAGCACGAGCAGCTCGAGCGCGCCGTTGTCGAGCAGCCGCCGCGCGAACGACGGCCGGCGCAGCCAGCGCGGCGAACGCCGCGTACCGGCGAGCGCGATCGTCGTTTCCGGGCGTTCGCGCGCGATCTCGATGAGGCGCTTGGGAACGTCTTCGGCCACGGCCTCGATCCACTCGGCGTTGCTCTTGCGCGCCTCGGCGCGCAACGCCTCGACGACGCCCGGCTCGGTATGCGCTCGCGTTTCGACGACGTGTGCGATCGTGAACTCGATCGCGAGCCGCGCCGCGATCCGGCTCGCGCGCGCGATCATCGGCAAGTCGGTCTCGCGCGATCCGATCGCCAACAGGATCCGTTCGAACGGTGACGCGATGCGCTCGCGTCGCCGGGCGCGCAGCGCCTCGCGCAGCGCGAGTTCGCGCAGCGCAAAGAGGTTTTCCGTGCGGAAGAAGTTGGCTAGCGCCGTTTCGCACCGCTCGGGCGGATAGATCTTGCCCTCGCGCAACCGCTGGCGCAGCATCTCCGGGGTGACGTCGATCAGAATCACCTCGTCGGCGAGCGTCAAGATTCCGTCGGGCAGCGTCTCGCGCACGACGGTGCCGGTGAAGCGCAGAATGGCGTCGCCCAGCCCTTCGAAATGCTGCACGTTCAGCGTGGTGATCACGTCAATTCCGGCGCGCAGCACCGCGAGCACGTCGTAGAAGCGTTTCGGCGCGATGGAGCCCGGGGCATTCGTGTGGGCGAGCTCGTCGATAAGCGCCACCTTCGGATGCCGCGCGATCAGCGCGTCGCGATCGAACTCGCGATAGGCAATCCCGTTGACCGCGAACGCCTTCGGCGGCACGATTTCGAGGCCGTCGAGCAGCGCCGCCGTCTCCTTGCGGCCGTGCGTCTCGACGAAGCCGACCACCACGTCAACTCCTTCGGCTTTGAGCTGGTGCGCGCGGTCGAGCATCGCGTAGGTCTTGCCGGCGCCGGCGGCGGCGGCGATGTACACCGTCAGCTTTCCGTAGCCCACGCGCAGGCGGTCGCCGGCCGTCAGCGAGTAGGGCGAGCGCGCGGGATTCGCGCCGAGATACGTCTGCCCCGATCCGACGATGAACAGATCGTACGGCAGCGGCGTGCCGGCCAGCTTCGCCGCGGCTTTGCCGTTCGGGATCGCGACCAGCGACGCCCGCAGCGCGTCGCCGGGCGCCTCGGCGGGATCTGCCTCGTCGGCCAGCATCTCGCCGCCGACGTCGCGCACGACGCGCTCGAGCGCGTTGCGGTCGACGCCGCGAACCGGAACGACCTCGAGGCCCAGATCGAGCGCGTGCGCGATCGCGGCCGTGCGCTTGAGGTATGGGGCCGGGTCCACGTTCGGATAGACGAACGCCGCCGCCGTTGACGTGCGGCGGTCCTTCACGACCGGCATCGCGAGGTCGTCCACCGTTCGCAGCAGCAGCTCGCGCATCATGTAGAGCGTCTGCTCTTTGAAGATTCCGTCGAGAGCGCGCTCGATGTCCTGCGGCGTGACGATCTTGCCGGCCTTCACGCGACTCTGCAATAGCTGCGGCGACACGTCGAGCGCGATGACTTCATCGGCAGCTTGCAGGAACGAAAGCGGAACGATCTCGCGCACCGGATATCCGACGAGCGCTTCGGCCGTCGGAGCGACGGTCTCGACGTGCTGGATGTTGAACGCGCCGATCACGCCGATGCCGCGCTCCCTGAGGGCGAGTGCGTCCTGCCAGCGCTTCGCGTGGGGCGCGTCGCCCAAGTTGTCGTGCGCGAGCTCGTCGAGCACCACGACGTCGGGCTTCGCCTTTACCGCGGCCTCGAAATCGAAGTCTTCGAACGTGTGGTCGCCCAGCCGCACGATTCGCGGCGGAACGCGCGGCAGGCCCTCGGCGATGCGCTCGAGGTCGGGACGTCCCTTGGTCTCGATCCAGCCGATGACGACGCGTTTGCCGTCGGCGGCGAGGCGGCGCGCGTCCTCGAGCAGACGTCGCGTCTTTCCGGACCCCGGTGCGCCGGCCACGTAGATCACGAGCCGCGCGCGTCCCCCGAGTTCGCGCAACAATTCTTCCGCTCGCACCGTGCGATCCATGCACGATCAGCCTTCTCCGCTTTGCGCCAAGGCGCCCCCGCGCCCAAACCCGAAAAGGCGCGGAAGTGGCCTGGGTCTGTTACGGATTGCTCGTTCTCGCGTGGATCGTCGATCTCGTCACGCCGCAGCTCTTCATCGCCGCCATTCTGTTGAACGGACCGATCGCGCTCAGCAGCCTCACGCTCCAGAGCAGGCTGACGATCAACCTCATCGTCGCGGCGGAGATCGCGAACCTCGTCGCCGGCTACGTCAACGGCGTTCAGTCGCACTTCCATTGGAGCGGCATCGCGGTCGGCGACCGGCTGCTGCTCGCCGCCTCGTTCGTGCTGGTGGGCTACCTCAGCATCAAAGCGCAGGAGTACGCGCGCGAGGCGGGCGTGTCCGCAGGCCGGATGCGGCAGATCGAGATCGAGAAAGCGCTGCGCGAGGCCACCGGGCGCGTGCGCGAGACGCTGAACGTCGAACTCGTGCAGCGCGCCGTCACGCGCGAATGCGTGACCCTGCTCGGCGCGTCGAACGCGACGTTTCTGGTGCGCGACGCGCCGCTATCGCCGCCGCTCGTCTTCGAATATGCGCGCGGCGGCCGCGACGTGTCGGTGCGGCGCGGGCCGCTGTCGGCGGAGATCGCCTCGCTCGCCGTGCGCGCCCGCGAAGCGGACGGCGTGTTTCGCCTGACGCCGAGCGACCTGCTGGGCCGCCTGACGCTCGAAGCCCTCGGCGCCGCCGAGGCGCTGGTCACGCCGATCGCGCCCGGCGAAACGGCTGCGGATGACGTGCTGATCGCGGCCGTCCGCGCGGGCGATGCGTTCGTCGGCGACGCGCTCGCGACGATGCGCGCGTTCGCGGAGCAATCGGCGATGGCGCTCGAGCAGGCGCGACTGTTCGCCCAGCTCGGCGAGCGCAACGACGAGATCGAGCGGCAGAAGGAGGAGCTGGCCGACCGCAGCGACGTGATCCGCGACATCGTGTATGCTCTGGCGCACGACCTGAGGACGCCGATCGCCGCCGCCCACGTCACCATGGCCCAGGCGCTGTCGGGGGCGTACGGCGAGCTGCCGTCGGGATACCGCGACATCCTCAAGACGGCGCTCGATGCAAACGACGACGAGCGGCGCATGGTCGAGACGCTGCTGCTCGTGGCGCGCTATGAGTCGGGCGAGGCGTCCACGCTCCGCGAGCCGGTGGACTGCAACGAGCTATTGAGCGCGGTGGCCGACGAGTTGCGCCCGGTCGCGGAGGCGAAGGGCGTGGAAGTGTGCATCGAAACCACGCCCGCGCGGATTTCGGCCGACCCGCACGAGATTCGCCGCGCCATCGCGAATCTGATGGCCAATGCGATCGAAGCGACGGCGCGCGGCGGTCACGTCACGGCGCGAGCGTCGCGCGGCGCCGGCGCCGGCATTGCGTTGACCGTCGAAGACGACGGCTACGGCGTGCCCGAGGCCCAGCGCGCAGCGCTGTTCCAGCGCTTTGGCGGCCGGCCCGGCTCCGGCACCGGACTGGGCCTCTACATCGTTCGACGGATCGCCGAACAGCACGGCGGCACGGTGACGTACGTGCCGCGCGAGCCGAGCGGGAGCACGTTCACCATCACGCTGCCGGCGGCGCAGTGACGACGAACGACGGGGGCCGCCCCCGCGTCGTCATCGTCGAGGATCACGCGCTGACTCGCGCCGGGCTGCGCACCGCGCTGCAGGGCGCGTTCGACGTCACGGCCGAGGCGGCCGACGGAACGGACGGCTGGGAAACGATCGCGCGCGAGCGTCCGGACGTGGCGGTGATCGACATCGGCCTGCCGGGCATTGACGGCGTGACGCTGACCCAGCGCGTGCGCGCCCAACTGCCGCAGACGCGCGTCGTCATCGTGACGATGGTCGACCTCGAGGACGAGGTGCTCGCGGCGCTGGCCGCCGGGGCCGACGCCTATTGCCTGAAGAGCTCGGAACCCGAGCGCGTGGTCGAGGCCGTGCGCATCGCGAGCGAGGGCGGCGCCTACTTCGACCCGCGCATCGCGCACTTCGTGCTCGCGCGCTTCTCCGCAACCCAGCCCGCCGAGAATCGCCTGTCGCCGCTCACGCCGCGCGAGACCGAGATCCTACGATTGATCTCCGACGGCCGCGGGAACGCGGAGATCGCGGAGAGCCTGCACATCGGCCTGGGCACCGTCAAGGGCCACATCCGCGACATTCTGGAGAAGCTCTCGGCCGCCGACCGGACGCACGCGGCGGTCGTGGCGCTGCGGAAGGGCTATATATAGAGGTCCCTAAGCGCGTTCGGCGCCGATGATCGCGCGGATCCGCTCGGCGGCCCCGTTCTTCACGATAACGATCATCGAGTCGCCGGCGTGCAGCGTGGTGTCGCCGGTGGGGATCTCGAGGTCGCTGTTCGGCCGGTCGACCGCGACGACCACCGAGTTGTGCGGAAAGTCCACTTCGGCGAGGCGCTTGCCGTCGACCGGCGATTGCTCGGGAATCGCGACCTTCACCAGCTGCATGTCGCCCTTGCCGAAGAGGTGCATCGTCTCCAGCATCGAGCGATACTTCGACGCGTTCACGTGCTCGTTGAGCACGTCGAGGATCAGCTCGGTCGAGGAGATGACGATCACCGGATCGTCGGAGTCGAGCGAGTTGAAGATCAGCTTGTTGGCCGGGTTGTTGACGCGGGCGATGCAGCGCGCCTTGGATTTGCGCTTCGCCAGCAGCACCACGACCAGGTTGTCTTCGTCGTCGCCCGTGTCGGCCACCACGACGTCGGCGCGGCTCACGCCGGCGCCTTCGAGCACGAGGGGATCGCAGCCGTCGCCGACCACGGTGACGTGACGGTCGATCAGCCGCTCCAGCATCTTCGCCTTGCGGTCGTCCTTCTCGATCACGACGACTTCGTGGCTCTGGTCGAGCAGCGCGCGCGTGAGATAGGTGCCGACCTTGCCTCCCCCGACGATCAAGATGAACATGCTTACGCGGGCACCTCGGGCCGGGGCGCCACGTGCGGGAAGCGCTGCGCGAACTCGCTGATCGCCGCGGGCGCGACGACGGCGCTCAGCTCGTCGCCGAGCTCGAGCCGGAGATCGCTCGACGCGACCATCACCTGATCGCTGCCGCGCCGGACCGCCGCGATTCGTACGCGCCCGGGCTCCTCGATCTCGTCCACGCGTTTACCCGCATCGGCGGGGCCGACGACCGCGGCGAGCGACGTGAGCTTGCCGAGGTCGAACGCCTGGGCGCCCCACGGCGCCTCGATCAGCACGTCGCGGATCATCTTCGCCCCGACGGTGGTCGGGCAGACGGTCTGCACGCCCAGCTCGCGATACATCTGGCCGCGCGGAGGATCGTAGATGCGCGCGACGATCCGCGGGATCTTGAACATCCGCTGCGCGATGAGTGCCGCCATGATGTTGCGGTTGTCGCCGTTGGTGACGGCGACGAAGCCGTCGGCGGTCGCGGCGCCGGATCGCTTGAGCACGTCATAGTCGATTCCCGTCCCGACCATCTCGTGGCCCTTGAATTTGGTGCCGAGACGCTTGAATGCAGCCGCATTCTCGTCAACGACGATGACTTCGTGTCCGTCGGAATCTAGAAGTTTCGCAAGTGCGGAACCGACGCGACCGCACCCGACGATCAGGTATCTCATGCCAACGGCCCTATCTCTTAGGAACTGCCCAGCTTTACCCTGGTTTGGCCCGCTCGCTCCCCAGGCCCGCACAAGGAGGGAGGAATGGGTCCGTAAAAGCTACCGGGTCGCTCGGGGCGTGGCTCAGCTTGGTAGAGCGCTTCGTTCGGGACGAAGAGGTCGCACGTTCAAATCGTGTCGCCCCGATATCTCTCCCTCACGTCCTGCCGAAGCCGAAGGACCGATTGTTCTCGAAATTTAACCCGGCAGCGCGGCGCGTGCTTCGCCTCGCCGAGCAAGAGTGCCGGAATCATAGCCATTACTACGTCGGTGCCGAACACTTGCTGGTTGCCTTGCTCGAAGAGCGCGACCCGGCGACGCTGCGCGCCCTCGACGCCGGCGGCATTGACGTCCCCGAGGTGCACGCCGAGGTACGCCGAGCGCTCGGCACCGGCGACGACCGCCTGTGGGAAGGCATCCTGATCACGCCCCGGCTGCGTCGCATCATAGCCCTGGCGGAAGAACGCGCCGGAGAGCGCGACGTCGGTCCGTTCGACCTGTTCGAAGCGTTGCGTTCCGAAGGCGGCAGCTCCGCCGCCGAGATCCTGCGGCGCGCGGCCTCTCGAAACACCGCCTCGCCGGTCGAGTAACGCCCTTCGTGGAACAGCTGCAGCACGCCATCGTCGCGATGATCGATCACTACGGCTACCTCGGCCTGTTCGTGGCCTTGGCGCTGGGGAACATCGGCGTGCCGATCGGCACCGAGCTGGTGCTGCCGCTTGCGGGGGCTCTGACCGTCACCGGTCATCTGAGCAACATGTGGCTGACCGTCGCCGTGGCGCTGGCCGGCGAGCTGGGCGGGGGCACGGTGGGCTATGCCATCGGCCGGTACGGCGGCGTGCCTATCGTGGAGCGCTACGGGAAGTACGTGCACTTCACCCACGCCCGGCTGACGCGCATGCACGCCTTCTTCGAGCGTTGGGGCACGTTCGCGATCTTCGTCTGCCGCTTTCTGCCGGTGCTGCGCGGGGTCGCGGCGATTCCGGCCGGCATCGCCGAAATGAATCTGGCGCTGTTCTACCTCTGGACGTTCTTGGGCTCGCTGATCTTCTGCACGTTCCTGATCTTGCTCGGCGGCGCGCTGGGCAACCACCTCGACGCGGTGCTGCCGCTCGTGCGGCGGGGCGGTTACGCGGCGCTGGCCGTGGCGGTCGCGGCCGTCATCGTTGCCGTCGTGGTGGTGCGCCGGCGATCGCGTCCCACCGAAACGGGGTGAACCCGGCTCCGGCGCTCGCGCAGATCCCGGACGCGCCGGGCGTCTACATGATGGCCGGCCGGGACGGCGAGATTCTCTACATCGGCAAGGCGGTGTCGCTGCGCAACCGCGTGCGGTCGTACTTTCAGGACGGCGCGGTGCACCATCCCCGCATTGCGGCGATGGTCGAGAAGGTGGCCGACGTTCGCACGATCGTCGTGACGAACGAGGTCGAGGCCCTCATCCTGGAAGCCAACCTGATCAAGCGGCACCAGCCGCCGTTTAACGTGCGGCTGCGCGACGACAAGCGCTATCCGTATCTCAAGGTCACCAACGAGCCGTTTCCGCGCGTCGTGTTCACGCGCTTCGTGCGCAACGACGGGGCGCGCTACTTCGGGCCCTACACCAACGCGCACGGTCTGCGCGAGCTCATCGATCTGGTGCGGTTGGTCTTTCCGCTGCGCACCTGCCGCGAGCCGATCGACGGGCGCCGAAAACGGCCGTGCCTGCAGTATCACATCAAACGCTGCCTCGCGCCGTGCGTGGGCTATCAGACGGAAGAAGACTACGACCGCACGATCGACGAGGTGGTGCTCTTCCTCGAAGGCAAACAGGATTCGCTGCTCGCGCGACTGCAGCACGAGATGGCGCAGGCGGCGGAGCACTTGAACTTCGAGTCGGCGGCGCGGCTGCGGGATCGCATCGTCGCGGTGCGGCGCGTGACCGAGAACCAGAAAGTCGTGTGGAAGTCGCGTCTCGACATGGACCTGATCGCGATCGCGCGCGCGCAGGGCCAGGCCTGCATGCAAGTCTTTCTCGTCCGGGGCGGCAAGCTGATCGGCCAGGAGCACTTCATTCTAGAAGGCGTCTACGAGCAGTCCGACGGGGAGCTGATGGGCGAGTTCCTCAAGCAGTTCTACACGGCGCGTACGGCCGCCGCGCCCGAGGACAAGGCCTATTCGACGGCGCGGGTGGCGCGCGACAATCAGGCGCCGGTGCCGGAGAAGCGGCGCCGGGGCTCGGCCGCGGCCGTTCCCAAGGAGCTGCTGGTCTCGGCGCTGCCCGACGAGCGGGCGACGATCGAGTCGTGGCTCTCGGACGTCAAGCGCCAGCGCGTGCGCATCCTGCAGCCGCAGCGCGGCGCGCGCGCCGAGTACATGCGGCTGGTAGCGAAGAACGCGGAACAGAACCTTAAGGCGTTCCTGGCGCATCAGGAGGTGCAGGAGACGGCGCAGGCGCGCTCGCTGACCGATCTCGCCGACGCGCTGGAGCTGCCCGAACCGCCGCACCGCATCGAGTGCTACGACGTGTCCAACATTCAGGGCACCAATCCGACGGCCTCGATGGTCGTGTTCGTCGAAGGGCGAGCGAAGAAGAGCGAGTACCGTAAGTTCAAGATCCAGTACGATCGCGGCCCGAACGACTTCGCGATGATGCAAGAGGCGCTGCGCCGGCGGCTGCGCTACCTGCGCCGGGAGACCGACCGCACCGAAACGCCGATCGAGCGCGAGCTGGCGAAGAAAGAGAAGTTCAACAAGAAGCCCGACCTGCTGCTGATCGACGGCGGGAAAGGGCAACTCAGCGCCGTCGTGGAGGTGCTGGAAGAACTCGACATGACCGGGCTGGTGGCGGCGGGGCTGGCGAAGGAGCACGAGTGGCTCTACCTGCCGCAGCAGGCCGACCCGATCGTGCTGCCGGCCAACTCGCCGGCGCTGCACCTGATCCAGCGAATTCGCGACGAGGCGCACCGCTTCGCGGTGACCTACCATCGGCAACGGCGCGCGAAGTCCATGACCAAATCGGCGCTCGACGCGCTATCGGGCGTGGGGCCGGTGCGGAAGAAACGGCTGCTGACGACGTTCGGGTCGGCGGCCGGAATTCGTCGCGCGAGCCTCGACGAAATCGCTGCCGTCAAAGGGATGACGCCTGCTTTGGCAGCAAAGGTAAAACAGGACCTGGAAGGAGGGTAACGATCTTGAGCTTATTGCTGCGATTCCTGGTCAATGCATTGGTGCTCTACCTCATTGCTAAATACGTTCCGGGCTTCAACCACAACGTCGGCGTTTGGACCGCCATCGTGGCGGCGATCGTCTTCGGTTTGGTCAACATGCTGATCGGTCCGATCCTACGCCTCATCTCGTTCCCGATCACGTGGATCACCCACGGCCTCTTCGCGATCGTGATCAACTACATACTCTTTATCATTACGGTGTGGATCGCTCCGGGCTTCAGCAACTCCGGCGAGATCAGCCCCTGGCTGGCAAACCTCTACGGCGCAATCATCATGATGATCGTCTCGACGCTCATGCAGCAGGGGAGCAAGGCCGAAGCCGCGCGGTAGCGGCTCCGAAGCTCTGCGTCAAGGCACCGGCCGCCTCCCGACGGAGTCGCGGGCGGCCGGCGCCGAAACCCCAGCCTTGCACCACCGTGTTATACTCTCGGAACGCGGGGCTGAAATAGGTTCGACAAGTGGACCGTAGCCGGCGTCAGCAGGCGGAGCTGCGAGCCCTCCTAAAACGATCGCAACGGCAATATCTGCCAACAACGAATACGCACTGGCTGCCTAATCTAGGCTAGTCACCGGACGCAGAGAGTCGGCCCGAACCACTCTGCACTCCGGTCACAAATTCGGGCTGGTACGCGCGCGTGATTCGACGCTCGTACGAGATTAAAGGATCTGCAGCGACCGGTAAGCCACGCATCGAGGCGTCCGGTCGATCAAGACAAATTCGAAGCTGAGCCTGGAGAACGCGCCGGTTAGGCTACTTGGACTCGGGGGGCAGTACCCCGACAGCTCCACCAAATTTTGCTACGGCAAGAGCGAGGCGGTCGCGTCGCCGGTCGTCTGGTGGCGCAGGTCGCACGCCGGACGCTCGCCGCGCACGCGGCAGACTTGCCCGGTAACGCGATCGATCCGCCATTTGATGCCGTCGCCCGCGACGTATTGGTAGCGGAGGAAGAGTTGAAAGATCGCTGCCACGATCAGCAAAAGCAACGCGGTCGCCGCCCAGGGCGCTGCTCGCACGTTCACTCGGTCGGGTTCCACAGGAAAACAGTATCACTACCGGCACGCGGAGAACAGCATCAGCCGGCGTACACTTACCCACACATTTCGTGCCACGCTTCGCCTCCGGCGGCACCGAGGAATCGGTCCGTTGCCGACCCGAGAAACGCGGATTTTACGGCATTGACAAACCGGCCGACTCGGATTTAGAGGTCCTTTCTACCAAGGAACCTAAAGGCAACCTCTGTCATGATATTGGCGTCGCACTGAGCCGGGTGCCCAGCGTTATCTCTCCCATCGCCACACTCGTCATACGCATTGCGGGTAAAGGACCCAGTTATCCCGCGCATTCCGAGCCGGTCTACGGCGGCTACAGCAACAGCCGTGGCGAGGTCGTGTTATTTGGGAAAGAACAAGCCTATCGCGTCGACTTCAAGCGGCAGTCGCTGCAACCGCGACCGCAGTTGAACGTCGGTGCCCAGGCGCGCTACGACGAAGCCCGAGCCGGCGAGTCGTTTGAGTACGGGAAGAAGACGTTTCAGCGCTTGAGCGAGCAGCAGATCACCGAAATTTGCGCAGCCGGCGATTTCAAGCTCTCGCAGCGACAGCTTCCTTTTTAACTCGCAAGCGCGCCACGGCCGACGGGATCCTCACGTCGGCGGCAAGGCGGAGCATCGCAAGCACCCTGACGGCCCACCACGTGGGATCGAATTCAAACCAGCGAAAACCGTGTCGCGCCGAGTAGGGGAATGCGTGGTGATTGTTGTGCCAGCCTTCGCCCCACGCAATGAGGGCGACCCACCAGCAGTTGGTGGAGAGGTCGCGCGTGCGGAAGCTTCGGTAGCCGATCGAGTGCGCCGCGCTGTTCACGAGCCAGGTCGCGTGATAGCCCACGACGGCGCGTACGCAGATTCCCCAAATCACCCAGCTCCATCCGCCTAATGCAAAGAGCGATGCGGCGAGCGCCAGGTGCAGCGGCCACTGAACGTACGGGAGCGCTCGATAGAAGCGGTCGGCTTGCAAGTCGGGCGCAAACCTCCGCAGCTCCCCTTCCGTCGGCAGCGCATCGTTTCGCCGGTAGAGCCAGTCCATATGAGCCCAGCGGAACCCGCGGTCGCGTCCGTGTGGATCGCCCTCCGTATCCGAGTGAGCGTGGTGTATGCGGTGAGTCGCTACCCAGCGGATCGGATCGCCCTGTAACGCGAGCGTACCGATTGCGCCGAGCGCGTACTCCAGCGGCTTGCGCAGTCGCAGCGCGCGATGGGTGAGGGCGCGATGGAAGCAGAGCGCGACGCCGAGGCCGCCGGTGACGTACAGGAGCGCGGCAGCTACCGCCACCGCGCTCCATTCAAACGTGCCCGGGATGAACGCCGCCAGCGCTCCGACGTGGATGAGGCCGAGGCCGAGGCCGTTGAGGCGGCGCCGAACTCGTGGGCTCACTAAGGGGATTGCTCGGATCGCGGCCGCCGCTCTTCGCCGGCGCGATAGCGATACACGATGCGGCCCTTCGATAAGTCGTAGGGCGAGAGCTCCAAATCCACGCGGTCGCCGGGTAGAATTCGGATGCGATGGCGGCGCAAGCGTCCGGCTATGTGTCCCAGGACGACGCGGCCGTTATCGAGCTCGACGGAGAACGTCGCGCTCGGAAAGACTTGCTGAATGCGCCCTATGACTTCCAGCGGCGCTTCCTTGACGTTTTGCGGAGCGCTTGCGACTTTGGGGACGCGCGCTCGGCTTCTTCTGGCTCTTCTATTGCGAACAGGGATGATGAACTCTCTCTTCTTTGATCATGGTAGGGAGTAAAATGACGAAAGGGTCCAAATCAGATTCCTGACGAGGCCGGGTGTCCCTTCCGGCGGCAAGCGATCCCGCTCGGGCCGCGGTTCGGGCCCGATTATCTATGGTAAGCGCTCGATCTTCGAAATGGCTTTCCGAGCAACGTCGTAGCCGAATCCCCGAACGAGTATGCGGGCTTCGTTGTCGCTATGCTTGAGGACGCCTTCCCGAACGCGCCCGTTCTGCAGCGTAACCTTGACGCGCTCGCCGATAAAGGTATTGATCTCTTCGTCTTTCACCATATTGCCCTGCCTTCGATTGACGTAGTTCGCTATCGGGGCCGGAGAGGCCTCATGTCGCGTTCAGCGCACGCTCCAAGTCCGCGATCAGGTCGTCGAGGTCTTCGATGCCGACCGACAGCCGCAAGAGATCGTCGGAGATGCCGAGCGACCGGCGTTCGTCGGGCGTCAAGGAACCGTGGGTCATCTTCGCCGGCGCGCAAATCAGGGACTCGACGCCGCCGAGCGATACCGCTAAGCTAAAAATCGAGGTGCCCTCGGCAATTGCTCGGGCGCGGGCGACGCCGCCTCGCGGCGTGAACGACACGATCCCGCCAAAGTCGAGCATCTGCCGCTTGGCCAGTGCGTGCTGGGGATGCGCGGCCAAGCCGGGATAGTGACGCGCTCGACGTCGTCCCTCTCCGAGAGAAACTGGGCGATGGCCCGTGCGTTGCGGCAAAGCGCCTCCATCCGCAGCGCCAGCGTCTTCGCCCCGCGCAGCGTAAGGTAGGCATCCCACGGGCCCGGGACGGCCCCGATGCAGTTCTGATAGTACGCTATCCACTCTCCCACGCTCCGATCGGCGGTGACGACCGCGCCACCCAGCGCGTCGCTGTGCCCGCCGATATATTTCGTCGTCGAATGGACGACGATATCCGCCCCGAGCGTCAGCGGCCGCTGCAGAAACGGCGACGCGAACGTGTTGTCCACGGCGATCAGCACCTCCGGCGGCCTGGCCTGCGCGAGCGTCGCGATGTCGCAGAGCTTCAGCGTCGGGTTGCTGGGCGTCTCGAGCCACAAGAGACGCGTTGTCGGCCGGACCGCGGCCCACGTCGCTTCCGGGTCGGTCGTATCCACGAACGTCACGCCGATCCGATAGCGAGAAAGCACCTGGCTCAGGAGCCGATGGGTTCCGCCGTAGATGTCGCGCGTCGCCAACACGTGGTCGCCGGTGCGGAGGATGGACGTTGCCGCGGCAACCGCGGCCATGCCCGACCCAAACGCGCACGCGACGGCGCCGTCTTCGAGCGCGGCGAGCTGCCGCTCCGCGGCGGCGCGGGTCGGATTGCCGGTGCGCGAGTAGTCGAAGCCTTTCGTGACCCCGACCTCGGGCAGCGTATAGGTCACGCTTTGATAGACCGGGACGACCGTGGCACCCGTCGCGGAACACGGCTCTTGTCCGCTCCAGACGGCCCGCGTGGCAAAACCCAACTCTGAGCGCGATCGCGTTTGCATGGAATCGTAGCCTCCTTTTGAGACGGGAAAGCTAAAAAAGAAACGCCCCTCGTCGTTCGGTGAGGGGCGTTTGAATCGGCTGTTCGACGGTGTTAGCCGGCGCGCGTCAAGACGTCCCTTCCGCATGCATCCGCATGCGGTTCGCCGAGCACATGACGCCGGACAGGCCGAGGAACATGGACGGAACGATAACACGGCAAGGTTTACGAGTCAAGAATCGCCCGTCCCGGAGCGATCGGCGATCGGCTCGCTGAAGATAAGCTGATTGCCGAACGGGTCGATCAACCGGAGCTCGCGGACGCCCCATTCCTGCGCTGCAATGCCCGGGTTCATGTAGCGATAACGCTTCGCGGCCAGCTCGGCGTGCAGCGCCTCGATGCCGCCTACGTCGATGCGGACGTGCGTGCCGGGAATGCCGTCGCCATGGTGCTCGCTGAGAAACAACTGCAATCCACCGCGCGAGACCCCCATGAAAAGCGGCGCGCCGTCGTGGAAACGATGTTCGAAATCGACGTTGAATCCGAGGTAGCCTACGTAGAACTCGCGCGCCTTTGCTTCATCGAGAATGCGGAGGATCGGGACGATTCGCTCGAACGAGACGCTCACCGCGCTCGGGTTAGACGGCCCGATCCACACCCTCCTCTACCGCTTGAACGGGTGCGACCAAGAGATCTTCGATCAGCGCTGCAGCGTCGGACGCGCTTTGGTTGCGCCGGTGCCTTCGAGTAACCGTGGACCCGCCGCCTTTGGTGCCGCTGATCAGGAGCTTGCCGGCGGGGTCGTACTCGAGCCACGCCCTCCGGTTCGCCAGCTTCCAGCGCGGCAAGCGCTCTTCGGTTGCTTCCAGCGCCGCCTCGGGCACGCGCTTATGCACGTGCTCCACGATTTTCTCAATGTGAGCCTCTCGCGACATGCAACGTTGTTACCCATTAGTTCGCCCGCAGCTGCCTGAGCAGCGCTGCGGCGTTCGGGGCCGCTCGGTCGGCGACGAGGAGCCACAGGTCGCCGTCGGGCACGAGATCTCCCCGGGTCCCCTGCGCCTTTGCGAGTCGACGCACCTCGTCGAGGCCGCCGAGGAGGGCCCAGCGGACGGGAGACGTCCCGAAGCGGCTGCCGTAGTCGAAATAGTCGACGACGGGCGCCGACGGAACCCCCGCGATCCGCTCGCCGGTGTCGAAGTTCAGATGGTACACCCAAAAGTAGTCGCCATATACCAGCTGCACGTGGCGGTCGCTCAATACTTTTCGCATCCGTTCGTCGTTCGAGAGCTCGGCGGTCAACTCGGCGCGCTGGGGGCTGCCCGGCAGTCCATACAGCAGCAGGTTCGGGATCACCAGTGCGAGAGCGGCGACCACCGTCGCCCACTTCGCTCGGCGCCAGAGTGCCTCGAGGCCGATCCCGCAAAAGAGCGGCACGACGACGTAGAGCGGGGCGATGTACCGAACGGTCCATCCACGCATCGACCCCGCGTTCGAAAGACTAAAGAGTAGGACGCAACAGGCGAAGACGAGCGACAGCAACACCGCGAGATCGCGCGTGCGATCGGGCCGCTGGGCGTCGCTGCCGCGGCTCCGAAGCGCGAGAATGAATCCGATGGCGACGATTACGTAGGCGGCCATGAGCACCGGCGTTTCCGACGGCCATCCCGACGAGCGAAATAGCAACTTCGGCAGCATATACGTCAGCAGCCAGCGCAAGTTCTCGAAGGCCTGGGCAAAACCCGGCGCCGGCCGCGATGCCCAGTTCGCGTTGAACGAGGCGAAATTGTTGGCGAGGTTGCTCAGCCAAAACGGCGCGGCGCCGACGACCGCGGCGACGAACGCCGGCAGCGCTTCGCGGGCCGTCCGAACCCGCCGCCCCAAGGCGATCCATACGAGGGCCGGCACGGCGATCATCAGCGTCTGCAGCGAGAACCAAATTCCAATTCCAACGCTGAAACCGAATCCGAGCCGCTGCCACAGCGCGCCTTCCGATCGCCACCGCGCCGATAGCCAGAGCGTCGCGGCGCATGATGCCATGATCTCTCCGTAACCCCACGGCACGTACGTAACGGTCATGAACTGCTCCGAAGGAAACGCCGCGAAGATAAAGGCCAGACACGCGGTCTTGCGGCCGAGCGTCGCCCGCAAGAACAGCAGCGAAAATATCAGGTACAACGCCGCCCAGGTAAGGCTCGTTAGCGCCAGCCCGACCCTGCCCGGCCCGAGCAAATGAAAGTAGCCCGCAGCAACGTAGCAGCTCGCCGCGCTCAGGCGGGTTCCGCCGGGAAAGAACGCCGGAATGTGTCCGGCGGCAATTCGAAACGCGCACAGGCCCGCGAGCACCGCATCGGAATCGATCTGAAACATCGCGGGCGGAAAATACAGCGCCGCGCGCACCAGCAGTCCCACGGCGAGCAAGGCGATGCTCAACGCCGTCCACAACGTGGCGTCGGACCTCGTCACCGCTCTATTTGAGCTCGACGACGTGAAAGGCGGCGGATCGCACGGTCGAACCGCTCTTCCACTCGACCTGCATCGGGCTTTTCTTGCGCACGAGCTCTCGCCATTGCGCGTGCGTGACGCTCTCCGCCGGGCGTCCGTTGAGCCTGACGATCGCATCACCTTCCCTCATTCCGGCTCGCTCCGGCGCCATTCCGGGCAGGACGTCGCTGACGTGTCGCCCCGGTTTGCGATACGAGATGTAGAATCCCAGCGTGAACTCTCCGGGGACCGCGAATTGCCTCCCCGCGAACAAGGGGTCGAACCCGACGCGCTGCCTCATCCGATCGAACTCGACGACGAACTGTTTGACGACGTCTATCCCGATGTCGGCGAGCGGCAGCGCTTCGTTGACGGCGACCGCCGGACGGGAGCTCGAAAAAGCGCCGAGGCGTAAGACGCCGTCCACGGACGTCATCATCGTGCGCGTGAAGCCGGTGACCGGGTTATATACTTTCGCCGAGGGCAGCGGCGCCCGATCGAACAGCAGCCCGTGCAGGTCGGCCGACGTCGCCTCCCAGGCGTATGCGTCGTCGCCGGTGTCGATCAGTGTGGGCAGCGCCTTCGAATCCAGCCGAAGCGCGATCACCGGAACCCGGTGGCGAAGGACGTACGGAATCCACTGCGCTCGCGGGGAGAGGCGGATCGGTTTCGTAGCGACCAGCAACACGCGATCGCGCACGTCGAGCGTCAGGTAGTCGCTGGCGAACGAGTTGAAGCCGAAGATCGCGTCGTCTTCGAGCCCGTCTTCGACGACTGCAAAATCGTTGCGGATAACGACTGGGCCGAGCTGCAGCTCTCGAATTCTGACGATGACGTGGTGTCCGGGCGCGTGGCTCACGACGGTGAGCCGCGCGGCTTTGACGAGCTTCTCGCTAACGAACGTGTAGCTCGCGCCCGTGTCGAGCAGAAACGAGAAGGGGCCGCGTCCGTTGACGATCGCACGAAAATACGGGCAAGCCGAATTGCCGTACCAGTCGGAGCCGCGCAGCGGTATGCGAGCCGGATCCGTCCGTAAGGTTACGTCTCGAGTTCCAATTTGATACGCGCTCCGAACGGCCGCGGGCAGTTCGTCGGCCGGCGCCCGCGCCGGCATCACCAGCGCGGCTACGAGTGCGGTGAGCTCGATCGCGCGTCGCATCCAGGCTCATTGTTCAACGGGGCCGTCGGCCCTCCACTCGTCACCTCGATTTGCACACGACGATCTCGGCGAACTTGTCGCAGCCGCACGAGCGGGCTGCCTACCTCGTTCGGGGCAGCGTTGCGATGATGTGCGTCCCGCGCGGGTCGCCTTCGATCGTCAGGCCGCTCGCCATCTTCGAAACGAGATAGAGCCCCCGCCCTCCCTCGCTTTCGGGGCGCGGAAGGCATGGCTCGGTCTGAAAGCCGCCGCCGGACTCGAGGACGTGCAGTTGCACGGATCCGTCCGCGCAATAGAGCCATACCGAGACCGGGCTCTTACCATGGCGCAGCACGTTGGTGAGGAGCTCCGTGAACGTCACCTTGGCGGCATACTCGTCCACGGCCCAGCCCGCGTGTTGCCGCAATGCTTCGACCATGGGCATGCGCTGCCTCAGCGCCATGGCGGCGTCGGGCGCGTCGAACTTCCACAAGAGGCCCTCGCGGCACATATTCTTAGGAATTCCACAGGCAGCGGAACGTTAAACGCCGACGCGGGACGGTTGCTAGCGGGACGGTTGCTAGATGAGGAAACCCCAGACGAAGATCGCGATGCCCGCAGCGCCGGCGGCTAGGCTGACGTACCAGGACGGCCTGTAGCGCGAGAGCGCCGCGACGGCCCCCAGCGCGATGGCGACCTGCAACAAGGCCACCGCGTACTCGAACGCATGGTGCCGGTGCACCTCGAGCGCGGAGTCTTCCTCGAGCTTGCGGGCTTTCGCGCCGAGCGGCCTCTCCTTCGCGGCCTCTTTGGCGATCTGGCTGCGATACGCCGCGATGCGCGGCGCATTCTTCGAGCCCCGGTCGATCAGCGCGTCCAGTCCGATGGTGTAGATGTGCTCCTTCTCGCGCGCCGCTTGGTACTCGTTCCACGCATCGGAGGCCTTGATCTGGTCGATCGTGGCTTCGTTGATCAGCGAGCCCGACCGCAGCGCAGATACCGCGGCGACCACTGCGAAGATCGCGGCGGAAAGCCCGACGTAGCGCAACCACTCCGACACCCGCCGGTCGCGCGATTCTTCGTGGGTCCCTTCGAGCTGCTCGTGAAGGCCGTGCGGCTCGACCTCCATGTGATTCGGCATCGCGGCGTCGTCAGCTCCGCGCCGTCATTCGTAGTCGGGCGCGAAGTAGTCGGTGCTGAACCGGTGGCCGATGAAGAACTTCGCCGGGTACGGCGCCTTGATCTTCTTGAACGCACGCGGCTTCTGCGTGAAGTCGAAGCTGTCGGCGGACGGCGACGTCGCGCGCGCGTCGGCGGCCGACATCTGCGGTAGGCCGTAGAGATCCTCGGCGAAGCGCAGAACGCTCGCGGTCTCGTACGGGACGTGCGACACGTAGTCTTTCTTGGCATAGGGCGAGATGACCAGCAGCGGGATCCGGAAGCCGACGCCGTCGTAATCCTCGAACGGCGGCGCCACGTGATCGTAGAAGCCGCCCCAATCGTCCCACTGGACGAAGATCGCCGTCGAGTCCCAGAACTTGCTCGCGCCGACGGTGTTGACGATGGCCGACACCCACGACGGGCCGTAGCCGCCGCCGCATTCGAGATGATCGGACTCCGCGCATTCCGGCGTGATCCAGGTGAAGTTGGCGAGGTTCCCCCGCCGCACGTCGGTGATGAACTTCCAGTTCGGCGAGATCACGTCTTTGTGCCAATCTTTACCGTAGAAGATGTGGCGCACGGCTTGGTAGGCCGACCAAGTGCCGCCGTTGCCGCCGGCGTCGTTGCCGTAATGCGGAGCGTAGAAGCGCCAGGTCAGCCCCGCGGCGTCGAGCTCGTCGCCGAGCGTCGTGTAGTCGAAGCACGCCTGCTGCGGCGGCCCGTCGGGGCTGCGGTTCTGCGTGATCGTCGAGACGTCGTCGCCAGGCCCGCCCTTGCAGCCCCACAGCGACCCGTAGGGCAGATCCACGCTGCCCTGCGCCTGCGCGGCAATCACGTACTGATGCGCAACGAAGCTCTCGTCGAGCTGCGACTGGAACATCCGGTCGCCGACCACCCACTCGTGCGCCATGTCGAAGTAGGGCTTCGACTCGTCGTGCGGCACGTAGACGTATTCGGGATTGGACGGACCGCCGTACGCGCCCTCATTGTTGAAGCCGTTCATCTTGCAGTTCGTGCCCGGCAGGCTGCCGGTTCCGTTGCACGCGGCGAACATCGCGTAGGCCGAGTGGTCGATGATGTAGACCCTGGACAGCGACGACGGCTGCAGCGTGATCGTTTGGCCGCTCGAGTTCATGCCCTGCGAGACCGTATCGGCCCCCGGGTAGCCCTGGAACAGGTTGTCGAAGCTGCGGTTCTCTTGCACGACGTAGATCACGTGCGTGATCTTTCCGGCGCCCGTCGCGCGGAGCGCGCGGAACGCGGACGGGCTCTGCATGTACGGCAGCGACGACTTCTGCCCCGAGGCGCAGCCCGCCAACGCGAGCAACCAAAGCGCGATGATGTAACGCGGCGTCATACGGGCGGTTTCGCGGCATGCGCGACCCTGCCTGCGAGAATCGAAGGCGGCCCTTAGAGCCCCCCGGGGAACGGTTCGCTGGTGACGTGGGCGTAGCGGACGGCCGTGCCGTTCGCGGAGCGCTGCTGCTCGATCTGGTCTTTTTCACGCGGCAGCGATTCGGCGAGGGTACCTAGGCCCGCATTGAGTCCGGCATTCTCGCCGCTCCACTGCGACTTGCCGACGAAGGCCACACCGGGATAGATCGCCGTCACGTTCGGCACCGTCCGATTCTCCGACTGCACCTTTCGGATGACCGGCACGAGCCCGTCGATGTTGCCGAACGCGAAGCCGTTGATGCTCGGGCCGACGAGCTGGAAGAAGGCGTTCTGTGCGTGGTAGAGCTCGAAGCCCGGAGCACCGATGCCGCCCATCTTGTTCTGATCGACGATGAGCGCGAAGAGGCGCCCGCGGTATTGCGCCGAGTAGAACCAGTACGTCGCCTCGTTACGGTATCCGAGGTCGTAGAGGCGGATCGCGGCGACGTAGACCTCGACGAAGTCGAGCGCGTTCCAGTGCTGCTTCATGCGCTGGATCGTGGCGACGAACTCCCCGCGGTCCTTCGAGGCCAAGCCCGCGCTGTACTTTCCGACTCGGATCGTCGGTCCGGACGAGTCGTAATACGGCGTAACGTAGGCGTCAATGTGGCCCGGATCGGCGGCGATTGCGGGAATCGCGCCGAGCGCGGCCGCCATCGCGACGGCCGCGGCCCAGGGCCGAGCCCCGAACGAGCGAAGTGAGTTCGGCATGCGGAGCCGCCTTTGACCGCAGATACGCCGCCTCCCGCACCTGACGCCTATGCGCTGTGGCAGCGCGCGCGTTCGGCGGTCACGAGCGCACAGTATCCGCGCCGTCTGAGCTACACGATCGCGGTCGCCGGCATCGACGGGCAAACCCCGGTCCTCGATCACTACCGTGGCAGCTGCGACCCCGAAGATGGAGCGATCCGCATCTTTCCAATCAGCGACGAGCAGCTTGCAAAGCCCCCACCCGTTCCGCACGGCGTGAACGCCAGCTTCAACATTGGCATCTGTTTTGGGTCCTGCGCGGGCATCAAATTGCCCTTGGGGCATCAAGCGCCGTATCAAGACCTTTTGGGTGAGCCGCTGCTCGCGCCGACGTATGCTTTCGGAATGCGCTACCCGTCGCGCACGTCGGCCCACGATGCGGACGAGCCGAGCGTGCTACGAACGATTGCGGTCGTCGCGACCCAAACACGCGACTACCAAGTCACGCTGATCGATACGCCCGACCTCGACGGAACGTCCACATACCACTTGGCGTTACGGCCGTTGCGGCACCCCAAGGACAACCGGTTGCGCGAGCTCTGGATCGGTACGGCCGATTTCCTGCCGCGCCGGGCGATCGTGGCCGGGAACTTCACGGTGGCTCCGCTCGTCGACGTGCCGTGGACGGTGGATTTTGCGGTGCTCGACGGCGCGCCGTACGTCAGCCGCGAGAGCGCGTCGTCAACGCTCTACCTTACGCATCGGCGCGTCGTTCGCGACGCTATCATCGCGTTCGAGAACATATCAGAGCCGACGAGCATCTACGACGCACCACTCGTCCAGCCCGACGCGACGGACACGTCGCTCGTCGAGCCGGGACCGTAGAGTTGACGTTTACCACCGAGCTGCGAGTCCCGCCGGAGGCGGTCTTCGCGTCGCTGGTCGAGGCGTTTGCAACGGACGCCGCGCGGCGCGCCGAACTCGACGACGAGCGGCGAAACGGTCTCGCCACCGCCGCGCGCCGCGGCTTCGAAACGATCGTGGGCAGCGCACTCGTTGACGACGGGCGGCCGATTCGAGTGGTTGCGCGCTGCACGCCGCTGGCCCTATCGTTCTCGCTTTTCGAGCGCGGCCTTCCGATGGACGACTCGCTGGCGACCCGCGATACGCGCTGGAGCGAACTGGCGGCGCTCGTCGACGGCGCCCACTGGCACTTGCACGGCACCGCGGGCAGCGAGCTGCGACTGATCGTGAACCACCGCGGCGCGTTGCGTGCAGGCGCCGCACGCACACCCGTTGCCGACGACGTCGAGCCGGCTCCCGAACAAGAGTACGAAGTGCGGAGGTTTCGGCCGGCCGATGCGGCCGGCGTGGCGCGGGCATTCTATCTGACCTACGGTTACGCATACGACCTGGCGGCGGTCTACGATCCCGCGCGGCTGGTCGCGCTCAACGAGAAGGGCAGCTATTTGTCGATCGTTGCGGTAGCGGCCGACGGTGAAGTGGTCGGTCATTACGCGCTGGCGCGTGAGGGCGACGAGCCCGTGGCCGACGCCGCCGGCGCCGTGGTCGTGCCGGCGCATCGCGGCCGCGATCTGCTCAATCGTCTGCGCGACCGCGCCGAAAACGAAGCGATCGCGCTCGGGCTCGCGGGCTACTACTCCGAGCCTGTGACGGACCATCCCCGCACGCAGCTGTCGAGCGAGAGCTTCGGCGCGAAGGCGTGCGGCATCACGCTGGGCGAGGCGCCCCGCGGTTTCGTCGCGCGGCACATGGAGCTGTCCACGACGACGCAACGCCAGAGCTGCATGCTCTACGTCAAGGCGCTGCGTCCGCGCGAGCCGCGAACGATCCATCCGCCGCCGCGGCACCGCGCGATGATCGCCGCGATCTACGATCAGTTGGGTCTGCCGGTCGCGATGGGCGAGCCCGCGACGCCGAGCGCTCGCGGCACCTTTCACACGGGGATCGTCTGCGGCGACGCGTTCGGGACGATCGCCGTCGAGTCGGTCGGCGCCGAAACGTGCCAGCTCGCGTGTCAGGCGGCGGAGGATCTGCGCGCCCTGAGGCGTCTCGGCGCTATTTACGCATCGCTGCCGCTCGAAGATCCGGGCACGCCGGCGCTCTGCGACGCGCTCGAGTCGCGCGGCTTTTTCTTCGCCGGAGTCGGTCCGTGGATGCTCGGCGGCCGCGACGCGTTGCGCCTGCAGATGACGCTGACGCCGATCGACCTGTCGGCGCTCGTCGTGGTGGGCGAGTTCGGCCGGGTGCTGCTCGAGTACATCCGTTCGGAGCGAGAGCGCTGCGCCGTTCATGCCTAAGCGAACCTTCGACTCCGTTGACGACTACGTCGCCGCGCTCCCCGCGGAGGCGCGGCGCGTACTGGCGCGCGTGCGCGCCATCTGCCGCAAGGCGATGCCCAGGGCGGAAGAGGTGATCTCGTACGGCATTCCCACGTACCGGCTGGGCGGCCGCACCGTTCTGCACGTCGCCGCGTGGAAGAGCTACTGCTCGGTCTATCCCGCCAACTCACGCGTCGTCGCCGAGTTCGGAGACGAGCTCGAGCCCTACCTCGTGGAGAAGAGCACGCTCCGCTTTCCGCTGGACCAGCCGCTGCCCGCGAAGCTGATAGAACGCATCGCGAAGTTTCGGGCTAACGAAGTCTCTCGCTGAGCTCGTCGAGCGTCCTGGGCCAGTCGTCCTTCAGCAGGCGCGACAGGCCGCGATCCGCCAACAGCCGGCCCCCGGTCTGACAGCGCGCGCAGTAGTTGGTTTCGTTGTCGGCATAGCGAATGCGCTGAACCGGCTCGCCGCAGCGCGGGCACGGCTTTCCGTAGCGGCCGTGCACCGCCATCCCCTCGCGAAACGCGGTGACCCGTTCGGGAAACGCGTCGCGCGCAGCGACCTCCAAGCGATCTATCCAAGCCCGGAGCGTCTCGCGGGTGGCGTCGAAAAGCCGCTGCCACTCGTCGTCGTTCAGCTTGCGCGTGAGCGTCACCGGCGACAGGCGCGCGGCGTGCAGGATCTCGTCGGAGTAGGCGTTGCCGATGCCGCCGAGGATGCGAGGGTCCGTCAGGGCGCGCTTCAACGTCCGGTTCTCGGCGGTGAGCGCGTGTCGGAACTCGTCGAAGCTGCTTTCGAACACGTCGATCCCGCCGGGATCGAGCGCGGCCAACGCCTCCTCGCCGCGCACGACGTGAATCGAGGCCCGGCGCTTCGTTCCGGCCTCGGTCAGCGTCAGCGTTCCGTGCGGGAACTCGAAGGCGGCGAGGCTCGTGCGCGACGGCGCGGGGGCGCGCCCGTCGTGCCAGTGCAGGCGTCCCGCGATCATCAGATGCAGAACGATCCAATCCTCGCCGTCCAACCCGATGGCGATGCGCTTGCCGATCCGGCGCAGCTCGCGCACGGTGCGTCCCTGCGCCTCGGCGATCGGCGGCTGCGCCGTACGCAGCACGAACGGCTTGGCGATCGCGATGCGATCGACCGCGCGGCCCTCGATGCGCTCGCGGAGCGCCACGATATAGGCCGCGACGTCGGGCAGCTCCGGCACGCTAGCGCCGCGGGCGGCGGTTTGTCGAAACGGCGCGGATCACGGTCTGCGGCTCGCGCTCGGCGGCGAACGGCTTGCCGGCGTCTTCGAGCGCCGCGCGAACGAGCGCGCGGACCGGGCGCGCGTTCAGCGTCGCGTCGTCTTCGATGCGGATGTAGCGCACCAGGTTGCCGCCGCCGAGCAGCAGGCCCTCGGGATCCGGCACGTGCACGCCGCGCAGGAAGCAGAGGCTGACCTTGCGCGGATAGATCGCGATCGAGAAGATCGCGTCGGACGGACGCTCCGTCGGGCTGAAGCCGACGACGAGCGCGTAGGCGTTGTCGTAGACCATCTCGACCGCGCCGGGCAGCCGTTCGCGCACGGTCGCCAGCGCGCCGCGGGCGCGTGCCGCGATCTCCGGCGAAAACCGCGCGATGAACGCCTCGAGCTGCTCTTCGGGCGGCTTAGGCACGCACGATCTCGGGCGTCACGGTCACGGGAAAGTTGACCGATCGAGCGATGAAGCAGACCCGGTGCGCCTCTTCGTGCAGAGCGCGCGCGCGATCCGCGTCGCCGGATGCGATCGTCACGGTGGGGCGCAGGTCAACGCGAGCGAACTGCCCCGACCCGTCGGGATTCTCTTCCATTTCGCCGGTCGCGTCGTCGCTGTAGGCGACGACCACGATGCCGTTGATCGCGCAGAGATGCAGATACCACAGCAGGTGGCACGACGAAAGGCTGGCTACGAGCAGCTCCTCGGGGTTGTAGCGCGATGCGTCGCCGCGGAACGCGGGATCGCTCGAGGCCGCGATCTCCGCCTTGCCGCCCGCGCCGATCGCGTGGTTGCGCGAGTAGCTGCGATAGTTCGCGGTGCCGTCGCGGCCGCCGGTCGACCAGCGCACGGAAGCGGAGTACGCGTGCTTCTTACGAGGCGCGATCTTCACGGTTCCTCATCATATCATGGCTTGGCGCCCGGCTCTGACCGAACGGCTCATCAAGCTCCGTAAGGCGTTACTAAAGGCGAGCAACGAAGCGAGCGCAGGACCGCCCTTCCGGCAGGGGCAACTAGCAGCCATGGCACTCTCAAGACGCGTTTCTGCCGAGTTCCTCGGTACGTTCTGGCTCGTTTTTGGCGGCTGCGGAAGCGCCGTGATCGCCGCGGGCTTCCCGCAGCTCGGCATCGGGTTCGCCGGCGTTGCGCTGGCCTTCGGTTTGACCCTGCTCACCATGGCATACACGATCGGCCCCATTTCGGGATGTCACATCAACCCGGCGGTGACGCTGGGGCTTTGCCTCGCGAAGCGCTTTCCGGGGAAGGACGTGTTGCCGTACTGGATCGCCCAGGTTCTGGGCGCGATCGCGGCCGCGGCCGTTCTCTACGTGATCGCGAGCGGAAAGCCCGGCTTCACGGTGGGGCAGTTCGCCAGCAACGGTTACGGCGCGCTCTCGCCCGGCGGGTACGGCATGGGCGCGGCGATCATCGTCGAGCTCGTCTGTACGTTCGCGTTCCTCATGGTGATCCTGGGCGCGACCGACCGGCGCGCGCCGGTGGGGTTTGCGGGTTTGGCGATCGGTCTCGTCCTTACGCTCATCCATTTGATCAGCATTCCGATCGACAACACGTCGGTAAATCCGGCGCGCAGCATCGGTCCCGCGCTCTTCGCGGGTTCGGCAGAGCTCGCCCAACTCTGGGTGTTCTTGGTGATGCCGCTCATCGGCGCGGCCGTGGCGGGATTGGTCTATCCGCTGCTGTTCGGCGCGGAGACGAGTGAGGAGCCGATCATCGGCAAAGCCGCCCGCTAGCGGTTCGGGGCCGTCGCGAATGCGGCGCGTCCTCGCCTTTCCGCTGACGCGGCTGCTGCTGATCGTCGCGATCTTCGCTGCGGCGGTCACGGTGCTGTCGTTGCTGCATCCGCCCAAAGGCGTGCGCGTCGAGATCGCGGTGAACTGGGCGCTCGCCGCGGTTCTGGCCGCAGCCGCCATTCTGATCGAGCGCGTTACCGTACGCAAGACGCCGGCGGCGATCGGCCTGGATCCGCGCGACGCGGCGCGCGGTTTGATCCTGGGCGCCGTGCTCGGTACGGCGCTGTTCTCCGCGGTCGTGCTCGAGCTCGCGCTGGGCGGCTTCTATCGCATCGCGTCGGTGCACGTGACGGCGGATCTCGCGCTGGCCGCGCTGTTGCTCTTCCCCGCGGCCGCCACCGAGGAGCTGCTGTTTCGCGGCGTTCTGTTCCGGCTGGTCGAGGAGTGGACGGGCACCTGGATCGCGCTGGCGGTTTCCGCCCTGCTCTTCGGCGGCGCGCACTTTGCAAATCCGGGCGCGACGCCGAGCTCGTCGATCGCGATCGCGCTCGAAGCCGGCATTTTGCTGGGCGCGGCTTACGTCGTGACGCGCAACCTCTGGTTTCCGATCGGGCTGCACTTCGCGTGGAACTTTTTCGAAGGGCCGGTCTTCGGAACGCAGATCTCGGGACGCTCGTTTCTCACCGACGCCGTCGTCGCGCACGTGACCGGCCCGAAACTACTCACGGGCGGCTCGTTCGGACCCGAGGCCGGCCTGTTTGCGATCGTGACGTGCCTCGTCGTCGCCGTCGCGCTGCTCGCGGTCGCGGCGCGGCGCGGGCGGTTCGTGGCTCCGTTCTGGCGGCGCGCCGGCTCTCGATCCCTTTCGTAGCGCCAGGTGCTAAGCGGCCGACTGCTAAAGTCCCAGCCATGAAAACGTCAGTCCTTTCAGCGGTCATTTTAGCGCTCTCGTTGGCCGCGTGCTCGAGCGGTGCGAACGCGGTGCCCGCGTCCTCCTCGCCATCCGCCCAGACGGCGCGGCCCGACGCCGGCGTCCAAATCTTCACGGCGAATCGCAACACGGCGGCCGTGCTCGCATTCAAGACCGGCTCGTCGGGCAACGTCAAACCGGCGGTGTCGATCTCCGGATCGAATACGACGCTCGAGGACCCCGATGCGCTCGCCATGGACGCGCACGGCAACGTGTACGTCGCGAACGACGGCGCGACCGAGGTCGCGGTCTTCGGCCCGAGCGCAAAAGGAAATGTCAAACCCAAGCGCATCATCGGCGGGTCGAATTCGAAACTCGGCCCCACCGAAGGCCTGATGGTCGATTCCAACGATCAGCTCTGGGCGAGCAGCTACAGCAACGAGACGATCACGGAGTATCGCGCGGGTGCCCGCGGCAACGCGAAGCCGAAGCGGACGATTCACGGGAGCCACACGATGCTCCAGTCGCCGGTCGGCATGGCGATGGATTCGGGCGGCCGCGTTTACGTCGCCAACATTTCAAACTCGTCGATCGTCGCGTTTGCAGCCGGTGCGAAGGGCAACGCCACCCCGGTGGTCACGATCGCGGGAGGCAACACGCATCTCTCGCGGCCGTTCGCGCTCGCGTTCGATACCAACGGGCGCCTGCTCGTGGCCGACGAGTCGTCGGGGATCCTCGTCTTCGCGGCCGGAGCTAACGGCAACGCCGCGCCGACGCAGGTCATCACGAGCGTCATTTACCCCGCCGGGGTGATCGCAGACTCGCAAAATCATATCTGGGCCGCGGAGTTCGGCGGCAATGCCATCGACGAGTTCGCCAGCAACGCCAACGGAAACGCGACGCCCCTCAAGCAGTTCGCCGGATCGAAGACGACGCTCGACGCGCCGTGCTATCTGGCGTTGCATTAGTCCAACATTTGGAGGAAGCCATGTTGAAACATACGATCCTTGCGGGAGCGGTTGCTCTCGCTCTCACTCTGACCCCGGGCGCCGTCCGGGCGCAGCAACCGAGCGCATCGGATGCGGCCTACATTGCCAAGGTCATGACGGCCGCGCCGGCCGCCGTGGTGCAGGGCGCGACCATCGTCGACATGTCCGGCGGTACGATGCGCACGATCCAGTCGGGAACCAACGGGTTCACGTGCCTGCTCCTCGACCCGACCGATCCGATGTGCGCGGACAAGAACGCCATCGCGTGGATGCAAGCGCTGATGAAGCACGCCACGCCGCCCGATGCCATCGGCTTCGTCTACATGCTCGGAGGCGACAACGGCGCCAGCAACAGCGACCCCATGGCACGGTCGGCCACCCCCGACAATCATTGGGTGAAGACGGGCCCGCACGTCATGATCGTCGGACCTTCGGTGAAGACGATGGGCTATCCGATGACGATGGATGCCGATCCCACCAAGCCCTACGTCATGTGGCCCGACACGCCGTACGCCCACCTCATGATCCCGGTCAGCGGCGTTCAGCAGTGACGGCCTAGCGCGACCAGCACCTTCGCCGGGATCAGAAAGGTCAGCGTTCCCGTCGAAGCCGGATCCGGCAGATCGACGCACGCGAGCGCGGCTTTCTTCAGCTCGATGCTCGCGTCGCCGATCGCGCTGCCGATCGTCGCGCTCATCGAGGGCTCGTGACCGACGAGCGCGACCGTCACGCCGTCGTGGTCCGCCAAAACTTCTTGCAAGCGCCGGCGATTGAATCCGAGGCCCAGCCGCTCGTCAACGACGGGGCCCCCGCGCAGCCGCAGGCGATCGGCCACGATCTCGGCCGTCTGCTTTGCGCGCAGCAGCGGGCTGGTGACGATCCGCTCGATGCCCAGCGAGAGCTCGGCGATTGCCGCCGCCTCGCGTTCCATCCGCGAGCGTCCCTCGCCGGTGAGCGGGCGGTCGAAGTCGCTGCCGCGCCACTCGTCGGACTCGACCGCGATCCCGTGGCGTAAGAAGAAGCATCGCATCGCGCTCCACTACGGCGCCGGAAAGGCATGCACCCTCGGCCGCATTGAACCACGCCGCCCATGGGCAAGACGTGGCAGACCCGGCTGATCCACCCCGACGCACGCGCGCCCGAAGGGTACAGTTCGCTCGCGACGCCCGTCTATCGCGGCTCGACGACGCTCTTCGCATCGGCATCGGCCGTGACCGACGAGTGGGATCAGGAGCGCGTGGGGTACACGTACGGTCTCTACGGCACGCCGACCGCGCTGGAGCTGGCGTCGCGCATCTGCGAGCTCGAGGGCGGCCGCCACACGATCGTGACGCCCGGCGGACAGGCCGCCATATCGCTGATCGACTTCGCGCTGCTGCGCGCGGGCGACCACGTGTTGCTGCCGCGCAGCGTCTACCGGCCTAACCGCCAGCTCACGTCGTCGCTGCTCGCCAAGTTCGGCGTCGAAGCCACGTTCTACGATCCCCTGCTGGGCGCCGGCATCGCCGCGCTGATGCGCGAGAACACGCGTCTGGTCTGGACCGAGAGCCCCGGCTCGGTGACGATGGAGGTGCAGGACGTGCCCGCCATCGCCGCGGCGGCGCACGCTCGCGGTGCGAGCGTCGTCCTCGATAACACCTGGTCGGCCGGCGTGCTGTTCGACGCCTTCGCGCACGGCGTTGACGTGACGATGCAGGCGCTCACGAAGTACGTCGGCGGCCACAGCGACCTGCTGCTGGGAACCATCACCGTTCGCGACGACGCGCTCTACCGGCGCCTCGGGGCCGCGCGGCAAGTGATCGGCTGCGCCGTTTCGCCCGACGAATGCAGCCTCGCGCTGCGCGGCCTGCAGACGCTGGCCGTTCGGCTCGGCGCGATCGAGGCGTCGGCGCTCGAGATCGCGCGCCGGCTGGCGGCGCGCCCCGAGGTCGAGCGCGTGCTGCACCCGGCGCTGCCGTCGTGTCCGGGGCACGAGTTTTGGACGCGCGACTTTGCGGGTTCGTCCGGCGTGTTCTCGATCGTGCTCGCGCCGGGCCCGTCGCGCGAGCAGGTGTTCGCCTTCGTCGACGCCCTGCGGCTGTTCGAAGTGGGCTATAGCTGGGCGGGCACGACGAGCCTCGCCGTCGCCTATACGATCGCGCCGGCTCCCGACCGCCCGCGCTACGACCACCGCCTGGTGCGATTGAGCATCGGCCTCGAATCCACGAGCGATCTGATCGGGGATCTGGAGGCCGCGCTGCCGGCGCTGTGCGCGAGTTGAAAAAGGAGCCGGGAGTGAAGCGACGATTCAGCGGCGTCCTGCAGGGCAGCCCCGACTCGTCGGCCACCTACGTGCTGGTGCCGGCGGCGGTGATGAAGACGTTCGGCGGTCGCGTTCGCGTGCCGGTTCGGATGACGATCAACGGCGTCGAGCACCGCACGACCATCTGCAGCATGGGAATGGGCCCGATGCTGGGCGTTCCCGCCGCGGTTCGCAGCGCGGCCGGGGTGGAACGCGGACGCCGCATCGCGGTGGAACTCGACGTTGACGCGGACGAGCGGACCGTCGAGGTGCCGCGCGACCTCGCACGCGCGCTCAAGGCCGCCGAACGCCGCACGTTCGACGGCATGGCGTACTCGCATCGAAAGGAGTACGTGCTGTGGGTGGAGGACGCGAAACGCCCCGAGACGCGGGCGCGCCGGATCGAGCAGGTGCGCGCGAAGCTCGCCGAACGCGAGCAAGCGCGCCCAAAGCCCCGCTAGGATGAGCGGGGCTGGCCGGCAGTTGTGCGGCACCGTTGCGGCGAACGAGAGACCGCTCGGAGGTATCAAAAAACGTGAGGAAACTCGGATTATTCGCGGCGATCGTCTTTGCGTTGACCGCAGCGGCGGCGCCCGCGGCAAACGCCCCGGCCCGCCATCTGGTCTACGAGTTCGGCTACAACACGCCCGTTGCCGGCAGTGGTAACGGCACCGGCACGACCACCATCGACATCATGGGGTTGGCCCCCGACGGCGGCGTGACGATCAGCGGCACCGATTCCTGGTGGAACACGGCGCGTCCCCGCGCAACGAATACGTGCGAGCTGTACGCGTCGGGAGCCGTTTCGTGTTTGGCGCGTCCCTACGCGCTCTCGCCGATTCAACTCACGCTCTTCCCGCTGTTGGCGCACGGCTTCTTCAAGGCCCTCGCGTCGAACCCGAAGGCCAGCTTTACCCAGAACTACAACGTGAAGGCCGCCATTCTGCCCGGCGCGTCCGGATATGCCGGAAACCTCTACACCTGGAAGTGCACGTACGCGTTCCACGGGCAGGGCCCGGTCAAGGGCGCGGCGCCGCTCGAGCTCGTTCTGTCGAGCGGGACGCTGACGCAGCAGGGCGGACGCTACTGGTCGGCCACCTCGAAGCAGCGCATCGTCTACGATCCCGTCGCGAAAGTTCCGGCCATCGTGCGAGACACGCGCACCCACCTGCCGCAGCACAACGTGAACAACAACGACGTGGTGGAGGTGAAGCTCGTCAAGGATTCGCAAGCGGCCCACCATTAGGCGGCCGCCGATTTCAGGCTTTCTTCACAAGTCGGGCGTACCATCGCCGGCATGCCACCGACGGGAGTCTGAAGCACATGGCTGAATCGCAAGCGCCGCTGAGCCGCGGCGGGTTCGTTCGAAGTTTCGTCATCCTCCCCGCCCTTGCGGCACTTATCGCGGCGCCGGCTATTGCCGACGCGTCGAAGGCGCCGCAGGCCTCCATGCATTATCAAAACACGCCGAACGGCGACATGCACTGCGCGCTATGTAAGTTTTACATCCCGGCTCAGGATGCAAAATCGGACGGCAGCTGCCAGATCGTCGATGGATCGATCTCCCCCAACGGCTACTGCATGGCGTACGCCGCCAAGTAATCTTCGCGCCCGCGCCGTTCAGTAGCGCTCCACAATTTCTCAACGTCACTTTGAGGTTTATTCAACATGCTCGAAATTGGGATATGCAGGCTTCAGCGAGTCGGCGCCGCGATTGCGGCGATCGTGCTCGCGGCGGGCTGCAGCAACTACGGGGGAACGTCCGCCACCCCGCCGGCCGGCAACGCCGCGCGGGCGCAGTCACTCGTCAGCGCCGCCGACGGGGGAGACTCGATTTTAAAGCGGCTCAAGAAGCAAGTCGTCATCGGCTCGACCGTCGATCCGAAGAACGGCGCGGGCAATCCGTACGGCCTGACCGTCGCACCGGCCACGAACGGCGATTTCTCGAAAGGCGATCTCGTCGTCTGCAACTTCAACGATAAAGCCAACGTTCAGGGCACGGGCCGCTCGATCGTCGCGCTTCACAACAAGCCGGGATCGAAACCGACGAGCGTTTCGGCGATCAAGTCGCTCAAGGGCTGCGATGCCCTGGCGCTCGGCGGCGACGACACGATCTGGGCTGCCTCGATGGTCGCGAACGACAATCCGGTCATCGGCACGACGGGCGGATTGATCGAAAACATCAAGGGTAAGCCGTTCAATCAGCCGTGGGGTCAGGCGTTCGCGACCCCGTCCAGCGGGCCGCCCGCGTTCTACGAAACCAACGCCGGCAGCGGCAGCGTGGTCCGCATCAACCTCGGCTCGACGTTCACGTATGACGTGATCGCCACCGGCTTCCCGGTGAACCACGGCAAGCCCGGAACGGCGCTCGCGCCGTCGGGGCTGTCGTACGACGTCAACGGCGACGTGCTCTACTTCGCCGACGGAATGAACAACACGATCGTCGCGTTCAGCAACGTATCCACCATCCCGGCCGGCGGCATCAAGGCCAAGCACCACGGCATGGACTTCTCCGGCCCCTCGGCGTCGGACGCGCGCATCGTCTACTCGGGCGCGCCGCTCAACGGTCCGCTCAGCACCGCGCTGCTGCCGAACGGCAACCTCGTCGTCGGCAATACGCTCGATCCGGACGGCACGAACCTGATGCTCGAGATCTCGCCCTCCGGCAAGCTGCTCGACACGCTCAACGTCGACACCGGGGCCGCCGGCGCGCTGTTCGGCATCGTCGCGACCGGCACGAACGACAACAATACGAAAGTCTACTTCAACGACGACAACGACAACAACGTGCAGGTGTTGGAGCGCTAAGCGGCGCCTCGACTCGGTCTGGCACGATTGGGACGCGCCGCTCGCACGAACGGCGCGTCTTTCGTTTTAGACCTGCAGCGGTTCGGGCTTCGGGTACCGCAGCAGCACGTAGACGAACATCAACGCCATGGCCGGCAGCATGAAGTAGCTGGCTTCGGTGCCGAGCGGACCGCCGTTCGCCCACGCCGGACCGGGGAACGCCACGTCGAGGAGATGGCCCACGGCCTGCTGGCCGCCGTTGCGGGTCCCGATCACGAAGAACTGCATGAAGTCGAAGCTGAAGTGAAACCCGGCCGCGAGCCAGAGCGAGCCCGTACGCCACAGCGTGAAGCAGAGCAGCAGGCCGATCAAGACGATGTTCGCGATATCTCTGAAGTTCTCGTCGGGCTTCGTCAGGTGCGCCGCGCCGAAGAGCAGCGACAGTACCACGGCCGCCGGCCAGAAGCCCATGCCCCGCGCCAGCGCCTGCAGGGGATAGCCGCGGAACATGTACTCCTCGTTGACGCCGACCAGCAGCATCACCGCGAGCCACATGACGGTCTGCACGGCGAGCTCGGTTCCGTGGAGCGCGAACCCGTGCACGACCATCGCGCCGGCGGCCATCATCGCGAGCGCGACGCCGCCCGCGCAGACGACGCCGACGGCCGCGCCCTCCCAGAAGCGTTTGCCGAACGCCAAACGCACGGGCAGGCCGTAGGCGTCGATGCGACGCCGCTCCGCGAAGGCGAGCACGGCGGTCGCGATCAGAACCGCGAGCCCCTCGGCGATCTCGGCGACCAGGAAGGACGGCGCGTTGACGGTTCGGTCGTCAACGTGGAGAGCGCGCGCGACCGGACCCGCGAGCGCGTCCGCCGCCATCTGCAGTCCGATGAGCAGCGCCGCATAGGCCAGGAACCGCCAGCCGGCGCGCACGCCGGCGGGCCCGACGAAGATCCACATCAGCTACGAGCGCTACTCCGACGCCGCGGCCGAATTTTACTGCGCACAGGCCGCCCGCGGCAGACGTGCGAAGACTCGGCAGTTGTGGTTGGCGTGATTTCGCTGATCCTGGGCAACGGCTACGTTGGCCTGTTCGTGGTCGCCGTGATCACGACGTTCGTCAAGGCGGGCCGGTTGAAGCGGGAGCGGCGTCCGTTCAATCTTTCCTACGTCCTGTGGGGCGAAGTGCTGTTCTATGCCGTCGGGCTGTGGTTCTTATACGTGGGCCTGCTGCACGCGTATTTCCAGGGATTCGTGGCGCCGCAGATCGGCTGGCAGCCGAGCCCGTTTGAGTACGAGTTGGGCTGGATCGAGATTCCGATCGGCGTCGTGGCGATGATGTCGCTCTGGCGAGGATTCGAGTTTCGCCTGGCCTCCACGATCGTCGTCGCGACCTTCGCGCTGGCGGCGGCCGCGCAGCACATCCAGCAGATCGCGTGCTGCGCGAACTACGCGCCGTCCAACGCGGGGTTGGTGTTGTGGTTCGCGGATATCTTTCTGCCGATGCTCCTCGTGGTGCTCGCCGCTCTGTCGCGCGACGAACGGGCCTAGAGCGTTAGCGTGCCCGTGGCGATCGGAACGCAGGTTCCGGCGACGCGCACGCGGTCGCCCCGGTCCTCGAGCCAGAGCTCGCCGCCGCGCGACGACAGCTGCCGCGCGAAGAGCGCCGTCTTGCCGAGGGCGAGCGCCCAGTACGGCGTCGTTACGCAGTGCGCCGAGCCGGTGACGAAGTCTTCCGGAATTCCGTATTTCGGCGCGAAGTAGCGCGAAACGAAGTCGCAGTCGCCGTCGAATCCGCGCGCGGTGACGATGACGCTGGGAAACGGCAGCGCGGCGATCGCATCGAAGTCGGGTCGCAGGTCGCGCACCTGCGACGCGTCGGCGAGCACCGCCATCGCGCGATCGGCCTCCCACAGCGCTTCCGGAACCACTCCGAGTGCGCGCGCGGCGATCTCGGGCGGGTGCTGCGTGTGGACGGGCAGCGCGGGCAGGTCGAGGGCAATCCGGTCGCCGTCGCGTTCGACGTGCAGCGCGCCCGCGCGCGTGCCGAAGCGTGCGCCGTGACGCTCCCGCTCGAGGACGTTGAGCAGCACGTGGCCCGTCGCGAGCGTGCCGTGGCCGCAGAGCTGCAGCTCGACGGCCGGCGCGAACCAGCGCAGCGTAAACCCGTCGCCGTCGGGCCAGAAGAATGACGTCGCCGGCAGATTGAACTCTGCCGCGATCGACTGCATCGTCTCATCGTCGAGCGCCTCGTCCAGGCGGCAGACTCCCGCCGGATTCCCGCCGAACGGGCGTCGCGTGAAGGCGTCTACATGATGGAACTCGATCCGCACAGCGCTCCCTTCGGCGGCCGCGGCGGAGCTCCCGGCCCCTGTGATTTCAGTGGCCGTCCGAGCGAATAACCCGGGTGAGATGACTGCGAGCGACCTGCAGGCCACGTTCGTCGAGCGGCTGGAGCGCCACCGCGCGATCCTGTTCGCGGTGGCGAACGCGTACTGCCGCCGCCCGGCGGACCGCGAAGAACTCGTCGCCGAAACCGTCGTCCAGCTCTGGAAGTCCTACGGCCGCTTCGACGAGCGCGTTCGCTTCACGACGTGGATGTATCGCATCGCGGTCAACGTAGCGGTCTCGTTCTACCGCAACGAGTCGCGGCGACGGCGAGCGACGGTGCCGGCCGGCGACGCGTTCGTCGAGGCGATCGCGGCCCCGCCGGAGGCAGAAGAAGACGAGCGGCTCGAGGCCGTGCGCGCTCTCGTCGAGCGGCTCGACGGCCTCGACCGCGCCCTGATGCTGCTCTATCTCGACGACCGGCCGTATGCGGAGATCGCCGACATTCTCGGCATTTCCGAGACGAACGTCGGCACGAAGATCGCGCGCATCAAAGAGCGGCTGCGGCGCCGCGTCGCAACGACAACCGATAACGGAGGATCGCATGGAACTCGATGAGATCAAAGCGCTGTGGGGCGAGAGCAACCGGCGCCTCGAGGCGAGCATGCGCCTCAACGCGGCGCTGCTGCAGCGCGTCAATCTGCACGCCGCCGACACGCACCTGACGCGTCTGGCGCGCGGCATCACCTTCGAGCTGGTCGTCAACGCCGCGGCGATCGGGCTGCTCGGTTCGTTCATGGCGGGAGTGTGGCACGAGCCGCGCTTTCTGCTGCCCGCGATGGCGCTCGACGTCTACGCAATCGCGCTCGTGATCGCCGGCGCCCGCCAGCTCGCCGCGCTGCGCGCCGTCGACCTGGACGAGCCGGTCGTGGCGGTCCAGCAGCGTTTGGAGCGGCTGCGGGTGGGTCGCATTCGGACCACGTTGGCGACGTTGCTGTTCGCTCCGCTCATGTGGGTGCCGCTGACGATCGTGGCGGCGCGCGGGTTCTTCGGCGTCGATCTCTACGCGGACGGCGGCGGGTGGCTGGCGGCCAGCGCGCTCTTCGGCCTGGCGGTGATTCCCATCGCCGTGGTCGCGGCGCGACGCTTCGGCCCGCGGCTCGCGCGTTCGGCGCCGATGCGCGCGGCGGCCGACGCAATCGCGGGACACAGCCTCACGCGGGCGCTGAATTCGCTCGACGCACTGCGCCGTTTCGAAGAGAGCTGACTATTCGGTGTCCACCGGCACTTCGGAGATGCGGCGGTGCTTGAAGTAGGTCTGCGTTAGGCTCGACGGGATCTTCGCGAACTTGCGCGGCGACTGCGTGAAGTCGAAGCAATCTACGATGCTCGTGGCGCGCTTGTCGGTTTTGCCGAGCGTGCCTAAACCCCAGTTGTTCTCGATGAACTTGAGGATGCTTCCGAACTCATACGGGGTGTGCGAGATGTAGCCGCCCTGGCTGCCGGATCCGACCACGGTGTAGGGGGAGACGACGAGCATCGGAACGCGAAAGCCGAGCCCGCCCCAATGGTCGGTGATCGGCGGCGCGACGTTGTCGTACCAGCCGCCCCAGTCGTCCCACACCACCACGATCGCGGTCGTGTTCCAGTACGGGCTCTGCCCCACGGCGTTGACGATGCTCGCCACCCACGACGGCCCGATGTCGCCCTCGCTTCCCGGAACGGGGTGGTCGGAGCTGGGCCGGTCGGGGATGACCCACGAGACGCTGGGGAGCGCGTTGTTTTGGATGTCGTCGAAGATGAGCGTGTTGTCGGACGTGACGTTGGTGCCCCATTCCGGTCCGTAGCGCACGACTTGAATGGCGTCGAACGCGTTCCAAAGGGCACCCTCGCCGTGGACAATAGGCGGCGAATAGTATTTCCACGACACCGACTTCGCGTCGAGGAGATCGCGCAGCGTGGAGTAGGTGAAGCACGGGGACGGGCCCTTTTTTATGTACTGCAGATGCTTGCTCACGTACTTCAGCTCGTTGGTTTTGACGCCCGGGCCCGCGTCGCAGCCCCACGGGGTTGACGTCGGGTCGTCCACGATGCTGATCGTCTTCTTGGCGTTCGTCATCGTGCCGGCGGCGATCAAGTCTTGGTGGGCGGTGAAGCTGCCGCTGCCCTGCGTCTGAAACAGGTGATCGCCCAAGACGTATTGATTCGCCATGTCCCAGTAGGGCGCGATCTGATTCGGGTCAACGTACGAATAGGTGGCCGTCGTGTGGCCGTTGCATCCGCCGTTGCCGAGGCCGAAGCCGTCCATGTTGCCGCCGTCGAGATTCCGCAGGAAGCCGTGATAGCCGTGGCCGGGATCGCAGTTCGTGCTGAGATCCACTTTTTTGAGCGCTACGACTTGATCGCCCGACGGGCAGCCCGAGCCGTGGTGCTTGTTGCGCAGCGGAACCGAGGCCGAGGTCTTCATGCAGCCGCTCGTCGCGCCGTCGGCGCCCGGGTACGTCGCGAACATCTGGTCGAAGCTGCGGTTCTCTTGCACGACGATGATGACGTGCTGAATCGGCGACGACCCGCTGCCGCTCGACGCGTTGCCGAAGGGCGGGCCGCCCGAGAAGATGCTCGACCCGCCGCTCGAACACGCAGCGAGGCCGAGGGCCGCGACAAGCACCGCCCAGGTCCCAACAAAACGCGCTGCGCGCTGCACCATATCGCCTCCTAAAGGAAGGCAGTTAGTTTGCGAGTCCCTTTTCGAATCCCTTCGCTGCGGCGACGCTCGCAGCGCAAGCGAGCAGGGCAGATGCGATCATCGCGCCGCGAAACCCCGCGACGTACGAGGGAGCGGCGGTCACGACGATGCCGAGCGCGGCGACGCCGATCAGCCCCGCGGTGCGCGCGACCGCGTTGTTCACGCCCGACGCGACGCCCGAGTGCGCGATGCTCACGGAATTCATGACCGTAGTCGTCAGCGGCGCCACGAACAGCGCGCCCCCCAATCCGAGAACGACGGCGGCCGGAAAGAAGGTCGTCCAATACGAGCCGCCGCTTCCGGGCAGTGCGAACGCGAGAAAGCCGAGCGCCGCCAAGATCGCCCCGAACACGAGCGGCGTGCGCGGACCGACTCTATCCACGAGGCCGCCGGAAAACCGCGACGACACGACCATGATGAAGATGAACGGCAGCAACGCGGCTCCGGCCGCCGACGGCGAGTAGCGGTGGACGTTGATCAGCACGAACGGCACGAAGTAGAGGCTTCCGCCGAGCGCCGCGTAGAGAAAGAACGTGTACACGTTGGCGACGCTGAACGCGCGCGACGCGAAGAGGTCGCAGCGGACCATCGGATCGGGCGTGCGGCGCTCGAAGAGGACGAAGCCGGCGAGCAACGCGATTCCCAGCAGCGTGACGCCGATTGCGGCGGCCGTGATGCGGGCGCCGTTCATCTCGATCAAGCCGTAGACGAGCAGCCCCAGCCCGAGCGTGGCGAGCGCAGCGCCGACGGTGTCGATCTTTCGGTCGGCGGAGTCGTCGCGGCTCTCGGGCACGCGCAGCGCCAACACGATCAGCACGGCGACCGCGATGGGGATGTTGATCACGAAGACGTAGCGCCAGGAGAACTCTTGCGTGAGCCAGCCGCCGATCACCGGACCGGCCGCCGACGTGAGGGCGGAGAAGCCCGACCATAGGCCGATGGCTCGCCCCCGGGCGCGCGCGTCGTAGGCCGAGCTGATCAGCGCGAGGCTCCCCGGCGTAGAGAGCGCGCCGCCGACTCCCTGCAGGCAGCGCGCCGCGATCAGCATCTCGATGCTGCCGGCGAGCGCGCACGCGAGCGACGCGAGCGCGAAGACCGCGATGCCGCACGCGAAGACCAGGCGCCGCCCGTAGAGATCGCCGAGCGCGCCGCCGAGCAGGATCAGCGCGGAGAGAAAGAGCGCGTACCCCTCGATCACCCACTGCGTCTGCCCGTTGGTGGCGTGGAGCTCGCGCTGGATGATGGGCAGCGATACGTTGACCGCGGTGCTGTCGATGAACGTCATCGCCGAACCGAGGATCGCGGCGATCAGCACCCACGGCACTTTCATGCTGCGCCCTTCCCGCCGTTGCAGTCGCCTCCTATCGCGCGCCGAATGAGCGCGATATGGGCTCGCTTCTCGACCGCCCGCTTCGGGCCGGCATTCTGGCGGCGGCCGACAGCGGGACCGTCCGTCGCGCGGTCACGCGTTACGGCATGCGGCTGGGCGCCCGCCGGTTCGTCGCCGGCGAGAACGCCGCGGAGTTCCTTCCGGTCGCGAAGTCGGTGAACGCGCGCGGCTTCGCCGTCGCCGCCACGCTGCTCGGCGAGAGCGTGGCCGACGCGGACGAGACGCGGGCCGTTCGCGACGAATATCTCGGCCTGCTGCGCGCGTTCGCCGCGGAGGAGATGGACGCCAACGTCGCGTTCAAGCTGACGCACGTCGGACTCGACGTCGATCCCGAGCTCGCGCTCGACAACGCGTCGCGCATCGTCGAGGCCGCGGGCGAACGCGGCAACACCGTGCGGATGGACATGGAGCAGTCGCGGTACGTCAACCCGACGCTGGGCATCTATCGCCGGCTGCGCGAGCGGCACGACAACGTGGGGTTCGTGCTGCAGTCGTACCTCTATCGCAGCCGAGCCGACCTCGAGGCGATGCTGCCGCTCGCGCCCAACGTTCGCATCGTGAAGGGAGCCTATCTCGAGCCGGCGAGCGTCGCGCATCCGCGCAAACGCGACGTGGATGCCGCCTACGTCGAGCTCGTCGAGCTCGCGCTCGCGGGCGGGGGCTACACCGCGGTCGCGACGCACGACGAGGCGATCGTCGAGCACGTCATGGCGCTGGCCGACCGCCGCGGTCTGCCGAAGCGCGGGCGCTTCGAGTTCCAGATGCTCTACGGCATCGCGGCCCCGCTCGCGCGGCGCGCGCTCGAGCGCGGCTATCGCGTGCGCCTCTCGGTGCCGTACGGCGAGAACTGGTTCCCCTACCTGATGCGCCGGCTGGCCGAGCGCCCCGCGAACGTCGCGTTCTTCCTGAAGGGAGCGTTGCGGCGATGACGGGCATCTGGGCCGCGGTGCTCACGCCGGTGGACGCGGAGTACCGTCCCGACGCGACGCTCGCGGCTCCGTACTATGCCGGCCTGTTGGCGCGCGGCTGCGACGGGATCAACGTGCTGGGGACGACCGGCGAGGCGATGTCGTTCGCGATGGAGTTGCGCCGCGCGTACATGGAGGCGCTCGCTGCGAGCGGCTTGCCGCTGGAGCGCGCGATGGTGGGCACGGGCGCCGCGTCGCTCGGCGACGCCGTCACGCTGACGCGCGCCGCGTTCGACAGCGGATTCGCCGCCGCGCTGGTCATGCCGCCGTTCTTCTTTCGCGACGCCTCCGACGACGGGATCGTCGCGTTCTTCGACGCGCTGCTCGCGCGGGCGACGCCGCCGCGCGGAGGTGTGCTGCTCTACAACTTCCCGCGCATGAGCGGCATCGCGTTCACGCCGGCGCTGGTCGACCGTCTCGTCGAAGAGTTCCCCGAGGCCATCGGCGGCATGAAGGACAGCTCGAACGACGCGGCGCTGCAATCCGAGATCCTCGCGCGCCGGCCGTCCCTTCGCGTGTTTCCCGGCTCGGAGAGCGACTTGCTCGCGGCGCTCGCCCGCGGGGCCGCCGGCTGCATCTCGGGCAGCGTGGCGCTGTGGCCCGAGCTGGCGCAGGACGTCTTCGCGCGCCGCGATCCGGCGCAAGCGGACGAACTCGCGCGCAAACGCGCCGAGCTCGACGGCTTTCCGTTCGTGGCGGCCGTCCGCTGCCTGACCGCGGCGTCGCAAGATCGGGAGGCGTGGAACCGCGCGATGCCGCCGAACGTGCCGCTCGACGCCGAGCGGCGCCGGCGGCTAACGGAGCGAGTAGGCCGTTAGATTTCCGTTTTGGTCGGAGCAGTAGACCGAGCCGTTGACCACGATCGGACTCTGCCAGTGCACGTGGCCGATCGTCTTTCCGGCGCTCGACTGCGCGCTGCTCCACAGCAGGCCGCCGTTCACGGCGTTGAGTGCGACGATGGCGCCGTCGAACGCGACGAAGACGATGCCGTTGGCGACGACCGGCGACGTGCCTTCGCCGCCCGTCGAACCCGGCGTCGCCTGCCAGATGCCGTTGAGTTTGCTCACGCCCGAGCCGTTGGTCTGCAGCCGAAACGCGTCAACCACGTCGTTGAAGCCGAGGAAGATCCACCCGTTGCCCGACGGATCCGTCCACGACGCGGGCGTCGAGAAGAGGCCGTTGGGCAGGTCGATGATCTGCAGCTCGCCGCCGACGCCGGGCATCGCCGCGCGGTTGACCAGCTTGAGCATCGCGTCTTTGCCGCCCTGGGCCAGCATCAGGGGCGTCTGGCTCGACGGTTGCGCGGCGAGCATCACCGGCGACGTGCTGCCCAGATCAACGTCGCCCTGATCGAGCCCCTTGTAGTCGGTGGGCGTGTAGCTGCCGAGCAGGTCGCGCAGGTCGTTGCTGAGCGACAGGGTGGAATCGCCGTAATCGCTGCCGCCCGTGTTGGCGTTGAAGTCGCCGTTGCCGGTTGACGCGTAGACCCGGCCGTTCATGGACGGGTCGGGATCCACCACCGCGCCGCCGCGGGCCCAGATGCCCGAGCGCTGTTCGGTGCACGAGCCGGGATCGATGAGCTTGTGGCGATTGCTGCAGAGCGAGTTGAAGACGCTGCGCTTGCCGTTCTGAAGGTTGATCGCGACGACGTGCCCGTCGTACGGCGTTCCGTCGCCGTTGTATCCCGACGTGGTGGCGTAGAGGTAGCCGTTGGCGACGTTGAGCGGCGACTCGACGGCTTCGGTGCTGGGAGCGCGCGTGACCACGGCCGGGAAACCGGGCGCGCTGAGCTCGCGGCCCTTGGCGGCGGAGAGTTTATGAACCTTGCCGTCAATGCCCGGCACGTAGATCGCCTTGCCCGAGGGGTCGGCCGCGGGCGTGGAGTGCGTGTAGTTCACTCCGTGCGTGTCGAAGCGCCAGAGAATTCGGCCGGAACGCGCTTCGATCGCCACCGTATCGCCGCTCTTCGTCGTTTGAAAGAGGACGTTTCGGTACGCGCGCCCGACGCGGACGTGCTGGAGCAGGATCGGCGTCGAATCGGCCACGGAGCCCAACGCAATCTGCCACCGCTCGTGCAAATGATTGACGTTGCCGACGGTCAGCGATCGCTCGAGCGAGTTGAAGCCGCTGCGCGACGCATCGAATCCGAAGACGGGCCAGCTGGCGGCGGACGCACGCAGCGCGGGAGCGCCGACGAGGGAGAGTGCGAGCGCGGAGACCGCGCCGCTGCGAAGTAGATTCCGTGCGTGCGTTGCCATGGCGCTTGGTTGGCGCCTCTATGGGGCGCTCCTGCAGGGCGGGTGGGGTGCGTCGCTTCGTCTAAGACCGCCGCATGCCGCCCGAGCATCCGGACCTTACGCCGCCGGTCGACAACGTCGTCGCCGACGTTCCCGGCTGGCAACAAGTGCGGCCGCGAATTCCCGACACGCAGCAGCGCCGGACGCTCGAGAAGCGCCGCAGCATTCGCGAAATCGTCTTCGGCATGCAGGACGGCATCCTGACGACGCTCGGCATCATCACCGGCGTGGGCGTCGCCGAGGGTGAACGCTCCGCGGTCTACATCAGCGGCTTCCTCGCGCTGCTCGCCGGCGCGCTGTCCATGGGCGTCGGAGAGTATCTCGGCCGCAAGGCCGAGCGGGAGGTGGTGCAGGCGACCATCGAGCTGGAGAAGCGCGAGATGGCCGAGGATCCGCAGGGCGAGTTCACCGAGCAGGTGGCGTACTACAAGCTCAAGGGTTTCAGCGCCGACGAGGCCGAGATGATCGTGAAGCGCCTGACGAAGATGCCCGACATCTACCTCTACGAGATGGTGCGGGACGAGTTCGGCATCGACCCGCGCGAAGCCGACGACTCGGGTCTGCGCGCGCCGTTTGCCATGAGCACCTCGTTCGCGTTCGGGTCGCTGCTGCCGATCATCGCGTTTCTGCTGCCGCTCTCGATGCTAAACTCGACGCTGGCGTCGTTGCTGTTCGCGCTCATCGGCCTGTTCGCCGTCGGCTACTACGCGGGAACCCTGAGCGAGCGCAACCCGATCGCCAAGGGCGTGGAGGTGGCACTCTACGGATGCGCCGTCTTCGCCGTCTCGTACCTCGCCGGGCACTATATTCCACCGCTCTTCGGCCACGCGCCCGTCGCCGCCGGCGGATAAGGCGATGGCGTTCGTTGATGCCGTCGCCGCCGGATTCGTGCAGGCGGCGTCGTTCTTCTGGGATAGCCTCTTCGGCCTGATCTTCGGCTTTCTCGTGTCGGCGATCGTCCAGGTGATGCTGACGCCGGCGACGATGCACCGCTATCTCGGACCCGGTCCGAAGGGACTGCTCTACGGAACCGGCTTCGGGATCATCTCGTCGGCGTGCTCGTACGGCGCGGCCGCGGCGGCGCGCGGCTTCTATCGCAGCGGCGCCGACGTGCGCTCGGTCTTCGCGTTCCTGATCTCGTCAACGAACATGAACGTCGCGATCGTGATCCTCTTCTGGTCGCTGCTGGGCTGGCGGTTCGCGTTTGCCGAGTTCTTCGGCGGCGCCATCATCATCGCCGTCGTGACGGCGGGATTCTCGCTGCTGTTTCGCAAGGGCGAGCTCGCGCGGATGCAGGCGGAACACGCCGGAGGCGGCGCCGCGGACGACGACGAGGAACCGATGCGGCGCGGCTGGGACGTGGTCGCTTCGACTGCGATTGACGACGTGCGCATGCTGCGGACGGAACTGCTGATCGGATATCTCGTCGCGGGCTTCGCGGCCGCCCTCATTCCGCCGGGCGTGCTGTCGGCGGTGCTGCACGCGGTCGGGGGCGTTCCGTACGCCGGCTATCCGTTGCTGCTCGTGGTGGGGCTGCTGATCGCGATCGCCACGTTCGTGTGCTCGATGGGGAACGTGCCGATCGCGCGGTTCTTGGCCAACGCGGGCATTCCGCTGGGAGCGAACACGACGTTCATCTACGGCGACCTGCTGATTCTGCCGCTGATCGCGATCTATCGCAAGTCGTTCCCCCCGCGCGTCACGTGGGCGTTCGTGGCGCTGTTCGTCGCCGGCGCGATGCTGGCCGGCGCGATCATGGAAAAGGTGATCGGGGGCGGCGGCGGCGAGATGGCGATGGGCTCGATGGCGATCAACGATCGCTTCACGCTGATATCGAACGGCGTGGCGCTCGCCGCGGTCGCCGCGGTTGCCATCGCGGCGGCCCGGGCACGCACCGCACGCGCGGCGTGAACCGCCTTTGGGCAGCACTCGCGCCCGCGCTCGCCGTGGCTCTTCTGGGCGCGGCCGGCGACGATCTCGCCGTCACGCTGCGCACGCTGGCTCGCGCGTATCTCGCGAACGTGGCGACGATCGCGCGCATCACGGGCCGCGACACGACGATGGATTATTACAACCGCCTGATGGAGGACGCCGACCTGTCGCGCCTGCCGCCGCCGGCCGGATACCCGCCGGAGGTGTGGCAGCGTAGCGTGCGGGCGGAGTCGGAGCTCGACGCGAGCGTCGCCACCCAGCTGATGAACGCGTCGTTCCGGCCGATGGCCCAGATCCGCGGCGCGGGCGAGACGTTCGTGCGCTCGTCGAAAGACGGCACGATGCAGCCCGTCGCGGTCTACGTTCCCGCGTCGTATTCGCCCGAGCGGCCCGCGTCGCTGGTGGTGTTCCTGCACGGCTGGATGCAGCCCGAGTCGCGGCTCGTGGCGCCCGAGTACATCCGGCAGATCGCCGATGCGAACGGCGCGATCGTCGTGGCGCCGTACGGACGCGGCTACTACGACTTCAACGGCACGGCGAGCGACGTCTACGACGCCGCGGCCGCCGCGACGAGCGCCTTCACCATAGACGCGCGCAAGCGATATCTCGCCGGCTACTCGATGGGCGGCTATTCGGTGTACGACGTCGGCCCGATGCGCCCGCACGACTGGACGGCGGTGATGAGCGTCGCCGGGTCGCTGATCGGGTCGCGGGCGCCGCGGCTGCTCGCGGCGATGCCCGCGACGCGATTCTACGTGCTGACCGGCGCGCGCGACGACATCGTGCCCACGGCGTTTCCCACCGCGACGGCGATCTACTTGCGCGATGCCGGCGTGCCGGTTTCGTTCTACTCGGCACCGGACGGCACGCACGCGCTCTTCACGCTGCGCGCGATCCTCGCACAAGCCTGGGGCGACATGGAGCGCGGGGCCGTGCGGACGCCCGCCGGGCTCACCGGAGCGGCCAACCTGCCCGAAGCCGTGCCGTAGGCGCGCAATCCGCGCAGCGCTCCCCCGCGTTATCAGGGGAGTGCGGAACCGGCGATGCAGCGAAGGGGGGCACGGTGGGAGACGCCGGCCTGCTCATGGAGCGAGTGCGAGCTCGTGATGCCGACGCGTTCGAGACGCTCTACGACGAGTACCACCGGCTCGTCTACGGGCTGGCGCTACGCGTGCTCTCCGATCAGGCTGCCGCCGAGGACGTGACCCAAGCCGTGTTCTTGAAGATCTGGACCGATCCGGAGCTGTTCCGCGGCGGAAACTTCGCGGGATGGATCGCGCGCGTCGCCCGCAATCGCGCCTACGACGTGCTGCGCAGCCGCGCGCTGCACGGCGAGAGCGAGTTTCCCGAATCGCTTCCCACCGACGACGCGTTGGAAGACACGGCGCTGGCGAACGTGACCGCCGAGCGCGTGCGCGACGCGCTGGCGCAGCTGCCCGACGACCAGCGCGGCCCGATCGAGATGGGTTTCTTCGGCGGCGTTACGCACGAGCAGATCTCGCGCCAGACCGGCTTGCCGCTCGGCACGGTCAAAACGCGCATCCGAGCGGGGTTACGCAAGCTGCGCCACGCGCTCGAAGGGGCGGTGACGGTATGACGGCAACGCACGAAGAGCTGCTCGACGGCGTCGCCGCCTACGCGCTGGGCGTTCTGCCGCCCGCGCAGGCAGCGGACGTGATCGAGCACCTGCGCACGTGCGAGAGCTGCCGCGCGGAGTACGGCCTGCTGCGGCCCGCGGTCACGGCCGTTGCGCTCTCTGCCGAGGCATGCGCCGACGCCACGACCGGCGCCGCGGGCGCGCGACCGCTGCTCAAGGCGCGCGTAATGAAGCAGGTGCGCGAGGATGCGGCGCGCCGGTCCGCACCCGCGCGCGCGCGCGCTCCGCGCGTCTGGCCCGCGTACTTCGCGACCGCGGCATGTTTGGCGATCGCGTTGCTCACGGGGCTGGCCTACGTTTCGCTCGACGCGCGCATGGCCGCTCAGCAGCAGATGGTCGCCGACATGACGTCGGCCGGCTCGCAGCGCCATCCGTTCGCGGGCGGCGAGGTGCTGATGAACGGCGAGCGCATTTACATCATGATGCACGACATGCCGTCGCCGCCGTCCGGCCACGTCTACCAGGCATGGACGGTGGCGAAGGGCGCCAAAGGCGTCGCTCCGTCGAGCACCTTCATGCCGGCCAACGGCGGCAGCGGCATGGTGCGGCTGCCCGCACAGGCGACGACCCTGGCCGCGGTCGCAGTGAGCGTCGAGCCCGAGGGCGGCTCGCAGCAGCCGACTACCAAGCCGATCGCGATGGTCCGGCTCTAGCCGGACCCGCAATCCAAATCGGCTCGCCGGCCGTTCTCTTCGCGAATCATTTCTGCGAGGAGCTTCGGCTCGGAAAGGAACCCATGAAGAATCTTCGATTGACCGCCGCGCTGGCGGTCGCCCTTGCGGCGGTCGGGACGGGCGTCGCGTCGGCCACGCTGATGCCGAACATCGTCGATCAGCCGACGCGGTTTTCGGGATCCTGCTGCGTGTACACGGGCGCACCGGCATTGGCGGTGACGCTCTCGATGGTCATGGCCGGAGGCGGCCCGAGCAGCTTCAGCACCGCGACGCTGCTCAAGACGCTGACCGGGCCGCTCTTCGACGCGGAAGTCGCGAAACTCACGAAGCAGTACGGTAAGGATCAAGTCGCGCAATTCCTCAAGACGTTCGATTTCGTCGTCGCCGATTCGCTGAAGATCGTCAAGGAGAAGAAGGTGGCGCTTCCGAGCGAACCCAACCCGAATCCGACGGACGGCAAGGCGCTCGCCGCCGCGCTGTGGTCGGCCGGGCAGACGGGTCGGGGCTTCAACGTCGAAGTGATGCTCGACCGCGCGGTGTCGCATCCCATCCACGAGCAAGTGATGACCGACATTGACGCCAAGTACGGACTGGCCGCCGATGCGCAGTATCACGCCATCCTTACGACGGCGATGAAGGACCTGGCCGCGGCCTATCATCTGAGCACCGCGATGTAACGACGCGCCGGTAAGCCGACGAAAGCAAGGCAGGGCGGGACGGCCCGGCACGACGAAGGCGCGCCTCATGCGCAGACATCGTGCGGTCGTTGCCGCCCTCTTCATTTCATTCGTCGCCGCCGTCGCGGCGAGCGTTCCGGCAAGCGTTCCGGCTGCGCCGGGCGGCTTGGCATGGGACTCGGTCACCAAGGTCGTGATGAGCAACGACACCACCGAGGTGCAGCCCGGTTCGTTCGACGCCGACTATCAGATGGCGGCATCGGCGAAGCCGCCGAACATGGGCCCCACGTGGCTCGTCGGCAAGGATCGCATGGCGGCGGCGCAAGAGGCGGAGCAGCTGATGCAGAGCGGATTGGCCGAGCGCCACTACATAGCCGGCACGAAGGAACGCACGGATCACGTTTCGCAGCAGACCGCGACGATCGTCGATTGCGCGGCCCGCACGATTACGACGCTCGACCTAGCGAACAAGACGTATCGCGTGACGTCCATGGACTCGTCCGCGACCTCGAGCTCGGGCGGCGGCAACAACTCGGGCTCGGCTTCCGGCAACGACACGCGCGTCGCGATCAAGATCCAGAATACGGCCCTTGGATCGAGGACGCTCGGCGGACTGCCCGCCAACGGCTTTCGCTCGAACATGACGATCACGGAGACGACCTCGTCGGGCCAGTCCACCACGCAGAATGCGAACGTGCTGGGATACTATTCGACGTACGCGGATCCGGCGACGTCGTGCTCGCGCCTCGCACAGCGGCAGCAGGGCGGACACAGCATGGACATGATGGCGGGAGTGGGCCACGCGATGCAGGTGGTCTCGTCGTTGGGCGACCCGCGGTTCAGCGTGACGCAAAGCGGACCCCCGCTGCCGCTCGGCAAGCTCGCAATGTTCAGCGCGATGACGTTCTCCGGCATGGGGCACAGCGGAGCCTTCGTCACGGAACGCGGCAACGTGCGGCAGATCGATGCCGGCGATCCCGTCTTTAGCGTGCCGCCGGACTTTACCCAGCAGCATTAGCTCGGCCGCTTGGCGGCTCTCGTACGATTTCGGCACGGCCATGGTGGTAGGATGACCCGGCCATAAAGTGTCTCGGACCTTGGCCCTCAGCGCCGGCGAACGGGCGTGCCGGGGGTCCTCGACGTTGATTGGTAGGCCCATGAATTAACGTTTGGAGGAACAAGAGTTGGCAAACACCCTGACGGCCGGCGATCTGCGGCAGATCCTGGCCAAACAAAGCGCTCGATGGTCCATCGATCCGAATCTCAAAGACAACGATCCGGTTCGGCGATACTCGTTGGGCGGCGATCTCACCAAAGCGATCAAGGTGACCGACGTCCCGAGGATCGACGTCGCGGCGCACTTTAAGCTCGCGACCGCAAATCCGTTCTTGCAGCAGCTGCGCGCGAGCCGCGGCTACCTTTCCGCGATCGGCGCGCCGACCGCGGGCGGCCCTTCCGCCGGCGTCAGCGGCGCGGTGGATTGGCGCGACCGTTTCGGCTGGCCGTGGATCGCGAAGATCAAGGACCAAGGGCCGTGCGAGTCGTGCTGGGTCTTCAGCGCGGTCGGCCTGGTCGAGGCGATGACGCGCATCGAGCACGCCGTTTGGAGCCTCCGTTCGGAGGGCGACGTGCACGACGGTCTCGGAAGGCAGTGCGGCGACACGGGTTGGCCCACGATCGCCCTCGATTGGATGAAGAACAACGGCGTCGCGGACCCGGCGTGCTGGCCGTACGAAACGTCGAACGAACCTTATCACCCGACGCCGGATCGCTCCGGGCGGACCGTGAAGCTGGGCGATTACGTGACGTTGAACAACGTCGCCGATCAAAAGGCGTGGATCGATAACGTCGGACCGCTCTCCGCGTGCTTTACCGTGTACAACGACTTCTTCGGCTACAGCTCGGGCGTGTACGAGGTCAATCCGGCCACCGGCGTTGCCGGCGGGCATTGCATCGTGATCGTCGGTTACGACGACGTGAAGCAGGCGTGGCTCGTTCGCAACTCGTGGGGTTCCGGATGGGGAATGTCGGGCTATTGCTGGTTCGGATACGGCCAGGCCGACATTGACAACAACGCCAAGTTCGGCGTGCAAGTCCCAAACGTCAATCCGGATCCGTGGACGAAGCGCCGCCAGCACAACGGCGGCCTGATCGAAAGCGGCGACGGAGCGATGCACATGAACTTCGAGCTGATCGCGAAGGACGGCGACGGCGTCCGCCATTATTGGCGCGACAACGGCGGCGACGGCGCCTGGCATCAGGCCGAGTCCTTCGCCAACGACGTTGCGACGACGCCGGCGCATACCGGCACCACGTACAACCGCAACTTCGAGTTCATCTATCAGACGACGTCGAGCCGCCTCCACCACTGGTTCTTCGACCAGTCCGGCGGCGCATGGAACGACGGCGGCGTCTTCGGGCCGCCCGACGCGGCGGGCGCCGTCGGCTTCATTCAGAGCACCTACGGCGCACCGGGCAACTTCGAGGTCGTCGTCCGCACGCAAGACGGCCGGCTCGCTCACTGGTGGCGGATCGACGGCCCGCCGTGGACCTGGCAGGAGAGCGCGCGATTCGGCTCGGGGATCGCACACTCGGGTGCGACGCTCGTCCAGCGCCGGGACAACGGCCTGGACGTCGTCGCCGTGCGGACCGACGGGCAGATGCAGCGCTTCAATCGCGACGACGCGCACGGGTTCGTGTGGAGCGCGGCGGAGACGTTCGGCTCGGGCATCAGCTCGCCGCCGATCATGATCGAGGGCGCGTTCGGCGAGAACGACGAGACCGTTCAAGGCAACTACGAGCTGGTGGTCGCCGTCGGCGGCGCCGTGCAGCACTGGTGGCGGGCAAACACCGGCGACCAAGCCTGGCGGTGCAGCGCGACGTTCGGGCAAGACGTCGCGGAGGTCGTGGGCTTGCTCGAAGGCAGCTACGGTTTCAACCTGGAGGTGGTCGTCGCGCGAACCGACGGTCAACTGCAGCACTACTGGCGCGACGGAGCCGGCTGGCACGCCGGCGTCATCATCGGACCCGGCACCGGTGCGGGCGTAGCCGAACCGCCGCTGGCACACGTCGGCTGAGAGAACGAAAGGGTTCTGGGTGAATCGAGAGATCGCCCAGAACCCCCGTTCTATGGATTCGCCGGAAGACGTCTCGCTGCACGTGGGCCAGAGCGTCGAGCGACGGTTGCCTGGGCTCGGTTCGGCGGGCTACCAATGGTTTGCAACGGTCGATCCCGAGAGCGTCGCGCGCGTGACGCTTCGCCTTGCAGGCGATGCGGGCGAGAAGCAACCCTCGAGCGGCAGCACCGATGCAATCGCGACGATCGCGGCCTTCGCGCCCGGACGTGCGACCGTCGAACTGATCCAGCGGCGAGCCTTCGAGGCGACGCCGCTGCGCACGATCGCGATCCGGATCACGGTGGCGTGAAGCCGGCATGAGGTGGGCGTTCGCAGTCACAGCGGCGGCCGCAACGTTGACGGGGTGCGGCGGCTGGCAGCCTACGACGGAAGCCCCTGGCAGCGTTACCGACATCGAAGCCACGCTGCAGAGTCATCGGACGTTTCACTACACGGGCAAGAAGCAATCCTTCGTCGTTCCTCCGGGCGTTCGAACGATTACGGTCGTTGCGCGCGGCGCCGGCGGCGGCGGAGCAGGGTCGGACGGAAACCTCAGTGGGCGCGGCGGCCGCGTGCACGCGATCATCCCGGTCGTGTCCGGCGAACGACTCTACGTTTTCGTTGGAGGCACCGTTCCGATAAGCAGCCCGTTGCAGCGCGGCGGCTATAACGGCGGCGGCAAACCGGGAGATTTTTCTTGCTGCGGTCGCGGCGGCGGCGGTGCATCGGACGTGCGAAAAGACGGCGACGCGCTTAACGATCGCATCCTCGTGGCCGGCGGCGGCGGCGGACAGGGCGCCTGGAGTGACGGCGGCTTCGGCGGGCCCGGCGGAGGAATGACCGGCGGCTCCGGAGGCAGCGGCGACGGCGTCGGACCAGGCGGAGGCGGCGGGGGAGCAGCCGGCGGTTCGCAGGACGGTGGTGGCCCGGGCGGCGCGGGCGGCAAGCATGGTTATGGTCACGGGCAACGCGGCGAGTCGGGAACGCTCGGCGACGGCGGAATCGGCGGCCACGGCGGTGTTGGAGAGACCGGCTCGACCTTTGGCGGCGCGGGCGGCGGCGGGGGCGGCGGTTACTACGGTGGCGGCGGTGGCGGCGGAGGCCAGGGCGGTGGCGGCGGCTCCAGCGGAGCGTCAGGCGGCGGCGGTGGCGGCGGATCGTCGTACGTCGAGCCGCGCGCGAAACATGCGCGGATATGGCAAGGATGGAAAAACGCGACCGGCGATGGGCTCGTCGTCTTTTCTTGGTAAGCCGTACTCGTAGTGCGGCATGGGGCCGATCCGATCCCGGCCACGCACGCGGTGAATCTCGGTGACAGTCAGGTGGGGTTCATCAGCCTATGGCAAGGCCGCCGCAGTTCGAGCGCCCGGACGATCCGACCCGCGACGTTACCGCGGTGAAGGTTGCCATCAAACATCTCAATCCTGACGACCGCGCCCTGCTCATTGCGTGGCTGCTGCTCTACTATCAGGACGACGGCGCCATGTTCTCGCCGCAGATTACCCGGCGCCGCGACCGGATCACGCTCAACGGCACCGACTTCTGGCTTGCGCGCGTGCCACGCCACCGACGAAAGGCACAATAGAACCCGTGGCCACAAAAGCTCAGGTCGAAAAGGCGATCCTGGAACGCGAGGGCTTTCGCGTGGAACTCGAACCGTTCGAGGGTAAACGGGCGGCGCTGCCGCCGTACGACTATCCGGTGATGGCGCCGCAACGCTGGAAGGTTTCGGATTGGAAGAACGCGCGGCTGAGCGCGTACCGTCTGCTGGTAAAGGGGATCAAGATCTATCGGGGGGACGGCGAGCCGATTACGCGAGACTTGCAGCTCGGCAAGCTGCGCGACTCGTACTATGAGGGCGCGTATGGGTCGCTGGAGCCGGCTTCTCCGGAACCGTAGCGCTTAGTGCGGGGCGACGCTTACGGTCGCACCGTAGGCTTGAAGTTGAAAGACGAATTTGGTCTTGACGCCGCCGTAGGGATATCTCCACAGCCCTACAAAGGCGTCGTACTTGTACGCCGGCCCGATGAAGACGTTGCCTTGAATCCAAAATTGGTGGATTTCGGCAGGCCCGGTAAGCGTCACGGTGCCGACCTGCGTTCCGTGCGTCCCGTTGAACGAGAAGCGGTGAATTAGTCGATTCCCGTTATCACCGATGGCAAGATACGAGCCATCCCATTCGACGTTTCCGGGAACGGGCACCGAATGGTTCAAGGTGACCGCCTGAAACCGCGAGCCACCCTTGCGGAGCTCGAAGAAGACCGGCGTGCTCGGCGTCACCCTCCCGTCGACGAAGAGATTGCCGCTCCCATCGTAGCCTCCATATAATACGTTTGCCTTGATGACAAATAGCCTTGGAAGATGCCACTCGTCGTGCGGGGCCGGCCGGTAGATCGCCACTCCCGTAGTGGAGATAACGGCTAAACTTCCGGTTACACCGTCCACCGAACAGCCGTAGGCACTCGCCTGAGGGTCGGCGAGCGTCGCAACGGGTGAGGCCAGGCCGTGAGGATATTCATAAATCGCGCTTTGGGTCGTGATGAAAACGTTGCCATTTCGATCGGAGCACAAGCCACCCGTGTATCCGCCGTTGGATAGGGAACCCACCAACTTGACGCCGGGGAATGAATAGATCTTCGTGACGCCTTGGCTTTGTCCGGAGACGTACAGCAGGTCCTTACCGGCCGCCAGCGGCAGCGTCCACGATCCGCTTTGGTGCGCGACGTCGGCCGGCGGCTGCGGTTGCCCGCAAGCGGTCAGCATTACGATCGCGGCGCCCAACCAGAGCGCGTTCGTACGGAGCGACATCAGCCGCTGAACGCCGGCTTATCGGCAGGCGGGCACGGCTTCACCGGCTTGGGGTCGTCGGAGCGCGAGTCGAGCAGCCAGCATTCGTCGAGCACCGAGCAGTAGCACGCGCGCAGATAGAACGCATTGCGTTGCACGTCGAGGCGGTCCCACACCGCCGCGTCGGCCGGATTTTTGGGCAGATAGACGATCGTCACGATCTCGCCGGCCGTCAGCACGCGCTGTTGCAGATATTGCGTAACGGTCGACCCGCGCCCCGTCGCGCCGCAGCACGCCGCCAACGCGGCCTCGGCCGTCGCGTACGCCTGGTTGCGGTAGTAGAGCGCGGCCCAGCGCACGCGGGCCGGCCCCGTGCCGGCGTTGCGCAGCGTGAAGTCGATCTTCTGCACGTTCGACGGAATGTCGGAGGTGCCGTACTGCAGGAAGGGCCAGACGCTGGCCGACAAGAGCCGCTGTTGAATTCGCCCTTGCTGGACGGCGACCCAGAGCGACGCGACCGAGATGAGGATCGCCGCCGCCGCGACGACGAAATCGATAAAGAAGCGCCCGGTGCGGTGTTCCACCGTTAACCCTCCATCGGCGGCGCAACCGGTGCCGGCGTGCCGCGCGGCGGCCGGTGCAGGAACGACATCGAGACGTAGGCACCGATCCACGATCCCGCCGCGGCGAACAAGACGTAAGTCCAATCCCGCGTGTAGGTGATCACCGCGAACGACGAGAGCAGGTACCACGCGCTGCTCCACGTCGCCGCGGAGATGCGCCGGCGCCCCGAGACCGCGGCCGTGAAGAAGACGTAGACGGCATCGGTCGCGGCCGTGCTGAGCACGACGCCCACGGCGAGCACGGGGTTGATCTGCGCGAGGTGTTGCAACATGCTTACTCCAGATCGTTGGTTGAGACGAGGGGCCGGGTTCTCCAATCGAAGCGGATGGCGAGCATCCGGATGAGGAACGTCAGGCCGATGGCGGCCCACGCCGCCACGCCGGACGAAACGGTCGTCTTCTCGACCAGCACGACGAACAGCGCGACGCCCGCGAGCGCGGCGAGCGCTAAGATCTGTCCGGGCAGCATCCAGATGCGGTTCACCAAGACGTCGCGCAGCAGTCCGCCGCCCACGCCGTTGACGACGCCGACCAGGATGGCGGCCGGGATCGAGAGGCCCATCTGCAGCGTCATCTGGGCGCCGACGCAGGCGTACGCGCCAAGGCCCAGCGCGTCGACGACGTCGAGAAGCCCCTGATAGGCGGCTGCCGGTTTGCGGCCGCCGGCCAGCACGCTGCCGACCGTTCCCACGATCGCGCCGCAGAGCACGACGACGAGATAGCGCGGGTCCTGCAGCACCACCGGCACGTGCTGCAGGAAGATGCCGTCGCGCAGCAACCCGCCGCCCACGGCCGACACGAGCGCCATGACGAAGATGCCCGTGTAGTCGTAGCCGCAGCGCACGCCGAGGCCCGCTCCCGTGACGGCCCACACGAACGTCGCGCCGAGATCGAAGAACGGTGAAAGCTGGAACTCGCCCTGATAGTGATGCATATCGCTCGCGTTACGGCGTTTCGATAGGCCTCGAGTCCCACCATCCTGAATACGTCCGGCGCGAACCGAAAGGAGGCGCGTTAGCGTTGCTGAGGCCGGCAATCTTGACGTACGCAGGCATTTCTGCGGCCGCTCTCTTTTTTGCGTGCGCCGCGCCGTCGCGCGCGGCGACGGAGGTCTGCCCGGCACGGCTCGTCGGCTTATCGGCGCAGCGCGGCGTCTCCTCGAACGTGCGGTACTATCGCCTTGACGGCCTCGGCCTGCGAACGGTCCGGCGTTGCCTTTCCGGAAAGCGTCGCGGTTCGGCGGGCGTGGGTCGTAACGGCGAAGACGGACGGGGATGCCGCGTTCGGATGGGACGCTCACGGCACCGTGCTGTGCAACCCTCCGGATTTCGCTCCGAACGTCGCCACAAATTCGTCCACGCAACCGTTTCCAAAGCCGCCGACGCCGTATACCCGCCGATGCTCAAGGGGATCGTGACGAGCAATCTCGTTTCGGTCGTTTACGTCGCCGTCGATCCGGCCGGTAAACTCGCCGATGCGTGGGTCTTCGCGAGTTCCGGCTATCCGGCCGCGGACGCGGAGGCAATACGGACCGCAAAGAGGTCGTCGTGCGTTCCGACGCTATCGTATTGCCGCCCCGCCGGGGGCACGTATCTGTTTCAGGTAGAGTTCGACCCGAACTGAGTCCGCCTCAGCCTCCGCGCAGCATCACGCGCGCCGCGTTCCAGCCGGAGGCGCCCATCACGCCGCCGCCGGGATGCGCGGCCGCGCCGCACAGGAACAGCCCGCGAATCGGCGTGCTGTAGCTCGCAAAGCCGGGAACCGGACGGAAGGCGAAGAGCTGGTGCAGCGGCATCGCGCCCTGGAAGATGCTGCCGCCGGTGAGCCCGAACGTCGTCTCGAGATCCACCGGCGTGAGGATCTGGCGGTCGATCACCGAGTCCTTGAAACCCGGCGCGTAGCGTTCGACGACGTCGAAGCACCGGTCGGCGTATTCGTTGCGCAGCGCGTCGGTCCACGGCCCGTCCTTCAACCGGTAGGGCGCGTACTGCGTGAACATGGACATCAGGTGTTTGCCGGGCGGCGCGACGGTCGAGTCGAGCGACGACGGCATCGTGCACTCCACCACCGGCTCGCGCGAGAAGCTGCCGAACTTCGCGTCGTCGTACGCGCGCTCGATAAAATCCTGATCCGGGCAGAGGTGCACGGTGCCGAAGTGCTGCGGACCCGGTTCGTGGCCCGGCAGCGCCGTGAAGCTCGGCAGCCGCTCGAGCGCGACGTTGATCTTGCACGAGGCGCTGCTGTACGAAATGCGGGCGATGGCGTCGCGGAAGTCGGGCGGCAGCGCCGCGGGATCGAGCAGTTTCTCGAACGTCAGATGACAGTCCACGCCGCTGGCGACGCGCTTCGCGGTGAACTCCTCTCCGGTGGTCAGGGCAACGCCCGTCACGCGGTTGCCGCGCGTGAGTATGCGCGCCACCTCGGCCTCGGTGCGGATCTCCACGCCCAGGTCTTTCGCCGCCGCCGCGAGCGCCTGCGTGAGCCCTCCCATGCCGCCGCGCACGTAGCTCCACACGCCGCGCTTGCCGTTGGTCTCGCCCATGACGTGATGGAACAGCACGTAGGCGGTTCCCGGCATCGAGGGCGCCATGAACGCGCCGATGATCGCGTCCGTCGCGATCGTGCCTTTCAGCTCTTCCGACTCGAACCAGCGATCCAAGATCGGGCGTGCCGCGCCGGTGAGCACCTCGACGGCCTCGCCCATCGCGGGCCCAAGCCGCTGCAGCGCGCGGCCCATCTTGCCGGCCTCCAGCATTTGGCCCAGGCTCGGATGGACGAGGTTCGGCGGAATCTGCGTGAGCGTCGGTTCGACGACCGAGGCAACGCGCTCGAGCATCGCCTCGTAGAGCGGATAGCTCTCGGCGTCGCGCCGGCTGAATTTCGCGATCTCGTCAACGTCGCGCGCCGAGCCCGTTCCCAGCATCAGATAGCGCCCGTCCAGGAACGGCGAGAACGAGGCCGGGTTACGTTCGATCGCCTCGAAGCCGTAATCGGTCAGGCGCAGATCGCGGATGATCTCCGGGCGGAAGAGGCTGTTGACGTAGGCCGCGGTCGACACCTTGAAGCCCGGAAACGTCTCCTCGGTGACGCACGCGCCGCCGACGACGTAGCGCCGCTCCAGCACGAGCACGCGCCATTTCGCGCGCGCCAGATAGCAGGCGGTCACGAGGCCGTTGTGGCCGCCGCCGATGACGATGGCGTCGTAGTTCACGTTAGATACTCACCTTGAGGCTGAAGTAGGCGTTGAAGGGCTGCATGAGCGAGCTGGTCTGGTCGTTGTAGGTTCCGAAGTACGGCTCGTAGGGATAGCGCAGGAACGTCTGCACGTTCGCGCCGGGGTTGTAGGCGTTGCCGACCGGCGGCGACGACGGGCCGCCGATGAGATTCGTGTACGAGCACGTCGAGTTGCTCCAGTAGTACGTGAACGCGGTGTGCTGGCCGCCGAAGCACGTCTGCAGCAGGTTCGCCAGCGTCACCGTCGCGGTGATGCGCGGGCTGAGCTGATAGCCGACCTGCAGGTGGCCGAGCAGCTGCGCCGGCTCGCGGAACGCGCCGATCGCGTCGAACTGACCCGTGTAGGGATCGGGGATCGACAGCGCGGCCGCGCACGCCTGGTGGTTGGCGTTGAACGGTCCGCCGCCGGCGGCACCGTAAGGATAGCGCGGGTCGCCCACCGTCGTTCCCGGCAGCGGCTTGCCGCAGCCGGCGGCCGGGTCGATACCGGGCGTCGTCAGCGGAGCGCCGTAGCGGTTGCCCGCCACGAACTGAAACGACGGCGTGACCGTCAGGCGGTTGTGCCGGTAGTTCAGCAGCAGCGTCGCGACGTAGGGGAAGTTGAACGCGTTGACGCCCGAGCCGATCGGTCCGGGAAAGATCGAGAACGGCAGATAGGACGCCGACGGATCGAACAGCGAGAACGCCGGCGAGAGCCAGTACGGGTTCGCGACGTCGTTAGGCTTGCACGTGGAGTCGGGAATGCCGTCGGGGCGATAGCACGCCGCCGCCGGCAGCCCGCCGTAGGTCGTGGCGCCGCACATCGGCTGGCCGAACTGCTTCTTGCCGTAGGCCGAGCCGCCGGGCTGGCACGCCTTCGTATAGGCGTTGTACTGCGAGATGCCGGCGTTGATCGGCGAGAGCACGTTCGTGCCGTTCGGCAACAGGCTGTACTTCACGGTCGCGTACGTGTACGCGAACGACAGCTGCGCGGCGAAGCCGTTGCGGCTGAAATCGCCCTTGTCGAACTGGAACTCGAAGCCGGACGACGTCTGATAGCCGGCGTTGAGGCCCGAGGTGATGCCGGCGGTGTAGTTGATGTAGAAGTTCTCCACCTGATCCTGCGTCTGGCGCAAGAACGGCGAGAACTTGAACGACATGTCGGTGCCCGGGAAGTGGTGCTCGAGCGAGAGGTCGCTGTTGTACGACACCGACGGGGCCACCGCGTGTCCCGGCGACGTGAATCCCAACGAGTAGAACTGCGCCAGAGTATCGGGCAAGTTCTGCTCGAGCGAGTTGTACTGCTCGTAGGCCGCGCTGGGCTGCTCGTTGTAGCGGCCGTAGCTCGCGCGCAGCACGGTGTTGGGGTTCATCGTGTAGGTCATGCCGAACCGCGGCTGCGGGATGTTGTAGTCGAAGGCGCCGGGCGTGTTCTGCAGGTTCGCGTTGACGTATTGCTTGCCGAAGCTCGAGCACGGCTGCTGCGAGTTGGTGCTCCACCGCCCCTTGCCCACCAGCGAGCTGCGGTCCACCAGCGTCAGCGTCTGCTTGTCGAAGCACGTGTCCTGGTTGAACGCGTTGAACCAGAAGTCGCGAGCGGCGCCCGTGACCGTGTTGGCCCCGACGTAGCTGTAGTTGTCCACGCGCAGGCCGAAGTTGAAAAAGAGCTTGTCGCTGGGGCGCCACTGATCGGTGAGCGAGTAGCCGGAGAAGTACGGCGTCACGGTGTTGTTCAGGCCGTACGCGCCGTTCTCGACCACGTAGTAGGCGCACGGGCCGCCGCCGCAGCTCAAGCCGCCGATGCCCGAGTTCTCGAGCGGGTTGCTGAGCTTTAAGAACGTGGGCAGCTGCCCGTAGGTCACGCCGCTGGCCTGCCCGTCGGAGCAGGTGGTGGGCACGGTGTGCGAGCCGTTGCCCGCGATGTGGTAGCAGGTGCCGCTCAGCGGGTCGTTCCTGTTCACCAGCACCGCGAACGCGTTGCCGTAGGCGTGGCCGTACGCGAACATCTGCTCGTTGTAGATGCGCGCGCCGCTCGAGGTGGTGTAGCTGCCCTCGACCTGGACCAGGTTCTGCGGGTTGAGCTGGTCGGTGAACGAGAGGCTCACGCCGCGCGTGTGGTTGTTGATCTCGTAGTCGCCGGAGTCGTAGTAGGCGTACGGCTGCAGCGACATCATCGGGCCGTTCTCGATCCAGTCCGAGTAGTACGAGTAGACGTAGGCGCGAAGGAACGCGTTCGAGTTGAAATTCTTCTGGTACTGCAGCTTGAAGATCGCCTGGCCGTTGTAGCCGCGGTCGCGCTGGTTGTTGGGGTCGGGAATCGGCCCCTGGAACGGATGCGCGGGCGACGAGGGGTAGAAATAGGGCGTCACGAGCGACCGGTAGTTCGCGGGCAAGAACGTGCCGATCGGCCCCCGGTACTGATGCGTGTCGAGGTAGTAGGGCGGGTAGGCCCCGACCGTATTGATCCAGTTGTCGTAGCCTTCGTCGTTGACCGAGCTTAGGAACGTCGTGAAGATCTCGTCGTTGTCGTAGAGCAACTGCACGTCGTCGCGCAGGCCGTCGTTCTTGTGCGGGATGCCGACGTGCAGGTTCACCAGCGACGTTCGCGTGGCGACGTTGGCCGCGTTGATCGATCCGAATCCGATCGGCCCCAGAATCCAACCGGGCGTGCCGTTGGGGCCGACGTTCGGCTTACCGTTGGTGTAGCACGACGGCAGCACGGTTCCGGGCAGGCCGGACGGCGCCGGGCACGAGCCCAGCTGCTGGCCGAACTCGCTCGTGTAGGCGGCGCCCGCAAACTGATCCACGTAGCGGTAATCCTGGTTGTAGCCGCCGATGCCGACGTAATACGAGAAGAGCCGGTCCGGCGTCGCGCCGCCGGCCTCGACGTTGAGGTTGTGATAGAAGATGGGCGTGCCGAAGCCCGCGTTCACGCTCGCGTAGCCGGGAAACGTTCCCGTCTTGATCACCTGATTGATGAAGCCGGCGAGGCCCTGCGCTTCGGCGTTCGCGGGCGTCGCCCCGGTGTAGACCTGCAGCTCGAGCTGGCCGAGCGACGAGAGCGAGCTCGACGGATAGTTGTCGAACGCGCGGTTCACCGGAATGCCGTCGAACTCGAAGCCGACCTCCGAGGCGTCGCCGCCGCGAACGTGCACGGCCTGCAGGTAGCCGTTTTGATTGGCCGGGACGTAGGCGCCCGGGACCGACGCGATGGCCGAGTACGCGCTGTTGAGCGCGCCGCCGCCGCCGAGCACCGCCGTGCGCTCCGCCTGCGCGGAGTTGATCGAGTAGAGATCCGCCGTGGTTCCCGAGCGCACGAGGCTCGACGAGCTGCGCGACGTGACGTTGGCGATGGTCTTGAGCGCGGGATGCATCGCGAAGGTCAGCGTCTGCTGCGCGTCGGCGAAGACCGCGATGCCCGCGTACGAGACCGGCGAGTAGCCGCTGCGCTCCAGCGAGATCGTATACTCGTCGGGCGCGAGCGAGACGAACGCGAAGTGGCCGCGGGAATCGGTGGTCGCGCTCGACGTCTGCGACGGGCTGGTCACCGTCACGCGGACGCCGGCGATCGGCGCCGTGGTTCCGGCCTCGGTCACGACGCCGCTGATGCCGCCGGTCGTGCCGGCGCGCGCGAGCGTTCCGGTGACGAGGCCGATGAGGATCGCGAGCGCCAGGGTGATGGCGTGCGGCGCGCGGCGCCGTCGTCGAATGGTCATGTGCATTCCCCTCGTGGTGGATCGGGCGCCAGATGATGGGCGGCGAGGAAGGCGCGGTACGCGGACATCGCAGCATCGTACTGGGCGGCAATGGCGGCGGCCTCACGCCGGTGGGGCGGCAGCGGCGGGCCTTGCGAGAGCGCGATGACGCCCTGCAGAATCGTCAGCCGCTCGCGCAGGCGGTCGGGCCGCAACAGATCGTCTTCGGAGTTCACGACGCCCGACGTGAACGCGGCGTAGAGCTTCGCATCCCGATACGGCAGCGAATCGAGGCGGTTGAGCGCGGCGTCTATCGCCGAAAGCTCGTCGTCGAGCGCCTTGACGAATTCGTACCGTTCGACGTATTGCGCCTGCGTCCACGACGCGCGCGGATCGGGCCGCACGTCGAGCGGGGCGGAGATGGCCGCGCCCGACGCGCGCAGCACGACCGTGTAGCGCCCCGGCACGACCTCGGGCCCGTCGCTGCCGCGATTCCACTCCCGCGCGCGCCGCCACTCGGCGGGCGGACTCTCGGTCAGGTCCCACGCCGTTCGCTGCACGCCGGCGTCGCCCGGCGCGCCGAAGCAGCGGATGCGCCGGCCGGCGGCATCGTGGATCTCGATCGAGCTCGGCACCGCGCGCGGCAAGTAGTAGGTGAGCGACGCGCCGTCGGGTGGGTTGTCGGCCGAGAACGCGCCCGACGTGAGGCAGCACTCGTCGGGATGCGTGCCGTAGTAATCGGTCCACCATCGGTACCACGTGTAGGCGACCGGCGGCGGAAAGATCGCCGGGGCCGCGGCCGCGACGGTTTGCGTGAGGCCGCTCAGCGCGTTGACGTCGTCGAGGATCCAAAATCCCCGGCCGTGCGTTGCGACGACGAGGTCGTGACGGTCGGGCTGGATGCGCATGTCGTGCACCGCAGTCGGCGGCATGTTCAGGCGCAGGCTCCGCCAGTGCTGGCCGCGGTCGAGCGAGAACCAGACGCCCTGCTCCAGACCGGCGTAGAGGACGTTCGCGTTGCGCGGATCCTCGCGCACCACGTGCACGTACTGGTCGCGGGGAAGGCCGGCGACGATGCTGCGCCACGTCGCACCGGAGTCGTCGGTGACGAGGAGGTAGGGCCGCGGGTCGCCCATCACGTGGCGGTCGATCGCGACGTAGGCGCGCCGCGCGTCGGCGCTCGACGCCTCGACCGTGTCCACGCGTCCCCACGGCTCGATGCCGGGCGGCGTCACGTTGGTCCAATGCCAAGCCTGCGCCGAGCTCGGCGACGCATCGGTGGTGAGCTGCACCAATCCGTCGTCGGTTCCGACCCAGATCCTTTTCGGATCCACGTGCGACGGCGCGATGTCGAAGATCGTGTCGTAGAACTCGGCGCCGGAGACGTCGGTGTTGATCGGGCCTCCGGCCACGCGCTGCTTCTGGGGATCGTTGCGCGTGAGGTCGGGGCTGACGGGCGTCCACGTGCGGCCGCGATCGCGCGTCGCGAAGAGCACGTTCGCGCCGTAGTACGCGGTTGCGCCGTCGCCGGAGAACGCGATCGGCGCCTCCCAGTTCGAACGATACGGCAACCCCGCGAGCCCGCGGCCGTTCGTGTCGGTCACGTCGGGCGAGACGTCGTAGTTCTGGCGCGACCGCAGGTCGAAGATGCCGAGCTGCCCGTTGAGCTGGCTCACGCCGACGTTCCAAATCTGCGATGCGTCGTTCGGCTGCGGCCACACCCACGAACCGTCGCCGTCGTTGCCTACGGCGCGCCAGTCGGAGTTCGTGATGCCCAGCCGGCTCAGCGAGTCGGACGGGCCGCAGTAGGAGTCGTTGTCTTGAATGCCGCCGCACACGTGATACGGATTCTCGAAGTCGTATCCGATGCGGTAGACCTGCGCCAGCACGACGTTGAAGCGCCAGTCCCACGTCCTGCCGCCGTCGATCGAGATGGGCGCGCCGCCGTCGTCCGCTTCGATGATGCGCCGGCCGTCGCGCGAGATCCACAGGCCGTGATGATCCTGATGCACGGCGCCCTCGACGTCGCGATAGGTCCGGCCGCCGTCGCGCGTCTCGATGAGATCCTCGGAGGAGAAGAAGACGTGGTTCGCGTTCGACGGATCCACCGCGAGCCGGCTCATGTAGAAGGGCCGCTGATTCACCAGCGTGTCGCGCGTCATCAGGCGCCATCTCGCGCCGCCGTCGTCGGACCGCCACAGGACGCCGTCCTTCGACTGGATCAGCGCGTACACGCGACGCCCCGCGACGGCCAGCCCGATGCGGCCCGTGTATCCCGCCGGCAGCCCGCTGCCCCGGAGACGACGCCACGTCGCGCCGCCGTCGGTCGATTTGAAGATGCCGTCGAGCGGGCCGCCGCTGGTGAAGCTCCACGGCACGCGCCGGAACTGCCAGATCCCCGCGAAGACGACGTTCGGATCGCGCGGATCGATCGCGACGTCGGACGCGCCGCTCGACGGCCCGAGGTAGAGCGTCTTCTGCCAGCTGCGTCCGCCGTCGGTCGTGCGATAGACGCCGCGGGCGGAGCTGTCGCGATACGGATTGCCGACGGCCGCCACCCAGACGCGGCGCGAGTCCTTGGGATCCACCACGATCTGCGCGATGGCCCACGTCGCGCGCAGCCCCACGTTGCGCCAGTGCGCGCCTCCGTCGCGCGTCAGCCAGACGCCGTCGCCGTAGGAGATGTCGTTGCGCAGGTTGGGCTCGCCCGTTCCCGCCCACACCACGTTGCGGTCGTTCGGGTCGATCGCGAGCGCGCCGACCGCACCGGGCGCGCTCTGCGGCCAGACGCTCTGCCACGTGAGGCCGCCGTTGACCGTCTTCCACACGCCGCCGTCCGCGCCGCCGAAGTAATAAAGGTAGGGGTCGGCGTCGGTGCCGGCGACGCCCGCGGTCCGGCCGCCCGCGACGGCGGGCCCGACGTTCCGCCACGCGAGCGCTTGCAGCGACGGCAGCGCCATGCCGGCGGCGAAGAGCAGGCTTAGCGTGATTTAGGGCCCCTCGGCGCTCATCACGCGCAGGTAATGACGGTCGAACGCGCCCAGCAGTCCCTCGGCGTTGGAATAGGGGCCGGGCGAGTAGGCGCGCGACGCGATGCCGAGCTGCGTCAGCTCGTTCACGCGCCAGTCCTGGCGGTTCGTGAGATCCCAGAAATCGACGACGTCGCTCGGATCGAAGCCCGGCTGCTCGATCGTCTTCGGATCGAACAGCCACGCGCAGATCACCTCGGTGTGCCCCGGATCGATCGGCCGGGCGTAGTGCGCCATGACGTAATCGGGATGCAGGCTGAGCAGCAGCGACGGAAAGATCGTGTAGTAGTAGACGCGATCCAGTTCGACGCCGTCAACGGTTCCGATCGGCGGCCGCGAGCTGTGGCCCGTCATCGTGAGACTGGTGCCGCGTTCGCGCAGTTCGGAGAAGCCGCCCAAGAACGGTCCATCGGAGAGGTCGTTGCGGCCACTGTCCGACGGCGAGAGCTTGTCGAGCTGCGGATGGACCAGCGGGCAGTGATAGCACTCCGAGTAGTTCATGAAGACGAGCTTCCAATTGCATGCGAGCTCGTAGCTGACGCGGCGCGCCGTCTGCAGGCCGCCGACGTTCCAGCGGCTGAAGCGGCCGATGAGCGGCGCGAACGCCTCGTCGAACGGAATCGCGTCACCGGGGCTCAGGTTGACGAAGATGAAGCCCTCCCACAGCCCGACGCGGGCCTCTTTCAGCGGATAGTCGCCGCGGTCGAACCCCGGCACCTCCGTCATGTTGCGGGCGACCTTCAGCGTGCCGTCGAGGCCGTAGGTCCACGCGTGATACGGACATTGAATCGAGCCCGCGAAGCGGCCGGACGGTGCGCTGCATACGCGCGTACCGCGGTGGCGGCAGACGTTGAAGAACGCGTGCACGGTTCCGGCGGCGTCGCGCGTGACGATGAGGCTCTCGCCGGCACAATCTACGGTGAAGAAGTCGCCCGTCTTCGGAATGGACTCCTCGCGGCCGGCGCACAACCACTCACGGGCGAAGATCCGCTCTTGCTCTTGCGCAAAGATCTCCGGCGAAACGTACCACGACGCGGCCAGCGTTTTCGCGCCGGCTCCGACGTTCGGCTTGACGAAGGTCTCCATAGCGAGTCTCCAGCGAGCGAAGCGAGGCAAAAGGGTTCTATATCGTTTGACGGAATCCGCCTCAAACCATCAGTTCGTTTGGCCTTTTGGTAAATCTAGCGGTGAAACCTTCGGAAAATTTCAGCCCTCGAGCCGTCACTTCCGCGCGAAGCCTATTGGGGCGCGGAGTTCTATGCCCGCGAGCAGCGGGCGATCTTCTGGAACCAGTGGTTCTACGCCGGGCGCACCGACGGGCTCGACGGCGTGGGCGCGTATCGCGTGGTTGACGTGGCCGGCGAGAGCGCGATCGTGGTTCGCGCCGCCGACGGCCTGCACGCCCACCTCAACTTCTGCCGCCATCGCGGCAGCCGGCTGCTCTGCGGCGACGGAATCGTGCGGGGCGCCATTCGCTGCCCCTATCACGCATGGGCGTACGCGCTGGACGGACGGCTGATCGCGTCGCCGTTCGTCGCGGCCGACGACGTACCGCCCGAGTCGCGCCGGCTGCACCGCGTTGACGTGGACGTGTGGGCCGGCTTCGTCTTCCTGCGCGTCGTGTCGCCGAGCGATCCCAGCGGGGCGTCGCTCGCGTCGCAGCTCGGGCAGATACCGCAGCGTCTCGCGCGGTATCCCCTTGCGGAACTCAAGGTCGCCGGCTCGCTGCATTACGAGGTCGAAGCGAACTGGAAGGTGCTGCTCGAGAACTACAACGAGTGCTATCACTGCGCGGGCGTCCACCCCGAGCTCTGCGCCGTCGTTCCCGCGTTCAAACGCGAGGGCGGCAGCGGGCTCGATTGGGATCGCGGCATCCCGCATCGCGACGGGGCGTGGACGTTCACCGCGAGCGGCACGAGTAACCGCGCGCCGTTCGCCGGCCTGAGCGACGACGAGAAGGTGCGGCACAAGGGCGAGCTGATCTATCCGAATATGATGCTGAGCCTGGCGGCCGATCACGTAGCGGCCTTCTCGATTTTGCCGCGCGGGCCATCGGCCACCGCGGTGTACTGCGACTTCCTCTTTCATCCCGACGAGATCGCGACGGCGCACTTCGATCCCGGCGACGCGATCGCGTTTTGGGACGTCGTCAACCGCCAAGACTGGAGCATCTGCGAGAGCGTGCAGGCCGGCATGCGCTCGAGCGCGTTCACCCACGGCTACTACGCGCCGATGGAGGACGCGAGTCTCGACATCCGGCGGTATCTGGCCTCGCGCGGGCTCTCGACGAGCGCGTCGTGACGCACGACTACGACGTCGCCGTGCTGGGCCTCGGCGCGCTGGGAAGCGGCGCCGCCTATTGGCTGGCGAAACGCGGCGCGCGGGTGATCGGCCTGGAGCAGTTCGACCTCGGGCACGCGCGCGGCAGCTCGCACGATTGGTCGCGCATCATCCGCAAGTCGTACTTCACGCCCGCGTACGTACGGCTGGCAACGGAGGCGTATGCGGCCTGGGAGTCGCTGGAGCAGGATGCCGGCGAGCGAGTGGTCTTCAAGACGGGCGGCCTCGACATCGGACCGCGCGACGGCGCGATCCCGCTTTCGAGCTACGCCGACTCGATGCGCGCGTGCGGCGTGCCGTTCGAAGAGCTCGACGCGGCCGAGATTCGCCGGCGCTGGCCCGCGTGGCGCGTGGACGACAGCGTGCACGGCCTGTTTCAAGCCGACAGCGGCATCGTCGCCGCGGAGCGCGCGACCGCCGCGCTGCGAGCCGCGGCGCAGGCGTTCGGCGCCACGCTGCACGGCAACGCACCGGTCACGGCGCTGCGCGACGCCGGCGGCGAGATTACGATCGAAGCCGGCGGCCGGACCTATCGCGCCGCGAAGCTGGTCGTCGCCGCGGCCGCGTGGACGCCGCAGGCGCTCGCGCATTTCGGCGCTCGCATTCCCTTCGAGGTGACGAAGGAGCAGGCGATGTACTTCCGCGCCCGCGACCTCGACAGCTTCGCGTTGGGCGCGTTTCCGATCTGGATCTGGATGGACGATCCGTCGTTCTACGGCTTCCCGGTGTTCGGCGAGGAGGGCTCGGTGAAGATCACGCAAGACGCCGGCGGCAAGCCCGTGGATCCCGACACGCGCGGCTTCGAGGAGGATCCCGACATCACGGCGCGCGTCTCGGCCTTCGTCGAACGCTATCTGCCCGGCGCGTTCGGCCCGGTGACGCGACTGAAGACGTGTCTCTACGCGCTGACGCCGGATCGAGACTTCATCGTTGACGCGCTGCCGGAGCATCCGAACGTGTGCGTGGCCGTCGGCGGCGGCCACGGCTTTAAGTTCGCCGCGGTCATCGGGCGCATCTTGGCGGATCTCGCGCTGACCGGCGCGACGCCGTCGGACGTCGGGGCGTTCAAGATCGACCGCCCGATTCTGACGATGGCCGATCCGCCGAAGACCTATATGCTCTGAGCATCGCCTCCGCGCACTCGCGGTCGGTCTGATCCGGCGATGCGGAGAGCCTCGCTATCACGCGCTCGCGATCGGCGCCGGTGCGGTTCTGACTCAGTTTCGCCTTGGCATAGACGGCCGTCGCGCGCAGCTCGAACGCAACGATACCGCGCAGCTGCGATGCGCGATAGGCGGGGTCGAGGCGGTCGGGATCCCACGCACCGGGCGCGTCGCCTTCGACGGCGCGGCTCAACGCTCGCACCGCGCGCCACGCGTCGCACTCGTGCAAGCGTCCGAGAATGTGCACTGCCGCATAGTTCCACGTCGGCACGGTCGCATACGGCTCCTCGTACCACGATGCCGACACGTAGGCGTGCGAGCCCTCGAAGACGAGAGTGGCGTTCGCCTGCGCCGCGATCGCGCGCGCCTGCGGGTTCGCGCGCGCGACGTGGCCGATCGCCCACAACTCGCCGTCGCGCCGTTCGCAGATCAGCGGAAGGTGCGACGCGCGCGGATACTCGGCGTCGCATGTGATCAGCAGGCCGAAGGGGTGCCGTTTGACGAGCTCGAGCGCCCACGCGCGGTCGGCAACCTCGAAGGCCGGCGGCAGATACACGGTGCGGTTACGGGCTCACGGCGACGCCGACGGGATCGCCGAAGCCGGTGATGGCGGTGTGCGGGCTTCCTCCGGCCGGGTAGTCGTAGAAGAGCACGCGCGGCGTCGAGTTCTTGCAAATGCTCGGCGCGATCAGGATCGGACCCTCGATGTAAAACGCGTCCACGTGGCAGGCGCCGCGCAGCGACGTGATCCCGGTGATCGTGTTCCCCGACACCTGATAGACGACGGAGCGCCCCTGATCGTCGCCCACGGCCATCTTGCCGCCGGCGTACTGCAGGCCGCCGGGCCGCTTGATCGGTGCCCCGATCAGCGCGATGCCGGCGAACTTCTTCCTGCCGCGCTTCAGCTCGGCGAACGCAAACTTCGGACGCGAGTAGGGGATCCCGGCGACGAAGATGTCGCCGCGGTCGTCGTAGCTGATGGAGATCATCTCGGAGACGTTTCGATCGGAGTAGATCGCCGGCGTGCCCTGCGCGCCTTCGAACACCGCAACGCCGCCCGCGCCGCTGCCGTTCTGCATGATGTCCGCCACGGCGAGATCGCCGTTGCGCGGATTCACGGCGCACGTCCATGGGTAGTCGCCGTCGGGATCGTGGAGCGTGGCGATCGGCATGGTTCCGCCGTGGCGGTATTCGACGATCGTCGACTCCAAGCTATCCACGACCCACACGTCGGCCGAGCGGTCGACGCACAGGCCCTCGAGCCGGCCGAAGCCCGTCAGCTCGCCCGTTCGCCGCGCGCCGGGATACGTATACACGTACACTTTACCGGCGACTCGGTCGGCGACGTAGAGGAGCGCGCCCGCCTTCGCGCCGGGTTCGATCCACGAGCCGCTGCGAGCGGGCGAGTCGGCGAGCGGCGCCGCGCACGCCGCGAGCGACGCGCAGATTCCGCACGCGAACAGCGCGAAGCGGCAGAAACCATACGGCTTCATGCGTCCAGCCTAGCACCGCGCGAATTCCGGGTCAACCATTAACGGAAATCCACGGGTTTCGCGGCGAATCGGGCGGACATGCGCGACGCTCGGGCCGACCTCATCGCGATCGGCGCCACCATCCATTCGGCCGACGACGACCGGCCGTCGCCGGAGGCGTTCGCGGTGACGGGCGAGCGCTTCGCGTACGTGGGCAGCGCCGCCGGCGCGATGGCGCTGCGCGGGGAGACGACGCAGATCCTCGACGCGCGCGGCGCGACGATCCTGCCCGGCATCGTTGACGCGCACCTGCACCTCACGAACTTGGGCCTGCAGCTCGGGCGCGCGGATCTGACCGGTGCGCGATCGTTCGAAGAGGCCGTGCAGCGCGTGGTCGCGTTTGCGGGCGCGTCGCACGATGAGTGGATCGTCGGGCGCGGCTGGGATCAGAATCTGTGGGACGACCCCACGTTTCCGGCGCACGGCGCGCTCAGCGCCGCGGTGACGGATCGCCCGGTCGCGCTCACTCGAGTCGACGGCCACGCCGTGCTTGCCAACGCGCGCGCGATGGCCGTTGCGAACGTGAACGGCGCGACGCCGGATCCGCCGGGCGGCCGCGTGCTGCGCGACGCGTCGGGAGGCGCGACGGGCGTCTTCGTGGACGCCGCGATGCGGCTGATCTACGACGCGATCCCGCCGCCGGCGCACCGGCGGCTCGTCCGCGCCACGCGCGCCGCCATCGCGGAATGCAACCGCTGGGGAATCACGGCCGTCGCGGAGCCCGGGTGCGACGACGCGGCGCTCGCGGCGCACGCCGAGCTGATCGCAAACGGCGAATACACGATTCGCAACCACGCGATGCTCGACGACGAGCCGGAGCTCGTGCGGCGGCGCATGCGCGAAGGCATCGTTGACGGGGCGCTCGGCGGGCGGCTCTCGGTGCGTGCGATCAAGATGTACGCCGACGGCGCGCTCGGCTCGCGCGGCGCTGCGCTGCTCGAGCCGTACTGCGACGATCCGGGCAACCGCGGCTTGATCCTGACCACGGAAGACCGGATCGCGAGCATGACGGAGACGGCGCTGCGCGACGGCTGGCAGCTGTGCTGTCACGCGATCGGCGATCGCGCGAACCGAACGGTGCTCGATGCGTTCGAGACGGCGCTGCGACGGGCGGGCGGCGGCGACCCGCGGCTGCGCGTCGAGCACGCGCAGGTGATCGCCCCGGCCGACTTGCCGCGATTCGCGGCGCTCGGCGTTATCGCGTCGGTGCAGGCGTCGCACAGGCTCAGCGACATGGCGTGGGCGCAAGCGCGTCTGGGGCCCGAGCGGCTGCGCGGCGCGTACGCGTGGCGCGCGCTGCTCGACGCGGGCGCGCCCCTCGCCAACGGCACCGACGCTCCCGTCGAGCCGTGCAGCACGCCTCGTACGTTCCGCGCTTCCATCGCCCCCGAAGGCCACGCGATGACGCGGCGCGAGGCGCTCGCCTCGATGACGAGCTGGGCCGCACGCGCGAACTTTCAGGAGCACTACGCGGGCTCGATCGCGCCCGGGAAATACGCCGACTTCGTGGTGATCGATCGCGACTGGATGTCGGCGACGCCCGCCGCGATCGACGAGACGATCATTTTGGCGACGTATTTCGCGGGCCGCCGGGTGTACTCGTCATCGTGATCGTGGCGTGCCATGAAAAAGGGATCGGCTGAAACCGATCCCTTTTCTCCGCGCGCTTCGCTGAAATCGCCCCGAAGCGAACGAGGGCGCTAGGTGCCGTTGTCCCGCAACGATCGGAACGTGGCGCGAACGTCTTCGCAGAAGAGCTGCGGCTGTTCCCAGGCGGCAAAGTGACAACCCACATCGTGCTTCTTGTAATAGACGAGCTTCGGGTACGCCTTTTCCGCCCAGCGACGCGGCGCCGTATAGATCTCGCGCGCAAACGCGCTGACGCCGGTCGGGACGGGCACGCCCTTGACGTCGAAGAAGCCCCCTTTATTTTCCCAATAGAGGCGGGCCGAGGAGACCGCGGTGTTCGTCAGCCAGTACATCGTAATATTGTCGAGAACATCGTCACGCGTGAGGCCACCCGGGTTCCCGTGAAAAGCGGGCGCGATCACTTCGTAACTGTCCTTGTCGTGATCGAGAATCCAGGCCGCGAGACCGATGGGGGAGTCCGTCAATCCATAGAGCGTCTGCGGGCGATTTCCCATCTCGATCGCATAGCCGAGATGCTTTGTGTAAAAGTCCTTGAGCTGCTCGAACGCATGCAGTTCGTCGCCTGCCAGCCCGGCAGGCGCGGAGCTTCCCGAAGCGGCGGCCGCCAAGACGTCGGCCGGGGCGGTGCCCGCCATATTGCTGTGAATGCCCACAACTTGCGCCGGCGCTTGCAATGCGAGGAGTTGAGTTATGACGGCGCCCCAGTCGCCGCCTTGCGCCGCAAACCGCGGATATCCGAGCCGCTCCATCAGCACGAGCCACGCTTTTGCTACGCGCACCGGGTCCCAGCCGAGGGTCGTCGGCTCGGGCGAATACCCGTAGCCGGGCATCGACGGAATCACGAGATGGAACGCGTCCGATGCGCTCGCACCGTGCGCCGTCGGATCGGTGAGCGGTTCGATGATTTTCAACTGCTCGATGATCGAGCCGGGCCAACCATGCGTGACGATCAACGGCAGCGCGTCTTCGTGCTTGGAACGCACGTGCATGAAATGAATGTCTTGCCCGTCGATTTCGGTCAAGAATTGTGGTATCGCGTTTAGCTTTGCCTCGCACCTGCGCCAATCGTAGTCGGTCGCCCAATAGGCCGCGAGAGCCTGAGTGGTCGCTAACTGCACCCCTTGCGTGTCGTCCGGGACGAGTTCCCGTGTAGGCCATCGCGTTGCTTTGATGCGCCGGCGCAACTCGACGAGTTCGTCCTCCGGAACGTTGCGCTTAGGAAAGGTGCGGACGGCGGTCGTACCCCTCGCCGCTAGTTCTTGCACTTGTGTCATAATCACCGGTCCTTCACGAAGCGTTTTGTTGCGATCAACATCGCACGTCGCCGAACACGCCGATGTGGTCTCCAGCAACTTTAACGCCGCCGCAGCAAAAAGCGGCGGCAGTCGAGCTCGACCCTTCGGGCATGTGGCTCCTCCGATTTTAGACTCGTGTCGCTACCCATTCAAAGAGCGTTCTAAACACCAAACGACCGCTAGGTGTGCTTTACGCTTAAACGGCATTAAGCTTGCATGCCGAACTCGCCCTCGCGCGCTGCTCTCCGGAAAGCTTGTCCTGAGCGAGCGCAGCGAGTTGACGGGCTTAGCACGACGATGGGGCAGGGCGGGTCGCAATGCGGCCGGCGATGCGGCCGAGCGCGAGGCCGGCCATCAGGAACAGCGCGATCGTGGTTGCCATTTCGTCGGGATTGCGCGCCGCGCCGATCGCAATTCCCGCGAGCACCAGCGGCACCACGATGCCGATCCGCCAGAGTCGCAGAACGCAGAGGCGCCCGATGTCCGGCGCCAGCGGCTTCGATTGCGCGCGCATGCCCGCGGCCAGCAGCAGCGCGGTGACCGCCCAGTAGGCGGCCAGACAGCCCCAGTAGAGCTCGTTGCCCACGACGACGTCGTGCGCGTTGCCCATCTCAAACGCCCGCAACAACACCTGCACGAAGAAGATCAACAGCACGATGAGACCGAGCTTCGCGTAGTTCAGCAGCAGCGACACTCGATTCGGCACGAACACGTGGCGGAACGTCCAGTAGTGCTGTCCCCACATCGTGCACACGAACGCGAACGTCCAGACGTAGGCCACGAACCACTCCGCGTGGGCGACCAGCTGGGCCGCGTGATTCGGCACGAACAGGCTGAGCGCAAGCAGCGCCAGGCTGAAGCCGATGACGACGTCGCCGAACGCCTCGAGTCGGCGGACGAAGTACTCGTCGCGGTGGGGCTGCTCGCCGGGACCTTGAATCGACATCCGGCGGCGTTTCTGCCTGCGACAGCGCTGTGCATGCTCGATACGTGGCTCATCCTTCGACTACGCGCCTTCGGCGCTCCGCTCAGGATGACAATGGGCTCAGGATGACAATGGGCTCAGGATGACAAGGGGGCGGACTAGCGCCAGATCTTGCGAAGCTCGGCTGTCTGGCACGCCGCCGCCGTGCATGGGACTCCGGCGATGGCCTCGATGGTGCGCAGCACGGAGTAGTGATTGACGTTTTGCTTGTAGCGTCCCGGCTTGATCATCGGACCCGCCAGCAGCGTGGCGATGTGATTGGTACCCGCGTCGGGTTCCGCCTCGTCCCACGTCAGGACGAACAGGCCGTCGTGCGCCTGATCGTAGCTGAGGATCTGCGGCACGTTGTTCGCCAGCCACGTGTCGCCGGTCTTCGTGCTGCAGTCGTGCATGTCGTTGCACAGGTTCGGGACGACGATCGTGAGCGTCGGCGGCGGTTCCACGAATCCGTCGTAGACGAGGTTCGAGCTCGCCGGCACGTTGGTGAAGTTTACCCATGGGTTGTGCTTGCGCGCGTATAACTGCGTCGAGCAGCCGGTGTAGCCGTCGTAGGGCATCGACTCGGAGTAGCCGGCGAACGTCTCGCCTGCGGCGATCAGCTCCTGACCGACGTTGTAGGCGCCGAACGAGTGCGGACACGAATCGTCGGAGACGCCCTGCGTGGAGCCGGAGAAGAACGCGAGGTAGTTGGGCTGGCTCGGGTGCGCCACGGCGTGGCTGTTGGTCATGAGCGCCGCCTGCGGGAGCAGCGTCTGGTTAATGTAGGGAGCCTGCGAGCTACCGATGATTCCCTCGTAGTCGCGGTTCTCCATGATCACGACGACCACGAAGCTCGCGTGGGGCGCCCTCTTTCCGGCGTGCGAGATTGCGGCTCGGCCCGGGCTTGCGAAGAGGAGGATCACCGAGGCGGCGACGAGCGAACGTCCCAAAAGTTTCACGTCGTTCCTTTCACGTGCGCCCTGCGGGCGCCGGCGAGATAGATGGCGATGCCGCTGCCCAGCACGATCGCAGTGAGGACGATCACCTTTGCCACGGCGAGCGGTTTGTTGGGGTCGTCGTCGGAGGGGAAGCCGGCGAACACGATCGCGGTCAGCGTCGTGACGAGGCCGATCACCGCGGCGACCGCAACGGTCACGCTGCCGCCCGGAATGCGCACCATGTCCGGCGTGCGCGGCGACCCGCGCAGCTTCAGCGCAGCGGCGAACAGGAAGACGAACGGGAGCAGCGTCGTGATGACCGTGGCGCTCACCAGCACCTGATACGCGCCGCCGACCGTCGTGCCGCCCTGTCCCATGAAGATGAGCACGGCCGCGATGCCCGCGCTGGTCAACAGGGCCGCGACCGGCGAGCCCCAGCGCGGATGGATGCGTCCGTACGCCGCGGGAAGATAATGGTCGATGCCCGCGACCAGCGGAATGCGGGCCACGGCGCCGAGCCACGCGCTGCAGCTGCCCATGCAGCTGAGCGTGACCAAGAGCGCGGCGATCGGCGTGAGCGCGTTCCAGTGCAGGCGCGACGCCGCGCTGCCGATCGCCTCCATCACTCCCGACGACGGATCCACGGCATGCGGCACGATCGCGATCAGCACGCTCAACGTGCCCAAAATGTAGATCGCGGCGATCGCCGGCGCCGCGAGCGCCAGCCCCAGCGGTATCGATCGCCGCGGGTTCTTCACCTCGCCGCCCATGAACGGCAAGCCCTCGGGCCCCGTCCACGCGAACGCGATCACCGACCAGAAGATCACGTCTTTGAGTTGCAATCCCGGCCGAACCGTCGCCGCGTCGATCGGCGTGGCGGATCCGAACTTCCACCACGCGAGGCCGCCGATGCCGACGAGCAGCAGCGTCACCACCCAGCGTGCGATCGCCCCGCCGTTGTTGAGCCACTTTCCGATCGAGAGGCCGTACACGTTGACGATCGTTCCCAGCGTCAGCCCGGCGAGCGCCACGGCGATGAAGTACCAGGGCGACTTGCCGAGCGCGCTCGCGCCGCCCCCGATGAACAGCGCGTTGCCCGCGGCGAAGTAGAGCAGCGCGGGAAAGTAGGGCAGCGTGCTGGCCCAGTAGGTCCAGCCGGTGAGGAAGCCCGCGAACGGCCCGAAGGCGCGCTTACTCCAAAGGTAGAGCCCGCCTTCATCGGGGAGGCGCGACGAAAGGAAGACCACGGCGATCGAGAGCGGACCGAACATGGCGAGGCCGCCGATGATCCACACCACCAGCGAGCTCGGACCCGCCGCCGCCGCCGTCGCGACCCACTGCAAGTTCGACGAGGCGACGACGAAAAAGAGAAAGACGTCGAGCAACCCCAACGTCTTTCTCAGATGCATGGCCGCGCGATTCCACGCGGAGCTACCGATCGCCCACCGCGATCCCGACGGTGGACGATCGGCTTAGGCGATTAGTAGGGGCGTCCCCAGCGTCCGGCGCGCCAATACCAGCCGCCGTGGGCGTGCGCCCAGTGGCCGCCGTACCACCGCGCGCCGTAGTAGGGCCGGTACGCGTAACGGCCGCGCAGCCAGACGTAGCGGTAGCCGTTCCAAGACCAGTAGCCGGCTTGCCAGTAGTAGCCGGGCCCCGGCGCCACCGGGACGGTTTCGTAGATCGGAGCCGGCGGTGCGACTTGTACGTAGACGCCGCCGTAGACTTGCGCGGCTGCGGGCAGCGCCGATCCGGCGAGCGCCGCGCCGAGCGCACATGCGAGCAGGAGGCTTCTGAACTTCATCATGCTCTCTGTTTACCACGCCTGGGTCGCAGGCTTGAGTGAGCGCGATTAAAGCATCATTCAAATAAAATGAGAGTCATAGCGCATCGAGGATCGCGCGCGCTTGCCCCCACAGCGCGATAGCGCGATCCACGCACGCTTCGCGCTCCACGCGCAACCGGCGTTCGGTCGCGCTCATCGAGGGCGGAATGATCGCGAGCAGCAGATCGCGATCGTGCGCTTCGCCGAGCGCATCCTGCAGCGACGCGAGACTTGCGGCTGCCCCGTCGAGCTCGGGATCGAGCAACGCAAAGCGTTCGAGCGCGTAGCGCAGCCGCTTGCACGCGATGCGAAAGTCGTGCAGCGCCCGACGGTCGCGGCCGCGCAGGCCGCCGCCGAGGGCGTGCACCTCGCGCAGGCGCGTCCGCAGCACTTGCTCGACGAGATCGCCGGCGTTGCCGACGTCGCGCAGTTCGATGCGTTCGGGCTTCACGGCCTACGGCGCGAAGCGCATTCGCGCCAGCCGTTTGCTCGCGCGAGCGGTCGCCGTTGCCTCGCGCCGCCGCAGGGCGTCGAGCAGGGGCCGCGCGGCGGCGAGCTCGGCGGCGTCCGCGCCGTTCTCGAGCAGGCGGCGTAAAATCGTGGCGTCGCGCGCCGCATCGGTGGCCTCGGCGGCGAGCTTCACGCGGCGCAGCAGCCGCGGATGAGGGGCGAGGCCGGCGACGTCCTCGAGCAGCGATCGAAAGCGGCGCCCCGCCGTGCGCACGTCGTGCAGCCGCTTCTCCGTGGGCTTGCGCACGAAACGCCGCCGCGCTCGCTCGAGTTTGCGTCGCTCGCTGCGAATCGTTCCGGCGAGCCACTTCATCGGCGCGGGGCGTCCATCGCACGGCGCTTCGACGGGGGTGATTTGGCCGACCTCCGCGAAGCGGCAATTCCGACGTGAGATCGACACGCTTCCCAATCCTCGTCGCACTCCTGGTAATCGCTGCAGCCGCCACGTGGTATTACCTCTCGCAGCGCGCGCAGCAGAGCGGCGAAACCGTAGCAGTCTACTACACCAAACTCGACGGCAAGACGCTGGGCAGCGTCCGCGTTTCCATGCGCCCTCGACTGCCGGACGAGAGCAACGCCGAACGGCTGCACAACACCGTGCTGTACGCCACCGTGCAGGCCGTCGCCGGTCCGCCGAACGACGTGCAGGCGATTCGATTTCCGCCCGGCACCGCCGTGAAGGGAGTGACGGTGGACGGTTCGACCGCGACGGTCGACCTTTCGAAGGTCGTGGAGCAACAAGCGGGCGGAACGTTCGGCGAGAACGGCGAGTTCAAGGGGCTGGTCTACACCGTGACCGGCATTCGCGGCGTCAACGCCGTGCAGATCACGGTCGAAGGATCGCGGCTGGATACGCTTCCGGGGGGACATCTTGAGCTGGATCAACCGCTTCATCGCTCGGATTGGTAACTTCGCGGCGCCCGCCGCCGCGCTGGTTCTCCTTGCGGCGCCGGCGCTGCCGGCGCGGGCCGACACCGCGATTCGCGCGACCTACGCCGGCCAAGTCATCGCCTTCACGCACGTCGCATCGAACGCGGGCGCGGTCGCCATCGGCGTGAACGACCCGGGGCTGGCCGCGCTGCTGCGCGCCTCCGGGGCGACGCTCACGTGGAGGCCCGGCGAGCGATACGTGCTGGTGACCACCTCCGCTCCCGCCGTCGTGACCTTCGCGATCGGCGACCGCCGCTACGACGCCGGATCCATCGCGCTGCAGGCGAGTTTTGCCCCCTACGTGCGAGGCGACGAGGCGTTTCTTCCGCTCGCCGAAGTCTTGCGGGCGCTCGACGTCGCACTCCGTCAAGACGGGCGAAGCGCGGTGCTCCAGCCGCAGCTCTCGACGCTCGACGTGCGGCGGGCCAGTGCGGACGTCACGTTCATCGTCCACGGCGGCGCGCCGCTGCGTCCGCGGGTCACGCAGAGCGCGTCGTCGGTGATCTATGCGTTCGACGGCGTCGGCACGCCCCTGGCGGGCACGCGCGCGATCGGGTCCGGCGGCGTTCGCTCCGTGACGATCGCGAACTCGGGCACGGTGCGCAACCCGACGACGCTCGTGACCGTGCAGCTCGCGCCCGGCGCGATCGCGGCGGCCCCGCGCAACTACGACGACCGCGACGTGTCGCTGGCGTTCGCCGCCGGCGCGCAGCAATCGGTCGCGGCCGCGTCGCCGACGCCGGAGCCCGAGCCGCCTGCGCAAGAGGATCAATCCGCCGCCGGCCCCGCGACCGTTACCGGCGTGACCGTCGCGCCGGCGGACGACGGCGTCGTCGTCTCGATCGCCGTCACCGGCGACGCCGCATTCCAATGGCATCGCCTGCGCGAGCCTGACAATCGCTTCTGGGTCGACATCCAAAACTCGCAGCTCCAAGGCGGGCCCATCGATCAAAGCGTCTCCGGCCCGGTCGTCTCGATGCGCGTGCGCCAAGTGGATTCGTCCACGGTTCGCGTGGCGCTGTCGCTCGACGGACAGAAGTCCATCGCGCTCTCGCCGTCGGCAACGGGTTTGCAGGTTGCGGTCGGGTCGGACGACGTCGCCAACGCGGCGCGATCCGGCAGCGGCAGCCTTGGCAACGTCATTTCGTCGGCGCAGCAGCCCGCCGCGCTCGTGACGCCCGCGCCGAGCGGCGACGACTCCGCGAGCGGATGGACCGACGGCGGCACGAGCGGCTGGAAGTTCGGGACGCGCTCGAAGTACGTGCCGACCAATCCGCGACTCATCGTGATCGATCCCGGCCACGGCGGCAGCGACCGCGGCACGATCCACGGCGGCGTTGCCGAGGCCGATCTCACCCTCGACATGGCAAAGCGGCTGCGCGACCTACTCGTGGCGCGCGGCTGGCAGGTGAAGCTGACGCACGATACCGACGTTGACGTTTACGCCCCCAACGACGACGCGCATACCGAGCTGCAGGCGCGCGTGGACGTCGCCAACAAGGCCGGTGCGCGGCTCTTCGTGAGCATTCACGTCAACGCGTTCATCAACTCCGGGCCGTACGGAACGACGACCTACATCTCCAAGCCCGACGACGTGGCGCTCGCGCGCATCGTCGAGTCGCATCTCGCCTCCGACGGGACAAAGGATGACGGCATCGTCAAGAGCCACCTCTACGTGACGCTCCACACCAAGATGCCGGCCGTGCTGGTCGAGACGGCCTTCCTCTCGAACCCGAGCGACTACGCGCTGCTTACGTCGGCGGCGTGGCGGCAGAAGGTGGCGCAAGAGATGGCCGACGGCATCGGACAGTACGCGCAGCAGTATCCGGTCCCCAACCAACCAGCGCAGTGATACAAGGCCTTGTCATCCTGAGCGGAGCGCCGCAGGCGCGTAGTCGAAGGGCAGCGCAGTGATCGGGCTCTTCGACTCGGGCCTCGGCGGGCTCACCGTCTTGGCGCGCGTTCGCGAGCGCCTGCCGTTGGCCGACGTCGTCTTCTTCGCCGACCAGGCGCACGTGCCGTACGGCGACCGAACGCACGACGACCTCTTGCGGCTCCTGCGCTCGAACCTCGCGCGTTTCGACGAGTGGGGCGTTGACGCTGTGGTGATGGCCTGCAACACGTCGTGCGCGATGGCCGAACGCTACGGCTGGCCGGCGTCGAACGCGCCCGTGCTCGACTTGATCGAATCGGCGGCGATTGCCGTGGAGCGCGGCGGGTTCCGGCGCGTCGGCGTCGTCGCGACGGCGGCGACCGTGGGCGCGGGGTCGTACGGGCGGACGCTGCGCGCGCGCATTCCCGGCATCGACGTGGTCGAGGTTCCCGCGCCGGCGCTGGTGCCGCTGGTCGAAGCCGGCGACGTGGAGGGCGCGCGGCCGCGCGCGGCGGTCGCGGAGGTGCGCAGCCATCTGCCGCTCGATCTCGACGCGCTCGTGTTCGGCTGCACGCACTACCCGGTGCTGGAATCGCACTTTCGAGCGGCGCTGGGCGACGGCGTCGCGTTCGTGGATCCGGCGATCGTCCAGGCCGAGCGCGCCGCCGAGGTGCTGGGCGGCCGCGCGGACGGCGGCGGCGAGACGACCTACGTGACGAGCGGCGACGATGCGGCGTTCCGTGCGAGCCTCGCGCGGATGATGGGTGTGGCCGTGCCTTAATGCGCCGAGAGCAGCCCCACGTGGAACATCGAGAAGAAGAACGCCGTTGTGATCACGGCGAGCGCGACGCCCGCCAGCACCTGCATCACGGTGTGGGCCCTGAGATAGACCCGGGCCCAGCACACCATCGGGACCAGCACCAGGAACGGCAGCGGCTGGCGGCCGTAGAGCAGCGTTAGCGCGGCCAGCGGCGCGGTGATGCCGATGGCATGGGTGCTGATCTTCCAGTAGCGCGTGATGTACTGCACGACGAGGGTCGAGACGAAGTAGCCGAGCATGGCGGCGATCATGAGCCGCGGGGCGTGAATCAGCCACAGCACGACCGCGCCGCAGAAATCGAACACGACGAACGCGCCGAACACCAGCTCGCGCTCGCTGCGCAGCGACATCTCGAGATCGGAGATCCGGTCGGTCGCGTAGAGCCAGAAAACGTAGAGCATCGGTCCGATCGACGTGAAGAACGTCGAGACGAAGAGCAGGCGCCAGAAGTCGAGCTCGTTCTTGGCCCCGATGTGCGCCAGGATCACGAACAGCGCGAGCGCCGTCAGGAATGGGTTGAAGATGGTCGAGAGAATGCGCGCGAGGTCGCGCCAGACGCGCCGGTTCTTGATCGGTACGACGGCGTGGACCGGCTCGGCGAGCTGTTTTTGATCGGCCACCAGCGTCGTGCTTCGACGACGCCAGCCCGAAGTCGTGCCGAGGACCGGCTCGCCCGCTAGTGAAACCGCGCCGCCGGGCCGAACCTAATTTCATGTCTCGTCGGTTCTCACGAACGACGTCTACGTCTACAGCTATCCCGCCGGCCAGCTGGTCGGAACGCTCACCGGTTTCACGATCCCTACGGCATCTGCGTCGACAAGAACGCGAACGTCTGGATCGTGAACGACGGCGCGTCGCAGATGGTCGAGTACGCGCACGGCGGCACGAGCCCGATCGCGACGCTCGGCGATCCGGGCGAGTACCCGGAGGGGTGCGCGGTCGATCCCGCGACCGGCAACCTCGCCGTGACGAACTTCTATGCCACATCAGGCCCGGGCAGCGTCTCGATCTACGCGGGGGCGCAGGGCACGCCGCAGGTTTACTCGGATCCCAACCTCGCGAACGTTCGCCTCTGCGGCCACGATGCGAACGGCAACCTCTTCGTCGACGGCGTCGATAGCGGCTCTTCATTCGTTTTCGCCGAGCTTCGCAAGGGCGCCGGCGCCTTGAAGGATATCGCCTTCAAACAGTCCGTCGAGTGGCCGGGCGAGGTGCAATGGGACGGAAAGCACATTGCCGTGGGCGACACGGACGCCGTCAAGATCTACCGCACCACCTCGAAAGGCAAGGTCGTCGGGACCACGCAACTGGGCGGTGCGAACTACGTCAACCAGTTCTGGATCGTGAAGGGCAAGCGGCACGAACCTTCGACCGTGGTCGCGGCGAGCCAAGACGCAAACGTCGTGGGAATCTACGACTACCCGGCCGGCGGTTCGCCGAAGTCCACGATCGGCGTATCGGAACCGTTCGGAGCCGCGGTCAGTAAATAGCGCAGGCCCTTGCAGATGCTTAATTGATGATCCGCAGGCGGGCCAGCTTATTGGTGCCCCGTTCGAGAAACCACATGTTGCGATCGGGGCCCTGGATAATGGCGCCCGGCTGTGCGTTCGGCGTGAGGTTCGAAAACTCGGTGATCTTGCCGCTCATCGTGATGCGTCCGATCCTCGCGCCGCCGGCGTTCGGCGCACAGGGAGACGCGCACTCGGTGAACCACATGGCGCCGTCGGGCCCCGCGGCAATCGCCACGGGCGATTCGCCGGCGCCGATGCCTTTCGAGTATTCGGTGACGACGCCGTGCGTGGTGATGCGGCCGATACGGGCGCCGGCGCCGCCCCCCGAATCGGTGAACCACAGGGCGCCGTCGGGGCCGGTCGCGATCGATCCGGGCCGCGACGTGCGCGTAATGGCCTGAGGAAACTGCGTTATCGTTCCGTCCGTCGCGATGCGAGCGACACCATTCCTGCCGCCGCTTCTGAAGGGCGCTTCCGTGAACCAGAGCGCACCGTCGGGTCCCGCCGCGATCGCGTTGATGTAGGTATAGAAGGGCATTCCCCGCGCGTAATCGGTCATCTGCCCTTGAGTCGTGATTCGGCTGACGAAACTGAAGATGTGGCAGCATGCCGCCTGGACGTACCACAGCGCGCCGTCGGGGCCGTTGGTGATCGCGTATGGTCCGGCGCTGGCCGCGAAGACCGTAAACTCACCCGCGGTCGTCATGCGGACGATCGCGCCGCAGCAGCCGCTGCCGTAGGGATTCGTCATCCACAGGGCCCCGTCGGAACCGGCGGCAATCGCCGTCAGCGACGTATCCTTGCCGCCGTAGCGGTACGTGGCGGCACGTTTGCCGGAGAGCGCGACGCGAGCCACCGCATTCAGTTCGACGCTGGGGTTCGGCTCCGTAACCCAGATCTCGCCGTCGGGACCGGCGGCGAGCCCCGCCGGCACGTACGGCGGGCGCCCCTTCGGGAGATCGTCGAACTGCTCGATCCTTACGCGGACCGCGGGCCGCTCGAGCAGGCGCCCCTCGGGCGATGCGCCACCGGCTGCGGGCACGGCCGAGCCGTTGGCGACATTCGAACAGGCCGAGAGCCCAAGTACAAGCGCACCGCAGAGTAAAGTACGCGTGATTCCAACCACCGTCACGAGCCGTTCCTTTCCTCAAGCCGAAGGCAGCGGGTCTTTTCGTCCGTTGTCGCCGCTCCTTGAGCGTTTCGGCCGCGACGTTGATTCGAAGGGCCCATGGGCCCGCTTCCCTGCAGCAGGCCCGCGGGGGGCGGCGGTCGTAGAGAGGATGCCGCAATGAACCCGTTCCTTTACGTCGCCGCCGCGGCTACGAAAGTACCATCGGCGGCCGCAACGCTTTTGCCGACGGGCGCTCCGAACGCGCCGGGCGCCGTGCCGGGGGCCGTTCCGCCGATGATGCCGCAGGTCGCGCCGGCCACGTGGATGGCCACCCACGCTCCGTGGCTCACGCACGGCATCGCCGGGCTCTTCATGATCGCCGCCGTCGTGCTGATCGGACTGCTCGCGGTGCAGACGACGAAACAAGAAGGCTTGACCGGCTCGATCGGCGGGCGCGTGGAGTCGGCCTATCGCGGACGCCTCGGCGCCGAAGAGCAGCTCAAACGGTGGACCGGCGTCGCCGCCGTCACGTTCGTGGTATCGGCGTTCGTGCTCTCGCTCACGGGCATCTAGCGGCGGTCGCTGGCGGGCGCGTCGTGCGGCTTCTCGAGGTAAACAATCTCAGGACGACGTTCCGCACCGAAGACGGCCCGGTCACCGCGGTCAACGGCCTTTCGTTCGCTCTCGACGCCGGCGAAACGCTCGGCATCGTCGGCGAATCGGGTTCGGGAAAATCCGTCACCGCGCTCTCGATCATGCGGCTGCTGGCGCGCAGCGCCACCGTGACGGCCGACCGCATCGCGTTCGAAGGGGAGAACCTGCCCGACAAGAGCGAGGCGGAGATGCGGAAGATTCGCGGCTACAAGATCGCGATGATCTTCCAGGATCCGATGACGTCGCTCAATCCGGTGCTGACGATCGGCGAGCAGATCGCCGAGGCGGTGCGCCTCCATCTCGGAATGGGGAACAAGGACGCCCGCGACCGCGCCGTCGAGATGTTGCGAAAAGTCCGCATCCCGGCGCCGGAGAAGCGGCTGGGCGACTACCCCCATCAGTTCTCCGGAGGCATGCGGCAGCGCGTGATGATCGCGATGGCGCTTTCGTGCAACCCGCAGCTGCTGATCGCCGACGAGCCGACGACGGCGCTCGACGTCACGATCCAGGCGCAGGTGCTCGAGCTGATGAACGACCTGCAGCGCGAGACGGGCGCGGCCATCATCCTGATCACGCACGATCTGGGCGTCGTGGCCGAGTTCTGCCGCAACGTGCTGGTGATGTACGGCGGTAACATGGTGGAGTACGGCAGCGCGGAGCAGATCTTCGCGCAGCCGCGCATGCCCTACACGCAGGGGCTGCTGGCGTCGCTGCCGCGACTCGACGACAGCGAACACCGCCGGCTCGAGCCCATCCCGGGGCAGCCGCCCAACCTGCTGCGCCTCCCGCCGGGCTGTGCGTTTGCGAAACGCTGCTCGTTCCGCATGCCGATCTGCGACGAGCCCGTTCCGCTGTACGATTTCGGAGCCGGCCACGTCGCGCGCTGCTACCTGTACGACGAGCGGGCGCGCGACCAGCGGCCCCCCGCGGCGCAAGGCTTGCCCATCGCGCCGCTCGGAAGCTCCTGATGGACAACGGCGCCCTCCTTCGCGTCAAAGGCCTGTATAAGTACTTTCCGATCCACGCCGGGCTGATGTCGCGGCACGTTGCCGACGTGCGGGCCGTTGACGGCGTCGACTTCAGCATCGAAGAGGGCGAGACGCTCGGTCTCGTCGGCGAGTCGGGCTCGGGAAAGACCACGATCGGACGTCTGCTGCTGCGCCTGCTGCCGGCGACGAAGGGCGAGATTCTCTTCGAAGGCCATAACGTGCTGACGATGGACCGCGGCGCGATCCGCCGTTTGCGGCGCTCGATCCAGATCATATTCCAAGACCCGTTCGCGTCGCTCAATCCGCGCATGACCGTGGGCGATATCGTCGCCGAGCCGCTGCGCATCCATCACCTGGCGACCGGCAAGGCCGTGGGCGAGCGCGTGCGCGAGCTGCTCGAACTCGTGGGCCTGCAGGCCTACCACGCCAACCGCTATCCGCACGAGTTCTCGGGAGGCCAGCGCCAGCGCATCGGCGTCGCCCGCGCCCTGGCGGTGGACCCGAAGTTCATCGTCTGCGACGAGCCGGTGTCGGCGCTCGACGTGTCGATCCAGGCGCAGGTGATCAACCTGCTGGAGGATCTGCAGCAGAAGCTCAAGCTCACCTACCTGTTCATCGCCCACGACCTCTCCGTGGTGCGGCACATCTCGACCCGGGTCGCCGTGATGTACGTAGGAAAAATCGTCGAGCTGGCCGACCGCGAGGGCCTGTATCGGAACCCGCTGCACCCCTATACGCAGGCGCTGCTCTCGGCCATTCCGATTCCGGACCCGGTGCTCGAGAAGCGGCGCAAGCGCATCGTTCTCACGGGCGACATCCCGTCGCCGGTGAATCCGCCCTCGGGATGCCGCTTCCACACGCGCTGTCCGGTGGCGTTCGAACGCTGCTCGGTCGAAGAACCGCCGCTGCGCGAGTACGCGCCGGGACACGTCGCCGCGTGCCACTGGGTGGAAGAGCACGGCGGGCGCGCTCCCGAGCTGGCTTCTCCGCTGCCCGCCTAACGAAAAGAAAACGGGCGCTCGTACTCGAGCGCCCGTCCTTTCGATCCAACCCCCCGACGGGAAGTTATTTCTTTTTCCGCGTGGCCTTGCGGGCTTTCCGCACGCCCTTGCGCACCGTCTTGCGGGCTTTCCGCACGCCCTTGCGCGCGGTCTTGCGGGCTTTGCGCGCGCCTTTGCGCACGGCCTTGCGCACCTTGCGCGCGCCCTTGCGAGCGCCTTTACGCGCGGCCTTGCGAGCGCCCTTGCGCGCGCCCTTACGGGCTTTGCGCGCGCCTTTTCGCACGGTCTTGCGCACCTTGCGCGCCACCTTGCGGACGGCCTTGCGCACCTTGCGCCCGGCCTTACGTACGGCCTTGCGCTTCTTGCGGGTGCCGACGGCCTTTTTCACGGCAACGGCGGCTGCAACTTTTCGTCGGCGCGCCTTACGGCGCGGCTTCGGAGCTGCTTCCGGTGCCGCTGCGCCGTTGTTCATGGAATCCGAGTCCATTCATTCCTCCTCGTCCCCGGGGACGATAAGCGTTAGTGGACAGCGCCAAGTGGCGCTTTGAGCGCATCATAGAGGATTTTGAAAAATGATGCAAATTACGCGCGCACGCGAACGCGCGTAATTTGGCGGGGACTTGACCCCGGCGGTATACTAGGCCCCGTGAAAAAGCCCCTGATTATCGTGGAGTCGCCCACGAAGGCGCGGACGATCAAGAAGTTCCTCCCCGCGCGCTTTGCCGTGAAGGCGTCGGTGGGGCACGTGCGCGACCTGCCGAAGAGCACGCTCGGGGTTGACGTCGAGCACGATTTTACGCCGAAATATCTTACGATTAAAGGCAAAGGCGACATCATCAAGGAGCTGCGCGGCGCGGTCAAAAGCGCCACCGACGTGTACCTCGCGACCGACCCCGATCGCGAAGGTGAGGCGATCGCCTGGCACCTGGCGGAACTCCTGAAGCTGCCCCACCCCCTGCGCATCGAGCTGCACGAGATCACCAAAGAGGCGGCGATGGCGGCGCTGCGGGACGCGCACGTCATCGACATGGATCGCGTCAACGCGCAACAGGCGCGGCGAATTCTCGATCGCCTGGTGGGGTATAAGATCTCTCCCCTCCTCTGGTCCAAGGTGCGCAGCGGGCTTTCGGCCGGGCGCGTGCAGTCGGTCGCGGTCAAGCTGATCGTCGACCGAGAACGCGAGATCGCCGCCTTCGTTCCAAAGGAGTACTGGAGTATCACGGCGCTGCTCGAGAGCGGCCGCGATCGACCGGCGGGCGAGCCGAAGACGTTCTCGGCCGACCTCGTCTCGCACCGGGGCGAGAAGCTCGAGGTCGGCACGCAAGAGCAGACCGACGCCGTCCTGCGAGCGCTCGAGGGCGCCCAGTACCGCGTCGCCTCGATCAAGCGGCGCGAGGTACGGCGCAACCCGCCCGCGCCGTTCACCACCTCCACCATGCAGCAAGAGGCGTCGCGCAAGCTCAAGATGCGGGTGCGCCGCGCCATGCAGGTGTCGCAGGCGCTCTACGAAGGCGTGGACCTCGGCGGCAGCGAGGGCACCGCCGGCCTGATCACCTACATGCGCACGGACTCGACGCGCGTCAGCGACCAAGCGCGCGACGCCGCCCGCGAGTTCATCACCGGCGCGTTCGGCGCCGAGTTCCACGGCGGCGTGCAGCACCGGGTGCGCGAGGGTGCCCAAGACGCGCACGAAGCGATCCGCCCCACGTCCGTGCTGCGGACGCCCGAGCACGTCGCCGGCATGCTCAAGCGCGAGGAGCTCCGGCTCTACACGCTGATCTGGGAGCGGTTCGTCGCCTCGCAAATGACGCCGGCGCTGTTCGACCAGACCGTCGTTGACGTCGAGGCCGGCGAGTACGGCTTCCGCGCGACCGGAACGGTGATGCGTTTCCCCGGTTTTACCCGCGTGTACGACGACGGCAAAGAGGAAGACGCCGCCAAGGGGCGCGCCCGGCTGCCGGAATTAGATGAAAGGGAACGGCTCGAGTGCCTCAAGCTCGATCCGAAGCAGCACTTCACCGAGCCCCCGCCGCGCTACACCGAAGCGGCGCTCGTGAAGGCGCTCGAGGACAACGGGATCGGCCGGCCGTCAACCTACTCGACCATCGTCGAGACGATCCAGGCCCGCGGCTACGTGAATCAGCAGGAGCGGCGCTTCATGCCGACGCCGATCGGCACGGCGGTCAACGACCTGCTGGTCGAACACTTTCCAAACATCGTCAACCTGGACTTCACCGCCCGCATGGAGGGCGATCTCGACAAGGTCGCCGAGGGGCACGAGAATTGGGTCGGACTGCTCCGCCGTTTCTACGCGCCGTTCGAGACCGAGCTCGAGGAGGCGGAGCGGAAGCTTCCGCGCTTGGAGCTGCGCGACGAGCCGACCGATGAGATCTGCCCCGTCTGCGGCCGCCCGATGGTGATCAAGAACGGCCGTTTCGGAAAGTTCATATCGTGCACCGGCTATCCGGAGTGCAAGACGACGAAGCCGATCGTCAAGGAGACGGGCGCCGATTGTCCCAAGTGCGGCGGCAAGATCGTGGAGCGGCGCTCGAAGAAGGGCCGCGTCTTCTACGGCTGCGGCACGTATCCGAAGTGCGATTTCATCTCGTGGGACGCCGTGATTCCGCAGCGCTGCCCCGTCTGCGGCTCGCACGTGGTGTCGAAGGTGCGCCGCGGAAACCAGCACCTGCAGTGCGCCGCCAATCGCGAGCACGACGTCAGCGCACTCGCAGCGAGCGCGCCGGCCGAGGAATCGCCCGCCGCCGCGTCGTCCTAACGGCGCTATGCGGCCCCTGATCGTGATCGGCGGAGGGCTCGCGGGCTGCGAGGCGGCATGGCAGGCCGCGCGCTGCGGCGTCGAGGTGGATCTCTACGAGATGCGTCCCGTCCGCAGCGGGCCCGCGCACGTCACCGCCGATCTCGCCGAGCTCGTCTGCAGCAACTCGCTGCGCGGCGCGGCGCTCGAGAACGCGGTGGGGCTGCTGAAGGAGGAGCTCGCGCGGCTGGGTTCGCTGATCGTGACGTCGGCGCGCGAATGCGCCGTGCCCGCCGGCGGCGCGCTGGCGGTCGACCGGCGGCAGTTCGCGCGGCGCGTGGAGGCGCGCATCGCGGCCGAGCCGCGCATTCGCCTGCACCGCGAGGAGGCCGGCCAGATTCCCCTCGACCGCGCGGCGATCGTCGCCTGCGGTCCGTTGCCGCCGCCGGAGTTCCTCGAGCGCCTCGACGCCCTGCTCGCCGCGGTTCGCCCCGAGGGCGGCGGCGCGCGGCTGCACTACTTCGACGCGGCGTCGCCGATCGTGGCCGCCGACTCGATTGACGAGACGCAGATGTACCGCAAATCGCGCTACGACAAGGGTGCCGGCGATGATTATCTCAACATCCCGCTCGATCGCGACGGCTACGCGCAGCTGCTGCACGACCTGCGAACCCTCGAGCGCCACGCCGCGAAGGACTTCGAGGAGACGCGCTATTTCGAGGGCTGCCTGCCGATCGAAGAGATGGCCGACCGCGGCGACGACACGCTGCGCTTCGGGCCCCTCAAGCCCGTGGGATTACGCGACCCGCGCACGGACAGGGTGCCGCACGCCGTGGTTCAGCTGCGCAAGGAGAACCGCGAGGGCACCGCTTACAACCTCGTCGGTTTTCAGACGCGGCTCGCATGGCCGGCGCAACGCGAGGCGTTCGGAAAGCTCCCCGGCCTGGCGCAGGCGGAATGGCTGCGCCTCGGCGTGATGCATCGCAACAGCTTCATCGATTCGCCGCGGCTGCTCGACGCGCGGCTCAAGCTGCGCGGAACGTCCGCGCTCTTCTTCGCCGGCCAGATCACCGGCGCCGAAGGCTACGTCGAGGCCGCCGCCTGCGGCGCGATGACCGGGATCCACGCCGCGCGCGAGCTGCTGGGATTGCCGCCGATGGAGTTTCCGCGCGCGAGCGCGTTCGGCGCCGTGGTCGCGCACCTGCAGAACCGCGACACGCCCGATTTTCAGCCGTCCAACGTCACGTGGGGTTCCTTCGACTCCGCTCGCTTCGCGAGCTGCGCTCAGGATGACAAGGTTGGACGCGCGGCTCCGGACGACAAGAGTGACGGTAGCTCCGTCATAAAAGTTGGCAAAAGGGAGCGGCGGCGGATGATGGCCGAGCGCGCGCTCGAGGCCATTGACGCGTTTGCCGCTGAAACTCTCTTCGAGCCCGCCGGGTAGAGGTGGGGGCATGAGATCCACGACCATTTTGGCGGTGCGGCGCGACGGCCGGCTCGCGATTGCGGGCGACGGTCAGGTGACGCTCGATAAGACGATCGTCAAGCACGGCGCGCGCAAAGTCCGAAGAATCTCGGGCGGCAAGGTGATCGCGGGCTTCGCCGGTTCGGCCGCCGACGGCATCACGCTGCTCGAGAAGTTCGAGGCGAAGTACGGCGAGTTCAAGGACCTGCGGCGTGCCGCCGTCGAGCTGGCCAAGGATTGGCGGCAGGACCGCGCTCTGCGCCGGCTCGAGGCGCTGATGATCGTCGGCAACACCGACCATCTCTTCTTGCTCTCCGGCACGGGCGACGTGATCGAGCCCGACGAGGGCATCGCGGCGATCGGCAGCGGCGGCGCCTACGCGCAGGCCGCGGCGACCGCGCTGCTGCGCAAAACGCAGCTGGACGCGAGCGAGATCGCGCGCACGGCCCTCGAGATCGCGTCGGAGATCTGTATCTACACCAACGACGACATCACCGTGGAGACGCTCCCGTGATCGGCGCGCCGCCGACCGGCCTCGACGCGGCGCAGCTGACGCCGAAGCAGATCGTCGAAGCGCTCGACCGGTACATCGTCGGTCAAGCGGCGGCGAAGCGCGCCGTCGCCATCGCGCTGCGCAACCGGTACCGGCGCGCGCGCGCCCGCGAGGACTTGCGCGAGGAGATCACGCCGAAGAACATCCTGATGATCGGCCCGACCGGCGTCGGCAAGACCGAGATCGCGCGCCGCCTCGCGGCGCTGGTCGGCGCGCCGTTCGTCAAGGTCGAGGCCACGAAGTACACCGAGGTCGGTTACGTCGGCCGCGACGTCGAGTCCATGGTGCGCGACCTCGTCGAGGCGTCCATTCGCACCGTCACCGACGAGCGGCGCGACGAAGTGCGCGAGCTCGCGGCCCTCCACGCCGTCGAGCGCGTGATCGACGCACTGCACCCCGAGACGCGTGCGCCCTCGGCACAGTCGCAAGGCAACGCGTTCGGCGCCGCGCTGGGTTCCATCTTCGGCAACAGCCCGTCGCAGCCGCACCCCGGCCCGTCGGCCCAGGTCTCCGCCGACGCGCAGCGCGTGCGCGAGCAAGTGCGCGGCGAGATCGAGCGCGGCTTCTACGACGTGCGCCTGATCGAGATCGAGGTCGAGGAGGCCCCGAGCCTGCCGATCGGCGTGATCGGCGGCATGGACCAGGGCGGCGACATCGGCGAGATGCTCGGCGGAATTCTGCCGAAGCGGCGCACGAAAAAACGCGTGACGGTCGCCGAGGCGCGGCGAATCTTCGAACAGGACGAGGCCGCGAAGCTCATCGACATGGACGCCGTCAAGCGCGAGGCGCTGCGGCGCGCGGGCGAGGACGGGATCATCTTCATCGACGAGATCGACAAGGTGGCGGGATCGCACCAGCGCGGCGGCCCCGACGTCTCGCGCGAGGGCGTGCAGCGCGACATCCTGCCGATCGTCGAAGGCTCGACGGTGAACACGAAGCACGGGCCGATCAAGACCGACCACGTGCTGTTTATCGCCGCGGGCGCGTTTCACATCAGCAAGCCGTCGGACTTGATTCCCGAGCTGCAGGGACGGCTGCCGATCCGCGTCGAGCTGGATTCGCTGACCGCCCAAGACTTCAAGACGATTCTGACGCAGCCGCAGAACGCGCTCGTCGAGCAATACAAGGCGCTGCTTGCCGCCGACGGCGTGACGCTCGATTTCCGCGAGGACGCGATCGACCAGCTGGCGACCTTCGCGATGACCGTCAACGAACAGACCGAGAACATCGGGGCTCGCCGTCTCCACACCGTGTTGGAGCGCGTGCTGGAAGACGTCAGCTTCGACGCTCCCGAGACGACCGGCACCGTCGTCATCGATGCCGCCTACGTGCGCGCGCGGCTCGCCGACGTCGTGGCGAACGCCGACCTCTCGGGGTATATTCTCTAAGCGGATTCCCATACGGGTCCGGCAGGGGTCCGCACCGTCGCGAAGGATGTTCTACGCCATGAAGAATTCGATCGGCCCGCTCGTCGCGCTCGCGGTCGCGGGCAGCATGCTCGCCGCGTGTAACGGCAACAACGCGTACAACAACGTTCCGGCCGGAAGCGGAAGCAACTGCGGCGGGCCGCCCGACGCGAATCAGGTCGAGGTGCTCTATCCGAAGCCGGGCTGGAAGAAGGCTCCGCCGGGGCTCGGAACGATCTTCATCTCGACCAAGGGCCAGCTGCCTGCGGGCAGCCAGTACAACCTGTTCCTGTCGCAGTCGAACGGCGCGTTCACGGCCACCTCGATCTTCTTCGGAACGAGCAAGTCGAAGATTCCGACGCCGCACGCCGACCCGTCGTACTCGAACCCGGTGTACTACGCGACGTCGCTGCCGCCGAGCTATATCATCGGCCCCGCCCAATCCGTGAGCGTGCTCTGGAATATCGCCAACGGCTGCACGCCGCGCTTTCAGGTGAGTTCGTTCACGACCAGCAGCTAAGGCGAGCGCGGAAAGAGCCGGGCGCCGGGGGCAGAATAGCCGCCCGCGATGCCCTACGTTCGTGAGATCCTCGCCGACGGCCATCCGACTCTGCGGAGAGTCGCGAAGCGCGTCGACCCGAAAGAGATTCGAGACCCACTGTTCCAGCAGCTGATCGACGACATGTTCGAGACGATGTACGCGGCGCCGGGCGTGGGCCTCGCGGCGCCGCAGGTCAACGTCTCCAAGCGCCTGTTCGTCATTGACGTGCACGACGAAGAGCACGAGCCCGCGGTAGTGATCAACCCCAAGCTCGAGCGGACCGAGGAAGAGGTCGAGCTGCGGGAAGGGTGTCTCTCGGTGCCCGGAATGGTCGGCGAGATCGTCCGCTTCAAACGGGCCGCCGTCACCGGGCTCGATCGCCACGGCGCGAAGATCCGTCTCGAAGGCGAGGGACTCTTCGCGCAGTGCGTGCAGCACGAGATCGATCATCTCGACGGTAAGCTCTATATCGACCGCGCGACCAACGTGCGCGAGGCGGTCACCGAAGAGGAAGAAGAGACGGCGGAAGCGTGAGGACGTTGTTCTTCGGAACCAGCGCGTTCGCGGTGCCGAGCCTGCGCGCGGTCGCGGCGCGCAGCGACCTGGCGGGAGTCGTCACGCGTCCCGACGCGCCCGCGGGCCGCGGCCACAAACTCGCGCCGAGCCCGGTGAAGGCGGCCGCGCTCGAGCTCGGGTTGACGGTCCACGAGCCGGCGCGCCTGGCCGACTTCGCGGCGCAGCTCGAATCGCAACGCTTCGACCTCTTCGCGCTCGCCTCGTACGGCCGCATCCTTCCGGCATCGCTGCTGGCGCAGCCGCGCTTGGGATCGCTCAACGTGCATCCGTCGCTGCTGCCGAAGTATCGCGGCGCCACGCCGATTCAATCCGCCATCGCCGCCGGCGAGACCGAGACCGGCGTGAGCGTCATGCTGATGGACGCCGGGCTCGACACCGGCGACGTCGTGCTGCAGCAGCGCGTCGCGATCGAACCCGGCGAAACGTACGGCTCGCTGCACGACCGGCTGGCGGAGGCCGGCGCCGCGCTGCTCGCGCAGGCCCTCGACCTCGCCCGCGAGGGGCGGCTCGCCGCGCGGCCGCAGTCGGGCGAGGCGAGCCTGACGCGTCCGCTTTCGAAAGCCGACCTCGCGATCGATTGGAGCTGGCCGGCGCGGCGGATCGTCGACCGCGTGCGCGCGCTTTCGCCGCAGCCGGCAGCGCGCGCGACGCTGCACGGCGAGTCCGTCAAGATCCTGCGCGCGCACGTGGACGACGACGGAACCGTGGCGATCGACGAGCTGATCGCGCCCAATCGGGGACGCATGACGGGCGCCGAATTTCTGCGCGGGCGATGAACGCGCGCGAACTCGCACTCGCGGTCGTTCGCGACGTCTTCCCGCCGCCCGGAACCCGGGCGCCCGAGCGCGGCGCGCAGGCGTCGTTCGACTACCGCGCGCGGCGTAGCGAGCTGAGCGATCGCGACCGCGCCTTCGCCGCGGAGCTCGCCTACGGCGCGATCAAGATGCGCCGCGCGCTGGACTGGCATCTCGAGCCGTTCATCGGCGAGCGCGCCGCGACGCTGCCGCCGGCGATCCGCGAGATCTTGCGCCTGGCGGCATACGAGCTGATCTACACGCGCCCGGACGAGCATGCGACGGTGTTCGAGTTCGTCAACCTCGCCAAGCGCTCGAGCCACCGCGGGCTGGCCAATCTCGTCAACGCCGTGCTGCGCTCGCTTCTGCGCGCCGGTCCGGCGGAGCCCCGGCGCGAGTCGTTCGCCGACGACGCCGAGTATCTCGGCACGCGCTCCTCGCTGCCGTCGTGGCTCGTGCGTCAGTGGCGCGCCGTATTCGGCGACGATGCCGCGGCGATCTGCGCCGCGGTCAACGAGCCGCCGCAATCCGCGATCGTGGTCAACACGCTCGCCGCCTCGCGCGACGAGACCGCGGGGCGCCTCGCCGCGCTGGGCGTGGAGACGCGGCCGTCGGCGTTCGTCGCCGAAGCGCTGCTCGTGGAACGCGGGCCGGTGTGGAAGGCCGGCGGCGACGGCGCCTGGTGGACGCAGTCCGAGAGCTCGGCGATGGCGGTGGACGTGCTCGTGCCGCAGCCGGGTGAGGCGATTCTCGACCTGTGCAGCGGGCGCGGCAACAAGGCGCTGCAAATCGGCGCGCGCCTCGCCGGCCGCGGCTCGCTGACGTGCGTCGAGCGCGACGAACGCAAGGCGGCCACCTTGATGCGCCGCTTGGACGAGGCCGGCGTCGCCGCGGCGGTCGTCACCGGCGACGCCACGGCCGAGCTGCTCGAGCCGGAGCAGCGCTTCGATCGCGTCTTGGTAGACGCGCCGTGCTCGGGCGTGGGCGTCGTCGGCCGCCATCCCGAGGCGCGCTGGAAGAAGGACGGCGCAGACGGCGAACGCCTCGCGTTGACGCAGCGAGCGCTTCTCGAGCGGGCGGCCCGTCACGTTCACCCCGGTGGCGCGCTCCTCTATGCAGTCTGCTCGTCCGATCCACGCGAAACGACGGAAGTGATCGATTGGTTTTTGGCGCGACAGAACTTCGAGCGCGGCCTGATACCCGCCCCGTACGGTCCGCTGCTGACGCCGGACGGCGACGTGCTCGTGCCGCCCGGCCTCGAAGGCCGCGACGGGTTCTACTTCGCGCGGGTCGAGCGCCGGCCGTGAGCTTCCTGGCGAAGCTCGAGCAGTTCTGCGCCGGGCTGATCGAGCGCGCGTTCGCGAAGACGTTTCCGAGCGATTTGGAGCCGGCGCAGATCGCGCGCAAGCTCGTCGCGACGATGGAGGCGCAGACGCGCGACGACGACGGGCGCATGCACGCGCCGGGAGAGTACGCCGTCTTCGTGAGCCCCGCCGACTACGAGCGTCTGGCCAAGCACCGCGAATATCTGGAGCGCGCCTGGGCCCAGCTGCTGCGCGACCTGGCCGCGAAGGTGGGCGTCGTCTTCGAAGAAGGCGATGCGCGGGTGACGATGGCCGCGAGCGCCGGCGTGCCGCTGGGGGCGATCGCCGTCGAGCCGGCCGGCTTGGCGGCGCCGGTCAGATTTCGCCTGCATACCGTCGTCGGCGTGCCGCCGGACGGGGTATACTCGATAGAGGGCAAGGCCCGTATCGGGCGCAGCGAGGAGGGTGAGATCGTTCTAATGGACCCCAGCGTCTCGCGCACGCACGCGGTCGTGGAGATCGGCGCGCGCGGCGCGCGCGTTCGCGACCTCGGTTCGACGAACGGCACGTTTCTCAACGGCCGCCGGATCGAGTCGGGAACGCTGCGCGACGGCGACGAGTTGCGGTTCGGCAACACCAAGATGCGGTTCGAGGAGCGATGACGGCGCTGGCCGTCGTGGCGGATTTCCAGCGGCAGATGCGGATCGGCTCGCTGGAGATCACGGCGGCGCTGGCGGCCGTCGCGCTGCTGGCCGCGCGCCCGCGCGTACGGGCGGCGGCGGAGATCGGCGCGCTCTCGCCGATGGAGGTGGACCTCGAGATTCTCGAGCGCGGCGCGCGGCGCGCGTACCGCGGCCGCACGCCGTTCGAGCTCGGTCGCGCCGGCGACGCCGACGTCGTCGTCCGCGACCCCGAAGCGAGCCGCCGGCACGCTCGCTTCGAGAGCCAGCAGGGCGTCGTCTACGTCGAAGATCTGGGCAGCAGCAACGGGACCTTTCTCAACGGCCGCCGCGTCGGCGAGGCGATCGAGGTTCGCGCGGGCGACGAGATCGACGTCGGCAACACGCGCGTCGTCGTGCGGGCGGTGCGCGGCGAATGACGCTCGCCATTCGCGGCGACCGCGCCTCGTGCCTGAGCGTCCAGCTCGGTCCGCGCACCTGGCTGCTGGCCGTCGCGAGCGGATTCGGCCGAGTGGACGGCCTCGCGACCGAGACGGCGCTGCTGGGGCGGCTGCGCGCCGAGTGCGCGCGCCGCGCGCGCAGCCCGCGGTTCCGGCGCGCGATCGATCATCCCGCGGGCGCGGCGACGGCGATGATCGCCGTGCTGACGCGCGTCAACGGCGACCTGTACGCGTGCACCGCGAGCCACGACGACTACGTGACGGCCGCGGCGTCGCTGACGTGCGTGCTCGTCGTGCACGGCCGCGCATACGCGATCCAGGCCGGCTCGACCGCGGCATACCTCGCGCACGGCGGCGACGTGGTGGCGCTCTCCGAGGACGACGTCTTCGACGACCGCCCGGGCTCGCTGCTGTATCGCGCGCTCGGCGTCGGGCCCTCGCTCGACGTGACGATCTCGAGCGCGCCGCTCGCCCCGGGTGACGCGATCGTCCTGCTCGGAACGCGCGCGCGCGGCGACGCCGAGCGGCGCGCGCTCGTCAATCAGCTCGAGGCGAGCGAGCCGGGCGAACACGTGCTCGTCGCGCGCTTCGAGCGCGACGACGCGGGGGCGATCGACCCGCCGGGCGCCGAGGCCGCCGGCGCGCGCCCCGCGCTGGTGCGATTTGCCGCGGCCGTCGCGTTCTTCGTCGCCGCGGTCTTCACGCGCTGAGCGCTCCTTCGGCGCCTTCGTGACGATCGTACGGCGCGCCGCGCCGATGCTCGGCGCGCTGGCCGTGGCCGCACTCGTTCTCTCGTACGCGCCGCGCCACACCATCGGTCCGCCCTGGATGCTCGGCCTGCTCGCCGCGCTCGCGCTCGTCTGGGTGCTCTGGCAGCCGCGGTCGACCGTGCGCGACGACGCGCTGCCCGCGCTCGCCGTCGTGCTCGCGGCGGTGGGGCTGGCGATGGTCGCGCGGCTCGATCCGGCGCTGGCGCAGAAGCAGCAATCGCTGCTGCTCTTCTCGCTCGCGCTCTGCATCGCGGCGGCGCCCGTTTTCGCGCACTTCCGCCGGTTCGCGGCATACAAGTATCTGTGGGTCGTCGCCTCGCTCGTGCTGTTCGCCCTGCTGCTCGCGTTCGGTCAAGAGGTCAACGGCGCGCGGCTCTGGATCCGCCTCGGTCCGATCCAGTACGAGCCGATCGAGCTCATCAAGCTGTTTATCGTGTTCTTCCTGGCCGCGTATCTGGCCGAGACGGCCGACGTGATCGGCAACGCGCGGATGTGGTCCATCCGCGCGAACCTGAAGTACCTCGGCCCGCTCTTCATCGGCTGGGGCGCGTCCATCGCGATCCTGATCGTGCAGCGCGACCTCGGCATGGCCACGCTGCTGCTCGCGACGTTCGCGACCATGCTCTTCGTGGCGACGCGCCGCGTTGACATCGTGGTGTTCGGCGCGGTGCTGTTCGCGCTGGGCGCGTTTTGGGCGACGCATCACTATCCGTATGCCGCGGCCCGGATCGCGGTGTGGCTCAACCCGTTCTCCGACCCGCACGGCGCCGGCTATCAGTCGTCGCAGGCCTACTACTCGCTGGCCGCCGGCGGATTGGCGGGCACGGGTTACCGGCTGGGCCATCCCGACTACATCCCCGACGTCTCGACCGACTACGTGTACGCGGCGATCGCCGAAGAGTTCGGCGCGATCGGCGCGCTGATCGTGCTGGCGATCTTCCTCGATTTGGTGCGCCGGATCTTCGCGACGGGCCTCGAGCAGCCCGATCTCTACACGAAGCTGCTGGCGACCGGCCTCGGCGCGACGCTCGGATTTCAGGTCGCGATCATCGTGGGCGGCGTGGTCGGGCTCTTCCCGCTGACGGGCATCACGCTGCCGTTCATGTCGTACGGCGGCAGCTCGCTGGTCGCCAACTTTCTGCTGGTCGGGCTCGTGTGGGCGATGAGCGGGCGCCCGAGGCGCGCGTGAGAACGGCGATCTCGAGCGCGCTGGTCGCGCTCGCGCTGGCAAGCTGCGCTAAGGGATCGCACGCGCCGGCCGCCGCCGGGGCGGCCGCCGCCGCGCGGAACCCGGCCTCCGCGTACGACGGCGAGACCGTGTACGCGAACAACTGCTCGAGCTGCCATCAGGCCGACGGCGCGGGCGTCGCCGGCGCGTTTCCGCCGCTCGCGAACAATCCGGTGGCCGCCGGCGATGCGGCAGCGCTCATCGCGATCGTCAAGTACGGGCAGCGAGGCCGCGTCGTTGCCGGCGGGCGCTCCTACGACGGCGTCATGCCGGCGTGGGACGGCCTGTTGACGGACGAGCAGATCGCCGACGTCGTGACCTACATTCGCGGCTCGTGGAAGAACCGCGCGCCCGGCGTCAGCATCGCCGACGTTGCGGCGGTGAAGGGCCGCGCCGTCAGATAGAGACGACGTCGGGCGCCTCGAGGCGCCGCCCGAACTCGCGCTCGAAGAGCAGCTCGACGAACTCGTGCATCCCCGGATCGCCGCGCCGGAGCCGGGCGCGCGTCGCGCGCGGCCACGGCGACTCCGGATCGTTGGCTTCGACGTAGGCGCGGAGCGACTCGGCGAAATACTCGTCCACGCCCGTCGCCGCGTAGGGCGTGACGAAGCTCGTCGCGCCGGCGAAGAGCGCGCGCACCTGCGGATCGATGCCGCTGCGATAGACGCCGCCGCCGAGCGCGCAGTCGAGGGCGTGGCCGAACTCGTGCGCCACCGTCATCGGGCTGCGCGAACGCAGATAGAGCGCGCGTTCTTCGACCACGAAGAGCCCGGCGGGCGGCGCGGGCCACGCGTCCACGTCAATGCCCAGCCGCGCGAGCGCCTGCGAGGCCTCGCGGTAGCGCTCGCCGGGGCGCAGCAGCATGACGCGAATGCGGCTGCGCGCCGCGTAGGCCAGCGCGCCGCGCCCGAAGCGAAGCAACGTATCAACGACCGCGGCCTCGGGAGGACGGTGCCGGTCGCTTTCGAAGAGGCGTCGTGCCGCCGCGGCCGCATCCTTGTGCATCGGCGCCATCGTCGCGCGCGCGGCTTGCCGGCCCGTGGCGCGATCGTTTCAGAGTTTTTTCATGCCCGCGGCCTACGGTTTGGGCGACCGCTTACCGGAGGGACTGCCATGCCGAATCTTCTCGAGCGACGGCTCGCCGTCGCACTCGTCGCCGCGTTTCAGCTCGGCGGCTGTGCGAGCGGCGCCTCGACGCCGTTCGCGCCCGCGCGCAACGTGCCGCCGCTTCCGGGCGCCCGCCACGCGGTGGGCCTCGGAAAGTTGCTCACCAGCAAGGGCGGCCAGATCTTCGGCTTCGACATCAACCGCAACGGAAACGACGGCGCGCTGGCCACCGCCGTCAACGTCGAGACGTTCGATCAGGACTCCGGGACGATCCTCAAGACGTTTCCGAAGACGCCGCCGAGGGGAACGTCGTACGGCTTCGACGCGATCGTCGCCGGCGACGTCGGGCTGGTCACGAAATACGTGGAGCCGAAGAGCTCGATCTTCGCCAAGCGGTTCTACAACACGATGAGCCCGGTGGCGGGGAAGCTTACCGGGAAGTGGACGCCGCCGGTGAAGGACATCGAGGTCGAGTTCGCCGGCCCGAATCAGACGACCGGCATGACGGCGATCTTCGCGATCGAGCTGGAGAACCAAGACGTTCCCGATCTCTTCGAGTCGAACGTCGCGAAGAACACGTTCGGCAAGGTGATCCACCTCAATCCGAACACCTTCGGGGTCGGCAACGGGCCGCAGATGGCGCAGGACACCAAGACGCACGCGGGCGTGATCGCGACCTCCACCGACGGCGGCGCCGTCGGCGGCACGGCGCCGATCACCGCGATCGTCAACCTCAAGACCGGCAAAGTACAGCAGTTCAGCGGCTACAACAACGGGTATTTCCACGCGGGCTACGTCAACGGCTTGGCCGTGGACTCGTCCACCGGCGTCGCCGCCACGACGACGGAGCTCAACGCGCAAGTCGAGTTCTACGACCTGGTGAAGCGGACGGGGATCACGTTCGCGCAGCTCCCTTGCACGGGTCCGACGTCGCAAGAGAACAGCGGCGCGGGCATCGCGAACGATCCGGTCAACGGCCTGTTCCTGGTGACGGATCCGTTCTATTGCAACGGCAGCCAAGGCAGCGCGATCGTCGTCTACGACGAGCAGGGCAACTTCGTCGAGGCGATCACGGGCTTCAAATTCGCGATCGCGGAGCCGGCGCCCGTGATCAATCCGTCCAAGCGAATGGGCTGGACGTTCGGCCCCGGCTTCAACCAGCTGCAGCAGTTTTTTTACTAGCCACCCTGAGCGAAGGGCGACCTAAGCCGCTCCACGCGTGCTGCTGCGGTCGCTCGTCGCGGCACGTCCTGTGCCGCTCCTGCTACGCCGCGCTCGCGCCACCTGCTAATGTACGTCATGACATCGTGTCAATGGCGCTCGCGTCGGAGTCCCGCCGCAGCACGCGTGGAGCGCCTCGCTCGCCCTTCGGGTGGCAACGATGGCGCAGCGGTTCTTTTACTAGCCGCGTGGTTTTTGCTATCCTGGCCGGGTGAAGAGGTGGGCGGCGGCCGTCGCAGCAACGCTCGTGCTGACGACAATGGCCGCGACGAACGACTCCGCCGGCGCGACGGTTGACGCCCAGGCGGACCGCTACTGGCAGCGGGAGCTGCAGACCGACTATAACCTGCGCTCGCAGCTCGGCTTGCCGGTGGAGACGATCCGCCCCGTGTCGGAAGCGGCGACCGCCGACGACGCCGCCTTCGCGCAGAGCGTCCTCGACGCGCTCGCGAAGGTTGACGCCGGGTCGCTCGACCACGACCGCTGGCTGACCTATCGAACGCTGAACTTTCTGGCGTCCAACGCCGTCGCGGCGCGGAAGTACTTCTGGCTCGCGCAGCAGGCGACGCCCTACGCGGGCGGCTTGCAGCTCGGTGCCATATCGGCCTTACTGACCACCTTCCGCTTCGAGACTTCCGGCGACGCGACGCGCTACGCGTCGCTGCTGCATCAGTACGCGGCGTTCGTCCGATCGCAGCGCGCCTTCCTCGAAGGGCAGCACCAACGCGGCATCGTCCTGCCCGACGTGGAGAGCGGCGCGGCCGAGGCGGTCTTTCGCGGCTACGCCGATCCGGCGCAGAGCGGCGCCCTGGTGCCCGACGACGCGCGCCTTCACGCGCTGACGCCCGATGACGCCGCCGCGCTCAAGCAGCGGGCCGCGCTCGCCGTCTCCGGCGAGCTGGTGCCGGCGTACACGGCCGTCGCGGACTACTTGGACGGCGCCTATCGCGCCGGCGCGCCGTCCGGCGTCGGGCTCGCACAGTATCCCGGCGGCCGCGAGTACTACCAGTACCTGATCGTCGCCAACACGACGCTGACGATCACGCCGGAGAAACTCCACGCGCTCGGCCTCTCGGAGGTGAAGCGCCTCAACGGCGTGCTGGACGGGATCAAGCGCGAGGTCAAATTCAGCGGCTCGCTGGCGCAGTTCAAGCAGTATCTGGCGCACGACCCGCGATTCTTCGCGAAGTCCACGGCGGCGTTCGGCGAAACGCTCGAGACCTACGTCGGCCGCGCGCAGGCCGCCGTGCCGCGGTTCTTCTCGCGCACGCCCACCGCGTCGTACGGCGTCGCGCCGCTGCCGCAGGCGCTCGCCGGATCGCAGACGTTCGGCTACTACGACGCGCCGAAGGCGAACCGGCCCAAGGGCATCTACTACTATAACGCGTGGCATCCGGAGCGGACCTCGACGCTCGGAGCCGGCGCGCTGATCTGTCACGAGCTGCTGCCGGGCCATCACTTCCAGATCGCGCTGCAGCAGGAGAACGCGGCGTTGCCCGACGTGCGGCGCTACGACTTCAGCGAGACCGGGTTCGTCGAGGGGTGGGGCGAGTACGCATCGCAGCTCTGCTGGGACATGGGCGTGTACGAAACGCCCTACGACAAGGCGGGGCGCGTGATGCAAGACTTGATGGTCTCCACGCGGCTGGTGGTGGACACCGGCATGAACGCCCTCGGCTGGAGCCGCGAGCGCGCGATGGCCTTCATGCGCGAGAACCTGACGTTGAGCGACGCGCAGATCGCCACGGAGTCGCTGCGCTACTCGACCGACATCCCGGGGCAGGCGCTCGCGTATAAAACCGGCGAGCTGACGATGCTGCAGATCCGCGAGGAGGCGCAGAAGAAGCTCGGCTCCGCGTTCGACATGCGCCGCTTCCACGCGTGGGTGATCGGCGCCGGATCCATGACGCTCGATACGCTGCGCGCGCACGTGCGCTACGAGATGTCGCGATAAACAAAAGCGGCCTCGGCGCCCTGCTGATCTACGCCAACGCGGGGCTGTTCTGCGACGGCTATATCTTGAGCAGCATCGGGCCCGCGCTGGTGACCCTCGGCCCGCGCTTCTCGCTCGACGCGACCACGACGGGCCTGATCGGCGCCGCGACGCTGCTCGGCATCCTGATCGGCGCGCCCGTCTTCGGTCACGTGACCGATCGCTACGGGCGGCGCGTGCTGATGATCGCCGACCTCGTGGTGTTCGTCGTGGCGGCCGTCGCGCAGATCTTCGCCAACGAGGTGTGGCAGCTGATCGCGCTGCGCTTCGTGCTGGGCGTCGCCATCGGGGCGGATTATCCGATCGCGGGAGCGCTGATCGCGGAGCACGCGCCCGCCCGCGTGCGCGGCGCCGCCGTGAACAGCATGCAGGTGGCGTGGTTCCTCGGCGCGGCCGTCGCGTACGCCGCCGGTTACGCCTTGCTCGCCACGGGTCCGCACAGCTGGAAGTGGATCCTCGCGAGCCCCGCGGTCTTCGCGGCGCTCGGCCTCGCGCTTCGCGCGAGCGCTCGCGAGTCGCCGCTGTGGCTGACGTCGCGCGCCGCGGGCGACCTGGAGCGCGCGTCCTTCGCAACCATGTTCTCGGCGCGGTATCGCGGCGCGCTGGCGTTCGTGTCGGCGGTGTGGCTGCTGCAGGTCGTGCCGCTGTTCGCCATCTACACCTTCGCGCCGGCGGTGCTCGCCGCGCTCGGCCTCTCCGACGCGTCGTCGCCGGCCGGAAGCGTCGCGATCACCGCGGCGTTCCTCGCGGGCTCGCTGCTCTCGCTTCCGCTCGTCGAGACGTGGGGACGCCGTCCGCTCTGCATCGCGGGCTTCGCGGTCGCGGTTGTCGCGTTCGCGCTGCTGCCGTTCGGCAACGCCGCCCTCGTGGTGCCGTGCTTCGTCGCCTACGCCGTCGGCATCGGCGCGGCCGCGGGCCTCGAGCTGACGTATCCGAACGAGCTCTTCCCCACGCCGATTCGCGCCAGCGCCACCGGCTTCGCGGCCGCGGTCAGCCGCGCCGGCGCGTTCTTCGGCACGTTCGGGCTGCCGTGGATGCTCGCGCGCTACGGCGTCACCGCCGTGGTCGCGCTCGCCTGCGCGTTGTCGCTCGTCGGCCTCGCGGTTGCGCTGCGCTGGGCGCCGGAGACGCGACGAACGATTCTTAGCTAGTCAGCTAATCGCTCGCGTCGAACGACGAGCTACGCATTCCACACGTGCTGCTGCGGTCGCTCGTCGCGGCACGTCCTGTGCCGCTCCTGCTACGCCGCGCTCGCGCCACCTGCTAATGTAAGTTATGACATCCTGTCAATGGCGCTCGCGTCGGAGTCCCGCTGCAGCACGCGTGAAACGCTGGCGCTCGCCTTCAACGCTCGCTTTCGCCCCTTCGCCCTTCGACTGCGCTCGCTGCGCTCGCTCCGATCAGGATGACAAAGGTGGCTCACGGTAACAGCGTCGTGAAGCCTGGGCGCGACGAGCGGGGCGGCGGCACCACGCGGATCGTGACGCGATCGCGGCGCGCTCCGTCCGCAGCCTCGATGCGCCACGTTCCGAGACGCAGCGGCCAGAACGCGTTGCCGCTCGCATCGAGCGGCAACGGCGATCCGTCAACGCTCCAGCGCACCGCGCGCGCGCCGACCGCGCGTAACGCGAGCTGCTCTTCGCGGCGCTGCACCGCGTCTTGCGCGCCGCGCACGAACACGTCGCCGTCGTGCGGGAAGACGATGCGCAGCGAGCCCGCCGCGCGGCCGGGATGCAGGGCGAGCCACGGATCGTAGGCGGTGCCGCCGGCGGCTGCGGGCCGCTCGACGTCCGCGAGATCGGCCGGCGCGACCCACTCCTTCACGACCGCCGGACAGCCGTCGCCGCGCGCGGGCGCGTGGCCGGTGGTCGCGCAGATCGCCGCGCGCACGAAGCCGAGCGGCGCGTCGAACGCCGGCGGATCGTCGCTGCGCTCGTAGAGGTGCAGCATGATGCGGTTCCAGAGCGGCCCCGCACCGGTGACGCCCGACACGCCGTGCATCGCGCTGCCGTCGAAGTTGCCCACCCACGTGCCGACCGTGTAGTCGCGCGTGAAGCCGACGGTCCACGTGTCGCGAAAGTCCGACGACGTTCCGGTCTTCACCGCCGCGGGGAACGGCATCTGCAGCACGGAGCCCACGCCGAACGACTTCGCGCGGGCGTGCGGATCCGCGAGCATGTCGGCGATCAGCGCCCAGTACTCGGGCTTGCCGATCGCACGCGGGCGTTGCGACGCGCCGTCGAGCGCGAGCGGAAGAAACTCGCCGCCGCGCGCGAGCGTGGAGTAGGCCTGCACCAGCTCCCACAGGCTGACCTCGCCGCTGCCCAGCGTCAGCCCCAGGCCGTAGTACGACGCCGGCCGATCGAGGTGCGCGAAGCCGAGCTCGCGCAGCCGCGCGAGCAGCTTCGGAACGCCGAGCTTCGAGAGCACTTGCACCGCGGGGACGTTCAGCGAGTTCGCCAGGGCGTAGCGCACGCGAACGGGTCCACTGAAGCGCCCGCTGTAGTCGGCCGGCTGATAGAGTCTTCCGCCGGGCAGCGCGTACGCGGCCGGCACGTCGGCGAGGATCGTCGTGGATCGTATCGTCCTGCGCTCGAGCGCGAGCTCGTACGTGAACGGCTTGAGCGACGATCCCGGCTGGCGCAGCGCCTGCACGCCGTCGTTGCGGCCGAGGATCGGCTCGGAGAAGTAATCCGGCGAGCCGACGTAGGCCAGCACGTTTCCGGTGGCGTTGTCCACGACGAGCGCCGCGCCGTCGGTGACGTGATACGCCTGCAGCGCGGCGACGACGTCTTGCGTTTGGGCTTGCACGAACCGCTGCAAACTCAAGTCAATGGTCGTGCGGACGCGGCCGGCTTCGCGCGCGTTCGGGCGCGAGAGGAAGAAGAGCGCGTGCGCCGCGTCGGCGACGCCGTCGTCGTGACGCCGAAGGCGCAGGGTCTCCGCTAACGCGCGATCGGCGCCCGCACGGTTGACCTCGCCGAGCGCGACCATCCGCTGCAGGACGAAGCGCTGCCGAGCCCGCAGCGCGGGCCAATCGTCCGCTTCGGAAAGCCGCGACGGATCGTTGGGGATCGCGGCCAGCAGCGACGCCTGCGCCAGATCGAGGTCGCTCGCGGGTTCGCCGAAGTACGTGCGCGCGGCCGCCTCCACGCCGTAGACGTTGCCGCCCATCGGAACGCGGTTGACGTAGGCCTCGAGGATGGCGGGCTTGCTCGACGCGACGGCGATGCGCTGCGCAAGCGCGATCTGCGCGAGCTTGTTTCGAATCTTGCCCCCGCCGGCGTCGCCGCCGATCAGCCGCGCGAGCTGCATCTCGATCGTCGAGCCGCCGCTGCGCGCCTCGCCGAAGATCGCCAGCTCGCGGGCGGCGCGCGCCAGCGCGAAAACGTCGATCGCGCCGTGGCGCCAGAAGCGCGCGTCCTCGGCCGCGACGATCGCGTTGAGAAACTCGGGCGAGACGGATCGCAGCGGCACGGCGACGGCGTGCGACGAGGCCGCGCCCAGCAGCGTGCCGAGCACGCTGCCGTTGCGATCGGTGTAGGTGACCGAACCCGGCGGCGCGGGAACCGCCGCCACGTTGATGCCGAACGCGTAGAACGCGATCGCCGCGACGAGCGCGCACGCGGGAACCGCGAAGGCGAAGAGTTTCACGTCGCGCTCATCGGCATGGCGCGCTTCATGAATTCGTCGAACAGCGGCACCGTGAACGCGGTTTGGCCGTACTCCGGGCTGTAGAGCATGCCCTTGCGGATCAGCGCCTCGCGCACCGGCGCGAGCGACTCGACCTTGCGGTGCAGCGCCATCGCGATCTCGCCCGACCGCGCGACCGTGCCGTAGTGCGCGACCGCACGCAGGTACTGGCGCTCCTGCGGCGTCAGGCGATCGAAGCGCACGGTGAAGAAGTCGCGGTCGAGGCGATGCTCGACGTTGGGCCCGATCGCGACGATGGCGGCCTCGGTGACCCGGTCATCGGTGGCCTGATTCCAGGCGTCGTGCGCCCACTCTTGGAGAAAGTAGGGATAGCCGTGCGTGCGCTCGAGGATCTGCGCGAGCGCGCCGGCGGTGAAATCAACGCCGCGTGCCTGCGCCGGTTCGACGATCGCCGCGCGCGCGGCGGCGTCGTCGAGCGAGCCGATCTGCGGAAACGCGAACAATCGCTCCGCGTACGATTTCGCCTCGCCCGCGAGCGCCGGCAGCTGCGGCAATCCGGTTCCGACGAGCAGGATCGGGAGATCGAGCTGCACGCTGCGGTGCAGCGCCATGATGATCGCCGCGAACTCGTCCTCGCTGAGATACTGCAGCTCGTCGATCGCGATCAGCGCGCAGCTGTTGCGATCCGCGGCGGCCTGGCCGGTTGCCGCGAGCAGGTCGGTGAGGTCGCGCCGCAAGAGGCCCGAGTCGGCCACGCCGATCTCGGGATCCACGCCCACCGTGAAGCCGAGCCCGCCCGGCACCGTGACCGCGAAGCTGCGCAGAACGCGCAGCGCCCGCTGCACCGCCTGCGAGACGGCGCCGAGCCGGTCGTAGGTCAGCAACAGGCTGCGGATCGCGGCGCCCAGGTCTTGGAGGAACCGGCCGTCCTCGCCGGCCTCGAGGTAGGCCACGTGCGCTCCCACGGCCCGGGCGTCGTCGGCGAAGCGGTTGAGCAGCACGGTCTTCCCCACGCCGCGCAGCCCGATCGGAATGATGCTCTGGCCGGGCCGCCCGGTCTTGGCCTTGGCTACGGCGGTGGCGCACTCGGCGATGAGGTCGTCGCGGCCGGTCAAAGCAGGCGGGCGCGCCCCCGCGCCGGGACGATACGGATTCTCAAGCGGATCCACGGTTATGGGAAGCTTAGTCGAGTTTAGCCGGTTTAGTCAACGACGGCTAAACTGGGCATAACCGCGCCGAATCCGGTGCGCCGCAGAGGGCTGCCGCACGGCTGCGTGGCACTCGTTTCGCAAATGCCGCGAGCCCATTTGCCCTTCGACTCAGCTTGTCCTGAGCGAGCGCAGCGAGTCGAAGGGCGCCGCTTCGCGGCGCTACTCAGGGTGACAATGGCGTCGACGGCCGCTGCCGCCGCGCTCGGGATCGCCGCGTGCGGAGTTCCGGGCCAGAAGGCCGCCGTCAAGCTCGCTCCCGTGGACGCCCTGCCGTCGCCCTCGCTGCCGCCGTGGATCGCGTCCGTCTCGCCCACCGGGAAGGCCGACAACCTGGCGCAGATCCGGGTGATCTTCGGAAAGCCGGTCGCCGCGGTGCAGGCGCTGTCGGGCCCCGGCCCGCGCGACGTGCTGAACCACGTGCGCATCGATCCCGACCTGCGCGGCCACTTCGCCGTGCTGACGCCGCGCATGATCGGTTTCGTCGCCGACCAGGCGCTGCCGACCGGCACGCGGGTTCGCGTGACGCTGACCGCCGGTCTGCGCGACCTCGCGGGCGACTCGCTGGCCGACGATTTGGCGTGGACGTTCGAGACCGACGCGCTGCAGTTCACCAACCTGCCGCAGCTGCAAGGCTCCGACGACGAAGCGACGCCGCCGCCCGTCGGTTTGACGCCGAAGCTGCAGGTGACGGCGAACGCCGCCGCCGATCCGGCGTCGCTGGCGCGGCACGCGTCGCTCGTAGCGGCCGGCGACCGCGTTGACGTGACGGCGGCGCTCGAGGCGCAGCCGACGCCGTACCCCGGGAGCAACGCCGAAGAGCTATTCGATCCGTCGCTCAACGCGTGGGTCTACGACCTGCGGCCCGCGCGCAGCTTGCGGCGTGGAACCACGTACGCGCTGCGCATCGCGCCCGGCGTCGAACCGCTTTACGGCAATCGCGCGACGAGCGACGGCTTCGATGGCGCGATCCGCACCTACGCCGCGCTCGCGATCGTGCCGACGCCGAAGCCGACGCCCGGCAGCGACGGCCGCTTCGCCGACGGCGATCCGGCGATCGCGTTCAGCAATCCGCTCGATCCGGCGTCGGTCGCCGGCGCCGTGACCGTGTCGCCGGCGCCCGCGGCGGTGAAGTCCATTGCGATCGTACCCGACTATCAGTCGAACACGATCGCGATCGACCCCTACGCGCTCGATCCCGACAAGACGTACACCGCCACCATCGCCGCCACGGTGAAGGACGTCTTCGGCCAGACGCTGGGGCAGGAGCAGCGCGTGACGATCCGCACGTCGGGGTTCGCGCCGGGCGCCTGGGCGCCGACGGGCACGACGATCGTTCCGGCCGGCTCGCCGGTGGCGCTGAACTTCTACGCGACGAACCTGCCCAACGACCGCTACCAGGCGGCGTACGCGCGGGTGGGAGCCGCGCAGCTGCTCGGGTCGCCGAGCGCGACGTCGGCGCTGCCGCCGTACCGCGGCTGGCCCGCGCACGCGCTGTCCGGCGCGCGGCGCAACGCGCAGAGCGTCGTGCGCGTGCCGCTGCGGCAGCAGATCGGCGCGCCATACGGCGCGCTGGCATATGGATTCCGAACCGCGCTCGACGCGCCCGACTCGACGCCCGGGCTCACCGGCATCGTGCAGCTGACGAATCTCGGCGTGTTCGCGCAGTGGTTCCCGGCGCGCGGCATCGTGCTGGTGCAGCACCTGAGCGACGGCGCGCCCGGCGCGTCGGCGAACGTGGCCGTCTATCGCGTGGACGAGGACAACAAGCTGCCGCCGCAACAGTGCGCGTCGGGAACGACCAACGGCTCCGGCGAGCTCGATCTCTCGGGCGTTGACGTCGAGCGTTGCTCGGCGGGCGCGCCGCAGAATCAGGCGCCCAACCTGGGCGTGGTGGTGACGCAGGGCGCCGACGTCGCGACGGTGACGACGTGGAGCTGGAGCGGCATCTCGCGTTTCGACGTGTCGTCGGGGTGGACGAGCGGCGCGCCGCTCTCGCGTGGCACGATCTTCACCGACCGGCAGATGTATCAGCCCGGCGAGCGCGGCGAGATCACCGGCGTCGCGTACTACGTGAAAGGCTCGGCGGTGGTGGCGGACGCGAACGCGGCCTACCGCGTGAAGCTGGTCGATCCCAGCAACAACGAGTCGCCGCTGGGCAGCGTGAAGACCGACGCCTTCGGCGTGTTCTCGATGCCCATTTCGTTCTCGAAGCAGCAGGCGCTGGGGTACTACACCGTGGACGCCAAGGGCGCCAACGGCAACGACGTGAGCGGGTCGCTGCGTGTCGCGGAGTTCAAGCCGCCGAACTTCAAGCTGACCCTGACGCTCGGCGCGACGTCGGCGACCGCCGGGTCGAGCGTGAACGCGAAGGCGTCGGCCGCGTATCTCTTCGGAGCGCCGCTGCAGGGCGGCACGGCGCACGCCTACGTGACGCGCGACGTCGCGACGGTGCAGCCGAAGGGCTGGGACGCGTTCTCGTTCGGTCCGCAGTGGTTCTGGCCGGAGCAGACGCCGTCGTTCGACACCGACGTGCTGCAGCGCGACCTCGCGCTCGACGCGCAGGGCAACGCGTCGCTCGACGTGGCGGTGCCCGGCGACCTTCCGTTCCCGATGACGTATCGCGTGGACGTCGACACGACCGACGTGTCGCACCTGTCGGTGGCCGACTCGCAGAGCTTCCTCGCGCTGCCGGCCGACGGGGCGATCGGGCTGGCGTCCGACGCCGTGGGCAAGGCCGGCGCCGCGATGGCGGTGCGCGTCATCGTCACCGACGCCGACGGCAAGGCGCTGGAGGGGCGCGCCGTCCACGTGCAGCTGCAGAAGATGACCTACGTCTCGGCGACGCAGCAAGAAGAGGGCGGCGAGAACGCGGACCAATCCATCAAGTACGATACCGTGGCCGCGGCCGACGTGACGCCTGGCACGACGCCCGCCACCGTGCAGCTGACGCCCAACGACGCCGGCGCGTATCGCGTGATCGCCAACTTCGCGGGTGCGAAGCGCGACGCGAGCGCGACGAGCATTCAAGCGTTCGCCTACGGCGCGGGCGAAGCCGATTGGGGCCTGAGCGATCCCAACGCCGTGGCGGTGAAGCTGGACAAACAGCAATACGCGATCGGCGACACGGCGAACGCGCTGATCGCCTCGCCCTACGCGAAGGCCGACGTGTACCTGGCGGTCGTGCGCAACGACACGATCTACCGCACGACGCTGCGCGGGGTGAGCGGCGCCGTGCACGTGAACTTCAAAGTCACGCAGGCGATGCTGCCCAACGCCGCGCTGCAAGCCGTCGTCGTGCGGCGCGCGGCGCCCGAGGCGCATCCGCCCAAGACGCTGGCCCTCACCGGCGTCGCGGGCTTCACCGTGGACCTGGCGCAGAGATATTTGAAGCTGGGAATCGCGCCGCGCGACGCCACCGTTCATCCGGGCGGCGGCCAACGCGTGGACTTCACGCTGAGCGCGCGCGGCGGAGCGCCCGTGCGCGGCGAGGTGGTGGCGATGGTCGTGAACGACGCGATCCTGCAGCTCTCCGGATACCGCCTGCCGGATCTCGTGCAGACGGTGTTCGCCGCGCAGCCGATCGCGACGACCTTCGCCGACAACCGCGAGAACGTGACGCTGACAACGCAGACGCCGCCGCTCGAGAAGGGATTCGGCTACGGCGGCGGCTACCTGGCCGGCGCCGCGGGCACGCGCGTGCGCGCGAACTTTCGTCCGCTGGCGTACTACGGCGTGCTGACGACCGACGGCGCGGGCAAGGCGAGCGCGACGCTCACCATGCCCGACGACCTGACGACCTGGCGCGTGATGGCCGTAGCGCTCGATCGGCCTTCGACTTCGCTGCGGGCAGCCTCGCACTTCGCGACCTCCGACGCGACCTTCGTGTCGAACCAGCCGCTGATGGCCAACCCGCTGCTGCCGCAGTTCGCTCGGCCCGGCGACCGCTTCGACCTGGGCGTGTCGATCGCGAACCAGACCGGCGCGGGCGGCGCGCTCGACTTCGTGCTGCAGCTGAGCGGTGCGCTGGCGTTCGCGTCGGGCGATCCGCACGCGCAGCGCGCCACGGAGCAGGCGCAGACCGGCATGCAGGCGTTCCGCTTCCCGGTCGTCGTCTCGACGCCCGCGCCCAGCACCGTCGCCGCCAAGGCGAGCCTGGGCCGCGCGAGCGACGCGTTCAGCGTGCCGTTCGCGGCGCGCGATCGCGCGAGCACGGATTCCGTGATCGAGAGCGGCGCGACGACCGGTTCGGCGACGATTCCGATCGCGCTGACCTCCGGCGGCACGCTGGCCGTCACGCTGGCGAACTCGATCGTGCCGCAGTTCGTCACGCCGTCGGAACGCGTAATGACGACCGACGCGCTGCCGCTGGCCGACGAGGCGGCGTCGCGCCTAATCATCGCGAGCGCGCTGCGCAAGCTGCAGCAGCCGTACAAGCTGAAGCTCGCGTTCGACCCGGATTCGGCGATCGCCGCGAGCCTGCAGAGCATGCTCTCGTTCCAGCGCGGCGACGGCGGCTTCGGCGGATGGGCCGGCGCGAAGGAGAGCGATCCCTTTGCGACCGCCGCCGCGCTGGAGGCGGCTTCGTTCGCGCGCGCCCACGGCGTGGCGGTTGACGCCGGCGCGACGAGCCGCGCCGCGGCGTTCATGACGCGCGTGCTGGCCAACCCGGGGGTGTTCCCGTGGTGCACCGACGCGCTCTGCAAGGCGCAGATGCGATTCGAGGCGCTCGCGGCGCTCGCAAGCCAAGCGGCGCCGCGGACGGACTTCCTCACCGACATCGTCGCGCAGTCGAAGAGCTTCGACAGCGCGACGCAGATCCGGCTGGCGCGCTACCTGCTGCGTGCGCCGGGCTGGCAGAGTCAAGGCGCGGCGATGGCGTCGCGCCTGCAGCAGACGGTGTACGTGACGGGACGCTACGCGACCGCCAACGTTGCGGCACGCTGGGGCTGGCTGGGATCGCTGGCGGACGCGCAGTCGCAGATGCTGCAGCTGATGCTCGAGCGCCGCGCGCCGAGCGAACAGCTCGACGGGGCGGTGCGCGCGCTGGTCGCACAGCAGTGCCGTTGCGGCTGGCCTACGACGCAGGACACGGCGTCGGCGCTCGTCGCGCTGTCGGCCTACGCCGCGACCGAGCGCCTGACGCCGGGCACCGCGACCGCATCCGTCGGCGGCCGCACGATCGGCACGGCGACGTTCGGCTCGACCGCGTCGTCGCAGACGTTTAACGTGCCCGCATCGTCGCTGCACGGCGATAAGCTCGTCATCGCGGGACGAGTGCACTACATCGTGCTCTACACCTACCCCGTGCCGCCGAACGCGCCTGGCGAGCTGGCCGCGTTCCGCGTGGTGCGCATCCTGAGCGATCCGTCGGCTGCCGGCGCGAACTCGGCCGCGCTGCCGCTCGCGACGATGGACCTGACGACTCTCGCGCCGGTCTCGGTCGCGGCGGGACGCGTCTTCGACGTCGGCGTGCGCGCGATCGTGGACCATCCCGTCGACCGGCTGGTGATCGACGATCCGCTGCCGGCCGGATTCGAAGCGGTGGATACGGGGTTCCGCACGACGCTGCAGGCGCTCGTTCCGCAGAGCAACAGCTGGCAGATCGACACGAGCCAGATCTACCGGGACCGGGTGGTGGCCTACGCGTCACACCTCGACCCGGGCGTGTACGAGCTGCACTACCTCGTCCGCTCCGTGACGCCGGGAACGTTCGCGTGGCCCGGCGCGCACGCGTATCTGCAAGACGCGCCCGAGCAGTTCGGGCGCAGCGCCGGCTCGACGCTCACGGTGAAGGAATAGATTGCGGGTTAGCGATGAAAGAAGATCGACGCCATGACCGCGATCCACGTCCCGAGGATCGGCGCCGTCATACGCCATTGAAGTCCATCAATCTTGGAATCGGCGGCATGAAATCGCGAATCAACCGCATTGAATCGCGCTTCCGTTTTCTGCTCGAAGCCGTCGAGCCGCCGGTCAAGGCCGTTCAGGCCTGATGGTACGAACCCTCCAAGCTGGCGATACGGACGTCCAAAGGACCGGCGTTCATCGATCTAAAGCCTACCATGAAATCCGCATAGCGAATAGATCCGAATCAGACGTCGGTCAGTTAATAAACCAGTCACAAATAGGCCGCTCCACCTTCGTCTGCCGTTGTGAGATCGCGGAATGAAAAGCTTCGCGCGGCTCGCGGCTGCACTCGCAATCGCCGGCTGCAACGCGTCGTCGGCGGTGCCGCCGGCGGCGAGCCAAACGGCAGCGCAATCCGGTTACGTGCCGCAGTGGAGGGCGCAGCACCTCGCGCGTGCGGCGTGCCCCGACGTTCGTCCCGGCGAGGCGCAGTGCGCGGTGCTCGTCGGCATCGGCAAAGCGCAGCCCGGCGTCGCGGGATGGGCGCCTGCGGATATTGCGGCCGCGTACCGTCTGCCGTCGGCGAAGAAGGGCAAGCATCAGATCGTGGCCATCGTTGACGCCTACGACAATCCCAACGCCGCGTCGGATCTCGCCGTCTACCGCTCGAACTTCGGGCTGCCGCCGGCCGACTTCCACAAGTTCAATCAGAAAGGGCAGCAGAAGAACTATCCCAAGGCGGATCAAGGGTGGGGCATCGAGATCGCGATCGACGTGGACATGGTGTCGGCGGCGTGCCCGAACTGCACGATCTATTTGATCGAGGCGAACACCAACAGCTTTGAAAACTTAGGCGCAGCCGTGACGCGTGCCGTGAAGCTCGGCGCACACATCGTCAGCAACAGCTGGGGATGTTATCAGGCCGGCTGCACCTGGAAGACGAATGTGTTTGACCCGGCAGGTGTGACGTTTCTCGCCGCGTCGGGCGACATCGGATACGGCTCGTTCCCGCCGGCCGATTTCGCAAACGTGATCTCGATCGGCGGGACGGTGCTGTCGAAGAGCGGGTCCACGTATAGCGAGCGCGTGTGGCCCGACACCGGCGGCGGCTGCGCGCCCGGCATCGCCAAACCCTCGTGGCAGCACGATACCGATTGCACATCGCGGACGCAAAACGACATCGCCGCCGTTTCGCTCAACGTCGCGGCCTACGACACGTACGGCTACGGCGGATGGATCACGACCTACGGCACGAGCATCGCCACGCCGATCGTCGCGAGCGCGTTCGCGCTCGCGGGCCGTCCCGCCGCCAAACCCGGCGGCGAGATCTTCTGGGAGCTCACCAAGAAGCAGCTTGCGAAGGACCTGCATACGATCGCTAGCGGGAGCGATAATTGCCCGCCCAGCCTGGACGGCAGCTATCTGTGCACCGCGGGAACGGGTCAGTTCGGCGCCTATTCGGGGCCGACGGGCTGGGGAACGCTCAACGGCATCGGCGCGCTCTGACGGCGTGATCGGCAAGAACTCGATGGCGCGCCGCTCGACGCGTGCCGCCGTCGCGTTGGTCGTGGCGCTCGCGGCGTGCTCGCGAAGCGGCGACGTGCGGACGGGCCCACTCCACGTGCTGCGGATCGCCTACGCGGGAGATCCGGCGTCGCTGGTTCCCTTCATCGCGATCGACCAAGAGGTCATCGCCATCGATACGCTCTTCTGCCAGACGCTCGTGGGTCTCTCGGCGGACAACCGGACGGTCCCGATCCTGGTCACGCGCATTCCTTCGCGGGCCAACGGCGACATCTCGCCGGACGGTACGCGCATCACCTATCGTCTGCGACGCGACGCGCGATTCGCCGACGGCGTCCCGCTCACGTCGGCCGACGTCGCGTTTACCTACCGAGCCATCTTCGATCCGCGAAATCGCGCGACGTCGGTCGAGCCGTATCGCCGAATCGTTTCGTTACAAACGCCCGACGCTCACACCGTCGTGATCCGGCTGCGCAAACCGTGGAACGCAGCCGTCAACGTGCTGTTCGCGCAGGCCGACTACGTGTACGGGATTCTGCCGAAGCACGCGTTCGCGGACACGCGAGTCGTCGGCACGCCATGGGAGAGCGCTCCGTTCGGCAGCGGACCATTTCGCGTGAAGGCGTGGCTTCGGGGCGATCGGATCGTTCTCGAGCCGAATCCCTACTATCGGCCGCGCCCGAAACTCCGGCAGATCATCTTTCGAATGGTCCCCGACCTGAACTCGAACTTCGTGACGCTCCAGTCGGGGGCGGCCGACGTCGGCACCTTGACCGCCGAAAACGTCGGGCAAGCCGCGCACCTTCCGGGCGTACGCGTCCTTCGAATCCCCGAGAACGCCACGCGCCTGCTGTATCTTCAGACGCGGGCGGGGCCGACGCGCGACGTTCGGGTGCGGCGAGCGATTGCCGCCGCTCTCGACTATCGGGCTCTCTCCGTCGCGTGGCGGCGCCAGTTCTCGCCGGCCGAATCGTTTCTTCCGCCGCCGATCCTGCGCTGGAAGAGCGCGACGATTCCACCATACTCGCACGATCTTACCGCCGCTGGCCGAATGCTCGACGATGCGGGCTGGCGACTGCACGACGGCGTTCGAGTCAAGGACGGCGTGCCGTTTGGCGGGCTCATCGGCGTCAACTCCGAGGATCCGATCAACGTCCGCATCGGCACGATGGTGCAGGCGCAGCTCGCCGCCGCCGGACTGCCGCTCGCGATCAAGGCCAATCCGGTGCGCATCTGGTTCAGCCCCGACGGCCTGTTGCGTAATGGGAAAGCCACGGTGGTCGGCGAGACGTGGGTCGGCGGCGGCGACCCCGAACAATCGCTGAATCTGCGATGCGTGCAGGCCGTGGCGGGAGACGAGAATCACTCGTTTTACTGCTCGCCGCGCTTCGAGGAGCTCTTCGACGATCAGGCGACCACGCCGAGCCGGGTGCAGCGCGACCGCGACTTCGACGCGCTGCAGGTTCTCGTTCACGACGACGTTCCCGTGATTCCACTCTATTACGAAGACCGGTTGATCGGAACGAGCAATCGCGTATCGGGGTATTGGTTGAACATGCTCTGGATACCGGTCAACGTCGAGAACTGGGACGCCCGCTAAAGCCGGGTGCGGAGCCGGTAGCAGCGAGCGCCCCTTCGACTTCGGCGCTACGCGCCTTCGCTCAGGATGACAAAAGTGGAGGCTACGGGCAGTAGTATTTCGCCTGGGCTTGGCCCGCGATCGAGATCGTCTTGTTCGTGGCGTTGACCCAGTAGACGTAGACCTTGCTCCCGCTCCCGCCGGTCTGCGTGACGTCCACGGTCAGCGGAGTGCCACCCTTGTTGCCGTTCCAGAAGTTATTGAAGAAGCAGCCGTTGATGTTGAAGGTCGTCGAGGCGCAGATGGCGCCGGGCTTGCAGTTGTTGTCGGGCGAGATCGAACGGGCGGCGATGTAACCCTCCGTGGGCCCGGGATGAAAGCGCGGTGCCGGCGCCGAGTTGAACGTGACGGCAGCTAAGAGAAGTGAGACAAGCATGGGTTGTGATGTAACTCCTTACGGCAGATTCGAATGTATAGGGCTAGGATAAACCGAGAATCGCTCGCTGCAGGCAAGCAGGCAGAAGGTTCTGCTCGTTTTTTAATTCCCACCCAGACGAGGAACGCGACGCCCAACCGAGCAGAGAGAGCCGAATGAGCGCTTATCGAGCCCCGCTCCGAGACATGCAGTTCGCGCTGCGCGAGCTGGCCGGCATCGCCGAGGTCGCGGCCCTGCCGGGATGCGACGACACGCTCGACGTGCTCGATTCCGTGCTCGAGGAGGCCGCGGCGTTCGCGGCGGGCGTCCTCGACCCGCTCAATCGCGCCGGCGACAAGGAAGGCTGCCGATTCAAGGACGGCGAGGTGGCCACGCCGCCCGGCTTCAAGGAGGCCTATAAGAAGTTCGCCGACGCCGGCTGGATCGGGCTGCCCGTGCCGGCGGAGTACGGCGGCCAGGGCTTGCCTCAGATACTGCTCGGCCCGACGCTCGAGATGTGGAACGCCGCCAACATCGGCTTCGCCAACGGGCCGCTGCTCAACCAGGGCGCGATCGAGGCGATCGAACTGGTCGGCTCCGACGAGCAGAAGAAGCGGTTCATCCCCAACCTCGTCTCGGGCAAGTGGACCGGCACGATGTGTCTCACCGAGCCGCAGGCCGGCTCGGATCTGGCGCAGGTACGCACCCGCGCGGTCCCCGCGGGCGACCATTACCGCATCTCGGGCACGAAGATCTTCATCACGTTCGGCGAGCACGACATGGCCGAGAACATCATCCACCTGGTGCTCGCGCGTCTGCCCGACGCGCCGGAAGGCACGAAGGGCATCTCGCTCTTCATCGTGCCGAAGTTCCTGGTCAACGACGACGGCGGCCTGGGCGAGCGCAACGACGTGGTGTGCGCGAGCATCGAGCACAAGCTCGGCATCAACGGCAACCCGACCTGTACGCTCAACTACGGAGAGAAGGGCAACGGCGCCGTCGGATATCTCGTCGGCGAGCCGAACCGCGGGCTCGAATACATGTTCATCATGATGAACGCCGCGCGATTCTCGGTCGGCGTGCAGGGCATCGCGCTGGCCGACCGCGCCTATCAGAGCGCGCTCGAATACGCCAAGGAACGCGTGCAGGGCCGCGACCTTAACCCCGGGTCGCGCGCGCCCGAACCGATCTTCAAGCATCCCGACGTGCGGCGCATGCTGATGACGCAGAAGGCCACGATCGAGGCGATGCGCGCGCTCGCGTACGTGACCGCGGCGTCGCTGGACTTCGCGCAGCGCCACCCCGAGGAGCGCGTGCGCAAGGAGCACAAGGCCTTCGTCGAACTGATGATCCCCGTCGTCAAGGGATGGTGCACCGAGAGCGCCGTGGAACTCTGCTCGACCGCGCTGCAGGTGTTCGGCGGCATGGGCTACATCGAAGAGACCGGCATCGCCCAGCAGTATCGCGACGTTCGCATCATCACGATCTACGAGGGCACCACCGGCATTCAGGCGCTCGACTTGGTGGGGCGGAAGCTGCTGCGCGACATGGGCGCCACCGCGACGCGCGTGGGGAAGACGATCGAGGCGGTCGCGAAGGAGTGCGCGGCGCACGCCGATCCGACCGTGAAGCGCATCGGCGATGCGCTGAGCACAGCGCTGGCGACGCTCAACGAGACGTCGCAGGCGATCGGCATGAACGCGATGGGCGACCTGCACGCGGCGTTCGCGTGTTCGGTGCCGTACCTGCGCCTGTGGGGCGTGGTGGCCGGCGGATGGCAGATGGCTCGGGCCGCGCAGATCGCCGCAGCGAAGATCGCGGAGGGCGGCGGCGACGCCGAGTTCTACCGCGCCAAGCTGGCGACGGCGGCGTTCTTCGCGACCCACGTGCTGTCGCAGGCGTCGGCGTATCGCACGCAGATCGTGGACGGCTCGCGCGACGTCGCCACGCTGACCGACGCCCAGTTCGACCTCGACCGGAAGCTGGCGGTGACGGCTTAGATGCCGGACATCCGGGTTATCGCGCTCGATAACCCGCCGCTCAACACCCTGTCGTTCGCGTACTGCGCGAAGCTGTTGACCGAGATCCGCGCCGCGCACGCCGACGACAACACGAGCGCGATCGTCTTCACCGGCGCGAACGGCCTGTTCAGCGCCGGCGCCGACATCAACGACTTCAACGCCGAGCTGCCGCCCGACGCGGTGACGATTCGCGACGTGATCGCGGCGGTCGAGGCGAGCGACAAGACGCACGCCGCCGCCATTGACGGCACGTGCCTGGGCGGCGCGCTCGAGCTCGCGCTGGCCTGCGACTATCGCGTGGCGACGCCGCGCGCGAGCCTCGGTCTGCCGGAGATCTTGCTCGGGCTCTTGCCGGGCGCGGGCGGCACGCAGCGCCTGCCGCGGCTGATCGGCGCGCGGGCCGCGCTGGAGTTCGCGCTCCGCGGCAAGGCGGTACCGGCGGAGCGCGCGCTGAAGCTGGACATGCTCGACGAGATCGTGCCCGGCGGCGCGATCGAGCGCGCGATCGCGCTCGCCGCCGGGCCCAAGCGGCGCGTCAGCGCCCGCACGGCGATCATCGCGAGCGACGTCTCGCTGCAAGCCGCGCCCTATGTGGTGGCGCAAGCGCACAAGATGGTGCCGGCGGAAGAGAACGGCGGTTTCGCCGCCCACAAGCTCGTTGACGCCGTCGCCGCCGCCGTCGAGCTGCCGTTCGACGAGGGCCTGGCGCGCGAGGCGCGGCTTTTCGACGAGCTCGTCCGCTCGGCGGCCTCGCAAGCGCTGCGCCATCTGTTCTTTGCGGAGAGGGAGTTGACGAAGCCCTTCGACACGCGCGCTTCGCGCGCTGCTCAGGATGACAAGCTAGAGCGGCCCTTCGACTCCGCTCAGGATGACAAGGTGGTGGCGAGAGTCGGTGTCGTTGGGGCCGGGACCATGGGCAGCGGGATCGCGATCGCGTTCGCGCAGGCCGGGATTCCCGTGGTGGTGGTGGACAGCAGCGACGCTGCCGTCGACAAGGCGCGCCAGACGGTCATGGGCATGTTCATGTACCGCGTGCAGAAGGGCAGACTCACGCAAGACGAAGCGTGGAAACGCGCGCAGCTGATCGAGTTCACCGACGATTGGAGCCGCCTTGCCGACGCCGATCTCATCGTCGAGGCCGTGTTCGAGGATCTCGACGTCAAGCGCGACGTCTTCCGCAAGCTCGACGAGGTCGCGAAGCCCGATGCGATCCTCGCCACCAACACGTCAACGCTGGACGTCGACGCGATCGCGGCGGCCACCGGACGGCCCGACCGCGTGCTCGGCCTGCACTTCTTCGTGCCCGCCAACATCATGCCGCTGCTGGAGATCGTGCGCGGACGGCAGACGTCGCCGCAAACGATCGCGGTCGCCTTCCGGCTCGCGAAGACGCTGCGCAAGAAGGGCGTGCTCTCCGCCAACGCGTTCGGCTTCATCGGCAACCGCATGATCTTCGACTACCTGCGCGAGGCGAACGCGCTGGCGGAAGAGGGGGTCGCTCCGGCGCGCATTGACGCCGTGATGAAGCGCTTCGGTTTTCCGATGGGTCCGTTCGCGATGAGCGACCTCTCCGGGCTCGACGTGGGACGCGGCGTACAGAAGGCCGCCGGCGCGGAGGCGATCGGGCGCACGAACGTGCTCGAGAAGCTCGTCGAGATGGGGCGCTTGGGACAGAAGACGATGGCCGGATATTTCAAGTACGACAAGGCCGTGGGGAAGGGGCGCGAACCGATCGCCGATCCCGAGGTCGAGCGGCTTTTCGCCGACGAGGCGCGCGCGGCGGGAATCGCGCCGCGCGAGTCGAGCGACGACGAGATTCGCGACCGGCTGTTGCACGCGCTGATCGAGCGCGGAAAGCGCCTTCTCGACGAGGGCGTCGCGCAGCGTCCCGGCGACATCGACATCGTCTACGTGTACGGCTACGGCTTCCCGCCGCATCTCGGCGGCCCGATGTGGTATGGCGGCGTGACCGGCGCCCCGGAGCCCGCGCATGCGTGAAGCGGTGATCGTGTCGGCGGCGCGCACGCCGATCGGCCGCGCGTTTCGCGGCGCGTTCAATCAGACGCCGGGTGCGACGATGGCCGGGCACGCCGTGCAGCAGGCGCTGCGGCGTGCGGGGCTCGACCCGGCCGAAGTGGACGACGTCGTGATGGGCTGCGGCCTGCCCGAAGGCGCGACGGGCAACAACATCGGCCGCACGGCGGCGCTGCGGGCCGGCTGTCCCGTCGAGGTTCCGGGGCAGACCGTCAGCCGATTCTGCGCGTCGGGCCTCGACGCGATCGTCGCCGGCGCGCAGCGGGTGATCGCCGGCGGCGCCGACGCGATCGTCGCGGGCGGCGTCGAGTCCATCAGCATGGTGCAGCCCGACGTCAACCTGCATTTCATCACCGAGGAGTGGCTGCTGCGCCACGCGCCCGACATCTACACGCCGATGCTCTTCACGGCCGACTTCGTCGCCAAGAAGTACGGCGTGTCGCGCGAGCGTCAAGACGAGTACGCGCTGCAGAGCCAGCAGCGCACCGCGGCCGCTCAGGACGCGGGCCGCTTCGACGCCGAGATCGTGCCGATGGCGTCGTGGCAGCGCGAGCACGACACGGCGACGGGCGACGTCGTCGAGCGCCGCGTCGAGCTCGCAACGGACGAGGGCAATCGTCCCGGCACGACGCTCGCGGGTCTCGCCGCGCTCAAGGGCGCGGTGCCCGGCGTGGCCGACACATCGGTGACCGCCGGCAACTCCTCGCAGCTCTCCGACGGCGCCGCCGCCGTGGCGATCGTTGACGGCGCGTTCGCGCAGCGGCGCGACCTGACGCCGCTCGGAATCTACCGCGGCTACGTGGTGACCGGCTGCGAGCCGGGCGAGATGGGCATCGCGCCCGTGTACGCGGTCCCGAAGCTCCTGCGAGCGCACGGGCTGACCGTGGACGACGTCGGATTGTGGGAGCTCAACGAGGCGTTCGCCGTGCAGACCGTCTATTGCCGCGACACGCTCGGACTGCCCAACGAGAAGTTCAACGTGGACGGCGGTGCGATCTCGATCGGGCACCCGTACGGCATGAGCGGCGCGCGGATGACGATGCACGCGCTGATCGAAGGAAAGCGCCGCGGCGAGAGATACGTGGTGGTGACGATGTGCATAGGCGGCGGCATGGGCGCCGCCGCCCTTTTCGAAACGGCCTGAGACCGAACCTTACGAAGACTTAGCTGCGAATGCCGTGCACCAGCCCTTGGGGCTGATGGAGCCTTCAACGATCTGGCACGTTCCGTTGGCCGTGGCCGGCTTACCGGCGACGTAGAACCTGCACTGCGAGCACTGATGCCCGTCCTTGGGTGTCTTTTGATATTTGAATTGCGCTTGCGTTGCCTTGGCTTGGGCGGGCGCGGTCTCCGCTAGCAAGAGTCCCGCGAGGGCCGGGAGCACGATCGTGCCCGCCACGAAGGCGCGGCGGGTGATCCCGTGTGACGAGTCTGCCATGTGGGGCTACCTCCTCGAACCGTCTTTTGACCGCGGGCCGCTCGTTTCTTGCCGCCCGGCGACCCAAGCGGACGGGCCCCTCTCACCCGAGCTTAATGGTAAGCTAATCGCGATGCGATGCTTTGCGGCGCGCTTTCCGGTTGAATAAGCGTGAGGGGAAAATATTGAGAGCAATGACGATCAAATGGTTTACGAGCGCGGTCTCGGGGTTCGCCCTGGTCGCGGTCACTTTCACGAGCGCATTTCCGGCGACGGCGGCCGAGCAAGCACCGGACAAGAACGGACCCGGCGTAGCCCGGGTCAGCATCCTCCAGGGTTCGGCGGTGGTCCAGCGGGGCGACGGCGACAAGCAGGTCGCGGCCGCCGTGAACGCGCCGCTGCTCCCCGGCGATTATATCTCGACCGGCGCGACGTCGCGGGCCGAGGTGCAGCTGGACGGCTATACGGCCGTGCGTCTGGGCGGCAACGTGCAGGCGCGCATCATCGCCAACGATCGGAACAACCGCAGCCTGCAGGTTGCCGACGGGACGATCGAGCTGGGCGTCGTGCACGACGGCGACGCGGTGTCGGTCGAGACGCCGTCGGTCACCGTCCGCTCCGGCCAGACGGGCGACTATCGGATCTCGGTGGGCAAAGACGGCTCGACGTGGATCACCACGCGCCGCGGTACCGCCGAGGTCGTAACGCCGCAGCGGACCTACTCGCTTGAGTCCGGGCGAACGCTCGTTGCTCGCGGGTCGGCATCGGATCCGTCCATCACGTACACGACGGAAGTGGGCTACGACTCGTTCGACGACTTCAACGCCAAGCGCGACCAGACGATGGTCGCGGCTATTGACGACAACCCGCATCTCAATCCGGACATCGCCGGCTACGACAATCTCAGCCAGTATGGCCAATGGCAAGACGTGTCGGGCTACGGGAATGCCTGGGTGCCCAACCAGAGCGCGAACTGGTCGCCGTATAGCGACGGTTCGTGGACGTGGGGCGGCGGCTACGGTTGGACGTGGGTCGGCAGCGAGCCGTGGGGCTGGGCTCCCTATCACTACGGACGCTGGTTCTACGCCAACGGCTACGGCTGGGCGTGGTATCCCCCGCCGTACGGCGCCTATTCCGCGTGGTCGCCCGCGCTGGTCGGATTCTTCGGATTCGGCGGCATCGGCGTCTCGGTCGGGTTCGGCTATCCGTACATCGGCTGGTATCCGCTCGCACCCTACGACTCGTTCTATCCGTGGTATCCGGGCTGGGCCTGGACCGGCTTCGGTTGGGGCTGGCCGGGGTACGGCTGGGGCGGCTGCTGCGGCTGGGGAACGCGCGTCGTCAACATCACGAACATCAAAAACGTCTATCGCAACTTCCCGCACGGCGGCGTGCACGGCACGACCGTGGGGAACTTCCGCCACGGCACGATCCACGGCAACACCTTCACGGTGAATCAGCACAACATCGGCTCGCACGTCGGGATGATTCACGGCGCCGTGCCGGTGACGCCGACCCGCGAGAACCTCGGCTTCGGCGCGCGCGGCACGCGCGCGCCGGTCACGTTCTCGAAGGCCTTCGATTCGCCGCGATTCGCGTCGAACCGCGCGCTGACGGCCCGCACGCCGTTCGCCGACCAGCAGCGCGCGGTCTCGCGCGCCATCACCGGCAGCCACGAGGCCGCACCGGTCAGCCGCGGCAACGGTAACGGTTCGCTCAACGGCGCCCGTAACGGTAACGGCTCGCTCAACGGCGGGCAACAGGCACGCCACGTTGACGCGCCGGTCACGCACGGACTCTCCGACTCGTGGCAGCGCTTCGATCAGAACCGCGGTATCGAACAGGGCCGCGGCGTCCAAGGACGCGACAACAACACGATCGCACCGCGCTCCGGACGCGTTGATTCGACGGCTCCGCGCACGCAGTCGAATGCTCCGCGAACCGAATCCGGCTCGCAGCGGGGACTCTCCGACTCGTGGAGCCGGTTCTCGCACGACCGTGGCGGCGCGTCGGTCCCGGTGACCTACGGAAATCGCGATTCGTACGGCGGCTCGGTGCCGCGCACGTATGGCAACTCCTCGGGCAACGCTTCTGGCCGCAACCCCTACGCCGGCTCGGCATCGCGCGACTCGTACGGTAACTCGGCGCCGCGTACGTACGGACGCGTGCAGGGACGCAACCCGTACGCCAACTCAGCGCCGCGTACGTACGGAAGCGCGCAGGGGCGCAACCCGTACGGCAGCTCGGCACCCCGCACGTACGGCAACTCCTCCTCGCGCAATCCCTATGAGGGCTCGTACTCGCGTGGATCCGCACCGTCATACGGCGGCTACTCGCGTGGATCCGCACCGTCATACGGCGGCTATTCGCGCGGCTCCGAGCCGTCGTATGGACGCGGCGGCGGCGGCAACGTGTCGGCTCCGCATCCGTCGGGTGGTGGCGGTGGCGGCGGCTGGGGCGGCGGCGGTGGCCGCGGCGGCGGCGGCGGCGGCGGCGGTGGCGGCCGCGGCGGCGGCGGCGGCGGACGGCCTCCGCAGTAGCGAAGCGCTGTGTAACGAAGGGCGGCGCCAAGGCGCCGCCCTTTCGCTTGCAGAAACGTGGAAACAACACGACGCACGCTACTTAAGGAGGTCCCAACCCTTGATCAACTCGGCACGCTTTTCACTAGGCGCCGCGGCGCTCTGCCTCGCCGCTGGCCTGCCAGCGCTGTCGGCCGCGCACGGCACGCAGGTCGCGATGGCGCAGGAGTCCGCGCACGTCACGACCCCGCATCCGATCAGGGTCGCCGCCTGCAATCCGCAACGCAACGTTTCGTATAATTACGCCGGCTACACGCCCGCCTTCTACGGCCCCGCCATGTACGGCGGTGCCTGGTGGGGCTGGCCCTCGGTATACGGCCCGACGTACTACCAACCGCCCGTCGAAAACGACCCCACGCTCGGCATTGACTACACGAACGCCACCGACGTCGTGATGCATCAGATCGAGTTCGGACTGATCGTGCGCGGCGCGCTCGTCGCCGAAGTCAAGGACGTCGGCACGTTCTCGCCGGGCGCGGAGATCAAGCACAAGTTCGGCCTGAGCCCCAACGTGTTTCCGCTCCAGACGAGCTACGCGAAGTGCGTTCCGCTGAAGATCACGTTTGCGGACGGCTCGAAGTGGAAGAATCCCCACCTGCCCGCCTATAAGGCGAGCATGTACGGCCACCCGCACTAGCCGAGAAATAAGGACGATGGCTCAGGATGTTTCCGCGGTCCAAGCGCGCGAGAACGTTTGGGAGATGGCCCAGCAGCAGCTCGACGAGGTCGGGCTGCTCATCGGGCTCAACGAATCGCTGCACGGCTACCTGCGCGTTCCCAAACGGGTGCTCGAGGTATCGGTGCCGGTGCGCATGGACGGCGGAAGCTTCCGCATGTTCACCGGGTACCGCGTGCAGCACAACCTGTCGCGCGGTCCCGGGAAGGGCGGCATTCGCTTCCATCCCGACGTGACGCTCGACGAGGTCAAGGCGCTCGCGATGTGGATGACGTGGAAGTGCGCCCTGGTCAACATTCCCTTCGGCGGCGCCAAGGGCGGCGTCATCTGCAATCCCAAGGAGATGTCGCTGCAGGAGCTCGAGAACCTGACGCGGCGCTTCACCTCCGAGATCTCGATCATCATCGGGCCGGAGAAAGACATTCCGGCGCCCGACGTCTACACCACGCCGCAGATCATGGCGTGGATCATGGACACGTTCTCGATGGAGCACGGATACTCGATTCCGGGCGTGGTCACCGGCAAGCCGCTCTCGATCGGCGGTTCGCTCGGACGCGACAAGGCCACGGCGCGCGGCTGCATGTACACGGTTGACGAGGCGATGGAAGTGAACGGCATGACGATCGAGGGGGCGCGCGTGGCGATTCAAGGGTTCGGCAACGCCGGGCTCTACGCGGCGCAGCTCATGGCCGAGCGCGGCTACAAGATCGTCGCCGTCTCCGACTCGTCGGGAGGCGTGTCGAACGATCGCGGCCTCGACGTCAAGGGACTGATCGCGCACAAGGGCGAGACGGGCTCGGTGGTCGGGTTCACCGGCGGCGAGCGCACCGATAACCGCGAGGTGCTGGAGTTCGATTGCGACGTGCTCGTTCCGGCGGCGCTCGAGAAGGTGATCACGCGCGAGAACGCTCCGCGCATTCGCGCCAAGATCGTCGCCGAAGCCGCCAACGGGCCGACGATGCCCGACGCCGACGACATCCTGTTCGATCGCGGCATCATGGTGCTGCCGGACATCCTGGCCAACGCGGGCGGCGTGACGGTTTCGTACTTCGAGTGGGTGCAAGACCTGCAGGCGAACTTCTGGGAAGAAGACGAGATCAACGAGCGCCTCAAGCGGAAGATGACGCGGGCGTTTCGCGAGACGCACGAGCAGGCCAAGCGTCACAACGTTTCGATGCGCAAAGGAGCGTACTGCGTCGCGGTAGCGCGAGTCGCCGAGGCGACGAAGCTCCGCGGCCTCTACCCCTGACGCAGCTCGGGCTCTTCGGCGCCGGCCGGCGCACGCTGGTCGACGACGAGACCGGCACGATCGTCTACATCGCGGCGTTCGCCGGCGCCGCCGTCGCCCGCACGTGGTTTGCGTCGTTGCGCGAAGGCGTCGAGTGGCAGTCGGAGCGACGCCGCATGTACGACCGCGACGTTGACGTGCCGCGGCTCGTCGCGCGCTATCCCCTGGACGACGCGGAGTTGCCGCCCCCCATCCCGGAGATCGCGGGCCGCGCGTCGGCGGCGACGGGCACGCCGTTCAACAGCGTGGGCCTCAACCTGTATCGCGACGGCCGCGACAGCGTCGCGCCGCATAACGACCACCTCTACGAGATCGTCGCCGGACACCCGATCGCGCTGCTGTCGTTAGGTGCGACGCGCTTGATGACGATCCGCGGCAAGAGCCGGCCCCGCAGAGTGTTGGATACCGATCTCGAAGACGGCAGCCTGCTGCTGATGAGCTACGACACCCAGCTGAACTACGATCACGGCGTTCCGAAGACGCGCGCCGCGGTCGGGCCGCGCATCAGCGTCGCGCTGCGGGTGCGGCCACGGTAGAGGCGGCGCCGTGGGAGGGCGAGATCGAGGTCGGCGCCGACCTCGCCGCGCGTCTGGTCGAGGCGCAGTTTCCGCAGCTGCATCCGGTCGCCGTGCGTCCGCTCGGCTACGGCTGGGATAACGCGGCATATCTCGTCAACGACGCCTACGTCTTTCGCTTTCCGCGGCGAACGATCGCCGTGGGCTTGATCGAAAACGAGGCGCGGATTCTGCCGCGCATCGCGCCGGCGCTGCCGGCGCCCATTACCGCGCCGTGCTTCGCGGGCGTTGCCTCGCGCGAGTATGCGTGGTCGTTCTCGGGCTATCCCGCGCTCGGCGGCGTCGCGCTATCGGCGCTGCGGCCGACCGCCCGCGAGTCGGTTGGCGTCGCGGGCGATCTCGGCGCGTTCGTGCGCGCGCTGCACGCGGTGGACTGCGCGCCGCTGCTGGCCGCGGGCCTGCCCGGCGACGTCATCGGCCGTCTCGACCATCCCCGCATGCGGCCGAAGGTCGTCGCGCGCTTGACCGAGCTGGAGTCGGCGGGTCTGCTGCGCGACGCAGCGCCGCTGCTCGAACTGCTCGATCGCATCGCGCCGGGTGCGCCGCGCCTCGACCGCCGCACCGTGGTGCACGGCGATCTCTACGCCCGCCACCTGCTGGCCGACGCCGAGCTGCGTTTGTGCGGCGTCATTGACTGGGGCGACGTCCACTTCGGCGAGCCGGCGCTCGACCTGTCGGCCGCGTTGGCCATCTTCGAGGGCGAAGCGCGCGACGCGTTCTTCGCCGCGTACGGCCCGGTGGACGACGCGACGCTCGAGCTCGCGCGCTATCGCGCCGTCTACCACAGCGCGATGGTGGCGCACTACGGCTACCGGATCGCCGACGCCGATCTCGTCCACATCGGCCTGCGAGGCTTGCGCGTTGCGCCGGCGTGACGCAGACGCTAGGTGGGGACGGGCATCGGAGTCGGCGACCCCGAGGGCTCCGGCGTCGGACCGTAGACCGCCTCTGCCGCCGTGCAGACCGTCTTGTTGGAGAGATGGAAATCCACGAGCGGCTCGCCCTGCAGCGTCGTGGCGGTGCCGCCGACCGCGACCGGCTCGCCGAACGGCAGTGCGATGCGGTTGTAGAGCAGGTCGGTCTGACGCGTGAGCGCGTGAATCGAACGGTCCGTGAGGATGTTGTCGTCGAACCACTTGCACGTGTCGGCCGCGCCCCCCGGCAGGGCCGCGTAGATGAAGAGGATCGTCTGCTGCGTCTGCGCGTGCGCGGCGCCCGCCGCCAGGAGGACGATCGCCGCGAAGGCGGCTGCCGCGGCCGATGGACGTTTCATAAGCGGTACTACGCAGCCAAGAGGCGGCGCACCTCGTCGTCGCTCGTCTGCTCGAAGTTGGCGTAGTAGAGGCCGACGGCGTGAAAGGGCTCGGGCGTCGCGAGGCAGACGACCCGATCCACGACGTCGCGGAGGCTCGCGCACGTGCGGAGCGCCGCCACCGGCACGGCCGCGACGATCGCCGCCGGCTCGCGCGCGCGCAGCGCCATCGCGGCCGCTCGCATCGTCGCTCCGGTCGCGAGGCCGTCGTCCACTACGATAACGGTCTTGCCGTGGAGATCGGGCTCGGGGCGCGTGCCGCGGTACGCTTTCTCGCGCCGCCGAACCTCGTCGAGCTCGCGGGCGACCACCGCATGCAGCGTCGCCGGACCGATGCCGAGGTTGTCGATCAGTTGCTCGTCCACGATGCACGTGCCGTCGCCCGCGACGGCGCCCATGGCGAGCTCCTCGTGTCCGGGAACGCCGAGCTTGCGAACGACGTAGACGTCGAGCGGCGCGCCGAGACGCCGCGCGATCGCGTGCCCGATCGGAACCCCTCCGCGCGGGAGCGCGAGCACGACGACGGCGGGATCGCCCGCGTAGGGCGCGAGCGCCTCGGCGAGCTGCCGGCCGGCGTCGGCCCGGTCCGCGAAGAGGTGCACCTTATTCGGGAACGCCTCCGTCGTGCTCGATGATCTCGCGCATGAGATCACCTTCCGCGGCGGAGCCGCCGCAGTGGGCCTTCGGCGGAAGCTGCGCGGCCGTAAACTTGTTCGGCGACTGCGAGAAGCTGAAGCTGTCGCCGAGCGAGTTGGCGGTCGCGTCGGTCGTGCCGAGCGATCCGAGATCGAACGTGTCCTCGATGAAGCGCAGGATGCTGCCGTAGTTATACTCCGTGTGCGAGACGGTGTGCGGACGCGCGAACGGCGAGATCATGATCAGCGGAATGCGCATGCCCATGCTCGTGTAGTTGACCTGCGGCGGCGGAACCGGATCGTACCAGCCTCCCCAGTCGTCCCAGAGCAAGATGACGGCGGTGCTGTTCCAGTACTTGCTCGTGCCGATGGCGTTGAGCACCTGCGTGACCCAGCGCGGGCCGCCGTTGCAGCCGCTCGCCGGATGGTCGGAGTCGAAGAGCGTCGGGATCACCCACGACACCGCCGGCAGCGTTCCGCCCTTGAGATCGGCGAAGACGTTGGTGTTCGGAGTGCTGATGTGATTCTTCCAGTCGGGGCCGTTGCGGAACTTCTTGATCGCGTCGAAGCCGTTCCACGCGGCCCCCGAGAAGTCGAAGTTGGGTTTGGTCGAGTCGAGGCCCTGTTCGACGTAGAAGAGGTACGACACGTGCTTCGCGTCGAGCAGATCGGCGATCGTCTTGTACTCCGTGAAGCACGGGAACGGGCCGAAGAAGTTCTCCTTGCCGTTGGTCATCAGCACCGGCGTGCTGGTGCCGGGCGGAGCGTCGCATCCCCACGGCGTCTGGTTCGGCTGGTCGGTGAGCGACTCGTGACCGTTGATTTGAACCGTTCCGGAGAGGATCAACTGGTGGGCGATGAAGCTCGACGCCGTATCGGTGAGGAACATGTCGTCGGCCAGCGTGTATTGCGACGCGAGGTCCCAATACGGCTTGGTCTCTTTCCGATCCACGTAGGCGTAGGGATAGAGCTTGGCATACTCGCCCTGGCCGCCTTGTCCCTTACGGATCAGGTTGAAGCCGTCCATCTGACAGACACCGGAGGCGTTGGCGTCGCACTCGATCTTGAACCCGTTATGGCTGTGATCGATGTCAACGCCGAAGTTCGGCTTGCCGGTCTTCAGGTTGACCGGACGAAGGTTCACGATATGGCTGCCCGTGCACCACTTCGCGCCGACGCCCTCGGGGCTGCACGGGCCCTCGAGCGCGCTCGTGGCCCCGGGAAAGCCCGCGAACAGATTGTTGAAGCTGCGATTCTCCTGCATCAGGATGACGATGTGCCTGATCCCCGCGGGCGCCGGCCCCACGGACGGCGTCGTTGACGAGGTGGTGCATCCGGACGCGGCGGCGAGCACGCCCGCCAGCGCCGTTACAAAGACGAGAGCGCGGAACCGATTCATGAATCCTCCCAGTGCGCAGTGATGTCGCGTGCGTATTCGACGCAGGAAAAGGTAAAGTCTTGTCGCAGCTTGCTTGGCACTAAAGGACGGAGGTTACATGCGATTTAGAGCGATTGCTGTAGTGACTCTGGTTACCGCCCTGACGGCGTGCAACGGCGCGTCGAACGCGGTGCCTTCCAGCTCGGGTACCAGCGCGGCCGGCCGGACTGCGGCACAGATGGGCCTGTGGCCGCGACCCGGACCGGCGGCGCCGGTCTGCGGCGCGGCGCGAACGGGTTTCGCGCGGTGTCAAGCGTGGGTTCGCACCGACATCGCCGGCAAGGTGCGCGGCGACGCGACGCCGAGCGGCTACGCTCCGAGCGATCTGCAGACCGCCTACAACCTTACGTCGTACAGTCAGGGCAACGGCGCCGGCGCGACCGTCGCGATCGTTGACGCGTACGACGATCCGAACGCCGAGGCGGATCTCGGGGTCTACCGCGCGCAGTACGGGCTCGCGCCGTGCACGTCGGCGAACGGCTGCTTCGCGAAACAGAAGTACGGCAGCACCACCAACACGGGGTGGGCCGAAGAAGAGTCGCTCGACGTCGACATGGTGTCGGCGATCTGTCCGAAGTGCAAGATCCTGTTGGTCGAGGCGTCGTCGGCATCAACCTCGGCGCTCAGCACCGCGGAGACCTATGCGACGTCGCACGCCGGCTACGTGAGCAACAGCTGGAGCGGCAACGAGGGCTCGAAGAGCTACGACGGCGACTACAACGTGAGCGGCGTGGCGATCACGGCGGCGACCGGCGACAGCGGCCACAACCGCACCGCGCAGTGGCCCGCGATCCTTCCCTCGGTCATCGGCGTCGGCGGCACGAGCCTCACCAAGATCAGCCCGCGCACCGAATCCGCGTGGTCGGGTGCGGGCAGCGGATGCAGCACCGTCTATGCGAAGCCGAGCTTCCAAAGCGGCATCAGCACCGGCTGCTCGAAGCGCGCCGAGGCCGACTCGTCGGCGGTTGCCAACCCGAACACCGGCGTCGCCGTGTACGACTCGTTCCACGAGAGCGGTTGGCTCGTGTTCGGCGGCACCTCGGTCGCGACGCCGATCACCGCCTCGGTATTCGCGCTCGCGGGCAACCCGAGCACGAACAATCCGGGCAACCTCTACTCGCACAAGGCGAACCTCAACGACGTCACGACCGGAAGCAACGGCAACTGCGGCGCGCCGTTGTGCAAGGCCGGCACCGGCTGGGACGGACCCACCGGGCTGGGAACTCCAAACGGCATCGCGGCGTTCTAGCGCGATCGTCGCCGCGGCGATGGCGCTGGCCGGCGCCGTCCCGCGGCCGGCGATGGCCGTCGACACGATTCCGTTCACCGACGTCAAGGGCGGCCTGATTCAGGTCTCCGGAACGGTCGACGGGCAGGGGCCGTTTCCCATGCTCGTCGATTTGGGCGCGGGCGTTGACGTGCTTTCGACCCCGGTGGGGCGGCGCTTCGTGCTCGTCAACGGAAAATACGTGAGCCTGCGGCTCACCGGCGAACGCGTGGACCTGCCGATCGGCAAGGTGCTGACGTTCGCGATGAACGGCGTCGCGATCGACGCGCCGCGCGTCGGAATCTGGAAAGGCCTCGACGGCACCGGAATCGACGGTCTGATCTCGGCCACCGCGTTCCGGAACATCACGACCACGTTCGACTTTCGCAACCACACGATCGTGATCGAGGACGCGCAGACGTTCCCCGAGCGCGTTCGCATGGACGCGCGCGTGCCGGTAGTGATGCAAGACGACCTCGGCATCGCGCTCGGGCTCTTCGCGCGCTTCGATTTCGGCAACGGCAAGACCGGGCTCTGCGAGATCGACACCGGCGCGCCGGGCATCACGCTCGACAAGACGTTTGCGGCGGCCGCGGGTCTCAACCCCGGCGGCGGCTCGAAAGGCAGCGTTCCGTCGGTGACGATGGTGGGCGCGCCCGCGACCAAGATCGAGCAGCCGGCGGTAGCCTTCGGCGATTTGATCTACGACTGCAACGTGGGCAACTCGTTCTGGGCCGGCCGCAGCTTCACGCTCGATCTGCCCAATCATTGGATCTACGTCCCGCCGGCGTAGGAGTGCACGCCTGCTCGGCGCGTCCGATTAGGATGCCATTGGACTGAGTTTACGGCTCCGAGGCGAGGGTATCAAAACCAACATGAGACTCTTCACACCAATCGCTTCGCTGGCCGCAACGGCAATCGTCATCGGCGCCGCCATGTCGCCGCTCGCGTCGCGGGCGCAATACGCTCCGACCGACGTGCCGCCGTATACGACCTGGCAACCGGACTGGAACGCGAACCACTACGACCGCCATCACGTCATACTCGGCACCGTGGCCGACTTCTCGCCGTACCGATTGACGGTGATGCGGCGCAACGGGAACGCGGAAACGATCGACCTCAAGCACGGAACGGTGATCTATCCGACCGGAGCGACGCCGGCTGCGGGCGAGCGCGTGGCGCTCGTGGGATACTATAGCAACGGAACCTTCATCGCCAACCGGGTGATCCTGCACTAGCCGTGCTGCCGGTCAATGCGCCACCTGCGTTAGCGCAGGTGGCGCAACGCTTTGCCGCGACGAGCCGCGGGATCGTAGCCTTCGCGATGCGCCGCATCTTCGACGCCCGCGCCGGCTTCTCGAGCCGCCACGAAGACCTGGCGTTCAACGCCGTCTCGAACAACGGCATCGTGGTTAAAGTGCGCGTGACGACGTATACGATCGACGGAAAGCCGGCGAGCGCACAGGCGCGAACGGAGGTCGAGCGCGGCTGGGAGCATCCCAAGCCCGGCGACGCCTTCGCCGCGCCCTTCGACGCCCGCAATTTCGCGGCGTACGGCTATCGGGCGGCCGGCGCGAGGACCATCGCGTTCGCGTCGAGCGTGCCCCACTTCGGTTACGGCGACGGGAGCTTCGTCTACGACGCGGCCCGCAACGTGGTGGCCTACGAGTATCAGCCTAACGCAATGCCGCCGCACGCGCGCTCGGGCGACATACGCGACCGCCGGGCCGAGGTGCTGCCCGGTTATTGGGCGGTGACGCAAGAGACGCAAACCTATAAAGGCAACGTCGGGCCGTTTCCCGGAACGGGAACGGTCGTTCTACGGTTCTACGGATTCCGCCGTTTCGGCGACCTGCGGAGCGCCGTCGCCAGCTTGTCACGCTGACGGCGCGGCTGCCGCTAGCGCAGCGCCAGGATCGAGACGCTGTAGGGCGGCAGCGTCAGCGGAACGGTCGTGCCGACCGTTCCGAGGCTGCGCTTCGACGGACCCACCCAGCGGTTGCGCTTGGACTCGTCGTATTGTGCTTTGCCGTAGACCGTCAGCGTCGCCGCGAAGCTGGACCGCCCCGCGTTCGCGATTTTTGCGCGAACGGCGATCGGCGACAGCGTGTCGTTGAAGAGCGCGAGCGCGTAGCCGCCGCCGGTGGCCGCGCCGTAGGCGCCGATCTTGCGATGCAGTTCTTTGGGCACGCTGGCCGTGCGAACGCCGGAGCCCGGCGGGAGCGCACTCGCCATCAGCGCCATCACGCGGCCGGTCGGGAACGGCGTGCCGCCGGGAATCTTCGGCGTGTCGCCGCAGCCGTCGTACGGATCGGGCAGGCCGTCGGAGAAGAGTGCCTCGGTGCCGAAGTGCTGCCAGCCGTAGAGTTTCTTTGAATAGTCGCCCTTCTCGTCGCAGCTGCCGTTGGCCAGCCAAAAGCTCGCGAGTGGAACGCCCGCCTCCATCAGCGTGCCGAGCATCCGGCCGACGAAGAGCCCGTTGACGATCGAGACGGACTGCTTTCCCTCTTGCGCGGAGTCGTTGTTGTACTCGCCGAGGTAGATGGGCACGCTCGACGCAACGCCGGCGGCGGTCATGTCGCGGCGCAGTGCGGTGAGATCGTTCGCGAAACGATCCACGGCCGGACCGAGGAGAAATCCGTCGTCGTCGTGCTGGTACTCGGGATAGTAGTGGACCTCGACGAAATCGAACGGCTGCGCCTCGCGCAGCACGACGCGGTTCCAGGCGCGGTCGTTGGGCGTGTTGACGACGATGCCGAGCTGCGCCTTCGGGTCGGCCGCCTTCACCGCCGGATAGTAGCCGTTTCGCACGGCGTCGGAGTAGGTGTGCGGATCGTGCGCGTGCGCGTGCAGGTCGTACTCCCACGAGCCGTAGACTTCGTTGCCGACGGTCCAGTACGCGACGTGCTCGCCGCGGCTCTTCGCGTGCGCGACCCACGCACCGGCCTCGCTGGGATCGCCGCCGCCGTCGCAGCTGCGGTTGCTGCCGTAGTTCAGCGTAATCGCGACGTCGCTTCCGAGCGGCTTCGCGACGAGGTTCATGTAGTTGTCGAAGCTCGCGCCGGGTCCGACGGATCCCATGTTGTGGCAGAGCGTTCCCCCGTGCTCCCAATGATACGCGTCGGATTCCGAGCCGCCGGGAAAGCGCAGCAGATGGATGCCGGCCTTCTTGAGCGACGGGTTCACGAAGGGCTGGAGAAAGTTGAACCACGTGGGAAGCGAGGCGCCGTACAGATCGGCTCCGACCTGCGGGCCCGACGAGCCCGCGTCGAGCACGACGAGCGGCGCGCTCGTTGTGCCGCCGGCGAGGGCGGCGGTTTGCGCCGGCGCCGTGGCGGGGATGTTGCGAGTGCCGGCGCAGCCGGCGAGCAGTCCGGCGAGCGCGAGCGCGAGGATCCGGCGAACGGTCATGAGCACCTCCCGATGCCGAGTATAGCGCAACACGTTGACGAACATACGTTCGCATGATAGCATCGATACCAATGCAGGAAGGGGGCCCCGCGCGGTGAGCTGGCTTTCGCGTTTGCGCTCCTCGCTGGGCCGGGCTCGAGAGAGCTTCTCCGCCGTCACGCGGCTGGGCCGGCCCGAGCGTCCGCTGACCCCTGAGTTTTGGGACGAGCTCGAGGAGACGCTGATCCTCGCCGACTTCGGCGTGCCGGCGACGCAGAAGATCATTACGGGCCTCCAGACCGTCGCGAAGCAAGAAGAGTGGAAGACCGCCGATCGGCCCATCGCGCGCTTCCGGAAGGACGTCGAGCGCTTCCTCACACTTCCCGGCGAGGCGCTGCGGCTCGGCCGCAAGCCCGCGGTGATGCTGATCGTCGGCGTCAACGGCAGCGGCAAGACCACGACGATCGGCAAGCTCGCGGTGCGCCTTCAGAAGGAAAAGCGGCGCGTGATGCTCGTCGCGGCCGACACGTTTCGCGCCGCCGCCGCCGAGCAACTGACGGTGTGGGCGGAGCGCAGCGGCAGCGACGTGGTGCGCGGCGCCGAGGGCGCGGATCCGGCGTCGGTCGTCTTCGACGGACTGCGCGCGGCGAAGGCGCGCGGCAGCGACGTCGTGCTGGTGGATACGGCCGGGCGCCTGCAGACGAAGACCAACCTGATGGAAGAGCTGAAGAAGATGCGGCGCGTGATCGAGCGCGAGCTCGGCGAGGCGCCGGCGGAGACGCTGCTGGTAGTTGACGGCACCAACGGGCAGAACGCGATCTCGCAGGCCACGCTCTTCAACGCGGCCACCGAGCTGACCGGAATCGTGATCACCAAGCTCGACTCCACCGCGAAGGGCGGCGTGCTGGTGGCTATCGTGGACGCGCTGGAGGTGCCGATCAAGTTCGTCGGCCTCGGCGAGGCGCCGGACGACCTGCGCCCCTTCGTCGCCAGCGAGTTCATCGACGCCCTCTTTGAAGATAAATGCCAGACACTTGGCACTCCCGCGTGAGAACGTGATGGAAGACACCGTAAAGAAAGGAACCAAGATGGCATCAGACGACGAACGGCAACTCGCTTTGAACAACGCCCTCGCGCAGATCGAGCGGCAGTTCGGCAAAGGCTCGATCATGCGCATGGGCGACTTCCAGGAGCGGATGGCGTTCGATATCATACCGAGCGGGTCGATCGCGCTCGATCTGGCGCTCGGGGTGGGCGGATTTCCGCGCGGTCGCATCGTCGAGATCTACGGCCCCGAGGCGAGCGGCAAGACGACGCTGGCGCTGCACGCCATCGCCGAGGCGCAGAAGACCGGCGGAACGGCCGCCTTCGTTGACGTGGAACACGCGCTCGATCCGAACTACGCCGCGGCGCTCGGCGTCGATCTCGACAACCTGCTGGTCTCCCAGCCCGACACCGGCGAGCAGGCGCTCGAAATCGCCGAGATGCTGACCCGCAGCAACGCGGTTGACGTCGTCGTGGTCGACTCCGTCGCGGCCCTGGTCACCCGCGCCGAGCTGGAAGGCGACATGGGCGACGCGCACGTCGGATTGCAGGCGCGCCTGATGTCGCAGGCGCTGCGCAAGCTGACCGCGGCGATCTCGCGCAGCAAGACGGTGATGATCTTCATCAACCAGCTTCGCGAGAAGGTCGGCGTGATGTTCGGCAATCCCGAGACGACCTCGGGCGGCCGCGCATTAAAATTCTACGCCTCGGTGCGCCTCGACGTGCGCAAGCTCGAACAGATCAAGGTGGGGCAAGACGTGGTCGGGACCCGGACGCGCGTCAAGGTCGTCAAAAACAAAGTCGCGCCGCCGTTCCGTCAGGCCGAGTTCGACATCACCTACGGCCACGGCATCTCGAAGATGGGATCCATCCTCGACGTCGCGCTCGATCAGAACATCGTGGGCAAGAGCGGCTCGTGGTACACCTACGGCGAGCAGCGCATCGGCCAGGGCCGCGAGAACGCCAAGGCGTTCCTCGAGGAGCACACCGATCTGGCCACCGAGATCGAAAGCAAGATTCGCGAGGCGCTGAGCAAGGTCGCGTCAACCAACGGCAAGGCACCGGCGGCAGTCGCCGACTAATGTTGTCGTGGCGTCGCCATATGCTTCCGCCCTAGCGTTCCTGGCGCGGCAACGGTGCACCGAGGCGCGGCTTTGGCAGCACCTGGAGCGCAAGGGCTTCGACGACGACGCGACGCGTGAGGCGGTCGAGCGATGTAAGCGCGAGGGATTCCTCGACGATCGCCTCTACGCGCGGCTCTACGTCGAGGGACGGCGCAAAGCCGTCGGCAACGGACGCCTCGTCGGCGAGCTGGTGCGCAAAGGGATCGAAGGCGACGCGGCACACGAAGCCGTCGCGTCGCTCGAGCGCGACGAGGGCTCGCGCTGCGCGGTCGCCTTCGAGCGGCTGCTGGACAAACACCCGTCGCTCAGCTATCCCTCGGCCGCGCGGCGATTGGAACGGCTCGGATTCCCGGCGCCGGTCATCTATCGCATCCTGCGCGAGCACGCGGCACGGTTTGGTCCGCTGGCTCAAGAGAATGAGGAAGAGGCGGACAGCGCCGCCGGATGAAGCGCGTTACTATCCCGGGGTGAACCTCAAGCCCGCAATCTTTCCCGTGCCGTCGAGTCCCAAGAATTCGTTCACGGTCATCGCTTTGAAGACGAGCACGAAGTGGTAGATCGTGACGCCCGCGGCGGTTTGAGACCCCGCAAATGAGACGCTCGTCGGATCGCCGAGCGGACCGAGCTGCGCGGCCACTTGTTGCACGAGCGCCGGAGTGAGTGCGGCGCTCATCTCGCTGGTAAGCTGCGAGCGATCGACGTTGGCGGTCTGAATACGATGGAGCCAGTCCTTGGCCATTGCGGTCACCTTCGGGTCAAGCTGGGCCGCCGTGGGCGACGCCGCGTTTGACGACGCCGGCGCCGTTTGAGCATAGCCCTGGTGCCGGCAAGAGAAGGAGCGATAACAGGAGCGAGCCGCTGAAAATGCGTCGTAGCACGGTGTTTACCTCCTGGTGGGGTCGCGAACGGTTGGCTTACGGGTTGACTTTGTTTGCCATCGAGTCGGTAGCGAGGGTGAGCGTCGTCTGATAGGTCGTCTTCGAGATGCCGATCAGGCCGCTGTGCTGCTCCTCGGTTGTATACTCATCAATTGAGATCGGCAGCTGACGATTGGCGGCGTATTCGAGTTTCGTCTGGCTATCCACGGTGATCGAGCCGTTCGACGTGTCTTCAACGTGCCGCGTTTCGTCGATCTTCAGGAGCCCGTTCACGTCGCTCGCGACCGTGTAGTCCGCGGTGACCTTCGTGTTGCCTTTGCTTTGCGCGAGCGACCAGTGCTGTTTGGGGTCGAGCAAGTTCGGATCGAAGAAGTTCGCGCCGAGGAAGCGCAGGAGCGTGTACTCCTCGCCGTTGACCTGTTTGCCAGGATCGCACACGACGGTCGTGTTACCGTAGACCGCGCAGGTGGCAGCCGGGGCGCGGCGCGACGACGTTCCCTGCTCGCTAACGACGAGCACCAATCCGCGATCGGAAGCTTCGCGCAGCACGTCCACGGTCATCGTGCCGTGATCGTCGAGCTTCGTGCTGTACGACCGGTTCCCCGTCGAGCCGGCCTCGCTGGTAACCGTGCCGTTCTGATATGCCTCGTACGTGAACGAGTAGACGAGGTGCCGTAGCGGCGGTGCGTCAGCGCGGGCAACGGCGGCGGTGAAACCGGCGGTCAGGATCAACGCGGCCAACGCGGAGGAAAGGCTACGCATAGCGTTATGGCGTCGTAGATTCATAGCCGGCCGGAGCGTTGCCTGCTCCGCTAGCGGCGCCACGCCCCGGTGGAGCATGGCCGTGCGCTTTCGTGCACCGGTAGCGTGGCCGTACCTGATGGCGTTGCTGCTCGCGCGGCGTGCGAGGGACGCCAACCCGGCATCGTGCCGGCGGCCCAAAGCATCGCCGTGCGCGCGGGGCCTACAACCCACGGCGTCCCGATGAGCGGCGGCAGCCTTCCGGGCATCGTCCTCATCGGAGAACTTCGCTAACAAGATCGGGCGGATCAACACGAAGACGCACGCGATTCACGAGTATGCTTTGCCGGGCACTACCCGCGCAGATGGCATCTCACGCGGAACTGACGACGAGCTACGGTTCACCGTTCGCCGTCGGCGACGCAGGACCGTACGCGACCCGAGTGAACGGTACGCTCATGCACCGCGATCGTTTCGTTGCCCTGCGGGCCGGCGCGCTGTGCGCAGCCGTCCTCTTTACGGCCGGGTGCTCCGGCGGATCGGTTCCCGTAGCATTTCAAACAGCAGGTAGCGCGGACGCGCGGCTGCTTTCCGGGGGTGTAAGCTGGCTCTCGCCTGCGGCAAAGAAGTGCAAGCGCCGGCTCTACGTGTCGAGCTATAAACTCGACTACGTGGCCATCTACTGCACGAAGGGCCACAACCAGGCGCCGATCGGAAAGATCACCGACGGCATCCGCACGCCGGAAGGTGCAAGTGTGGACGGCAAGGGCAACCTCTACGTGACGAACACGAGCGCCAATACGGTGACGGAATACGCGCGCGGGAGCATCACGCGGAGTTTCACCTACTCGTCCGGGCTGACGAACCCCGCGGGCGTGGCGGTCGATCGCAATCAGAACGTCTACGTGACGAGCCTGAGCCCGGCCTCGATCGAGGTCTTTCCGCAAGCGAGCAACTCCCCGAGCCGTAAGATCACCAACATTCCGTACCCCATCGACGTCGCACTCGATACCGCCGGCGACGCCTACGTGACGTCGTACACCGCGGACTTCAAGAGCGGCGAGATCGTCGAATATTCGCCCGGCAGCTCGCAGGGAAAGAACCTAGGCATCGTCACCGAGATTCCGGGCGGCATCGCCTTGGATACGGCCGGCGACATCGTTACGTCGGATCAGCGGCTGCCCGGCGTGCTCGTCTTTCCACCGAACCAGACGTCGCCATCGAAGACGTTTGCCCAAAACACGCTCGACCCCGATCCGGTTCGCTTCGATCGCGCGGAACGCCACGTTTATGTGGGCGACGCCATCGGCAACGCGGTCTACGTCTACGCGTATCCGGGCGGCACGCTCGTCGACACGATCACCGACGGCGTCGACGGTCCCAACGGTCTCGCACTCGATCCGGCAGCGCGGTTGTAGCGCAGCGATAAGGAGAAACGGTCATGAACGACATGGGCGATATCGGTCGGAATCTGATGGCTGCGTCGCTCGCGCTCTGCGCGGGATGCGCTGCGAGCCAGGGGACGCAGAGCGGAGGCACCGTTCCACTGCCGGCCGGCGGAGTGGAACGCGCGGCGCGCGTCCACGCCCCGCTCGGCGCGCCGCAGCCGGCTCATCGCGCCGGCGGCTGGCTGTCGCCGGCAGCGAAATCGGCGAAGCATCTGATCTACGTTTCGGATTTCACCAAGAACGTCGTTCAGATCTACCCGACGACCGGGTCGAACCCGAGTCCGATCGGGGCGATCACGGACGGAATCAGCGGGCCGCAGGGCAGCTTCGTCGACCGCCACGGCAATTTGTTCGTGTCGAACGCATCGAACGACACCGTCACGATGTATCCGCACGGCAGCACGACGTGGACCTTGCAGTACACCGGGTTCGCCTATCCGACGAACGTGACGGTCGGACGCAACGGAATGGTCTACGTCGCGGACTTGGTCGGCCAAAAGGTCGTCGAGTTCCCGCGGGGCAAGACCCGCTCGAAGCTGACCGTCAACGTTACGTATCCGCAGGGCGTCGCGCTCGATCCTCACAACGACCTCTACGTTGCGTACAACACCGGGTCCCACGGCGGCGGCCCCGGCGACGTGAACGAGTACGCACCGGGGAAGACGAAGGGACGGAGTCTCGGGCTGCCGATCGTGTGGTCGGCGGGCGACGCCATCGACGGGAGCGGCGACGTCGTCGTCGCCGACCAGGGCTCCGGCAACGGGGATGCCGCGGTCTACGTGTTTCCGCCCGGCTCGACGCAATCGTCGCAGACGATCAATCAGGGCATCGAGGATCCGTTCCGGATCGCGTTCGACAAACCGTTCAAGCATCTGTACGTCGCCGATCCCGAGGTCAACGCGCTCCTCGTTTACGGTTATCCGTCCGGCACGCTGCTCAAGTCCATAACCAACGGATTGAGCTCGGTCTACGGCGTCGCGGTTTATCCGGAGGGCAACTAGCGACCGCGCGTGGCCCGCTACGACTTCGTGCAGGTTCCGTTGTAGCCAGGCTTCCAGGTTCCACTCGAGTTGACGTCACCGGAATCGTTGAACTTCGTCGGACTGTAGACCGTATACGTATCGCGGATCTCGAACGGCTTGCCGGCCGCAGTGAAAATCATTCCGGTCCACATCGTCTTGCGGCCGGTTTCCTTCGTGGATTCGTTACCGGTGCCGCCGCCGGGATAGGCCCAGGAGGACCACCAGGTCTTCGTCGCGGCCGAGTACGTGAGGAAACCGTATTGGTCGTAGTTCGTACCGGTGTAACGCCACACAATGGTGCCGGGCACGACGCTGCGCGTGGCGTTCAGGGTCTGGACCGCGGGGCCTGCCAAGGCGCTCGGGATCGTGTTCTTGCAGGTCCACGTGCCGAGCATCCAGTCGTAAGCGTGCGGTCCCGTGCCGGCGTTGGACATCATCATGGAGGATTGCGCCCAGACGGCGCCGGGCGCTCCAAGCAGCGCCGCGAGCGCAACGGGAACGATCAGTCTTTTCAAAATGGATACCTCCGAAAGCAAGAGTACTCCCGGCAGGTTGCCCGCTTACGCGACAGTTACCTCTGCGGCGGTCCATGCGTCACAAGCACAAGTTTTCGCTTGTTAAAAGGCCAGTATCGTTGGCCGGAGGCATGCTCTCATGGATTCGATTTCGCGCTACGTCCTTTTTGCGATGATGACGGCGCTCGTCGTGGCCCTCGCTCGTCCCGTGCCCGGCTGGGGCGTGAACATCCCGTACGAACGAATGGCGCCACTCGGCCAATACCTGATGGCCGACCGTCAAGCCGAGATCATTCTTGCGCGGAGCGCGGCCCCGCCGGCGATCTCGAGCCACGCGACGTTGCTCGCGCTGACCCGGCACGGGTACGAAACCGCGGTAAAGGGGACCAATGGCTTTACTTGTCTCGTGGAACGGTCGTGGATGTCGCCGTTCGACTCGCCCGAGTTCTGGAACTGGAAGATGCGCGGGCCGATTTGCTACAACCCTGCCGCGTCGCGCACGGTCCTGCTCTACACGCTCCGCCGGACGGAACTGGCGCTGGCGCGGCAGACCAAATCGGCGATGCTCGACCGCACCAAGGCCGCGGTTGCCGCGAAGCGGATGCCGGCGCCGGAGCCGGGCTCCATGTCGTATATGATGTCGAAGCTCGGCGATCTGGGCGACGGCGTCGGAGCGTGGAAGTCGCACCTTATGTTTTACGCTCCTACAACAGATGGCGCGAACGACGGGGCGAGCTGGGGCGCGGACTTGCCGCGGTCGCCCGTCATTTTCGACACGTCGCGCCGCGTCGTACCGGAGCCGGAAACGATCTTCATGGTACCCGTCGCTCACTGGTCCGATGGGACGGCCGCGCCGCCTACGTAAACGGCGGCATCGTTTTCGATCAAGCCTTCAGATCGAAGATCCGACCAGAACGCATGCGGTATCCGCGTCTCGAGCGACGTGTAGTCCTCGAGCACCTGCTGCGGATTCGAGCAGCCGACAACCAGTGCGACCGCCACATCCGGCGCAATCGAAAACTGCAGCGCGGCCGTGCGAAGGTCGACGCCGAACCGCGCCGCGACCGCGCGCAGCCGATCGCGCTTCTCGATAGCCGCAGCCGAGATATCATAATTCGTCTTCCCGTAGTTGAAGCGTGCGCTGCCGCTGATGAAGCCTGCGTTGAGCGAGGAACCCACGACGAAGGCCATTCCGCGTTCGCGTGCTTTTGGGAACACGTGGTGCAGCGCGTTCTCATGATCGATCAACGAATATTGTCGCGCCAGAAGGCAGACGTCGGCGTCGGCGACGTCGATCAGCTTGAGAATCGGTTCGGGCGAGTTGACGCCAAGGCCCCAGCCCTTGATCACGCCTTCGTCGCGCATCCGGCTCAGCGCCGGGAACGCGCCGTTGCGCGCGATCTCAAATTGCTCTTCCCACGGCCCCGGCAGCCACGGATTATCCGGTGAGAGGTCGTGAACAAAGACGACGTCGAGGGCGTCGACGCCTAACCGCTGCAGGCTGTCTTCGATCGAGCGCTTGACGCCGTCGGCGGTATAGTCGTAACGGAGATTGTTCGGCGAAGGGGCGAACGGAAAGTACTCTTTCGCATTGTTGTCGCGCGCCGCCGTAAGCAATTTACCGACCTTTGAGGACAGGACGTACTCGCTGCGCGTCTGTTTGTGCAAAAAGGTGCCGAGGCGGCGCTCTGCGAGCCCGAGACCGTACCATGGAGAGGTGTCGTAGTAGCGGACTCCTGCGCTCCAGGCGGTCTCGATCGTAGCATACGCGAGCTCGTCGGTGAGGTACGCGAACTCGTTGCCGAATGGCACGCCGCCGAGACCGAAGCGCTTTCCTCGGAAACTATCGGACGCGTTCATGCACATGCTTATCCCCGCATGGGACGGAGCCTAACGCCAGGCCGGCCCGACGCAGGAAGCCGTGCCAAATAGATGCGACCGTTGAGGGAGAGCTCGCCTCGAATTCGAAGAATGGAGGACGCCGTACGCTGGGAGGTGCGATAATGCGCTTAGTCCTCACCATGGCCCTGTGTGCGTTCTTGACCGCGGCGGCGGTCGCCGAGACGACCCCGCCGGGGTATTCCCAGTTCGATCTCGCTCAGCAAGCGAAGCTGCGGGCCGATCTGGGGACGTGGAGCTGCGCCTCCGTTCCGCCAACGAAGGCTCCCCAGTCGTTCACGGAGTCGGAACAGGGCAACTGGTTCGTCGCTCGCGAGACCGGCGATAACCCCGCTACCGGTTACGAGCGCTGGAGTCATTCGCTGAACGCATACGTCTTGATCACGATCTTCGACTCCGGCGCGAGCAACGTCGAGCAGACGACGTCCCTAGATCCCGACAACGCAACGTGGACGCAGATGTGGCCGGCGCTCGACGGGCAGGGACGAAAGCGTTTCGACAACCCAGTCTCGCGCAGCGGCGACGTCCTTCGCTCCTCGACGCAGTTCTACGACGCCACGGGCGCCGTGCGGACGAGCACCACGACCTGCACCAAGAAATAGCCCCTTGCTTCAAACGTAGGCAAGCGCTAGCATAGAAGGACAGAGACCCGTCAGGCTCATCTCAAAGGAGAAATACTATGAGACAAATCGCCGCCGACGTCGCCGGATCGATCGATGAAGCCCATAAGCTCTGGGGTTGGTATTTGGCACTCGGGATCGCCCTGATTCTGGTTGGAATCTACGCAGTCTGGGCCGAGACGTTCGCAACGCTCGCATCCGTGGTTGCGCTGGGAGCCGTCCTCGTTGTCGCAGGCATCGCCCAACTCGTGGGTGCGTTTATGGCACGCGGTGCCGGCCACGTAATCCTGTTGCTTCTCGCGGGGGCCCTCGACATTATCGTAGGCCTGATGCTGCTGCAGCATCCTATCGCCGGCGCGCTCACCATCACGCTTCTGCTTGCGGCACTCTTGGTTTTTGGTGGCATCTTCCGCTTTGCCTCCGCTCTATGGCTGCAGTTCCCGCAGTACGGCTGGGTCGCGGCTAGCGGGGCCATCAGCTTTATATTGGGCGTCCTGCTGTGGATGCAATGGCCTATCTCGGCATTTTGGTTTATCGGATTCGTCGTGGGACTGAACTTCATATTTGCCGGAATAGCCTGGTCGTCAATGGGATTGAGACTAAAGACTCTCTAATCGCTGGTAACGGCTGCACGCCGCCAAGCACGATCATCGGGCCGGCGGCGTTGCTTGAGGTCCGGGCCTCGCGCCGTTCTTGACGACCAGAACGTCGCGCATTCCCTCGCTGTAATGGAAGGCGCAGCCGATGAGGTAGGTTCCCGCCTTCACCAGCGTCACGGTGACGGACTTGCCGGGCTGGATCGGGCCGCTCGCGTAGCCGGCCTCGAGTTTCCCGCCGCCTTTCGCTCCGACCGATAGATTCGGATTCTTCGGGAACACCGCCGGCGGTCCGGAGATCACTTTGACGACGTCGAGCGTGTGCTCGATGCTTTTCGAGAGGTTGCAGATCGTGATCTTGGTGCCGGGAGGGAAGCCGAGCGACTGCGAGCGTGCGGTTTGCGTGAATCCGCCCAGGGTCGCTTTCCACGTGGACGACTTGATCGAGCCGAGCCCCTCGAACGGAAGCTCCTCACCGATCGTGTTCTTCGGAACGGTTGCCGTCGCGATCAGATCGGAGTCAAACGCGGGAAGCGCGTACGTGGTGAGTTTCGTAGACAATGAGTCCTCCAACAAGCGTTGTGCTTGCCGAAGTCTAGCGCCGCGAGATGAAGAAAGGTTAAAGCGTCCTAATTTTCCTCAACGGCGACAAACTGAAAGCCGACGTCCGCGGCGCCGTTGTTGCCGACAATTATCAGAACTTTCGGCCCACACGACCCTTGCTGCGTGGCAGTGGCCATGAAAAAGCGCGCGTCGTACGGGGTGACCGTCACCGCGACGCAGCCTCGGACGGAGCCGTTGAGGAAACGAACTTCGTACCAGCCGACGTAGGGATGTTTGACCGTAAATCCGGACCCCGCTAGCACGGTGCCGTTTGCGCTAACGGTGCCGGCAACCATTCGGGGCGCCGGCGCGGCTTAGACAGCTTAGGCTGAGGTCACGAACTGTATGCCAATGGATGGATGCCGACCTGGCCGGAGGGGTCGCTGCGGGGCACAAAGTTGTCTCAGCGGCCACGTGCCGCGGGCACTCGCACCGGCATGCCGCCGCCGACGATTCTCGTCGCCGAAGACGATCGAGCCATCCGCGAGCTGCTCGCGCACCATCTCGAGCGCGAGGGGTTCGCGGTGGTCGGCGTTCCCGACGGGCACGCGGCGCTGCGCGGAGCGCGCGGCGCGGCGGATTTGCTCGTGCTTGACGTCGCGCTGCCCGGCGTTGACGGTTACGACGTAGTGCGAACGCTCCGGCGGGAGGAGCGCACGGTGCCGATCGTCATCGTGACCGCGCGTACCGACGAGATCGATCGCGTTCTGGGTTTCGAGCTCGGCGCGGACGACTTCATCTGCAAACCGTTCTCGCCGCGCGAGGTCGTCGTCCGCATCAAGTCCATCTTGCGCCGGAGCGGACGTCCCATTCCCGCGCCCGGCCCGCTGCTGCGATTCGGCCGGCTCGAGATTGACGCGCGCGCCAGGGAGGCGAGGGTTGACGGCACCGACGTGCGGCTCAAGCCGCGCGAGTTCGCGCTGCTGATGGAGCTCGCCGCGAACGCCGGCGTCGCGCTCTCGCGCGACTGGCTGCTGCAGCGCGTGTGGGGCTTCGATTTCAACGGCGACGAGCGTACCATTGACGTCCACGTGCACCGCCTGCGCGCCAAGATCGAGGAGCCGTGGAGCCTGCCCTCGCTGCTGCACACCGTCCATGGATTCGGTTACAAGTTCGCTCGCGGTTGAGTCGCCCCGGACCCGCCGTCAACTCGCGCGAGCCGTGCTCGCGACCGTGGGCCACGAACTGCGCACGCCCCTGACCTCGATACGCGGCTACATCGAGACGCTGCTCGACGGCGACTTCGATCCGCCCACGGCGCGCCGATTCCTCGAAACGGCGCGGCGCGAGGCGCTGCGCCTCGGCCGGCTGGTGGACGGCATGCTCGACGTCTCCATGCTCGATCTCGCCGGCCCGCATTCGCGCGCGGTCTGCAACGTAGTCGAGCAGATCCGCGCGACCGTCGAGCTGGTGACGCCGATGGCCGCGGCGCGGCGCGTGACCATTCGGACCCATCTGCCGCCGGCCGCTCTGGCCCGCGTTGACGGCGACGCCTGCGTCCACGCGCTGGCGAACCTGGTCGAAAACGCGGTCAAGCACGGGCGCGAGCCCGGGATCGTCGAGGTGTCGTGCCATCGCGGCAAACAGTTCGTCGCCGTTGCGGTCGAGGACGACGGCCGCGGGATCGCGCCGGGAGAACGCGAGGCGATCTTCGCGATGGGCGTGCGCGGCGACGCGGCCGGGCGTCCCGGCTGCGGCATCGGGCTCGCCGTCGTCAAGGCGATCGCGCAGCGCGCCGGCGGCGACGTGCGGGCGGAAGCCTCGGCGCTGGGAGGGGCCCGCTTCGTTCTGCGCTTTCCGGCGGGATAATCACCGGCGCTCGGCGTAGGTAACGGTCCGTGGCTATGTCCCGGGTGCCGTTCGCACATGCGAGTGAAGCCGAGCTCGCGCGCCTCTTCGACTTCTATCGAATCGCCTGGCAGTACGAACCGCGAACCTTCCCGATCGCCTGGAACGAAAACGGACGTCCGGTGGAGTTTTTTACGCCGGACTTTTACCTTCCGGAATACGACCTCTACATCGAGGTCACGGTCGCCAAACCGGTGCGCAACACGCGTAAGAACCGCAAGGTTCGGCTGATGCGCTCGCACCATCCGCTAGTCAACGTAAAACTCTTCACCCGCCGCGACGTCGACCGCGTCTTCTCGCGCGCGATGAAGCGGGCTTCGTGATCGGCGAGCCGCTCTACGACTCGCGCTCGATCGCCGAGCGCGTCGCGTCCATCGGCGCGGACATTTCTACGGACTACTCCGGCAAGACGCCGCTCATGATCGGGCTCCTCGGCGCCGCCGCGACCTTTCTGGCGGACCTCGTGCGGACCGTGACGATCCCGTGCCACGTGGATTTCATCTCCGTGAACAAATTCGGCGACGGCGACGGCATCGAGCTGGAGAAGGACGTCGGGATCCCGGTCGAAGGCCGGCACGTGATCCTGGTGGACGATACCGTGGATACCGGTCTGACCCTCCAGTACGTCATCAAGAGGCTGCTCGAGCGCCGGCCTGCCTCGCTGGCCGTCTGCACGCTGCTCGACCGCCCGCACAGGAGAATCGCCGATATTGAAATCAAATATAGGGCCTTCGAGATCCCCGACGTCTACGTCGTGGGCTACGGTCTCGATTACCTAGGACGCTATCGGGAGCTCCCGGCCTTGTACGCACACGGAACCTGGCCCACGTAATGCGGCGTTCGCTCGCCGCCCTCGCCCTCTGCGGGTTGCTCGCGGGCGTTGCGGCGTTGCTGCCGGTTCCCGGCTCGGCCCTCGAGCTGCGCTCGATCGAGCGCGCGGCGGCCGACTATCGCAGCCCCAACACGCGCCTGGAAGAGATGTTCCGTGCCGCCCTGCTCGAGACGAGCAAGCTCGCGCAGTACGCGCCCGACGGCACCGCCTACATCATGACCGGCGACATCCCGGCCGAGTGGCTGCGCGACGCCAGCGCCCAAGCGCGCCCCTACCTATTCTTCGCCAAGGACGATCCCGACGTGCGGGCCCTCCTGCGCGCGATCATCGCCCGCATGGTCAAGTACCTGCAGATCGACCCCTACGCCAATGCCTACACGCTGGACTATCGCGTGTGGGAACAGAAGTTCGAGCTCGACTCGCTCGCCTATCCCACCGCGCTGGCCTGGAGCTACTGGAAGACGACCGGCGACGCGTCCATCTTCACGCCGGACTTCTCGCGCATGCTCGACGGCGTCTTGACGACGATGGAACGCGAGCAGAACCATCCGCGCGACTCGCGCTACACGCACAAGGAGCTCCCCAACTTGGGCCGCGGCAACGCCGTGGGCTACACGGGCATGATCTGGACCGGCTTCCGGCCGTCGGACGACGCCTGCGAGTACAACTACCTGATTCCGTCGGAGATGTTCGCGGTGGTGGCGCTGGGCGATATGGCCCAGATCGAGCTCGACGTGTACCACAACGTCGTGAAGGCGCGCGAGGCCAAGGCGCTGCGCGACGAAGTGCAGCGCGGCATCCAGACCTACGGCCTGGTGCTCGTCCCGAAGTACGGCTACATCTACGCCTACGAGGTTGACGGCCTGGGCCACGCGATCTTGACCGACGACGCCAACATCCCGAGCCTGCTGGCCGCGCCGTACTTCGGATACACCGCGCCGGGCGACCGCTACTACGAGAACACGCGCCGCTTCTTACTGTCGCAGGACAACCCGTCGTTCTATCAAGGACACATCGCGCGCGGCATCGGCAGCTATCACACGCCCGACCACTGGGTGTGGCCGCTCGCGCTGATCATGGAGGGGCTCACGTCAACCTCCAGCTCCGAGAAGCAGGACGTGCTCGGCCAGCTGCTCGCCAGCGACCCGGGCGATCACCTGCTGCACGAGTCGTTCAATCCGGATAATCCGCAGCAGTTCACGCGCCGCAGCTTCGGCTGGCCCAACGCGCTGTTCTCCGAGTTCGTGATGACGCAGTTCGAAGGCGCCGCGGAAATTCCGATGGGCGACACCAGCGACCTCGAGTTCAATACTGAGTGAGTGCGGCATTTTGGCGCGGGACCGTAGCCGGTTCCGCGCTAATGCCGTACGAAAGAAGCCATGAGCAAAGCTGATATCATCCTCGGGCTGCAGTGGGGCGACGAGGGCAAGGGCCGCATCGTCGATCTCTATGCCGCCGACTACGACGTGGTGGCGCGATTCGGCGGGGGCGACAACGCCGGCCATTCGATCGTCGTGGGCGATCGCGAGCTCGCGCTGCGGATCGTTCCGTCGGGCGCGCTACACCCGCACGTCGAGTTGTTCGTGGGCGGCGGGACCGTGGTCAGTCCGCAGACGCTGGTGGAGGAGCTCGACGCGCTGGCGGCGATCGGCGTGGATACGTCGCGCCTGAAGATCTCCGACCGCGCGCACGTCGTGTTTCCGCATCACATGCGGCGCGACGCGGCCGCCGAGAAGGAGCGCGCGAACGCGCTCGGCACGACGGGGCGCGGGATCGGGCCCGCCTACGTGGATCGCGTCGCGCGCACCGGCATCCGGTTCGGCGATCTCGCCAACGAGGACGCGCTCGCCGAGCGGCTGGGCGACGCGGACGCGGCGGCGGCGACGCTCGCGGCCGCGCGGCGACTGCGCCCGCACGTGGTTGACGGCGCGGAGTACATCCACGATCGGCTCGCGCGCGACAAGCGCGTGCTGCTGGAGGGCGCGCAGGGCACGTTGCTCGACGTCGGCTACGGAACCTATCCCTACGTGACGAGCTCGCACACGATCGCCGGCGGCGCGTGCACGGGGCTCGGCATCGGTCCGGGCGCGATCGGCAACGTCGTCGGCGTGCTCAAGGCGTACTGCACGCGGGTCGGCGCGGGACCGATGCCGTCGGAGCTGCACGACGCGCGCGGCGAGCATCTTCGGCGCGAAGGCGGCGAGTTCGGCACGGTGACGGGCCGTCCGCGGCGCTGCGGCTGGCTCGACGCCGTCGCGGCGCGTTACGCGGTCGCGCTCAACGGCCTCACGTCGGCGGTGATCACCAAGCTGGACGTGCTCACCGGCCTCGAGCGCCTGGGCATCGTCACGGCGTACCGCGTCAACGGGAAGCCCGCCGGCTTCGGCGCCGTCGGCTCGGCCGACGTAGCGACCGTCGTCGAGGAGCTGCCCGGCTGGAGCGAGCCGATCGGCGATTGCCGGCGCGTTTCCGACCTGCCGGAAAACGCGCGCGCCTACGTGGCGCGCGTGCGGGAGTTGCTCGGCGTGCCGATCGATCTCGTCTCCGTCGGACGCGAGCGAACGCAGCTGGCCCGCTGAGGCCTCGTCGCGGGAGTTCCTTGCAACGTGGCCCGCAGATTCGTCTTTCGATTGCAGCCGCTGCTCGACTGGCGGCGGCGCGCCGAGAACGAGCGGCGACGCGACCTCGCCGCGTGCCTCCGCGACGTGGCGCGGTGCGATGCGGAGCTCGATGCGCTCGAGTGGGCGCGCGGGCAAGCGATTGAGACGGCGGATCTGCGCCTGCGCGACGCTTATCTGCGCCATCTCGACGCCGAAGGCGCCGCCCTAGGCTCGCGCCGCGCGGCGCTCGAGGCCGCCCGCGACCGCGCGCGCGACGCCGCACAGGTCGCGCGGCGCGCGACCGGCGTCCTCGAGAAGCTCGAGCAGCGGCGCCGCTCCGCGTTTCGCGCCGAGGAGGCGCGCTGGGACGAGCTGGAGCTCGACGAGGGGAACGCCCGCCGTCACGAGGCCAATGCCCGACGCCTTAGGTGCGCGGCCGCCGAAAGAGTCGCGCGAGTCGCGGCCGAACCGTGTGCCACGTGATCACGCTCACGCGCCTCAACGGTCAACCCGTGATGCTCAACTGCGACCTGATCGAGTCGGTGGAACGCAACGGCGACACCGTCATCACGCTGACGACCGGCAACGCCGTCGTCGTGCTCGACGGTTTGGACGAAATCGAGGCCAAGGTCGTGGCGTTCAAGCGTAAGCTCAACCGGTGACACCGGCCTTCTGGGCCGCCTACGCCGCCAAGCTTGCGATCGTCGGTGTCGTGCTGACCGCGCTCTACGCGCTGGCGCGATGGCTGCGGTCGGCGCGGCTCTTCCCGCGCGGCGAGCGCTGCGCCGAGATCATCGAGACGACCGCGCTGTCACCCCACGCCGCGCTTCACGTCGTGCGATTCGGCGGACGCCGGCTGCTGATCGGCAGCGCCGCCGGCGGCGTGTCGCGTCTAGCTGAAGTGGAAGAAAACTCCTAGACGTTGAAGTAGCGGAACTGCGCGATCTTGTTGCCGGCGTATTCGACGAAGTAGACCTGGCTGTCGAGGCCCAGCGTGAGCGCGGTCGGCTCGGAGTTCGCAGTCGGAATCGAGAAAAACTTCGTCTTGTGCGAGCGGAAGAGGAACTGGCCGATCTTGTTCTTCGCCGTGTCGGTGAAGTAGAAGTTGCCGTCAACGCCCTGCACGAGCGCGAAGGGCGTCATCGCGCCGGTGAGCGGATACTCGGCCGTCACGGTGCCGGTCGTCGCAATGCGCGCGATCTTCAGGCCCTTGCGTTCGGTGAACCAGAGCGCGTTGTCGGTGCCGGGTGCGATGCCTTGCGGATCGGCGTTCTTCGTCGGCACGGGATACTCGGTGACGGCGACGCTGCCGGTGACGGGCAACCGGCCGATGCTGTTCGTGCCGGGTTCCGTGAACCAGATCGCGCCGTCGGGGCCGGTGGTGATGCCCGCCGGCTGCGCGTTGCCCGTGAGCTGATACTGCGTGAAGAGCACGTGCGGCTTCTTGCGAATCTGCTGAACCTTCCAAATCGAGTTGGTGCCAACGTCGCAGACCCACATGTTGCCGTCGGAGCCCAGCGCGATGCCGGCCGGACGCGCGGCCTTATCCGGCAGCGTGTACTCCGTGTACGGCGGCCCGGTGAGCGTGATCTGCGCCACCTTGGCGAGATTGGTCTCCGTGAACCACATGTTGAGGTTCGGGCCGGGACCGGCGGCGATGCCGTTCGGGCCCGCGTTGCGCGTGGGGGTCACGGCTTCGGAGACTTGTCCGCGGCTGTTCAGCTGGGCGATCTTGCTCGCGGTGAGCTCGGTGATCCAGAGGTTGGCGTCGGCGCCGAGGGCGATGCCCGCGGGGTGGGCCGACTTCGTGGGGATCGGATACTGGGCGGTGACGGCGGGCGGCGGCGTCGGCGGCGGGGTCGGCGTGCCGCTCGTGATCGGGGTCCCCTTTCCGCACGCGGCGACGAGGCCGGCGATCAGAATCGCGAACGCAAGGCGCGCCGAAGGCAACAAACTCACTTCTCCTAAGGTAAACAGGTCGGATGGAATCAGCCTCGGTTATTGGCAGACCACCGCAGCTTTCCCGCAACGGGCCGGGACGCTTAATCCTAAATAATTAGTTGACAAAGCTCGTGCGTCCGACTATCATTCAACTAAATCCTTAGTAGTCTTTAGGAGGCACACCCCGATGACCCGCCGAGCCGACGTTTCAAGCACCGATTTGCCCCCCACCGTCCGGACCCGCGTCCGGCTGCCCGACGCGTATTCGCCCAGCCGCATCTTCCAGGGCTGGGGCCCGGACGTCTCGGGACGCTAGACCGGGATGGCACGACGACGTTCCAGCACCCTCACCGAGGCCGAGCTGCGCTTGATGGAAGTGCTCTGGGAGCGCGAGCAAGCGACGGTCGCCGACGTGACCGCGGCGCTTCCACCGCCGCCGATCGCGTACAACAGCGTGCTGACCACGATGCGCATTCTCGAACGCAAAGGGTACGTGGCACACGAGGAAGCGGGCCGTGCCTTCGTTTACCATCCGCTCGTCGCGCGCGACGAAGCGGCCGGCCACGCGGTGGGACACCTCTTATCGCGGTTCTTCGGCAATAGCGCTGGAACGCTCGCGCTGAGCCTGATCGAGAACGAGCGGCCGTCGGAGGACGAGCTGACCCGGCTCAAGGAACTGATCGAGCAATACGAGGAGAGCGAACAGTGATCGCCTGGCAGCAAGATTTCGTAACGTTGGCAAGCGCGCTCTCCGCGATCGCGATCAACGCGCTCTGGCAAGACGCGCTGCTCGTGCTCTGCGTGTGGCTGATGCTGCGCGCGTGGCCGCGGATCAACGCCGCGACGCGCTACACGGTATGGAGCGCCACGCTGGCGGCCGCGTTCGTGCTGCCGGTCGCGACGACGCTCGCGCTCTTCACTCCCTCGGCGCCGCAGACGGCGCCCGTCGCGACGTCCGCGCAGCAGCGGTCGGCGGCGATCCGGGTGCCGACGCGTGCGAGCGCGCCCCTCCGCGTGCCGGCGCGCCGTTCGGTTGCCGCCGCGACCGCGGCCGCCCCGCAGCAGCAGCTCATCGCGCGGCTGCCCGAGCGGCTGCGCGTGATGCTGCCCGTGCCGGTCGCGCTGGGCGTCTTTGCGCTGTGGCTCGTGCTGGCCGGCTACGCGCTCGCGCGCCTGGTGATCGGGCTGGTGCGCCTCGAGCAGCTCAAGCGCGACGCGCTGCCGCTGCCGGTGGAATACCGCGACGCGATGCCGCAGTGGCTGCGCGCGAACAAGGGTGCGCGCGACGTGCGCCTGTGCGTCAGCGACGAGACCGACGTGCCCGTCGCGGTCGGCCTGTTCGACGCGATGATCCTCGTGCCCCGATCGCTCCTCGACCGGCTCTCGCAGCCCGAGGTGGATCAGATTTGCCTGCACGAGCTCGCGCATCTGCGGCGCGCCGACGACTGGACCAACGGTTTCCAGCGCGTCATCAACGCGCTGCTCGGATGGAACCCGGCCGCGCAGTTCGTCGGGCAGCAGCTCGATCTCGAGCGCGAGGTCGCGTGCGACGACTGGGTGCTGTCGTTCGTCCACACCGTGCGCCCCTACGCGCTGTGCCTCACCAAGATGGCCGAGACGGCGACGTGGCCGCGGCAGATGATTCCGGCGCCCGGCGTGTTCGCCACGCGCAAGCACATCTCGCTTCGCATCGAGCGGCTGCTCGGCGCGGGACGCAACATCGCGACGAACTTGTCGCTCGGGCCCGCGGCGGCGGCCATCGCCGTGGTCGGCGCGATCGGACTCGTCGTCGCGTTCGTCGCGCCGTCCATCGCCTCGCCGTCGGTGGCGCAGCCCGTCACCGCGGTCGCGGCGAGCACGCCGGCGCCCGCCGTCACGCCCGCGCATCCGTCGAAGGCTTCCGTTCCGGTGAAGAAACAGGCGCACGTGGCGGCGCCGGCCGCCGCCGCCGCCGCGCCGGCCCAGCCGCCGCGCTCGCTCGCGACGGCGCCGCCCCCGCGGCCGGCCGAGACCGCGGGTCCGCTGCGCGCGGCCAAGGTCGCGGCCGTGAAGGTGCGCTTCGAGCCGGACGACCGCTCGAACGAAACCGTCTCGAAGGCCGTCGCGGCCAACGTCAACGCGGCGATCGCCGCGTCGGCGAAGATCGGACCCGCCGCGGCCGCCGGCGCGACGGCCGCGATCGGCTCGCTGAAGCTCGCGCAGCTGTCGTCGGGCCGTACGTGCTCGGGATGCGACTTCCATAACGTGGATTGGTCGGGGCGCGACATGCACGGCGTCAGCTACGTCGGCGTGGACCTGAGCGGCGCGCGGCTCGCCGGCACCAACTTCTCCGGCGGCACGTTCAGCGGCGTGGATTTCAGCAAGGCCGTACTGCACAACGCGTCGTTCCGCAACGCGCACCTCACCGGCTGCGACTTCTCCGGCGCCGACCTCACCGGGGTTGACTTCGGCGGCGCCAAGATCTCGGGCTGTCAGTTCACCGACGCGCGGCTAAACTCGGCGGAGCTCCGCGACGTGCTCAACAGCTGCACCGGGTGCGACTTCACGCGCGCCAACTTGAGCGGTCTCAACCTGTCGAACGTGCGCGCCAGCGGCGACGACTTCACGAAAGCCGATCTTCGCGGCGTGAACTTCTCCGGCGCGCAGCTGACGGGCATGGACTTCAGCCACGCGCGCATGGACGGCGTCAACCTCGCGGGGGCGACGCTCAACGGCTGCGACCTGGGCGGCGTGGATCTGACGCACGTCGACCTTTCGAAGACCAAGCTCGTCGGCATGGACCTGTCGAGACCGTAACCCGGCCCTAGCCCAGACACCACAACACAGCTCGAACGATGCCTCGCGGGAGGGGCCTGGTTCTCTGCGGCCTTCTCGCGCGGCGACACTGGAGGAGAATGCCATGATCGCCCTGTTGCCACTCTTGTTCTCGGCCGCGATAACGGTCGCCGCCGGAGCGGGATTGCCCGCGAACTGCACCGGCTGCTCGTTCGCCGGACGCGACCTGCACGGCGCGGACCTCTCCGGCGCCAACTACGTGGGCGTGGATTTCGCCCGAGTGGATCTGCGCAACGCGAACCTGCGCGGCGCCAACCTGACGGGCGTGGACTTCGAAGAAGCCGACCTGCGCGGCGCCGACCTGCGCGACACGAACCTCACCGGCGTCGACCTGAGCGGCGCGCAGCTGCGCGGCGCGCACTTCGGAGCGACGAAGCTGATCGGCGCCGACATGCGCAACGTGAACCTGGAGAACTTCGATCTGTCGGGCATCACGATGATCGGCAGCGATTTGCACGGCGTCAAGGCGCGCGACGTGCGCTTGGGGGGCGCGGATTTGCAGGGGGTGGACTTCCGTGACGCCGACCTGCGCGGCGCCGACCTGCGCAACACCCGGCTCTGCTCGCGCAACCGCGACGGGCGCGTCGGCTGCGCCGACTTCCGCGGCGCCGACGTTCACGGCGCCGACTTCCGCGGCGCGCTGATCTGCGCGAACAATCGCGAGCCGCTCGGCTGCGATCGCGTGGATGCGGCGACGCTGCGCACGGGCGGGAAGAGCAGCCTGGACGGCGCGATCCTCTGATGCGGCGCTGGGCGGCAACCGCGGCGCTCGCGGCGATGGCCTGCGGCGGGGCGGCGACGCGCGCGCTCGCCACCGCGTCGGTGGTGACCGTGCCGCAGGCGGCGGACCCGTCGCTCGATCCCAACGCGCCGGCCGGCGACTGGGCGCACGCGGCGAGCCTCGACCTGCCGTGGAACGCGGTGCAGTCGCGCCCGGCGAGCGAGCCGACGAAGGCGTGGATCTCGACCGACGGCCACGCCCTCTACGTGCGGTTCGACGCGACGCAGCGCGAGCCGATCGCGGCGCTGCAGCACACCAACGACGTGGGGCAGGGCAGCGACGACGAGGTGTGGATCGATCTCTGGCCCAACGGCATCAACGGCTACTTCTATCAGTACTACGTCACGCCGAACGGCACGCATTACGAGTACTCGTCGGAGAACACCGGCTACTCGCCGAACTGGGAGTCGGCGGGCGCGACGCACGCCGGCGGCTACACCGTGACGATGAAGATCCCGTTCGACGTGATGCGCAACGCCCACGGCGGTGCGTGGCGGGCGCAGTTCGTGCGCTACGTGCGGGCGACGGGCGAACAGCAGGTGTGGTCGTACGACAAGGTGCAGATGCAGCCCGACGGTTACGGGAACTCCGACTACGCGCACGCCGGATCCATCGCTCTTCCGCAGCTGAGCGTGGGCTTGTCGCGGCCGAAGCCGCGCGCCGCGGTCTACGCGCTGGGCGAGGCCGCGAGCAAGACGATCGGCGGCTCGACGTCGCGCGTCGGCGCCGACCTCTCGGTACCCATCACGCCCACCGCGTCGTTCTACTCGACGTTCCATCCCGACTACTCGAACGTCGAGCTCGACCAGCAGACAATCGCGCCGACCGTCTTCCAGCGCTACTACAGCGAGGTGCGGCCGTTCTTCACGCAAGCGGCGAACTTCTACAACGGGTTCAACTGCAACGTGTGTCAGAACATCCAGTCGCTCTACACGCCCGCCATCCCGACGCCGGCGTCGGGCTACGCCGTGGAGGGCAAGCAGGGCCCGGTCGGGTTCGCGACGTTCGACGCCGTGGGCGACAACCGCAACGACCTCGCCAGCGCCCTCGACTTCACGTCGCCCGACACCCGCTATTTCGCCAACTTCCAACGCGTCTCGGTCAACACGACCGGCCTGCACGACGACGTGTTCGAAGGCGGCATGGGATACTCGGACCTCAAGCACTTCAGCGCGTACGCCAACTACGGCAGCGACTCGGGCACCAACGTCTTGGTGCCCGATCACGCGCAGTACTACGAGATCGGAACCGGCTGGGCGAATCAGACGTTCGGCTTCTTCGGCTCGACGCGAAAGATCGGCGAGTACTACGATCCCGCCGACGGATTCGTCTCGCATCCGGGCATCGCCGGCTACGCGCTCTACAGCGCCAAGATCTGGGACTTCAGCGGCAACGACAAGCTGGAGTCTGTAGGAATCGCGGGCGTGATCGATCGCTATCAAGGCCCGACGATGGGGCAGGCGCAGAGCGACAACCAGCTGATCCTCGACGTGCTGACGAAGAACGCGATCGACGTTCAGCTGTTCACCGGCTCGAACTACTGGCGCTTCGGCGACATCCTGACGCCGATCACGCAGAACGGCGGCTTTCAGTTCACTTACGACAGCGGGCTGCAGACCAACAACCCGGGCCAGTTCCCGTACCACGGGCCGTCGTCCACGCCCACGAGCATCTCGTACAACACCGGGCGCTACGGGCTGGGGAGGCTCGACACGTGGTTCCGCTCGACGACGATTCGCGTGGGCAACCACGGCGCGCTCACGCTGGCGCTCGACGACACCGCGCAGTGGATGCCGTCGCCCATCCTCAACAACGTGCAGTGGTTCGAGAGCCTGAGCTACGCGTATCAGATCGGCCGCAACTCCTCGTTCGCGATCGGGCTGCGCCGCGTCGTCGGCACGCCTCCGGACCCCAATGGCGGCGGTAACTGCATCGGCACGTGCTCGAACGTGTCGGTGGCGTATCACCTGCGTCTGCGCAGCAGCGAGGTCTACCTGGCCTACGGCAATCCCAACGCGCTGACGACGGTGCCGCAGGCCATCTTCAAGATCATCTTCTACGCGGGCGCGGCAAAGGGGACGTAGAATACGGGCCGCATGCGCCTTCTCGCACTTGCGGCCCTGACGCTCGGGCTTCTCCCCATCGCGACCTCGGCGGCAAGCGTCGCGCCCGAGGACCTGTACAAGCTGACGTTCTTGAGCAGCGTGGCGATCGCGCCCGACGGCGCTCACGTCCTGGTCGAGGCGTCGCGCATGAACGGCCCCAAGGACGGCTACGACCGCACCATCGAGCTGGTGGACGTCTCGAGCGCGCGCCTGCGGCACAACGTGACCGGCCATACCGGCGACGGCGACTACGCCTGGATGCCCGACGGCCGGAGCTTCGTCTTCGTGCGCAAGGCCGCGAAGGCGAAACCGCAGCTGTACAAATACACGCTGAGGAGCGGCGCGATCGTGCAGCTGACGGACGTCGCGCAGGGCGCCTCGTCGCCGCAGCCGTCGCACGCCGGCGACCGCATCGCGTTCTCGGTGCCCGAGACCGATCCGGCGCACGACGCCTACGTTGACTTCGGCAAGGCCGGCTTCACGCCGAAAGCCGCGCAGAAGAAGAGCGACATCAACATCATCGACCAGCTGTTCTTCCAAGTGAACGGTCAGGGCTACGTCTACCGCAGCCGCCAGCACGTGTGGACGGTGAACGCCGACGGATCGAACGCGAAGCAGCTGACGTCGGGCCGGTACTCCGAAAACCTCGACGCCTGGTCGCCCGACGACCGCACGCTGCTGGTGGACTCGCTGCGCTACGAGCCGGTTGACGGAGGTCCGAACGACGTATATACCATGCCGTCAAGGGGCGGCGAGCTGGCGAAAGTCGCGTCGCCGCTGCCCGCGAACCTCGGGTTCTTCATCGGCAGCGACAACAACCGCGTGTTCTTCCTGACCGCCGACGTGAAGGACGCGGCCGAGCTGCCGGCGCTCGCTTCCGCGAATCGCGATGGCTCGGATCGGCGCATCGTCGTGGCGCACGACACCGTGAGCTGGGGCGACTCGCTGCTCGCCGACATGAAAGAGGGCGGCGGGCTCTGCGGCGCGCCGCTGCCGGGCGGGAAGCTGGCGCTGCTCAACATCGACGGCCCCGGCTACTCCAATCTGCGGACCGTTGACCTGAGCAGCGGTGCGCTGTCCGACGTCACGCCGCCGGAGGGCGAGGCGTGGTCGTGCTCGGTCTCGCACGACGGCACGCGCGTCGCCTATCTCTACAGCGACTTCGCGCACCCGGCCGACGTGTACGTGGCGCCCGTGAGCGGCGGCGCGCCGCGGCGGCTCACCGACGTCAACGGCGCGTATCTCGCGTCGGTGACCGTCTCGAAGCCGCAGCCGTTCACCGTGAAGGATCCGGCCGGATTCGACGTGCAGGCGTGGTTCATGCCGGCCACGGGCGGCGCGCCGGGCGCGAAGCACCCGACGCTGCTCGACATTCACGGCGGCCCCGAGACGCAGTTCGGCGACACGTTCTTCCACGAGTTCCAGCTCTATGCGGCGATGGGCTACAACGTGGTGTTCGCCGATCCGGCGGGCAGCACGGGCCACGGCTACACGTTCGAGGAGGCGCTGGAGAACAACTACGGCGACGCGATGTTCCAAGACGTTCAGGCGGTGATGGACGCCGCGGTGCAGCGGCCCGACGTGGACGCGGCGCGGCTGGGCGTGCTGGGCGGCTCGTACGGCGGGTACGCGACGATGTGGGTCGTCGCGCACACGAACCGCTACAAGGTGGCGGTCGCCGAGCGCGGCGTCAGCAACCTGCAAAGCGAGAACCTCGCCGCGGACTTCGCGGCGAAGAACGGGCTGGGCGGCGGATATTACACGTGGGGCCCGGCGTGGGATCCGGCGAGCACCGACTACGCGAAGTTCTCGCCGCTGACGTACGTGGCAAACGTACACACGCCGATGATGCTGCTGCACTCCGACGAAGACACGCGCGCTCCCATCGACCAGACGCTGCAGGAGTTCACGTCGCTCAAGGTGCTCGGACAGACGGTCGAATACGTGGCCGTGCCCGACGAGAACCACGATCTCTCGCGAACCGGGTCGCCGATCCATCGGGTGGAGCGCCTGCGGCTGATCCTCGCTTGGCTGGGCCGCTATATTTAGCGGTTCGCTCGCTTGGCGTCACAGGCAGGTCCGTTCGAGCGTCGTACGCGTAAGAGATAGTTGATGTTCCGAGCAGCCGTAGCGCTGGCGGCGCTGCTTGCGGCCGGGGCGACCCCGCCGCCGAGCCCGCCGCCGCAGATCTATCACATCGTGACGCGACCGCTGTGCGCCGAGCTGCACGAGCGCATCAAACCCGCCATCGGGATGATGCTGCAGAACGACACGACGATCAAGCAAGGCCCGGATCTCTTCAAGAAGTACAACATGGCGGCGCTCTACGGCAACGACCCGTCAACCGCGCAGAACAATTCGCCGGGCGGCGATCCCGGCGGCCTCTCGAATCCGTCGCAGCAGCTGGCGCTGCAGGGGCTCGAAAGCCTGATCCGTCCGATCGCCAACAACATCATCGCGATCCAGACGACGCTCGACTCGCCGACCCTGCTGCACGGCACGGGGCGTCCCGATGACGACCGCCAGCTGCAAGAGATCCGCGCGAAGCTGCTCAAGGCGCTGGCGGCGCAGAACGCTTCGCTCGACATCATCAGCGGTTTCGTAGACACGCAGCAGATGGCCGATCTGCAGCACGCCGGTCAGGGATACATCAGCTCGCTGAGCAAGACCGACATCGGCAGCGCGCGCAGCGCGACGCCGGCGCCCAACCCGCTCGAGGTGAATCCCAACTACGCCGGCCTTCCGCCCAATCCGTACGACATTGACTTGGCGACGATTCCGGGATTGACGCTGGGCTACAATCCGGTCACGCGCCTGCTCGATGCGCTGCATTGGACGATTGACGCGACGGCGACGCGCGAGAACGACGCGGCGCAAGCCGTGATGGCGAGCGCCGCCTTGTGCAGCACCACGTCGCCGGAGGCGTCGCCCACGCCGTAACCGGCGCGTTTGGCACGGCGCACCCGCGGGAAACAACGGTACGTAGGCAATTCCGCTTACGCAGAACGCAAGAACCCCGAGGCCTGCCGACGGCAGGCCTCGGTCGTTTGAAGCCCTAAGCTTTTCGGCGTGCATGACGTAACCGAAACCCTGCGCCTTCCGTCGCCGGCCCCGCGTCCCCAAGCGCTCGCGTTTGACGGCGACAAGCTGTGGATGGGGTCCATCGAGACCGACCGGCTCTACGCGATCAACCCGCTCCAATGGACGGTGATCGAAGAGGAGAAGGTGCCCGGCAAACCCTGGGGGATGACCGTTCTGGGCGACGAGCTGCGCGTGATCTGCGGGGTCGGCGACGAGGACGATCGCGTGATCCGGCGCTTCGTTCCGGGACACGGGTTCAAGACCGGCGACGCCATCGAGTGTCCCGACGCAACCGGGTCGCAGCTGAGCTACGACGGAACGTATCTCTACGTCAGCCAGTGGTACAACCGGCGGATCCTGGGGCTCGACGAGCGCGGCAACGTGGTGCGCGAGATCAGCGTGCCGCACGGCATCTGCGGTCAGTGCTACGTGGACGGCTACTTCTACCTCGTGACGACCGAGGACGAGGAGAGCGAGGCGTACTTCCTCACGAAGGTTTCCGCGAACGGCGGGAACGCGTCGGAGGATCTCGCGCGCATTCCGTTCGCGGCGCGCGCGCTGGCCTATGATGGGTCGCGGTTCTGGACGAACCACCGCGACGCCAATCAAATCGTCGCGTTTGATCGCTGAGCGCTTCGCTTCCAACGATCCACACGCGCGAATCGCGATCGCCGCGTTGCGGGCGCTCTTCGGCGACGCCTACGCCCGCGAGTTCGGGATCGCGCTGTGGGACGGCACCCGCGTTCCCGCCGAGCTGATCGAGCGCTTCACGCTACGCGTCAACTCGCCCGGCGCGCTGCGCGCCGCGTTCTCACCGCCGCTCGATCTGTCGCCGGGAAAGGCGTTTACGGCGGGTCTGATCGACGCCGACGGCGACCTGGTGTGCGCCGTGGACGCGCTGTATCGCGCCGGCATCGAACGGCCGACGCGCGAGTCGGTGCGGCTGTTCCGGCTGCTGCGCCGGCTGCCGAAGACGCACGTGCCCAAGCTGCGCGAGGCGCGCCTGCACGGGCGCCTTCACTCGCGCGCTCGCGACCGGGCGGCGATCGGCTTCCACTACGATCAGCCCGTCGCGTTCTATCAAAGCTTCCTCGATCGCGACATGGTGTATTCGTGCGCGTACTACGACGAGGGCGTGGAGTCGCTGGACGACGCGCAGTCGGCGAAGCTCGACTACACGCTGCGCAAGCTGCGGCTGCGTCCCGGCGAGCGGCTGTTGGACGTCGGGTGCGGCTGGGGTGCGCTGGTGATCCGGGCGGCGCAGGCCGGCGCGCACGCGCTGGGGATCACGCTGAGCCGGCTGCAGTTCGACGAGGCGCAGCGGCGCATCGCCGCGGCCGGTGTGGGCGATCGCGCGCGCGTCGAGCTGCGCGACTATCGCGAGCTCGGCGCCGAGCGCTTCGACAAGGTCGTGAGCGTCGGCATGTTCGAGCACGTCGGACGAGAGCGGTTCGCGGCCTACTTCCGCGCGGCGTACGACGCGCTGCGTCCGGGCGGCCTCTTTCTGAACCACTCGATCGCCGACGAGAGCCCGTCGCGGCGGGGAGAGAAGGGCTCGGGGTTCATGCGGCGCTTCATCTTTCCCGACGGCGAGCTGGTCGCCGTGTCGGACGCGCTGGGCGTGGCGGAGCGGTGCGGCTTCGAAGTGCGCGACGTCGAGAACCTGCGCGAGCATTACGCGCGCACGCTGCGCGCGTGGCTTGCGAATCTGGAGCGCAACCGCGCCGCCGCGATCGCCGCCGGCGGCGAGACCAGTTATCGCGCGTGGCGCCTGTATCTCGCCGGCAGCGCACAGGGTTTTATCTCGGGGCGCATCGGCGTGTATCAATCGCTGCTCGCGCGCCCGCACGCCGACGGGCGGGTGGACCTGCCTCCCACGCGAAGAGACCTCTACACGCGGTCGTAGCTCAATTGGATAGAGCAACAGGCTTCGAACCTGTAGGCTGGGGGTTCGAGCCCCTCCGACCGCGCGTTTTATAGAGCCTTACGGCGCAGCGTTTTGCTCGAGCGCTGTGCGTATCGTCCGTTACTGGGGCGCGGTTTTGGGTGACGGTTGGGTGACGGAGCGGCTCAACGAGGCAAACCGTCACCCACGCGCTTACGCCGTAGCCGAAGGCACGTTCGCTTTTTCCCTCGGAGACGCGGGGTCGCTATGTTTTTAGCCCCAGCGGGAGTCGAAATGTCGTACGGCGGTCCTGGCCGAACCTGCCCACTACGAAAAGGTCCCATGCTATTAGGGTCTCCCAGCAGCTTGGCTCGCACCAGCTCGCGGTTTGGCTCAGTGTAGGCGAATACCGGTGCCTGCTCGAAGGCGTTAAACACGAGACGCAAGGAGTAAACTTTCATGAGATGTTTCCCTGTTGCATGCTTCCTCGCAGACGCACTTCTCGTCGCGGTGCTTGCCGGTTGCGGCGCGCCGACATCCGTTGCACCCTCCACTCAAAACGAATTCGCCTTCGGCCACTCGCGAATGTCGCCTGGTGTGAAGGGCAGACGGTTGCTCTATGTTAGCAACACGTTCGGAGGCACGGTGAACGTCTATTTGGATTCAACGTGGAACCCCGTAGGCGAGCTCCTCGGCTTTAGCCGGCCGAGTGGGATGTGCGTCGACGCCGCGCAAGACGTTTATGTGACCGATGATGTGACGCTTCTCGTTACCGAATACGCACATGGGGCGATCACAGCAACGAGAAGGCTGGCCGATCACCAAGGCGATCCCCTATCCTGTGCCGTCGACGTTAAAACCGGTGATCTTGCCGTTGCCAACGTTCAGGGACCGAGTGAGGGACCCGGCAATGTCATCGTCTATAAGGGCGCAAAGGGGTCCCCGGTCAAGTACACGGCAAACGGGTTCACGTTCTACTTTTCCGTTGCGTACGACGAGAATGACGATCTCTTCATCTGTGGCCTTGGAAGCTCCACCACGTACTTAGCGGAGCTTCCGAAGGGCAAGAGTGCCTTCAAGGTGCTCACCTCGAACCAACCGATTGGAGGCCTCGGCGGCCTCGCTTGGGACGGCACGTTTCTCGCGGTCGGCGATGAGGTGACGAGTACCATCTATCAATTCGCGATTAAAGGCTCGAAGGCGCTCGTTAAAGGCTCTACAGAGTTGAACGGCGCCACCACTGTATTTCAGTTCTCGTTCGATCGGGGCAACTCGCGGCCCCAGGCGACGACGGTGATCGGGGCGGATTCCGGCGCGGGCGCGGTCGACAAATGGGATTACCCTGCGGGCGGCACGCCGCTTAGGACCATTACTGGTTTGGACGCGCCTGAAGGTGTTGTCGTCAGCCAATAGTTGAAAATGGGTCACTGTCACCGGCCAGGTTCCGGGGTAACGGTGACGCGACGCGATCGTAGCGGCTCAGGTCGTCGCTGCTGCCGCGTCCTCGGTGAAGCGCGCGAAGAGAGCTTTGCGGATAAGCGACGTCAACCGGGCTAGGTGCTCGGGGTCGCGTTGGAGGCACTCGACGAACTGGTCGAGGCGATACGCCCGTTCGCCGTGCTTCAAGGGTAAGTACGTCGAGCCGTGTTTATCTTCGACCATGAGCGGATGGGTGAGAAAGAACTCGGCTGCCGCCGCGAGCAGCGAGTGGTTCATAAGCAGTTCCCGGCGATCGTCAGGCCGCAAAATACCGCCGTCGAGGAGGCTGTCGATCACCATGAGATGAGCCTCGAGGGGCAGCTTGATAAGGCTGTGCTTCAGGCTGTAGCGGGAGTGCTTCACAAGCTCACCTTAGGCGTTTGAGTGCCGGAAAGCAATGCCGGCAGCTGACCGTTTATAGCGGGTTCTTCATTTCGCGGCTAGGCGCGCGGCTTTCGCCCATCTCACCCTCTTGCGCCGCCGTAGGGTCGCCCAGCTCGGGGCCGACTTGCGGGGGCTCGTCATCTACCAGCGTCAGGCCGCTGACTCGCTCGGATTCCTCGGCTCCATCAAGCAAGATCTCGACGTCGCCGCCGTAACCGGCGGGATAGGAGCGTCGAACGATCGCGGTAGCTCCGCTGCTGAGAATAACGGGATCGCCTTTGGTAATGGCGCGCTTGAGCCCAGTGACGTCTTGCATGACTACGTATTACCCACATCCGCCGGAACGGCGTTCTGCGAGCGGAGCCACGGGTCGGTAACCGGTCAGGCAGGCCCGAGCGGCGTTCCTTATCGCCACCCGGCTTGCGATGTGGCCACGGGAAGTTCCGAGCGCCCAAACTGGGGGTTCGAGTCTCTGCGACCGCGAAGTTTTTTCTCCGATGGATTCATTCGAAGCGCGGGCCGAGGCCAGACGCAGATCTTGGACCGGCTTGGTGGCTCGTTCGGCCGACGGGGCCGAAGCGCGCGCGCGGGAGCTCGACGAAGACCTTTCGCCGCACGAACGCGCCGAGGCGATCTGGCAGATCGTCTTGAGCATGCCATGGGGGAGCGATGCAACAGAATTTCGACTTGATCGATCTGTTGGGCGCGTTGAACGCCGAGGGCGCTGAGTATCTGCTCGTGGGTGCCTCGTACATCGCCAAGCCCGAGCTCATTGCGAACAAGCGAGCGGCGGCGCGACCGCAAGATTTGGCCGATCTTGCCTATTTAGAGTCGCGCGAAGACGGCTGAGGCGGTCAGCGCGCTGCTCGGGATGACAAGACGCGGGCGAGCGGTCCTTCGACACGCGCCGCTTCGCGGCGCTACTCAGGATGACAAGGGAGGAAAGGAAAACGGCAGGTTGGGGTTAGCCGTCAGCGTGAGCGGGTCCACGCGCACCGCGTCGCCCTGGCAGTAGGCCGCCGCCGCGATCATGGCCGCGTTGTCGGTGCAATACTTCGGCGACGGGATGAAGGCCGGGACGCCGTTGCGTTCGGCCCACGCGCGAAACGCCGCCTGCAGCGCCGAGTTCGCCGCGACGCCGCCCGACAGCGACACCGCGTTGTAGCTGTCGCGTTCGTACGCGGCCGCTAGCCGCGCCATCAGCACGTCCACGACCGCCGCCTGAAACGACGCCGCGATGTCTTCGCGCTTTGCCCCTTTGCCCGCCTCGGATTCCAAGAAGTAGCGCACCGACGTCTTGAGGCCGGAGAAGGAGAGGTCGAGCGAGTCGCCGGCCGGACGGTGGCGCGGAAACGGATGCGCGCGCGGATCGCCGCGCTGCGCCAGCGCGTCGAGCGCCGGCCCGCCGGGATAGGGAAGCCCCAGCAGGCGCGCCGTCTTGTCGTAGGCCTCGCCGGCCGCGTCGTCGTGCGTGCGGCCCAGCACGCGCATGTCCGTCGCGGATCGTACGGCGACCAGCTGCGAGTGTCCGCCCGAAACGAGCAGCGTGAGAAACGAGTAGGGCGGCGCCATCCCGCGGTCGAGAAACGGCGCGAAGACGTGGCCGTGCAGATGGTTCACGCCGTAGAGCGGACGCCGCAGCGCGAACGCGTACGCCTTCGCCGCCGCAACGCCGACGACGAGGCTGCCGATCAGCCCCGGGCCGCACGTGACCGCGATGCCGTCAATGTCCGCGAACGTCGTCTGCGCGCGCTCCAGCGCGTGTTCCACGGCCGCGGAGAGCAACGCGACGTGACGCCGGCTCGCGATCTCCGGCACGATGCCGCCGTACTTGGCGTGGAACTCGTCCTGGTTCGTGGCGACGCTCGAACGCACGTCGCCGCCGTCGCCGAGCACGGCCGCGGCTGTGTCGTCGCACGACGTTTCGATGCCGAGCAAGAGCACGTGCCCGGAATTAGCGATCGGGAGGAGCGCGCCTGCAAAGCAAGCGAACGACGCGGGCGTGGGCGCTCGCATCTTTGGCTCCGGCGAACGAATCTCGGTCTATGAGGTCGCCGATTCGGAGCTCGCCGTCGGCAGCACCCTCGGCGGACCGAAGGGCGCGATCGTCATCAAGGCGTCGGGCGCGCTCGAGAAGTTCTACTCGAGCGACCTCGGCCAAACGCTGCTGGAAGGCCTCGAGATTCAGTTCTGGGACGCCCCGACCGGCGCCGCGCGGGCGAAGACCGGCGGCGAGTTTCGCATCCATCCCGATCTTCAGGAGTACACCTACCGCATTGACGACGGCGTGACCGTCAACGAGCAGCTGTTCGTGCTCAACCGGTTCGACATCGGCGACCGCGTCGATCCGCTGATCGCGTATCTGATCGTCGAGATCCGCAACGACTCGAACGAGTTGCGCGAGCTCGACAGCCTGACCGGCGCGCTGCTGCGCGGAACGACGGAACGCGACGTGCGCGCGACCTACGACCGCGACCTGCGCGCGTTCGTCGCATGGAACGCCGGCGTGCCCGGCTGCGCCCGCGCGATTCGCACGACGCACGCGCCCTCGAGCTACGAGGTGACCGGCGATCACGGAAAGATGAACCGGCCGCATTTCGGCGGGAAGCTTTCGAACGGGATCGAGCGCAACGTGGCCGACCCGGTCGCCCTGTTCCACTATCGCCACCGGCTGGCGCCGGGCGCGCGGCGCCGGCACGCGTTCGCAATGGCCGCGTCGCCGTCGGGAGCGCGCGGCGTTCGGACGGCGCTCGCCCGCGCGCCCAGCGCGCAGACGGCGCGCGCGCAGACGCGCCGGCACTTTCAAAAGGTGCTGTCGCGCTCGGTCGTCGTCACCCCCGACGCGACGGTCAACCGCGGCGTGCTGTGGGCCAAGGCGAACATGCTGCGCACGCAGCTCAAGGCGCCGACGGGGTGGTGCTTCGTCAACGACCCGACGCGCTCGAACAACAGCGTCGGCCGCGATACCGCGTCGTTCGGGCTGGGCTCCGATTACCTGATGCCGGAGTTCTCGCGCGAGTCGCTGCGCTGGTATCTGCGCCACGCGCAGCGCAGCGGAAAGATCGTCGAATACTACGACGTTCGCAACGGCAAGGCCAACGACTACGGCCTGAACGTCAACGACGACACGCCGCTCGTCATCCTCGCCGTCGGGCATCACTATCTCGTGACCGGCAACCTGGAGTTCGTGCGCGAGTCGTACCCGGCCGCGAAACGCGCCGCGGAGTATCTGCTGTCGCAGCGCGACGAGCGCGGCCTGGTCTGGTGCACCGCGACCGGGACCGGAATGCCGGGGATCGTCGGCTGGCGCAACATCATTGACGACTACCGCATCTCGGGAGCGTCCACCGAGGTGAACTCCGAATGCTACGGCGCGCTCGTCTCGATGTCGCTGATGGCGGACGTCCTGGGGAAGCCGAAGGACAAGGCGCGGTTCGAGCGCGAGGCGGCCGAGCTGCGCGCCGCGATCAACCGGCACCTGCTCGATCCCGAGACCGGGCTCTACTATCTCGACATTGACGTTGACGGCCGGCCGCGCTCGAACGTGACCGTTGACATGCTGTTTCCGGTGCTGCTCGGCGTGGCCGATCACGACACCGCCGCGCGCATCGTCAGCCGGCTCAGCATCCCGTCCTTCTGGACGGAGGCCGGCATCCGCACCGTCGCGCGCGACGACCTGGAGTACAGCCCGACGCGAAGCTGGGGGCTGCTCGGCGGCGTCTGGGTCGGCATGACGTTCGTGTTCGCGCTGGCGGCGGCGCGTTTCAACCCCGGGTTCATGGCCTACGCGCTCGCCGCGAGCTTCCAGCACTACTCGCGCGATCCGGGCCGGCACAACACGGTGCCGGGGCAGTTCTCGGAGTGGCTGCACGGCGAGACGCTCGCGAATCAGGGGATGATGCTCTCGCCCTGGTATCCGCCGCGCTACCTGTGGTCGGCGATCGAGGGCGCGTGCGGCCTGCAGATCCGCGGATCGCCGCCGGCGTGCAACCCGCGCCTGGCCCCGCAATGGAAGTGGATCGGCGCGCGCAACGTGCCGTTTCGCGGCAAGAGCCTGAGTTGGTTCGCCGTGCGCCTGCCCGAGCCGACGCTGTATGCGAACTTCGAATGCGCGAGCGATATGAGCCTGCACCGCTATACGCGCGACGTCACGCCGATGCTGCAGCGGGGCGACGACGTGACCGAGATCGCGTTCGGGCGCGGCTCCGATTACGTGATCTTCCTGGGCAACACGTCGTCGCGCACGGTCACCACGCCGCTGCGTTTCGCGCGGCGCTTAAGCGGCCGGTACGACGTGCGCTACTTCACGAGCCTGTTGGGCGAGTGGGGGCACCGCCTCAACGTTGACGGCCGCGACCTCGAGCGCGGCTTCGCCTTAGACATTGACGCGTTGGGCTTCAGCCTGATCGAGCTCAAGCGCGCATAGCGCCCCGGCTAGAGGCTGAAGACGTAGAGGGTGCCGCCGAGCGGGATCTTTCGGAACATCGGCGCGACCTTTTTACCGCCCCAGAACGGCGCCACGCCGCCATAGCCGCTCTGGACCGCGACGTATTGCTTGCCGTCCACGCGATAGCTCACGGGCTGGCCGACAAAGCCCGAGCGGGCGAGAAACGTCCACAGCACCTTGCCCGTTCGGGCGTCGAACGCGTAGAATTTTTGGTCGGGCGTGCCGCTGAAGACCAGGTCGCCCGCCGTCGACAGCGTGCCGTCGGTCCACGGGAACTTCGTTTCCTTGCTCCAGACGCGCGCGCCCGTTCGCAGGTCGAACGCTTGGAGCGCCCCCCAGCCGAAGGCGCCTCGCACGGGCTCGACGGCGAAGCCCTCGTCGAGCGCGGCGGCACCGTTGTGCACGACCTTCGGCGGCTGCTCGCCGCTGAGCTTCATGCAGGTGCGCATGGTGGGGACGAAGACGCGCTGGAGGCGCTCGTCGAGAGCGAACGACCACCAATTGTCGCCGCCGAAGAACGCGGGACAGGTGAAGACGGTTTGGCCGATGCGGGGCTTGAGCGACGAGTTCACGATGCCAGTCCGCCGGCGCCGGTCGTACCCGGTGACGGACGTCGCCTTCGTATACCGCCGCATGTAGATGAGCGAACCGTCGCGCCGATCCATGAGGTAGAGCCAGCCGTTGCGCGCCGCCTGGAAGACGGCGTGGCGCATCCGTCCGCCGGCGGTGACGTCAACCAGCAGCGGCGTCGCCGTCGCGTCGTAGTCCCACGGGTCGTTCGGCGTTTGCTGAAAGTACCACTTCAGCTTGCCGCTGTCCGGATCGATCGCGAGGATCGAGTCGGTAAATAGATTCTGTCCCGGGCGTTCGACCCAGAGCCAGGGCGACGGATTGCTGGTGCCGACGAAGATCGTGTTGGTCGCAGGGTCGTAACTCGGGGTCATCCACGGGCATCCGCCGCCGCGCTGGTACGTGACGCCGGGCCAGGTGTCGCCGCCGGGCGAGCCCGGTGCGGGAATCGTGTAGAAGCGCCACCGCTGCGCGCCGGTGGCGGCGTCGAGCGCTTCCAGGAAGCCGCGGCGTCCGTATTCTCCGCACGCCACGCCCGCGACGATCTTCCCGTGCACGGCGAGCGGCGCCGCGGTCATGGCGTAGCCCACCCCGGGCGGCGCGATCGCCGCGTTCCAGACGACCTTGCCGCTACGGGCGTCGAGCGCGACGACGTGGTTGTCGATCGTCGCCAAATACGCGTCGTTCCCGTAGAGCGCAACCCCGCGATTGACCGTGTCGCAGCAGACCGTTCGCAGCGCGATCTTGGGAATTTCGTGGTCGTACTCCCAGAGCTGCTTGCCGGTGACGGCATCGAGCGCGTAGACGCGGTCGAGCGGTGTCGTGACGATCATCGTGCGACCGTTGACGATCGGGGGCGCTTCGTAGCCTTCGGGGATGGACACCTCGTGCGTGAAGGCCACGTGCAGACGCGTCACGTTCCTCGCGTTGATTTGGTCGAACGGGGCATACGCGTGCGCGTCGTACGTCCGCAGGTACATCAGCCAGCCGTCATCGTGGGCGGCGCCGCGGAGGCGTGAATCCGTTACCGTCGTCCACGCCGGCGTGACCCCGCCGCTCTGACTCGCACACGCGCCGAGAGCAATCGCCGCGACGAGCCAAAGCCCGCCTTTCACGGCCCGAAGGGCGCCTTCGACTCGAGCGCGGCGCGCTCGGTCAGCGGCGCCGACGCCGGCGCGTGCCCGTGCGCCTTGAGCAAGAACGCCAAGATCTCCAGGTATTCCTCGGTCGTCATTCCCCCCGCGTCGCCGGCGGGCATGTGGGCGGTCATGTACTGCCATACGTAGCTCACGGTCTCCCATTGAACGTTGCTGCCGGCGCCGCTCAGCGCCGGTCCGATTTCGCCCTCGAGGCTGGCGCCATGACATTCGGCGCACCGTTCGTAAAATAAGATCTGGCCCTTCGTGGCTTGCGCGTCGGTATAAGGCGGCGCGGGGATCGAAGCGAGCACCACCGCGACTGCCGCAACGATGGGGCGAATCATGCGTGTGCCGTCTCGCGCGCCGACCACGCCGCGAGCGTCAGCAGCAGCGCGGCGAAGACGACGAAGCCGCCCCCGATCCACATCACCGCCGCGGCGTTCTGCTGATCCGCCAGCGCGGCGGTCGCGGAGCCGAAGGCGGCGGCGTAGTGCGGGTAGAGCGGTCCGCGCGCCGCGCCCAGCGCCATTCCCAGCAGCGCGCCCTGCGGCAGCGCGACGGCGAGATAGAGCAGCCGGGCCGGATAGCTCATCGGGCGCAGCGGCGGCGGCGCGAGCACGGGCAGCCAGAACGCGACGCCCGCCGCGAGGTAGAGCAGATGCTCGGCCGCGTGCACGGACCCGTACTCGAGCGCGAGCTCGTAGAGCGGCGAAAAGTGCGTGAGCCAGAGCGTCGCGACGAACGCGACGAGCCCGACCGGCGGCAGCGCGAGCACGTGCAGCGGACGGGTCGCGCGCACGAGCGCCGCCGTCACGCGTTTGCCCGCGACGCGCGCGAACGCGTCGAACGGACGCGCCAGCAGCAGCAGCGGCGCGACGAGGAGCGCAAGCATCAGATGCTGCGCCATGTGCCAGGCGAACGACGCGTCGGCGAGCCGGTCCAGCGGCGGCGAGATCGCGGCCGCGCCGGCCAGTGCGGCCGCCGCGAGGCAGAGCGCCGCCCGGTGACGACGCGTCACGGCAGCGGCTCCTCTTCGAAGCCGCCGCTCGCGGTGCGGCGCAGGCGCACGCGCGGCGCCGGCTGCACGCCGCCTCGCGCGCGCAGCTCGCGCGCCAGCGCGTAGGCAATTGCGAAGCCGGCGATCGGCGCGACGACGCAGAACGCGCGATAGAAGCCGGTGATCGCCGTGATCGGAAGGTGAACGTAGCGCGCCTGCACGTCGTCGCTGCCGGCCAGCGTCAACCCCAGCGCGAAGAGCGCCGCCGCGACGCCCACGCCGGTGCGCCACGGTACCTCGCGGGGGTTGTCGAGCAGTTGATGCGCGGCGCGATCCTTGCGAATCGCGGCGTCTATCCACGGCCAGGCAAGCATGACCGCGAACACGACGCACGGCAGCAGCACCGCCGGCCAGAACGGCGACGGTACGGTGTGGCCGAAGAGGTGGATCGCCCACGGCGGCCCCATCCGCAGGGCGCCCTCGATCCAGCCGATATACCAATCCGGCTGGGCCGGACTCACCGCCCTCCACGGGTCGTACGGACCCCACAGCCAAATGGGATTGATCTGCACGAGCGCGCCGAGCGCCGCAAGCACGGCCACCACGGCGAGCCCGAGCGCGAGCGACTTCGCCGCGTAGTTCGGCACGAGCGGCGAGCCGACGACGTTGCGTTCGGTGCGGCCCGGCCCCGGAAACTGCGCGTGCTTCTGCCGCCAGACGATGGCAAGGTGCACGACGATCAGCGCGGCGATCGCGGCCGGCACCAGATAGACGTGTGCGACGAAGAGCCGCGGCAGCAGCTGCGCGGTCGGGTAGACGCCGCCGATCAGCAGCGTCGTGAGCCACGTGCCCACGACGGGAATCGCGAGCGCCACCGAGACGGCGATGCGCAGACCGATGCCGCTGAGCAGATCGTCCGGCAGCGAGTAACCGGTGAAGCCGGCAAACATCGCGAGCCACAATAGCAACACGCCGACCACCCAGTTGATCTCGCGCGGCCTGCGAAACGCTCCGGTGAAGAAGATGCGCCCCATGTGGACCGCGATGCCGGCGACGAAGACCAGCGCGGCCCAGTGATGGATCTGCCGCACCAGCAGCCCCGCGTTCACCGCGAAGCTCAGCGCCATCGCCGACGCGTATGCGCCGGAGACGTTCGCGCCGTCGAGCAGCGCGTAGGGCCCGTGGTAGACGACCTTCGAGGCGCTGGGATCGAAGAACAGCGCCAAAAACGTGCCGGTCGCCACGAGCACGCCGAACACGTACGCGTTGATCTCGCCGAGCATGAACGACCAATGGTCGGGAAACGCCTTGCGCAGCGCGTGGCGCACGAAGTGCGCCGTACCGAGGCGATCGTCGGCGTAGCGCAACGCGCGTTCCATCAGCGTCATCCGCGCTCCCAGAAACCCGGCCCGACGGGCTGCGGAAAGTCGCCCGTCGCGCGCAGGATTCCGTCGGCGCCCACCTCGATCGGCAGGCGCGGCAGCGGGTGGTCCGCGGGGCCCGAGACCACCGCGCCGTCGTCAACGACGTCGAACAGCGACTGATGGCACGGGCACAACAGCTGCTTCGTCCGCGCACGATAGAGCGCTACCGGGCAGCCGGCGTGCGTGCAGAGCCGCGAGTAGGCGACGTAGCCATCGGCGCCGCCGTCCGGCAGCCGGATCAGCGTGGCCTGCGACTGCGCGTCGCCGACCGCGCCGGCGGGGAAGACGGTCACCGCCGAGTCAACGTTGAGATCGGTCACGCGGACGACCGATCCGTCCTCGCGCACGACGGCGTCGCCCTTGCGCCAGCGCGTGTGGAAGAGTGCGTCGCCGGGGGCAGGCCCGAGCGATCGCAGCGGCACGACGAGCGCAGCAGCGAAAGACGCGAGCGCGGCGCCGAGCAGCGCCAGCAGCATCCTCGGGCGCCCGATCGCGCGCGCGTCTTCGCCCGCTTCGCTTCGCTCGGCGGCGCGATCGTCCGCGGGCGACGGGTACGTGTCGAGCCGGTCCACGACGACCGCGGCGGGTACGATCCAGAACGCCCAGCCGAGCGCGGCCGCGCCGAGGCCGGCCGCGGCGATCGCGATCGAGAGCCCCTCGTAGAGCCGGTCGCCGCCGGTCGCGTAGGCCGCGATGAACAGCGCGCTGCCCGCGACGGACGCGAGCAGGGCCAGCGCGATCGCGGCCTGCCGCGTCATCGCACGAAGTAGATCGTGGCGAAGATGCCGAGCCACACCACGAAGACGAAATGCCAGTAGTAGGTCATCGCCTCGGCTCCCGCGCGGTGATTGGCCATCAGGGCGCGGCTGCGCATGCCGATCAGGAGCGCCGCCAGGATCCCGATGCCGGCGATCACGTGCAGCAAGTGGAAGCCCGTCAGCGCGTAGTAGATCGAGCCGTAGGCGTTGGTCGCGATGGTGAACGCGTTGCCGGCGTAGCCGTGCAGCGCGACGGCGACGAAGCCGATCGCCGCCACGATGGCTGCGGCGGTCCAGGCCCGCGCCGCGCGGAAGCGGCCGCGGTCCATCGCCTTCGTCGCGAGCACCATCACCGCCGACGCGGCGAAGAGCAGGAACGTCCCGAAGGCGGCTTGGGCGGTGTCGAGGCGCACCATGGGCGGCGGCCACTGCGCGTTGGTCGCGCGCAGCTCGTAATACGAGGCAAAGAGCGCGGCAAAGAACATCAGTTCGGACGCGAGGAACAGCACCACGCCGAAGACGAGCGGATGCGCGCGAACCGGTAACGGCGCAAGCGACCGAGCGCTACCGTTCGCAGAGGAAGCCATGCGTACTGACTACCCGCGGCGCGTTTTCTCTACACGCGGCGCAAGTGGGTACAACGCACGACGTGGAGTGGTTGGCGAACCCCGCGTCGAGCCACGGCGTTGCGATGCGCGCCGACTGGTATATTTTCATGGGCGCCGGGATCTTCGTCGGGATCTTCGTCTACGCGTGCGTCTTCTGGTGCCTGGTCGCCTATCGGCGGCGGCGCCGCGCCGCGGCCGAGCAGTTCGAGAGCAACGCGCCCATCGAGATTCTCTACGTCGCCGTTCCCCTGCTGATGGTGATCGGGCTTTTCGGCGCGACGCTGGCGTTCGAGGCGCCGGTGGATCGCGTGCTGGCCGCGCCGGCCAACCGGATCGCCGCGACGGCCTTTCGCTGGTCGTGGGAGTTTTCGTATCCCAACGGCAGGAGCGTCTACGGCACGCCCGCCGCGCCGCCGACGCTCTATCTGCCGCTCGGGGAGGCCACGGAGATCGATCTGCGGTCGGCCGACGTCACGCACTCGTTCTGGGTGCCGGCGTTTCTCTTCAAGCGCGACGCCATTCCGGGCATGACCAACGTCTTCGACCTGACGCCCACGCGCCTCGGCGCGTTTCCCGCGCGCTGCGCGCAGTTCTGCGGCCTCGATCACGCGGCGATGACGTTCGTGGTGCGGGTGGTGCCGCGCGTCGATTACGATCGTTTTCTGGCGAGCGGAGACGCGATTCAATGATCGAGTGGCTCACGACCACCGATCACAAGAAGATCGGCATCGCGTACGTCGTCGCGACGCTGATCTTCTTCGTGGCGGCCGGCGTGCTGGCGGCGCTGATTCGCACCCAGCTCGCGGTGCCGGACAACTCGTTCCTGACGCCGCACGCCTACAACCAGATCTTCACCCTGCACGGCACGGCGATGATTTTCTTCGTCATCGCGCCGTTCGGCATCGGCCTCGCCAACTATCTGGTGCCGCTGCAGATCGGCGCGCCGGACGTCGCGTTTCCGCGTCTCAACGCGGCGGGGCTGTGGCTCTTCGTGCTGGGAGGCATCACGGTCTTCGCCGGGCTGGCGACCTACGGCGGCGCCGCCGCGGCCGGCTGGACCGCGTACGCACCGCTCAACGAGCTCTATGCCGGCACCGGGGCCGGTCAGGATCTGTGGTTCGTGGGCCTCCTCATGGCGAGCGTCTCGACGATCCTGACGGCGATCAACCTGCTCGCCACGATCTTCTTATTTCGCGCGCCCGGAATGACGATGTGGCGCATCCCGATCTTCTCGTGGGAGATCGTCGCGACGGCGCTGCTGATCCTGATGGCCTTCCCGTCGCTCGCGGCGGTGTTCGCCATGTCGCTGATCGAGCGCCACCTGGGCGGGCACTTCTTCGATGCGGCCTACGGCGGGAATCCGATCCTGTACCAGCATCTGTTTTGGTTCTTCGGTCATCCCGAGGTGTACGTGATGATCCTGCCCTACTTCGGGATCGTCACGGAGATCGTGGCGACGTTCTCGCGCAAGCCGGTGTTCGGCTACGTGGGCATGGTGATCTCGGCGTTCGCGATCGCGGGGCTCTCGCTCGGCGTCTGGGCCCACCACATGTTCACCACGGGCGCCGTGAACAACGCCTTCTTTGCGGCCGTTTCGTTCCTCATCGCGGTGCCGACCGGGGTGAAGTTCGTGAACTGGATCGGCACGATGTGGAAGGGCTCGATCGAGCTTTCGGTGCCGATGCTGTTTGCCGTGGGTTTTTTGCTCAACTTCCTGATCGGCGGGATCACCGGCGTGATGATCGCGTCGCCGCCGATCGATTACCAGGCCCACGACAGCTACTTCGTCGTTCAGCACTTCCATTACACGATCGGCGGCGGCAGCATGTTCGCGCTGTTCGGCGCGCTGTATTTCTACTTTCCGAAGATGTTCGGCGTGCAGCTCGACGAGCGGCTGGGCCGGTGGGTGTTCGGGCTGCTCTTCGTCGGATTCAACGTGACGTTCGTGCCGATGGGGTTCATGGGCATGGAGGGGATGGCGCGGCGCGTCTATACCTATCCGGCCGTGGAGCACCTGCCGCTGCTCAACGCCGTCGCGAGCGCCGGCGCGCTGCTGATGACGGTCGGAGTGGCGCTATTTTTCGTCAACGTGCTGGTGTCGGTGCGCCGGCGCGAGCCGGTGCCGGCAAACCCGTGGGGCGGATACTCGCTGGAATGGACGACGTCGTCGCCGCCGCCCGAGTTCAATTTCGACGCGCTGCCGGCGGTGCGCGGGCGGCGCCCCGCGCTGGAAGGCGCCGAGACGTGAAGTCGTTCGTCGCGCTGTTCGGCGTCGCCGCCCTCTTCGGTCTCGCGATCGCGGCGGCATATTGGCTCGTCGCGCGCGAGCCTGCCGGCACGGCGCTGCTCGGCTTCATGTTCGCCGCGTTGGCGTTTGCGACCGGCTACGCGGTGGTAGCCGAACGGGATGCCGATCTGGAGGGCGACGATCCCGACGAGACCAACGCGGCGGTCGCCGGCGACGACCTCGGCGTCTTCACGACGCACAGCCCGTATCCGGTTTTGATCGCGGTGTGTACGCTGGCGCTGCTCGTGGGAACGCTCTGGTCGCCGCTGCTGGCGGTTGCGGGATTGGCTGGGATGCTGCTCTGCTTCTGGCGGCTCGGGGCGGAAAGCGCCCGCGCGTAACGGGTTACGCGTCCTCCCCCGCGGTTCCGATGCGGCGCACGAATAGAACGAGCGCGCCCAGCCCGAAGAGCCACGCGACGAAGCCCTCGGCGACCGGCCCCGCGTGTGCTAACGAGAAGCCGCCGGCGTCGGCTTGGTTCGGATCGGCGGCGTGGGTTTCGATGAAGTTCACGTAATGGGCGATGTCGTCAACGTCGCGGTCGGTCAGCACGTCGTTCCCGAACCGCGGCATCACGCCCGGGCCGGCGCGCACCGCTTCGGCGACCTGGAACACCGTCGCCGTTGCCAACGACGGCGCCACGTCGCCGGCGCCGACCGACGCGCCGTCGCCCGCGGCCCCGTGGCACTGGGCGCAGTTTGCGGCGAAGAGCTCGCGGCCCCGAAGGACGTCGCCGGGCATGACCAGCGGCAGCGATTGGTTCGGAGTTCTCGGTGAGAAGGTCGCGACGTAACGAACGATCGCTGCGATCTGTACCTGCGTGAAGCGCGGCGCACGCGGGATGTCGTTGACGTTCGGCGCCGCGGCGGGCATCCGCCCCGAGTCGAGCATGAAGTGAACCTCGACCGCCGGAAGGCCGATGAGCGCCGGTGCGATACCGGAGCCCTGGCCGCGATCGCCGTGACACGAAGCGCAGAACGTCGCGTAGAGACCCGGACCCTCGCCGGCCGCGCGCGCGCCGGCGGGCAGCACGGCGAGTGTTACGAATGCCGCCGCCGCAAATCTCATGCCCCTTCTTTTGTACCCGCTCCGCGAGTGGGTACACTCCTGTCCGAAACAATGTATACGCTCGTCGCCGCGGTACTGCTCGCACTCGCCGCCTGCAGCACGCTCTCGACCCAGGCCAATGCCGTGACGGCGGGCACCGGCGCGACGGAGGGCGGCGACCGCACGGCCGGAGCCAGCGTCTTCGCTGCTAACTGCGCCACGTGTCACGGCGCAAACGGCATCGGCGGAAGCGTCGGCCCGTCGCTGCGCGGGGAAGCGCAGCGGATGCCGTACGGTGCGCTGGTCTCGTGGATCGAGGATCCGCAGCCGCCGATGCCGCGGCTCTATCCCCAGTTCTTGAGCGAAGCCGAGGTTCGAGACGTAGCGGCATACGTTGCCTCCCTTTAGGGATTGCGCGCGGCGGCCGATGGGTACGCAAACCGTATGCAGGGCAAAGCAACCATCGCCGGACATCCGGTTCACCCCATGCTCGTCACGTTTCCGATCGGCTGCTTCGTGGCGGCCGTCGTCTGCGACATCGTGTCAATTTGGGCGGGACCGGCCCTCTGGTCGGACATGAGCACGTGGCTGCTGCTGTTCGGCGTCTGCGGAGGGCTGCTGGCGGCGCTCTTCGGATTCGTGGATTACCTGAGCGCGCCGATGTCGGCACCGGCCAAGAGTCTGGCGTCGTGGCACATGGTGCTCAACATCGCGGCCATCGTCGTTTTCGGCGTCGCGTGTGCCGTGCGGTTCGCCAACCACGCATCGCCGGCTGGGTATGCTCTGACGGCGGCGGGCATCGTGGTGCTATCGGTCGCCGGCTACCTGGGCGGCGACGTGGCGCACCGGCACTTGGTCGGCTCGTCGGAAGGCGACGCGGGCGTCGCGCGCGAGGCGGCCGACCGCGATGGCGCCGTGCGGCCTAGTATGCCTTCGGTGAGAAGTTAAGCTCGAGCCACCTCCGATGCGGCGTGGAGATCGTCCACGAACTCGTCCATCGCGCGGCGGCGGGCCGCGTCGTCGGGCGCGCGCAGGATCGCGGACGGATGAATCGTCGCGAGGATCGGCGCCGGGAACTCCCCGCTGAACACGCGTCCGCGATTGGCCAACAGGCGAAAACTCGCACCGAGGAGCGTCTGCGCGGCCGTTGCGCCCAACGCGACGACGAGCGCGGGACGAACGACCCGGATTTCGGCCTCGAGCCACGGCCGGCAAGCGCGAATCTCGATCGTCTTCGGCTTGGCGTGGATCCGGCGTTTGCCGCGCTCGACGAACTTGAAGTGCTTGACGGCGTTGGTTAGGTAGAGCTCTGCGGCGGCGATGCCTGCGCGTTCCAACGCGCGCTCCAAGAGCTGCCCGGCCGGACCGACGAACGCGTGCCCCAGGCGATCCTCGCGATCGCCCGGCTGTTCGCCGACGAGCATCATACGCGCGCGCGCACGCCCCTCGCCAAAGACCGTCTGCGTGGCGTGCTTGTAGAGATCGCAGCCGCGGCAGTGCGCCGCGGCGGCCCGCAGGCTTCGCAGCGAGAGACGCGGCGGCAGATAGTCGGCGGCGGAGCGAGCGATCTAGCGAACCGCCTGCGGCGGCCGGGCGACCAGCGAGAGCATCGCGTCGTTGAACGCCGGGATGTCTTTCGGTCCGCGGCTCGTGATGAGGTTGTCGTCAACGACGACCTCGCGGTCCACCCAGCGGGCGCCCGCGTTGCGCATGTCGTCGGCGATGGTCGGCCAGCTCGTGAGCGTCCGCCCGCGCGCGAGGCCGGCCGAGACGAGGAGCCACGGCGCGTGGCAGATCACCGCCATCGGCTTGTGATGGCGGTCCATGCTCCGCACGAACTCCTGCGCCTTGTCCTCGGTCCGGATGGCGTCGGCGTTGAGCGCGCCGCCCGGAAGCAGCACCGCGTCGTACACGTCCGGCGAGGCCTCGTCGAACGTGGCGTCTACGTCAACCTTGATCGAGGGCTGGTGATGCTTGAACGCTTGAATCGGCTCGCGCTTGAGGGAGATAATGTCCACGCTCGCGCCGGCGTCGCGTAACGCCTTCGTGGTTTCGGTGAGCTCGCTCTCCTCGAAGCCGTCGGTCGCGAGCACCGCGACGCGCTTTTCCTTTAGGTCGCTCATTTCTTCCGCCTCGTCGTTTTCTTGCGCGAGGTGGTTTTCTTGCGCGAGGTGGATTTCGTGCCCGAGGCCTTGCGCTTTCGCGTGGCCACGGCTTTGCGCGCACTCGCCTTGCGATTCCGCTGCGGGTGGACGCCGAGATCGTGCCACGTTTTCTCGGAGACCTCGACCCCGTAATGCGACGCGGCCTTCCGAATGTTAGCAAACGCCAGCTCCCGGTCGGCGGCCGACACGCCCTCGACCTGATCGAAGCGGGCGATCGCGTTGCGGACGTGACGCGCGTCCGTCAGCGGTTCCTTGCGCTGTTTCGGAAAGGCGTAGACCGAGTCGGGAAGATCGCTCTGCCGCGTCAGGCGCCCGTGTTTTTCATGCGGTTTCCAAGTCGCTCTCATGAGCGCGTGTTTACCCAGAATTTTGAAAGATGAAGAAGCGGTCCAGCTTGGCGATTCGAAAGATGCGCTCGACGTTGGGCTGCACGCCGATGAGGGTCACCGGCCGCTCGGCGCGCCGCAGCCGCATGGCGGCCAGCTCCGCGAGAAACGTCGAGTCTACGTAGGTGACGGCGTGCATATCAATGCTCACCGGATGGCCGTCGCCGATCCCGGCGAGGGCCTGGGCGAGCTCGGCCTTGCGAGCCATGTCGTACTCGCCCGCCAGTACGATACGAGCGTTTTCCGGCGCGACATTCTCCCGCATAGATAAGACTCTAGCGCGCGAGGGGGAGAATTACCTGAGCGTGCGTGCCGTAGCCGTCCAACGTTTCCACGCCGAGCTGGCCTCCGAGGCGGCGGATGAGCCACAGACCGCGCCCGTTCTCGGCGAAGAGGTCGTTCGGGCGCCGCGCCGAGGTCGCGTAGCCGGCGCCGCGGTCGATCACGTGGAGCACCGCCTTGCCGTCGCGCCACTCCAGCGAAACGTCAATCGTGCCGCTCGCATGCTGGGCGACGTTGGCCGCAAGCTCGCCGAAGATCAGCTCGGCGGCCTTGACGTCGCAGCGGGACTCCGCCGCCGTCTCGAGGCAGCGCACGAACTCCCGACGCGCGTGCCGCGCGGCGCGCGAGTCGCCGGAATCGAACGTCCAACGCCGCGACTCGACGAAGTTGAGCAGAAGCACCGCGACGTCGTCGGGTGACTGGCCGCGGAGGCAGTACTCTTCGACGAACTGCGCCGGATCGGCGACGAAGAACACGGTCTCGGAGGAGAGCGCCTCGCGCAGTTTCCGTTCGCCGGCGAAGATGTCGCGGGTGGCCTCGGTCAGCCCGTCGGTATAAAACGCGAGCAACGTCGCGTCGTCGAGCCGGGCGGTGGCCGACTTCGCGGGGGCGCCGACCGAACGCAGCCCGACCGGCAGCCCTTCGGCGACCAGCTCGGTCAGCGAGCCGTCGCTCGCGCGCACGAGGGGATAGGGATGGCCCGCGCTGGCGAAGACGATCGAGCGCGAGCGGGTGTCGAGCACCGCGACGAACGCGGTCGCGACCGAACCGGGATACCGGCGCAGAAGAATCCGCTCGGCGGCGTCGAGAATCCGAGCCGGATCGCGCTCGTACATGGCGACGACGTTGATGGCGTGGCGCAGCTTGCCCATCACGATCGAGGCCTCGAGGCCGTGGCCGGTGACGTCGCCGACGGTGAGCAGAACGCGGTCGTCCTCGAGCTCGAATGCGTCGTACCAGTCGCCGCCGACTTGCACTTCGGACGCGGCCGGCCGGTAGATCGCGCTCAGCGTCGCCCCTTGTACGGTAGCGAGGCGCGTCGGCAGCGTCGCCTGCTGCAGCGTCTGAATCAGGCGGCGTTCGCGCGCAAAGCTTTCGCCGTGCTCGAGGGCGAGCGACGCTCGCCGGCCGATCTCCTCGAGCAACTCCAGCTCTCCCGCATCGAAGTACCGCGAGTTCGACGAACAGACGATCGCGCCGTAGACGGAGTCGCCGACGAGCAGCGGCGCCATCATCCACGACTTCGCGTGCGCCGCGTCCACGAAGGGCCCCGCTTTGTGCCGCCCGGGGCGCAGCACGTCGGGCGTGGCGCCGGCCAGGATGGAGCGCCGATCGTGAAGCGATGCGACGATCTCGCCGGCGACGTCGTCGCGCATCCGGCCGTCGGTGCCCGCCGCGGCGAGAATCTGCAGGCGCCCGTCCTCCAGGCCGCCGGCGGCGGCGTGATCGGCGAATCCCTCGCCCAGGGCGTCGAGCAGGTGCTGCAGCATGCGCGAGGAGTCGAGGGTGGCGAAGAGGCCGTCGGTCACCCGCGCCAGGAACCGGAACCGCCGGCTAAGGTGCTGCTCGCGCTCGAAGGTCTTGATGTTCTCCAGGGCCATCGCGAGCTGGCGGGCGACGACGACGGCGACGTCAACGTCGCGGCCGCCGAAGCTCGTCAGGCGCGCGGACTCCAAGAACGTGAGGGCGCCGATACAGCTGGTGCCGACGAGCAGCGGAACGACGATGAGCGAGCGGGCCGGAGTGCGGGACGCGTAGATTTTCAGCAGGGGCTGCCGCGTGCGGGCGGCCTCGTCCACGACCGCTTCGAACGACTCCGGCGTCACCCCAAGCTCGCGGTCGGCGATGCCTTCGACGTGCATCTGTCCGTCGTCGTCGAACGTGTGCACGGCGCAGAGATCGCTGAAGTGATCCACGGACGCCTGGACCAGCCGATTGACGATCGTTCCCCGATTGAGCGACGAGGAGAGCACGGAGGCCGCCTCCGAGATGAACCGCGTGTCGGCCTCGCCCAGGCCGTCGGTCTCGGCCGCGATGCCCGACCAATACTGCACCGCGTCGCGCTCGTCGAGCACGGGAACCGCCCGAATCAAAAAGGTCCGGGGTTCCGAGCCGGGGGCGTGGACGTGATAGAGGGCGCTGAATCGCTCGACGCAGCGGACGCACTTGATCCAGAGCTGCTCGATGCGCTCGACTTCGCCCTCGTCCAGATCGCCTTCGCCGGTTGGGAGCGCGGGCCGGCACGGCGTGATGCCCGCGACGTTCCCGTCGGCGTCGGCCTGCCAGAGCACGTCGGTCATGCGCGCCATTACGAAGCGAACGGACTGCAGCGTCCGTTCGGTCGAGGCGGGAGACGGCTCGCGTTTGTTCAGGCTCTTCATGACACCCGTGGCTTCAGGTAAGGTACAGGATTGCCACCTATCTGTCGGTAACGGACCGGACACTTGCTGAACACCCGTCAGAATCGCATCTTAGCGAGCCTTCCCGCACCCGCGCGCGAGAGCCTTGAAAGCGCTCTCGAGCCGGTGACGTGGCGCGACGGAGCGCTGCTCTACGAAGCCGGCTCACCCATCGAGGCGGTGTATTTCCCGGTCTCAGCGGTCGTTTCGATCATTCAGATCATGGCCGAGGGAACTGCCGCCGAGGTCGGCATGGTGGGCCTCGAGGGCGTCAGCGGGCTCGACGTGATCCTGCGCGACGGAACCTCGACCGGACGGGGCGTCTGCCAGGTGCCGGGAACGGCGCTTGCGATGCCGATCGCGGAGCTGAAACGCCGGGCGGAGGAGTTTCCCGCGCTCATGGGCGCGCTGCTCGACTATACGGGCGGCTACTGCTCGATGCTGGCACAGCTGATCGCGTGCAACCGGCTGCACCGCGTCGAACAGCGATGCGCGCGCTGGCTGCTGATGACCGTCGACCGCATCGGTTCGAACACGTTTCCCATGACCCAAGAGCGCCTCGGCATGATGCTCGGAGCGCAGCGCCCGACGGTTACGGCGACGATGGCGACGCTCCGCGACGCGGGGTGCATCGAGAGCTCGCGCGGCGAAGTTCGCATCGTCGACCGGGCGAAGCTCGAGTCGCTGGCCTGCGAGTGCTACGACCTGTGCGCGGGGTATTTTGGCTTCTAAACCCCACGATTAGTCGCGCCCGAATGCGGGGATAAGCGACGAAACGGCAGAGCGCCAACATAGGGAGGGAGCATGGCAGGCCTACTCTGGGCAATCATCGTGATCTTATTCGTCATCTGGCTGGTGGGGTTCATGGCGTTCCATTTAGGGAGCCTGATCCACATCGTTCTGTTGATCGTGTTGATCCTGATCGTGGTCAACCTGCTGACCGGGCGCGGACTGCGCGTCTAGCCCGGCCACGGGAGAGGAGTAGATAACCGATGCCTGGTCGCAAGAAATCGAGCACGAGCAAAAAGTCGTCGTCGCGCAAGAAAGGCTCGACCCGCAAGAAGGCGACTTCGACGCGGAAGTACGGTCCGAAGTCGAGCCGCAAAGTGAAGCGTGCGATGCACGAGATGAAGCGCGGCGAGCTCAAGTCCGGACGCTCGGGCAAGAAGGTGACGAGCCGCAAACAGGCTATCGCGATCGGTTTGAGCGAGGCGCGCCGCTCCGGTGCAAAAGTACCGAAGCGGACGCGCTCGCGAAAGAAAAAATAACCGCCTAGGCCGGAGCTTCGAGCTGGACCGCGTTGGCGAGCGGTCCGCGGTCGGTCGTCGCGCACCCGCACGACTGCAGGACGCGGTCTACCAGGTCTTTCGACGTAGGGTCGTCGCCGCAGATCGAGACTTCGCAGCCGGACTGCGGCATGTTGATCAGGGCGCGCACGACGCGGTGGGAGTCGAGCTTCGCGGCGAGCATTTCAGCGCCGCTGAGCGACCGATTGCCCCGCTCGCCCTCTACGGCGTCCACGATCACCGCGCCGGCGCCCGACCCGACGGCCGATACCGCCCGGTCCACCTCTTGGCGGGGGACGGCGAAAACCAGAAGGTCCGATAACATGGCCTGGCGGTAGGGAGTGTCGTCCGCGCCGCCTACCAGCGAGGCGGCCCGCCGGGCGCGCTCTTCCGCGCCGGGGTCGCCGAAGGTCACTTGATGTCCGCCCTCGCGCAACAGGCGGCCGATCGCCATCGCGCGGTCATTGGAGCCAACGATTCCTATCTTCATGGAGCAGTCGTACCCCGCAACCTGGGGCCACGCTGGGTTTACTTGAACGGGGCGGGGGCGCGTGATACAATCGCGGTCTGTGCCCCGTGCCAGCGGCGACGGTGGGTACCCTTACGTGACGACGTGAGACGCGTTTTCCCTGCGTAAGCGGCGGCAGCGGCGGGCCAGACGGAGTCCCTTCCTTTGAATCTTATTGACGTCAACAACTTCGACGCCATGCGCATCGGGCTGGCATCGCCCGAGCAAATTCGCGCTTGGTCCTTTGGGGAAGTCAAGAAGCCGGAGACCATTAACTACCGCACGCTCAAGCCGGAACGCGACGGCCTGTTCTGCGAGAAGATCTTCGGCCCCACCAAAGACTGGGAGTGCCACTGCGGCAAGTACAAGCGCATCCGCTTCAAGGGAATGATCTGCGACCGCTGCGGCGTCGAGATCACCCGCGCGAAGGTGCGCCGCGAGCGCATGGGCCACATCGAGCTGGCCACGCCCGTGAGTCACATCTGGTATCTCAAGGGCGTGCCGAGCCGGATCGGCATCCTGTTGGACATGTCGCCGCGCCAGCTGGAGAAGGTGATCTACTTCGCGGCGTACGTCGTGATCGATCCCGGCGACACCACGCTGACCAAGCGCGAGGTGCTGTCGGAGCAGAAGTATCGCGAGGCCCGCGAGAAGTTCGGCAACCGCTTTAAGGCCGGCATGGGCGCGGAGGCGATCCGCGAGCTGCTGCGCGACCTCAACCTGCGCAAGCTGCAAGAAGACCTGCGCAAAGAATTCAAGGAAACGAGTGGCCAGAAGCGTCTGAAGGCGATCAAGCGGCTCGAAGTGGTCGAGGCGTTTCTCGCCAGCGGCAACCGTCCGGAGTGGATGGTGCTCGCCGCGGTGCCGGTGATCGCGCCGGAGCTGCGTCCCATGGTGCAGCTCGACGGCGGCCGCTTTGCCACGTCGGACCTCAACGACCTCTACCGTCGCGTCATCAACCGGAACAACCGTTTGAAGCGGCTGCTCGAGCTCAACGCGCCCGAAATCATCATCAAGAACGAGAAGCGGATGCTGCAAGAGGCGGTGGACGCGCTGATCGACAACGGCCGCCGCGGCCGTCCGGTCACGGGGCCGAACAACCGTCCGCTGAAGTCGCTCTCGGACATCCTCAAGGGCAAGCAGGGCCGGTTCCGTCAGAACCTGCTCGGCAAGCGCGTGGACTACTCGGGGCGCTCGGTGATCGTCGTCGGTCCCACGCTCAAGCTGCATCAGTGCGGCCTGCCGAAAGAGATGGCGCTCGAGCTCTTCAAGCCGTTCGTGATGAAGAAGCTGGTGGACCGTCAGCTCGCGCACAACATCAAGAGCGCGAAGCGCATGGTGGAACGCGTGCGTCCCGAGGTGTGGGACGTGCTCGAAGAGGTGATCAAGGAGCACCCGGTGCTGCTCAACCGCGCGCCGACGCTGCATCGCCTGGGCATTCAGGCGTTCGAGCCGGTGCTCGTCGAGGGCAAGGCCATTCACCTGCATCCGCTCGTCTGCACGCCGTACAACGCCGACTTCGACGGCGACCAGATGGCCGTGCATCTGCCGCTCTCGGCAGGTGCGCAGGCAGAGGCGCGCATCCTGATGCTCTCGTCGAACAACATCCTGCTGCCGGCATACGGCAACCCGGTCTCCATTCCCACTCAGGACATGGTGCTGGGACTCTACTACCTCACGTTCAATCGCGACCAGTACGCCGGACCGGCCAAGGCCGCGATCACCGACGAATACGAGCGCGTGGATCGCGCGAAGAACAAGAACGCCCCAACGGCCGACGCCGCGGGCGCGATCCCGACGTTCTTCGACGGCAAGGAAGCCGTGATGGCGTACGAGACCAAGCAGATCTCGCTGCAAGAGTGGATCTACGTACGCTGGAAGGGCGAGCTGCTCAAGACGACGGCGGGCCGCGTGATCTTCAATCTCGCGTTCCCCGAGCGCTGGAATCACGAGTTCGTCAACCGCATCATCGACAAGGGGATGCTCAAGAAGACGATCACGGATTGCTACCGCCGCTACGGCAACGCCGAGACGGCGCGATTCCTCGACGCGATCAAGGATCTGGGCTTCCACTACGCGACGCTCTCCGGCACGACCGTGTCCATCAGCGACGTGATCGTCCCGGAAGACAAGTACGAGATCGTCGGCAAGGCGCAGAACGAGGTTGACGAGCTGCACCGTCTCTACGAACAGGGCTTCATCTCGCAGGACGAGCAGTACAACAAGACCATTGACATCTGGTCGAAGGCCTCGGACGAGGTCACGACCGCGATGCAGTCGTCGCAGAATCCGCTCAACCCCGTGTTCATGATGGCGACGTCGGGCGCGCGCGGATCCATCGCCCAGGTGAAGCAGCTGGGCGGCATGCGCGGCCTCATGTCCGACCCGTCGGGTCGAATCCTCGAGATTCCGGTGAAAGCCTCGCTCAAAGAGGGGCTCACCGTTCTCGAGTACTTCATCTCGACGCACGGCGCTCGCAAGGGTCTCGCCGACACCGCGCTGCGGACGGCCGACTCGGGCTACCTGACGCGCCGTCTGGTTGACGTGGCTCAGGACGTGATCATCCGCGAGGAGGATTGCGGCACGAGCAACGGCATCGTGGTCAGCGACATCCGCGTGGGCAAGGAAGTCATCGAACCGCTCATCGACCGCATCGTCGGCCGGCGGGCGGCCGAGGAGGTTCGTCTGGATCCCAAGCGGCCGACGACGGCGATCGTCACCAAGAACGCGGAGATTGACGAAGAGAAGGCGCGCGCGCTGATCGACGCCGGCACCGGCGAGGTGAAGATTCGCTCGGTGCTGACCTGTCAGTCGAAGTACGGCGTTTGCTCGCTCTGCTACGGTCGCGACCTCGCGGCCGGGACGCAGGCCGACATCGGCACGGCGGTGGGCATCATCGCCGCGCAGTCCATCGGCGAGCCGGGCACGCAGCTGACGCTGCGGACGTTCCACACCGGCGGCGTCGCGACGGAAGACATCATCACGGGTCTGCCGCGCGTCGAGGAAATCTTCGAGGCGCGCAAGCCCAAGGGGCAGGCGACGATCTCGGAGGTTGCCGGCGCCATCCGCATGGGCGACGAGAGGAACAAGCGCATCGTCTACGTCACCGACTCGAACGGCGACGAGCACGAGTACGACATCCCGCCGGGCACGCACATGCTGGTGCAGGAAGGGCAGACCGTCGAACCGGGCGACCAGTTCAACGAAGGCTCGCTCAACCCGCACGACATCCTGCGCGTGAAGGGCGAGACCGCGCTGCAAAACTACCTGGTGCAGGAAGTGCAGAAGGTCTATCGCTCGCAGGGCGTGGACATCAACGACAAGCACATCGAGGTCATCGTGCGCTCGATGCTGCGCAAGGTGAAGATCGTGGAAGGCGGCGACACGACGCTGCTTCCGGGCCAGCTGATCGAGGCGGCCCAGTTCCACGAGGCCAACGAGCGCATCCGCGCAACCGGGGGCGAGCTCGCCACGGCGAACCCCGTGCTGCTCGGCGTGACCAAGGCATCGCTGGCGACGGAGTCGTTCCTGTCGGCGGCGAGCTTCCAGGAGACGACTCGCGTGCTGACCGACGCGGCGATCAAGGGCAAGTACGACCCGCTGCTCGGACTCAAGGAGAACGTCATCATCGGCAAGCTGATCCCCGCCGGCACGGGCATGTCGCGGTATCGCAACGTGGAGATCGTGCCCCAGGGGCAGGACGTTGACGACGACGGTCGGCCGCGTCACGAGTACGACGTGCCGTACGCCGCGATGATGACCGCCGACGAGGCGGCATTGGCCGAGGTGATGGGCGGCGGCAACGGCGACGGTATGAGCCGGCTCGTCACGGCCTACGAACGCAACCGCGAGCCGCTAACGGTTCAGTACGAAGGTGAAATCGAGGATCATGCGACGCCGCACGCAGGTCCGAAGAAGACCCAGTACGATCGTCTGAAGGGCATCAACCCCGAAGACTTGTAGCACCAACTTGTCAAGCACACGTATCGAGCGGAGCTCACGAGCTCCGCTCGTTGCGTTTTCCCCAGCGGCTAGCGGCTATTGCCTCGAGCGTGGATTGTATGCGGCACTTTCGACGTCGTCGCTTGCATTGAGACCGTTGTTGAAGCTGTACCAGTACGTGAGCGAGGTCGGGCTGTAGTAGTAGACGTCGATCTGACCGAGCGAATAGTCACCGCAGGCGAATGTCATGGATTGCTTGTTGACGTGTCCGAAGATGCAGTCGCCGATTAGAGGGAACGGACCGCCGACGAGCGTGCAGGCCGGATTGCAACCCGAGTACACGCGCAACGCCGGAGTGAAGGCGTCGATCGCGACCAGGTACCCGTTCGCGTCGATGTCGAGACCGCCGAAGTACGCGTTCAGCCAGCCCGTTGCGACAACACCGGATTTCGAGCAGCGCTTGAAGTAGATGAGCGTTGCCGTACCAAAGCTGCTCGTCGCCGAACCCCAGCAATCGCCATTATTGGCCAATGCTACGCCGGCAAGTTCGAACAGGTTGTAGTAGTCCGTGAGGTTCTGAGTGCAGCCGGCCGAGAGCGAGCAGATCGAGATGCTGCCCGGGCCCTCGATACTGAAGATGTTCGCGACGGCGATCTGACCGGTCACCGCGTTGGCGCTCGAAGCGTCCGATGGCTCGCCATACTGGTCGCTGATAGATCCGACCTCGGGTCCGCACATGCCGGGGCCCGCATAAACGATGACCCGATTGGTTCCGCCGTCGGGATCGATCAAGTTGCCCTTGCCGTCAACGGCGACGCCGTTCGCGTAGTTTGCGCCGAGGCTGCAAGTCGGCGGACCGTTCGACGTGTTCCTGTGCGGATAGCCGTTGATGATGGACGCCAGGAACTGGCTGCCGTAGATGCCGCCGACGGCAGCGCGTTTCTTTACATCGGGTGCGGAGCGCGTCTTGAGAGCCTGGCCGCGCATGCCGATTACACCCTGTGGAACCACACTCGCCGGATCAGCCCAATGCGGAATGAACTTCCCGTTGGAATCAAGCTGGGATTGCGGTTGTCCGGCGGTGCTCGGTCCAGGCGTGCCCGGTTGGGACATGTCTCCGGAGCAGCCCGCGAGCAGCGCGAGGATCGTCGTGATCCAGATGCCGACGACGATGCCGGTCAGCCACGTAAAGCGGCGATCCATCCGATCTAGCGATGGAGCACGGGCTTGGATGGTCGTAATCTGCATACCGATCGTCGTGAGCCACGTTCCCACGATGATGCCGATTACCCAGTTGAACCGCCGATCGATAGCGGTGAAGCGCGTTTCCACGTGATTGAAACGCGCGTCCACGGGGTCGAGCCTGCGCTCGATGCCGCCGAGGCGTTCATTGACTTGGTCGAAAGCGCCCTCGAGGTGGGCGATTCGACCCTCAAGCGGATGCGCGTGCATGATTCTCCTGCAAGTCAAAGTACGTCCAGCGACAATCACGTTCCTGGCGCCGTTACGCTAGGGAGCGATGGATTATGGCTGTGACTTAGCTCCTGCGGGCCCTACGTATTTTATGGTGCCGTCAGTGGCAATAACGTACATTTGACCCTGCGCGTCGATATAGTCGGGAATCGACGGCGTGCGGGCGAGGACGTGAAAGACGTCGGTGTCTTGCGGCACGTTCTCGACGACAACGGTGCGGAAGCCCGCCGCCTGACGCGCGCCGCTCGGCAGGCCCGCGCCCTCCGGCGTGGCCAGTATCGAGTTGTGCATGCGGTGTGCGTCGAGCGCCTTGAGGCCGTCGGAAGAGATCGTATACCGCTCATCGCCCCCGACGGGGAAAACGTGAGGTTCGGTTTGCGCCGGGTACAGATAAACGTAAAACGTGTCGTCGGCGTTGGGAATGACCGCGACGTTGTATTTGAAACCCTTGACGGGTTTGAACTCACCTTCAGCCGTTCCGATAGCTCGAGCCGCGGCAGGCAGGTAACCCGCATCGCTGCGGGGCGGCGCCAGGCGTTGCGCCGTAAAGTGGCCGTTGTCGTCGCCGGCCGCCTCGATGGCCGTCAAGAAGGCCGTGCCCGTCGGATCCAGCTTGCCGAAGTCGACGGTCCAGCCGGCCGAGGTGCGACGGGCGATATAAAACCGTACCCCTGTAGCGTCGCCTCCGGCGATCGCCTGTGCGGCGTCGGTCGCATGCCATGCGGCCCGGTCGTAGGCTGCGAGCGCCTTTCCGCGCTCGGTGATCGCCGCAAGCTGTTGGGACGATGCAGGCGTGCTCTGCGCCCGGGCAGGCGAAGAGGTTACAAGCTGTATGAGTGCGAGCGAACAAACGATCGAGCTGAAGTGTTTCAACGCATCACTCCGTGTCTACCGGCCGGCCTGACGGCGGTCGGCGAAGGAAGTAGCTCAGCGGATACTTCGACTTGATCGGCGTGAACGCGCGCGGCGGCTGCGTGAAGTCGAAGCAGTCGCCGATGCTCGTGGCGCGCAGGTCCGTCGTTCCCAGCGTTCCGAGGTTCCACGTGTCTTCGACGAAGCGCAATATGCTGCCGAACTCGTACTGCGTGTGCGAGACGTAGCCGGGGTAGCCGGGAGTCGCCTCGCGGGCGTACGCTGAAACGACGAGCATCGGCACGCGGAACCCGAGTCCGCCCCACTCGTCGAAGAACGGCGGCGGTTCGTGGTCGTAGAAGCCGCCCCAGTCGTCCCACACGATCACGATCGCGGTCGAGTCCCAGTACGAGCTCTTCCCGACGGCGTTGACGATGCTTGCCACCCACGACGGTCCGGTGTCGGAGTCGTTGCCCGGATGGTCGGAGTTTGGTTCGTCGGGGATGACCCACGCCACCGCGGGGAGCCGGCCCTTGCGCACGTCGGTGAAGAAGTCGTTCGGCTGCGCGACGTTGCGCTTCCACTCCGGACCGTCGCGCACGGCCTTGATCGCCTCGAAGCCGTTCCAAAGCGCGCCCGCGCCGTGCTCGCGCGTATGTTTGATGAAGACGGGCGGCGAGTAGTACTTCCACGTGACCGACTTCGCGTCGAGCAGGTCGCGCAGCGTCGCGTATTTCAGGCACGGGAACGGGCCGCGATGGTATTGGTCCCTCAGTTTCGTGCCGTCGAAGAACAGCAGATCCGTCTTGGTGCCGGGCGGCGCGTCGCAGCCCCAGGGCCCGTGGTCGGGAAGATCCACGATGCTCTTCGTCTGCGCCTTGTTGACGATCGTGGCGGCCGCGATTAGATCCTGATGGGCGGTGAAGCTGCCGCTGCCCTGGGTCTGAAAGAGATGGTCGGCGAGCACGTATTGCGCTGCGATCGTCCAATCGGGCGCGATCTGGCTGGGATCCACGTAGTGATAGGGTGCGGTGCCGACCTCGCCGGGGCAGGCGACTTTGTTGCCCTTCTGCACGCCGAAACCGTCCATGGCGCCGGCGTCGTAGTCGTCCACGAAGTTGTGATAGTGATGGCTGAAGTCGCACGACTCGATAAGATCGGACTTCTGCAGCGCGACGTACTCGTCGCCGCTGGGGCACGGCGCCGAGCGAAATCGCACGCGCCGGAGCGCGGTCGGAACCTCCATGCAGCCGGCGGTCGCGCCGTCGGCGCCGGGGAACGTGGCAAAGAAATTGTCGAACGAGCGGTTCTCCTGAACCACGACGATCACGTGCTGGATGTAATCGGAGCCGCTGCCGGAGCCCCGCGCCGGTGACGACCGCTGCAGCGCTCCCGGCGCGAAACTCGAAGAAAGCGAACAGCCCGCAAGGCTCAGCAACGCGACCGCGATACCGGAGAGGTACAGCGTACGAACGGTCATCGAACTACCACAAGCTCGTCGGCGGCGTGTCTGCCGGCACGGTCTCGATCGTAACACGGGACACGCTCACCTCGCCGCGGCCGTACAGCAGCAAGCCGGTGAAGATGGCCGTCGCGTCGTCAGGCACGCGCAAGACGATGGAGAACGGCTGCCAATCCGACGTGCCGTGCGGCATGCGATCGGACATGTTGTCGAGCGAGAGGGCGCCGTTCGTGCCGTCAACGCGCGCCCAGACCGCCCCGCCTTGGGCTGCGTTCGCCGTGCGGATCATACCGAAAATATGGACGGCCTTTCCGCGATACGGCGCGATGTCGACGCGCGCGCCGTTGCTGGTGACGCGATCTTCCTGCGACGACAGCGGCGCAACGGTCATAGCATGAGCTCCGGTAGCGCCCGGAAGAGACTTGCCGACATAGGCCAGCTCCAAACGTTCGAGTGTCACAGCGTGCTCTGAGGCACGTAGCGCTGCGAGGAAGTCCGCTCGATCGAGCGATCGCAGCCGGCCAATCGCCTCTACCGTTTCGGATCGTCCCGCGCCGGATAACCGAAGTGCCTCGCGAAGGCCGGCTTCGAGCACGACGTCGCGCCCCGCGGCGAGATCGCTCGCCGACGGCTCGGCGCGCACGTCGGGAACGATGCCGACCCGCTGCAGCTGACGGCCGTCGGCGAAGCGCACGCCACGGCCGGAGAAACTCAACGTGAGGCCGCCGGGGATTGCGAACGAGGTGACGTCGCCGTTCGCGCCTGCGGTCGGAGTTCCGACGAATCGCGTGTGGCCGGCTGCCGAGAAGAAAAGGCCGGTGTGTTCGGCTTGGCTGATCGTGCGCTCGTCCACGAGCGTGATCGTCGGCTTGAGATAGCGCGCCCCGAGTGCCGGCGGAATTATCTGATAGAACGTGCGCGACGACTGCTTGAACTCCACCTCGCCGTCGCTCACGTACGGCGCGAGCGCCAGGACCTCTTCGAAGAGCGCTCCCCGAACGCGGTTCGCGGCCGTGAGGCGCGGCGCGATCGACCACGCCGTTCCGAGCGGGTAGCCACGATCGTCGAGGATGATGGCGCGCGTACTAGCCAACGCGTGGAACATCGCGTCGACGTTGCCCGGCTCGAGCCGGTCGAGGTCGACGTATCCGATGTTGCCGGGCAGGACGCGAACGATCGGCCCGGAGCGCCAATGCCGCGTGAAGGCAGCGACGCGACGAACGTGCGCCGTAAACGTTTTCGAGGACCCCGGATGACGCAGCGTCACGTCCACGCTCGATCCAGGGGCCCCGGCGAAGACGCTCGTCCCTGCTCCGGCGACTGCATTGAACGCGACGCCCTGCGGCGTGGAACCGTTGACGAAGGGGAGACGCGCGGCGAACGCGTCGCGCGCCGGCTCGCCGCCGATCGCCGTGACGATATCTCCGATGCGCACCCCGGCTGCAGCGAAGGCGGCGGGATCAACGGCGCGCGCCACCACGATCCGGTTGTGGAGGTAGCGGCTCGCCCATGGAACGCCGCCGCCGTAGAGCTGTCCCACCGGGTTGCCACCGACGTATCCGTGGCCGTCGTGAATCAGCGCGTAGTAACGCCGGATCGCGCGAAGGTAGGCGCCTTCGTCGTTCGCGGCGCGTACGTCTCGGAATGCGCGCAGGCTGGCGGCGTTCCAGTCCTCGTTCATGAGGGCGCGGTACGGGAAGAAGTAGCGAATCGCGTTGTAGATTTGAAAGACCGCGAAGATGCGGTGCGCCTCGTCCGGGAACGCCGCCGGGCCCGCGGCGCTGCCCGCGCTGACGCCTTGCGGCGCGGGCGCGAAGGCTACGCTCGGCGGAGTGTTGTGGTCGAGCCAGCTCTCGATCGCGGCCGCGACGTCTCCCCCTGTGGGAACCGCCCGAGCGAACGATGCGATCGCGGGTGCATCCGAGTACTCCGACGTGCGAAATTCAGCGATGCTGCCGTCAGCCATCGGCAGTTCGTCCACATCGCCGTTGTCGAATGAAGGCGGCAGCCCATCGGAAAAAACGACGGCGCGCCCCACCCTTACGAGCGCGACCGCGAGGTCGGGAACCGTCGACCGCGCGTTGACGAGGAACGCGACACGGGCGGGCGCTTTCGCGCTCCCACGGATCATGAGTCCGTCATCCGTGATGTAACCGCCGGTGTAGTTCTCGCCCTGGGGAAGCGACGGGCTCGTGAGCCCGTTGTAATACCGACGTCGATAGGCGGGCAGCTGCACGTCGCCGCGCACCAGCGACGCTGCCAGCGGCGTCGTGTCGAAAAGCACGCTTACGTTGGCGGCCTCGTCGCTCGATTCCGTCGCGCCTTGACGCAGGTCGACGATGACGGTCCGCTTCGATGCAATTGCGTGGGCTGCGGCAGTCGCGCGAGCCTCCATCTCGGGTGAGCCGGCGTCGGGAAGCGCGGCGGCATTCACCGTCACGACCAGCGCGTTTGGGTCGGGGGAGACGAGCGCGATCCCGGCATTGCCGTGCGGCGCCGCCGACGGCGATGCCGACGACGACGCCGACGGAACAACGTGCGCCAACGGATCGTGGAGGCTGGCGAGCATCGTCGCTACGGCGTCCGCGAAGACCGGCTCGGATGGCGTCGCGTCGACCTTTGCGATCCCCGACACCGCCGCGGCGTCCCAATCGTTCGCGTTCGAATGCGCGAGCCGCGGATCGAAGTACTCGACATCGCCCCAAAGTTGCGCTAGCGAGAGCAGCAGACGATCGCGGTCGGGCGCCGCGGCAGCACGCGGCGCTATCGCCGCAGCGGTTGCGGCGAGCAGCACGGCGATCAGCAGGTTCCGCACGGGCCTAGCGGCGGCGCGTTCCCAACGATACGAGTCCCAACACGACGACGTTGGCCGCCAGTCCGATGAATCCCGGGTTGATGCCCCACGGCGTCAGGTTGAGCGCGGCGAGCGGAAGCGCGACCGCCAGGCCCGCGGCGATTCCGGCGCCCACGCCCCACGCCGTCGCGCGGGGCCAGAGGAACGTCGCGATGACGCCGGGCGCGAACTGCGTGATGCCGTTGTAGTAGAGCAAAAGCATCTCGACCACGGTCCGTCGCGCCACGAGCCAGACGCCGAGCGCGAGCACCGCCACGACGATCACCAGTACTCGAGTGAGCCGAGTCCGCGCCGCGTCGCTGGTCGCGACGCCGAACACGTCGCCCGCCACGTTCTTCGTGACGAGGCTCGCGCCGCCGAGGATCAGCGCGGACGCCGGAACCAGCGCGGCCAGCGCGCCGGCGGAAGCGATGAGGCCCAGCGTCCACGGCGAGTAGAAGTGCTGCGTGACCAACAGAAACGACTGATCTACGGCGGTGCCCTTGAGACCGGGCACGATGAGCGCCGCGGACAGGCCGGCGAACATCATGAGCGTCAGGAACGCCTGATAGAGCGGGAGGAGCATCGCATTGCGGCGCAGCGTGTCCCCGCTGCGCGCACTGTAAATGGCGTTGAACGACTGCGGGCCCATGAAGAAGCCGATCGCCGACAGGAGCACCGTCGAGACGAACCAGACGGTGCCGTGGTACACGGCTCCGGGCACGACGACGAGCATTTGCGGATGGGTCTGCGCGATGCGATCGAGCATGGCGCTCGGCGACCCGAAGAAACGCACCGGAATGGCGATGCCGGCGAACACGATGCCGCCCAGCACCAAGACGTCTTTCACGATGCTGGCCCACGCCGTGCCGCGCAGCCCCGCGCTGTAGACGAAGACGGCGAGAACCAGAAAGGCGATGCATACCGAGGCCGTCGCGTCGTAAGCGCCGTAGCCTGCGATGCGCAGGAGGATCTGCAGCCCGCTGAGCTGCAGCGCGACGTAGGGCACGATCATGAGAAACTGAAGGACGGCGACCGAAACGCCCAGCGCGCGGCTGCCGTAGCGCGTCGCGAAGAAGTCGGCCGAGGTGAGCAGGCCGCCGTCCTTGCCGACCCGCCAGATGGCCGGCGTGAGAAAATAGCCGATGACGTAGGCGCACGTGCCGAAGGCCGGGATATAGAACGCAAGCGCGCCCTGCGAATACGACAATCCGGCGACGCCGAGGAACGTGAACGTGGTATAGATCTCGCCGGCGAGCAGCACCCAGAGGAAGATCGTGCCGAACGATCGCCCTCCGACGATATACTGCTGCGGGTCCATCTTAATGCGCCGCACCCCGTAAAGCGCGAGCCCGATGGTTCCGAAGACGACGACGCCGACGATCGAGAGGGCGACGACCGTACCGCTCACGGGCGGCGCTCCAACCGCGAGATAGCCCACAGGCACGCCGGCGTCAACAGGATCCACGCGATGATCCAGACCAGCAAGAAGGGCGCTCCCAAGAGCCGCGGCTCGACGCGATTGACGAACGGGATTGCGACCGTAAAGGCAGCGATGGGGAGCGCGGCGAGCAGCACTCGCAGCAAAAGAGGGCCCGAGGGAGGGGCAGGCCGCATTGCGGCGCATGTTAGCCACGCTATGCAACAACGTCCTTCGTACGTGGGCCCGATCGTCGTTATTGCGATCGTGGCGATCGTGGGTTTTTGGGTCGCCGGCACCTATAATTCGCTGGTCACGCTGGGCCAAGCCGTCGACGCCCAATGGGGGCAGGTGCAGAACGTCTACCAGCGCCGCGCCGACTTGATTCCGAACTTGGTCGCGACCGTCAAGGGCGCGGCCAACTTCGAATCGAGCACCTACGAGGCCGTGGCGAAGGCGCGTGCCAGCGTCGGGCAGATTTCGCCCGAGGCCGTTTCGAACGCCGTCAACAATCCGCAAGACTTCGCGAAGTACGCCGCGGCACAAGACCAGCTGGGCTCCGCGCTGTCTCGGCTGCTGGCGGTCGTGGAAAATTATCCGCAGCTCAAGGCGACGGAGAACTTCCAGTCGCTCCAGGCGCAGCTCGAGGGCTCGGAAAACCGCATCGCGTTCGAGCGCAAGAAATACAACGACGTGGCGCGCGCGTTCAACACCAAGCGCGACACGTTCCCCACCGTGATGATCGCGGGTCTGTTCGGCGGCCGGTTCAACGAGAAGCCCTACTTCCAATCGTCGCCTGGCGCCGAGAAGCCCCCGGCGGTCAACTTCAGCCCGTGACGCGCGCGGAGCGCGACGGCATCGCGCGCGCCATCGCCGCGGCGGAAGACGGCACGACCGGCCAAATTGCCGTGCGCATCGTGCCCGACGCCTCGGTGGACGCGCTGCGGCGCGCCGCCTGGGAGTTCCGGCGGATCGGCTTGCACCGGCGCGACGAGGCCAACGCGGCGCTCGTGCTGGTGGCGCCGAAGGCGCGCAGCTTCGCCGTGATCGGCGACCGCGCGCTGCACGAGCGCGTGGGCGACGCGTTCTGGAACGACGTCGTCGAACAGAGCCGACCGTACTTCGCGCGCGGCGACGTAGCCGACGGCATCGCCTACGCCGTGGGCCGCATCGGCGAGGCGCTGCGTTCGCACTTCGCGACCGGCGCCGGAACGGATTTGACGTCGTGAACGCGCGCTCGAGTATCGCGGCGGTCGCGCTGCTGGCGTCGGTTTGGGCGGCGCCCGCGCTCGGCGCGGCCGGTTTCACGGTTCCGCCCACGCCCGACCATCACGTGGTCGACACCGCGAACGTGCTTTCCAGCGACACACGCGCCTCGGTCGAGAACGAGCTGCAGGCATACGAAAAGGCGACCGGCCACCAGATCGTGGTCTGGATCGGGCAGACGACGGGCGACGTGCCACTGGAGACGTTCACCACCGAGACCGCGCACGAGTGGAGAATCGGCCGGCGCGGCCACGACGACGGTGCGATTCTGTTCGTCTTCATGAAGGACCACAAGCTGCGCATCGAGGTCGGCTACGGTCTCGAAGGCTCGCTGACCGACGCGGATTCCAGCCGCATCATCAACGACGTCATCCGGCCGCGCATGCGGTCGAACGACGTTGACGGCGCCGTGTCGAGCGGCGTCGCCGCGATGCTGAAGACGATCACGCCGTCGTATGCGGGCGTCACGCCGCCGCCAGAGTCGTCGGAATCCGGTTCGAGCGTGGGCGGCGGAATCGCGATCGCGATCTTCGCCATCTTCGGGCTGTTCATGGCGTTCGTCGCCTTCCTGATCATCATGCAGGTGCTGGGCAGCATTCGCTACGGGTATCTCGTGCTGCGCGAGGGCTCGACGAAGGCGAAAGCCGACATGAAGCGCTGGTGGTTTTGGGGCAGCAGCGGATTCGCGGGCGGCATGTCGTCGTTCGGTGGCGGGGGCGACGGCGGCGGCTTCGACAGCGGCTTCTCGGCCGGTGGCGGCGACTTCGGCGGCGGGGGAGCGTCGGGCGGCTGGTGAGCGATGCAGGCGCTGCTGTTGGCCGTCCTCACGTACGACGTTCTGATCTCGGCCGGCCACGAAGGGCGGCCGGCGAGTTGCGCGCACTTTCCGCAACACCACTGTAATCTCGGCGCGAACGGCGAGCGGGCGTGGACGCCCGTGGTGGCCGATGCCGCGGCGCAGATTCTCCGCGCGCACGGCCTGACGGTCGCGCGCTTGCCGGCCGACTTCGACGGGGCGTACCGGGTCGGGGCGGCGGCGTTCCTGCATCTCGACGGCTCGAACCCGCCCTGCAAGAGCAGCGCGTCCATCGGCTACGGAGCGAAGAGCGACGCGGCCGCCGCCGGCGCGTGGCGCGCCCTCTACGGACGCTACTGGCCGTTCGGATTCCAGCCCGATAATTTTACCAACGGATTACGAAATTATTACGCGTACCATCAGGTGGATGCGCGCAGCGGGAGTCTCGTGCTCGAACTGGGAGAGATCTCGTGTCCCGCGCAGCACGCTTGGCTTGCACCGCGCTTGCGGTGGGAGGGCGCGCTCGTCGCGCACTTCCTGAGCGCCCTGATCGGCAAGGGCGACGTTCCCGATCCGGGGCCGTTTCGGCAACAGGCGACGCCGAAGCAGCCTTAGAACGAGCTTCGATGCTGCGCGCGCTCGCGAGCGACCATCGCGGGGAAGCCGGCGCCTTCGCGCCGGTCGAACGGCCGCGCCTCATCGAGCGGTTGCGAGCCGCGGCGGAGTATCCGATCGCGCTGATCGTGGCCCCAGCCGGTTACGGCAAGTCGCTGGTGCTGCGACAGTATCTGGCGTCGGCGACCGACGCGCCCGTACGCTTTGCGTTGCGCGCCGAACACGCGGAGCTGCTGGGCTTCCTCCGCGGCTTCGCGGAGGCGCTGCGCGCGGTGGCGCCGCACGCGATCACGGCGTTGGCCGGCGCCTACGAGCGTAACAGTTCCTCGCCCAAACGCGCTGCGGAGCTCGCGCGCTGGATGGACGCACACCTCGAGTCGTTCTCGGGCACGATCGCCGTTGACGACCTGCACCTGGCCGACGCGGAGGTGACGAAATTCCTCGCCGCGCTCATCGAGAGCTCGAAGGACCGGGTGCGCTGGATTCTGGCGACGCGCTCGACGACGGGCCTTCCGGTGGGTACGTGGCTTGCCTACCGCGACGCGGACCTTCCCATCGGCGAAGCGGATCTGCGGTTTACGCCGGACGAGGCGCGCGAGGCGGCGCGCACGCTCCACTGCGTTTTGGGTGAAGGAGAGCTCGAAGAGCTGCTCGCGCTGACCGAGGGTTGGCCGGCGGCGATGAGCTTTGCCTTGCGCACGTCAATGCGGTCGGCGGAACTGCGCAACGTCTCGGCGCTCACGCGGGAGATGATCTACCGGCTGTTGGCCGAGCAGGTGTACGCGGAGCTCGATGACGACGAGCGCGAGCTGCTGGAGATGGCGATCGCGCTGCCGGCGATCGACGTTGCCGTGCTCGAACGAGCCGGGTTCGATCGCGCGCTTCCGATCGTGGAACGGCTCCGCGAGAGGACGGCGTTCATCTACGAGGAGTCGCCGGGCGTCTATCACTGCCACGACCTGTTTCGCGACTTTCTGCGCCACCAAGGCGCCCTGCAGGGCCGGCGCTCGCAGCAAGCGGTGTCGGAACGGGCTGCGCGAGCCTTAGAGGAAAGCGAGGACGTCGAGCACGCCATCGGTGCCTACGCTGCGGCCGGATCGACGGCCAACGTCGTGCGACTGCTGGAGCGCCACGGCTTCGATCTGATCGAACGGGCTCGCAGCGACGTCGTCGCTCGAGCCGTTGCGGCGCTCGACGAGACGACTCGCCGGGAAAACGCGACGGCCCTCGCCCTTCAAGGCGCTCTTCACGCGATCGCGGGCAAGTTCGCCCGCGCCGAATCGCTGTTCACCCGCGCTCTCGCGCGGGCCGGCACCGACCGCGACTTGGTGGCTACGACCAGCCTGCGCCTAGCAGCGCTCCTGGCGAATCAGGGAGGTGATGTTATTGACATACTGGATCCGGTATCCGGCGACGTGAGACAAGAACCGAGACATCGTGCCGGGGCGCTGTCCTTGAGTGCGGCTGAACGAGCGAGGCGGGGAGACCTATCATCTATTTCGGAGTCGATTACCGACGTCGAAAAGCTGTTGCCAATTCTCGACTGCGATGTCACACGAGCGAAGGTGCTCTATCACCTTGGAATCGCCGCCCGCCACGGGCCGAACGTGGAGGTAGCGTTCGCTTGGCTCACACAAGCGGCGGAGATGGCGACGGATCTTCACTTGTTCGGCCTAGCAAGCAGGGTGCATGCGGCACTGGCAAACCTATCCCTGCACCACGAAGATGATGTTGCATTACAGCTTCGATTCGCGCAGCTCGCGGCGGATGCTGCCGTAAAGGCCGGAGACTCCGGGGCACTTCGGACGGCACTCCTTCAGATGCTAAGCGGGCACATGAGACGGGGGGAAGTCGAAGCGAGTATCGCGATAGAGCGGAGGCTGCTAACGAACCATGGGGACGCGCTTGTGGCGCGCTACGTCACCGCGTTCAAAGCTGTTAGGCTCGCGTGGGACGGGCGATTTGCTAAAGCGCACACGCTAATGTTGCCGCCCTGGAACGAGATGTCGTTCGGAATCGACTCGAGCACATGCGGCGCTCAACTCGCGCTTTTCCTCGCGCTAGACAAACAAGGTGATGCTTCTTCAACGATAATCAGCGAGGTAACCAGTAGGATGCAAGGGTTAAGTGCGTCCGCTCGTTTTGACCGGCGGTCCCTAACGATCAGTCGCGTGTTTTGCGCTTTGGCTGAACATGTGAATGGGCGGCATGACCTTGCCGCACGAACCATGCGCCGCCTGAGGAGCGATGATCTTATTGAGAGCGCGGTCGTAGGCCTAGCCACGAACATACTAAGAAGCATAGCCGATGGACGGGGTCCTGGTGCTGTGGAAATAGCGAAATCAATTGCTAGTCTTATGACCGATGGTTATGGAGATGTGGCGTTGCTTCTCAAGTCGACTTACACGGAGCTCAGTGGGGCTAAGCAGCAGGTGCTGGAGTTTGGCCGTTTGACCGCCTCTGAGTTAGAGATCTTACGACTACTTGCCGACGGGCGCGTGCCGAAGGAGATTGCGGCGGAAACGTTTCGCAGCGTAAACACGGTGCGAGTTCATATCGCAAATGCCATCGAAAAGCTGGATTGCCGCGGGAGTCGGAGCGCTATCGAAGCTGCTCGTGTGCGAGGGTTGATCTAGGGGCTAGGCGCCTTGCGAGCGCAAAAGGATTCGGAAACTAGGCTTAGCAAAATGGGGCGTGTCGTTGCTAATCTGAGGAGGCCAACATGCTTAGCTTGATCATCGCTCTAATTATCGGTCTGGCCATCGTTCCGCCCGATCCATTCTAGAAGAGTCGAAGCAAAAAAGCCGTTCTTCTCGGCGCACTTGAAGCTGTGCGCCACCCAGGTGGCACTCGTCCATAGCAAAGTGGCACTATGGACGAGTACCTCATTGGGGCAGGGGCAATCCTGACGGCGGGGCCAGAGGCCTCGATCTCGAGCGCGACCCTCCATGCCCAGGTCGAGAGCGGTCTCGCGCGGCGGGTCGAGGCGGCCGTCATTGATTTCGAGGCGACCCAGCCGACCGAGGTCACCCGGGTGCTGCTCGTCGTCCAAGGCTGGAGCGGGGCGCGCTTCCGGGGCGAGGTCGTGCGGCGCCTCTTGGAGCGGCGCGAGTGCACCTTGGCCGATGTCATCTCCACGCTCGCCGAGGCCGCCGGCACGAGGGAGGTCCATCTCTTCGCCCACTGGCTGCTGGACGCGGCGTCGGCCGAGGCGCTGGAAGCGCGGGGCCTTCAGGTCGTGGCGCATCCGCTCGAGGCGATCGGCCAGGCCGCGCTCGTCTCCGGTCAGCGGGTAGAGCGGTGGGTGGAGGGGCGCGTTCAGGTGACTCCAAGGGTGAGAAAGCACGATGCAGCGTAGAAATGTACGTAATGCCGAACGCCCGCGTTGCCGTCATCGACGACGACCGCATGGTGCGGGAGATGTTAGAACTGGGACTTTCCCGCGAGGGGTACGAGGTTCGGACGGCCACTGACGGTCTGGCCGCCCTCGAGCTCGTCAAGGTCTTCGATCCAGAACTCATCGTCCTCGACATCATGATGCCGAAGATTGACGGCGTCACGCTGCTGCCCCGGCTCCGGGAGATCACCCAGGCGCCGATCCTGATGCTCACGGCCAAGGGCGGGACCGAAGAGAAGGTCCGGTCGCTGAGCTCCGGCGCCGACGACTATCTCGTCAAGCCCTTCGTCTTCGAAGAGCTGATCGCGCGGCTGCAGGCGAAACTCCGGCGGCCGCAGCTCATCGAGGAGAACGTGCTTCGCTGGCGCGACATCTCCATCAACCCCGGCACCCACGAGGCGTGGCGCGGAAAAGACGTCCTCGAGTTCACGCAGCGCGAGTTCGATCTGCTCGAGGTGTTCATGCGCGAGCCGCGGCGCGTCTTCAGCAAGGACCACCTGCTGGAGATCGTGTGGGGTCACGACTTCGAGGGTGGGCCAAACATCGTCGAGACCTACATTTCCTATCTTCGCGCGAAGGTAGACCGACCCGGTGAGGCCGGCTCGTTCATTCGAACGGTGCGCGGCGTCGGTTACGGCCTCTCGCAATAGCTAGGCCCTTCACGTGAAGCTCGCTGCACGGCTCTCCGCCCTTTACGCGGTGCTGTTGGGCGTTACGGTCCTCATCGTCATCCTCGCATCCTCGATTGCGCTGGTGTTCGAGCTGTGGCGGTTCTCCGGCGACGTGATGGTGGCCAAACACGAAGAGGCGCGCATCCTCGTTGACCAATACCGGCGCGAGGGCATGACACTCGAGAAGGCCGCGCCCGAAATCGTCAACGCGCTAAGCGGCATCGGCTTGCGCGTGACCGTCTACGATCTCAAAGGCCGCTACCTGGCCGGCGATAGAACGCTGCGGCCGAAGTCGCTGGCCGGCGTGCTGGCCGCGGGCGGCATGCAACACTACATCCCGCCCTATCGCTCGTCGCACGACACCGTGCACATGTATCCTCGCGGGGCGTTTCCACCGATGCCGCCGGATCCGACGCGACTCGAGCCCCTCTCGCTTACCTACGTCGAGGGCGGCTACGTCGGATTTAGTCCGTCGTTCCCGCTGCTGCTCGTCTCGCTCGTGCCATACTGGCGCATCGTGCTGACGATCGCCCTCGGGGCGATCTTCCTCTCCTGGCTGGTGGGCCGCCTCTTCGCGCAGCAATCGCTGCGTCCCATCAACGAGGTCAGCGACTCCCTGCGCGCCCTGGCTGGCGGCGACTACACGCAGCGGCGTTTCGTGATGCCCGGCGGCGACGAGGTCGCCTCGCTGACCGCGGCCTTCAACGACGCGGTCGCCAGCGTGGCCACGGCTATCGACCACCGGCGCCATGCGGAAGAGCGCATGCGGCAGTTCGCCGCCGACGCCTCGCACGAGCTGCGCACCCCGCTGACCGTGATCGCCGGCTACATTGACGTGCTGCGCCGCGGCGCGATCGAGGAGCCGCGCATCGCTCGTCAGATTCTCGCGACGATGTCCATCGAGAAAGAGCACATGCGCGGTCTGATCGACCGCCTGATGCGCCTCGCGCGGCTCGACTCCGAGGCGCCGCCGCAGATCGAAAACGTTGACGTCGCCGATCTCTTCCGCAGTCAGGTCGAGGCGGCCAGGCGGCTGGACGACCGGCGCGCCATTGACTACAGCGTTGACGGCGTCAACACGGTCGCGGCCGATCGCGGCGAGCTGGCCGAAGCCGTGTGGAACGTGATCGAAAACGCGCTGAAATACGCCCCCGACGCCCCGATCCACCTGCGCGCGACGCGCAACAACGGCCACTCGATCATCACCGTGCGCGACGAAGGGCCCGGGATGTCGGAGTCGGAGCGCGTACACGCCTTCGAGCGCTTCTACCGCGGCGATCGCCGCGGCGAGATCGCGGGAACGGGCTTGGGCTTGGCCATCGCCAAGCGCGCCGTCGAGCGCGCGGGCGGCGACATCGCCATCGACAGCGCACCCGGGCAAGGTACGGCCGTTACCATCACAATTTAGCCGTTTTCACAGCCCAGCTTCAGGCCTCCGGAGCAGGCGTTCCCCTATAATCAACGCGCATGTTGGGACGACGCAGCGCTGCCGCCGCGCTTTCTCTGCTCGTGATGCTCGCGGCGTTAACGCCGGGTGCCGTCGCCCAATCCGACACCGGCGAGATTGACATCGTGGTCGTTGATACAACGACCAAGCAGCCGCTCGAACTCGCTCGCGTGCTGCTCGAAGGCCCGGTCATCACCTCGGAGATCACCGGCAAGAACGGCAAGGTCACGTTCACCGACGTGCCCGACGGGATCTATCGCGCGCGCATCGTGCGCCGCGGGTACACCGCCTTGACCTCGGCCGCGTTCGAAGTGCTCGACGGCCGCGTGGTGACCGTCAACTTCGCGCTCGCGATGGACACGGGCGGCCTGAAAGTGATCGGCCAGGTCACGGCCAAGGCGTCGGCGACGATCTCGAGCACCAGCATCGACGCGAACTCGTCGCAGCGCCGGCTCTCCACCGATCTGGCCGACGCGCTGAACAAGCTCTCGGGCGTCTCGGTCTCCACGTCGGGCGACGACAGCGACTCCACGCAGACGATCTCGCTGGAGGGCCACGACCCGTCGCAGACGCAGCTGACGCTCGACGGCATTCCGCTCAACGCGCCCGGCTCGGCCGGCAATCTGGGCGGCTTCGCCACCGACCTGTTCCAAGGCGCGTCGGTCCATCAAGGCCCGTCGCTCGGCGGCCTCGGCGGCGCGGTAAACTTCAGCACGCTCCAGCCGACGCTCAGCTGGAACACGCAGATGCAGCTCTCCGCGGGCAGCAACGGCCGCTACAACTACTCCGTGGCGGAAACGGGCTCGGCCGGCAAGCTCGGCATCGCGGTGCAGACCGTGAACCGGCTCTACCCCAGCCTCGCCGACGGCGACTTGTATCTCGACGCGAGCGGCCTCGATTACGTGCACGACGGCGACAGCACGATCTTCGGCAACATGCTCACGGCACGCTACGAGTTCGGCGACTCGAACTCGCTGAGCGGCCTGTTCATGAACTCGACCCGCAACACCAACATCGTGTGCCTGCGCTACAACGGCGACCCCGCGACCACGCTGCCCTGCGGCTACGGGCCGAACAACACCAACTCCAGCAACCTGCAGCTCTACGCGCTCACCGACAACGCGCTGCTCGGCGCCACCCAGCTGCAGACCTCGATCTTCTCGATGGACGCGAGCAACCTGTTGGATCAGCTCGACCGCTACGTGAACGGGCTGCCGTCGCCGAGCGGTTTTTCGGGCGACACGCGCTCGACGGGCTACTCGGTGAACGCCACGCTGCCGGCCAAGCAGCGCCACACGATCTCGATTCAGGCGTACGGCACGTCGTCGCAGTTCTCGACCACGCCGCTGACGCCGCAGGTGGCGCAGTTCTACACCGGCTCGGAGACGACGCAGTACGACGTACTGCAGGCGACCGACACCATCCACTCCAGCGACAAGCTCACGCTGGCCACGTCGGCGGGCGTCAGCACGGCGACCGGCAACTCCGGCCTGTCGGAGATCGCGAGCGTCGGCGCCACGTGGCGGCCGACCAGCCGCGACTCCTACGGCGCGTCGTTCGCGCTCGGCGGCGCCGCCGCGACGCAGGGCCGGCTGCAGGTGCTCAGCGATCCGGCGTCGCTGCGCTTCGACTGCGCGGGGAAAGTGGCGTACGGCAACGCGCCGGGCCAACAGCCGCAGAACAGCTCGTCGAACTCCATGCGCGTCAGCTACACGCACCAGCTGCACGGCGGCAACGTCTCGCTCACGCTCTACCGCCAGGTGCAGAACGGCGTGCTGCTGCCGGTCTACGTCAACGGCGTGGTGCTCAACGGGCTCGGCGAGTTTCCGGCGGGCTACCTGGACGAGATCGCGCAGGTCTACAACTCGCCCGCGGGGTGCAACACGCCGCCGGGCACGCCGTTCACCGCGCAGCAGCTCTATTTCCAGACGCCGGTGGCGGGCATCTCGCGGCTCTATCAGGGCGCCGAGATCACCGGCTACCTGACCGTCGGGAACCTCGTCATCCAACCGTACTACAACCTGACGGGCGCGCAGGCCAACTCGAGCAGCTACATCTTCGACAACCCGTGGTCCATCACGATTCCGGGCCAACAGCTGCCCAACGTCCCGCTGGAGAAGGCGGGGCTGGTGCTCGACTACAAGTCGCCGCACTCGATCTTCGAATGGCTGGCCGACGCGCAGCACGTCGGCTCGAACAACCCCAACAATCTGCCGGCGTACACGACCTACGACGCGGGCGTCACCGCGCAGCTCACGCGCGGAACGCTGACGTTCGCGGCCACGAACATCACGAACACCTACGGCGGCGTGTTCGCCAGCCCGGCCAACGCCGTGCCGTTCACGACCGCCGGCGGGTATCTGATTCCGAACATCGCGCGGCCGCTCTCGCCCCGCACGTATTCGATCACCTACTCCGCGCGCTTCGGGCAGGGCACGTCGTCGCAGACCGCCACGGCGTTTCGTCCGCGCGGCGGCGGCGGCTTGTTCGGTCGGGGCGGCGGCGAACCCGGGGGCGGGGGCCCAGGCGGCGGACCGGGTGGCGGCGGGCGCGGCTTCGGATCGCTGTTCTCGCCGCTGCCGCAGACGCCGCCCGCCGATCCGTTCGTGGTGGGCGCGAACGCGGCGGCGTGCAGCGCGGACAACGCGGCGAAGGCGCGGCCGCTCGCCGACGAGCTCAAGGCGTTCGTCGCGAAGATCGAGGCGGCGCGCACGGCGGCGGGCTATCCCGCGACGATGGCGGCGCCGGTGCTGCCCGACGCGACCGTGACGTATCATGGCCTGGGTACGACCTACGCGCTCGCGATCACGCCGAAAGGCACGGCACGGCTGCGCTCGCTCGCGGGCTGCCTGACGCTGCACATCGCGCGCGCCGACGACGTGACGCAGCGCAAGCTCTTCGCGCCGTCGAGCCCGCTGTTCTTCGTGCCGCAGCTGAACTTCATGCCGGCCGTCGGGCTGTATTTCGTGGCGCGCCAGCCGCAGGCGGGGCAGGAGATGTTCCGCGTGTACAAGCTGCCGGCGGCGCCGCCGAAGGACGCGTTCGAGGTGCGCACCTCGACGTCGTGCACGGGCTCGGTGCAGAATCTCGCGACGCAGTCGCTCGGCGAGCTCCGCGCGCACTTCGCAAGCAACGCCGCGACGCCGAGCTGGACGATCGCGCCGCACACGGCCAAGGCGGGAACGTGGTACGAACTCGAGCCGGGCGATCCCACCGTGATTCCGGCGCTCTTGGTGTGCGGGCGGGTAGCCGCGGCGTCGAACGACGAGCTGGAGCAGAAGGGCTATGGCGGCGTGCCGGTGCCGGAGCTCAACTACGCGCCGAGCCTGGGATTGTATCTGATCCGCCCGGCGCCGCGCCCGTCGCCGTCGGCGTCGCCCTAGACCTCGGGCGAACGTCCCGCGGCGCGCGCCCGCTCGACCATCTCGCGCATGCGCGGGTGCTCGCCGCGAATCGTCGCCGCCCACTGCTCGAACCGCGGCACCGGGCGCCCCGTGCGGAAGAGGAAGTACCAGACGTTCATGTCGCCCATCAGCGCGAAGCGCCGCTTGAGATCCTTCGCGAGCTCGGGATACGACGCGAACGACGCGAGGTACGCCGCGACGCCGCCGCACTCGCGATCCGCGCGCAGCAGCTCCCGCGCGTTGGCGATCGTCGCGCGAATCTTGCGCGGCATGCGCAGGATTCCCGGGGTTGCGAGCACCCGCTCGACGTCAACGTCGTCGTACGCGGCGACGACCGCGGGGTCGAAGCTCGCGAACGCTTCGCGGTACGCATCCCACGGCGCCGCGATCTGTTTCCAGCTCACGCCGGCCTGGAAAACGGCCCGCGTCATCACCTCGAAATAGTCGGCGAGCGCGGCGGGCTCGATCACGTCGGGGATGGTCTCGGCCACGGCGGCTCCTTCGGCAGGGACCGGCCCGGCTCAGGTCGCAGAAGCGGGTCACGGTGCTGCTGTTACCCTACCCCGGCAGAGTCTAAGGAGTTTCTCGTTTCGTGTACGTAGATGAAATGCTCAACTGTGTGGACTGCGGACGCCAGTTCGTCTTCAGTTCGGGCGAACAACGTTTTTACGAGGAAAAGGGCTTCCAGAACAAGCCCAACCGCTGCCCCGATTGCCGTCAGGCGCGAAAGCAGATGCGATCGAACGGCGGGGGCGGGGGCGGGGGCGCCGGCGAACGGACGGGCCGTCCTCGGGAGATGTTCGCCGCAACGTGCAGTCAATGCGGCGGCGTCGCCGAGGTTCCGTTCAATCCGCGCGGCGATAAGCCGGTCTACTGCCGGGATTGCTTCGCCTCGCGGCCGTCATATCGCTGACCGCGCAAGACTCGTCAACACCTAAGAGCTCGTACGACGCCGTCATCATCGGCGCCGGCCACAACGGCTTGGCGTGCGCCGCGCTGTTGGCGAAAGCGGGGCGTTCCGTCGCCGTCTTCGAGCGGCGCCCGGTGGTCGGCGGCGCGGCCGTCAGCGAGACCGACGTGTGGCGCGGCTACACGCTCTCGACGGCGTCGTACGTGTGCAGCCTGCTCGATCCGTGGCTGGTCGAAGAGCTCGAGCTGCGCGACCGCGGGCTCTCGTATTACCGCAAGGATCCGTATGCGTTCACGCCGCTGCTCGACGGCCGCTCGCTGCTGCTGAGCACCGACCGCGCGCACAACGCGCGCGAGATCGGGGCGTTCGATCCGCGCGACGTCGGCGGGTTCGAATCGTACGTCGAATGCACCGACCGCCTGGGCGCGGCGCTGTTCGACTCGTTCTCCGACGCCGATCCGCGCTTCGACCGTTTCGACCCCCGCACGCAGGCGCTGCTGCGCGGCTCGGCCGCCGACATCGTCGAGGCGCACGTCTCGACGCCGGTGCTGCAGGCCGAGCTCGTGAACGACGGGCTGATCGGCACCTACCTGGGTCCGCGCGGCCCGGGCACGGGTTACGTACTGGCGCACCATCTCGCGGGCCGGCTGCTCGGAGCGCAGGGCGCGTGGGCGTACGTGCGCGGCGGCATGGGCTGGGTGTCGCAGTCGCTGGCCTCCGCGGCGATCCTCTACGGCGCCGAGATCTTCTCCGACGCGACCGTCACGAAGGTGATCGTCGAAGGCGATCGCGCGTGCGGCATCGAGGTGGACGGGCACGTGGTGCGCGCGCGCGCCGTCGCGTCGAACGCGCATCCGCGCACGACGTTCCTCGACCTGCTCGATCGCTGGCTGCTCGACGCGCCGTTCGTCGCCAAGGTGGAGTCGTGGAAGACGACGGGGCCGTCGCTGAAGCTGAACCTCGCGCTGGGCGAGCTGCCGAACTTTACGGCGCGTCCGGGAAGCAATCCGCAGCCGCACCATCACGCGACGATCCACGTCGCGCCGTCCATCAACTATCTCGAGAAGGCGTACGCCGACGCCCGCAACGGCGGCGAGAGCGAGGAGCCGCTGATCGAGTGCTTCCTGCAGACGCCCACGGATCCGTCGCTGGCGCCGGCGGGCAAGCACGTGCTGTCAATCTTCGCGCAGTATTTTCCGTACGACCGGCCCGACGGCTGGTCGAGCGCGCGGCGCGACGCGGCCGCGGACAAGATCGTAAGCATCCTCGCGCGCTACGCGCCCAACCTGCCCAACGCGATCGAGCATCGGCAGGTCGTCGCGGCGCCGGATCTCGAGGAGCGCTTCGGTCTCGCCGGGGGGCACATCTTCCACGGCGAGCTGCTGCCGGGACAGATCTACGAGAACCGCTTCGCGACGCGCACGCCGGTGCCGAACCTCTATCTCTGCGGGTCGGGCGCGCATCCGGGCGGCTGCGTGAGCGGCTTCCCGGGCAAACGCGCCGCGCGAGCGATTCTCGACGACCTCGCCAAGGGGCAAGCAGACTAGCCAAGCGAAAACCTGGTCATGGCCGACATATTCATCAGCTACGCTCACCGTGACAACGCCAGGCTGAGCGACGAGCAGTATGGATGGGTCGACCGGTTCCATGAGGCGCTGGAAATGCGTCTGTCCACATTGTGGGGCCATCACGCCGACATCTGGCGCGATTTCAAGACGCAGGGCAACGACGTTTTGACGCCGACGATTGAGACGAGCGTCGCGCAGTCCTCAATCCTGGTCTCCGTCCTTTCGCCCGGATACATGCACTCGCCGTGGTGCACTAAGGAACTGGGCCTCTTCTGCGAGGCCGCAGAGAGGTCAGGGGGCCTGCACGTGGGGACGCGCTCGCGCGTCGTCAAGGTGATCAAGATGCCGATCGAGCGCAGCGTCGAAGCCGCGTACCGGGCGTTGGCGGAGTCCATAGGCTATCCGTTTTACCGGCTCGACGAACGCGGAATGCCGTGGGAGTTCGACGCACGATTCGGCGAGCATGCGCGCCAACAGTTTCTCGCAAAGGTCAACGAACTCGCGTACGACATTTGTGCAATGCTCGAGGCTATCACCGGCAAGACTAGCGGCCGCACGCTCGTGGCGCCGCCGAGCGGCGCCACGGTGTATCTGGCTGAGACAACGTCCGATCTTGCTCCGTTTGCCGAACAACTGCGGCGCGAGCTCGGGCAGCACGGTCACATAGTATTGCCGGAGGCCGACTTAGGCCACGCCCCCGACTATGCGGAGCATGTTTCGCGCAACCTTAAACACGCCGTCCTCGCGATTCATCCCATCGGCCGATCATACGGCGTAGTGCCTGAAGGCTACAATCAGTCAATCCTCGAGCTCCAATACGATCTTGCCGGTGCGGAGTCGAACCGCCGGCCCGAGCTGATCCGTATTCCCTGGATGCTGCCGGGCAACGCCGGCAGCGACGAGCGTTCCGCAGCATTCGTCGCTCGCCTGCAGAACGATCCGCGCCTGCTCATTACGTCGTTGGATAACTTAAAGACGACCGTGGCCGATCAGCTCGCTGCTCGTAAACAGCCGGCGGCGCGGGCGCCTCGAACGCACTCGACGTCCGTCTACGTGGTGAGCACCCAATGCGATGCCGACGCGGCGCGACCATGCGAGGACGCGCTGTTCCTCGTGGGCTGCGAGGTCGTGAGGTCGTTGGTCGAGGGATCGGAAACCGATCTGCGAACGGATCACGAGGAAAATTTAAAAACCTGCGACGCGATTCTGATCTACTACGGCAACGCCGCCGAGTTCTGGCTGCGCACGAAGCTGCGCGACCTGCAGAAGGCGTTCGGCTACGGGCGCGAGCGCCCGTTTACGGCCGCCGCCGTCTTGCTTGGCGGTCCCGATCGGCCCGACAAACGGCAGTTCCGCAGCAACGAGGTTCTCGTACTCGATGCGCTCGCCGGTTTCGAGCCCGCCGTGCTCGAGCCGTTTCTCGAACGATTGGACCGCCCAAAAACCGAGGCTTCGTGAACGGCGGCGGAAGATTCTCGGGGAATCCGTTTCCCGGACTCCGCCCTTTCGAATCCGACGAGGAGCACCTTTTCTTCGGGCGGGAAGCACAAGTTGACGAGCTCCTAGCGCATCTGCGCCGGACGCGGTTCGTTGCAGTCGTCGGTGCATCGGGAAGCGGGAAATCGTCGCTCGTGCGAGCGGGACTGCTGCCCGCCCTGCACGGCGGCTTTATGAGCGCGTCCGTCCCGCGCTGGTACGTTGCGGTCATGCGTCCGGGGCGCACCCCGATCGCCAGTTTGGCAAACGCCTTGTACGATAGTGGAGCGCTGGGCGTCGGCTCAGGCGATCCCGGCCTTCGCATCGGCCTCGTGCGCGCGGTCCTCGAGCGCGGCGCCTTGGGTCTCGTCGAGGTCGTCGCCGACGCCCGACTCGCACCCCGTGAGAGCTTGCTCGTGGTCGTCGATCAATTTGAGGAGCTGTTTAGATTCAAGGCAAAAGACGCGGTGGCGTTCGTCAAGCTGCTGCTCGCCGCGATCGCGCAAACCCAGTACCCAATCTACGTCGTGATGACCATGCGCTCCGATTTTCTCGGCGATGTTTCGCAGTTCCGAGCGCTGCCCGAAGCGATCAGCGAATCGCTCTTCCTCGTACCGCGCTTGACCCGCTTGCAGCTTCAGAGAGCCATCGAGGGGCCGATTCGGGTCGCCGGCGGAACAATCGCACCTCGCCTGACGAACCGCCTGCTCAACGATCTCGAAGACGACGCCGACCAGCTTCCGGTGCTTCAGCACGCGCTCATGCGAACGTGGGATGCACACGCCGTCAGTCGCGGCTCCGCAGCGCTCGACATCGAAGACCTTGAAGGCATCGGAGCGCTTTCGCAGGCGCTTTCGCTCCATGGCGACGAGGTTTTTGCCGGCTTGCGAACGGACCGGTTGCGCGACGTTGCGGAAAAAGTCTTCAAGTGTCTGACCGATAGGGGGGAGGATAATCGGGGCGTTCGTCGCCCGACGCGCTTTGCCGATGTCTGCGCGATCGTCGACGCGGTTCCGCCGGAGGTCGGCGAAGTCGTCGAGGCATTCCGCGCGCCCGGCTGTTCGTTTCTCATGCCCCCGCCGGCCGTATCCGTCAACGACGACACGGTGTTAGATATCTCCCACGAGAGCCTCATGCGCATTTGGAAGCGGTTGCAGCGCTGGGTCGAGGAGGAGGCGCAAAGCGCTCAAATCTACCGGCGACTGGCTAACGCCGCGCAGCTCTATTTCGAAGGGAAGGCCGCACTGTGGCGCGACCCCGACCTTCAGATCGCCGCCAACTGGCGCGATGACAATCATCCCACGGAAGCGTGGGGCGAGCGCATCGCGGGCGGATTCCAGCACGCCATGACCTTTCTAGAGGCGAGTCTCTCGGACCGCGCACGCACGCGCAGCGAGCGAGCTTCGCGTTTACGAGTATCGCTTGCCGCTCTGGCGCTGGTCGCCCTCGCGCTTGCCGGACTGTCGGCTGTTGCGTTTTCGCAATGGCGAATTGCAGACGCAAGTCTTCGCGTCGAGCGCGCCGAGCGGTTAGCCGATCTTAGCGTGCAGGAGTCGGCGCGCGGCGCGACCCCTGCGCTTCTAGCTGCCGATGCTTACGCCACGATGAAGACGCCGCGGACCGCAGGCGCAATGCTTGAACATTTGATGCGGCTTCAAATGCTGCGCGGTGCGGCGATCGGCTCGGTTACCGGTGAAGCGTTTGCGCGACGCGGGCAGCTGCTGGCTGCGACGACGAGCTCGAACGGGGGTTCGCCGGAGCTGGTTGTCTTCGATGCGTTGAATCTTGCAGTAGTGGCCCACGGTCCGCTGGATGTACGCGGCGTGACCAAGTTCTGCGCTTCTCCCGATGCAGCGTGGCTTGCAGCCACCGACGGGCATTCGATCTTCCTCTACGACGGCATCGAGCGTGGGCCACCCCAGCTGACGGGATCGTGGGACGCGGGAGGCGTGGATGCAATGGCGTGTCTCGCGCGTAGGCGTGCCGTGATCGTCGCTGGAGCGGCCAGCGGCCTGCGTGTCCTCGACTTTGGGACGGCGGACCAGCGAAGATTGGCGGCGCCTCCATCGGAGCGGGTTGCGGCGATCGTCGCCTCGCCGTTCGGGCGGTTCGTGGCGGTTTCGTCGTTTGGCTCGGGCGCGTCGCACGTAGACTTCTATGATCTACGGTTCCCGGGAAACCCGCCGGTCTCGCGAACGGGGTGTAGTCGTCGTTGCGGTAAAGTCGCCTTCAGTCCAGACGAACAGCGCGCGGCGTGGACGGACGGCGAGACGGTCCGCTCCTTGGTTACATCGTCGCCCACAACGGTAGAGTCGACGCCCTGTCGTTGCGTGGGCGCCGCCGTCGTGTACGGCGCCGACGGATCGGGCCCTCACGTGGTCTCGGGGGCCGGGGTCGCGCCGGTCTATGACGTGAGTACGGAAACGTATGTAACGCACGATGGTCGCGGCATCGCCGAACATGCGTTGGATGGTGCGGTTGCTCCGGCGTTGGGTCTGCAGAAGGCGCCGACGTGGCCGGGATCCTTCGCGAGCATTGGAAGCGCGCTCGTATTGGCTGGAACGAGCGGGCTACACGTTTACGATTTGACCCGGTATCGGAGCCAACTGACTACGGGCGGCGATGTGAGCGGTGTGGTACGTATCTCCGACCCCGGCGACGGCATTCATGCCGTTGCGTTAAATTACCGCACCGGCAAGGCACGAATCTACACGGTCCGATCAACGGTGAGCGTAACCGGCGATTTCCGCGTCCACTCGGCCTCGGCTACGCGCGGCTCGTTCGCCGATGAACCGGAGATCGGCTACAATCCTGCGGAACAGACGCTTACCGAAGCGTCGGCGGACGGCATTTCTCGATACGCCGCGAGCGGGCGAGAAATCGCACGAACTCCTTGGAGCGAGATCGCAGCCGCGGCGACGCTGCCGACCTGGTACCCGGCAGTGCCATACCTCTTATCTTCGCGCGGATCGTACGTTGGATTGGCGCCACCGCAGATAAGCGAGCTGCTGCCCGGTGCCGTCACATCGATGGTCGCGCTCGTCTCGACAAACGGCGGCCTGGTGGCGCGTTTTGCCTCGGCCCCGAACGTTTCTATCGATCAACGGTATGCGACGGGTGTCCTAGCCAGCGACCCCGACACCGCATTTGGCGTCTACCGTTTGCAGCGGGTAGAGCGTCAGCCCGGCGTCGATCTTCCAGAGACCCGGATGGCGGCGATCTCGCCGGACGCGGCAACAATCGCGTACGCGACGGGCACCGATCCGCGAACCGTCACGGGTGTGGCGCTCTTCAACGTAGCATCAAACGCCCGTGTCGGGCCCGCGATCCCGGGACCGCGGACGGCGAGATCTATCGAAAATATTTCGTTTTCCGATGATGCGCGCTACCTGTTGGTGACGTACGACATGGAATCTGCGCGCCGGGCACTGGTCGTCTACTCGATCGATCCGGCGGACTGGGAACGGATACTGTGCTTATGGGCCGGCGCGCAACTGGAGCGCACGCAGCGCACAAGTGCGGAACACGGTATCCAGACGACTGATGCCTGCACAAGGTACGCGGCGGAGATGGCGCCATAGCGGATCGAAAGCCGCTCTTCATCAGCAGAGCGGGCGCCGACGCCGACGTTGCGGCCGCGATCGGCGCGACGCTCGAAGCCGCGGGCCACACGGTCATACTGCAGCAGTGGGATTTCGCCAACCGTAACTTCATGGAGCGCATGCACGCGGCGCTCACGGAGGGAGCGCGCGTGGTGGCGCTGCTCTCGCCGGAGTACCTGCGCAGCGCGCACTGCCAGGCCGAGTGGCAGAACGCGATCGCGGGCGATCCGCTCAACGAACGAAGCCGGCTGATTCTGCTGCGCGTGGCCGAGTGCGAGCCGCCCGGCCTCTTGAGCGGGCTCGCGTACTGGGATCTCGTTCCGGTGCGCGACAACCCCGCGCTGCTGGAAGAGATCGTACGCGACGCCGTGCGCGAGGGGCGGCGCGATGCCGTGCCGAGCGCGCCCCAGTGGCGCGCGCCGCGCTCGATCGCCGACGCCGACGCGATCCGGCCGGTGTCGAGCTTCAGCGGCCGCGACGACGAGCTGCGCGCCGTCGGCGACGCACTCGATGCCGACGGGGCGGTTGCCGCGGTCTGCGGCTTGGGCGGCGCCGGCAAGTCGTCGCTCGCGCGCGAGTACGCGTGGCGCAACCGCGAGCGCTACGCCGTAGTGTGGTGGCTCAACGCCCAGACCGACGACGCCGTCGTTGACTCGCTGCTGCGCCTGGGCGCGCTCTTCGTTCGCGGCATCGACCAGCTGGCCGACCGGCGCGCGGCCGCGCGGCAGGTCACCGGCTCGGTGCTGCACGGCTTCGCGAAGCCCGTGCTGCTGATCTTCGACAATCTCGACGACGAGCGGATCCTTCGCGCCTGGCTGCCGCGCAGCGGGGCGCGTGGGCTGGTGACGTCGCGCAACGCGGCGTGGGGTTCCGACGTCACCGCGATCGCGCTGCGGCCGTGGCCGCGCGAGACCGCGGCGGAGTATCTGCGGCGAGAGAGCGGACGCGCCGATCTCACCGACGACGACGCGCGAGCCCTCGCCGACGCGTTGGGAGCGCTGCCGCTGGCGCTCTCGCACGCCGCGGCGTCGCTGCGCGACGTGCGCATGATGACGCCGCGGCGCTATCTCGAGCGGATCGAGCGGTATCTCGCCGAGGCGCCGCGGACGGCTGAGTATCCGCAGTCGGTCTTCGCCACCTACACCGCCGCGATCGCGCAGGCCGAGCAGCAGGCCGTGGGCGCTGCCGCGGTGCTGTCGTTCGCCGCGTCCTTCGCGCCCGACGCGATTCCCGACGAGCTGTTCCGCCAAGACGCGGCGCTCTATCCGCCGGGGTTTCCCGACGACGACCTGCGCGTGGACGACGCGCTCGGCGCGCTCGACCGCCTCTCGCTGCTCGCGTTTTCGCAGCAGTCCCGCGCGTATGCCATGCACCGGCTGGTGCAGCTCGCGGCGCGCGATCGCGTCGACGGCGCGGCGTGGGCATCGGCGGCGGTGGCGGCGGCCGATGCCGCGTGGACAGGCGTGGAGTTCGAGGAGTGGCCGCAGTGCGAACGGCTGGTGGCGCACGCGCGCGCCGCGCTCGAGCGGCTGCCCGACGAGGCGGCGACCGCGGCCGCCGCGCGGCTGGAGGCGGCGTGCGCCGTGTATTTGCGCGAACGCGCCGACTACGCAGCGGCGGAGGCGCTGCAGGCGCGCGCGCTCGCGCTGCGCGAGCGGATCTTCGGGGCCGAGCATCCCGAGGTTGCCGTCAGCTTGAACGAGCTGGGCATCGCGTACGGCGCGCAGGGCAAATACGACGACGCCAACCGGTGCTATCTGCGGGCGCAGGCAATCCTGGAGAAGGCGTTTGGGCCCGAACACCGCGACGTTGCCGTGAGCTTGAACAGCCTCGGCTGCTCGTATTACGAACAGGGTCGCTACGAGGAAGCGGCCGGGGCGATCGCGCGGGCGCTCGCGATCTGGGAGACGACGCTCGGCGCCGAGCACAGCAACGTCGCGCGGGCGCTGGGCAACTTGGCCGGCGCGCATTACGCGCGGGGCCGCTACGACGAGGCCGAGCCGCTGGCGCGGCGCGCGCTGGAGCTGACGGAGCGCGCGCACGGGCCGGACCATCCCAGCGTCGGAATCTACTTGAACAACGTCGCCGAGATGGAGTATCGCCTGGGCCGGTACGACGAGGCGGAACTGCTGCTGGCGCGAGCGCTGACGCTGTGGGAGCGGACGCTCGACGCGGGTCATCCCGACGTCGCGATCACGCTGAACGTGCTCGGCGAGGTCCGCGAGGCGCAGGGACGACTCGCCGACGCGGAGGACGCGCACGCGCGCGCGCTTGCGATCCGGGAGAAGGCGCTCGGGCCGAATCATCCTGCCGTGGCGACGAGCCTGGAGGGGCTGGCCAGCGCGTACCGGGGGCAAGAACGCTATGCGGAGGCCGGGTCGCTGCTGGCGCGCGCACTCGCGATTCGAGAGCGGGCGCTGGGCGAGCGGCACGACCTCACGGCGGCGACGCGCGACGCGCTGCGCGCCGTTGAAGCGATCGTCACGTCGCGGTCATGAGCCGTTCACGACGGCGCGGTATGCTTGCGCGATGAACGTTACGTGGAAGCCCGTCGGCGAGACCGGCGTCGCGCGCGCGAAGCTCCCGGACAGCGCGTTTGCCTTCCCCATCGAGCGAAAGGAGCCCCTGACCGATGCCGATCACGTCCGCAGCGCGATCGCCCGCTTCGGCGAGGTGCGGGGCGTGACCGAGGGCGAGCGCGCGCAGGCGTTCGCGAACATCCGGGCGGCGGCCGGGTACTACGGCGTGAGCGTGACGGCGTCCAGCTGGCACGACTTGGTCGCCTAGCGCCCGCCTCTCAGTAAACCTTACACATTCAGGTAGAGAATTGCCCCATGAACAGAACGATTCTCGCGCTGGCGCTCGCGTTCGGCATCGTGCCGCTCGGCGCGCTCGCCCAGGACGCGAACGCACCCGCTCCGACCTCCGACCAGCACCAGGCCATGCGCCAGGTGTTCCAGCAGTTCGCCCAGCAAGAGATGCAGCTCCACCAGCAGATGCGCATGCAGATGCTTGCGGCGCTGACGCCGGTCCATCGCCGGGCCGTGGCGGCTGCGATCGGCAACCTCGCGATCGAAACCAACCCCGATCCGCAGGCCGCGGCCAAACAGCTCGACGCGATGCTCTCGCCCGGCGAGCGGCAGCGCGTCATCACCGCGCACACGGCGTTTGCCAACCAGAGCCGCGCGCTGCACGATCAGATGCGGGCGCAGATGCAGGCGAACATGCCCGCCGGCGCCCACGACGGCATGAAGCACGGCTCGATGAACGGCTGGATGGGCAACCATCCGATGGATGCCGGGACGCTCCTTCTGATGGGCCTCACGCCGCACCCCATGATGGGGATGATGGGCCACCCGTTCATGCATCCGATGGAGGGGCCGCCGCCGCAGTAGGGTAGAGCCAGTGCGTGACGCCAACGTCGTGGCGGCGCACGCTCTGGCTGATGGTGACGGTGCAGGCGCTGATGTCCTTCGCCTTCTCCGTCTCCGGCCCGTTTCTGCCGCTCTTCATCATTCAACTCGGCGTGAAGCCGATCGCGGCCGTCTCGGTGTGGGCCGGCGTCGTCGCGTCGGTCAACTTCTTGACCGCGGCGATCTTTTCGCCGATGTGGGGCGGCCTCGCCGACCGCACGGGACGCAAGGCGATGGTCGTTCGATCGTGCGTCGCCATCGCGGTCTTCACCGCGGTCGCGGGGCTCGTCGGCAACGTGTGGCAGCTGTTTGCCGTGCGCGCCGTGATGGGCGTCTTCAGCGGCTTCTCCGCCGCGGCGATCGCGATGGTCGCCACGCAGGTTCCCGAGGAGAGCCTCGGCTTCTCACTCGGTTGGATGGCGACCGGCCAGCTCGCCGGCGCCCTCGCCGGCCCGCTCTTCGGCGGCTTTCTCGCCGACTCGCTGCACGACTACCGGCAGATCTTTTTCGCGACTGCGTTCTTCGCGCTCGCCGCCGCCCTGGTGTGCGTGCTCTTCGTGCGCGAGCACGCGCCGCCGCCCGGAAACCAGCGGATGCGCCCATCGTTCTTCGCGACGATGCACGAGATCGTGACGCACCCGCAGCTTGCGCCGATGTTCGTGGTGGTGCTGCTGGCGCAGGTGGTCGCGTTCGGCGTGCAGCCGGTCGTGCCGCTGTTCGTCCGCGCGCTGACGGGCAACGTGCCGTGGCTCGCCACGGCCGCCGGGCTCGCCTTCGCCGTGACCGGCCTGGCCGATCTGATCGCGTCGCCGTTCTTGGGCAAGCGCAGCGACCGCATCGGCTACCGCCGCGTGCTGCTCGTGTCGCTGATCGGCGTCGCCGCGTTTACGATTCCGCAGGCCTTCGCGCCGACGGTCGCCGCGTTCATCGCGCTGCGCTTCGGCGTCGGGCTGTTCCTGGGCGGCGTGCTGCCGACGGCCAACGCGCTGATCGGGCGGCTGTTCCCGCTGGAACGGCGCGGTACGGTGTTCGGCATCACGTCGAGCGCGACGTTCCTCGGCATGTTCGCGGGCCCGCTGCTGGGCGGCACGGTCGCGGCGCGCTTCGGCTTCGGGGCGGCCTTCGTGACGATCGGCGCGATGGCGCTGGCGAACTTCGCGTGGGTGGCGCTCAGCGTGCGGCGATCGCCGGCAGGCGCACCGATTCGCTGAACGCGCTCACCAGGCGCTCGATGCCGTCACGGTCGGCGCTCGAGAAGCGCGCGAGCTCGGGGCTGTCGCAATCGAACACGGCGACGAGCTCGCCGCCGGCCAAGATCGGCACCACGATCTCCGAGCGCGACGCCGCATCGCACGCGATGTGATCGTCGAAGGCGGCGACGTCGTCAACCACGACCGTCGTCTTGCGCGCCGCTGCAGCGCCGCAGACGCCGCGGGCCGCCGGCAGGCGCGAGCACGCGGGGCGGCCGGAGAACGGCCCGAGCACGAGCTCGCCCGAGGGCGTGGCGAGGTAGAAGCCGGCCCAGTTGATGCCGGCGAGCTCGTGACGCACGAACGCCGCGAAGTTGCCCGCGTTCGCCACGAAGTCGCTCTCGCCGGCGAGCAGCGCGCGCGCCTGGGTTTCGAGCAGTTCGTACGGCGCCCCCGAGCTCACAGCGAGTAGGGGTCGCGGCTGTAGATCGGGGTCTTCGCGCCGTCCACGGTGACGCTGACCCACGGATCCTGCGTGCGCTTGCGCAGCAGGTCGAAGTGCTCGCCGCTGCGGTGCACGTGCGAGACGAGCACGGTGTAGTTGAAGGGCTTGCCCGGAAGCAGACGCGGCTGCGCGCCGGCGCGCACGAGGTATGCGCCGCGGCCGCCAGGCCCGTTGAGCACGGTCGCGGTGCCGTCGGGATCCACGGCGACCGAGCTGGCCTGATCAATGCCGAGCGCGTACATCGGCGGCACGTTCGGCAGCACGCGATCGGCGATGATGCGCGCCAGGAAGACGATCATGCGCCCGAAGCGGTTGCGCACGACGAGGTGCGTGTCGGTGATCGTTCGCTCGAGCGACGGCCACGCGAAGAAGCCGGTGGTGAAGCTGATGCGCCGCTCGAGCGGGTCGTTCACCGCATCCTTGGTGTGCGTCTCGACGTTGAGCCGGTCGCCGGCCACCGAGTCGTAGATCACGGCGCCTTGAATCGCGAGCCCCGCACTGCCGCCGCCGACCACGCCGCCGCGCGCGTAAACGCGCTTAACCGCCGCGATGAGCGCCGTGCCCTTCCACGCCACGTAGTTCGCCTGGTCGCCGCCGGCGAAGAAGACGGCGTCGGCGCCGTCAACCACCTTGGCGACGGAGTCTACCTGCGAGCGCGAGGCGCAGGTGGGGATGAGCACCGTCTGCACCGACGCGAAGTTGCCGTATTTGTACCACGGCTTGTCGTAATAGTTGTTGTCGTAGGCGCGCAGCACCACGACGTTGCCCGCGCGGCGCGGCGTGTCGCCGGCGATGCGGCGGTGCAGCCACGCGAGCGAGGAGTTCGGCGCCTCCTCGCCGCCGCCGCCGTCGAGCAAGAGGCCGGGGCCGTGCAGGTGCGGCGTGGGCACGTAGTCGCCGAGGCGGGGAAAAAGCGTGATGGCGCAGGCAAGAATGGCGGCAAGCATCCGGCTTAGGTTGTACGCGTCCGGAGAGGGGCCTTCGCCGCGGGATGGGAAGGTGACGAACCGCGAGAGGAGGTCATCATGCAACGCATCCTTCCACTGATTCTCTCGGCAGCGGTACTCGCCGCCTGCGGGCAGTCCGTACCGTCCGGCCCGGCCGGCGCCACCGCCGGCGGCTTTCACCGGATGCGGCCCGCGGTGCCCGTCGTCGGCGGCTGTGCGATGTTCCCCGACGACAACCCGTGGAACGCCGACGTCTCCGGCTACCCGCTCGATCCCAACTCCGACGGCTACATCAAGGCGCTGCCGGGCAACCTGCACCCGGACTTCGGCGAGAACCCGGACTACGGAATTCCGTTTAACATCGTGCCGCAGTCGCAGCCGGAAGTGCCGGTGCATTTTCACTACAAGTCGCAGAGCAACAAGGGGCCCTATCCGATTCCGCCGGACGCGCAGATCGAAGGCGGCCGCCACTCGAAGGGCGACCGTCACGTGCTGGTGCTGCAGCAGGGCGCGTGCAAGCTCTACGAGATGTGGGACGCGTATCCGATCAATGGCGGCAAGAGCTGGCGCGCCGGATCGGGCGCGCTGTTCCATCTCGACTCGGACAAGCTGCGGCACGACGGCTGGACCTCGGCCGACGCCGCGGGCCTTCCGATCCTCCCCGCGCTGATCAAGTGCGACGAGGTGCAGGCCGGCGAGATCGATCACGCGCTGCGCGTGACGTTCAAGAAAACGCAGGAGGGCTACATCCACCCCGCGACCCACTACGCGAGCGACAGCCGCGACAAGGACTTGCCGCCGATGGGCCTGCGCATTCGCATGAAGGCGTCGTACGACATCTCCGGGCTCTACGGGCAGGCCCGCGTGATCGCTCAGGCGATGAAGACCTACGGCATGTTCGTGGCCGATAACGGATCGAACTGGTACTTCCAAGGCGAGGGCGGCAAGAACTCGAGCTGTTGGAACGACGACGATCTGAACCAGCTCAAGAGCGTCCCCAACACCGCGTTCGAGGTGGTGCGGACCGGCAAGATCCGGCGATAGTGCGGGCGGTTCGTTAGCGTTGGACTCTTACGCCGCCGCCCTGCTGCTCGGACTCGTCGCCGGCCTGCGGACGATGACCGCGCCGGCCGTGCTGTGGCTCGTGCGCCATCGCTCGCCGGCGGCCTACGTGCTCGGCGCTTTCGCGCTGCTCGAGTTTGCGGGGGATCTCTATCCCAAAACGCCGCCGCGCACCGGCTTTGCCGGCCTGAGCGCGCGGCTCGTCAGCGGCGCGTTCTGCGGCTGGGTGGTGACGGCGTCGGCGGGCCGTCCGGCGGTCGCCGGCGCGGCGCTCGGCGCTGCGGCCGCCGCGCTCGGCGCATTCGGCGGCTTAGCGGCGCGGCGGCGCGCGACGGCCGCGATCGGGCCCGTTCCGGCCGCGCTGCTGGAAGACGCGATCGCGATTGCCGGCGCCGTCGCCGTCGTGATCTAGACGCCGATCAGTCGTCGTCGGGCGCGGCGTTCGTCGGCGGCTGCGAGAGGAAGTACTGCGCCGAGTACTTGGCGTGCAGCGGCTCGTAGCGCCGGGGCGGCGCGTCGAAGTTGAAGCAGTCGCGCAGGTCGTTGGCTTGCGCGTCGGTCGTCTTCATCGAACCGAGATCGAACGTCTCCTCGACGAACTTCAGGATGCTGCCGAACTCGTAGTGGACGTGCGAGACGTAGCCCTGCTTGGCGTACGGCGAGATCACGAGCATCGGCACCCGCATCCCGAGCTCGTACGAGTTCCGGCGTTTCGGCGCGACGTGGTCGTACCAGCCGCCCCAGTCGTCCCACACGACGACGATCGCCGTCGAGTTCCAATACGAACTCGCTCCGACCGCGCCGACGATCGAGGCCACCCACGACGGGCCCGATCCGTCGGTGGTGCCGGCGTGGTCGGAGGCCTTCGCCGAGGGCGTGACCCAGGTCACGTTCGCCAGATAGCCGGTGCGGAGATCGCGCAGGAACTGCGACGACGGCGCGATGACGTCGGTCGCGTACTCGGCGCGGTTCTTCCAGATGTGCTCGACCGCGTCGAGCCCGTTCCACAGGCCGGGGCCGCTGCGCTCTTGATAGTAGTGCCACGTGAGGCCGCGCCGATCGATGAGGTCGGGCAGCGCGATGCGGTCGAAGCACGGATAGGCGTAGGTGTTTTCGGCGCCGTCGGGGCTGATGAGCTGACCCATCGTGCCGAGCGGCGCGTCGCAGCCGCCGGTTTGGCTGTGGTTCGGAGCGCGCGGGTTCTCCGAGGCTCGCAGCGGCGAGCCGTTGGTGATGGCCGAGGTTCCGCTCACCAGATACTGATGCGCGGGGAAGCTCGGGCCCTCGTTGCTCTCGAACGTCTCGTCGGCGAAGGTGTACCGCGCCGCGAGCGTGAGGTAGGGCTCGATCTCGTCGTGCGGCACGTAGCCGTAGGCGCGAAGGCGCGGCGGCGGGCAGTTGCGCCGCAGCTTCGCGCACTTGGTGGCGACGCGGTCGAACCCGTCCATCTCGCCGTCGCGATACTCGGTTTCGTAGGCGTCGTGCGTGTGCGAGATGTCGTAGGGCGCGGTGAGCGGGATGGGTTTGAGCTGAATCGTCCGGCCGCGCGAGTTTTGGCCGGAGCCGACCGTATCGGCACCCGCGAGGCCGTTGAAGAGGTTGTCAACGCTCCGGTTCTCTTGGACCACGATGACGACGTGCTGGATCGGCGTGCTTCCGCTGGGAGCGCGGTCGAAGGCACTGCGCTCGAGTGCGCCGGACACCGCGGGAACCGCGGGAGCCGGGGGAAGCGGCGCCGATGCGCCGGATCGTCCGCAACCTGCCAACGCAACGAGCGGCAGCGCAGCCAAGGTCCGCCTCACGGAACCACGTTACGCCTGCGGGATTAAACCTGCCTGGGAGACGAGCGATGCGCCGGAGAGCGGCGTCACCGGATGATATGCGGGCGTCCGGTAAGGAGCACCCCGGACGCCCGCACGCTCTCTGCGTCAGTAGGAATGCACGCAGGACTGGCTCGCGTTGCTGTACATCGGCTGCGACGTGTACGACTTCTTCCCGAACGGGTCGTTGCGGATGTTCTGCCACGCGCAGATATCGCCGATCTCACCGTATTGGCCGTTGTACCATCCCGACGGCGGGTTTGGATCGGTCACCGACTCGGCGTACTCGTGCCCCTCGACGATGGTGACGCCTTCGTCGGTGCCGCTCTCGTCCGAGGGCGGCGCGATCACGTTGGCGCCGCAATCATTGGCGTCGGGCATGTACGGCAGGTTCGTATACGAAACGAGCTGCCCGTTAGCCATCGCGGCGCTGTGGTACGCGCAGAAGTCGGAGCCGAAGCCCGTCGTGCTGTGCCCGTGCGGCGTTGCCACCACGTACGAACCGTTGGGATCGTAGCCGAAGTGCGCGACGCCCCTGATCGCCTCCGCGGCGACCTGCGCGTCGGTCGGGTGCGCGGGCACCGCGGCGCCGTCGTCTTCCCACGCGCCGCCGAACTGCTTCTTGGGATTGGTGATCGGGATCGTGTTGCCGCCGGAGATCTCGTAGTACTGCGTGTAGATATTATCGAGCGGGCTGCCGCCCAGGACTTTGGCGTACTTCTTGAGGAGCGGCTTGGTGCGATCGGGATCGCCGGCCGCCTTGAAGCCCCAGAAGATGAGGTACATCTTCGGGCTGACGAGCACCGGCCCGTTTCGATACGTCAGCAGGATCGCGGGCCGGTGCGCGCCGCTTGCCATTCGCGACGTGGCCATGTAGTGCGGCTTGTGGTAGAGCACGCCGTCGCGTTGGATCCAGCCGGCGCCGGTGAGGCCGGCCGCGACCGCCGCTTGCGAGGATGCGGTCGACGGCGCGGGTCCGGTGCCGCCCGCGGTGCAGCCGGCAAACGCCAGAGCCGCAACGAACCCGGCGACGCTGAGGAATCGCGCGTGGAGATACATAGCAGATCAACCTCAGGAGAAGCAGCTAGACGGTGTCTAGCGGGTGAATGCCGCTAGAGTATTGCTTCGTCTGCTGCGTTCCCGCGCTCGGGGGCCGCGATGTCAGGTTCGTGTCAGGTCGGTGCGGAGAGCTCGCGCGCGTCTCGCTGCAGCCGGGGATTCGAGGTGACTCGCGCGCACAGCGACAGCGCTTGGCGCCGATCGGGAATCCAGCCGCCGCGGGAGAGGAGGGATACGGCGGCTTCGGAGTCGGCGCGGACGTCGAGTCCCAGCCGCTCGCCGGCCATGGCGCGGCGCAGGTATGCCGCGCCGAGATAATGCGTGGTGGTATGGAGCCGCTCGAACTGTGCGATGGCGCGCGACGCGGACGTCAACGCGGCACGGTCGTTGCGGCGTGCCGAGTGCACGCGCGCCTCGACCAGCTCGGCGATCGTCGCGAGCAGCGAATCGGGCGGAATGAGCGGCAGCACGCCGGCGACGTGATCGAGCGTCTCGTCCGTCCGGCGCGCGAAGACTTCGACGCGCGACGCGATGAAGTGCGTCCGCGCGAGCGGATCGCCCGAGAGCACGGCGCCGCCGAGGTCGAGCGCCTGCTGCGCGTCGGCCAGCGCCGCGGTCGCGTTGCTCTCGAACTCGTACAGCACCGCCGACGCGAGGCGTGCCCACACGCGTTCGAACGGAAGCGCGTGGCGGTCGGCGAGGGCGACCGCGCGGTTCGCGTCGTGCCGGGCCGCTTCGAGCGTACCGGGCAACGCCGCGAGCGCAAAGGCGCGGTGCAGGTAGGCGACCGCGAGTTCCCCGAGCGGCACGACGCCGTCGTTCCGGCGGGCGAGCCGTTCGGCAAACGTCAGCACCTCGACGGATCGTTCGGGCGAGCCGCCTTCCTGATGCACCATGCCCAAGAAGATCGCATCGCGAGCGGCGGCCCGCGCGTCGAGGGGCTCGACCGCATCGGCGGGACGCGCGAAGAGCGGAACGAGCGCCGATTCGCAGAGCGCGATGGTCTCTTCGTAGAGGCCGCGGCAATACGATGCGTACGCCCGGGTCATGAAGGCGCGGCGCGCGGCGTAGCGCGCGTCGGCGGCGCCGGCGTCGCGCGCCGCGGCGGCAAGCCGCTCGATCGTGGCGCGGCAGCTCGCCGCGTCGCCGGCATCGCAGGCGCCCATCGCCTGCAGCGCGAGCGCGTCGAGTCGTTCGCGCGCGCTCAATGGGCGGTCGCCGAGACGGCGGAGGACGGCCAAGGCGCGCTGCGCGTGCCCGTAGCGCAGCAGCGTCCATGCGACGTCGAGCCCGGAGCCGCCGCCGGCGGGAACGCGCGCGGCGGGATCGCGTTCGGCGGCCTCGATCATCTCGAGCATGCGGCGGCGGATGCGGTAGAGCTGGCGCTCGGAGAGGTTGAGCGCGGCGGCGATGGCCTTGTAGGGCGTCCCCGCGACTTCGGCGCGCTCGAAGATCTGGCGCTCCAGCGATCCCGACGGCAGAAGGGAGGCCACGCGGCGCAGCTCGTGCGAAGCTCGCGCGCCGGAGCGATAGACGCCGCGCCGCTTGCGAAGGTCGCGAACTCGCCGAAGAATGTCTTGGTCCACGAAGGCGATAACCTCGACCCCATTTCGAGCGCCGAATCGGCGCGACCCCCGCGCATCGGGCAGCGGTTTGCGGCGACACCCTCGAAACAGGCGGCCGAGGGGAAGTCTGCCATGTACGATTGCCGTTTGGCCCGCGCGATCGCCGTGGGCGTTTACGCCGCCGGCATGGCGCTCGTCGTTTCCGCACAGGCCGCGCAGCGGACGAGCGCCGTGGTTATCGCTCCGTGGTCGAGCGGAAAGCTGGCCGGCAATCTGGTGGTCTCCCGGCGGGTCGGAGGATCGTGCGGGATGCACTCGCTCGAATCGGAACGGCCCGATGCGTGGCGTTGCAGGGCGGGCGACGACATGTACGATCCGTGCTTCGCCGACCCGCACCGGGCGACGCGGCTGGCCTGCATGGAAGGCCCGTTCTCCCGCCGCGTCACCCTGATGTGGGCAGCGAAGTCGCCGGCCGACGGCATGAAGCTGACGGGAGAGCTCTGGGGGCTTCGGTTACGCGGACGCCCCGTGGGGGATGCGCTTGGCAAACGGGGATACGTGCGTCTTCGTGACCGGTGCTACGGACGCGTACGACGGCGACCGATTGAACTACGCCTGCGCGCGGAGCGGGTGGATCCTCGGAGTGCCCGATCGCTCGACGCCCGTTTGGACCGCCCGCAGCATCAATTATCCGAAGCATCGCGTAACGCGCGTCGCCGTAGCCGCGGCCGTGTTTTAGTTTCGGATCTACGCTTGCGGGCGATAGGTGCCGAAACTCCAAAGGTGCCCCTCCGGGTCGCGCACGCCGAACTCGCGCGAGCCGTAATCCGTATCTTCGAGCTCGCGAACGATCTCGGCGCCCGCGGCCTTGGCACGTGCGTAGAGGGCGTCTACGTCGCCGCCGCCGGCGAGCGCGATATATATTCCGCCGATGGCGCCGCCGAGGTTCCCTGGGCTCCGACCGTCGCCGCCGTCCTTGACGCTGCCGAGCATGATCAAGTTACCGGCCACCCGCAGCTCCGCATGAGCGATCGAGTCGCCCTCGCCGGGGCAGACCTCGTGCTCCTCGAAGGCCAGGGCCGACTTGAGCCATGCAATCGCCGCTTTGGCGTCTTTGTAGCGAACGGCCGGATAAATGCTTTGCACTGCGATCCTCACTTGTGTCGTATCCATGGCACACAGCATAGGATACGGCGGGCGCTACGTCTTGGAAAATTGTTCAGGATTCGGCCAGGCTGGGCGACTCCGGATACCGCGTTGCCGAGACGAACTCCCCGGGCGTGAGCCGCGCGAACTCCGCAAAATCGCGATACATGTGAGCTTGGTCGTAGTAGGCCAGCTCGGCGGCGACGGCGGCGATCTTCTCGCTGCGATGGAGGAGCGACAGGGCGTTACGAAAACGAACGATCCGCGCGAAGCGCTTGGGCGTCAAACCCGTTCGGTCACGAAAGCGCCGCGCGAATTCCTGCCGCGATACGCCCAACCGGGCGCCGAGCACATCGAGCGACAGCGCGCCTCGCGAATCATGGATCTTCGTCGCAGCCCAATCCACCAGGGGATCGCCGCCGCCACGCGCGAGCGGAAGCAGCCAATCGATTGCGGCGAACACGACGGCCGCCGCGGTCCGCCTTTCGTCGCGCGACGAACTCCGAGCGGCGGTCGCGCAGCGTTCTCCGAGCTCGTCCGCGGCCCCGCCGATGACGTCGCGAACGTCCACGGTAACGTCCACGAGATACTTCATGCTGCAGCGCAAAAGCACGCATGCTGCGGCCGGTGCAAGCGTGATGCCGAGAACGCGGCACCGCCCGCGCGGGCTCACCACGACCGAGGGCTGCGTGCGGCATCCGTTGATGCATACGGCCGGAAACGGCGCAAGCGCGGGGTCGTCTCCGTCGCGGTGCCGCTCGTCGAGCATGACGATGAGCTCCGCCGCCCCGTCGGGAAAGACGCGTTCCTTCGCATGCGTCAGCCGGCCTTCGAAGTACCAGATGCGCTCGACGGCGTCGCGGAGGCGTGAGTCCGCAGGCGGCGTCCATCGCGCCACGGTCCAGCGCCCCAGCGACGAGTCCTGGCTTTCGACGACCAAGCCTCGCACGGAATCAGGTTCTCGATTCATCGCCGGCATCTCCCAAACAGAGTAGCAGCTTTTGCAGCGCTTCGGCCAGGTGGTTGCGACTCGAGCGCCCGCTTGGGAGGTGTCGAGTCTCGGCGGCGCCGCTACTCCGTGTCGGGTGGACGCGGGTCGGACGGCTGGCGGAGAAAGTAGTCCTCGTCGTGCGACGAGGGGATCTTCGTAAAGGATCTCGGCGGTTTCGCATAGTCGAAGCAGGCCCGCGCGATCGGATTCGCGCGTGCGTCGCTCGCCGACAGCCTCGGCAGCCCCCACCGGTCTTCGACAAACTTCAATATGCTGCCGTGCTCGTAGTGCACGTGGGTCACGCAGCCTTTTCTTGCATACGCCGAAACGATGAGCAGCGGAACGCGAATGCCCAGCCCGTCGTAATCGGCCATCCCCGGCGGAGCGTGATCGTACCACCCGCCGTAGTCATCCCAAAAGATGAAGATCGCGGTCGAATCCCAATACTGCGACTCGCCGATCGCATTCACCAGCGATGCAACCCAATCCGGGCCGGTGTTCGAGTGGCAGCCGGCGTGGTCGGAGTTCCGGCAGAGCGGCGTTACCCAGCTCACGGCCGGCAAGACGCCGTTCGCGACGTCCGTGAAGAACTTCGTCTGCGGCGTAATGACGTCTTTGTGCCAATCGGGGCCGTCGTAGATGTGCTCGATGGCTTGATAGGCGCTCCAAACGCCGCCGCCGCCGGTCACGGCAGACGTGTAGTAGCGCCACGAGACGCCCGCCTCGTCGAGCTCGTCGCCCAGCGTCCGATTTTCGAAGCACGGGTCCACGTTCTTCCCGATCGTCCGCTGCTGCGTCACCGTCGGAATCCGCGAGCTGCCTTCGCAGCCCCACGGGCCGATCGGGAAGTTGACCGTCGAGCTTGCCTGAGCCGCGATGATGTATTGGTGCGAGACGAAACTGCTCGAGTCGAAGTTCGAAGGAAACATCTCGTCGGCGAAGATGTAGTTTTCGCCGATGAAGAAGTACGGCTTCGTTTCGTCGTGTGGAACGAAGCCGTACGGCGGGTGCTCGTTGGGGCAGGGCGGGTATCCGGCCTTTCCGCAGGTCCAATACTCGCGGTCGAAACCGTCCATTCTGCAACGCGTCCCCGGATACGCACCCTGGCCGTCGCACGCGTCGAAGAAGCTGGTCGAATCGTGGTGAAAATCCCAGGACGTCTCGAGCGGAACGGGTTTGAGCGCGATCTTGTTCCCGCCTCGGTCGAACCCGTACGGCCGCGTGTTCGCGCCGGGAAATCCTTGAAACAGGTTGTCAACCGAGCGGTTCTCCTGAACGACGATCACCACGTGTTTGATTTCGGAAGCCTCGCGCTGCGGCGCCATCGGTTGTGGAGCGGCGGGTGCGGTGAGCGGGCTGCCGCCCGCGCCGGCCGCGCACGCCGATAGGAGCGGGATGCTCGCCGCAAGAATTGCCGAGCGGAGCGGAATGAGCCTCATAGCGATTGCGGTATATTCGAGCACGACGGTACTCATTTCCGGCGTCCTTTTCTGGCGCTACACGATAGAACCAGAAAGATGGAGGCTGTTTCTCGGCTGCTTCGCGCTGTGGCTGGCGGTTCCGATCGTCGTCTGGGCGCTTCCGGCCGGCTGGGTGCCGACTGCTACACGCGGACATCCAAGCTGGCTCAGCGTGACGGCCTTAGCCCTGCTGATCGGCGGACTGGCGTTCGAGTTTTGGAAGCGGCCGTACCGATGGCGTTGGTACGCCTTTCTCTGGGCCCCCCTCATCACTGCACTCGTCGTGCTGCAAATCGTCTACCCGCTCGTTTGGCAGCGATGAGGCGCGACTAGGCGATGCTCGAAATCGCGAGCGGCGCCGTGCAAGTGTATTACTTGTTCGACGTCGCCGACACGATTGACTTGGCAAAAATGAGCGCGCTCGCCGGAGATAATCGCGCGCCGGCGGCGCTGCCGTTGCGCCCGCACGCTCAGCCCTACCTGCAGTTTCCGGTCCCGCCTCTGGTCGCGAGCCTGCCGGAAGTGGAGTTCGACGGCGTGAGCTGCTCGACGCGCCTAAAGTTCTACGACTACGGCGTCGTATCGCTGAGATTCAGCTTCCACGTCGGCGGTACGTGGGACGACCTGACGACGCTTACGGATCGGGCGAGAAGCGACGAGCGCATCGTACGTTTTGCCGAAGCTACCGTGACGCGAATCTGCGACGAATACGAGCACGCGCTGGACGAGCGGCACACGCCGTTGATCGAAGACTACGTGATCATCGAGATCGAGCGGTTCGGGCAGGCCGTCAGCGCCGCGACGCTCTTGGCCGAGCATTCCGGCGCGCTGGCGGGGCTGCTGCTCGGCGAGCGCAAGCCGTTGTCGGCAACGGAAACCGACGAGGCCTTACGGATGCGCTTTTCCTACCACGAGGACGATCTCACCATCGTGCAGTGGGACACGGCCTTCGTCTACGATCGCCGAGAGAGCGCGCGCGCGATCGAGGACATCTTGGAGTTCGCGAACTCCCAGCTGCTCGAGCTGCGCACGTACGACGCGCTGCTCGACCGGGAGCTCGACGTGATCTACAAGATGCAGCCAGCGGGTCCGCCGCGCTCGTTACGCGGGCGTCACGAGGCCGAGCAGGCCGCAACGCTGCGCTACCTGATCGTAGACGTGCTCGAGCTGACCGATCGCTCGAGCAACGCGCTGAAGGTCGTGGGCGACGCCTTTTACGCGCGCATCTACCGGTCGGCGGCGCGGCGGCTCGGGCTGGCGGACTGGCAGCGTCAAATCGATACGAAGCTCGCCAGCGTGGGCGAGATGTACCGATTCTTCAGCGACCAGGCCCGCAGCCGCCGGGATGAGTTTCTCGAGGTGACCATCGTCGTGCTGGTGGCCGTCGAAGTCGTAATCGGGATCCTCACCCTGCTGCATTTCTAAGGGCACCGAAGGTTACTGGAAGTAGAGCGGCTCCTGCGTGGACGCGGTGTTCTTGCCGCACGCGTATTTGCCGGTGAGGGTCGCGGGACCCGAGTATTTCGGCCGATTTCGAGCGACCGCGTAGAGGACGAAGCCGCCCGCGCTCGTCAGGTTGAACGACGAGGAAAAACTGTCGATCGTCTTTTTGCCGCCCACGATGGTCCACGACACCTTGCATTTGCCCTTGTAGCTGACGTCGGTGAACGAAATCTCGTACTGCCAGCCGGTATTGGCGAAAACGTAGCTCGAGGGGCCGGTGAGCCCGACGTTATCGCCGGTGGACGCTCCGTTGACGCAGTCAATGCACGGTACGCCGCCTTGGTTGGGCCCGTTGGCGACGAAGTTCATGATCAATGCCGGCGCCCCGGCATCCGGTTGGATCGGGGCCTTGTGAAAGACGAGAACGCCGTTGGCGGGCGATTGCGCGCCGGCCGGTTGCGCGGCGCCCGCGACAGGCGTCGTCCCGGTTTGGTTCGCGCCGGCGCAGGCGGCCAAACTCAGGGCGAGGGACAAAAAGAGACCACGACGGGTGTATATGGACATTACGCCCTCCTTTGAAGACAGCGACGATAGACGCGCCATTCGCGGGCGGCCCGACTCATCCTAGGCGCGATCGCGATTCCTAACTTGGAAAGGCTCCGGTCGACGACCCATCTTCGACGGGAGCCTTCCCCTCTTGCGATTAGCCGCTTTGACGCGGCCATGAAAGAAACGTAACCGCGACTCCGGACGTTTCGGCTCGGTTCGCTTAGGGGTGCGGCGAGATAATCGCGCTGTAACCCTCGAGCGCGATTTGAACGCCGATGCAGAGCAAGATGAATGCCGAAAGGCGCAGCAGTACGTTGACGCCGGTCGAGCCCAGCTTTCGCAAAACGTGCTCCGCTTGACTGTAGCAGACGTAGATCAAGATGGAGATGGCCGCGAGGCCCACGAGCGCGCCGAGGCCGTCGAGCAGCGTCGCGCTCGCGCCGCCGAGCATGCTGCTGCCGACGGTCACCATGATCGCGATCGACCCCGGGCCGATCGTCAACGGCAGCGTGAGGGGGTAGAACGCGCCGCCGAGCACCTCGTCCTGCGACGCGGCGGGCGCGCGGTGTTTTGCGTCTTCCTGTCCCTGGCTGAGCAGTCGCCAACCCGCGGCGGCGAGGACCAGACCGCCCGCGACGCGTACCGCCGGCAGGCTGAGGCCGAAGAACTTCAGCGCCAGCGGGCCGACGATCAAGGATGCCGCCGTGAGAATGAAGCTGTTGATGGCGACGCGGCGCGCAAGGCCTGCCGCGACGGCGTCGTCCAGGCTTTCCGTATAGTCCAGGAAGATGGGCGCCATGCCCGGCGGGTTGACGATCGGGAACAACGCCAGCGTCACGAAGAGAAAACCGTGGATGAACGGCCACGTGGCCACGGTTCTGAGCGAGTCCACAATGACGTTATCTCGCGTTGGAGGCTCCTCTCCCTTTCATCGGTTGCGTTCCAATCGCCCGGACACTCGGAGAGGCTGGAGATAGCGCCATCATGAAGAGTGGCAGTCCTGCGATAGGCCCGCCCTCGGCGGCCCACGCGTTTTGGAGAAAGCGACGAACCCGCCAGTGGATGAGAACGTGCACCAGCGATCGCCGCGAGACTTCAAGGCGGCCGGCAGGGCCTTGCGCGATCGCGTCCCCCGTGCGGCACATGCGGGCCTGACGCGCGCCGAGCGCGACCCGCTCGGCATCCTCCGAGCGGCAGATGCAAGCCGCTTGCCCGAGTTGGTGCCGATTCGGTATGGGCGGATGCTCGCGTCTCCGTTCGCCTTCTTTCGCGGCTCGGCGGGCGTCATGGCCGCCGACCTCGCGGACACTCCCTCCACCGGCATCTCGGTGCAGGCGTGCGGCGATTGCCATCTCAAAAACTTCGGGGGCTTCGCGACGCCGGAGCGCAACATCATCTTCGACATCAACGATTTCGACGAGACGCTGCCCGCGCCGTGGGAATGGGACGTCAAACGGCTGGCGACGTCGTTCGTGCTTGCGACGCGCGAAAACGGATTATCCGAGCGCGCCGCCCACGACGTCTCGATTACGTGCGTGCGCGCCTATCGCAACGGCATCCACGAATTCAGCAACCTCGATCCGCTAGCGGTCTGGTATTCGAGGATCGCGGCCAACGATTTTATCGGGCTGGTTTCCCGCAGCACGGGCATCCGAGTGGCGCGGCGGATTGCGAGAGCAGCGGCCGGGCGAGCCTCGGAGATCGATTATCCCAAGCTCGCCGAGACCGTGGGCGGTGAGGTCCGGATCCACGACAGCCCGCCGCTGATATTTCATCCCGAGGTGGGACGCACGCCGGAGTTCGCTTCGGGGGTTGAAAAGATCCTTAGCGAGTATCGGGATACGCTGCCACACGACCGCCGCGTGCTTTTCGATCGCTACACTTTCGTCGACGCAGCCATCAAGGTCGTCGGAGTGGGAAGCGTCGGAACGCGCTGTTGGATCGCGCTCCTCACGTCTTCCACCGGCGAGCCGCTGTTTCTTCAGCTCAAACAGGCCAACGCGTCGGTGCTGGAGCCCTACGCCGGCAAGAGCGTCTATTCGCATCACGGTCAGCGGGTCGTGGTGGGCCAGCGACTGATGCAAGCGGCGTCGGATATTTTCTTGGGATGGACGACGGGCCCCGCCGGCGATTTTTACGTGCGCCAGCTTCGGGACGCGAAGATCGGCGCGAAGATCGAGACGTTCGACGAGGCGACGTTCACCGCGTACGCGCGGGCCTGCGGCTGGAATCTCGCTCGAGCGCACGCCAAGTCCGGCGATGCCGCGGCGGTGAGCGGCTACCTGGGCAAGAAGGACTCGTTCGATAAGGCGATCGCCGCGTTCGCCAAGGCCTATTCGGACCTCGCCCAACGCGACCACGCTGCGTTAAAGGCGGCCGTGAAATCCGGCCGGCTCGAGGCCTATAGCGAGTTCTAGCCGGAGGTCGGGCCGGAGAGGGGCTGGAAGGTTGCTTTCCTCCACGTCCGGATAGCGCCGCCACGAGGTGAACGCAATGTTCTATCGGACCAACAGATTCGCAGCCGCGCTCCTCGCGATTGCGGCCTGCGTTTCGACGACCGCGGTTGCGAGGGCGACCGGCACGATCAACATCCAGCATACGGATGGCACGGTCAACACCTACGCCGACGTCACGATCAAGGTCTTTAGCGGCTCGCTCTTTTTGACGTCGGACGACGGCGATGGAACCATCGTCGTTACGCGAGCCGCCTGCGCGTATCAAGGAAAGATCATCGTCTGCCTACCGACGTCGGCGGCACTCGTCCAGGGCGGCAAGAGCAACGCTCTCAATCTGAAGAGCGGCACGATCTATCTGAACTATGCCGACGAGGCCGAGCCGCTATCGCGATCGTCGGCGAAGCTGCCGGCACACAGCATCATGCTTGCGCTGACGACGAGGAACGGCACGTTCGTGACCGTTCACGGCCGAATCGATCAGGTGATAAAGCAATGAAGTATCTAGCGGGTTTTCTGGCCCTGGTCTTAGCGCTTGGAGTTTGCGTAGCGGCGGACGCGCAGCGCGGCGGCGGTCGCGGCGGCGGCGGCCGCGGTGGCGGCGGCATGCGCGGCGGCGGCGGCGGCATGCGCGGCGGCGGCGGCATGCCGTCTCGCGGGAGCGGCGGCGGGATGGCGTCGCGCGGAACGAGCGGCGGGCGAGGCGGCGGATTCAACTTAGGCGGCTCCGACTTCTCTCGCGGCGGAATCGGCGGCGGCGGTATGCAGCGCCCCGGCATCGCGCAGCGGCCCGGCGGAGTTGGTGGAGTCGGCGGTGTCGGCGGAGTCGGCGGAGTCGGGGGCGCCGGTAGGCCTGGCGGACCCGGCGGACCCGGGGGTCCCGGCGGACCCGGCAGACCTGGGGGACCGGGCGGCGCCGGCGGAAATCGCCCGGGCAACGGAAGCCGGCCCGGCGGGGGCAATAACGTGGTCAACGGCGGCGGTGGCAACACCATCGTGAACAATCCGGTGTACGGCGGCGGCGGATACTACGGCTGGAACGGCGGAATGGCGTGGGCTCCGGCGCCCTATTATTGGGGCGGCGGGTTCTGGGGAGCGATGGCGATCGGCGTTACGTCCGCTGCGGTCTATGGCGCGATCGTCGACGAAGACGACGACGTGACGTATAACTCGTATGAGGTCCAGGCCGGCACCCCCGGTGCGACGTTCCTGACGACGTACCAGCTCACGCAGACGCAGTGCGGCGCCGCGGGTCTCGTAGTCGTGTACGGCCCGCAAAACAGCGTCGTCTGCGCGCAGCCCAACAGCTACGTCGGCGCGGGTTCGTACCGGCTCGACACCGTTACGATGGATCTGATACCGATCAACGGTCCGCCCAAACCCTCGGCCGCGGCGCCGCCCTCCTAGCGGCTACGGCGCGCCCGCCCGGAGTTCGCGAACGGCGCGCAGCGCCGCGCGCCCGAGGACGTTGGCGTAGGTTGGAAACGAGAGCGGGATGGGCGCGAGGTCGTCGAGCTTCATGCCGGCGGTCATCGCGATCGCGGCCATCTGAGCGACCTCGACCGCTCGCTCGCCGACCACGTGGCAGCCGAGGATTCGGCGAGTGTCCCGGTCGGCAACGAGCTTGCAAAAGCCCCGCGTTCGGCCGTCGATGACCGGGCGCGTCGTTTCGGCATAGAGCGCGCGGGCTACGACGACGGAGTGCGCCTCGCGCGCCTCGTTCTCCGTCAACCCGACTTTTGCGTATTCCGGGTCGGTGAAGCTTCCGATCGGCTCGACGTCGTCGGGAACGCGAAGCGCCGTTGCGCCAGCGGCGTTGTTCCCGGCGATGAATCCGTCGCGGACGCCCTGCGGTACGAGCATCGCTCGCCCGATGATGTCGCCCGCCGCGAAGACGTCGGCATTGGAAGTGCGCAGATACTCGTCCACGCGAACGGAGCCTCGGTCGTTGGTTTCGACGCCGGCGTGGGCGAGTTGCAAGCCCGCGACGTCGGCCACCCAGCCGACGGCCGAGACCGCCAGCTCGGCGTCGGCGCTCGCTTCGATTCCGTCCTTGCGAAACGTCATCCTCACGCCTGCAGGCGAACGTTCGAATCGAACGATGCTGCCGAAGTCTTCGCGGACCGCGATGCCGTCGTCGCGGAACGCCGCCGCGACCGCGCGGGAAACGTCTTCGTCTTCGGTCGGAACGATGCGCGGCCCGGTCTGAAAGAGCTCGATTCGCGTGCCGAACGCGTTGAAGATCGAGGCGACCTGCGCTCCCGTCGCGCCGGCACCGATGACGATTGCCGACTTCGGAACCGCGGTCAGGCCGAAAGCGTCGCCCGGCGTTACCGTCAGCTCCCATCCCGGGATGTCGAGCTTTCGGCTGATCCCGCCGGCGCAAATCACGACCTTGCGTGCGCGGAACGTGGGAGAGCGTTCGCCGGCGACGGTATGCGCGTCCACGAAATGCGCCGTTCCGGCGCGCTCGTAGACGGTCACGCCGGCGCGATCGATTTGCGGCCGCAGCGTGGAGTGCCCCGCGGCTTCGGCAACCACTTCGCCGGCACGTGCGAGCAGTGCCCGATAATCGAGCGCGACCTCGCCCGTCGAGATGCCGTAGCGGCCGAGCTGCCGCGCTTCGCGGACGAGACGCGCGGCGTGCGCGAGCGTACGCACGGGAATGGGGCCGTCGTTGGCGGCCATCCCACCGAATGCGCCCCGGGTGACCAGCGCCGTCGTCGCGCCGAGATCGGCGCCGCGCAACGCCGCGGCCGTGCCCGCCGGGCCCGCGCCGATGACGAGGAGGTCCACGTCGCGGGCCGTCATAGCTCGCTGGTTCCAAACATGTAGCTGCCTCCGATCGTGAGGGTGCGTGAGTACGACGTTCCCTGGGCCCGCGCTACGCCCGCGAGCGGATTCGCGACGTCAACGACCGAGTTGACGCCGCCGTACGTCGCCTGGATCTGAAACTGCCGGGTGACGAGCTGTGCGGTGTTGAGCAGCAGCGGCGTGGCGTTGGTCGTGAAGTCGTGCGACACGACGAGCGCGAGCAGCGTGCCGCCGGGCGAGCGCCAAAAGGGAACCGCCTGCGGAACGAAACTCCAGCCGCGCGTGGTTCGCGCGGATGTGACCGTGGCGAAGTTCGATACCGGGAACGCAAGGCTCACGCCCATCGATCGCGCGCGATTCGTGGCGACGTTGAGCAGCGGATTGATCGTGTAGGCCGGCCCGGGCGCCGCCAGGCCCGGCGATCCGGTCGGCGCCTCGTAGGCGAGCAGCACGCCGCCGAGGATTCCGCGCGCCGAATCGACGTACACGAGCTGCTTGTACCAGAATTGCATGTCGGTAGTGCCCGCGGCCAGCGTTCCGCGCGTGGCGCTCGACAGCCGCGAGAAGGACGGCGGGAGAATCGTTATCTGCGCATTGTGGGATATGCCGACGTTGACGACGGCTCCCGGATAGCCGATTGCCGACCGGTCCGCTCGCGCGCGTTCGCTCGACTCACCCAAATCGAGAACCACGTCGGACGGAATGCTGCTCGTTGCGTAGGTGGCTTGAATGCTCGCCTGGCCCGCGACGAAGACGCAGGGCGAAGCGGCGAGGTATTTCTTGAGCAGTTCTTGCGGGCCGCCGCATGGGTCGCGCCGTCCGCTGCTTACAGCGGGCGCCGGGCTCGCCTGCGGAACCGGCGCCGGGGACTCGGTGGCCAGCGCTGCGAAGAGTGCGGGGACGGCCAACATGATGCAACCGCTATCCTAACGCTCGCCGCGGTTTGCCTGCCGCCCTCCCTGCTGAAAAGGAGAAATCACGAATGAGCGAGCCCCAACACGACTGGTCGAAGCCGGCCGCAATGGCCATCCCCAAGGAAGGATATTTCGAGCGCGTAGAGGGCAACTACGGCCCCGTTTTCCCGCGAACTCCGGCCAACTACGGTTTTACGATCATCGCGAAGGTCAAGCCGGGCCGCGAATCGGCGTTCTACGAATACGCGAAGACGATCGAATCCACGCTGCCGACGGCGCCGACCATATTGGCGCCGCTCAAGCTTCACTATCTCAAGTGGGTCTTGTTCGATATCGGCAAGGACAAGTATTTCATGTACCAGGGTATCTTCGACACCGACTTCGACAAGTACACCGACGATGCGGTCGCCCTTTTTACGACCCTGGGGCTGAACACCGTCTTCGAAAACCTGGAAGGCTTCCCGGAGGACTGGAAGACGAACGTTCCCGCCTTCGTGAAGTTCGTTCGCGACCATCACCGCCCCAGCTTCATGGAGTACGGCGAGTATCCGTACGTCAGCGCCGACGAGATCAAAAAAGCACTTCGCATCAAAAGAGCTCTCGGCGACATGCTCGATCAGATGCAATAGGAGGCAGCGATGGCGGCCGTCGGGCGAACCTACAACCAACTTCAGATTCCGCGAAAATACGAACCGGGGAAGCGGCGCTTCAGCGTCTATTGGACGTGGAGCTATCCCTGGGAGGCGAATGCCGACGTCACCGAGCTCGACAATCGCTTCTCGACGATGACCGAGGTTCGCCGCGTGGCGTGGCCGGCGTACGAAACGGAGCCGTACTCGCACCGGATGTTCCTACAGGGAATATCCGGAACGCTCGAGCTCTTCCATCTCTCGCTCGTGAACTTTCAAACGCTGGTGGGCGAGGTCACCGGACATCCCGTCGCCGTGTATCAGCGCGTGGATCAGGCCGGGCAGAAGCTGCCGATTGACGAGCGGATTCTCGCCGATACCGACACGCTGATGGTGTTCGGCCTGGACCATATGGTGACCGAGCAGGAGGCGGCGCCGGAAGAGATCGCCGCGCTCAGAGAGTTTCTCAAGCGCGAGGGCACGTGCCTCATCCTCGGTCCGCACCACGACGTCGGCGTCTCCAGCGACCCGAAGGTGCGCAACATGGAGTACTTCCATCACGGCGACCCGCTGGTGCCGCGCCAGCAGCGCTTCGGTCAGTACACGCGTTCGCTGATGCGCGGCTTGGGCGTTCCGGTGGAGAACCGATATGGGCTGCGGCCCGCGACGACTCCCGGAACCACGGAGATGGTCGCGCTCTCGACGGTCAACGACCTGGACCGCCGCGGCTGGCTGGAGAACGTGAAGACGTTCGTCTTCCACATGCACTTGCCGCATTACGCACTGACCGACGAAAATTCCAAAGACATCCACGTCTTGGCGCGGCAGCCGGTAGACCTCTCCAAGCCCCACCCGTTCACGGAGGCGGGAAACCGCGAGTTCAATATGTTCTTGTGGATGCCGCCGTCGGGCGAGCGCGCCGGCGACGTGCTGCTGGCGGACTCCACGATCTTTACGACGTTGTTCGGCGGGGACGAAAGCCTGCAGCACTTCTGGCGCAACCTGGCCACGAAGTGAGCTCGCCCGCCCTGGAGCTGCACGACATCCAAAGCGGCGTGCTGCGACCGCGTCCGACGCCGTTTCAGGCGGCGTATATCATCCTACGCATTGACGAAGCCGCCGCGGGGCGCGAACTGATGGGGCGATTGCGCAACGTCGTCGCCTCGTCCGCGCACGGCGAGAGCCCCGCGAGCGACACGTGGGTGAGCGCCTCGCTCAGTTATGCCGGCCTCAAAGCGCTCGGCCTTCGCGCCGAATCGCTCGACAGTTTTTCGACGCCGTTCAAGCAGGGGATGGCGGCGCGGGCGGAGAGCCTTGGCGACATCGGGGAGAGCAGTCCGGAGCACTGGGAGCGGCCGTTGGGGTCGAGCGACGTGCACGTGGTGCTCACCGCGATTTCGCCCGATCAGCCGCAACTCGATGCGGCGCTCGCGCGGGCGCGCGCGGCCTACGAACGCTTCGCCGGAGTGACGGCGATGTGGCGTCAAGACTGCCACGTGCTTCCCAACGAACGCGAGCCGTTCGGCTTCAAAGACGGCATCAGTCATCCGGCGATCGAGGGAAGCGGGATCCCGGGCAGCAATCCGCTCGAGCGCCCGCTCAAGGCGGGTGAGTTCGTTCTGGGCTACCCTGACGAGCTGGGCGACGCACCCGCGATCCCGCAGCCGGACGCGCTCGGCCGCAACGGCAGCTACGTCGCCTTTCGAAAGCTGCATCAGCGGGTGGGCACCTTTCGCGAGTACCTGCGAGCGAACGCGAGCGACGCCGCGGACGAAGAGCTGGTCGCGGCAAAGATGATGGGGCGCTGGCGAAGCGGCGCGCCGCTGGCGCTCTGCCCCGCTGCCGACGATCACGCACTCGGCGGCGATGGGCGGCGCAACAACGCGTTTCTGTTCAAAGGCGACGACGCGCTGGGCTATACGACCCCGCTCGGATCGCACATTCGCCGTGTGAACGCGCGCGACGCGGACATCGCCGGCGTGCTGCGCATCCATCGGATGATCCGGCGCGGCACGGCGTACGGGCCGCCGCTGCCGGACGGGCAGCTGGAAGACGACGGAGTGGACCGCGGTTTGATGTTCGCGTTCGTCGGCGCCCATCTCGGGCGACAGTTCGAGTTCGTGCAGTCGGAATGGATCAACGCCAGCGCGTTCTTCGGCGGAGGCTCGACGGAGCGCGATCCGATCACCGGCGCCGGCGACGGGAGCGGCACCTACGGCATACCGCATCGGCCGCTGCGGCGGCAGTTGCATGGCGTACCCCGCTTCGTCGTGACGCGCGGCGGAGAATACTGCTTTCTTCCCAGCCTCAGCGCGCTGAGCTGGCTCAGCGATCCGGCGAACTATCCGGGTTAGGCGTCAACGCAAAGACGGTTCCGCATCCGTGGCGGCAGGCGTTACCGCCGCCACCCCGCGACGTCGTACCGTAGAGCCTCCCATCGAGCGCAACGAGTCCCGCCTCCGGGATTCTGCCATCTCTCTTGCCTTTGAAGCTGTAGAGCACGCTTTCCGCGCCGGACGCGTTGATTTGAAAAACGGTCCCGCATCCGGAGCCGCCGCACCCGGAACCGCCGCCCTCCGACGTGGTGCCATACAGAGTGCCGTTCATCGCGATCAGGCCCGCATACGGGAGTGCGCCGTCGGTCCCGCTTTGGAAGGTGTGGAGCACGGTTTCCGTGCCGGAGGTGCCGATCTCGAACACGGTGCCGCACCCGTAGCCGCCGCATCCGGAGCCGCCACCGTCGGTCGTCGTGCCGTACAGCGTACCGTTCACGGCGATCAGGCCGCTCTGCGGGAATTCGCCGTCCGCGCCGCCCTGGAAGTTGTAGAGCACCGTCTCTGCGCCGGACGGAGCGATCGTGAAGACCGTCCCGCATCCGCCTTCGATGCTGTTGCACGAGCCCGTACCACCGGCCGCGGTGGTACCGTACAGCGTGCCGTTCACGGGGAGAAGCGCTCCCAGCGGCTCTGCACCGTCGGGAGCCGCGGCGAAGCGATGCAGCACCGTTTCCGTGCCGGAGGTGGTGACGCTGAAGACCGTTCCGCAGCCCCTTCCGCTTGCGCCGCAACTCGGGATACCGCCGGACCACGTGACGCCGTACAGCGTGCCGTTGTCGGCGACCAGATCGGCAGTCGGATATCTGCCGTCCGACCCGCTCTGGAAGCTGTAAATCTGCTTCTCCGTGCCGGAAGTGGTTATCTTGAAGATCGTTCCGGAGATGTTTCCGCCGCCTCCTTCAGTGGTGCCGTACAGCTTGCCGTTTACGTCGGTTAAGCCCGCATCCGGGTACACCGGGTCGTAATAGAAAGAGCCGAAGCTATGCAGCACCGTTTCCATGCCCGACGTGGTGATCTTGAAGACGGTCCCCGTGTTTCTTCCCGCACCACCGCGGATCGTCGTGCCGTAGAGCACGCCCTTTACGGCGGTCAAGCCCGCTTGCGGCTCCGCGCCGTCCGCGCCGTCGAAGGTGAAGAGGTGGGTGAACGCGATTCGGTGCGACGCCGAGCCTGCGACGACGGATTCCGGCACAGTGACGTGCGGCGCGACCGATATCGGGGCCGGCGAGCCGCACGCGGCGAGGACCGCTGCACTCAGGCACGGGCCGATGAGGTTCACGAAACGCTTACGCATGGCTGACCTGCTCTCTGACGGCTCGCGTCAAAGCGAAGCTGCGCCGGGTTTCGGCTACTCGCTAATCGCCGAGCCCTGCGGCGCGGCGAAGCCCTTCTTGAGTATCTTCGTAGGCTTGCCTCCGGCCGGGTATTTGTAGAACCCTACGTCGTTGGCGCCGGATATGGTCAGGGCATTTGGCCCGATAAGCGTGCTGCCCTGAATCCAGAATCCAATAATTTCCTCGAGCCCGCCGGCGTCGAGCGGTGTCTCGTGCACGATCTTTCCGCCCGCGCCCGTGGTCTGATAAATGGCATCCTCGTTGGATGCCCCGCCGGCTTCCTGATCGCCGACCGCTACATACTTACCGTCCCACTGAACCATTCCCGGGTAGTAAATGACGCCCCCCTTGAGCGCGATATTCTTAAACGTCTTCTTGCCCTTGGGAAGCTCGGCGAAATGGAACGTGGTTTGACTGGCGTCCGTCCCATCGGCGTAGAGGTTGCCCTTGGGGTCGTAGCCACAAAAATTGAAGTGGGGTATTTCAGAATCAGTGTAGACCTTTGGGGTGCCTTTGGCATGCGCAAAGATTGAAACGCTGCCTCCTCCGGAAGAGTCAACGCCGTAGCTCGTGACGGCAAGGTCCCCGGTCGTCGGATCGACGGAACAGCCGATGGGGAGAGCGATACCGGAAAGGGTCGCGATTGGGCTCTTTCCGCCGTGCTTATACTCAACGAGGGACGCACCTTGGTTGTTCACAACCCAAATGTCGTTTTGCTTATCCACGCAGATGCCGTCCGGTCCGTCAAAGTCGGCCGTCAGGGTTCCCAACCGCTTATCGCCGGGATATGAGTAAACGTTGACCGTATCGGAATCAATGTTGGAGACGTAGAGGAGGTCTTTTGTTTGTGCTGCGTCGGGGGACATCCATGACCGGCCGGGGTTGGGGTGGAAACGCAGGGGCACGACTGCCGCGCTCGGCAGGCCGCCGGCCGTATTGACGCCTGACGGCGATAGCGGTGCCCGATAGCCTGCGCCGCAGCCGGCGAGTATTGCAACGGCCGCCGTAATGCCGAATGCGCGGGCGGTCAAATGCTCAAGCTTCAATCGTCTTTTCCTCGCCTCCAAAACGCATCCACGGCTCAGCCCGTTTTGCCGATGGCGCTTCGCCCCATGGTAGCACACCGAAGCCCCTAAAGGCGACTTGGCGCGAGCCATGGGCATTCCTTTCAGAGGTGCCCCCAGCTGAACTCACTGTCTCAGATTTTGGGTTCATAACCCGGCGGGCGGCGCTGATGGTCATGGCACGCAGTTATGTCGGCAAGTTGCGGGCACGAGGATCGCGAGGCTCTTTGGATTCTCGCGCGCAGAGCTCTATCGGCAAAGAGACACCGTCGGCGAGCGGAACCAAGCCTTGCGCGACGAGATCCGCGGCATTGTCTCGACTTCCCGGCGTACGGCTACCGGAACATTACCCGCGAGCTGCGCGGGCGCGGCTGGGTCGTTAATATGAAGCGGATCCTGCGCATCATGCGCCTAGACGGCCTTTGCAATCGCCGCCGCAAAGTGCGGGGCTTTCCGTATCGCCGCCTCGGGTTGGCGACGTATCCCAACCTCGCGTCCGGCGTCAAGCCCACGGCGCCCAATCAGCTGGGTCGCCGATTTCACCTACGCCCGCGTGCTGCGGGCCTATGGCATCGAGGGTCAGCATGAGCCGCGCCCAGACGCCCTCGGACAACGCGATCTGCGAACGCTTCATGCGCACCTTCAAAGAGGAGGAAGTTCTGATTCGTGATTACGCCGACATCGCCGACGCCGTTCGTTCGATGGGACGTTATCTTGAGGTCATCTACAACCAGCGGAGCTTGCACTCGGCGCTCGGCTATCGACCGCGGGCAGAGTTCGAGGGCCTCTATCTCGAAGCCCAATCCCTACCTACCCCAGCTTAACTTTGTGTATCAAAGACGGGGTGCATAACCCCGGCATACGAAGAGAGCGAGACGTCTATGATTTTGCGAACGACGACCTTCGTGCTCCTTGCGGCGATCGTCCTCATACTCGGAGCCGCCGCTGCGCGCTCGCGCGACGCTTCATTTCAAACCTCGCCGGGGGCCAAACCGACGCCCTGTAAGACGAGCGACGCCTGTTTGAGCGAGACTAATCACGGCACTGGAGCGGCGCTCGAGGGCGTTTCGCTCGAGCCAAAGCGGGGGTCGTACGGGGAAGCCGCAATCCTGGCTCGCGGCAAGGGCATCGGAGGCATCTATTCGTTCTCGCAACTCTCGTATGGCGGAGAGTTCGAAAGCAACGGAACGGGCTACGCACTCATCGCCGCTGCGGACAACTCGACGGGAACGGCGTTTCTCGCCGAGACCACGTCGAGCAGTGTGGCTCCAGCGATCCTTGCCCTTGCAAAGGGCTCGCAATCGGGAGCCGGCCCGGCAATCGAAGCGCTGGGCGGAGGTGTTACAGGCCTCTTTGAGGCAGCCCCTAACGGGACCGCCGTAGAGGGCGTTACGCAAAACGGTATCGGGGGATACTTCGCGGCAGCAGGTAACACGCCGGCGCTCGTCGCCGAGAACGACAACATTCCCGGCTCTGTCTTCGAGGCCAGTAGCCCGTACGGCACCATCGAAAATTTCGATAGCCAGGGGAACGCTTTCTTTGACGGAGTCGTTGCCGCGGCAGCCTTCAAGACGAATCTGCGCGAGGGGAGTACCATGCGCAACGCATTTGGATCGGAGAGTACGCGGGCGTCGCTGGAGGATACGGGCACCGCTGTCTTGACTGCAGGCAAAAGCATCGTGCGATTCGATGCCGCCTTCGCCCAAGCGATCAATGCCAACGCCGGATATCAGGTTTTTCTCACGCCGGGTGGCGAAACGCGCGGCTGGCTCTACGTAGCACAGAAATTTACAGGGGGCTTTGTCGTCCGAGAGGCTCTCGGTGGCCGCAGTTCCGTCCCATTCGATTACCGCGTGGTAGCGCAGCCGCTCGGGGCTTCCGGAGCTCGGCTCCCCGCAGTCCATTTGCCAAATCCACCGCCCATCGCCAAGCCTAAGCATATCCCGGCGCCTTGACGACGCTCTCGATTGGGCCGTTCTAGTTGACCTGGAACCGACTGGCCTGGGTGGCCGTTGCCGCAAGAGCATGGGTACCTATCGTAGGCGCAAAGAGGCGGAGGTCGCAGAACGCAAGGCGCTCGAAGCACACGATCGCGGCGACAATCTCGACCCCGAAAAGGTGACGACTGCCGAACTCGCGGAACGTTTTATCAAGGCGGTTGCGCCGGAGCTCGCTGGTCAAACGGTTTCGCAATGAGGAGCACCTGCGGATGCACCTCGTGCTCGGCATCGTGGCGTCAAACCTAAAACCGGCACGCTTGGCCGAACTCTACGCGAAGCGCCGCATCGAAAAGATTCGCCATGAGAGGCATACCAGAAGACCAAATACGACTTTGTCCAAAAAAGGAGCACTACGGGCCACCCTAGGGCCGACTACAGTGCCGCGCATTCGTCAGCTCATGCATCGAAAGCTAGGCTGGGCCGAGCGCGAAGAAATCGTTGTGCGTAACGTTGCGCGAAAGGAGATGGAGGTTGCGCCGAAGGCCGCTCCGTCGCCAGCGCCGCGCTAACAACGGACCAAGTAGCGGCGTTCCTCGCTGCTGCCGAATGCTTCGAGCTTTACACGTTCTTCGTCTTAGCGCGCGTTAGCGCGCGCGACCGGAATGCGTCGAGGCGAAATAGGTGCATTAACTTGGGACGCGATCGACGCTGAGCGTGGTGCCGCAGTGGTGCGTCAGGCCATTGGCGAGGGTCGCACGGGGCATAGCTTTATCAAGGCAACGAAGAGCGGCAGGGACACAGTTCCGCTTAACCGGCTGGCGGTCGCGGCGCTCCGGCATCATGATGCCGTTCAGCGTGAGGAGAGGATGCGTAATCGCGATCGCTACGCCGAGCAGGGCTTCGTCTTCGCTGACGAACTCGGAGGCATTGTCGATCTCGACGCGATCTCCGAGGCGTTCGCGACCTTAGCGCGCGCGGCCGGCATCAAGACCAAGGGAATATCCCGGCATTCTTGCCGGCACTTTAGCTCAACTCAGGCGCTCGTTGCCGGTAACGACGTTCGGACGGTCGCCGCCTTGCGCGGGCACTCTGTGGCCTCGACGACCTTGAATGTGTATGGGCACGTCGTCGCTGGTGCCCAAGAGCGGGCCGTCGCAGGCATCGAGGATGCGATCGCGGCAGCGCAGGCGCGTCGCGCGGCCGGTCAGAATTGACGGTCGGAAGCTCGCTCCGGAATCCGCACAGCAACCGAATGGCGACCGCCCGCGGTTCCTGGCGATCGTCCTCGCAGGTCAATGCGGCGCAAACCCGCATAAAATAAAGAAGAATCACGTGCGCGCCCGTAGCTCAAACTGGATAGAGCAGGGGACTCCTAAAGCGTTCGACGGTCGTTACGTCGGGTGACGCTCTATGACGCCGAATGACGTTTAGTCTTGTGGCGTAAGGGTTGCCGTTCCATCGCTCATGTCGCCCTATGCCGTCGAAGTCCGTCGCATTACCTCCGAAATGGCACCGTATGGCAACCGAATGGCAACCTGGCCGAAGGGGGCGGGGGGCCCAGGCGGGGTGCCGGTCTCGTTTTGACCCGGTTCCATACGCGCGCGATATTCAAACAAGGCCCGTCGTAAATACGCAGGTTCCCGCGAAGGCCCTCAGTTATTGCAACGAGTCTCGGAAAGTTGACGCGGGAGTTGAACGGTACGACCCGTTCCAGGTATTAGTTCCATATTCGGAATCATTCTGGCGATCTCGCAGTCTTCGTACGAAAAACGGAGGCCGCTGGGCAGCAGCTTTACATAGACTAGCGCGTCATAATAAACGATCTGATCACCAGTACGAAACGTGTCGTAATGGTCACCGGCGTGCGACTATGGGCCCCAGAATGTTAAACGTCGCCTCCTCAGGGCGATGCGGATCAGAAACTATGTCCGCACCGCCGCCGCCGCTTGCTAGTCGTCTTACTTTCATCTCTAAGGGGCTCAATAATGTTCGGGTTCTGGAGAAAGGCAATACTTGTCGGGTTCGGCTCAAGCATCGCTTTGCTATATTCCTGAAACGTGATCGTGTCATTCGTGGTATTGTCGGATCTAGCTATAACGTAAATGCGATTTTGCCTGAGCCGTCCGTGTCACCGTATTCAACGTCCCAGGGATGATGCGGAATCAACTGCAAAGGGCGAACCGTCGCGGCGGTGACGCCGAACCAGACGGTTAAAATGAGGCAAGCCGCAGACGCCATCAGGAAACCGATTGTAAAGCGCTTCAAGAGCTTTCGTAGCCGCCCGGCCTGCGCCGATACGGCCGAATGGGACCGCTGCCATTCAGCGCTCAGTCCAGCAAGCCAAATCAGCAGCGCCGCCAAACATCCTGCCCAGACTAGTTAGCTGCCAGCACCCGGGACAGCGAATCCGGCCCAGCGCCGCTATTATCATACCGGCGACCGCCTTATAGGCGTTTGACTGCGGAAAAGTTGCTGAAGGTCGCGGCGTCGAGCTTCGCCTTGCTGGGGTGATAGACGACTTTCTTCCTGGCATAGGACGATGCTTCGCACCCCTGGCAGTGATCGCCCGGCCGACCACATGGTAGACGGCGATCTCGTCCTCGATAGTACGGCGGCGAACAACCCGCCAAATCGGCCCATATTATCGTGCATGGGGGCATCCCTTGGAGGTCCGCCTTGCGCCTCTGCTGGTCGTGTCCATAGCCACATCGCCAAAGAGCCTAGCAAGGCCCTCGGCGCGGCCTTTTCCTAAGTTTAGGGATGCCTTGTGCACGCGTAAAGATGAGTCCGCGGCGCTCCTCTAAGCCTACTTGACCTCGCGAGGCCACGGAAATAGTTACGTAAAATAGGGGGGCGCTCCGGGTTTTGCGGCAGACGGGGTTCTGAGGCAAGACCCCATGAGGGGCTTTGCACCCTAAACCCGGCGCCTGCAACTGCCCGGGTCCCATCTCCGCCCGAAGTGCTCGACGATGGCTGCACTGGTTCGGTCCGTTTGCGCAGGTAGTCGGCATGCGTGAAGAACGGAGCCTCTTCGATCCCAGCGACGTTTTCTATAACAACTTTCGAGTCGCGCGCAGACAATGGCCTGACAGTGGGTGCCGCTTTTGCGATTGACGGCCATCCCAAAACTGTTGAGGGCATCTGCGAAGCGAGCAGCGATTTACACGGTTGGGGCTGGCCGAGGTCCACGCGTCGCGACGAAGGATAGCCCGGTCGCCACTCTCTAAACATATCGATAAGAGCGACGATCCACCGGGCCGCGGTGGTCATATCTATCACGAGTGAACCGTGGAGCGGGCTCGAAACTGGTGCGCCATTCCGGCCGGCGTGTTATAATGGCTATGCATAGAGTCTTGGTAGCCGTGCTGGCGGCTTTACTATGCCCAACGGCGCCAGCACCGTGAGCCAATAAAGTGCATGTCAGGCGGTAAATATCCGGTGACCCCGTTGCCCATATCCAACATCCCCGCCTACGATCGCGCCTACATGGGGTTCTTCCATGATTCCGTACACAAAAATCGGCGAAGATAGGCTACTGGGTGAGATTGATGTCGTTAATGACCGACACGACGGCCCGATCCGAAACTCCGAGGTGAGCAACCACTAGACCAGCTGATGCAAGTCGCCAGCGTTCAGTTTACGATTAGCATCGACGCTGTGAGAACGACCGACATTGTCTCGCTCGCGGTCGCCATCAATAACACTGCCCGCGAATACATCGAGCTACAATCGCGCGCCTTTTTTGCGCATCTCAACGAAGTGTGTGAGGCCGCCGGAACCGCAGTACAAAACGTCGGTCAAGGCGTGCCCACCATTGAACAAATGCGCGAGCTGATGCGACGCATGGATCTAGAGTTCGACGAAAACGGCATGTTGACTGGCCTAAAGCTTATAGTGCACCCCTCGCAATTGGAGCGGGCGAGGCAAGTAATGAAGGAAGCTGAACGGACCCCGAATGTGTACGGATCGCACTGGAAAAACGGGCCGAATGGTTGAAAAAGCGTGCTGCGCACACTGATCGAACGCTATCTCGCTAACATCACGGACGAGCGCGAGTTCGATAGTCCTTTTATGGCCGTCTTGGCGGCCGACGGGTTCTCGGAAATTCATTTTTTGCACGGCATTACGAAATCGGCAAGGACTTCGTCGCAAAAAGAGCCGTCGGTTCAGAAGGCCATCAGTGGATGTTCCAAAGCAAGGCGGGAGACATCTCACGCCGCAGAATGGCGCCCGATTAAAGGCCAACTTCTGGAAGCTCTAACAAGCACGCTTGGGCACCCGAACATTGATGCGTCGCTACCACGCACTGTGGTTCTCGTTCTGACGGGTAGGCTCCGAGGAACGGCACAGATCGACTTCGCTGATTTCTGTCAATACGTCAGGAATACGTTTCCTAACCGTACTCTCGAACTTTGGGACCGGGAAAGCCTAGTCGAGTTGATCGAAAAACACGGTCCCGAACAGATTTATAGCGCCGAGAACATCGGCGCGACGGCTCGTTCCTGCGGCTTTACGGCGACATTCTGTCGCGCAAGTTGGCGTTCGGCGATATCGAACAGCACACGCGTACCAGATTCACGACAGGAGGAACGCCCGAAGAACGCGTCGCGATCACGGCGATTGAAGCCTCAATCCTTATGGACGCAGCAAAGCGATCGGGCGAGCCGTACCTTGCGCTGGACTGTCTTTTGTGCGTCCTGCGGGCAGTGCTCTATGAAATGCAAGAGGGAGCGCCATTCGGCTCGTTACTTACCGAAGTATGATTCGCCATCGGCACGCAAGCATGGGTGACTGCAAATGCTTACTTAGCGCTTCGAGAAGAGCCCGGGGGCATGGCGCGGCCATGAGCGGGGCGGGCGCATTTGTTACGTACCCTGTCACCTGCGCACGGCTGATCGAGTCGCTAACTCTGGCGTATACGTTCGGCGAGGTCGATAAGGGGGGAGACGCTGTTGCGGCGCTTCGAGAGGTCGTCTCAAACGAGGAAGGTGCTGCGCATCCGATTTCGGATCGATATGCGGTCGGAGTCGTCTCGGCGATCAGAGTCCTTAGCGAAAGCGGAAGCGATGCCGTAGCCAAAGGCTTTCTGAAGCGGTGTGCAATTTGGCTCGTCGATCGATATTGGAATGGGGGCGACGGACTGGGATCGACAAGCGCGACGGAGGTTGAGGAAGTCCGTCAGCTTTTGGGCGGACCTTTCTCCGGAATCGAAGTAAAGCGCATCGTGAGTTTTGTCGCTTGCGCGCTCATGGATGCGGCCTGTTTCTTGCAGGACGCCGATCTGTTTCTTGGCCTGCGGCACGATATAATAGGCGCTGGCATTGTACCAAACTATTACCAGGTTCGGGACACTCAGGGCCAGTTCGTCTTCGAGGCGACGGACGTAACACGGTTGCCAAACATCGAGTTCGCAGCGGTGCTGCTGCCCTTTGACGACTTTGGATATGGGGAACATTTAGACGGTGAGCCGACAAAGTTTCTGCTTCAGTCGTTGGTACCGAACGGCGCGTACATGGCGGTGGGCCTACTCTTGAGGGATCGTTATTTCCCAACAACCTGGACAATCCGACTAGGTCTACGGTAAAGCCCTGACCAGAGGCTGCTAGCTGAACTTTCGGTCCCGAGCGCGGTTAAGGCGATCTTGGGCCCTCGACGATGCCTGGAAACCGTCGCCAGGTCTTCATCAAAACGTACGGCTTCCGCCGAGGCCGCAGAGCGCACGCGGCGCACGGAAGGCAGTCCGGCTTCTGCCGCGAGCTCGTCCAGCGAAAGCCCTAGGACCGCCGCGACCTTAGCGATCGTGCTGAAGTAGGGGTCGCTGCGCTCGTCGCGCTCGATCCGCGACAGCATCGCAGCTAATGCCCGCCCGCCGGGCTACGGCGGCCTGGGATAAGGCCTCGGCCTCGCGGCGCGCTTTGAGGGCCGGCCCGATACGTTTTGACGCCACGGGCGAGCCTGTTCCAGTGAGCTTCCCGAGGCCTGTGACCGAAAAGTCATTAAAAACTCTATGTCGAATGGTCCAGATGCCAGCAATGCACTCCATGCTGGCGGATCGTTAGGGTCGCAGAAGGAGCGCGCTATTCGCTATGGCTGAGTCCAGGAGTCTAGCCCCTTAGTTTCAGCCTTGGGTGAGACCACCTCCCTTTCGTAGTTTAATGTGCAAAGGGCGGAGAAAGGTCTCTCTCCGTGACGATATCCACGAACTCTCCGTCCTCGAGGCGGGCAACACGCCGGCGGTTTACCGTCGAGCAGAAGTTGCGGATCCTGGCCGACTACGAGACGGCCAAAACGCCTGAGGCCCGCGGTGCGGTCTTGCGCCGCGAGGGAATCTACAGCTCGCACATCGCCCTCTGGCGACAAAAGCGCGACAGCGGTGGGAAAGCCGCTCTCGATCGTAAGCGCGGCCCCAAACCTGATCCGCACGCGCGCGAACTGCAACGGCTTCGGCGCGAGAACGAACGGCTGCTCAAGCGCAACGTTCAACTCGAGAAGATCGTTGAGGTCCAGGGAAAAATGCAGGCGCTCTTGCAGGAGCTCGGAAGCAAGGAGACCGCGCCGCCCTCCGAGCCATCACGGAAGAAACGATGACACGCTCATCGAGGCCGGCATCTCTCAACGCCGAGCATGCTGCAGCATCAGCACTCCTCGCGCAACGTGGAATCGCTGGCGCAAGAAAGCGATGTCGCCTGCAACGGCGCCGTTGCAGCTGGTGCACAGCGGAATGCAACCCCATGCATTGAAGCCCGACGAGCGCGCGGTACTCTTGACGCTGTGCAACTCCGACCGCTTTTGCAACAGCGCGCCGCGAACCATCGTCGCGACACTTTTGGATGAAGGTCGTTATCTTGCCTCGGCATCGACGATCTACCGCATTCTAAGCGCCGAAGGCCAGGTGAAAGAACGTCGCGCGATTGCTGCGCACCCAGCGCGAGTCAAACCGGAGCTTGTGACAACGGCGCCCAACGAGCTGTGGAGCTGGGATGTGACCAAACTCCCTGGGCCCGCGAAGTGGACGTGGTTCAGCCTCTACCTCGTCCTGGACGTCTTTAGCCGCTTCATCGTTGGCTGGGAGGTCGCCACGACCGAATCGACGGCGATTGCCAAAGAGTTGTTCCGCGAAGCGGCTCGTGAGCAGGGTGTTCAGCCTGGAGAACTGCACGTCCATGCCGACGGCGGCGCGATGATGAAGGCCAAGTCGCTCGCGCTCACGTTTGCTCATCTAGGCATCTCCAAGAGCCATTCGCGACCGCACGTCTCCAACGATAACCCGTATTCGGAAGCTCAGTTCAAAACGCTGAAGTATCGACCCGAGTTCCCCCAGTTCTTCCCGTCGGTGCAAGCGGCGCGAGCCTTCATGGTCGGCTTTGCCCGCTGGTACAACCACCAGCATCGCCACAGTGGACTCGCGTTCCTAACGCCCGCCGACGTGCACATGGGCC